>NZ_JAUSZI010000002.1:9647500-10970241 GCF_030817415.1 Streptomyces umbrinus | reverse complement strand
TGATGGGCCAGGCCTTGCCGACCGTGCCGGGCTTCTTCAGCCAGTCCTCGGCGGTGGCGAAGGCACCGCCGCCCTCACTGGCCGCGTAGTACTCCTCGACACTGTGGCCCCACCACTCGATCATGGCCCGTTTCACATGGTCCGGGCACGGGGCGGCGCCATGGATGGCATGCCGCATGGACGACACGTCATAGGCCGCCCTCGTTCGGTCCGGCAACGCGAGCAGGCGGTGGAACTGGGTCGGGACCATATGGGTGTGCGTGCACCGATGGGCGTCGATGAGCCGCAGCATCTCCTCCGGCGTCCACTTGTCCATCAGCACCAGCCGGTGTCCGATGTGCAGGGACGCGCCCGCGAACTGGAGGACCGCCGTGTGGTAGAGCGGCGAGCACACCAGATGCACGTTGTCGTCGAACGCCTTGATGCCGAAGATGCCGAGGAAGCCGCCGAGGTAGGTCTCCTCGGGGAGCTTGCCGGGCAGGGGGCGCCGGATACCGCGCGGGCGGCCCGTGGTCCCCGAGGTGTAGTTCATGACCCAGCCGAGCGTGCGGTCCTCGGGCACCGACTCGGGCTGCCCGTCGAGGAGTTCGCCGTACGGCCGGAAGCCCTCGACCGCGCCGACCGCGTACCGCCGCTCCTCGGGGAGCTTCGCCTCGTCGGCCGCGTGGCGTGCGGCGTCGGCGAACCGCTCGTGCGCGACGAGCACCTTGGCGCCGGAGTCGGAGACGATCCAGGCGATCTCGGGGCCGACGAGGTGGTGGTTGACGGGCACGAGATAGAAGCCGGCCTGCGAGGCTGCAAGGTACGCGGTGAAGAACTCGACGCCGTTGGGCAGTACGACGGCGAAGGCGTCGCCTCGTTCGAGCCCGGCGGCACGCAGTCCGTGCACCAGCCGGTTGGTCTCGGCGTGCAGGCGTCCTGCGGTCCACTCCTCGCCGTCGGTCGCGATGAGCACGGTGCGCTCGGGGTCGGCGGTGGCCTGGGCCCAGAAGCCGTTGGGGGGCTGGCTCACTCGTGGCTCCTTCCGGCGATGCGGTTGAGTCGGTCGACGGCCTTCTCGAAGTCACGGGTGAGGTCGTCGAAGACTTCCTGGACGCTGCGTTCGCTGTTCATCCGGCCGACGATCTGTCCCACGGGTGTCCCGAGCAGCGGTTCGACCTCGTGCCGCTGGATCCGCGAGACCGCGTCGGCGACCAGCAGCCCCTGCAGGGGCATGGGGAGCGTGCCGGGTCCATTCGGGTCGTCCCAGGCGTCGGTCCATTCGGTACGCAGCTGGCGTGCGGGTTTCCCGGTCAGCGCGCGCGAGCGGACCGTGTCGCCCGACCCGGCGGCGAGCAGCTTCCGGGTCAGGGCGCGCGAGTGCATGTCGGCCTCCGTGACGGTCAGCCATATGGAGCCGAGCCACACACCCTGGGCGCCGAGAGTGAGCGCGGCGGCCATCTGCTGTCCGCTGCCGATGCCGCCGGCCGCGAGCACGGGCAAGGGGTCGACGGCCTCGACGACTTCGGGCGTCAGGACCATCGAGGCGATGTCACCGGTGTGGCCGCCCGCCTCGTAGCCCTGCGCGACGACGATGTCGATGCCCGCCTCGGCGTGCTTGCGCGCGTGCCGGGCGCTGCCCGCGAGCGCGGCGACGAGCACGTTCTGGTCGTGGGCGCGCTGGATGACATCGGCGGGCGGCGACCCGAGCGCGTTGGCCAGCAGCTTGATCGGGTAGTCGAAGGCGACGTCGAGTTGATTGCGGGCGACCTGTTCCATCCAGCCGGTGATACGCCAGCCGGAGGCCTCGCCCTCGGCTAGTTCGGGCACCCCGTACTTGGCCAGAGTGTCCTTGACGTACTGGCGGTGTCCCTCGGGGATCATCGCCTCCACGTCCGCCTCGGTCACGCCCTCGACCTTCTTGGCCGGCATGACGACGTCCAGTCCGTACGGCATCCCGTCGACGTGCGCCTCGATCCAGTCGAGGTCGCGTTTGAGGTCGTCGGGGGCCGTGTAGCGGACCGCGCCGAGCACGCCGAACCCGCCGGCCCGGCTGATGGCAGCGGCGACGGCGGGGAATGGCGTGAAGCCGAAGAGGGCGTGCTCGACTCCCAGTTTCTTGCTCAGCTCCGTCTGCATGGGCGCAGGATGCCGCAGTCCTCCGGACGAAGGAAGACCTTTTCTGATGGACCGTCAGTTTCCATGGATTTTCCCGAACCGGGACCGGTCAGGACGGCACCGTTGACACGCCCCCCGTCTGACACAAAAGTTTCACCGAGCACAGCGAACTCGGAAAGATACTTTCAGGCGGCCACAGCGGCACAGCGTCTCAACGGAAGGCTCCTCGATGACGGACAGAGCGGGCGGCGGGCCGACCCGTCGTCAACTGGGCCGGGGTTTGACGGCGTTGGGCGGCGCGCTGATGCTCGCGCCCCTCCCCGCGGCGTCGGCGGCGCCCGGCGCAGACGCGAGCAACGACGACGCCCACGGCCGACCGACCCTGCGCCACGGCTCCGCCGAACGCGCCGGGCTGCTCCCCGCCCAGCTGCGCCAACTCGTCACCGACGCCGAGGCGTTCCTCGGCCCCTCCCCCAAGTACCCCTGGTACGCGGGCGCCGTGCTGCTCGCCGGGCGCGGCGGCACGGTCGCACTGCACCACCCGATCGGGAAGGCGGTGCGCTACTCGGCGTACGGCGAGAAGACCGACACCCCCGTGGAGTTCCCCGCCGACCAGCAGATCGCGATGGCCAAGGACACGGTCTTCGACCTCGCGTCGGTGTCGAAGCTGTTCACGTCGATCCTCGCCGTGCAGCAGATCGAGCGCGGCGAGTTGGAGCTGGAGGGGAAGATCGCCTCCTACCTCCCGGACTTCGGCGGCGCGGGCAAGCAGGACATCACGATCCGTCAACTGCTCACCCACACCTCGGGGTTCCGCGCCTGGATCCCGCTCTACAGCGCGCCGACGTACGAGGAGAAGCTCCAGCTCATCTGGAAGGAGGCGCCGCTCAACCCGCCGGGCACCAGGTACCTCTACTCGGACCTCAATCTGATCTCGCTCCAGCTCGTCCTGGAGAAGATCACCGGTCGCGCCCTGGACACCCTGCTGCGCAGCGAGATCACCGACCCGCTCGGGATGCGCCGCACCCGCTTCAACCCGCCCGCCTCCTGGAAGCCGAAGATCGCCGCCACCGAGGACGCCCGCAAACCGTGGTCGGGGCTCGACCGCGGCCTCGTATGGGGCGAGGTGCACGACGAGAACGCGTACAGCCTCGGCGGTGTGGCGGGCCACGCCGGTGTCTTCTCCACCGCGTGGGACCTGGCGATCCTCGGCCGGGCGCTGCTCAACGGCGGTGTGTACGGCAGGGCGCGCATCCTGGAGCCCGAGTCCGTGGAGTTGATGTTCACCGACTTCAACACGGCCTTCCCTGGCGATGAACACGGCCTCGGCTTCGAGCTCTACCAGCACTGGTACATGGGCGCGATGGCCACACCGCGCACCGCGGGACACACCGGCTTCACCGGCACCTCGCTCGTCCTCGACCCTACGACCGACTCGTTCCTCATCGTGCTCGGCAACTCCGTCCACCCCGTGCGCAGTTGGCGGTCGGGTTCCGCTCCACGGGTGGCCGCCGCCAACAACCTCGCCCGCGCAGTGCCGGTCCGGCCCGCGCGAGGACGTACGGCCTGGTTCTCCGGCATGGCGACCGCCACGTCCGCCACGCTGACCCTGCCCGCGCTGGACCTCGGCGCGGGAGGCCGTCTGCGGTGCGCCCTGTGGTGGGACACCGAACCGCAGGCGGACGCCCTCTTCCTGGAGTCCTCGACGGACGGCGGCACGACGTGGCTGCCGGTGCCGTTCACCACTGTCCGGCAGGGCGAGGCCGCCCAGGATCATCCCGCCGGTTCCGTCACCGGCTGGTCGGGCCGGGCCTGGCACCGGCTCTCCGCGGAACTCCCCGAGGCCCGGCGACTCGTCCTGCGCTGGCGGTACGCGACGGACCGGCTCTACGTGGGCCGAGGCGTGTACGTGGACGCGCAACGGGTCGCGGACGGCGACCGGGTGGTGTTCGACGAGGCCAGGCCCGCGGACGCGGCACGGATCGAGGCGGTGGGCTGGACGGCGGCCAAGGACTGACCGACGGCGACGGCGACGGCGACGGCGACGGCGACGGTGTGAACGAGTCGCCGCCGGGCGCTACTTGGCGGTCACAGAGACTCCTCCATCACAGCCATGGCCGCGTTGTGTCCCGGCACTCCGCTCACCCCGCCACCGCGCACCGCGCCCGCGCCGCACAGCAGGACGTTCGCGTGTGCGGTCTCCACGCCCCAGCGGCCCGTGCCCTCCTGCGCGTAGGGGAAGGCGAGGTCGCGGTGGAAGATGTTGCCGCCGGGCAGCCGCAGGTCGCGCTCCAGGTCGAGCGGTGTCTTGGCCTCGATGCAGGGACGGCCGTCCGCATCGGTCGCCAGGCAGTCGGCGAGCGGTTCGGCGAGGTGCGCGTCCAGTTGCGCGAGCGTCGACTTGAGCAGTTCCTCCCGTACGCCGTCGTTGTCGTGGGCGAAGAGCCGGGCGGGTGTGTGCAGGCCGAAGAGTGTGAGCGTGTGGTAGCCCTGCTGCACCAGGTCCGGGCCGAGGATCGTCGGATCGGTGAGCGAGTGGCAGTAGATCTCGGAGGGCGGCGCTTCGGGCAGCGCACCGGACGCGGCCTGGGCGTGTGCGGTCGCCAACTGCTCGTATCCCTCGGCGATGTGGAAGGTCCCGGAGAACGCCTCGCGCGGATCGACGGACGTGTCGCGCAGCCGGGGCAGCCGCTTCAGCAGCATGTTCACCTTGAGCTGGGCGCCCTCGGCGGGGGCGGGCGGCTCGTCACCGGTGAGCCGGGCGAGTTCCTGCGGGGAGGCGTTGACGAGGACGTGCCGGGCCGAGACCGTCCGCTCTCCTTCCGCGGTCCGGTACGTGACCTCGGCGGCCCGCCCATCGGTCTGCACGCGGACCGCCTCGTGGCCGGTGGCGACGACCGCGCCCGCGGCGCGCGCGGCTCCGGCGATCGCGTCGGTGAGCGCGCCCATGCCGCCGACCGGCACGTCCCAGGCTCCCGTGCCGCCGCCGATCACGTGGTAGAGGAAGCAGCGGTTCTGCCGCAGGGAAGGGTCGTGGGCGTCGGCGAAGGTGCCGATGAGCGCGTCGGTGAGGACGACACCGCGTACGAGATCGTCGCTGAAGTTGTCCTCGACGGTCACCCCGAGCGGCTCTTCGAAGAGGATCCGCCAGGCCTCGTCGTCGTCGATGCGGCCGCGCAGTTCGTCACGGGTGGGCAGCGGTTCGGTGAGGGTGGGGAACACCTTCTTGGCGACGCGGCCGGTCATCCCGTAGAAGCGCTGCCAGGCCTGGTACTCGCCGGCCGACCCGGTCAGCCGGGCGAAGGCCTCCCGGGTGCGCCGTTCTCCACCGCCGACGAGCAGTCCGGTCGGCCGCCCGTCACGCTCGGTGGGGGTGTACGAGGACACCGTGCGGCCGCGGACCCGGAAGTCCAGGCCGAGGTCCCGCACGATCTTCCGGGGCAGCAGGCTGACCAGGTACGAGTACCGCGACAGCTGGGCGTCGACACCGGCGAACGGCCGGGTCGACACGGCCGCCCCGCCGGTGACTCCCAGCCGCTCCAGAACCAGCACGGACTTCCCGGCCCGCGCCAGATAGGCAGCGGCGACCAGACCGTTGTGTCCCCCGCCGACAATGACGACGTCCTGCTCCCGGTATCCCTCGAATGCACCCATGTCTCTAGGTAACACGCGATGATCCAGATCAGCCAGACCTGGTCGGCAGCTGGCCGAGTAGCAGACGGCGCCCTACAGGGGCGCGGGGAACTGCGCGCCCAGCCACAACCAATCCGCAGCCGAGAAACGACCGCGGCGGGGGTTCGGGGGCGCAGCCCCCGTCTCGAACCGGCGCACCCCAGCGGAGCGTCACCGCTGTTGACGCAACGCCGCCACCCTCCGATACAACTCCACCGCCTCCGCACCACGTCCCAACTGCTCCAGACAGTGCGCTTCATCATTGCGGCTGGCCAGCGCGTCGGGATGGTCACCGCCCAGCACCCGCTCGCGCGCGGCGGCCACCTGGCGGTACTCCGTGAGCGCGTCGGCCCACCGTCCGAGCCAGCCGAGCCCGACGGCGACCTCGCGCCGGCTGACCAGGGTGTCCGGGTGGTCGGGGCCGAGCACGCGCTCGCGGATCGCGCACACGTCACGGGACTCGGCGAGGGCCTCCTCCCACCGGCCGAGCCGGCCGAGGTTGACGCCGAGGCCGTGCCGGGCGCGCAGGGTCTCGGGGTGGGCGGGACCGTGGACGCGGGTGCGGTCGTCGATCAGGGCGCGGTACAGCTCCAGTGCCTGGGCGCTGCGCCCGAGCCGGCCGAGGCTGATGCCGACCTCGTAGCGCGCGGCGAGCGTGTCGGGATGGTCGGGGCCGAGCGCCTGCGCCCGCGCCTCGGCGACCTCCTGGTACGTCTGCAGCGCCTCCGGCCAGCGGCCCAACTGCCCGAGTGCGTAAGCGACTTCGTACCGGGTGACGAGCGTGTCGGGATGGTTCGCGCCGAGCACCCGGGCGCGCGCCGCGGCCACGTCGCTCGCCATCCGGTACGAGTCCTCCAGCCGCCCGAGTCTGCTGAGGTTGAAGGCGAGGTTGTGGCGGCAGCGCAGGGTGTCGGGGTGCTCGGGCCCCATGGCGCGTTCCCGGACCGCCAGTACGGCCGTGTAGACCTGATGTGCTTCGAAGTGGCGGCCCAACTGGCCGAGTACATAGGCCATTTCCTGGCGGGCGGCCAGGGTGTCCGGGTGGTCGGGGCCGAACACGTGCTCCCTGTTCTGGGCCACGTGCCCGTATTCGCGCAGCGCGTCGGCGGGGCGGCCGGTGCGGCTGAGGGTGAAGCCGACCTCGTAGCGGCTGGCCAGCGTGTCGGGGTGGTCGGGGCCGAGGGCGTGTTCGCGTTCGGCGGCGACCGCGCGGTGCACCTCGCCCGCCTCCGCCCAGCGGCCGAGCCGCCCCAGGCTCAGTCCCGCGTTGTGCCTGCCGGTGAGGGTGGTGACCAACTCCGGTGACGGTGTGGGCCGTTCGGCGGTCCCCGGGTCCTGTGTGCCGCGCGTGTCGGTGCGGGCGATCCAGTCGCCGGTGAGGCCCGCGGCGGCGTCGGGCGGTGTGGTGCGCAGGCCCGCGCCCGTCGCCTTGTGGCCGGTGGTCATACCGCGGGTCCAGGAGGGAAGCCGCTCCTCGCGGGCGGCGGGCCGCTCGGGCGCCGCGGGCCGCACCGGGGGCGACACCACGGTCGGCACGTACGCCGGAGCCGTGCGGCCCGCGCCGATGCGGCGGCCCAGCTCACGGGCGTCGTGCGGCCGCTGCTCGGGTTCCTTGGCCAGCAGGTCCAGGATGATCCGGTCCAGGAACTCGGGGAGCTCGGCGCGATGGCGGCGCGGCGGCTCGGGAGCCGTGTCCCGGTGGCCGACCAGGACCGCCCACGCGTCGTCGAGGTCGAACGGCGGGGCCCCGGTGGCGATCTCGTACAGCACGCAGCCGAAGGAGTAGAGGTCACTGCGGTGGTCGACGTGGTCGCCGCCGATCTGCTCCGGCGACATGTAGTGCGGGGTGCCCATGGCGATGCCGGTACCGGTGAGTCTGGAGGTGAAGCCGATGTCGTGCCCGAGGCGGGCTATGCCGAAGTCGCAGATCTTCACCGTGCCGTCGCCGAGCCGCATGATGTTCGCGGGCTTCAGATCCCGGTGCACGATGCCCTGTTGGTGGGTGTACGCCAGAGCGGCGGCCGCCTGCTCGCCGATCTCCACGATGTCGGCGACGGGCAGCGGATGCTGTTTGTTGTCCTCCAGGAGCTGACTGAGGTTGCGCCCGTCCAGCAGCTCCATCACCAGATAGAGCACACCGTCCGACTCACCGAAGTCGTGGACGACGGTCACCCCGCGGTGCTGGAGGGCCGCCGCCACCCGCGCCTCGCGGCGAAACCGCTCCCGCAGGACACGGGTGAACGAGTTGTCGTGGTGCTGTCCCAACGGTTTGAGGCACTTCACGGCGACCTGTCTGCCCAGCGACTCGTCCCGGGCACGCCACACCTCACCCATCCCCCCTCGACCGATCAGGTCGAGCAACCGGTACCGGCCCTGGATCAGCCTGGTGTCCCCCATCTGCTGCGATCGCCCCCGTTGTTCGGCCCCGCCCTCCCCTGGCCCGTCCAGTATGGCGAGCTGTCGTCCGACTTTGTACGGGGCCACGCGCGAGCCGGGTCCGAGCCGTGACATCGCGCGGATAATGTGTTTGGGCGGCAGTTGCCGACATGGACGTGCGGGAACGCAGTGCCACACGGTGCCGGTGAGTCGCGGTTGCCGCGGCACCGTGCCGGGTGACCGTACGGATCTTCCGTACAACTCATGGGCGTACGGCGGCAGTGAGGCGTACGCCACCTGCGCCAGCCGCCGCCGCAGGTAGCCGTCGACGTCCGGCGTCCCGGCCCCGCGGCCGGCTCGGGGTCGGTCGCCGTGAGCATCGTGTGAATCTTCCGCACGCGCGCACCGGGTCTCTCAACGGTCTCGTTCGTCCCGTAGGTGACGACCGGCAGACCCGCGCCCAGGGCATCAGCGGTCGCCGGGGGTGGCCCCGAAGTCCCCTGCACGGCCCCCGGCGCCCTGCGTTCGCCCGTCCGCGCGTGGCTACGGTCTGGGCATGTCCCTCAGTGCCGCAGGCCGGGCGGAGGCCGGGCGTCCCACGTCCAGGGCCGGCGCCCGAAGGGTCGCGACCCTCGCGTTCGCCGCGCAAGGTGTGTCCGTCGCCGCCGTGTACACGACCGTCCCCGCCGTCACCGAACATCTGAAACTGGCTCCCCTGCTGACGACCGCCTTGATGGTCACGGTGGCGCTGATGGCCGGGGGCGGCAGCTTCCTCGGTCTGGCCGCGGTCCGCCGCGCCGGTCCCGTGGCCACGATGCGCGGAGCCCTGCTGACGGCCGCCGCCGCGCTGACGCTGATCGGGTGGGCCCCCGGCAAGGCTGCGGTCGGCTGCGCGTACATCCTCTTCGGGATCGCTGTCGGCGCCCTCGACGTCGGGAGCAACACCCGGGCAGCGGCGATCGAACGCGCCTACGGCCGCAGTGTCTTCGGCTCCTTCTACACGGCGTGGAGCGTGGGTGGCGTCGTCGCGGCCCTGCTCACCGCCGGGGCGGCCCGGCTGGAGTGGCCGGTGGCGGACGGACTGAACCTGCAGGCGGGCGTCCTGCTCGTCCTGGCCCTCTGTATCCGCACGCACGCCCTGCCCGCCTCCTCCGAAGAGCCGTCGGACACTCCGGCGGAGCCGCCCCTGGGGCGCCGCGTGTGGATCCGGCTCCTGCCCTTCGGCCTGGTCCTCCTCGTCGTCTACGTCGTGGACTCCACCGTCTCGGCCTGGTCGGCCGTCTACCTGCGCCAGACCCTCAGCGCGTCACTCACGGTCGCGCCGATGGCGTACGCGGCCTACCAGGCCGGCACGGTCGTCGGCCGCGCGGCCACCGACCGCCTCGTGCAGCGGATCGGAGCGGTCGCCGTCGTCCGCATCGCCGCGCTGTTGGTCGCGGGCGCCCTGGCGGGCATGGCCGCCGCGCCCAGCTGGCCGTTCGCCGTACTCGCGGCCGGCGCGGTGGGCCTGGGGGCGTCCGTCCTGGCCCCGCTGTGTCTGGCCTCCGCCGCACGACTGCGCCCCGCCGCCTCGGAGGCGATCCTGGCCCGCCTGAACCTCTTCAACTACGCGGGCGTCGTCACCGGCGGGGCGGTGAGCGGGCTCCTCGGCTCCACCGGCGATTTCCGGCTCGCCTACGCGGCACCGGCCGCCCTGGCGGTTCTTCTCCTCGCCTGCGCCCGCCATTTCACCCGGCCGCCGGGCCCGGCGCCTACCGGATCTCCGCACGCCGCGACGAGCGCCGTTCCACCGAAGGGTTGAACGGGGTGCGTGCTTATGGGCGATGCGTCGACACGCGCCGCGGCCGGAGACTCGTCTCGCCCGCGGTTGCCCCGGATCGAAGCCGAGGCCGCGACGTGCGAGACCCATGCCCAGCGGGCGGAGAAGGGACCCACTCCACTCATGTCCAGCAACATCAACAGGCACCTCGGGCTATCGCCGCACCCTCGGCATCCCCAGACCGATCCACGAGATGATCTCGCGCTGGATCTCGTTGTTGCCGCCGCCGAAGGTGAAGATAACGGCCGAGCGGTAGCCGCGCTCCAGTTCGCCGTGGAGTACGGCGCCCGCGGAGCCCTCCTTGAGGACACCGGCGACGGCGACGACCTCCATGAGCCAGGCGTAGGCGTCCCGGCGGGCCTCGGAGCCGTACACCTTGACGGCGGAGGCGTCCTGCGGGGTGAGCGTGCCCTCCTGGACGGCGTTCACCATCTGCCAGTTGAGGAGTTTCATCGCGTCGAGCTTCGTGTGGGTCTGGGCGAGGCGGCGGCGCACCCAGGGGAGGTCGACGACGCGGCGGCCGTCGGCGAGCTTGGTCTCCATGGCCCAGCGCTGTACGTCGTGCAGCGCGCGGATGGCCATCGTGCCGTGTGCGGCGAGGGTGACCCGCTCGTGATTGAGCTGGTTGGTGATCAGCCGCCAGCCCTTGTTCTCCTGGCCGACCCGGCGGGACGCGGGGACGCGGATGTTCTCGTAGTAGCTCGCGGTGGTGTCGTGCGAGGCGAGCGTGTTGATGATCGTGCAGGAGTAGCCGGGGTCGGAGGTCGGCACGAGGAGCATGGTGATGCCCTTGTGCGGCGGGGCGTCCGGGTCGGTGCGGACGGCGAGCCAGACCCAGTCGGCGGTGTCGCCGTTGGTCGTCCAGATCTTCTGGCCGTTGACCGTGTAGTGGCCGGTGTCCTCCTCGCCCTCCCTGACCGCCTTGGTCTTCAGGGCGGCCAGGTCCGTGCCCGCGTCGGGTTCGCTGTAGCCGATCGCGAAGTCGAGCTCGCCGGAGAGGATCTTCGGCAGGAAGTACCCCTTCTGCTCGTCGGTACCGAACTGCATGATCGTCGGCCCGACCGTGTTGAGCGCCATCAGCGGCAGCGGTACACCGGCCTGGGCGGCCTCGTCGAAGAAGATGAACTGTTCCATCGGGGACAGACCGCGCCCGCCGTACTCCTTCGGCCAGCCCACGCCGAGCCAGCCGTCGGAACCGAGCCGGCGGATGGTCTCGCGGTAGAAGCGCTTCTGCGCCGCCGGGTCGCCGTAGCGGGCGTACACGTCGTCGGGGACCAACTCGGCGAAGTAGGCGCGCAGTTCGGTGCGCAACCGCTGCTGCTCCGGCGTGTATTCGAGATGCACGGCGCCTCCTGGCTCCCACTGGCCCGCTCGTTCGGCCACCCGGACCTGACGGCGCACACCGTAGAACGTGTTCCAGAAATTGGGAATGCCGGTGACGTACGCACCTGACGGACGGACTCATGCGCACTCATACGAAGGGGCCCCGGGAATGTGCTCCAGGGGCCCTTCGGTGTGTGAGCGCTCAGCGTCTGAACGGGTCAGTGCGCGACGGGAGTTGCCCGTCCTTCGGCCGCCTTGTCGTCCTCGGCCCGGGCCGGCTTGGGAGCCAGCACGCGCTCCGCGAGCAGCCCGAAGACCAGGCCGTACGCGGTCCACAGGGTCACCTGGATGGCCAGGGTCGCCAGTCGGTACTGCCACAGCAGGGTCGCCGGGAAGCCTTCCGGCGCCTCGTTGAAGGACGGCAGGAACGCGTACGCCAGGCCGACGGCCAGGACGAAGAACCCGCCTGCGGCGAGCGTGGCGTTCCAGTTGCCCAGGCGCGGTGCGAGGCGTTTGCCGAGGATCACCGCGGCGACGGCCAGCAGCACGCTGAGCACGATCATCAGGAGGAACAGCGCGGTGCGCTGGTTGAGGGTGTCGGGGTCGCCGACGGCGGGCGGGTTCGCCGGGTACTTGAGGAACGGCACCAGGTAGACCGCGACCAGACCGGCGCCCGCCAGCAGCAGCGCGCTCGCGCGCGGCCCGAAGCGGCCGATTCTGCCGAGCGCGAAGCAGTACGCGAGAGCGGCGATGCCGCCGAACGCGACCCCGTAGACGAGGACGCCGGTGGACAGACCGCCGGTGGACTGCATGGCACGGGTCACGAGTTCCTCGCCGCCGTGTTCGTGGGCGTGGGCCTCCTCGAACGCGATGGCCTCGTCCACGCGGGGTTCCCCCAGGAAGTAGGCGACGACCAGGGCGAGCACGCCCGCGGCAAGACCCGCGAGCATGCCGCGCACCAGGAGATTTCTGACGGTGACGGAGTTCATTGGGTTGTCCTGTCGGTTCTTTGTCGCCGTCAGTGGCAGGGGAAGCCGAGCAGGTGGCGGGCGTCGTGCACCCACTCGTGCACGCCTTCGCCGGAGACCAGGGAGGTGGCGCCCTGTTCGGCGCCGACGAAGTAGAGCAGCACCAGCATCAGGATGCCGAGGAAGACCGCCCAGGGGGCGATCGCGCCGATCGGCAGCTTTGCGGGTACGTCGGGGGTGGTTACGGTCGGCTGAGCGACGGCGGACTGCGCCATGGCAGGACCTCCTGGGGGAACTCGCGTCCCATCTCGGTGGTGCACAGGACGACGGCCACGGGTCTGACTTGCTCGACCTCCGCCTCCCCTGGCGGGGGGCGGTTGTGCGGGGCTTACAGTGGCGCGACCGTGCCGGATTCTCACCGGCTTCCGTCGTACCGTCGTCAATATCGACGAGAAGGTACCGCGAAGCAGAGGCGCGGCCAAGGGCGCACGGAATGCCGGGGGCGCGCCGGTGCCCTGGTCACGCCCCCAATTCCCGGTACGGACAGGGGTGTTGAGCACGTGTGGAACGCGAGGGCGGGCCGATGACCAGCCGAGTGATGTTGATCTCACCAGCGATGAGCGCGGCGTTGCGGGAGGCACGTTTCGACGACGGATGCCCCCTGGACCCGGCCGGGCTGCGGCTCGCCGAGGCCGCCGCGGGCTCGCTGCCGGCCGCCGACCAGGTCCTGGTCTCGCCCACCGTTCGCTGCCGGGAGACGGCGGCGGCCCTCGGGCTCGACACCCTCGCCGTCACCGAGCCGCCGGAGCTGTCCGGCCTGGACGTGGGCCGCTGGCGCGGGGCCACGCTCGCCGAGGTGAGCGCCGACGAGCCGGAGGCCGTGGGGCGCTGGCTGACGGACCCGTCGTCCGCCCCGCACGGCGGCGAGTCGGTGGCCGGGATGTGCGAGCGCGTCGCGAAGTGGCTGGAGACGGCGGCGGATCCGAGTTCCGGGGCTTCAAGATCTGGCTCAGCCGAGGGTTCAGGAGCAGGCTCCGTGCGGATCATCGCCGTCGTCGAGCCGGAGATCGTACGCGCCGGGGTGGTGCGGACGCTCGGGGCCCCGGACTCGGCGTTCTGGCGTGTCGACGTGCCGCCGTTGGTCGTGACGGAGTTCAGCGGGCGGGCCGGGCGCTGGAATGTACGAGTCGGGAGAGCCCTCGGAGAGTGAGGCCCCGACGGGCGCCCGCCTGAACAGCTCTCCGGGACCCGGCACCTCGGAGCGGGTGGCGTTCCACGGAGCCTCACCTCAGCAGGGCGAGGAACTCCGTGCAGGCGCGTGCGCAGTCGCGGCAGGCCTCGGCGCCCTTCTCGGCACCGCGGCTCCGGTCGAAGACATCGGCGGTCTCCAGGCAGACGGCACGACACCACTCCACCTGGGCGCGCATCCCGGCCTCGGCCTGCGTGGTCTGCTCAGCCAGGGCGCGGCAGGTCGCGTCGCAGACCTCCGCGCAGAGGATGCCCTTGCGCCTCAACTCCTGCTGGTCGTCGGGGCCGTCGAGTTCGGCGAGGCTCGCGCGCAGGGCGCAGATCCGTGCGCACTCGGTACAGGCCTGCGCACAGGCGAACCGGTCCTCGAGGAAACGAACGAGTTCCTGTTGCTCTGTTAGTGACACGCCGTTCGGGTAGCCGGGCATCGCCAGGCCAAACCCGCCTGCGCACCGGACCGCGGAGCCAGAAGTGGCTGAGCGTGTCGAAGTTATTGACGTGGTCACGGCCGCACTCTACGTTCTGACCGGTTTACCGAACTGCGTTCGGTATATCGATCCGTCGTGGCGGGTGCGCACACCCCGGCAACCAACCCGGTGTGTGCGACCACTCACCCGCGACAACCTTCGGATCGGCAGACAAGGAGGCCTCGTGCGCATCGCGGGCAGGCTCACCGGGACAGTGTTGAGTGCCGTGTTGGCGACGATGGTGCTACCGACCCCGGCAGCCGCGGCGTCGACCGTCGTCGTGGCCGTCAACGGGAACGACTCGGCCGCCGGAACTCTCGACCAACCGCTGCGGACCGTCCAGAAAGCCGTCGACAGGGCGAAGGCGGGCGACACCATCCTTGTACGGGGCGGTACTTACGCCCTGACCGACAACATCACGATCACCACCTCGGGCACGGCGACGCAACCGATCTCCCTCGGCTCCTACCAGGGCGAGCGCGTCGTCATCGACGGCGAACAGCTCCCGGCCAGCCACACACCGGTCGGCGGCAGCATCCCTCGTGCCGAGCGCGGGGCCGTCCACCAGGAGGCCTCCTACTGGAGGGTCTCCGGTCTGGAGATCGTCAACGGGCCGTACGGCTTCTACTGCGACGGCTGCAACAACAACGTGTTCTCCCGCCTCTCCACCCACGACAACTACGAATCCGGCTTCCAGCTCCAGGGCGCCTCCGCGGGCAACCAGATCCTGAACCTGGACAGTTACGGCAACCGCGACCCGCGCAAGAACGGCGAGAGCGCGGACGGGCTGGCCATCAAGGAGGGCAGCGGGAGCGGAAACGTCGTGCGGGGCGCGCGGCTGTGGAACAACGTCGACGACGGTTACGACGCCTGGAAGTTCGCCTCGCCGATCGTCGTCGAGAACACGATCGCGTACGGCAACGGCTTCAACCGGTGGAGCTTCCCGGACTTCGCGGGCGACGGCAACGGCTTCAAGCTGGGCGGCGGGAGCCCGGCACCGGCGGTGGCCCACACCCTGCGCAACTCGCTCGCGTACCGGAACGCGGCGCACGGAGTCACCGACAACGGCAATCCGGGCGCGCTCGCCCTCAGCCGCACCACCACGTTCCGCAACACGGGCACGGGCTTCGACGCCGACGGCTCGGGCGGAAAGGCGGTCCTCACGGCCAACCTGTCCGTCGCGGACGCGCGGCCCGCGGCACTCGGCTCCGGCACCACGTCCACGGGCAACTCATGGGATCTGGGCGGGACTTGGAACGACTCGTCGGTCGTGAGCACGAACACGGGCGCCATCACAGGACCGCGTTCGACCGACGGCTCCCTGCCGCCTGCCCGGGACCTGCTCGTCCCGAAGAACGGCGCGGCCGTCGGAGCCCGCTTCTGAACCACCCCGTGGGCCCCGGGACGGACGACCCCGGGGCCCACGGGACTGGCACAACCAGCAGCACCAGAGCAGTCCCAGCGAGGAGAGCCGCACATGATCACGCCAGAAAACCCCTACAGACCCGTCACCTCCGCCGACGCGACCGGCGCTTCGGGCCCCTTCGCGCCCTCCCGCCGGAGCCTGTTGCGGGCGATGGCCGCGCTGCCGGTCTCGGCGCTCGTCGTGGGCGGACTACCCGGCCTGCTCGGCACGGCCTCCGCAGCGGCGCCGCCCCGCGGATCGGCCACCCGCTACACCATCGTGCCGTTCCTCAACAGCAACGACGGCACGGTGAACGTCTACCAGTCGGACGACGCGACGGACTTCCGGCTCCTCAAGGCGTCCGCGTACACGCCGCCCGCGGGCCGCATCCGCGACGCCAGCGTCTTCAAGCACACCGACGGCTACTACTACATCACCTACACCACGCACACCTGGCAGGACACCAGCACCACCATCGGCTTCGCCCGCAGCTCGGACCGCAGCAACTGGACCTTCCTGTACGACTACACCGTGCCGATCGCGAACCTGTCGCGCGCCTGGGCACCGGAGTGGTTCGTCGACAGCGACGGCAGCGTGAACATCATCGTGTCCTGCTCGGTGACCAGCAACGAGTGGATCTTCACCCCGTATCTGCTCAAGGCCACCAACTCCGCGCTCACCGCCTGGACTTCACCGGTGGCGCTGTCCGGCATCGGCGCCAACCACATCGACACGTTCATCGTGAAGATCGGCTCGACGTACCACGCCTTCACGAAGAACGAGACGTCCAAGTACATCGAGTACGCCACCAGCACCGCGCTCGCCGGCCCGTACACGATCAGCAGGACGGGGAACTGGGCGGGCTGGGGCGGCACTCGGGAGGGCTCCGCGCTGATACAGCTCGACAACGGAGCATGGCGGATCTTCTTCGACGGATACGGCGACGGCAGCTACTACTACAGCGACAGCTACGACACCTTCGCCACCTGGAGCGCGCCGAAGGCACTGCCGTCCATCTCGGGGACGGCACGCCACTTCACAGTGCTGAAGGAGACGGTGTCCGGCGGCGTGACCCTGCCGACGGGCGTGACCCGCTACCTCCAGTCGGGCAACTTCACCACCCGCTACTGGCAGGAGCAGTCCGCCCTGCTCAACCTCCCCGTGCTGACCAGTTCCAGCACGACCGCGGAGAAACAGGCGTCCACCTTCACGATCGTGGCGGGCCTCGCCGACGCGAACGGCTACTCGTTCCGCAACGCGGCCGGCAACTACCTGCGGCACTGGGACTTCCGGGGCCGCTTCGACGCGAACGACGGCTCGTCGACGTTCGCCAGGGACGCCACCTTCATCGCCCGCACCGGCACCTCCGTACGCCTGGAGTCGTACAACTACCCCGGCTACTACCTGCGCCACTACAACTACCAACTCCGCGTCGACCCGTCGAACGGCACGGACCTGTTCCGCCAGGACAGTTCGTTCGTGGCGGTGACGCCCTTCTGAATCCGACGTGTGCACGGGACCCTGCCGGGCAGGGTCCCGTGCACATCGCGGGCGCCCGCAGAGCACTCGGCTTTCCAGGGTCGGTCGTCAGCTTTCCCTGGGGCTTTCGAGCGCCACCTTGGGCAGTCGCCGGGCGAGCGGGGCGGGCAGCCACCAGGCCCGCTTGCCGAGCAGTTGCAGGACGGCGGGGACGATCAGGCAGCGAATGACCAACACGTCCACCAGGATCGCCACGGCGAGGCCCAGCCCGAACTGCTGGAGCATCCGGTCGGGGCTCAGCATGAAGGCGCCGAACACCACGATCATGATGGCTCCGGCAGCCGTGATCACCTTGCCGGTGGTGGCCAGTCCTTCCCGCACCGCGAGGGAGTGGTCCTTCGTGCGCTCCCACTCCTCGTGGATCCGCGAGACCAGGAACACCTCGTAGTCCATGGACAGTCCGAACACGATGGCGAAGATCAGCACGGGGAGAAAGGCTTCGATCGGCCCCTGCTGCACCCCGAACCAGCCGTACTGGAACACCAGGGTCATGGCGCCGAGCGCGGCGGAGATCGAGAGGAGATTCAGCAGTGCTGCCTTGACGGGGATCCACACCGACCGGAAGACCAGCATCAGCAGCAGCGACGACATGCCGACGACGACGGCGACGAACAGCGGCAGCCGCTGAGCGACCGTGTCCGCGAAGTCCTGGGAGGCGGCGACGGAACCGCCGACCAGGATCTCGGCGCCGGTGTCGCGCTCCAGCCGCGGGGCCACGTCATCGCGCAGGTGATGCACAAGATCGGTGGTTCCTTCGTCCTGCGGCGCCGACTTCGGGTAGATGAACACCGTGGACAGGGCGCCGTCCTCGGAGGGCATCGCAGGGCTGGCCGTGGCCACGCCCTCGGCCTTGGCCAGCTCGGACCGGACGCCCTGGCCTGCGGCCTCGTCGCCCTGCACCAGGACGATCAGCGGACCGTTGAAGCCCGGGCCGAAGCCCTCGGCGAGCAGGTCGTACGCCTGCCTGGAGGTCGTGGTCCTCGGGTCGTTGCCCGCGTCGGCGAAGCCGAGGCGCATGCTCAGTGCCGGTGCGGACAGGGCCAGCAGGGCGAGGACGGCGACGAGCAGTGCAGGGAGAGGACGGCGCTGCACGGCTGCGGCGAGGGCCCGCCAACGGCGGCCTTCGACTTTGCCCTTGGCCGTGGACCTGGCCGCGTGCTTCAGCACGTGACGCTGGATGCGCCGGCCGAAGAGCGCCAGGAGTGCGGGCAGCAGAACCAGCGAGGCCGCCATGGTGGTCAGCACTGTCAGTGCCAGAGCGAGGGCCACTCCCTGCAGCGAGCCGAGGCCGAGTGCGACCAGGCCGAGCAAGGCGATGATCACGGTGCAGCCGGCGAAGAAGACCGTACGACCGGCGGCGTCCAGGGCCTTACGGCCGGCTTCGGCCGGTTCGACGCCGTCGGTGAGTTCGTGCCGGAAGCGGTAGAAGATCAGCAGGGCGTAGTCGACACCGACGCCGAGTCCGACGAGCATCGTGATGGGCGGTGTGAAGTCGGCGATGGTGAAGACGTGCGAGGCGAGAACGATCAGGCCGACGGCGGCGCCGACCGCGAAAAGGGCGGTGATCAGCGGTACGGCGGCCGCCACGACAGAGCCGAAGAGCAGCCCGAGGATGATCACGGCGGCCAGGATGCCGGCGAGTTCCGCGGTCGGGCTTCCCTTGTCCTCGGCTCCGCGCACCGCATCACCACCGAGCTCGACCTGGAGCCCGTCCGCCTCGACGCCCTTGGCGGTGTCGATGATCGCGGTGACGTCCTCCTTGGGCACTGCCTCCGCCTTGCCGTCGAGTGTCACGGTGGCGTAGCCGATCGTGCCGTCCTTGGACACGGCGGAGGCTTCGGTGTACGGGCTGCGTACGTCGGCGACGCCGGCCAGCCCCTTCACCTCCGCCAGCATCCTTTCGACGGCGGCCTTGCGGCCATCGATGCCCTGGCTGTCCTTCAGTACGATCTCGACGCTGTCGCCGGCCTGGGCGGAACCGTGTTCCTTGAACAGGTCGGTGGCAGCCTGGGAGTCGGTGCCCGGCAGGGAGAAGTCGTTCTTGTACGCGGAACCTGCGGCCCCCGAACCCAGCGTGACGGCGGCCAGGACGGCCA
Organism: Streptomyces umbrinus; assembly: GCF_030817415.1. Lineage (NCBI taxonomy): Bacteria > Bacillati > Actinomycetota > Actinomycetes > Kitasatosporales > Streptomycetaceae > Streptomyces > Streptomyces umbrinus. The sequence continues at coordinate 10,951,231 of NZ_JAUSZI010000002.1, read as the reverse complement.
CCCAGAGCAGCAGGGCGGCCCAGCGGTGACGCTGCGCCCAGTCGGCCAGGGCGCCGAACCGGCCGCCGCGCGGCCGATGCGGTGTGGGTGGGGGCGGGGCGATGGACGCGGCTGTGCCGCGGGTGGGAGACATGGATGACTACCTCGGATTCGAGCGGGAGTTGCCTGGCGTGAGAAACGCGCCCACCACGGCGCCGCTGAGCGTGGGCACGCCGATCCCCAGGGCGGCAGGCACGCCGCCGACCTTCACGGCCAGGGCCCCGGCGGCTGTGACCAGCAGAATTCCGGCGGCAGCTCCGACAAGCGCGCCGACGAGTGCGGTCGTGGCCCGTCGGTGAAAGCGGGGTGCGTTCATGCCCTTGAGCGTGCACGCGAGGCAGGGGCGGGGTCGTCAGTCTCCAGCCGACACCGGGCGTACCCCAGCGGATGTACGCTGCCGCCGTCTCGTACCCCAGGGGTTGCCGGGGCCGGCGGCCCATGGCCCGCCGGTGAAGCCGCCCGCCCTGCCTATTGCGCCAGCCAGCCCGGGCTGACCATTCCGGACTCGTAGGCCAGTACCACCACCTGCGACCTGTCCCGTGCCCCCAGCTTCGACATGATCCGGCTGACATGCGTCTTCGCCGTCGACGGTGACAGCACCAGCCGCGCCGCGATCTCGTCGTTCGTGAGCCCCCCGGCCACCAGCTGCATGACCTCACGCTCCCGGCCGGTGAGGGCATCGAGCCGAGGGTCCGGCCGAGGGCCTTTCACCCGCGAGCCGCGAACTCGGCGATGAGCCGCCGTGTGACCGACGGGCTGATCAGGGCATCGCCCCGGGCGGCGACCCGCACCGCCTGCAGCAGTTCCTCCGGCTCCGTGTCCTTCACCAGAAAGCCCGTCGCCCCGGCGCGCAGCGCCCCGTACACGTAGTCGTCCAGATCGAAGGTCGTCAGGATGACCACCTTCACCGATGCCAGTCGGTCATCCCCGGCGATCACCCGGGAGGCTTCCAGACCGTCCGTCCCCGGCATCCGGATGTCCATCAGGACCACGTCCGGCCTGAGTTCGCGGCAGGCCGAGACCGCGGCTTCCCCGTCCCCTGCCTCCCCCACCACCTCGATGTCGTCCTCGTCCTCCAGGATCGACCGGAACCCGGCCCGCACAAGCCGCTGGTCATCCGCCAGCAGGACCCTGATCATCGCTCACTCCGCTTCATCGGCTCTCCTGTGATCCCGTACGGCAGCCGGGCCCGCACGGCGAATCCGCCCTCCGGCCGCGGGCCCGCGTCCAGCTCGCCACCCAGTGCTCGCGCCCGCTCTGTCATGCCGACGATCCCGCTGCCACCACCCGCCCCGGCCGGGCGGACCGCCGAGCCCAGGCCGTCGTCCTCGACGACGAGGGTCAACTCCCTTTCCCCGTAGGCGATCCGGACCGTGACCCGTCCGGCGCCGCTGTGCCTGGCGGCGTTGGTCAGGGACTCCTGCACGATCCGGTACGCGGCCAGGTCGACCGGGGCGGGCAGCGCGCGTTCACCCCCGGTCCGCTCGATGCGCACCGGGAGCCCCGCCAGCTTCGCCGAGTCCACCAGCTCATCCGCCCGGGCCAGCCCCGGCGCCGGTGCCGTGGGCACCTCCTCGTCGACCTGGCGAAGGACTCCAAGGGTGGCCCGGAGCTCGCGCAGGGTCTCCCGACTGCTCGACTTGATTGCGCCGAGCGCATGCTCGGCCTGGGCAGGATCCTTCTTGAGCCGGTGCAGTGCCGCACTCGCCTGCACGTTGATCATCGAGATGTTGTGCCCGATCACGTCGTGAAGTTCGCGGGCGATGCGCAGCCGCTCCTCGGTGGCCCTCAGCCGCGCCTCCTCCTCGGCGTAGGCCACCCGGCCGTGCCGCACGCTGCCGAGGGCCACGACGGCGACCAGCCAGCCGGCCAGCATGAACACCACCGTGCCGTTGACATCTCTGTTGCCCACGAAGACGCCCGCGGCCACGCCGATCACCATCGCCGCCGCCATGGCGGCGGCCGCCTGCATCCGGCCCTGGGCCGCGATGGCGTACAACACCACGATCGGAACGATCACCAGCGGGCCGTCGATGGAACTCAGCAGATAGTAGGCACCCGTGGCCAGCACCGTGAACCAGCCCACCGTCACCGGATACCGGCGCCGGAACAGCAGCGCTCCGCACACCGCCAGAATCAGCAGCCAGGACGCGATCAGCGACGGCACCGGGTCCCCGCCGTATCTCAGCCGCTGCCCTTCGGCGCCGAGCGCCACCAACACGAACACCCCGCCGGCCAGCACGGCGTCGGCGCGGGCGCCACGAGGCAGCCGGACACGGATCTGGTCAAAAGGCGGCACCGGTCCATCATGCCCGCGACGCCGATCAGAGGAGGAGTACGGGCGCCGGCCGAGTGGTGGGGACACGGACCGGGCCAGGAGGGCGTGCCGCCTGCGGGTGGGGGCCGGTGCCCCGTCCGGCCTCGCCGGTGGGTGGGTCACTTGGGGTGGACGCCGGCATTCTTCATGACCCGCTTGGCGCCGCGGGGCCAGTCGTCGTCGGTGACGACGACGGTGCCGGTCACCCTGTTGCCGCGCATTCCGTCGCTGAGGCTGATGGAGCCGTTGCTGGTCCAGTTGTCCGTGACCGTCAACGCGCCCGTGTTGTTGGTGGCGTTGGAGTTCTCGTGGTCCCAGTCACCGGTGTCGCGGAAGACGTTGTTGACGTCGGTGTAGTTGCGTGATCCCTCGTCGTGGTAGATGCCGTAGTGGCCGTTGTTCTCGGCGCAGTAGTTGCGGTCGATCAGGGTGCCCTGGCCGTCGGAGAGCGTGTAGATGCAGGCACCGTCGTCCATCGTCCGCATCACGTCGTGCAGGTGGTTGCCGGTGACCCTGACGTTCTTCAGGGTGGTGGGGGTCGTGTAGACGGTCTGGAAGTCGTACAGCCCGCGGTTGACGTAGTCCTGGCTGCCCCCGGGGTCGTTGGTGCCCCAGCCGTAGCCGATCGCGATGCCCGTGTAGGGCATGTCGTAGATCTCGTTGTGGGAGACGGTGGCGTTGGTGGCGTAGGTGACCCGCACGGCCGTCATGTCCCTGTAGTCCAGGGCGAGATCGTGCATCCCGTTGTTGCTGATGGTGATGTTCCGGTTGGTCGTGCGACTGTCGCCGGGGTGGTGGGTGTCGGCCTGGAGACCGCCGACCACGACTCCGCCGCCCACGCCCTGGCTGAACACGTTGCCGGTGTCGGCGCCGAGCCCGACTCCGTGGCGTGCGCGTTGGCGTCGTTGCCGATGCCGAGGGCCACCTGGCCGAGCTGGGTGAACCGGTTGCCGGTGAAGTCGATGTGGGAGGCGGCCGACTCCTGGACGGCGGCCGGCATCTGGTGCCAGTGCGGGCGGGTCGCCTCGAAGAGCCTGCAGCCGTACTGGCAGGAGTCCAGCGCCTCGGACGGGCGCTCCCAGGTGCCCTGGACGAACGCGCCGGTCTGCTGGTTGGCGTACCCCTGGCCGGTGGACGGCTGCAGCCAGCTCGTGTGCGAGAACTGCAGTCCGGAGAAGGTGATGTGGGTCGCCGAGGCACCGTACGTGCCGCCGACGGAGAGGAGCGACTCCAGCCTCGGCATCTCCACATCGGCGGTGGACATGTCCTGGCTGGGGAGGGGCTTGCAGTACAGCGTCCCGGTGCGGGTGTTCAGGCACCACTCCCCCGCCGAGTCGAGGAACTCGTACGCGTTCTCGATGTACAGCGGTCCCTTGCGGAAGGGGTTGCCGATGGTGTCGTACCCGAAGGTGTTGTTGTTCCGGGCCGGCTGCTTCATGGTGATGACGCCGTCACGGATCCCCGCCACCGGGGAGTAGCGGTTGGTGAAGGAGCCGAGGTCGTCGATCTCGGTACGGCCGGGATCGGCCAGGCTGTTGAGGTACTTCAGCGCGCCGCTGGTGAAGGTGTAACCGTTGGCGTCGGCGGTCAGGTCGGCGCGGTCGAGTTGGGTGCGGGCTCGGGTGGCCTGGACGCCGCCGACGTACAACTGCCGGATGTCGAACCCGGTGCCGACCTTGGCCTTCCAGATGTTCCTCGCGGGGTCTCCTGCCGGGTCCAGCCGGTGGCCTTCCGCGCGCCCCGAGATGACGGGGCGGGCGCCCGGCGCGGCCTGCAAGACGACTCTGTGCCCGTTGCTGGCGGAGTCGGCCCGGGTGAAGGACAGCGGCGCGGCCAACCAGTAGGTACCGCCTGCGAGTTGGACGACGATATCGGCCCTCGTCTTCGAGTTGAGGGTCCGCACTTTCGCCTTGGCCTGTGTGACGAGATACCCCGTTACGGCGTCACCAGCGGCAGCGCGGAGAACGTGTGCTGCTCCCACAGTCGGCGGGAGGCCTCCTCGGGATAGGCGGCCGTGGTCGGTTCGGTGTCGAGCAGGTGGACGAGGCGCCGCCCGGTGTCGTACGGGGACCAGCCCGGGTCGCCCGTCCTGGCGAACGCGGTCCAGGCGGCGCGGACATGGGCGGACAGCGCCTCGGTCTCGGGGGAGAGCTCGGGGCCGATCAGCATGCCGCCGAGTCCGCCGGGGACGCCGAAGGCCAGGGGCACGTCCAAGCCGTGACAGGCGCCGAGGGCACCGCCGTCGGCCGGGGCGGGCCAGGTGAGTTCGTACAGATGGGCCTGGCCTCCGCCGGCGGTCTGAGCCTCGGCCAGGTGCAGCGAGGGCATGCGGAACAGCCAGTCGGACTGGACGAGTTCGAAGAGGTACTCCGCGGAGGCGTCGGGGAACGCGGCGCGGTAGGACCGCTCGGCGTCCGGTGTCGGTCCGAAGAGACCGAGGGCCATCGACGCGAGGCCCTCGTCGACCCGGCCGAGCAGTCCACCGAGCAGGAGGAAGAGCCGGTACTCGTCGCGGTTGTGCCCGGCGATCAGTTCGACGTTCCGTGCGGTGCCGTTCGCCAGCGCTTCCCACGGCGTGGTGGGCAGGACGTCACCGTCGACGACGGGTGAGAACGGGGTCGGGGTGAGCGCGACCGGGCCCCAACGGTGTACGTACTCGCGCATCTTGGCGGTCAGCGCAGCGCCTGCCTCGGGCAGCTTGCGCGGCTCCACGGCGGACAGGTCGGCGACCGTCGGGCGCAGTCCCAGCTCACCCGCGACGGACTCGGCGATGTCGGCGGCCAACTCGTTCGAGAAGAACGTGCCCGGCACGCTCTGCGCGATGGCCCGCCGGAACAGCCCCCGCGCCCGGGGCATGGACATCAGCGCGGCGATGGACCCGGCGCCCGCCGACTCGCCGAAGGCGGTGACCTGGTCGGGATCGCCGCCGAAGGCGGTGATGTTGTCGCGCACCCATTCCAGGGCGGCGACCTGGTCGAGCAGGCCTCGGTTGGCCGGCGCTCCCTCGATCTGGAGGAACCCCTCGATGCCGACTCGGTAGTTGAGGGTGACCACGACCAGCCCGCCGTCGCGGGCCAGGCGATTGCCGTCGTAGGCGGGATCGTCGGCGGAGCCGAACTTGTAGGCGCCGCCGTAGATCCACACCATCACCGGGCGGCGGGCCGCCGGATCGGCGTCCGGCGTCCAGACGTTGACGGTCAGCCAGTCGTCACCGGGCGGAGGACCGTCGGCCAGGGCGGGCGCGGGGCCGAACGGCTCCTGCGGGGGCGGCGGGCCGAATGCGAACGCCTCCCGGGCCCCGTCCCAGCGGTTCACCGGCCGTGGCGCCACGAAACGTGCCTCGCCCACCGGGGGTTGGGCGTAGGGGATGCCGCGGAAGACCGCCAACCCGTCCTCGCGGCGGCCGCGGACCGTGCCGACCGCGGTCGTGACTTCGGGAAACTCGTCATTGCTCATGATCACTCCTCAACCGGGCCACCGCTCGGCGGCCGACCGACGCATCCTGTGGAACACCCTCGCGCCGCACCATTGACACTCGTCCCACCCCGACCCGAGACTCGCAGCAGCAGTGAATCATATTTCACCTGACGAACACACCGCTCACGTTCCAAGGTTCCATCACATCTCCAAGGACGAAGATGAACTCCTCCCACTCGTCTGCCGCGCCCCGTTCCCCACACACGTTCCGCACGGTCTTCCCCGTCCTGGCCCTGTGCTGGCTGGCCGTGTTCTTCGACGGCATGGACGTCAACATCTACGGCGCCGTCATGCCCCACATGCTCGACGACAGCGGACTCGGGCTCACTCCGGCCACGGCCGGCACCATCGGCAGCTGGACCACGTTCGGCATGCTCATCGGCGCCCTCACCGCCGGGAACCTCACCGACTGGCTCGGCCGACGGCTCATGCTCGTCGCCAGCGTGACGCTGTTCTCCCTCGGTTCCGCGATCTGCGCCGTGGCCCCGGGCGTCGGCCTCTTCGGGGCCGGCCGTTTCGTCGCCGGCCTCGGCCTCGGCGGGCTCATGCCGCTGTGCCTGGCCATGGTCATGGAGTTCGCGCCACCGCGCCGGGCCGCGCTGACCACCGGGCTGCTGATGACCTCGTACCACTTCGGGGGCATGGCAGCGACCGGGCTCGGGCTGACTCTGGCCCCGGCCGCGGGCTGGCGCTGGGTGTTCTGGGCGGGCGTGCTCCCGGCCGTGGTCGCTGTACCACTGCTGCTGAAGCTGCTGCCCGAGTCGCCGGGCGTGCTGCTGGCGCACGGCGAGCGAGACAAGGCCGACGCCGTCGCCGACCGGTACGGGCTCCCCCGGCCCACCGAGGTCGCCGCTCCGGCCGCCGGTGCGGCCGGCCGCCTTGCCGCCATACGGGCGCTGTTCCGCCCGGAATCCCGCTGGGCGACCCCGCTGCTGTGGCTGGCCTCCTTCAGCGGACTGCTCCTCGTGTACGGCGTGAGCACCTGGCTGCCGCAGATGATGCGAGCCTCCGGCTACGGGCTGAACTCGTCCATCAGCTTCCTGATGGTGATCAACGCGGGCGGCATCGTCGGCCTGCTGATCGCCGGCCGCGCCGCCGACAGGTTCGGCGCGGTACGGGTGTCGGCGATCTGGTTCGTGCTGACGGCCGCCGGAGCCCTGCTGCTCAAGTCCCAACTGCCGCTCGGCGTCACGTACGCCGTGGTCGCCGTCACCGGTGTGTTCCTGTTCAGCGCGCAGGTCATGGTCTACGCCGCCACCAACACCGTCTACCGCGACAGCGAACGCGCGGCGGGCCTCGGCTGGGTCACCGGAATCGGCCGCACCGGCGCCGTCGTCGGCCCGTGGCTGATCGGCGTACTCGCCACCAACGGCAACCAGAGCTGGGGCTTCACCACCTTCGCCCTGGCCGGACTCGTCGGCGCCGTCGCGATCGCCCTCGTACCCCTGGCCCGGCGAATCGGACGAAGCGACGCCTCGGCCACCCCCGCGCCCGTCGCGGCCACGGCGGGCCTCAGCTGATCAGCTTCCACACACCTCCGATACGACGTGTCGGGTACGCACGTGTGCCACTGGGCACTCGTCAGGTCGGCGCCGCCGGCGCGGGCGCAGATCCGGGAGCCGGCCCGGGTGGGGCCGACGGTGTAGCTCTGGAGTGGGACCTGGACACCGGCCGCGTGGACGATGTCGACGCCATGACTCGCATCCACGTCAGGCAGACCGCCGCCGCTCTGCGCTCCAACAGGGACCTCCCCCCGCTCGTGGACAAGGGCGATCTCACCGTGGTCAGCGCCTATTACTCGCTCGACACAGGCCGGGTGGAAGTCCTGACCGGCGCGCCGCCGGCGTGACGGCCTGACCGGCCGAGGAAGCCGAGGCACCGAGGGCGCCTGCCCTGGCCGCGGATGGCAGACCGCCGCGAACAGCGGCCTGACCACCCGACCGGGCAGGCTCCCCGGTCACGGCACTAGCCGATGTTGAAATCGAGATTGGTCACGTACCAGGCGTCATCGATCTTGGTGGACTCCATGTTGACGTCCAGCTGCCCTTCCTCCACCCCGGTGGAGTGGGACAGGATGATCTTGTCGAGGGTCTTCCCTTCGACCGTGACCTTCTCTGCGGGGACCACCGCCTTGTCACCGGTGGGCTGGACGGTGGCGACGTCCACCTTCGGGTTGTCCGTGGGCGGCTCGGGCATGAACGACGTACGCATCTCTCCGAGGTTGTCCTGCATCTGCCGGACCTCGGGATCGTCGCTGTTGCACCTCTCGGCGGTGCCGGCCCGGGCGGGCGACGAATCTGTGGCCGGCTCCCCCATCAGCAGGCACGCCTGCTTCGGCTCGCCCTTGATGACCGCGGTGACCCACGCGGCGACCGCACCTTCGGCTGTGGACTGGCCGCCCGCCGAGGGCTGCGCCGACGAACCGTCCTTCTGCTTCCCCTTGTCCGCGTTCTTCGCGTCGGCCGCGGACGAGCTGCTTGCGGTCGGCTCCTTGTCCGCGGCCGGGTCCGAATCGCTGGAGCACCCCGTGACACCCGCGAGCGTCGCCGCCAGCGCGCCTCCGGCGATCCAGCCGACGGTCCTTTTCCTGTGGCTCACTAACACCGTTCCGGCAGTCCTTTCCCTGGACGTACAAGTGCCTCGTCGGCACCACTGGGCATCTCACGTCGAGGTGCCATATCGAACATGGAGACGAGTTGGGCAGCGGAACGGTTCGCCTTCGGGTCAGTCCTTGTAGTCGGGGGCGACGCGCTCGACCAATCGGAGCAGCGCCGACCAGGCGAGTTCGTATCCCATGTCGTCCTGGAGATCCGAACTGTCGTCCTCGCCCGTGAGTTGACGTGCGGTCAGTTCGCAGATGTCGGGACTGGGGATGACGAGGCCGGTTCCCGCGGAGGTGGCCGCGATCTGGATCTCGCACGCCTTGTCCAGGTAGTACATGCGCAGGAACGCCTGGGCGGGGGTCTCGCCGACCGTCAGCAGGCCGTGGTTGCGAAGGATCATCGCGGGGTGACCGCCGAGGTCGGCGACGAGGCGCTGCTGCTCGGCGAGGTTGAGGGCGACGCCCTCGTAGTCGTGATGGCCGAGCCTGCCGTGGAACTCCATGGAGATCTGGTTGAGCGGGAGCAGCCCGTGTTCCTGGGCCGCGACGGCACACCCGGCCTTGGTGTGGGTGTGCAGGACGCAGTGGGCGTCGGCGCGGGCGGCGTGGATGGCGCTGTGGATGACGAACCCGGCGGGGTTGACCGGGTGGGGCGATTCCTCGACGGGACGGCCGGTCAGGTCGATCTTGACGAGGTTCGACGCGGTGATCTCCTCGAAGAGGAGGCCGTAGGGGTTGATCAGGAAGTGCTGCTCCGGGCCGGGGAGCCGGACGGAGATGTGCGTGAAGATCAGGTCGGTCATCCTGAAGTGCGCCACGAGCCGGTAGACCGCGGCGAGTTCGCGACGCAGGCGCAGTTCCTCGCCGGCAGCCGCGGCCGCCGCCGTCGGAGCGGTCGGAGCGGTGCGGTCGGGGCGCAGGGACAGCTCGGCCATCGGTGGCTCTCCTTCCGGCGTGGGGCCGGTGGTTGGTGGGTGACACGACGCTATCGAGGGGTCGGGCTGGCGCCGAAGTGGCGGTTCTGTCCAATATGGAGTCACCCATTGGATGATTCCGGCAGTCCCGCGTGCTGCCGCCGGGCCGGGAGGATGTCTCCTCATGACCGAGTCCGAGCAGCCGTCCGTGCCGCTTAGCACGTTGCTCGCCGACCCCGCACTGGGTCTGCGCCGGATCGCGGGCCCCGCCGGGGCGCACCGGGTCCGCGTCAGTACGGTCGGCATGACGGAGGTCGAGGACCCGACGCCGTATCTGGCGGGCGGCGAACTGCTGCTCACCGCGGGCGTGCGTCTCCCCCGGGACGCGGAGGGCATCGACACGTACGTACGACAGGTCGTCGCCGCCGGAGTGAGTGCGCTCGGATTCGGTGTCGCCCCCGTGCACGAGGAGGTCCCGCCCGAGCTCATCGCCGCCTGCGACCGCCATGGGCTCCCACTCGTGCGACTGCCCCCGGCCACCCCTTTCGTGGCCGTCGGGCAGGCCACGTACGCGGCGATCGCCGAGGCCCGCAACCGTGAGCTGCGCGAGATCTCGCGAGCACAGTCGGCGCTGGCCACGGCCGCCGCCCGGCCGGATGCGCTCCGGGCCGTGCTTGCCCAGCTCAGCGCGCACACCGGTGCCTGGGCGGTTCTCTACGACGCCCACGGCACCGAACTGTTCAGCGCCGGTCCCCGACCCGCGTCCCCCACGCCGGGACGCGTACGCGACCTCGCCGTACGCACCACCGCCCGCGTCCGCGCCCGTACAGGCCCAGCCGGACGCTCCGGACCGGCCGCGGCGGCCGATCACCAGGGCGGAACCCATCTGACCGTCCACACGCTGCCCGGAGCGGACGGCACCACCACGACGCTCGCCCTCGGACAGGCCGCCACCACGGCCCCGACCCTGGTCCACCGGCAGGTCACCAGCACGGCGACCGTGCTGCTCGCCCTGCTCACCAGCCCCCGGCACGCCCTGGGCACCGACACCCACAGCGCGGGCGCCCTCGTACGGCTCATGCTCGGAGCCGACCCGGCGGAGGTCGCACCTGCCCTCTCGCCCTCCGACACGACGGAAGCCGAAGACAACTCCTGGGTCGTGGTCCACGGCCGCCGTATGCCCCCACGCGCCACGCAGGCACCCAACCCGGGCGACGACCCCGCGCATCTGGCCACCCTGGCCACCGCCCTGCGGACCCCCTACCTGCACGTCGACGGCGCCGACCTGAAAGCGCTGGTCCCCAATGCAGCGGACACCCGCCCCGAGGCTCCCGCACAAGCGGCCGGCCTGGGGTGGGTCCTCGGTTTCAGCACACCCGCACCGGCATCGGACCTCCCTCATGCCGATCGTCAGGCCGAACGTGCCCTCCGACGCGCGATCGCCGCCGAAGTACCCGCCGTCGTCCACACCGAGGACCCGCTCACCGTGCACGGGCTCGTCCCCGCCGCAGACGCCCGGGATCTGGCCCGCGCCCGCTTCGCCCCGCTCGACCGGGCCGGCGCGCCGGGTGCCCCGGTCCTCCTCGACACCCTGCGAACCTGGCTTACCCTGCACGGCAGTTGGGACCGCACCGCCGCGACCCTCCACGTCCACCGCAACACCGTGCGCCACCGCCTGGCACGGGTCGGCGAACTCCTCGCAGTCGACCTCCAGGATGCCGGCGTACGCATGGAACTCTGGTTCGCCCTGCGCTGGTTGCCCGGCGAGGCGGACGCGGCCGACGAGTAACGCACGTGCCGTACGTGGCCTAGGGTGCGGCCCATGCTTGATGACGCAGCCCTTCGTCAGGTCACGGCGGCCCTGCTTGCCACGCCGCGAGCGCTTGACGCGGCGGCCACCGCGCTGCCCAGGACCTCGGGGTTGTACGCATGGTGGGCCGCTCCGAGTGTCCTTGCCTCACTCCCGGGACCGGCCAACTCCGTTGACCCCGAACGGCGGTTGCTGTACCTCGGCAAAGCGACCCGGCTTCGTACCCGCATCACCGGAAACCATCTGAGGCACTCCGGCGGATCAACCCGGCGCCGCACCCTGGCCGGGCTGCTCATGCCGGCCGAGGGCTACCGGACCACCTGGACCGACCGCGTCATCCTGGTCCCGGACGACGAGCAGCGCCTCACCGGGTGGATGCATCGCCATCTCACCCTCACCTGGGCCGAACACCCTGATCCCGTCCCGTTGGAGGCCGCGCTCATCTCCAGCCTGTCTCCGCCCCTGAATCTCGATGGCGCGAGGCACGGCCCCGCACGGGACCGAGTCCAGGAGGCACGGAACACGTACTACGCGAGTGCCGGCCCACGCTCGGCCAAGGCGTAGGCACCGGGGCACAGGCGTGCTCGCGGCACCAAATGATCTCCCCGACGACACCGCCCGGAGGAACTGGGCTGGAACACGGCGTCCACACAGTGGGAGAAGTCGTGGATGTCGATCTGCGCAAGCTGCGTTACTTCGTGGTTGTGGCCGAGGAGCTGCACTTCGGGCGGGCCGCCGAGCGGCTGCACATCACGCAGCCGGTGCTGTCCCGGCAGATCCGTGCGCTGGAGCAGGAACTGCGCACGCAGTTGTTCAGCAGGTACGAGCAGACCACCGAGTTGACGACCGCCGGCCGTCAACTGCTGGAGGACGCGCGACCCCTGCTGGCCGCCGCGCAGGCTCTGCAGCGCCGGGTGCAGCAGGCCACGCACGGATCTTCGGTGTTCACGGTCGGCTTCATTCCGGGGATCACCGTGACCGGCTCGGTGCGTGCCTTCTCGGCCAGGCATCCCGAGCTGAGTGTGCAGGTGGTGCGCACTTCCTGGGGCGACCAGGTCCAAGGGGTGCACGAGGGCCTGCTCGACGTGAGCTTCGTACGGCTGCCCGTCGATCATCGCGGCCTGAAGCTGCGCCCCCTCTTCCGGGAGCCCCGGGTGGCCGTACCGCCGGCAGGCCACCGGCTGGCGGGCAAGGAGTCCGTCGTCATCGCGGATCTGGCGACCGGACGGCTGCTGCAGGACCCCGACGCCGTCCCCGAGTGGCGTGACCTCCCCGAGCGGACCGGCGGCGAGGAGGCAGGGCCGCGGCCCTCGTTCGCCACCGTCGAGGAGAAGCTGGAACACGTCGCGACGTCCGGGGGCGTCCTCGTCCTTCCGCTGTCCACCGCGGCGTACTACACCCATACCGATGTCGCGCATGTGCCCATCGACGACATCGGCCCGGGCGAGGCCTGCCTTGCCTGGAGCGCGGACCGCCGCTCCCCTCTGCTCCCGGAGTTCGCCGACATCGCCGCTGCCCAGCACTGATGTCCTGGGGCATCAGCGCTGACAGAAGAGGTCTTGGACGCCGGCTGCGGCACGGGCTCAGGGTGGAGGAGCGGCGGGGATCTCCGCCGCTCCTCCACCCACAGGGACCGTGAGAGCGATGCAGATCTTCATCACAGGCGGCTCCGGCTACATCTGCCGCTCCACCATCCGGGCGCTGACCGGGCACGGCATCGCCGTGACGGCGCTGGCGCGCAGCGAGCACGCGGCGCGCACCGTGTCGGACCTCGGTGCCACCCCGGTCGCGGGCGCGCTCACCGACACGGATGTCCTCCGCGAGGCGGCCGGCCGGGCCGACGGGGTCATCCACCTCGGGGTGGACTACGCCGAGGGCACCGCCGACGTCGACCGCGCGGCGGCGGAGGCGCTGCAGGACGGCGTGGGAAGCGGCCCGTATGTGCACACGGGCGGGGTGTGGGTGTACGGCGACACCGACGGGGTCGCCGACGAGGACGCCCCGCTGAGCCCGCCGCGCATCACCGCCTGGCGGCTGGAGAACGAGAAGCGGGTGCTCGCCCGGGCCGCCACCGGTGGGCACCCGGTGGTGGTGATGCCCGGGCTGGTCTACGGCCGCTCCGGCGGACTGGCGCAGTCGTTCTTCGTCGAGCCGGGGCGCACCGCGGGTGCCGTGCCCTGCGTCGGGGACGGCACGAACCACTGGGCTCTGGTCCATGTCGACGACATCGCCGAGCTGTACGTCCTGGCCCTGAACGCCCCGGCCGGTTCCGTCTACGCCGGGGCCGGCGGCCAGAACCCTCCGCTGGCGGACATCACCCGGGCCCTCAGCCACGCCGCCGGATGCCCGGACCGGATCGCGTCGCTGACCATCGAGGAGGCCGTACGGCGGATGGGCCCGATCGCCGAGGCATTCGCCCTCGACCAGCAGTTGAGCGGCGCCCGGGCACACCGCGAGCTCGGCTGGACACCCACCCGTCTCGAAGCCCTGACCGAACTCGCCCAGGGCTGAACCACCAGGGCGGGGAATCCGAGCGCCGCCGGGCTCAGCGGCCTCGGTCCCCCCAGTTCGGTCTCTGCTCCTGAGCCGTCACCGTCGCTCCGGCGCGTGAAGTCGCCGCAACGCGCGATGCCACTCGCGCCGCAGCGAGTCCGGGAGTTCCTGGCCGTTCGTGGTGGCGACCAGGGCCGCAGCCACGTCGCGGAGTTTGACGTTGGAGTGCTGCGACACGTCCACGAGCAGGTCCCAGGATCGGTCACTGGAGCACGGCGCCAGAACCATGGCCATGCCGCGCGCCTGGTCGATCACCGCACGACTCACCAGTGCCTGGCTCAACTGCTCATTCTTGGCACGCAGTTCCAGAACCTCGCCAGCCAGTGCCTCGTCCCCCGTCGACGTCCCGACCGTCGACAACGGCTGTACCTCGCGGTGCGTGGTCACTTGATGCATGCTGCGTATCTCACAACGCGGCCATCCTGTCCAAGGTGGTCAGCGGCGCGCCAGTTGCCGCTCGCCGGCCGCACCGGGCTTGTAGGCCAGTCCGTAGTGCTTGAAGATCGCTTCCTCCTGTTCGGCGGGCAGTACGTCGTCGGTGCCGATCGAAGGAGCCTGCTTCACCAGCGTCTTGACGTAGCCGACCTTGAGGTAGCCCGGCCCGACGATCGCGTCATCGAGAGGGACGAACACCAGACGGTGCCGGGTGGGCAGACCGGTCCGTACCGTGGCCATGGCCGGCTCGTCGGTGGTGGTGTCCACATACACCGCTTCGAGAACACCGATCTTGTGGGAATCCGAGTCGACGACGTCGAGGGCGCGCCATTCCCGGACATCAGCCGTGTGAATCATGGTCTCTCCCTCCAAGGGACTTGCCTGGTCGGCGTGAACCTCATCGCAGGTCCGCCGTATGCAGCCGCCGCAGCGCACGGCGCAGCGCCCGCTGGATATGCTCCGGGAGCGGCTTTCCCTCGGAGGTGGCGACCAGAGCCGCAGCCACTTCCCGGAGTTTGAGATCGCACTGTCGTGAGACATCCACCAGCAGGTTCCTGGCCGCCCCGCGTCGGCAGGGGGTCAGGGCCATCACCATGCCGCAGGCCTGGTCGACCACCACACGGCCGGACAGGGCCCGCCGCAGTTGATCGTTTTCGGCGAGCAGCGCGACGACGTCCTGCCCGACCGGCGCGTTCCCCCACGAGACCTCGGCCTTCAGATCCCACCACTCTTCTTGGATCACGCTGGTGCGTGGCATGGCGTGTACCTCTCCAGGCTCTCGACGTGTCCGGCCCGTGTGAAGCCGTTCCGGATTCGCTGGCTGCTGGGTCGCTTCACGGGTCACCTGCCGCGTTCGCGGTCGCGCCGCTCCTCGCGCCTCCACCGCGCTCGGTGCCGGCGGGTGTAGCGGCGGTCCCAGCGGTCCTGACGATCCCGGCGCTGCTCATAGACCCGGTAGTCCCCGAGGTCGGACCTGTTGCCACGGCCCGGGCTCCCGCCACGATCGCGGCTGTAGTGGGCGGCGCCGAAGACCAGCACCGCCGCGGCCACCCACCAGACGGGATCGAGGAAGCCAAGGCCGAACAGGACCAGGATGAGGACGAGTAGCAGGGCGAACACGGAGGGCCTCCCCGGGAGCGGGACACAGCATCGATACCGGGGACTCGGGCCTCATTCCACAGCGTAGTCCTGCCAGAAGGTTGCGGATACCGTGCGACGCAACTGCGTACGGCCCGGTATGGATGGCTGCTTGACATCTATCCGGGAATTGCGGGGAGGGCTAGCGTGCGTCGTGCCGCCCCGGCCCCCGGCAGCGTCGCACCGCCATCGCGCTCCCCAGGGGGCGCACCCTGCGCATCGGTTCCGGAACCTGCCGCGTCACGAGCGAGGCCGTTCCCGCACGCGCCCGTCGTCCTGTGATCCCGGCGCGGCCCCGATGCGCTCCGCGCGGGCAACGATCCGTTGCCCGACGCGTCGCACGCATCCCAACAGGCGGTACATGTACGCGCTGATCGTTCCGGTTCTGACTCCCTTCGTGCTCGCCACCGTGCTGGGCCTGTCCTGGTGGGAGGACCATGTCCTGCCGCCTCCGCCCATCGAGCCGACCGAAGCCCCCGTCGAGGCTCCGTTCACCCCACCGGCCCCTGCCCAGCTCCCAGAACTCCCCGGTGTCGAAGCTGCGTTGACAAGGGGGGTTGCCGGGCGTTGACTGACGGCAGGCGTGGGGCCACAGCGCTCCGGAACTCTCCGGGCGAGGCCTTCCACCTTCCGCTTCGCCCTGACCCCGCGGAACGCAGGAACTGTCCCTGTGACCGCGTGGAGGCTCGGCCATGCTTCTCTGGATTCTTCTCCTACTGCTGATCCTCGTGGTGTTCGGAATCGGCTTCACCATGCAGACCCTCTGGTGGCTCGCTGCCGTACTGCTGGTCGTCTGGATCGTCGGTTTCACGAGGCGCGGGCGCGGCGGCGGCAGGCGCCGGTCCGGCCGCCGGTGATCCACAGCACGGAGGCAGGGCCGACCGCTCTCCGAAACTCTCAGGAATTGACGGCAATGATGCAGACCCATCGGCGAACCAAGAGCCAAAGAAGGCAGCCATGTTCACCGTCGTGATCATTGCCATGATCGTCATCGGCTTGGCCACCCTCCTCTACCTCGGACGCGGAAGAGCCCGGGGCAACGGCGGACGCGGGCTGAAGAGGCACTTCGGCCCGGAGTACGACCGTGCCCTCGCCCGCCACGACGGCGACGTGAGGGCGGCCGAGCGTGAGCTCGATGAGCGCGTGCGACAGCACGGCTCGCTCAGGGAGCTGTCGCTGTCGCCCGAGGCCCGCGAGCACTACGTGACTGACTGGGCCGCGGTTCAGGAGCAGTTCGTGGAGTCACCGCAGAAGGCCGTCTCCGAGGCGGACGCGCTGCTGGCGCGCCTGGCGATGGACCGCGGTTTCCCTGACAGCGAGCAGTTCGAGGAGCAGGTGGCTGCCCTCTCCGTCCACCACGCCTACTTCGTCCAGGGCTACCGCAGCATGCACAGGGCGGCCCGTGATCAGAGCGGCACGGAGGAGATGCGGGAGGCCATGGTCGAAGCCCGGGGTCTCTTCGAGGCGCTGGTTACCGAACAGTCGGCCAACCCGGACCGGCGTCGCCCGTCGGCCCCCGACGACCAGGGGCGCGCGCCGTGGCCGCTGACCGGACGTCACGCGAAGGGAAGGAACACGTGATGGCGCTCGGAGTTCCGCCGTCGGCGGCAGCGAGTCCCATGCTGTCGCCGTACGGACCACAGGGGCCTCAGTGGCCCGATGGTGCGGGCTGCGGCGGGACGAGTGCCGACTCTCCGCGGGGCGAGACGCCCGCCTCCCCGACATGGGCCGACCGGCCGATCCGCCGAAACAACTGCCCCAGGCTCCGATAGAAGCCGTCGGGCAGGAACACGGCGTCCGCCACGATCATCGCGCCGGAGAAGAGCGGAAGTCCCATGAGCACCGCGATACCCAGGTGCATGCCCAACAGCATGGTCAGAACCGGGTACTTGAGCCGTCCGAACAGGACGAACGGGAACGCGACCTGCAACAGCACCGTCAGATAGCAGGCGATGGCGATCAGTACGTCGTGCTCGTCGGCCAGGAGCGAGAGCTCGGGCCAGGGCCGGAACGGGTCGAGGTTCAGGACGTAGTGGAGGGCGGTCCCGTTGCCCCAGGTGCCGCCCTGCACCTTGTAGAGACCCGCGGACCCGTAGAGGAAGCAGACCTGGGCCGCGATGACGAACATGCCGCAGTTGTGGAGCACCGCCGTCAACGTCCGGAGGGATGGGCCCAGTTGATGCCGGAGCTCGCCCGCGCTCATACCCGCCGAGCCGCTCTTCGCCTTCCCCGCAGAGGCTCGTAGCCTGGCCCTGCGCGCGTCCAGGGACCAGCGTCGACCGCACGCGGTGAGGACGAGGTACATGGCCATGAGGAGGATGAGGTTGTCCCCTCCGTCGGTCATGAAGATCGCCCTGGCGTGGAAGGACGCGACCATGACCGCGAAGAGTACGGACATCACTCTGGTCCGCCAGCCCAGCATGAACAGGGCGGACGTGAGGAGGGCTGCGACGTAACAGGCCTCGAAGTACGGCCGACTGTCGGACAGCCTGAGGATGCTGGCCCACCCCGTCTGGTCGAAGAGTTGCCCGGCCAGCTCGGGGGTCCACGGTGATCCGGGGCCCCAGATCTCGTTGCGGTGCGGAAACTCACGCAGCAGGAAGGCGAGATAGAGAAGTCCGTAGCCGATGCGCAGCACCGCCGCGGCGTAGAGGGAGACCGGCCGCTCGGTCAGGACGGTGAGCCACGCTCCGATCCGATACGGTGCGCGGCGCGGCACGCCTGCGTCCGCCCCATCAGGGATCCGCCCGCGCGGCGAGCGTGTCTGCTCAGTTTCCATAGGAGTCCACCTTCCACCAGGGCAGATACCGCGTATCGGCAGGCGTCGGCGCGACGGTGGCCGAACCGGGCCCGCCGGCTGCGGCAGGAGCGGCGGACGCGGCGATGGGCACGGTCATCACCCGTAGCTGGACGGATTCGAAGGTGCCGCCACGGTGGCCGGAGATGCGATCCGCCGCGATGTTGGTCAGGTACTGCTGGATCATCAGCGCCCGCTGCGAGCGAGGCTGATCGTCACTGCCGTGGGTTTCGAGATACGAACTCCAGGCCCGCCGCAGCATGTTCTGCGCCGTATGACTGGGAAAGGCCTGGTGCCTCACCGCGGAGTTGTCCACGCCCGTCAGATCAAACCAGTCACTCACCTGCACACTGCCGTCCGGGGCGGTGTGCATGGTCCTCGCCGAGATCTGCCGGTTGACCGATTCCGGATCCGGCGCGAAGAGCCGCCAGTTCTGTTCGAACAGCGGGAAGACCCACGCGTTGACCTGGCGGCTGTACTGCTGAGAAAGGGGGTTCGGGGGTGCCACGTGCAGAAACACCAGGAGCACATGGACCAAGGACATCGCCAGACAGAGGACCACGGCGGCTCCCGTGCCCGCCTTCAGGACCTTCGCAGGGAGGGGCCGATGGCCCGAAACCCCTTGGGACGCGACGGGTCTTCCGCCCTTGTCCGGGGCCGGCCCGGCGCCGGGCCAGTCCGCTTCGTCGACATACACCGTTTCAACGCCGCCTTGCACGGCCCCACCCGGCCTTTCCATTCCGGCTTCTCCGCTTCTCCTGAGATTCGACCGACGGCGCGCGACGGAATCGATGACGATCCGCCGCGCGCCGCCCGTCCTGCCCGCTCACATGGAGCTAGGCAGCCTTCTGGTCGTGATCTCCGTGATCGCCGTCATGTCCCTCGTGATTCTCGGGCTTGCCGTGATCGTCGGGCTTGCCGCCGTGACCGTCGTGGTCGTCGGGCCTGCCGTACTCGTCGGGCTTCCCGCCGTGATCGCCATGGTCGTCGGGCCTGCCGTGATCATCGGGCTTCCCGCCGTGGTCGTGGTGACCGGGCTTGCCGGGCTTCTCGCCATGATGGTCGTGGCCGTTCCCACCGGTCGCGCCGCCGTTGCCGCCACCCGTGGAGCCGCCTGGGGCACCGCCCGAAGTGGCGCCCGCGACGAGGCCGCCCAGAGCGCCACCAGTGGTTCCGCCGGACGTCAGGACACCGCCGAGAAGACCGCCCAGGGCACCGCCGGTTCCGCCGCCCGTCGGCACACCGCCGATGACGCCGACCGTGGTGCTGCCCGAGGTGCCACCGTTCGTGGCACCAGCGATCACACCGCCCGAGATCAGACCACCGGTGGTACCGCCGGTCCCGCACGGCCCCTGGAAGATCCTGTTGGAGTCCAGCGTCACGGCCCCGTTACCGCATCGGCCCGCATCGGCCCGCAGCCGGCCGTTGATGGTCGCCCCCGTGGTGGCGGTGATCGATTCGTCGGCCATGATGGTGCCCACGAACGAGGTGTGGGGACCGAGCGTGGCCGAGCTGCCGACCTGCCGACCTGCCGACCTGCCGACCTGCCGACCTGCCAGTACACGTTGCACGGCGAGGCACCGTTGACGAGGCTCACCGTGCTGTTCTCGGCTGCCGTCGTCAGAGTCGAACCGATCTGGAACACCCAGACGGCATTGGGGTCACCCTCGGCGTCCAGGGTGAGTGTGCCGGTGATCGCTGCGGAGCTGGCCGCCTTGTAGAGGCCCTTCGTCAGCGTCTGGCCACCGAACTCGTGGGGGCGTTGTACACCGCGTCCGTCTGAGTCTGCCCGCCGGCCTGGTTGTACGCCGCGGTCAGGTCCTCCTTGGCTTGGCCCGCGTGGTCATCGGTAGTGTGCAGAGCCCCGGGCGGGGTCACGATGCCGGGCCCTCCGTCGGACGCGGCGAACCCGACGATGGCCGGACCGGGGCTCACGCCGACGTTGAGACCGTTGACCACGGTGGGGCCGGTGTTGGTGACCGTCGCACCACCCAGCACTCCGTAAGTGGCTGCCGTGCCCAGATTCACGGGGGTGGCAGCGGCATTTGCGCGTGTCGGCGTCGCCGCGATTACGGCCGCGGCGATTGCCACGGACGTGACCGCGGCGATCCACACCGACATGGTGCGCCGTAGGGGCGCGTCAGGGATATTCAGCGTCATCGAGGGTCCAACTCCTGTGAGGGGATGGCGCCTGCTCGGCGGTTCTCGGTCGCACCGAATCGCCTATACCTGTCGCTGGCATATTACGCAGGAGAGAAATCCGGTTTCGCTTTTCCGGAGTTCCCCACGTTGGAATCGGCGAGCAAATTGCGAAATACATAGAAATGCTTAATGGGCCGGATGGCGTCGATTTCCCACTCCTGCGGGCAAGAGGGACACTCACCCCTGGGCGACCTCGCCCAAGGGGGACAGCCAAGCACCGCCGACGGAACAGGCAGGCGCCACAAGAAGATCGCGCAGACCCCTGCGCGGGACCACCGAAGTCAATCGCCTCAGGCGCTTCACCAGGAGCGAACCCGTTTGGCGATCCTGCGCGCAGCGCAAGCGTGGACGAGTCGCAGCGGAATATATGCCTGCCGGAGTCGCGCTGCTGCGCCAAGATATTCGACACGTGGAGGACCAAGAAAAGCGCGGGTTGCTACGTCGCGCGAGCACACTCAAAGCCGCACTGACCGTATTAATATCGAATGCACGGTGGTTCACCCGCACGCACAGCCGTCCACAAGAAGCGACCCCGGCGTGTTTCGCCGGAGTCGCTGCATCGAATGCCGACACGGCACAGGAGACGCTTCAGCATTTACGGGGCCGACACGAACCGTCGTCCTGCTCAGGCCGCCCATCCGCCTTCGCCCCATTCGCCTCCAACGCTCACCTGAAGCCCGTTGGAAGGTCGCTGCTCAGCCCCGGACGAGTCGTCGGCGAGCACCCAGAGCACGACCATGGCGAGGAAGCCAACTACGAGAAGGGCCGGCAGACCCAGGATGAGGGCGACCACCCACCACCTGGTCCGGCCCGGGGGGACCTGGATGTCGTCGTGCCCCACCGACCGGTCCCGCGTCGTTCCCATGAGATCCACCCTTCGTCTGCCTGCTGCTACCGGCCGCGCTTGTCAACTGCCGCGTAGGAGTTCACGCGATCTTGCATCCAACCAGACGCTTCGCCTCTTCCCGCAGCAAGACGCCTGCCAACTCGGCCTGCGCCTAGCCAGGTTGAAGGGCAGCCCCTCCGGCGCGTCACCGCTCATCAGCCGTGGCGTCGGAACTGCTCAGGGCACCGCCGCTGGACGGCACGGACGACACCGAAGCGCTGGAACTGGAGCTGGGACTGGGCTTGGCGTTGGGACCAGGGCTGGTCTCCGGCGCCGAACTCTCTTCCGGCGAGGCAGAGATGCTCCTCTGCGGCGCCGTGCTACTCGACGCGTCCGGGGCGGGTGTGCCGCTGTCGGCGGGAGCGGGGGTACCGGCCGTGCCGCCGCCCACCGAAGTTCCCCTGCCCGGCTCGTTCTTGACGACAGCCGCTACCGGCTTGCCCATGATCAGCTCGACCGCGGTCACGGTGACCATCGCCAGTGCGAAGACCAGGCCCGTCGCCAGGGCGTACTTCTTCCATCCGATGGACTTCCGGACCGAGCCACCCCGATAGGTGGTGACGGACTCATCTTCGGAGGGCGTTTCGGCGGGCGTGTGGGGCGTTGTCGCGTCGGCGACCGAGGCGTCCGCCGGTAACGCGAACGCCGCCCGGGCGTCCGCGCGGTGTTCCTCCCGATCCTCGCCCGGCGTCCTCGGCACTCCTACGGGCGGCACCCGGCCACGGATCCCCTCGCCCGTCCGTCGGAACGCATGCGAGAAGACCGCGGCGCCGGTGGTCGCGCTGGTGCTGACCACAGCGGCGCCGATGATCGTCCCGGTCACGCCCAGCAGGGACGCCAGCACCGCGCCCACGACAGTGGCGAGGGCGCTCGCCACTACCTGCACAACAGTCAGGTCGAGCACCTTGCGCTTGGGCGCCCGTTCCTCTTCGTCCCTGGGATTTCTGAGACTTCTGAGATTCCCCATCAATGTCCCTTGGTAGTTCCGGAGTCCCGCAGTCACTGCGTGACGGCCGAACTTGTCCCGCTCACAGCGGGGTTGACGCGAGGTTTGATGGAGGTCCGCGGGCGATTCGCGGAGGCGCTCTGGTCTTGGCCCTGCGGAAGCGCGGAGACATGTGAGGCTCCTTCAGTGAGGCCGACGCACCACGGGACGACTGCCCCGCTGACGGTGTTTCATCTGCGAGCAGTGACCGCAGCCGGTGGACGTCAGCCACCCGCGCATGGCACTCATCCGGTGCCGCCCTCAGCCGAGCGGCCCAGCCCCTTGTCGGAGGCGGCGCTCACACAACAGACATGGCGACGAAGCCGAATCGCCGACCGCGTCGGTGGGCAGCACATTGAGCGTGTCACACGGACCGGCGGCCACCACCCACCCGTGCCCAGAGCAGGAGGCATCGGAGCCGCCCGACCAGCGCCGTGATTCCGCCGAGGGTGACAGCCGAGGACTCGTGGGCTCGTACTCGATGCCGCCGACGTGATGCGGCATCAAGCCAAAGTGACGCAGGCTTCGTCGGTCGCCTTCCGAGATCGGTGCGGCGCTCGTATCCTCGTGCGCCAATAGTTACCGACGGTAAGGGGGAGCAGTGGGCGGTACCACGCGCAGAGGGTTCCTGGGCACGGCCGCGGCAGCCGGGGGCGGGGTCGCTCTGGCGGCTCCCCAGCGGGCCGCGGCCCAGAACAGCGCCGCCCCGCAGACCGTGGCCGTACTGGGCGGTGGCGTCGCCGGTCTCACGGCCGCGCACGAACTCGCCGAACGCGGCTTTCGGGTGACGGTCTACGAGCGCAAGACGCTGGGCGGCAAGGCCCGCAGCATGGACGTACCGGACAGCGCCACGGGCGGCCGCGGGCCCCTGCCCGGGGAACACGGCTTCCGCTTCATCCCCGGCATCTACCACAACCTGCCCGACACCATGCGGCGCATCCCCTTCCCCGGCAACCCCAACGGTGTTCACGACAACCTCGTCGCCCCCAAGGAGATGCTGTTCGCCCGGTCGGGCGGTCGCGAGGACATCCGGATCCCACTCCCCTGGCCCGGCAACACCCCGGCCGAACTCACCCCCGACGAGATCCGCCGCGCCCTCACCTCGGTCCTGGACACCGCCTTCAACCTCCCCCTCCACGAGGCCCTCTACTTCGCCAACCGCTTCCTCGTCTTCCTCACCAGCTGCGACGACCGCCGCGACGAGGTCTGGGAGCAGATGCCGTGGTGGGAGTTCGTACGGGCCGGGCGGATGTCGTACGACTACCAGCGGATCCTCGCCATCGGGATCACCCGCAACATCGTGGCCACCAAGGCGGAGGAGGCCAGCACCCGGACGGTCGCCACCCTGTTGGAGGCCTTCGCCTTCAACATCCTCGGGCGGGGCGCGGACGGACCGTTGGACCGGATCCTCAACGCGCCCACCAACGAGGCGTGGATCGACCCCTGGGTGACGTATCTGAAGTCGCTCGGGGTCGAGTTCAACATCGGCTGGACCGTACGGGACCTGACCCTGGACGCGGGCCGGATCGCCGGGGCCGTCATGGAGGACCCGGGCGGTGCCCGCCGGACCGTCACCGCCGACCACTACATCTCGGCCATGCGCGGTCGAACACGCGCGCCGCACCTGGAACTCCGCCGTACGCGCCGCCGACCCCCAACTCGCCGAGTGCGACCGGCTGGAGACGGACTGGATGACCGGCATCCAGTTCTATCTGACGGAACGTACGCCGATCCTGCACGGCCACCTCGACCTGATCGACTCCCCCTGGTCGCTGACCGCGATCGCCCAGGCCCAGCACTGGCCGGGCCACGACTTCCCCAAGGACTTCGGCGACGGCACGGTCGCGGACTGTCTGTCCGTGGACGTCTCCGAATGGGACCGGCCGGGCATCCTGTACGGCAAGACCGCCAAGCAGTGCACCCGTGCCGAGGTCGCGCGCGAGGTGTGGGCGCAGTTGAAGGCGGCGCTCAACGACACCGGCCGTACGGTCCTCAAGGACTCCGTGCTGCATTCCTGGTTCCTCGACCCGGCCGTGGACGGACTCGGCACCCCGAACCCGGTCAACGAGGAGCAATTGCTCATCCATCCGACGGGGACCTTCCACCACCGTCCGCGGTCGGCCACGAAGATCCCCAACCTCTTCCTGTCCGGCGACTACGTGGCCGTGCCCATCGACCTGGCCACCATGGAAGGCGCCAACACTTCGGCCCGGCAGGCGGTCAACGCCCTTCTGGACAGGGTCGGTTCGGCCGCCGAACGATGCACCGTCACCCCGCTGTACCGGGCCCCGGAACTCGAGGCCCTCAAACGCCACGACCGCACCCGCTACCTCCTGCGACTGCCGAATCTCTTCGACGTCGGCTGACGGCATTGGGCCCGACGGCCGGGCGAACCTCCTTGGGAGTAAAGGAAGTTCGTCCAGCCGTCGGGCCCTGGCTCACCCGTGTCGGCTCACCTGAATCGGCTCACCTGGGTCAAGTCACCCGTCACGGCCTACCTGTAGGTGATGTCCGAGGCGGCGTACAGGCAGTTGGTGCTGTCGGGGCCCGTACCGACCGCGGTGTTGTTGTTGTACTTCTGGCAGGGGATGACCTTCCGGCTGGAGTCGTTCAGGATCGTGATGCCCCGAAGCGTCGCCACGTCGTTGCGATTGACGTTGATGCCGACGAGCCGCGCGGTGGATCCCGTGCCGGTCACCTCGATGTTGCTGAGGTTCACCTTGCGCGTGTACTGCGTGGAGCAGTCGCCGCAGGAGCGGTACAGCGTCTTGAACTCGCTGACGGCGAAGTTGGAGATGTTCAGGGTGCCAGGCCCGTTGTGCTGGAAGACCTTGTCGGCCGCCTTCTTGGCGCCGCCGCCGGTCACGGTGTACGTCGAGCCGCCGCGGAAGGTGGCGGCGTCCTCGCCGACGTCCTCCCACCACACGTTCTGCAGGGTGCAGTTGCCCTCGCAGTGGATGCCGTCGGCGCCGGGCGCGCCGATGATGACGTTCTTGAGGGTCGCGCCGGCGGCGAGCTTGAAGATCGGGTCCTGCCCCTCCTCCTGGCCGTCACCGGCCAGATCTCCGCTGCCGTAGTACCGCACCATGCCGCCGTCCCTGACACCCGAGACGGAGATGGTCGAACTCACGCCCTGGCTGCTGGACGGCGTCGGCCAGGTGGCGGCACTCGCCGGCGGCGCTCCGACTGTCGTGATCATGACAGACGAAAGGCCGAGTGCGGCCAGGGTGCCGGTCAGTGCGCGCCGACGGGCGCGCGGGATCGCTGGAGAAGTCATGTCCCTGTGCCTTCTTCCGGTTGTGGGGGTCGGTCTGCGGGATCGGTCAGAGCTTTCCGGCGCCCGCGCCACTCGTCACCGAGGAGACGACGGAGGAGGCGGGCTCGGCGGAGTAGCCGTACGGCGGACTGGTGAAGGTGCCGGTGCGGGAGATCTCGGTGGCGGCTCCCCCGAGGTCGTTGCCGCGCAGGTTGGCGTACCCGTCCACGTCGCTGCTGCGGTTCGTCGTGACCGCGATCTTCGTCGTACGGAAGACGTTGTTCTCGACGAGCATCTGGGCGCCCATGCGTGAGTGCACGGCGGTGTCGGCACCCTCGACGTAGTTGTCGTAGAAGTGCCCGGTGCCGAAGCGCAGGCTGGGGATGCGCGAGTAGACGTTGCTGAAGTGGTTGTGGTGGTACGTGATCTTCAGGTGACCGGTGTCCTCGCTCGCGTTGTTGTCGCTGTGACCGGCGAGCGAACCCTTGAAATGGTCCTTGAAGGTGTTCCAGGACACGGTGACGTTGTCGGAGCCGTGATTGATGTCGAGCAGACCGTCGTAGTAGTCCTTGTCGTGGTCGCGGTCCGCCGAGAAGGAGTTGTGGTCGATCCAGACCTTCGTGGACTTCTGCACGGTGACGCCGTCGGAGGGCGCGAGCGGCTTGCTGATGTTGAGGTTGCGGATGACGACGTTCGTCACTTCTTTCAGCCGCAGCCCGCCGCCGGTGAACCCGGACGCCGAACCGACGCCCAGAACCGTGGTGTTGGACCCGATGTCGACCTGCCCGGTGAGCGAGATCAGCCCGCTGACCCGGACGACCTTGGCGGTGTTGCCGGTGACGGCCGTCTTGAACGCGGCGAGCGTGGAGACGGTGACGGCACTCGCACCGCCGCCGCCCGTGGTGCCGGCGCCGAAGCCGATGGGGGAGGTTTCGGCGGCACCCGCGGACTGCGGCAGAGCGACGGCGGTGGTGACGGCGAGAGCGGCTGCCGCGACCGTGGAAACGACGAGTCTCCGCGGACGGAAGCGTGGGGGGAGAGGTGGGGGGAGAGTACGCATGCGGGTGCGTCCCTTCGAGAGCGTCCATTTTTCATGTACGTGAACGATGTTCACCATTTGGATCGCCTTGCGGACGCAGCGCCCCCACGCGAGGCTAGCGGCGACATCCTGGAGAGTGCACGTCCCCAGGCCATAACGCCTCCGGCATCTGGCATCTCATATACGAGATGCCATCGGCGGGTCACGCTGCTGAACGGGAAACGTAAGGGGCAAGCGCTTTCTAGTCAACGCTTCTCGCAGAACGCATCCGGCCAACTCCCGTATCGGGCAACGTCGTGCTGCTCAATGGGGACGCGTGTCTCGACCGGTGCCGGGCTGGACGAGTTTGAAGAGGAGGCGGGCGGCGGCCCGTTGAGCCGACTGCCTCAGGCGCATCGGGGCCGGGCGGGCAGCGATCGGCGCGGCGGTGCCGGCCAGGCGCGGGAAGAAGGCTTCGGCGTTGGTTCGGTTGACGGTCCGGAGGACGGCGGGATCCACACCGCTGTCGAGGCCGTTGGCGAAGTACTGGCCCGCGATGGCGGGGGCGAACGGCCAGTCGCTGCCGAACAGGACGCGTCCGGGACGGGCGAAGGCGAGCAGCGTGGGCAGGGCGGCGGGACTGGAGGACAGCGCGGTGTCGTAGTAGAAGCCGCGGAAGTCGTCCAGCACGTCCAGGGGGCTGCGCCCGGTGTCGGCCGCGATGGCGGTGGCCATGCGATGGGAGGTGTAGGGCACGAAGCCGCCAGCGTGGCTGAGGACGAACCGGATGCGCGGGTGGCGCCGGACGACTCCGTTGCGTACGAGGAGGTAGGCGGCCCGGGTCGTGTCCAGCAAGAAGTCGGCGGCGAACGGGGGGATGTTCTCGACCGCCGGAGCCGGGAGGTCGGCGGGGTGGACGAAGACGACGGCACCCCGGTCGCTCAGCGTCTGCCACAGTGCGTCCTGGCCGTACGCGCCGAGGTAGACGCCCTGGTTGTTGGCCAGGAGGGTGACTCCGGCGGCGCCCAGATCGTCCAGGGCCCGGCGGGCCTCGGTCGCGGAAGCGGTGGTGTCGGGCATGGGCAGGGTGGCGAAGTAGCCGAAGCGGGTGGGGTGTTCGGCGGCGAGGGACGCGGAGAAGTCGTTGAGCCGTCGGGCCAGGTCGGCGGCCTCCTGCGGGTCGGTGAGGAAGGCGGTGCCCGGGGTGGAGACGGACACGATCGCCGTGTCGGCGCCCAGCAGGTCCATCACCTCCAGTGCCGCATCAGGGCTCCAGTCCGGCATCGCCGAGGCCGCCGGCCTCGGCGATGCCCGAAGCGACGAGACGGTCCCGGTAGAAGGCGGGGACGATGTGCTGGTGGACGTCGATGCGGCCCGTGGCGGCGGTCATGAGGTGGCCTCCGGGGCCTCTCGTGCCTCTCGGGCGGTGAGCAGGTCGAGCGCCACGTCGGTGATCATGTCTTCCTGGCCGCCGACCATGCCCCGCCGTCCGACCTCGACGAGCAGGCTTCGGGCGTCGATGCCGTAGCGTGCCGAGGCCGCCTCGGCGTGGCGCAGGAAACTGGAGTACACACCGGCGTAGCCGAGGGTGAGGGATTCGCGGTCGACGGGGCGGTCCTGCAGCGGCCGTACGAGGTCGTCGGCGGCGTCCTGGAGGGCGAACAGGTCACAGCCGTGCTCGAATCCGAGGCTGTCGGCGGCGGCGACGAACACCTCCAGCGGGGCGTTGCCCGCCCCCGCGCCCATCCCGGCGAGGGAGGCGTCCACGCGGTGGGCCCCGTGCTCGACGGCGACGATCGAGTTCGCCACGCCGAGGGAGAGATTGTGGTGGGCGTGGATGCCGATCTCCGTGGCTGGGTCCAGGACTTGCCGCAGGGCGTCGACGCGTTCGGCGACGTCCCTCATGACCATGGCGCCGCCCGAGTCGACGACGTACACGCAGGTGGCGCCGCAGCTCTCCATCAACTTGGCCTGGATGGCGGGTCTCTGAGGACCCGTCATGTGGCTCATCATCAGGAAGCCGACAGTGTCCATGCCCAACTCCCGCGCGGCCGCGATGTGCTGGGCGGAGATGTCGGCCTCGGCGCCGTGCGTGGCCACGCGGACGACGGACGCACCCGAGCTGTGGGCGTCGTGCAGGTCGTGCACGGAACCGATGCCCGGCAGCAGCAGGGTGGCGACCCGCGCGGGTGACGGCGGAGGCGACGGCCTCGATCCACTCCAGGTCGGTGTGCGCACCGAAGCCGTAGACGCAGGAGGAGCCGGCCAGGCCGTCGCCGTGCGCGACCTCGATGGAGTCCACTCCGGCCGCGTCCAGGGCGGTGGCGATGGCGACGGCCTGGCCGACCGTGTACTGGTGGCGGACGGCGTGCATGCCGTCCCGCAGGGTGACGTCGCTGATGTAGAGGCGGCTCATCGGAGGACTCCCGCGGTGGTCTGCGCGTCCTGAGCATCATCCTGGGTGTGCTGGGCGTGCTGGGCGATCCGCTCCGCGGCGGCGACGGCCGCGGAGGTCATGATGTCGAGGTTTCCGGCGTACGCGGGCAAGTAGTCGGCGGCACCGGTGACTTCGAGCATCACCGTCACCTTGGTGCCGGTGAATTTGCCCGTCTGCGGAATGTGCAGGGGGTTGTCCGGTCCGTACGTGTCGAACTGGACCCGCTGCTTGAGCCGGTAGCCGGGCACATATGCGCGCACCTCCTCCGCCTTGGCCAGGACGCTGTTCTCGATGGCGGTGTGGTCGCGGTCGCCCTCGACGAGGCAGTACACGGTGTTGCGCATCAGCAGCGGTGGCTCGGCCGGGTTGACGACGATCACCGCCTTGCTGCGCCGGGCACCGGCCACTTCGCGGAGCGCTCGTGACGTGGTCTCGGTGAACTCGTCGATGTTGGCGCGGGTGCCGGGCCCGGCCGATCCGGCGGCGATGGAGGAGACGATCTCCGCGTACGCGACGGGGGCGACCTGCGCGACGGCGGCGGCGATGGGGGCGGTGGCCTGTCCGCCGCAGGTGACCATGTTCAGGTTCGGGGCGTCGAGGTGGGCGTCCAGGTTCACCACGGGCACGCAGTACGGGCCGACGGCGGCCGGCGTCAGATCGAGGACCCGTACGCCGGTGGGCTCAGATTGGCCCAGTTCGCCCGGTGGGCGGTGGCGGAGGTGGCGTCGAAGACGAGCTCGATGTCCGCGAACTCGGGCAGGTCGAGGAGTCCGTCGACGCCGTCGGCGGTCGTGGCTATGCCCAGTCGGCCGGCGCGGGCCAGGCCGTCGGAGGCGGGGTCGATGCCGACCATCGCTCCCATCGTGAGCGCGCCGGAACCGCGCAGGATCTTGATCATCAGGTCGGTGCCGATGTTGCGGAGCCGATGACGGCGACCGGCCAGGGCGCGGGTGCAGGGGGCATGAGGGGGTGCTCCTTGGGGCGGAGGTTCTCTGGTCGGGATCCTCAGATGTACGGAGTCGGCCGATGTACGAGGTCGGCGGATCAGCCCTCAGACGAAGGTCACCGACACCAGGCCGAGGGCACTGAAGCGGGCCTCGATCCGCTGGCCGGCGCGGACGAAGGGGGCGGTGGTCATGGTGCCGGGGAGTACCACGTGTCCCGGCTCCAGTGCGGTGCCGAAGGCGGCGAGCGTGTTGGCCAGCCAGGCGACCGCGGCGGCCGGATGTCCCAGTACCTCCTTGCCGCTGCCCGTCGCGACGGCCTCGCTGTCCACGACCAGTTCGGCGGTGACGGTGGCGAGGTCGGGTGCGTCGCCCAGGGGTGTCCAGGGGCCGCAGACGAGACCGGCCGCGCTGGCGTTGTCGGCGACCGTGTCGGCGAGGGTGATCTTCCAGTCGCGGATCCGGCTGTCGACGATCTCCAGCGCCGGGGCGACCGCCTCGGTGGCCTCCAGGACGTCCTCGACGGTGACGTCGGGGCCGCGCAGGGGCCGGGCGAGGCGGAAGCAGATCTCCGGTTCGATGCGCGGCAGGCAGTAACGGGCCGCGGGCACCGTGCCGCCGTCGCGGTGGACCATGTCGTCCAGGAGGTGGCCGAAGTCGGGCTCGTCCACGCCGAGCAGCTGCTGCATCGCGGCCGCGGTCAGGCCGACCTTGTGGCCGACGACGGTGGCTCCGGCGGACAGGCGCCGGGCGATGTTGCCCCTCTGGACCGCGTAGGCGTCGGCCACTTCCAGGCCTGGCAGCAGGTCCGACAGCGGGTCGATCGGCGCCACGCGCCGCTCTGCCTCGCGCAGGAGCCGACAGGCTTCCTCACGCTGTGGTGCGGTGAGTGTCATCCATTGCTCCTCGATGCCAGGCGCGTCGCCGCGTCGTGGATCAGCTGTGCGTGCAGTTCGAGCAGCGCCACCAGGTCGACGGCGTCGCCGTTGATCTCCCGGTGCACGAACAGGCCGTCGGCCCCGGCGACGGCGTAGGTGGTCAGGGTGTGTACGGACTCGTCGTCCAGGTCCGGGAACAGGGTCCCGACCACCTCGGCGATCTTCCGGGCGGCGATGTCACGGACCTCGAGGAACACCGTGCGGCCCCGGGGTTCCACGGGCCGCCGCTCCAGCGCGAGCATCAGGCCGAGACGCAGGAAGTCCGGCGCGTCGACCAGCGACCTCGCCACGCTCGCGGCCATGACCGTGACCCGCTCAAGCGATGTGCCGGTCTCCTCCCGCGGGAGCTCGACGGCCGCCAGCCAGGTCTCGAAGCTGCGCTCGATGACCGCGGCGATCAGGTCGTCCTTGTCCTTGAAGTGCCAGTAGATCGAGCTGGCGGGCAGCCCGCACTTGGCGCTGACCGCCGCGATGGACGTGCCCTCGTAGCCACGCTCGCCCGCGATCTCCACCGTGGCGTCGAGGATGCGCTGCCTCGACTCCACCCCGTTCGCACGCTTCCTGCGCGCCGTCTGCGGCTTGGTCATGGAGTGCGCCCTTCCTCGTCGTCCCGGCACTTGACCGTCCTCTGCACCCACCTTACCGTAGCGGTCATTCCAATTGGAGTAAACGCTACAGCAATGAGTTCGCAACACATCGCGAACAGGGACGACAGCGAGGTGGCCTGGTGAGCGGAGTCAGTGGCGAGGGCGGCGACTACGACGTGGCGGTGATCGGCTACGGGCCCACGGGCGTGACCGCGGCAAACCTGCTGGGCGCGATGGGCCTGCGGGTCGTCGTACTGGAACGCGACGCCGAGATCTACACCCGGGCCCGGGCCATCTCCACCGACGAGGAGGTCATGCGCATCTGACAGCGCGTCGGTCTGGCCGAGCGGCTGGCGCAGGACATGCTGACCGAACGGCCCCTCGACTTCGTCGACGCCCGCGGCCGCCCCTTCCTCTGCGCGCACCCGACCCCGCGCGGCCACGGGCATCCGCCACAACTGTTCATCTACCAGCCCGCGTTGGAGCAGGTCCTCCGTGACGGCGTCGCCCGCCACCCGAACGTCGAGGTGCTGCTGAGGCACGAGTGTCTGCGGCTGCGCCAGGACGCCGGGGGCGTCGAACTGACGGTGGTCGGCACGGCCGACGACTCCGTGCACCGGCTGCGCGCCTCGTACGTGATCGCGGCCGACGGCGGCTCCAGCCTGATCCGCTCGCAGCTGAACGTCGGCTACGAGGGGCGCACGTACGAGGACCGCTGGGTGGTGATCGACACCGAGATGATCAAGCCGTGGCCGGACCACGACCGGCTGCGCTTCCACTGCGACCCGGCGCGGCCCGCCGTGGACTGCCCCACCCCGCTCGGCCACCACCGCTGGGAGTTCCCGATCCTGCCGGGCGACGACGAGACGCACCTGACGACCGACGAGGCGGTGTACGCACTTGTGGCCCGGTACGGAATCAGCCGGGACAGCATCAGGAGCCTGCGGGCCACCGTCTACAGCCACCATGTGCGCTTCGCCGCGCGCTTCCGGGTGGGCCGGGTCTTCCTGGCCGGTGACGCCGCCCATGCCATGCCGCCGTGGATCGGCGACGAACTCGGCCTGGAACGAGCCCACTTGGTCGGCAACTCCTACGGCGGTGCCTGTGCACTGCGCCTCGCGCTGGACACGCCCGGCCGGGTCGACCGCATGGTGCTCATGGGGCCCGGCGGTATCGGCACCACCCGCTCGCTCCCGACAGCGGGCCTGAACAACCTGGTCAACTACTACGGCGGTGACGGGCCTTCCCGGCTGAAGCTGGAGACGTTCATCCGCCAGTACCTGGTCTTCAACGCCGCCGACGTCCCGGACTCGGCGAGCGACGAGCGCTACCGGGCCAGCATCGACCCGGAGGTCATGGCTGCCCCGCCGTTGCGCCGCCCGTCAGGCCCGAACGCGCTGCGCACGCTGTGGAAGATGGACTTCACCCGCGACCGGCGTCTGGACCGCCTCCCCGTGCCCACCCTGGTGCTGTGGGGCGCCGAGGACCGGGTCAACCGGCCCGGCGGTGGGTGCATGCTGGCCGACCGGATGCCCGACTGCGACCTGTATGTGGTCGCCAACACCGGCCACTGGGTGCAGTTCGAGCGGGCCGAGCTCTTCGACCGGCTGTGCGCCGACTTCCTGGCAGGCCGACGATGAACACGCCTGGCAACGCGTCGGTGTTCGGTGCCGTCCACCTCGGCTACATCGTCATCGAGACCAACCGCTTCACCGACTGGCGCCGCTTCGGCACCGATGCCATCGGCATGCACCACGACGCCCTCGACACGGACTTGACGCGCTTCCGTCTCGACGACCAGGAGTGCCGCTTCCTGCTCCGGCGCGGCCCGGCCGAGGATGTCGTCGCCACCGGCTGGCACGTCGACGACCACGCCACCTTCGAACGGATCGAAGCACGCATACACGCCCACGGCGTTCCCATGGCCCACGGCACCGCCGACGAAGCCGCCCTGCGTGGCGTCGAGCGTCTGCTGCGTTTCCCCGGCCCCAAGGGCATCACCCAGGAGATCTACACGAACCCGCTGAAGTCGGCGGAGCCGCTGCGCATGCGGGCCTCCGGGTTCGTCACCGGTGACTCGGGGATGGGGCATGTCGCGATCACCTCCGCCAAACCGGCCCAGCTCCGGGGCTACTTCGACACCGTCTTCGACGCCCGCCTGACCGACTGCATCGACGAGACCATTAACGGCGTCAAGCTCAAGATCCGCTTCCTGCGCGTCAACGAACGCCACCACTCCATCGCCGTCGCCGCCGTCCGGGGCCTGCCCGTCGACCCGGTCCGCACCCGCGTCCAGCACCTCAACATCCAGGCGGCCAGCCTCGACGACGTCGCCCAGAGCTACCGGCGCGTGTGCGAACTCGGCTTCGACATGGCCCTGTCCGTCGGACAGCACACCAACGACAAAGAGCTGTCCTACTACGCCCGTACGCCCTCGGGCTTCGAGTGGGAGGTGGGCTGGAACCCCGTCGTCGTCGACGAGACCACCTGGGAGCCCAGCACCCATCAGGGCATCAGCATCTGGGGCCACACCGCCGTCGGCCGGACCATCGTCGGCAAACTCGACCAGTTCCGGCTCGCCGCCCGCTCCCTGGCCCGCCGGGAGGACACCGTCCCCGCCCTCAGCGGCACCGGCATCCCTGACAACTGACCGGGCTGCCGCCCTTCGGGAGGTCGCGATCGGTCGTCCACGGCATGGGCACTGCCCCCGAACGTTCCGGGACCGGTCGGCGTCATAGCGGTAGCCGTCCCCGAGGGAGCCACCATGACCGACGTTCGCATGACCACCTTTCACTCCAGTCGTCGTCTTGTGTCCGTCGCGGGACTGGTCGGAGGGCTGTTGTGGGCGACCGTCGCCTGCGGCACGGAGTCGTCCTCGGGATCCGGATCCGCCCGGGTGGGCAACCCCGAGCCCGCGACGTCCCCGAGCGGGACAACCTGGCGGGAGCCCGGCTCGTACGTCTACACGCTCAAGTCGACCGAAGGGGAACGGAGTCTGATCGGCACCTTCCGGGTGACCGTCCGCGACGGCAAGGTCGCCGAGGCCGTCGGTCTCGACGCGGACAGTCGGCGAGTGGTGCGGCAGTTGCCCGGTGAAGTACCCACCATCGGCGAGCTGTTGGACGAGCTGGAGCAGGCGCGGCGCGACAACGCCGACACGGCCGAGGCGGAGTACGGGTCCGACGGTCACCCCGTGCGGATCTCGCTGGACTGGGACGAGAACGCGGTCGACGACGAAGCCCTTTATGTCATCAGCGCCTACGCACCGACCTCCGGTTAGCGCGCCGGCCCCTTCACGGGTGACTCCGCGTCGGCGTGACCGGCGTCGTCGGCCGCGTTCGCCGGAGCCTCGCAGGACGACTCGGAGGGCTCTGAGGCCTCGGCCGGCTTGGACGACTCGGACGGCACGGTGAGGCGGGCGTGGCGGAGGGCCGGGAAGGCCGCGGCGACCACGAGGGTGGCTGCGACGCAGAAGAGGCCGCCCATGACCACGGCGGCGCGGGCGCCGGTCAGTTCGGCGAGGAGGCCGACGGCGGCGTTGCCCAGGGCGGGCGAGACGGTCGCCTGCACCATCCACAGGCCGCTGACCCGGCCGCGCAGGTCGTCGGGGGTGCCGTGCTGGAGGAGGGCCGAACGCAGGGTCTCGGAGATCAGGTCGCCCAGTCCGGCGAGGGCCGGCAGGACGAGCGCGAGCGGAAGGTAGGAGGTCGAGCCGAAGCCCGTCAGTGACAGCCCTGATCGGATTCTTCGAGGCCGCGGGGCTGTCCTTGCAGGACGCCTACCGCGCGTGCATGGAGACGATCCGGCTCGTCGCGGGCTTCGTCGAACTGCAGGACATCGTGTACGACCGTCCGCCCGCCCACGTGAACCCCGCGGACCTGGCACAGCTGCCGCCACCGTGGCTGCGCCCCAAGGGCCCTGAGGACTCCGAGGGTTCCGGCAGCTCCCATGCCTCCGAGGGTTCCGAGCCGGTGGGAGATCTGCCGCATCTGGCACGGCTCGGCGAGCTGGAACCCGACTCCCCCGACACCCTGTTCGCGTTCTCCCTGGACATCCTCGTCGAGGGGATCGCGGCCCGCGCGGCACGCCCCGGGGAGTTCGGTGACGCGAACAGGTGCGGGGCTGCCGCTATGACGAGCTCGGCTCGGGCCCGTACTTCGACGAACTCTTCGACGAACTCGGGGAGGGCTTCGTCGCGTGCATGGCCTCCAGGTCCTGGATGGTGCCGCCGACCTTCTTGCGCAGCGGGCCGAGCATCTTCGGCTTCGCGCTGATGGCCCAGCGCGGACCGACGAGGTACTTGCCCCCGTAGATGGCGGCACTGTCCAGCCAGGTCAGCTTGTACTTCTCCTCGGGAAAGGTCGTGATGAGGTAGTCGCCCTCGGGGGTGTGGCAGACACCTTCGCGGAGTTCGTCCGCGTCGGTCCGGATCTTGACCTTGCAGCCGGTGAGGTTGGCAATCACCTCGACCTTCGCCGGCGCCACGACGGCGGCCATGGCAGCGGTGGACGGCTTGCTGTCCCCCGCGGGCTTGTCGTCGCCCCCGCCGCTGCAGGCTGTGGCCAGGGGAAGTAGGGCGAGGCTGCCGATCAGGGCGGCGCGGCGCGCCCCGCGGGCGGTGAAAGTGCGGCCGGTCCGTCCTCGCTGTGGCTGCTGTGACACGTACCTCTCCGAATCCGGGCTGTTCCCGTCCGCGCGAGCGGCCAGGCGTACGACAAGGGGTACGGGTGAACGCAGGTGGCCGTTCACCCGTACACGAACGAAGGTCGCGCTCCGCACGACGAGATCGCCGAAGGAGCGGGCGGGGCGCGGGAACGCCTGCCGCCCGAGTGGGCCGACGAGGCTCTCACCCCGTCGGCCCACCGCCTTCTGACGAGACGTCAGCTCTTGCCGAGCATCTTGTTCATCTGCTTGATCTCGGCGGTCTGGGCCGTCACGACGGCGCCCGCGAGCTTCGTGGCGGGACCGTACGTGCCGTCGGCCTTCTCGGTCTCGGCCATCTCGACGGCGCCCTCGTGGTGCTCGACCATCATCGTGAGGAACATGGTGTCGAACTCGGCGCCGGACGCCTTCTCCAGCTTGTCCATGTCCTTGCCGCTCATCATGCCGGGCATGGCGGACGACATGTCGTGGTCCATGGCGCCGGACATCTCCTCGGGTACGTCCTCGCCCCACGAGGTGAGCCAGCCGGACATGGTTTCGATCTCCGGGTCCTGTGCCCCCTTGACCTTCGTTGCCAGGTCCTTGACCTCCTGCGAGGAGGCGCGGTCGGCGGCCAGTTCGGCCATGTCGACGGCCTGACGGTGGTGCTGGATCATCTCCTTGGAGAAGTCGACGTCCGCGTCGTTGTGGTCGCCGGCCTTGGCGGAGGCGGTCGCGGTGGGGCTGGAGTCGGACTCCATGGACCCCATGTCGTGTCCTCCGCTGCCGCTGTCACTGCCGCAGGCGGCGAGGAGGAACGCGGCCGCTCCCGCGGTGACGGAGAGGGCGGTACGGCGGACGAGTGTGCGTTGCGCGGTCATGGTGGAACTCCTGGGATGGCTGGGGTGAAGGGCATGCCGGAGCGCGGCGCCGCGCCGGATGGCGTGCGACGCCTCGCGGGCCGCTCTAGATCCGCAGGAGTTGGAGTTCGGAGAGTGAGGGCGGCGCCCGGCCGCCGTCGGGGCCACTGCCGGTCGAAGCGGTACCGGCCCGTGGCACTCCGGCGCAGGCGGCCACGTCGGGCAGCAGCACCGGCACCATCGCGGGCGAACCGGCGACCGACGCGGACGCGCACGTCGGATCCGCGTGCTGGGCGTGGCCCGTGCAGCCACCTTCGCCGTGATCGCACGCGCCCGGCATCGACGCCACCACGCTCATGGGCGCGGCCACCGGCATCGGGTCGTGACCCGAGCCCATGGGAAGCGGCCCCAGGCCGTGCATACCGACCAGGCCGAGGAGCAGCGCGCTCACGAGCAGCCCGGCGAACCGCGACGTCGATCGCGGTCGAACGAGCTGTCCGAGGCGGTTCACCGCCTCGTCGCGGACACTGGCCATGGATCCCTTGCGTCTCAGGTGCCACCGGAGTGGATACGAGGGGATGATACCTACCCAGGGTATTGCACCGTGCCGCGGGGTCCGATGTCCGGCCAACTCACCGGGAGCACCGGGTGACGGACGAGGAGGTCTCCGCCCTCCGCAAGGCCCTGAGCACCCGTGCCCATGCCGCCCGGTCGGGCCGGGCGGCACGGGGGGCACGGGCATCCGCGCCGATCCGGGCGTCACTTGATGTGGCGGGTGACGCCTGTGGTGGCGTGGAGCAGGTACTCCAGAGGGCCTCGGCGGAACCGTCGTGTCCAGGCGGCCGCCAGCAGCATGGCGGTCGCGATGAAGGCGAGCAGTGCGACCAGGGCCGGGACGGTCTCGTCCTCCATGCCGACCACGTAGATGGCGAGGATGTGCAGGACGTAGGCGGTCAGGGAGATCATGCCGACCGCGGCGACGGGCGTGGCCAGGCGCGTGACGCGGGGCATCCGGGCCGTGACGGCGACGCACGCGGCCACCACGAGGAGCGCGACGCCCGTGTTGCCGAGGATGGAGAAGGTTGTCTGACTGTGCGGCGCGGCCACCAGCAGCCAGGCGGCCGGGGTGCCGTCCGTGAGGTAGCCGACGGTGTCGGACCACCAGGCCGAGGCCGCCGAGTCTCCGTCCGTGGCCGCCGCGACGGTGGCGTGCGCGTGCGGGACGAGGCGCAGGGCGAGCCAGGAACCGCCGTAACCGAGGACGGCCGACCCGCCGCCGGCCAGGGCGAGTCGGGCGCGGACCTTGACCCGGCCGAGGTCGAGCCGGGCCACCACCATGCCGACGATCATGAACGGCATCCAGGTGAGCACCGGGTACTCACCGGTGAACAGCAGCTCCACGAGACCGTCCGTGTCGCTGATCCGCGCCAGCGGGTCCCAGCGGACGACGGTGTCGGCCCAGTCCCCGTTGTCGATCGACTGGCGGACCACGTGGAGGAGTTGGGGCATGACCAACGCGCACGCGGCGCCGACTGCCGCGAGCGTCCGGACCCGCAGCCGGTACAGCGGGAGCACGACGAGGAAGGTCAGTCCGTAGAACGCGAGGATCACGTCGACGTCGGTGTCCAGCGCGGTCAGGGCGAAGCCCAGCACGACCAGGACCACGGAGCGGATGAGGATCCTGCCCACGGCCTGCCGTCCGGCCCGACCGGTGCGGGGGTGCGGGCGGCCGGTGATGAGGACGAGCGAGAAACCGGCGAGCAGGGCGAAGAGCGCGGAGGAACGCCCGCGCGCCAGCTCAAGGACGAAGCCCAGCGGCCCGCCCACCGAAGGGTCCGGGCCGACATGGGCCGCGTACATGCCGAAGACCGCGAGTCCGCGGGCCAGGTCGATGCCTGTCAGCCGCCCCGTCGACGGCGCGCGGAGCGGTGATGGGGGCGGTGGTGGGAGTGCTGCCTTGTTCCGAGGCAGGCGCCGGGGACAGAGCCGTTGAGACCGATGGCGCGTCGTGTGTCATGTGCTTCAGGATCGGGTGCGTGCGGGCTCCGACCCATCCGGCAGGTGGCCGGAGTTGCCCCGCCGACCGGCCGGAGCCGCCCCCGTCTCCCGGCGAGCGCCGACGCGACGGAACCGGAGGAGGCTCCTGGGCGTCGTAGGAGTCCATTGGCGGCCCCGGGGCGAGGGGAGCGCAGGTGATCCGGGTACTGGTGGTCGACGACGAGGCTCTGATCCGTACGGGCTTTAGGCACATCCTCGACTCCGCGGACGGCCTCGAGGTCGTGGCGGCGGTCCCCGGCGGCCAGGCCGTCCACTCGGCACGGGAGCTGCGTCCCGACGTCGTGCTGCTCGACATCCGGATGCCGGACGTGGACGGGCTCACCGTCCTGGCCGAGCTGCGCCGGCTGCCGCAGCCGCCCACGGTGGCCATGCTCACGACGTTCGACATGGACGAGTACGTGGCGACGGCACTGCGCTCGGGGGCGGCCGGGTTCCTGCTCAAGGACACCGATCCCGTGCAACTGCCGCTGCTGGTACGCAGTTTGGCCGACGGCGGGGTCGTCCTGTCGTCCCGGGTCACCCGCACCGTGGTCGACGGGTATCTGGACAACGGTCCCCACGAGGAGGCCGCCCGTTGCGTGGCCCGGCTGACCGAACGCGAGCGTGCCGTTCTCGTCCTCATCGCCGAAGGACTGTCCAACACCGGTATCGGCACACGGATGCATCTGAGCATCGGCACGGTCAAGGACCATGTGAGCGCCGTCCTCGCCAAGTTGGAGGTGGGCAGCCGCGTCCAGGCGGCCCTGCTCGCCGAACGCGCGGGTCTGCTCAGGCCACCGCGGGACCCGGAGGACGGATGAAGCCCCTCACGGGACTCGCGGGACTCACGGGACCGGAAGCGCGGATGAGGCACCGCCCCGTGCCCGCCCCGCTCATGGACGCCATGCTCGTCGCCGTCTGCCTGATGGACGTCTGGATCCACTACGACAGCGAAGAGCCGCTGCGCATGGCCTGCGCGCTGCTCGCCGCCTTCTCTCTCGTACTCCGGCGCCGTCTGCCGCTGTTGACCTTCCTGCTCGCCCTGCCGGCCACCTTGGTCAGCGACGCGGTACTCGCCACTCTGATCGCGCTCTACACCCTCGCCTCCCTCAGCCGTCGTCGCGTGCTGCTGGCCCTCTGCGCGCTGGCATGCTCGGCGAGTGACCTCACCTGGTGGTCGTGGCCGTCACCCGAGTTCTCCGACCTGTCGGACTCCTCCGACCTGGTCACCGTCACCTACAGCCTGGCGACGGCGGCCGCTCCCGTCTTCCTCGGCCAGCTCGTCCAGACCGGACGCGAGCTGTCCCTGCGGCTGTCCGAGATATCCGAGGCGCGGGAGCACGAACGCCGGCTGCTGGCCCAGGGCGTACTCGCGAAGGAACGCGCGCAGCTCGCACGGGA
Source organism: Streptomyces umbrinus (assembly GCF_030817415.1). Lineage (NCBI taxonomy): Bacteria > Bacillati > Actinomycetota > Actinomycetes > Kitasatosporales > Streptomycetaceae > Streptomyces > Streptomyces umbrinus. The sequence continues at coordinate 10,910,958 of NZ_JAUSZI010000002.1, read as the reverse complement.
GATGCACGACGTGGTCTCCCATCAGGTCAGCCTGATCGCCGTACGCGCCGGAGTGCTCCAGGTCGCCACCCGGGACCCGGAAGCGAGAGAGGCCGCGGCCACGATCCGGCGGCTCAGCGTGCAGACCCTGGACGAACTGCGGCACATGGTCGGCGTGCTGCGCGCCTCCGGAAGCCGTCCCACGGAACTGACTCCCCAGCCGTCCCTGGCAGACCTCCAGCGGCTCGTCGACACCAGCGGCATCGAGGCCGCGCTGCGCACGGACCTGCCCGACAACCTCTCACCGTCCGTCCAGCGCGCCGTCTACCGCACCGTCCAGGAAGCACTGACCAACGTACGCAAGCACGCCCCCGGGGCCACCGCCACCATCCACGTCCACCACGCGGACGACACCGTCCACGCCACCGTCACCAACGCCTCCCCCACCCGCCCCGCGCTCCCCCTGCCCGGCGCCCACCACGGCCTCGTCGGCCTGCGCCAGCGGGCCGAACTCCTCGGCGGCACCGTCACGTCCGGCCCCACGGCCGACGGCGGATACGAACTCCGGTTGCGCCTCCCGGTCCAGGACACGCCATGACGTCAGGGCCGTCTTCAGACAACTATCAGTGGCCGTCCTCAGGCGGCCATCATCAGAAGCATCGTCGCCATCGAGCCGCCCATTCCGACATGACCGGCCAGGCGCGCGTTCGGCACGGTGAGCAGCGAGGGACGCCGTCGGGCGTGACGGTGGCGGGCCCGCGTACCGGCGGCCACGGCCGGCCGCGACCCGTCCCTGCCGCGCAGGCGGGCGCGGACGGCCAGAGCCATGAAGATCACGAAGTACGCGGCCAACGCCCAGAAGGCCACACGCCAGGCGAGCACGCCTCCAGAGGAGCCGGCCGCCTCGGCCAGACCGCCGTGACCGTGGGCGCCCACGCTCTCCATACCGGCCATGCCCGCCATCCCTCCGTGCCCGGAGGAACCGGCCAGCGCGAGAGCGGGTGAGGACGTCGTTCCGGACATGGCCAGCGTCATGAGCACCATGGCGGCACTGCCGATCACGACGTGGCCGCCATGACGCAGATACCGCAGGCCGCCCCATACGGCATGCCGTACGGACAGTGCCACGCCTCCCAGGCAGAAGGCGGCGAACACCGCGGCCCACCAGGTGCTGTACGTGCCGTAGTGGGCCGCCGTCGGCGGCGCGGCCATCACGGCCATTCCTCCGCCCATCACGGCCTCGGCCGCCGCTTCGAACCGGGCCCAGCCTCTGACGAGAGCCATACGAAGCAGGTTGCCGCCGGCCACGCCGACGCCCAACACCACCAACATCCAGCCCAGAAGCGGTCCCGTCATGACGCCACCCTTCGGGGGAGCCGGGCCCGTTCTCCGGCTCACCGATCGCCGACCCTACGTACCCGCTCAGTACGTGGCGTTCGACGATCCGACTCAGAACGGAGGGTCCTCTTCAGTGCCCGTGCCCGTCCGAGGTCCCCTCGGTGGCCTCTTCTGCGGCCTCACTGTGATCGCCGTTTCCGCCCGACGTCTCACCCGCGTGAACGGTGAACGCGGCGGTCCTGACCACGCCTTGGTGCTTGAAGTCGAGGAAGAGGCGGTACGCGCCCGGGCTCGGCACGGTGGCCGTGAACGAGATGCCGGGGCCGGACTTGGTCTTCCCGTCGCCGGGTTCGCCGTTGGGGTGGACGTGGAGGTACGCGAGGTCGCCGGAGCGCAGGGCGACCAGGTGGCCGTAGGCGCCGAGATAGGGCTGAAGGTCGGTGACGGGCTTTCCGCCGCGGGAGACGTTCAGCTCCACCTCGCCCGCCGCGCCCGGTCGCAGACCGCCCGCCAGCTTGACCTCGTACCCGTCGACCTTGGCCGTCGTGCTCGCCGCCGGCAGCCCCTTCGGCTCGTACGGGCCTGCGGCCGCGAGGTCGGCGCCGAGAGTGAGGTTCTCGGCCCCCTGCTTCGCCGGGGTGAAGTCGGCGAAGACCCGGTACCCGCCCGCCCGGGGCAGCTCGACGGGGATGCTCCAGGTGCCGTCGGCGGCCCGGGTGGGGTGCAGATGGCGATAGGTGACCAGGTCGCGCGAGGCCACGATGAGGTGGAGTTCCTTCTCGTGTTCGCGCTTGTACGAGGTCACCGCGCGACCCTTCTCGTCCTGGATGGTGAAGCGCAGGTCGGCGCGCTGCCGGGCTTCGATCCGGGAGGTCTTCAGGTCGAGCGTGTAGCCGTTCTCGGAGATCTGCAGTCCGCCGGCCGGGAGCGACTGGCCCTTCTGCGCCGATTCGTGCTCCGCGTGACCCCCGCCCCCTTCCGGCTCCGGTGACGGTTCGGCGTGGGTGTCGTGACTCGCGGGCTCGCGGTCCGCGACGACGGGGTCGATGCCCTGGCCCACGCCGTAGGCCGTGCCGAAGGTCGCGGCGAGTGCGGCGGCGAACGCGGTGATCTTCACTCCGGTATGCATGGCCATCTCCTGAGGGACGGGGGCCGATGACTGGGAGGCGAGGCCCCTCCATGCACTTCAACATACCCCTAGGGGGTATAAAGTCAAGGCGACCGCACCGCTTGCGTCAGATACCCTACAGGGGTATACAGGTTCTCGACACGAATACCCCCACCCCGTATCGATGACCGACCGGCTGTACTCACCAGGAGGAACCCATGTCCTCGTCCTGCTGCTCCACCGACGGCTCCTGCTCGACCGCCACCACCGACCGCGCGACGGCCACCGAGGCCGTCACCGTCACCACGACCTACGCCGTCTCCGGCATGACGTGCGGCCACTGCAAGGCCACGCTCACCAAGGTCATCGGCGAGCTGGACGGCGTGACCGGGGTCGACGTCGACCTCGACACCGGTCGCGTCACGGTCGTCGGCGCCGCCGAGCCGGACGACACGCTGATCGCCGAGGTCGTCGACGACGCCGGCTACGAGCTGACCGGCCGGGTCTGACCCCGGGCACTCCCCCGCACCGGCCGGGGTCCGCGCATCGCCGGGTCCCGGCCACCCACCCCGTACGAGGAGCAGCCATGACCACCACGACGACCGGCGCCGAGGTAGAGCTCGCCATCGGCGGCATGACCTGCGCCTCATGCGCGGCGCGTATCGAGAAGAAGCTCAACCGCATGGACGGAGTCACCGCCACCGTCAACTACGCCACCGAGAAGGCCAAGGTCGCCTACGACGGTGACGTCTCCGTCCAGGATCTGATAGCCACCGTCGAGAAGACCGGGTACACCGCGCACGAGCCGGCGCCCGTACGCAGTGAGCCCGAGGGTGACGACGAAACGGCGGGCGCCGACGACGAACTGCGGCCGCTGCGCGAGCGGTTGATCACCGCGGTGGTGCTGGCCGTTCCCGTCGTCGCGATGGCCATGATCCCGGCCCTGCAGTTCGAGTACTGGCAGTGGCTGTCCCTGACGCTTGCGGCGCCGGTCGTGACGTACGCCGCCTGGCCGTTCCACAGGGCCGCGTTCACCAACGCGCGGCACGGCGCGGCCACCATGGACACGCTGATCTCGGTGGGCACCTCGGCCGCGTTCCTGTGGTCGCTGTGGGCCTTGTTCCTCGGCACCGCGGGCACGCCCGGCATGACGCACCCCTTCGAGCTGACGATCGCCCGGGGCGACGGCGCCGGGAACATCTATCTGGAGGCGGCCGCGGGCGTGACCGCATTCATCCTGGCCGGCCGGTACTTCGAGGCCCGCTCCAAGCGGAAGGCGGGCGCGGCGCTCAAGGCACTGCTGGAGCTGGGCGCGAAGGACGTCACCCTGCTGCGTCCCGACGGCCGCGAACAGACGGTCCCGACCGCCGAGTTGAAGGCCGGCGACCGCTTCCTCGTGCGCCCGGGCGAGAAGATCGCCACGGACGGGACGGTCGTCGAGGGCTCCTCGGCAGTTGACGCCTCGATGCTCACCGGTGAGTCCGTGCCGGTGGAGGTCTCCACGGGCGACCCGGTCACCGGAGCCACGATCAACGCGGGCGGACGGCTGGTCGTCGAGGCCACCCGGGTCGGCGCCGACACCCAACTCGCCCGGATGGCCCGGCTGGTGGAGGACGCGCAGAACGGGAAAGCCGCCGCGCAACGCCTCGCGGACCGCATCTCCGCCGTGTTCGTGCCGGTCGTCATCGCGCTCGCGCTGGGCACCCTCGGTTTCTGGCTGGGCAACGGGTCCGGGCTGACGGCCGCCTTCACCGCCGCGGTCGCCGTACTGATCATCGCCTGCCCGTGCGCCCTCGGTCTGGCCACCCCGACCGCGCTCATGGTCGGTACCGGCCGCGGCGCCCAGCTCGGCATTCTCATCAAGGGCCCGGAGGTCCTGGAGTCCACCCGCAAGGTCGACACCATCGTGCTCGACAAGACCGGCACCGTCACCACCGGCCGTATGACCCTGCTGGCCGTGCACACCGCCGACAGCACCGACGAGGCCGAAGTCCTGCGCCTGGCAGGCGCGTTGGAGCACTCCTCCGAGCACCCGATCGCCCGCGCGGTCGCCGACGGGGCGCTTGAGAAGCTGGGTTCGCTGCCCACCCCCGAGGACTTCGCGAACGTACCCGGTCTCGGTGTGCAGGGCATCGTCGACGGCCACGCCGTTCTCGTGGGCCGTGAGCGGCTGCTCGCCGACTGGGCCATGGAACTGCCCGAGGAGCTGACGCGGGCCAAGGCCGAGGCGGAGGCGGCGGGACGCACCGCCATCGCGATCGCCTGGGACGGCGAGGCACGGGCGGTCCTCGAAATCGCCGACGCCGTGAAGGAGACCAGCGCTGAGGCGATCACACGACTGCGCGCGCTCGGCCTGACGCCGATCCTGCTGACCGGCGACAACCGGGCCGTGGCCGAGTCGGTCGCCCGCGAGGTCGGCATCGCGCCCGAGGACGTCATCGCGGAGGTGCTGCCGCAGGACAAGGTCGACGTCGTCAAGCGGCTTCAGAACGAGGGCCGTTCGGTCGCGATGGTCGGCGACGGCGTCAACGACGCGGCCGCCCTCGCCCAGGCCGACCTGGGCCTGGCCATGGGCACCGGCACGGACGCCGCGATCGAGGCCGGCGACCTGACGCTCGTGCGGGGAGATCTGCGCGCCGCGGCCGACGCCATCCGGCTCGCCCGTCGCACCCTCGGCACCATCCGGTCCAACCTCTTCTGGGCCTTCGCCTACAACGTGGCCGCCCTGCCGCTCGCCGCGGCCGGTCTGCTCAATCCGATGATCGCCGGAGCGGCCATGGCCTTCTCCTCGGTGTTCGTCGTCGGCAACTCCCTGCGGCTGCGCTCGTTCCGCGCGGCGAACTGACCGGAGGCAGGTGTCGTGCGTTCCTTACACCCCTGGCTGCTGACATGCTGCCTGCCGTGGTGACCGTCCGAGAGCGATCGTCGGGAAGGAGCCCATGTGGCGACATCGGACTGGCAACCGGTACTCGTACTCCTCGTACTGATCGTCGCGGCCGTCGTACTCCTCCATGCCCTGTCCGTCGTACTGCGGGCGGTCCGGGAGCCCGTGCACACCGGCCCGTTCAGCGGGGGCCTCGAACCTCAGGAACACCCGCTCTCCCGGTTCCACGTGCGCTGGTACCCCGTCACGATGGTCTTCCTCGCCTTCGACATGGAGATGCTCTTCATGTATCCGTGGACGAAGGTCGTCTCGGCCGTCGGCACGAGTGCGGTCGTCGAGATGTTCCTCTTCCTGGGAATCCTGCTCGCGGGCGTCGCGTATGCCTGGCGCGAGGGGGCGTTCCGGTGGAGCTGAGACGCGCACTCGTGCGGGCGGCCGTGGCGCGGCCGGGCGTCCTTCTCGCGGTCTCCCCCGGCGCCACGCGGCAACGGCTCGCAGTGGAAGCGGAGTTGGCGCTTCGCGGCTGGCCGTGTGCGAGCGGACCGGCGGAGGCCGATCTGCTCGTCGTCGTCGGCGATCGTGAAGGCCAGGGCGAGGGAGAGGAGAGCGACTGGCTCGCTGGTCTGTGGCGCGGCATTCCGGCGCCCAAGGCCCGGGTGTGGGTCACTGATCCCGAGCGGGCCGCCGACGCTCTGGCCAGCGGGCTGGCGGACCTTGTGCGCGGAGAACACGGGACCGATCACGCCCCCGACGCTCACCACGAGCACCACGAGCACCACGAGCACCACGAGCACCACGAGCACCAACAGAACGATGGCACCGCTGCACATTCGGACCACAGCGGGCACGACATGCACGGTGGGCATCACGGTCACGCAGGCCACGACATGGGCCTTATCGAGGGACTACCTATGGCGGACCGGGCCGATGACCGCGACGGTCTGCGGCTCGACGTGCTGCACGTGCCCCTGGGACCCGTACTCGCCGACTGGCCCGCGGGGCTCATCCTGCGCCTGGCCCTCCAGGGCGACATCGTTCAGGAGGTCACCGTCGAACCGGTGGCCACTCCCCCGTCCCCGCGTCCGCCCTTCTGGGACGAACCGTGGCTGCGCGCGGCCGGCGGCGAGCACGTCTCGCGGGGCGACGCGGCGCGACGGCTGTGCGCGGCCCACCTGGACAGCCTGGGCAGGCTCTTCGCCGTGGCCGGTTGGGACGACATGGCCGCGCGCACCCGACACGTACGGGATCGCGCCCTCGCCGGAGCCGCTGCCGTCGAACTCGCCTCCCTCGTACGCCCGTTGATCCGTCGGGCCGAGCGCTCGCGGACGCTGCGGTGGCTGACGACAGGGCTCGGAACGCTGACCGCCGAGCAGGCGCGTCAGCGTGGGGTGACAGGACCGGCCCTGGTCGCGGACGGGGACGCGTACAGCCGCATGCGCGTGTGGCTCGACGCGGTGGGTCGGAGTGCGGCGGTCTGCGATGTCACCGAGGCGCTGGACCCCGCCGAGGTCGTCGGACCTCGCGGGCGGCTCGACACGCCGGTGCCTCCGTCGAGGGCGCTGCTGGACAGTCTGCCCCGGCTGCTCGTAGGAACGGAGTTCGCCTGCGCGCGGATCATCGTCGCGAGCCTGGACCCGGACCTCGACGAGCCGACTCACGTGCCGGCGCCCAGGACGGTCCACAGCCATGGGTGAGCGCACTCCGCTGTGGGCGGTGTTCGTGCTGCCCGCTCTGCTGGTCGGGGCGGCCCTGGTGACAGCCGGGTTCGACGCCGTGCTCGCGGCCGGGGCCCGGCGCGGACGGCCCGGATCGCTGCGAGAGACGGCGGTCCGCGCGGCGGAGCCCGGTCGCCAGGTCCTCCGGCATCTCGTCCAGCAGCCTCGTCGGACCCGGGCGTCGGACCTGCCCCTGGCCCGCATCGGAGCCGGTCTCCTTCCTGTCGCCGCCGTCCTGGCCGCGGTCGTACTGCCGCTCGGTTTCCGGTCGGTGAGCGATCTGCCGGAAGGGATCGTCTGGTTCAACGCGATGGAGGCGCTGGCGTGGGCGGCGGTCTGGCTGGCGGGCTGGGGACCGAACTCGACGCTCTCGCTCATCGGCGGCTACCGCTTCCTCGCACAGGGGCTGGCGTACGAGCTGCCGCACATGCTGGCCATCACCACGGCCGCGCTGGGCGCCGAGTCGCTCCGGGTCGGTGAAGTCGTGGACGCCCAGGCCGGGTTGTGGTTCGTGGTGTGGATGCCGGTGGCCTTCGTGATCTATCTGCTGAGTGCCATGGCGATGGCGTTCTGGGGGCCGTTCGACCAGCCCGCCGGTCGTGACGTGGCGGGCGGCGCGGGCGGCGAGCTGTCGGGCGCGGACCGGGTGCTGTTCCTGGGCGGCCGCTGGCTGTTGCTGGTCGTGGCCGCGGCGTTCAGTGTGCCGCTCTTCCTGGGCGGCGGGCACGGACCGCTGCTGCCGGGCTGGGCCTGGACCGTACTCAAGACCGCCACCGTCCTGGCCTTCCTGGTGGGGGTCCGGCGCGCGATTCCGACCGTGCGCATTGAGCGCTATCTGGAGCTGGCCTGGGTCGTGTTGACCCCGCTGGCGATCGTGCAGGCGCTGGTCGTGGCCGTGGTGGTGCTGAACCGGTGAGTTCCCTGACGGAAGCGAGGTGACGTACGGCGATGGATGTCGCGGTCTTCTGGGTACTGGCCGTCCTCGCGGTGGTCTGCGGAGTGATGGTGTTCCGCTTCGACTCCATGGCGCGGGCGACGTTCTCCCTGCTCGCTTCGCTGCTGTGCGTGGGCGGGCTGGTCGTCCTGCTGGGACTGGACTACCTGGGCATCGTCATCGTGCTGATGATGACGATCGAGATGGCCATCATGGCGGTCTTCATGGTGATGTACATGATGAACCCGGCCGGGCTCATGCCGATGACGATGATCCACAACAAGAAGGGCGCGGCCGTCGTCTGCGGCCTGGTGTTCGCGCTGCTGGCCGCCGGGATCCTGCTCGCGCCCTGGCCCGCCCGCCGGGGGAAGGCACCCGCCGATCCGACCATGGACCTCGGCATGTCCCTCATGGGCCCGCAGATGCTCACCATGATGACCCTGGGCATGGCCCTGTTCGCGACGATCGTCGCCACCGTGGTGCTGGCCACCCGCCGGGGACGGTACGACCGGTTCGGAGACGATCTGCGGGCCCGGCGCGCGGACGACCCCGTACGGGGTGGTGTCGGCCGATGAGTCTGGAACTGTTTCTGCTGCTGGCCGCCGCGCTGTTCAGCGTCGGCCTGTTCGGTGCCCTCACCCAGCAGTCCATCGTGATGCTGATGATGGGTCTTGAGCTGATGCTCGGCGGGGTCATCCTGGCCGCCGCGGCCGCGTGGCACTACATCGCTCCGGCGGCGGCCGAGGGGCAGGTCCTGATCGTTGTGGCGGTCACGGCGATGGCCCTGGAGATGGCGATCGGGTTCGCCGTCGTCACCGCCCTGTTCCGGTCGCGGGAGATCGACATGACCGACATGGCCGCGGAGTTGAAGGAGTGAGCGCTCTGCTGTGGGCGCTGGTCGCCCTGCCCCTCGGCGCCGGTGTGCTGCTCCTTGCGGTGGGGCGGCGGGCCGATCGTGCGGCACCGGGCATTGCGCTCGCGGTCGCGGCCGCCGCGCTGGGGCTCGCCGTCACCACGGCGTTCCGGCACCCGAGCGCGCGAGCACCGTTCCTCGACGGTCTGCCGATGCGACTCACGGTGGACGGCCTCTCGGGGCTGCTGGCGGTCACGGTCACCGCGGTCACCCTCGTCGTACTCCTCTTCAGCGCTACGGAGTTCGGCTCTGGAGAGGCGCGGGCGCGGTTCTTCGGGCTGATGCTGCTGTTCGCCGGGAGCATGCTCGTCACGGTCACCGCCGCCACTCTCCCGGTCCTGCTGATGGGATGGGAGGTCATGGGCGCCACCTCTTGGGCGCTGATCGGCTACTGGTGGCGGGATCCGGAGCGTACGAGTGCGGCCGACACCGCGTTCCTCACCACCCGCACCGCGGACCTCGGCCTCTATCTGGCGGCGGGCGCGGCACTCGCGAGCGGCAGCGGCCGGAACTCGTCACTCTCGCTCGACGGCCTCGCACGGGCCGAGGAGCCGTGGCTGTCGTTCATCACCGCGGGCGTGGTCGTCGCCGCCCTCGGCAAGTCGGCCCAACTCCCCTTCAGTTTCTGGCTGTCGAAGGCGATGCGGGGCCCGAGTCCGGTCTCGGCCCTGCTGCACTCGGCGACGATGGTCGTCGCGGGCGCGTACCTGCTGCTGCGGACCGGACCGCTGCTCGACGCCTCCGGCTGGGGCGACGACGTGGTCGTGTGGACGGGTGCGGCCACGGCCGTCCTTCTCGGGCTGGTCGCGGTCGCGCAGACCGACCTCAAACAGCTGCTGGCCGCGTCGAGTTGTGCGCAGATCGGCTTCATGGTCCTGGCGGCCGGGGCGGGCGCCACGACCGGCGGCACGCTTCAGCTCGTCGCTCACGCGGCGGCGAAGAGTCTGCTGTTTCTCGCGGCGGGCGCCTGGCTGACCGCGCTGGGCACCCAACAACTGCCCGCGCTGCTCGGCGCGGCCCGCCATCACCGTACGGTCGGCACGGCCTTCACCGTGGCCGCGCTCTCCCTGGCCGGACTCCCGCCGCTCTCGCTCTGGGCCGCCAAGGACGTACTGCTGGCCGGTGCCCTGGAGCGCAGTCCCTGGCTGTACGCGGCCGGGCTCGCCGGGGCCCTCCTGTCGGCGGTCTACAGCGCCAAGGCGTTGTGGTTCGTGTGGCGTCCGGCGGTGGCGCGCCCCGACGCCGGCCGCATCCCGGCCGGTGCCGTGGGGCCTCTCGTCCTGCTGGCCTTCGCGTGCGTGGCGTTGGTGGCGCCGGCCTTCCCTCCGATGCTCGACAGCGTGGACCGTGTCCTCGCCGCGTCGGGTCAACCCTCCCCGCATGTCTGGGAGTTCGCGCTCTCCGCCGGTCTGGCTCTCCTGGCCGCCGCGGTCGCCTGGGGCTGGGGCGCGCGCCCGCTGCCCTTGGCCGCACGGGTGAAGTCGGGGTTCGCCGACTGGCTGGGCCTCGAACGCGCGGCCCATGTCCTGCTGGTCGCGCCCACGATGCGACTGGCGCGCGCCGCCGCGGCGTTCGACGACAAGGTGCTGGACCGTGCCGTCGACGGCTCGGCCTCGGCTGCCGTCCGGCTCGCCCGCTGGACGGACGACGTCGTGGAACGTTCCGTCGACGGCACGGTCGGCGCGGTCGCCGCCGGAACCCGTGCCCTCGGCCGCTGGGCCCGCCGCCCGCAGACCGGACAACTGCACCAGTACCTCGCCCAGGCGGTCGCCGCCTTCACCGTCCTCGCCGTCGTCCTCGTCCTCGTGAGGTGATCCGCTTGCTGACCGCCCTCGTCTTCGCGCCCACGGCCGTCGCGCTGCTGTTGTTCGCGCTGCCCCGCCGTACGGCACCGGCCGTGTTCCGCTCGGTCTGGGTGACGGCGTCCGCCGTCGAACTGGCCCTGGTCATCGTGGTGTGGGCAGGGTACGAGCCGGGCGGGGGGATGCAGTTCGAGGAACGCGCCCGCTGGATTCCGGGCGCGGGGGTCAGTTACCACGTCGGCGTCGACGGCCTGTCGCTGCCGCTTCTCGCCCTGACTTGTCTGCTGTTCCTCGCCTGCGCCCTCTACTCGCTGCGCGAGAACCGCCGGATCCGTGAGTTCGCGGCGCTGTTCCTCTTCCTCCAGACGACCTGCCTCGGGCTCTTCGTCGCCCTCGACCTGATCCTCTTCTTCGTCTTCTTCGACCTGTCCATCGTGGCGATGTACTTCGTCATCGCCGGTTGGGGCCACCGGCAGGCCGCCCGTGCCGCGCTGAAGTTCTTCCTCTACACGTTCATCGGGTCGCTCGCCCTGCTGCTCGGCTTCATCGGCCTGTACCTCGCCGCGTCGCCGCACACCTTCGACATCGTCGAGCTGACCGAGCAGAACCCGCTCGCCGGGCGGTCCGTCTACGGGGCCCTGGTGCTGCTGGCCGTCGTGGTCGGTCTGGCGGTGAAGACCCCGACCGTGCCGTTCCACACCTGGCTGCCGCCGGCCCATGTCGAGGCGCCCGCGGCCGGTTCGGCGATCCTGGCCGGGGTGCTTCTGAAGATGGGCACGTACGGATTCGTACGCATCGCCATGCCGATCCTCCCCGAGGCCTGGCGGCGGTACGCCCTCGTGCTGGTCGTCATCGGTGTGGTCTCGGTCCTCCACGGGGCGCTGGTCGCGCTCGCGGAGACCGACTTCAAGCGGATGGTCGCGTACACCTCCGTGAACCACATGGGATACATCGTGCTGGCCCTCGGCGCGGCCGCCGCGACGGCGGACAGCTCCGAGCAGGCGCGCTCCCTCGCCGTCACCGGAGCCGTGACCCAGATGGTGAGCCACGGGCTGCTGACCGGCGCGCTGTTCCTCCTCGCGGGGGTGCTCCACGAACGCGGACGCACCTACGACATGGGCGCCTACTCCGGACTCGCCGCCGTGGCGCCCGCGTTCGCCGCCATGACGGGCGTCGCGGCCTTCGCCTCGCTCGGGCTTCCGGGCTTCTCCGGCTTCATCGCCGAGTTCCAGATCTTCACGGGCAGTCTCGGGCCACAGCCGCTGGCCACAGCTCTCTCCGTGCTCGGCATCCTCCTCACGGCCGGGCTGTTCCTGCGGGCGCTGCGCCAGGTGTTCACGGGGCCGTTGCGGCTGCCCGACGCGCCCGGCACACCGCGAGCCTTCCCCGACATGCGGGGGCACGAGAGCCTCGCCGTCGTTCCGCTGCTCGCCTTGGCCGTCGTCCTCGGCCTGGCACCGCGCTTCCTGCTGGATGTCGTCGAGCCGGCCTCCCGCTCGGTCCTGGAGTTGCTCGCCCGATGACCGAGATGAACGAGAACCCGCTCGACCTGCTGCCCGAAGTGCTGCTGGCGGCCTCGGCCGTACTGGGGTTGCTGCTCGGCTCCTGGCTGCCGCGCGCCCGGCAGTGGGCCGTCGGACTACTGGCGGTCGTCGCGTGCGTGGCGGGGATCGTCGCGGCGTCGGTGGCCGCCGCCGAGCCAGCCACGACGGCTTTCGGCGAGGCCTTCGCCGTCGATCCCGTGACCGCCGCGTCCCGGATCGTCGTGCTCGGCGGCACGCTCCTCGTCCTCGGTGTCTCCTTCCGCCCCCTGCGAGGCGATCCCCGGGAGAGCGAGTTCTACGTCCTGGTGCAACTCGCCGCCCTGGGCGCCCTGATGATGGCCGGGACCCAGGACCTGCTGCTGTTCGCCGCCGCCTATCTCCTGGCCAGCATCCCCGCGTACACGCTCGCCGGGTTCCGCAAGGACGGGCCGGGAACCGAGGCCGCCCTCAAGTACTACGTGGTCGGCGCCCTGCTTGGCGTACTCCTGCTGGCCGGTGTCACCGTCCTCTACGCGGCCGGGCGCGCGACCTTGTATCCGATGCTGGGTGACGCGCTGCGCGACGCCCCGGAGCCGCTGGTCGCCGTCGGCGCGATCGGGCTGCTGGCGGGTGTGCTGTTCAAGGCGGGTGGCGTGCCGGCGCACTTCTGGGTGCCGGACGCCGTGCAGGGCAGCAGTGCGCCGGTCGCCGCGCTGCTCACCACGCTGCCCAAGATCGGGGCGCTCGCCGCGCTCTTCCGTGTCGGTGGCGCGGTCTTCGCGGGCAGCCCGCTGCCGTGGTCGGCACTGATCGCCGTACTCGCCGCCGTGTCGATGACGCTGGGCAACCTCGGCGCGTTCTTCCAGCAGGACGTGAAGCGGCTGCTCGCCTACTCGACGATCAGTCAGGTCGGTTACCTGCTCCTGCCGGTGGCCGTGGTGGACCGCTCGGATCTCGCACAGCAGGCGTTCCTGTACTACCTCGCGGCCTACACGGTCACCAACCTCGGGGCGTTCGCGGTCGTCTGCGCCCTCCCCCGGGCCCACACGCTGGACGACTACCGGGGGCTCGCGAAGGACCGCCCGCTCCTGGCGGCGAGCCTGGTCGTCTGTCTGCTGGGCCTCGTCGGGACCCCGCCCACCGCGGTCTTCCTCGGCAAGCTCCAGGCGTTCAGTGCCGTGTTCGACGGTGGCTACGCGTGGCTCGCCGTCCTCGCCGCCGTCAACACCGTGGCGTCCCTCTTCTATTACCTGCGCTGGATCGTGCCCGCGGTCTCCCGCGGCGATTCGCCTGGTCCCGCCGAGGGGGACCGCACGGCACGCGTCGTCGCGTACGCGGCCACGGTCATCTCCGTCGGACTCGGTCTGGCGGGAGGACCGGTCCTCGACGCGCTGGCCGGGCCGATGAGCCCGTGACCGACGGCGGGCGGCGGACGGCGGACGGTCGTCCGCCGCCCGCCGTCGGCCTGGCCGCCGCGGCAGCGGTCCGGTGCCCTCGTCAGGGCTTGACGGGCGTCACCTTCTTGTCGACGCCGTTCACCCGCACGGTGACGTTCCCCCGGTTCCGCGCCCGGTCGGCCACGATTCGGTAGGACGTGACCTTCCCGTTCCGCCACTCGCAGTCGATCTCGTAGCCGCCGCGGGCGCGGAGCCCGGTGAAGGACCCCTTGGCCTTCCAGCCGTCCGGCAGGGCGGGCAGCAGGTGGATGACGTCGTCGTGGCTCTGCAGGAGCATCTCCGCCACGGCGCCCGTGATGCCGAAGTTGCCGTCCATCTGGAAGGGCGGGTGGTTGCCGAACATGTTGGGCAACGTGTTGTAGGTCAGCAGTCCGCGCAGCATGATCTGGGCGCGGTGCCCGTCACCGAGACGCGCGAAGAGGGCCGCCCGCCAGGGCCAGGTCCACGAGCGGCGGCTGTCGCCCGACACCGTCCCGGCCGTGAACGGGACGCCTTCCTTCTCGCCGCAACGGGCCTTGAGCGAGACGAGGGCGGCGGCCGCGAGCTCCGGTGTCTTCGGCGTGATCTGGCGGCCCGGATAGACCGCGAAGAGATGCGAAGTGTGGCGGTGGATGTCGGTGGGGTCGTCCAAGTCCTCCTGCCACTCCTGGAGTTGACCCCACTTGCCGATCTTGTTCGGCGCGAGGCGTGCTTGCATGTCCGTGACCTTGGCCCGGTAGGCGGGGTCCGCCTTCAGCGCCGCCTCGCAGTCCAGGTAGTTCTGGAACAGGTCCCAGATGATCTGCTGGTCGTACATGACGCCGTCCTCGCGCGGCCCGTGCTCGGGGGACCAGCCGTTCGGTGCGACGAGGAGTCCGTCCTCGCGCTCCTTGAGATGGTCCTCCCAGAACTCGCAGATCTCCTTGATCATCGGGTGGGCGACGGTACGGAGGTAGCCCAGGTCCTGGGTGAACGCCCAGTGCTCGTACAGGTGTTGGGCGTACCAGGCACTCGCGACGGTGTTCCACTCCCACGAGTTGCCGCCGAAGATGCTCTGGCTGGTGCGAGCGGTCCAGCCACGCGTGTCCTTGCCGAAGGCGTTGCGCGTCGCCACGCGGCTGGGCACCGCCACCTGCTCGATGAACCGGACGAGCGCCTCATGGCTCTCGGGGAGGTTCGTCGTCTCGGCTCCCCAGTAGTTCATCTGGATGTTGATGTTGGTGTGGTAGTCCGAGGCCCACGCCGGCTGGTTGCTGTCGTTCCAGAGGCCCTGGAGGTTGGCGGGCAGGCCGTTCGGGCGGGAGGAGCTGATCAGCAGGTAGCGGCCGTAGTCGAACATGGCCTGCTCGAGTGTCGGGTCCTCGCCGCCCGCCGCGTAACGCGCGAGCCGGGCGTCGGTCGGCAGGGCGACGACGGCGTCGCCGGAGATACCCCAGGCGACCGAGACCCGGTTCATGAGGGCGCGTGTCTCGGCGGTGTGCTCGTCGCGCAGCTTCTTGTAGGACCGGGAGGTCGCCTTGGCGAGCGTCCTGGCGACGACCGGTGCCGGATCGGCCCCGCGCCACCCGGCGGCGGCGTCGAGCTTGTAGTCGGTGCGGGCGTCGAGGAACAGGGTCAGGGTCGTACAGCCGCTGAACCGGAGCACCGACCCGTCGGCGCTGAGGTCGCCGTCGGTGTGCACGGCCCGGACGGTGCATGTGTGCTTGAGTCCGTTGCCCATGACACCGCTGAAGGCGATCCGCCCGGCGCCGGCGTCGACGGTCGTCGGGGCCTCGTCCTGTCCGGACGTCAGCGAGATCGCTCCGGAGAGTTCCCGGGCTTCGTCGGACGTGTACCGGAAGACCATGACGTCCGCGGACCGGCTGGCGAAGGCCTCGCGCAGGACGCGCCGTCCCGGCGCGCCGAAACGGGTGACGTGGACACCGTCCACGAAGTCGAGGCTGCGCTGGTAGTCGACGACCGACCGCTGCGTACGCGTGTCGAAGCCCACGCCCTCCAGCGCGATCTCCGCGATCTGGAAGCCGTTGGAGGACGCACCGGGGGTCAGAGTGAGCCGATACGCGCGGTAGGCCGTGGTGTTGGCGATCCGGAAGGTCCGGGTCTTCCCTCGGTCGGCGAACGGTGCTCCGGGGTTCTGCGTGTCGAGGGTCGTCCAGGCACGCCCGTCCTGCGACGCCTCCAGTACCCAGCGCCGGGGGTCGTCCCGCGGACGGTCCGGGGCGGCCGTCAGCGCGTACGAGGTGACGGCGACCGCGCGGGGCAGTTCGGCCTGCCATACGACCGTCGGCGCGTCGGCGTCGACCCGCCAGACCGTGGCCGGATCGCCGTCCACCGATCTGGAGATGTCCGTGCCACGGGACTTGGCCCCGGAACTGGAACCGGAACCGGCACCCTTGGAGTGCCCGCTCGGTGACGACAGATAGATCGAGCCGCTCCCGCCGAGGTCGACGCCGGACAGGCCGATCTCGCTCAACTGGAAGTGGCTGACGCCTGACTTGGGGACGAAGTCGAACCGGTAGAAGCGGTAGGCCGCGGTGTCGGCACAGGTGAACTCCTTCGTCTGGAAGCGGCTCTCGAAGGGCGCCTCCAGCGTGCGGCTGTCCACCGTGGTCCAGGTGGTGCCGTCGGCGGAACCGGAGAGCTTCCACTCCTGCGGATCGCGCTCCGGCACGTCGTTGGCACTCGTCAGACGGTAGGACGCGACCTCGACGGGTTCGGGGAGCTCGACCTGCCACTGCACCTTCGAACCGGGCCCATCGATGCACCACTTGGTGCTCGACTCACCGTCGTACGACTTGTCGACACCCTCCGACGAGGAGCTGCTGTACGGTCCGCCCGGGGCCGTGATCTTCGGTCTCGCACGGGGAGCGAAGGTGACGACGACGTCGCCGAAGTTCCGGTACGAGCCGAAGCCGGTCATGCCGGTGTCGAAGTCGCTGTCCGGCTTGCCGGCGAGCGCGTTGTCGTAGTTGTTGACCCCGCCCCACAGGCTCTGTTCGTTGAACTGGATGTGCTCCTCGTAGGGATCGGCGAAGAGCATGGCGCCGAGTCGGCCGTTGCCGATCGGCAGGGCCTGCGACTGCCAGTCCAGGGCGGGTACGGAGTACTTCAGCGCCTTGCGCGACAGGGTCGGCCACTGGACACCAGCCGGCGCGCCGGTCCCCGCGGCGACGGCCTGTCCCGCGGGGGTTCCGCCGGTCATCTGAGTGATCAGGGGCGCAAGGGCGAAGGCTCCGCCGAACTTGAGGACGCTTCGTCGCTGCGGTTGGGATTCATTGATCACGGTGAGGTCTCCCGGCCCATTCATCGGCTCTATCGCAGAGGAGGTCGCAGCCGCATCGACACCTGTCGAGGGCGCGATCATCGTCGCCGGGGAATAGATCGGATGTCTAGAGGTGTGCAGCAGTTGACGAAGCGGTCATGGAGAAACGGCCTTGGGCTGGTCTTCCGCCCGCCCAAGGCCGTTTGACATACCTGGCTCTCCACCTGCTCCGGTGGCTGCCCCGGTGGGTGCTGCGAAGCGCGTCCGGCGCCTCGTCAGTAGACGGACAGGCCGTAGGCGCTCAGCACTTCCTGGATCGGCTGGTAGTAGGTGGTCCCTCCCGAGGTGCAGTTGCCTGAGCCGCCGGAGAGAATGCCGATGACCTTGTCGCCCGCGTAGAGCGGACCGCCGCTGTCACCGGGCTCGGCGCAGATGTTGGTCTGGATCAGCCCGTAGACGACGTCTCCGCTCCCGTAGTTGACGGTCGCGTTGAGCGCGGTGACCCTGCCGCAGCGGACACCGGTGGTCGATCCCCGACGACAGACGCTCTGGCCGACGTAGGCGGTCGCGGTTCCTGTGACGTCGACGGTTCCGATGGTGCCGGGGTGCGGCACGGCCGGGTTGGAGTACCGGACGACGCCGAAGTCGTTGCCGGGGAAGCTCGTGCCGGTGGTGGGGCCGACCATCGTGGTGAGGCCGGAACTGGTGTACCAGGTGGGCAGGCCGTCGGTGCAGTGGCCCGCGGTGACGAAGTAGTAGGTGGAGCCGCTCTGCACGTTGACCCCCACCGAGCAGCGCCAGCTGGAGGTGTAGATGGCGTCACCGCCCGACAGGAGGGTGCGCAGCCGGCCATCGACCCGTTCCACGGTCGTGGCACCGGCGAAACCGCCGGCGGTCCGACGGACAGCGGCCAAGTCCGCTTCCCCGACCGTGGAGTCGGCGAGCACCCGCAGCTTCCCGGTCCGCTCGTCCACGGCCCAGCTCGTCCCGGCGATCCCCAGGGATTCGACGGCCGATGCCGCGCCGGACAGCGAGGCGGCGGACGGTGTGGCGGCGGCCGTGGGCGCCGCGGTCGCGTTGGTGCCGGACACCGCCAGGGCGGCCACGACGAGCAGGCTCAACACCGAGGCGGCGAGCCGGGAACGTCTGATGGTGGTACCGCGTGCTCTCATCACCCGAATCTCCCCGAAGACGGTCGGTCAGGTACAAGCCCGCCCGACCGGTCGCCGGGCGTGCCGTGCTTCCGTGCCGTGATGCTGGTGCCGTGATACCGGTGCGTGCGCGGCTACGAAGGGCGCGTCCGTGCCCCCGACATCCCATCGGGGACACGTGATGGCTCGCGGCCACGGTGTGACCGACGAGGCCCGGTGGAAGCCGGCCAACGCCTCATTGTCCCCGGCGGCGCCCGACGGGGGTAGGCCGTCTCCGGCCGTAAGGCCCGCGCGCCGCCACACCCGTCCCCGGGTCTGCGGTGCCCGCCGGCACCACAGACCCGGGAGCGTGGATCAGAAGGCCAGCTTCCAGCTGTCGATGTAACCCGTGTCGACCGAGTAGCGGTCCTGGACGCGGAGCTTCCAGGTGCCGTCGGCCGGTTCGGCGGAGGCGTCGACGGCGTACGTCGTGTGTACATCGTCGCCGTCGTCGTCGGAGACGTCCTTCAGCCGGTACGTCGTGCCGCCGGGGCCGACCAGATCGATCACCAGGTCGCCGCGGTAGGTGTGGACGATGTCCACCGAGACCTGGAGGGTGCTCGGTGCGTTGCCGGTGCGGCCGGTCACGATGAGCGGGGACTCGACCGGATCGCCCGCGTCGGGGATCCGCACATTGCCCGGGTTGACGAAGAAGTCGCCGCCGGAGGCGATGACGTTCCAGGCGAAGCCCGCCTCGGCTCCGGATCCGTCCGCGGCGCTCACCGTAACGGTCGGGGTGAACTCCCCCGTTTCTGCCGGGATTCCGGAGATCAGACCGGTCTCGTGGTCGATGGCCAGGCCGTCGGGCAGGCCGGTGGCCTCGTAGGTGAGGCCGCCCGGACGGCTGGTGTCCGCCGTGATCCTCAGCGTGGCGGGCTGGCCGGTCGCCGATTCCTGGTCGGCGGGCGCCGTCAGCGCGACGTGGTTGACGAAGCGCGGGCCGACGTTCACCGCCGCCCAGGTGTTGCCGACGGCCTCGTACGCCTCGCTGGACCGGCCGAACAGGTCGGCGGCGGCCTGGAGGGTCGCGACGCGGGCGCCCGCGTAGTCGGTGGTGGACGTCATGTACGTGGTCAGCGCCCGGTACCAGACGTTCGTGGCGTTGTGCAGGCCCAGGCCGGGGACCGGCTCGCCGTCGTGGGTCGGGCTGTCGTAGCCGACGCCGTTGACGGTCTTCTGTCCGCTGCCCTCGGCGAGGAGGTAGAAGAAGTGGTTCGCCACGCCGGAGGAGAAGTGCGGGTCGAGCCCTTCGGTCTCGGTCGACCAGAAGTCCTGGGACAGGCCGTCCTTGGAGGGCTGGTCCATGTAACGCAGCGGTGTGCCGTCGCCGTTGATGTCGATCCGCTCGCCGACCTCGTAGTCGGGCACGTCGTTCGGGTTGTTCGTGAAGAACTCCACGGCGGCGGCCATGATGTCGCTGCTGCCCTCGTTCAGACCGCCGGACTCGCCGTTGTAGTAGTAAAGGTCCGCCGTGGCGCTGGTGACGCCGTGGGTCATCTCATGGGCGGCGACGTCGAGCGCGGTCAGCGGGTTCGCGTTGTCCTTGCCGTCTCCGTAGAGCATGCAGAAGCAGTCGTCGTCCCAGTAGGCGTTGACAACGTTGTTCCCGTAGTGGACCCGGGAGGACGCGCCGACACCGTCGTTGGCTATGCCGTTGCGGCCGAACTGGTCGTGGTAGAAGTCCCAGGTCTTCTGCGCGCCGTACGCGGCGTCCGCGGCGGCGGTCTCGCGGTTGGCGGGGTCGCCGTCGCCCCAGATGTCGTCGGCGCCCGTGAAGAGCGTGCCGGTGCCACTCGTGGCGCCGCCCAGGTCGTACGTCTTGTGACCGCCGCGCTGTGTGTCGGTCAGTTCGAAGACGTCTCCGTTACGTGTGCTGCCGAGGTCGACCTCACCGCTGAACTGGCCTTTGCCCACACCGGGGTGGACGGTCTCGAACTCCCGCAGCTTCTTGCCGCTCTTCGCGTCGGTGACGACATGCACCTCGCGCGGAGAGCCGTCGTCCTCGACGCCGGTGACCACTGACTCCCAGGCGAGGGCGGGCGCGCCGTCGGCCGCCCACACGACCAGTCGCGGTGTTCCGTCCGCCTTCACCTGCCCGGTGCCGTCGGCCTTGGCGGCGGCGAGCGCCGACTTCTTCGCCGTCGAGGCGGCGACCGTGGCGTCGGTCGTCGATACGGACACCGGGGCGTCGGTCGCCCTGGTGACGGTCCGGCCGGTGGCGCGCTGATGGACCACCAAGTCACCGCCGAGGACGGGCAGTCCGGCGAAGGTGCGCTCGTAGCGGGTGTGGACGGTGCCGTCGGCGTCCTTGATGACGTCCTTCGGCAGCAACTTCTCCTTGGCGTCCAGCTTCAGGGCGCCGGCGGTGACTTTGGCGGAATTCGCCGCGGACTTCAGAAGGCCGGCACGCTGGGAGGGGGTCAGCGGGACGGGAGCCGCGCCCGCCCTGGGCTCCGCGGCGATCCGGGCCTGGGCCACCGGGACCTGGCTCGGCTGGGCGGACGCTCCGGTCGCCGGTGCGGCCGCGGCGGCGATGAGGGCGGTCACGACGACCAGCGCACCTCCTGTGGCGCGCCGGGGACTACGAGACAGTCGGGGCCTGCGGGGGCGTAAGGATCTCGGCACTCCTGCTCCTTCCGGCCGCTCGATGGCAGCCGTGTGGGAAGACCGGATGGCGGTGTCGGCCATCCGGGGAGAACGTGCGATGAGTGCCGCGCGGCGTGAAGATCTTCACACTGAAAGGTCGTCAGTGTCATGGCCCGAACAGACAGTTGTCCGGAATGAGGTCTTGCCGTTCACGTCCGAACGGGCATGGGGCGAGGTCGACATGCGCCTTTACACGACGTAAACAATTGCTCCACAGGTGACTCCTCGGCCACATCAGTCACCGAGTTGCACAGAGCGGGGGATGAACCGGCCACGCTCCGAGTCACCCCGTACGTACGCCCTCGCTCAGGCGGCCCCCCGGCCCGCGAGGACCGTTTCGCGGAACGAGGCCACCACGGGGCGGAGATCGACCCGGTGCCAGGCCGCCCACAGTTGAACAGACCCTCCGTGCCAGGGCAGTTCGCGTACCGCGACGCCGTCGGTCGTGCCGCGCATCATGCTCTTCTGGATGAGCGCGAGACCGAGACCGGAAGCGACCAGGCCCAGTGCGGTGAGTGGATCGGCCGCGTCGAGACGGATGTCCGGCGTGAAGCCGGAGGCCACGCACGACGCGACGAACGTGTCGCGCCAGGCCGGGTCGTGTGAGTCGCCCACCGCGATCCACGGCTGCCCGTCGAGGTCCTCGGGGGTCAACTCCTCCTGCCCCGCGAGGCGATGCTCCGCGGGCAGCGCGAGCAGCAAGGGATCCCGCAGCAACGGGACCGTACGCAGGTCCGGGTCGTCCTCGGGAGGCGGCGTGCGCACCAGAGCGATGTCCAGGCTGCGCTGACGCAGGCCCTCGAACTGCTCGGCCGACTCCTGGTCGTACAGCGCGACGTGAATGCCCGGGCGTTGATCGCGCAGTGTGCGCAGGGCGGTGGGCAGGATGCCGGTGTGCATGGCGTCGGCCACGTAGCCGATGCACAGGCCGCCCTCCTCGCCACGGCCGAGCCGCCGGCCGAGGTTCTCCAGCCGGTCCGCGTGGCGGAGCAGGGCGTGCGCCTCGGTCAGGAAGACGCGGCCGTCGGAGGTGAGCCGGATGCGCTGTTGGCTGCGTTCGAAAAGGGTCAGGCCCAGGTTCTTCTCCAGCTGGGCGATCTGCCTGCTGAGAGGCGACTGGGAGATGTGCAGCTGCTCGGCGGCACGGCCGACGTGTTCGGCCTCGGCGACGGCGACGAAGTAGCGGAGTTGACGCAGGTCAAGCATGTAGGACCTCGGAGGACTCAAGTACGTCCAAGCAAGTCTTGGACAGTCTCATCCATGGATCCTAACCTCGAACACGCAAAGTCGACGGATCGCATATTCAGTGACGAATCCGCATCAACCGGTATCACCCTCGCTATCGCAAGGATCCCCCCATGAGCATCAAGCCCCTCCTGCCCGGCGCCCTCGGCTTCGGCACCGCACCGCTCGGCAACATGTTCCGCGCCATCCCTGACGAGGAGGCCGCGGCCACCGTCGAAGCCGCCTGGGACCAGGGCATCCGCTACTTCGACACCGCGCCCTTCTACGGCGCCGGCCTCTCCGAGATCCGGCTCGGCGAAGTACTGGCGCAGCACCCGCGCGACGAGTTCGTCCTCAGCACGAAGGTCGGCCGCGTCATCTTCGACGAGATCGAGGACCCGGCCGTACGCGACCTCGGCGAGAAGGGCGGCCTCTTCGAACACGGCCGCCCGAACAAGATGGTCAACGACTACACGGCCGACGCCACCCTCCGCTCCATCGAGGACAGCCTCAAGCGCCTGCGGACGGACCGCCTCGACATCGTGTGGGTGCACGACGTCGCCCAGGACTTCTACGGGGACGAGTGGCTGGCCGCCTACGAGAGCGCCCGCACCGGCGCGTTCCGCGTCCTGCAGAAGCTGCGCGAGGAGGGCGTCATCAAGGGCTGGGGCCTGGGCGTGAACCGCGTGGAGCCCCTGGAGCTCACCCTCGACCTGGACGAGCCGAAGCCCGACGCCTTCCTCCTCGCGGGCCGCTACACCCTCCTCGACCACGACCGGGCCCTGCAGCGGCTGCTGCCTGCCGCTGCCGCCCAGGACGTCGACATCGTGGTCGGCGGCCCCTACAGCTCGGGCATCCTCGCCGGAGGAACGCACTTCGAGTACCAGCAGGCGCCCGCGCACATCATCGACAAGGTCGAGCGGATCAAGGCACTCGCCGAGCGGCACGGGGTCGGCATCAAGTCCGCCGCGCTGCAGTTCTCCCTCGCCCACCCGGCGACGGCGGCCGTGATCCCCGGGGCCACCAAGCCCAGCCGCATCGCCGAGGACGTCGCCGCTCTCGGCGAGACGATCCCGGCCGCCTTCTGGACCGATCTGCGCGAGGAGCGGCTGACAGCGCAGGACGCTCCCGTACCCGCCGCGGCCTGACCCGTCACCTCGTACCCATACACACCCCGCACGCCCCTGGAGGATCCCGTGGTCAGGACCGCCGCATCCCTCGACATCCCCGCCTCGCCCGACCGCGTCTGGCAGCTCATCGGCGGCTTCGACTCACTGCCCGACTGGCTCCCGTACATCCCCGCCGGCGAACTCAGCGACGGCGGACGTGTCCGCAGTCTCCGCAACGAGGACGGAGGCGTGATCGTCGAGCGCCTCGAAGCCTTCGACGACAAGGCCCGCACCTACAGCTACTCCATCCTCCAGGCGCCCTTCCCCGTCACCGGCTACCTCTCCACCCTCACGGTGCACGAGATACCCGGGCAGGGCACGGCCCGCGTGGAGTGGTCCGGCACCTTCACACCGGACGGCGTCAGCGACGACGAAGCCATCACTCTGTTCCACGGCATCTACGCGGACGGCCTCGCCGCACTGAACGAAACGCTCGCCCGTCACAACCATCCCGCATAGCCACGACCACCGCCGTGGAGGTGTCAGTCGGCGGTGGGGTGAGGCCGACCGCCCAGCCACGCGGTCGCCTCTCGCGGGGAACGCAGGTGGATGACGTTCAGGGGCGCGAAGCGTGGGTCGGTCGTGCGGCGGTCGATCTCGGCGCGGCGGGCCGCGTGCTGGGTCCAGGACGACCACGCGGGATGGTCGCCGCTGAACCAGGAGGACAGCGTCTCCACGTTGCCGCCGAAGACCCGTTCACGCAGCAGGGTCCGCCGCAGGGATCTGCGCAGTACGCGCGGCATGACGAGGGCCCTGGGGTAGTCGAGCCAGATCACGGTGTCGGCGTTGGTCCACAGCAGGTCGCGGACCTCCGGGTAGCCGAAGGAGTCGAAGATCCAGGCGGGGGTGGCTGCGATCTTCGCGACCTGTCGGTGAAAGTCGGGGTCGACCGCCCAGCCGGGGCCGGTGAACACGAGCGAGTCCATCTCGTGGAACGGCAACTGGAGCCGGGCAGCCAGGGCTTGCGCCATGGTGGTTTTTCCGGCTCCGGTGATGCCGGCGACGAGGATGCGTTGCACGCGCGGATGCTACCGGCGTCGATCAGCCTTCCGCGAAGCCGTTTTCGCTGAGCCTCGGGCCTTTCTTGACCTTGACGCAACGGCAGGGTTTCTACTGAGAGCCATACGGATCGGAGTGATCACCGCGCTCGTCGGGGCGATCCCCTGGAAAGGACACCGAGATGGCCGAGACCAACACCACCACCGACAAGAACCTGGCCCTGCTGCACACGGCCTACAAGACGCTGGAGCGCGGCGATCTGGACGCGTGTGTCGAGATGCTGACGGAGAACTTCATCGCCAACGTCCCCGGGGTGCCCGACCCGCTGCACGGTCCGGAGATCTGGCGGCTGGGGGCTCAGGCCATGTGGGAGGCCTTCCCGGACCTGCGGATCAGCGTCGAGGACATGTTCGCCGCCGACGACAAGGTGGCCGTACGGGTCCACTTCCGTGGAACGCACCGGGGCACCTTCCAAGGGATCCCGGCGACGGGCCGAGAGGTCAGCTTCCGGAGCGTCGAGCTCTACCGCATCGAACGCGACAAGATCGCCGAGGAGTGGGTCGCCCCGGACATGATCAGCCTCATGCAGCAGATCTCGCCCGCGCCGGCCGACCACTGACACCGGCTCTCCAGCGAC
This sequence comes from Streptomyces umbrinus, assembly GCF_030817415.1. NCBI lineage: Bacteria > Bacillati > Actinomycetota > Actinomycetes > Kitasatosporales > Streptomycetaceae > Streptomyces > Streptomyces umbrinus. The sequence continues at coordinate 10,886,199 of NZ_JAUSZI010000002.1, read as the reverse complement.
GTCAGGGCGGGATCAATCCGTGCGGGGCGCGAGCAGGCCGTCGACGACGTCGCGGAGCGGACCGAGGAGCTCGTCCGATGTCGCGTCACGCAAGGGTTGCAGGCCCACGGCGGAGCGTACGACGGCGACGCCGACGCCGAGTGCGACCAGCAGTTCCGCTCTCAGCAGGCGTTCGTCGTGGTTGTACGGCAGGCGTTCGCCGTTGTGCGCCGAGTGTTCGCCGTCGTGCGCCGGGTGTTCGTCGTCGTTGTGCGGCACCGGCGCACCCGAGGCTTCGAGCACTTGACGGCTGAACTCCTGCAGGGCCTGCCTGCGCAGTTCGTCCACCTGCTCGTCGCCGGTGTTGCGCAGCAGCATCAGTACGGGGTGCTCGCCGAAGTCCGGCCAGGCGCCGGCCGCCAGTTGAAGGCTGAGTGCCTCGGCGAGCGTGGCCCGGTCCTGGGGGAAGTCGCCGTCGCGTCCGAGGAACCGGGGCGCCGACGCCAGCGACGCCTTGAAGAGACCCTCCTTGGAACCGAAGTACCGCTTGATGAGGGCGAGGTTGACCTCCGCGTCCGCGGCGACGTCGCGCAGTGTCGTGCGTTCGTACCCAAGGCGGATGAACCGGCTTCGCGCGGCCTGGAGCAGCGCCTGCCGCGTGGCTGCCGCGTCCCGCCGCCGACGCTGCCCGGCAGCCGGCTCGGCAGAGCGTCCGTCAGCCTCGTCGTCCGGCGATGTGCCGGTTGCTCTCGTCGCCATCGGAGACCTCTTCCCTCAAGTAATCGCTCGTTGACAAGATCCCGGAGCAGGCTTACGTTTTCAAGTAATCAACTGATGACTTATTGCGCGGCGCGCCGCGGGAAAGCACAGCGATGACCCAGCAGGCGCTTCTCGTCATGGATGTCCAACAGGTGGTCGTCGATCGCCACCCCGATCCCGACTACCTGCCACGCCTGCGGAAGGCGGTCGACGCCGCCCGCGCGGCCGGCGTTCCCGTGATCTACGTCGTGGTCGGGTTCCGTCCCGGGTATCCGGAGATCAGCGCGCGGAACAAGATGTTCGGTCGACTCGCCGGCGCCTCGGCGGCGGGCGGTGCGGGCGCTGGTGGCGAGGAACTGGCCACCCGTGTCCATCCGGACGTGGCCCCCGGGCCGGGCGAGGTCGTCGTCACCAAACGGCGCGTCAGCGCCTTCTCCGGCAGCGACCTCGATGTGGTTCTGCGGGCCGGCGACATCAGCCACTTGGTCCTGACGGGCATCGCCACGAGCGGCGTCGTTCTGTCCACCCTCCGGCAGGCGGCCGACCTCGACTTCGGCCTCACCGTCCTGGCCGACGGCTGCCTCGACAGCGACGCGGAAGTGCACCGGCTCCTCACGGAGAAGGTGTTTCCTCAGCAGGCGGAGGTCACGACCGTGGCCGACTGGACGGCTGCGCTCTGACGGTGCTTCCGCCTGTTCACTGAGGTCGGCGTCAAAGTGGCCGGGCCGGGCGGAAGTTGTGCTCAATGATGTACGGGGGACTGCGCGGGCGTCTCCTCGGCCCCAGCCGCCTGACCGCCGGGATGGCGCAGGGCGCAGAGGTAGCCGATGCCGAGTGCGACGGCCATGCCGTAGAACACCCACTGGTTGGCCTCGGCGAAGTCCATGCGGATCGAGGACATCGCATCGCGCATGGTCGTCGCGACCGGGCCGTCGCCGGTGGGCGTGCGGGCGTCCGCCTGGCCCGTGATCGACTGCGTCACGTCCTCGGCGACGGAGTCCACCTGGTCCGGCGGTACCCCGCGCTTCCGGAGGGTGTCCACGACGTTGTCCGTCATGGTGTGCGCCAGCACGGTGCCGAAGACGGCAAGTCCGATGCTGGCCGCGTAGTTGCGTACGGTCTGGGTGATGCCGGTGACTTCGCCGTAGGAGGCGTCGATCGCCCGGTTGACGGCGTCCGTCGAGGCCGGGGCGAGGATGAACCCGATTCCCGCGCCGGCGAGGGCGACGTACGGCCACTGGTCGTGCATGGACAGGTCGGTCAGTTTGCCGGCCCACAGCGCGAACCCGACGGCTCCGACCACGCAGCCGATCTTCAACGTGGGGCGGGCGCCCCGCTTGTCGAGGATGCGGCCGCCCCACTGGGAGGCGATGGCGAACCCCACGAAGAAGTACAGCAGGTACAGGGCGGCCTGGTTGGCCGAGGCGCTGAGGGAGACCTGGGCGTAGACCGAGGCGAAGAAGAACACGGGGACGAACGCCAGCATGGCGAAGAAGAGCACCAGTGAGTCCACCGTAAAGGCGCGGTCGCGGAAGACCGACAGGTTGATCAGGGGGTGGCGGGTGCGCAGTTCGTAGCGGCAGAACACGTACAGAACCGCGAGGCCGCCGGCGATGCAGGCCCACGTCGCCGCGCTGTCCCAGCCCCAGGCCGCCGCCTGCTGGAAACCGAGCACACTCGTGCCCATGCCGACGGCGATCAGCACAGCACCCTTGACGTCCAGCGGTTCGTCGCGTCGCCGGTCGGAGATGTGGGCGAGCGCGGTGAGGACCAGCGCGACGACGGCGACAGGGACGTTGACCCAGAAGATCGCCCGCCAGGTCCAGGTGGTCAGCCAGCCGCCGAGCAGCGGTCCCACCGCGGTGAGGGCACCGGTGAGGCCGAAGAACAGGGCCAGGGCGCGCCCCCGCCGCTCGATCGGGAACACCGCCACGACGACCGCGAGCGCGGCGGGGAAGAGCAGCGCCGCCCCGAGTCCCTGGGTCGCGCGGAAGGCGACGAGCCACGTCAGCGCGTGGTCCCCGTCGGGTACGCAGCCGCACATCGCAGAGGAGACGACGAAGATCAGGGTGCCTGCCACGACGACCCGACGTGGTCCCCACAGGTCGGCGAGGCGCCCGCCGACGGCGAAGAACGCGGCCAGGGACAGCAGATAGGCGTTGACCACCCACTGCATGCCCGAGGCGGACAGGCCGAGTTCGGAGACGATGTCGGGCGCCGCGATCGACACGATCGTCTGGTCGATGAACGTCATCGCCACCGCGAACATCATCGCCGCGAGCGCCAGCGGCTGGGAGGCCGCCCGTCCGGCACCGGATGTGCTCTCGTTGCGTTGCGCGTGCGTACGCCTCACCAGGCCAGTCTGCGTCCGAACCGGTACCGCCGCACCCGGAGCACGTCCTCAACGGCGCACGAGCAAGGCGTGGCTGCCGAAACGCCGCGCACCCGGCTTCCCGGGCGATGAGGACGGCGATCTGCGGGCGGACGCGTCTTGGACGGATACGTCCCTGGTCCGGTGGACGGGGTGCCGCCGTGGACGCACCGGGGCCTGACGACGCCCCGCGACCAGCTCTACGACCGGACCACGCCGCTGGTGCGTTCTCTCGGCCGCGGGCCCAACACAGCGGCCCCGTAAGGATGTTCCAGACGGTGGTAAATCGGCATACGGCTTGAAGGAGGGCTGTATGTCGGATCATCCTTGGCGCCATGAGTCTCGCCTCCGCCTCTTTCGACGTGCCTGCTACGGACGACTACGCCCGCGACTGGGCGTTGGTCGACGTGGAAACCTCAGGGCTCGTGGCCCGGCGGGATCGGGTGCTGTCCGTCGCCGTAGTGACGATCGGTCCGGACGGCGAACAGACCGCGGAGTTCTCGACACTGCTCAATCCGGGGTGCGATCCGGGGCCGGTGCATGTGCATGGGCTGACCGCCGAGCGGCTGCGGGGCGCGCCGACCTTCGACCAGGTCGCCGGCCGGATCGGGGCGATGCTCCAGGACCGGGTTCTGGTCGCCCACAACGCGCAGTTCGACTACGACTTCCTGGCCCACGAGTTCGCCCGCGCGCGAATGTGGCTGCCGGTGTCGCAACGCCTGTGCACGCTGGCCCTGAACCGCCAGGTGGATCCGCCCACGGAAGACATGAAACTCGGCACCCTCGCCGCTCACTACGGCGTTCCCCAGCAGCACGCACACGATGCGCTGGACGACACCCGGGTGCTGGCCGGGATCCTGCGGGCGTCGCTGCGCCAGGCAGCTCAGCTCGATCTGCCCTTGCCACTCGTGGCCTGCCCGCCCCGTGCGGAGTCCCAGTTCACGCCTCAGCCGCCCAAGACCCCCTGCGCCTACCGCAACCCGGGGCGGCTGGCTCCCGGCGGGCCGCTCCAGCAGGGGATGAAGGTCGCGATCACCGGGGACACCGCGCACGCCCGGGCGGAGCTGGTCGGGCGTGCGGTTGCCGCCGGGCTGAACATGATGGCCTCCGTGAGCCGGCACACCAGCGTGCTGGTCACCAACGAGCCGACGTCCGATTCGGCGAAGGCCCGACGCGCACTCGCCGAACGTGTGCCGGTCATCGACGAGCACACCTTCCTGCGGCTGCTCGCCGACGTACGGACCGGAACGGCGCACGAGGCGACGGCCGCGCCCGCCGTGACGATCGCGCCGGCGGTACCGGCGACGGCTCCGGCTCCGGCTCCGGCTCCGGCTCCGGCTCCGGCTCCGGCTCCGGCTCCGGCTCCGGCTCCGGCTCCGGCTCCGGCTCCGGCTCAAGTCCAGGTCACCGAGCTCGAATCCACCACGGCGCCGGTCCCGGAAGTGCCCGTCCTGCCGTCGCCCTCCCCCCGCACAGCCGTCCCCGTGCCGCGCCAACCCGGCGACTCGGTCGGCTCTTTGGACAAGCCGCTGTCAGGCCACCGGGTACTGGTACTCGGTGGTGTCCACGCCGACGCCGCGGCGGCCCGTACCCGCGTCGTCGAACTGGGCGGTTCCGCGGCCATCAACCTGTCGGCCAGCGTCACCGACGTCGTCCTTCTCGCCCGCGGCGAGCAGGACCGCCGCATGAGCCGCATCACCACCCTTGAACTCCCCGTGCACGAGGGGCCTTGGCTCACCGCGCCGTCGGCCACCGAACAGGGCACGGCGGCCGTCCGGGCACAAGAACCACGGGTGTTGCCGAGGGGCGGCGTCACCGACCTGCCCGTGCCGCACGGCAGACCCGCGCCCGACTGGTACATCACGGCCAGCTGGGCTCCGCAGGCCGACTGCGAGATCGACGTCGTCGCGTTCCTCCTCGACGAGGACGAACAGGTCACCTCCGACGCGGAGTTCATCTTCTACGGCGCCCCGGAGAGCCCCGCCGGCACCGTACGGCTCCTCACCGGAGGTCCGGCCGAACAGACCATCGCCGTCGATCTGGCATCCCTGCCGCCCGCGACCCGCAAGGTCGTCGTCGCCGCGGCCATCGACGGTGTCACCACCTTCGGGACGGTCGGCGCGATCCAGATCGGTGCGGCCGCCGGCAACAGCGGAGCACCCGTCGCCCGGGCGACCCTGGACGCCGCCACGACCGAACGCACCATGCTCCTTGCGGAGATCTACCGCAGAGGTCCCCTCTGGCGCCTGCGCACCGTCGGCCAGGGCTACGACCACGGCCTGGATGCCCTCGCCCGCGGATACGGGGTCGACATCGCCGACTGAACGACGCGGCAGGCGCCTCGGATCAGCATCTCCGTGCCGTCGGCGATCGGCTTCCGCGGCACGCCGTGCACGCGGGACTCAGGGGCTGTCCCCGCCGACGGACTCGTCATCCGGGTCCTCGGTCACGTACAGGGCAGGGCCGAGGCGCGCGGCGAGGCTGTCTCCCGGAATGTGTGTCCGGGTCACCATTCCGTCGTCGCCCGGCGTCAGCTCCGCGTAGTACCCCACGTCGATCCAGTCCATCGGACGGTGGAAGAAGAACTCGACCGTGTCGTCTGGGTACTCGGCGCGGAGCATGGGAATCACCGTCTCCAGATCGGACCCGGCGCCCTCACCACTGATCACCACAGACACCTGATCCGCCTTCGTCCGCCACACCCGCACATGCGCGTGACCCTGCCAGCCTTGGAGGGACTGCCAGGGATCCTCATCGCGGATCATCTCGGGATGGACTCGTTCAACGGCCATACCGGAACACCTCTCTCCGCACTCGAAGTCGCGCCAGGACCACCCGCCGGGCCCCGTCTTCTGGCGACGGGACAGGATGGAACCCGGCGTCTCAGGGCCGAAGTGCCCGTATCACGCCGGGTCGAGCACCCCTGGCTGCCGCGGTCCCGCCGGCTGGCCGGGGACGCGCGGATCGATGGGGCGGCCGACGAAGACCGGGGCGTCCGACTGGTAGAAGATGTCGATGTCGGCCTCCTCGCCGCCGACGATCAGGGTGTCCCAGGCGCCGCTCTCCTGCAGGGACCGCAGGGTCGACGGAGCGAGGGTGGACAGGTGGCTGCGCAGCTCCTCGTCGCTGGGCATTCCGGGGAGGCGGGGAGCGAGGCGCTCGCGGATCGCCCGCATCCTGTCCAGCAGGAGGTCCAGATCGGACTGCTCGGCGCCGGGTCCTGCGACGGCCCTGTCGCCTTCCATGCTGTCGGCGATGATGTCCTTGATGGCGCGGGTCACGCCGCGTTCGTCGGTGGTGACCATGGCGTTCCAGGCCCGGCTCTTGTGCCGGTACTGGAGCATGGACATCGCCGCCTCGTGCCGGATGAAGTCGGCGTCGCGCAGCGGTCGGCCCTGCCAGACCCGGCTGAGGGAGCGGGCGAGGGAAACAGCCGAGGCGAGGCCGCTGTTGAGGCCGCGCCCGGGCCAGAAGTGGATGGCGTTGGCCGCGTCGCCCAGCAGGAAGCCGTAGGTTCCGGGGCTCGTGGAGGTAGGACGGCTGAGCTGGGCCGTGAACCGGGGGCGCTGCACCATGTCCAGCCGGAACGAGGTGATGGCGGTGAGATCGTCCGCGGCGACGCCGAACAGCCGCAGGCCCTCCTGGATCCGCTTCCACAGCGGCGAGCTGCGCAACAGGGCGGGCAGGAACAGGGTCCCGTGGGTCGGGCAGACGAACTCGTTGTCCTCGTGGCGGCTCATCAGGCAGGGCCGAGCCGCCACGCACTCCTCGAAGACCTGCCGGACCGGGTCGATGCCGATCACGGCGCCGGCCTCCTCGCGGGTCAGCCTCATGTTGAGGAACCCCTCACCACGCAGCGAGTTGAGCAGGAACCGGTTCTGCGCCACGGTCAGCAGGACGCTCATGGGGTCCGAGAGCTGGGACTTGACCCGCAGTCCCAGCACCAGGTCCTGAAGGTGCTCCCCGTCGAGGGAGTAGATCGAGGAGTCGGCCGCGCCGAAACGGTCCTTGAAGTGCTCCCGGGTACGCGACCCACCGCCCTCGGCGATCACCAGGACGTGTTCCTGGGAGAGCCGGTTCTGCTGCTCCGACGGATCGAATCGCTTCGGCACCAGACGGATCGCGGACTTGGCGTTGGCCAGTTCCAGCAGCTTGTCCTCGATGTAGGCGATCCGGATGTTGCGCGGCGGGCGGCCCTCCACGGAGTCCGGCCCCAGGGGCCACATCTCCGAGAACCCATCCCCGTCGAACAGCGCCGACTGCATCTCGTCCGTGAGCGCGAGGTACTGACGGCTCTGGGCGGTGACGACCTGCATCCGGCGGACGTTGCCCTGTGTCTCGTCCTTCCAGACCACGGTGGAGCCGTTCCTGACCCACCGGCCGTCGTAGACGGTGATGGCCGCCTTCCCCGGCAGGGCGTTCTCCAGCAGCAGGGCGAAGGCGAGACCGACCGGGCCCCCTCCGCTCACCGTGACCCGCAGTTCGCCGGGGTTCGCCGAGGCGTTGGCGCGCGGCAGGTCGAGCTGGGAGAGGTCCATGACCGTCTCCACCGCTTCCTGCGTCTCGAACAGGAAGGTCTCGTCGCCGATGCGTATGGAGTCGCCGGGCACGAGCACATGCCGGGTGACGCGCTGGTCGTTGACGAAGGTTCCGTTCCTGCTGCGGTCGTGGAGGACGAACGCACCGTCCTCCTCCACGATCTCGGTGTGCAGGCGGGAGGCGCTGACACTGACGATGATCACGTCGTTGTCGCTCTTGCGCCCGAATCGCAGCGGGGCGCTGCCCAGAACCACACTCTGACCGGCGAACGGACCCGTGCGTCCCACGATGACCGACGTCACAGAAACTCCTTGTGAAAGTCGGGTGCGGGCAGAGGAACCGCACCCTGCGGTTGATCCGCTACGGGTGGGAGTCGTACGTCACTCCCACAGAACTCCGGTCCAGCGGGGTTCTCTTGACCGATGATGCCCGAATCGGGCCGACATCGGCCCAACTCGTACCGATTGAAGTATGGACCATGCGCAGGAGGTAACTCGCCTACCCGGAGCCGACGTTGACGCCCCGTTGACCAGCCGCCGGTCGACTAGCCGCCGTTCGTCGAGGCGCATGTCACCGAGAACGGCACCGAGTTGGACACCGCCTCGAACGGAGAGCGGATCTCCACCGCCATCTCGCTGCGGAGAGTTCCCGACCGCGCGTACGTCGACAGCCGCACCGTCTCCTTGTGGGTGCGGGGGCCGCCGTCCGGGAACGACAGCGTCCGCCACTGCCGGTCGATCACGGACCCGTTCGTCGAGACCCACCGGTAGGAGAACTGGAAGGGCAGATCGGACACCGTGAAGGTCGCGGTGAACCAAGGAGCCTGCGAGTCCGCCGGAGGGCAGTCCCCGACGTACGTGGTCGCGCCCCCGGTCGCGGTGACCGACACGGGCTGCTCGGCGGTGTCGTCCGACCCACTGCTCGCCGTGGCGGAGGCGGTGGCCTGTGCCTGCCCCGTGGGCGAGCCGGTGTCCTTGCCGCTCTCACCGCCGTCGCCACCGAGCACATAGCCCAGGCCGCCCACGAGCAGCGCGAGCACGGCCACTCCCGCCCCGGTCAGGTACCCGATGCGCCGTTTCCGCTTCGTGGGGCCGTGGCCGGACGTTTCGCCGCCGTCGTTCGCTGCCTGCGAGGCAAGCACCGCGGAACCGGCTGTGGGTTCGGGCCCCGATACCGGGTCCGCCCATACGGTGGGCGAACCGGCGATACCCGAACCCGAGGCGGCCTCCGGCGCGGGACGTGGCGGGGCGGGAGAAGCGGGGACGCCGAGGCTGACCACGGTGGGCGGGAATGCCTCATCGACGGGCGAGCGGGGAGCCGGGGCGGCCGACTCGACGGTGATCTCAGGTACGGCACCGGGAAGTGGGGGCTGCGCCTGGGCGGCGGGGGCATCGGGGTGTGCCGCGGTCGTGGGTACGTCCACCGCGGCGGTTGGTATGTCGCCCGTGGGTACGTTGGCCGCCGCAGTGGGCGCCTCGCCCGTGGGTACGTCGACCGCCGCCCCGGATGCGTCCACCGTGGCCGCCGTCCCCGCTTCGGATGCGGCGATGGCCGTAGGCGCCGTCTCCCCGAGCGGGGACTCGGCGGTGGGCAGGTCGTCGGTGGCCGCTGCGGGCGTCGGGGCGGACGGCGTGGCCGTGTCGGCGCCGGAAGTGCCGTCAGCGCCGGCCAGGCGCAGCTCCTGCTCGGCTTCTTCGGCCGACATGCGCTCGTCGGGGTCCTTGCGCATCAGGCCTTCGATGACGGACACGAGGGGTCCGGCCCGATGCGGCGGGGGCAACTCGTCGTCGACGATGGCGCGCAGAGTGCTCAGCGGGGAGGTCCGACGGTAGGGCGAACGTCCCTGGACGGCCGCGTAGAGCAACGCTCCGAGAGACCACAGGTCCGACGCGGGACCGGGGTTCCGGCCCAGCGCCCGCTCCGGCGCCAGATACTCAGGAGAGCCGACGAGCTCACCGGTCATCGTCAGCGCGGAATCCCCCTCCACGGTGGCGATGCCGAAGTCGGTGAGCACCACCCTGCCGTCGTCCGCGAGCAGGACGTTGGCGGGTTTCACGTCGCGGTGCAGCACTCCGGCGCCATGCGCCGCGCGCAGTGCGGCCAGCACCTCGGCACCTATGCGCGCGGCCTCCCGCGGCGCGAGGGCACCCTGGGAGCTGATCGCGTCGGCCAGCGACCGGCCGCGGACGAACTCCATGACGATCCAGGGTCGGCCGTCGTCGGTGACGACGTCGTGGACGGTCACCACACCGCGAGCACTGATGCGCGCCGCCGCCCAGGCCTCCCGCTCCAGACGGGTGTACATCCGCTCGACCTGCGCCACTCCCAGTCCGACGGGAGCGCGTACCTCCTTGACGGCGACCTCTCGGTGCAGTACCTCGTCGCGGGCCCGCCACACGGTGCCCATACCGCCCTCGCCGAGAACGGACAGCAAGCGGTAGCGACCGGCGACCAGCCGTTCGGCACCCGCGTCCGGCGACGCCGTGTTCTGCTGTGGCATGAGGGCCCGCACTCCTTAGTCCTTTGCGAACGGCCGAGGAGTGGCGACGCCCCCCGTCCGATCCGTGATCTGCCGGGACACCGCCTTAGGTTCGGCAACAGCCCTACGTCCCACCGGACTTCACCTTCCAGGCCCGGTGTACGACGCGGAAGGACCGGCGACGCACCACGCCGCTGACCGCCAAGGACACAGCCCCTGGACAGTATGATCAAACGCCTGATGTTCGTGAAGTCCGGACCTGGACAAGTGCTTGACCTACCGCTCACTGTGCGGAAGTTGTGACACACCTGTCGTAGGCCACTTCGGCAGACGCCGCTCGAAACGAAAGCGGCGCCCCTCCCGACGGTCACACCAGAGGGTCGGTATCGTCCGCCCGGATGACCCGGTCTGCGGCTCAGCGGACGGCACGGAGGAGGAGCACCATGGCCGATCGCCGGCAGGGAACCGCGTCGGACGACGGTTCCGCCTCGCCGGGAGAGGAGGCCCGTCGGGCGCGCACTCACGACACGGTGCGGCTCGCGGTCGTCATCGGTGCTCTCGGCGTGGTCTTCGGCGACATCGGGACCAGCCCGATCTACACCCTCCAGACGGTGTTCAACCCCGACGACCCGCACCCCGTCCCGGTCACCACGGACAACGTGTACGGGGTGGTGTCGCTGGTCTTCTGGTCGGTGATGGTCGTCGTCACGCTCACCTATGTGCTGCTGGCGATGCGCGCCGACAACGACGGTGAGGGCGGCATCATGGCGCTGATCACCCTGCTGCGGCGTTGGAGTTCGCAACGCGGGCGTCGGGCCACCGTCGTACTGGCCGCGCTCGGCATCTTCGGTGCGTCGCTGTTCTTCGGTGACAGCATGATCACCCCGGCGATCTCGGTACTGTCCGCGGTCGAGGGACTCAAGGTCGTCGAGCCGTCGCTGGACAGCGCGGTCGTGCCGATCACCGCGGTGATCATCGTGGCGCTGTTCCTGGTGCAGCGCCGGGGAACCGCGGCGGTGGGCCGGGTGTTCGGACCGGTCATGATCGTCTGGTTCACGGCCATCGGCGCGTGCGGCGTCGCCGGTATCGCCGACCACCCGGACATCCTGAGGGCACTGTCACCGACGTACGCCCTGGACTTCCTGTTCGGCCATTGGGGCACGGCCTTCTTCGCCCTGGCCGCGATCGTGCTCGCGGTCACCGGCGCCGAGGCGCTCTACGCCGACATGGGGCACTTCGGCCGCCGGGCCATCACCCGGGGCTGGCTCTTCCTCGTACTGCCCGCCTGCGTCCTGAGCTACCTGGGCCAGGGCGCGCTGATCCTCGACGATCCGGACAACATCAGCAGCCCGTTCTTCCTGCTCGTGCCCGAGTGGGGACGATGGCCGATGGTCCTGCTGGCGACGGCGGCGACCGTGATCGCTTCCCAGGCGGTGATCACCGGCGCGTACTCGGTCGCCTCCCAGGCCGCCCAGCTGGGCTATCTGCCGAGGCTGCGTATCGCGCACACCTCCGAGTCCACCATCGGTCAGATCTACGTCCCGTGGATCAACTGGCTCCTGATGGTCTCGGTCCTCACGCTGGTCTTCGCCTTCCAGAGCTCCGCGGCGCTGGCCTACGCGTTCGGCATGGCGGTCACCGGCACCATCACCATCACCACCCTGCTCTTCTTCTACGTCGCCCGTCACAAGTGGGGTACGCCCCCCTGGCTGCTCGCCATCGGCGCGGGCGCGCTCCTCCTCGTGGACCTGCTGTTCGTGGCGGCCAACATGACCAAGCTCGTCCACGGCGCGTGGCTGCCGCTGCTGATCGGCCTCACCGCGTTCACGGTCATGACGACCTGGCAGCGCGGCCGCCAACTGGTCACCGAGGAACGAGCACGCCAGGAAGGGCCGTTGCCCGAGTTCGTCGAACACCTCCGCACAGGGCAGGAGCCGACGATCCGCGCGCCCGGCACGGCCGTCTTCCTGAACCGGGACAAGGAGACCGCGCCCCTGGCCATGCGCGCCAACGTCGAGCACAACCACGTGCGGCACGAGCAGGTCGTGATCCTGTCCATCGGGACCGAGCCCGTGCCTCGCGTCCCGGCCGACCAGCGGATCGTCGTCGACGACCTCGGGTACGCCGACGACGGGATCATCCACGTCACCGCCCGGTTCGGCTACATGGAGACGCCGGACGTGCCCGGCACGCTGGCCATGCTCGACCCGGCCGAGACCGAAGGGCCGCTGCAACTCGACCAGGCGTCCTACTTCCTGTCGAAGATCGAGCTCCGGCGCGGGAAGGCACCGACGATGGCGCCCTGGCGCAAGCGGCTGTTCATCGCCACCTCCTACATCACGGCCGACGCCGCCGAGTACTTCAGCCTGCCCCGCGACCGCACGGTCATCATGGGGTCGCAGATCGAGGTGTAGGCCCGCAGTACCGCCCGAAACCGACGCACCGCGCGACGCCGGCAGCCATGGGTTGCCTGTGCGCAACAGGCCTGTTCGGCGCGCGCGGACGGTCAGTTGCGTTCGACCGCATGCCCCACCAAGGAGGCGGAACCCCCGGGCAAGCCTCGGGTCAGCCGACGAGAGGGAGGTCGTGCCGCGGTGCCGCGGAGACCGCTCCGAGGTGCTCCAGCAGAAGTCCTTCTCTGGTCGACCACGGGGAGATGACGACCTTCTCTGCCTCACACGCCGTCAGGAGCGCCTCGGCGACGAGCGCGCCGGCCAGTGCCTGACCCGCGCGGTGCCGGGAGATGCCCGGCAACCGGGTCCGCCGGGCGGGACCTGCTCCGGCCAGCACCGGGATCCACCGCCGCAACTGGGACAGCGTCAACTGCCGCCCGGTATGGGGTTTTCTGCGCCTGGACGGAGTGCCGGCCAGGCGGGCGAGCTGCTCGAAGGTCTTGGAGCAGGCGACGACGCTCCCGTTCCGTGCGGCCACCGGCAGGCCGGGTGCCGTACTCAGGGCATGGCCGAGGAACTCCCGGACCTCCTCCAGACGTGCCGTGGACGGAATGGCGCCGCCGGGGAGCCAGTCACGGGTGACGCGCCGGGCGCCCAACGGCAGCGAAAGCACGCTGCGCGGCTGCGCTCCCCGGCCCGAGGCGATCTCCACGGTGCCGCCACCGATGTCCAGCATCAGCAGCGGGCCGCTCTCGGAACCCGTCCACTGCCGGGCCGCCACATAGGCCAGGCGCGCTTCCTCCTCACCGGGCAGGACCCGCAGCCGGGTGCCGGTGGCACGGGCCACCTGCGCGATCACCTGTTCCCGGTTGGGTGCGTCCCGGATGACCGAGGTGGCGAAGGGGAACACAGTCGGCGGGCGGCGGACCCGGACGGCGGCCATCGCTTCGGCCACGGCGCGCTGCACACTGGTGATCCCGACCTCGCGCAGGCGACCTCTGCGGTCGAGCGCCTCGTGCAGCCGTAGCCGTACCTTGTACGAGAAGACCGGCTCGAGCCCTGCGCCCGGCCGCCGTCGGACCACGGTCAGCAGTGCGCTGTGGCACCCGACGTCCAGTACCGCGGCCTGTTCCGGCCTTCCCCGCCCCATCTCGCCGTCTCCCCCGTCTCCACCCGCTCGATCACGTCCGGTCGGCAACGACCGCTGCGGCTGCCTGCGGGAAAGCACACGCTCATACGACCCTAACCCGTGCCGCGTACGCGCCAGGCTGTTCCTGACGCATCGCTGATCCCCACGAACCGCCGCTCTGCGGACGTTCTGCGAGGAGTGCCGCTACAACTTCATCACTCGGCCCGGAACAGTCGTCGCCCCCCGGTCACGTCGTCCGGTCTCGGTGGCCCTGGCACGCCCAGGAGCGTCCGCGCACGTGACCTACGCTGCCGCAAGGTCGATACTTCCGACAGAAGCGCTCACTCCGACCAGCGGGAACACAGGCAATATGCTCGCCTGTTCGGCTCACCAGGAGGTACCCATGAAGATGCTCATCAACGTCGCGGAAACCGTTGTCGCGGACGCGCTGCGGGGCATGGCGGCCGCCCATCCCGAGCTGACCGTGGATGTCGAGAACCGGGTGATCGTACGGCGGGACGCTCCGGTGCCCGGGAAGGTGGGGCTTGTTTCGGGTGGTGGTTCGGGGCACGAACCGCTGCACGGCGGGTTCGTGGGCCCCGGGATGCTGTCGGCGGCCTGTCCCGGCGAGGTGTTCACGAGCCCGGTGCCGGACCAGATGGTGCGGGCGGCGGCCGCCGTGGACAGCGGGGCCGGTGTGCTGTTCATCGTGAAGAACTACACGGGTGACGTGCTCAACTTCGACATGGCGGCGGAGCTGGCCGAGGACGAGGGCATCCAGATCGCCAAGGTCCTCGTCAACGACGATGTGGCCGTGACCGACAGCCTCTACACGGCCGGCCGCCGCGGCACCGGCGCGACGCTGTTCCTGGAGAAGATCGCGGGCGCGGCGGCCGAGGAGGGCCGGCCGCTGGAGCGGGTGGAGGCGCTCGCCCGGCAGGTCAACGAGAACTCGCGCAGTTTCGGCGTCGCGCTCAGCGCCTGCACCACTCCGGCCAAGGGCAGCCCCACCTTCGATCTGCCGCCCGGGGAGCTGGAGTTGGGCGTCGGAATCCACGGCGAGCCCGGCCGGGAGCGACGGGCCATGATGACCTCGCGGGAGATCGCCGACTTCTCGGTGAACGCGATCCTGGAGGACATGAGCCCCCGCAACCCCGTCCTGGTCCTGGTGAACGGCATGGGCGCCACACCGCTCCTGGAGCTGTACGGCTTCAACGCGGAGGTGCAGCGGGTGCTGACCGAGCGCGGTGTCCCGGTGGCGCGCACGCTCGTCGGCAACTACGTCACGTCGCTCGACATGGCCGGCGCCTCGGTGACCCTGTGTCAGGTCGACGAGGAGCTGCTGCGGCTGTGGGACGCACCGGTGCGTACGGCGGGCCTGCGCTGGGGCATGTGACGCTCCCCCGGCCTGTGCCAGTGCGACCGGTCAACTCCCTTACCAAGCAAGGAGATCCAGTGCTCGACGCCGACTTCTTCCGCCGTTGGATGACGGCGACCGCCGCGTCCGTGGACCGAGAGGCGGAACGGCTGACCGCCCTCGACTCGCCGATCGGCGACGCCGACCACGGCAGCAACCTGCAGCGCGGCTTCAGGGCCGTGGCGGCCACGTTGGAGAAGGAGGCACCACAGACGCCCGGCGCCGTCCTGATGCTCGCCGGACGGCAGCTGATCTCGACGGTGGGCGGCGCGTCGGGGCCGCTGTACGGGACGCTGCTGCGCCGCACGGGCAAGGCACTCGGTGACGCGGCCGAGGTCGACGAGCAGGAGCTCACCGAGGCGCTGCGCACCGGTGTGGACGCGGTGATGCAGCTCGGCGGGGCCGCGCCCGGCGACAAGACCATGATCGACACGCTGGTGCCCGCGGTCGACGCGCTCGGCGAGTCCTTCGCGGCGGCACGGGCGGCCGCCGAGGAGGGCGCCCTGGCGACCACGCCGTTGCAGGCCCGCAAGGGCCGGGCGAGTTACCTGGGCGAGCGCAGCATCGGACACCAGGACCCCGGTGCCACCTCCTCGGCGCTCCTGATCGCGGCGCTCTCGGAGGCGGCCGGTGAGTGACGTGCCGAGCACTGCGGGAGGTGACGAGAAACTGGTGGGCATCGTGCTCGTGTCGCACAGCGCTGCCGTGGCCGCCTCGGTCGCCGAACTGGCGACGGGGCTCGCCGGCGGCGGTACGACCGCTCCGGTGGCACCTGCGGGCGGCATCGAGGGCGGCGGCTTCGGCACCAGTTCCGAGCTGATCTCGGCGGCCGCCGCAGCCGTGGACCGGGGCGCCGGTGTCGCCGTACTCACCGATCTCGGCAGCGCGGTCCTCACCGTGAAGGCCCTGTTGGCCGAGGGCGACGAACTTCCGGCGGGCACCCGTCTGGTGGACGCCCCCTTCGTCGAGGGCGCGGTGGCGGCGGTCGTCACGGCGTCCACGGGAGCCGACCTGGCGGCGGTGGAGGCGGCCGCGGCGGACGCGTACAGCTATCGGAAGGTGTGAGGCGGGCGCCCTCAGCGGGCCTCGTTCCGCCGGATGAACTTCCGGGCCAGTCGCTCGCCCTCGGCGACGGCCGCCCGGGGGTTCTCGATGGGAGACGCGTCGGAGCCCTCGAAAAAGATGTACGTGACTCCGGAGGCGGCCCCGCCGCCCTGCGGGTCGGGGCGGATACCGAGGCCCCGGGCCGTGGCGTACGACGCCTCGCCGACGAGGTCCTCGGGGCCGAGGTCGCCGACGACCGCGTACTGCACACGGTCGCCGTGGATCACGGCGGCGACGGTGCCGCTGCGGACGCCGTGCTCGTAGTGGTTCCAGATATGGCTCGCGGCGGGCACGACGACGTACGGAAGGGTCTCGGCGCTGAGGTACTTGCCGTCGGACTGCCGAAAGGCGGTGGTGTCGGCGAAGAACGGGTCGGTGGTCTCGTTGCAGTACGGGCCGGGGCGGCCGTCGCAGTCGATGTCCAGGTCGGCCTTCCAGAAGACCGCGCCGCGCTTTCCGCAGACGGGGATGTCCGCGGGCGCCCCGTCGTCGGCGCGGTAGAGGCCGCGGGAGACGGGCACGCAGTCGCGCACCGCGGCCAGCAGGTCGGCGGCCCGGACACCCCTTGCGGCATTCCCAGGGGGGCCCGCGTTCCCCGCGCGCTCGTGCACGGCATCGGGCAACGGAGCGACGTCGGAGATCGTGGTGGGGGCGAGCAGGGCAACGCCGGCCGCGGCCAGCGTCAGCGACTGGGCACGCACGATAAGAGACCCTCTCCTGGGCGGGCACTGACGAACACTCAGCCCAATCTGGTGGGGGTTCGATCATGCGGCCACCGCTGGGGGGCCGTACGGAGCACGCCCGGTGACGTCTCGTCGGGGGCCGGGCGGCCGGAGCCGATGTCGGCTCCGGCCGCCCGGCCGCCCTCGCCGGCGCGGGATCAGCGACGACAGCGTTCCGCACCGTGGGCATGAACTTCCCTACGACAAGGGCTAGTTCAGCCGCGAAGAGCATCAGCATACGTAACGTCCGATCGATATCGCGAACACGGCCCTCTTGATGTGGTCACGCCCACCAGGTCATATTGGTCCGGACCATTCCCGTCGAGGGAGGGCAGGGCTGTGCGACGCGTACTCCTGCGAGCCGCGGTGGCCTGCGGCGCGTTGCTCATGATGGCGTCCTGCGGCTGGGGCGGTGAGGGCCCGGGCAGCGACCGGCCGCCGGCGGCTCCGGCGGGCGTCACCGCGGCGGCGGGCAGTTCCACCAGCGTGCACGTCATGTGGAACCGGGCCTCCGGGAAACCCGAGGTCGCCCACTACGAGGTGTATCGCGGCACCACGATGGTGAAGGAAGTGCCGGGTTCGGACCACATGGTCGACATCACCAGGCTCAAGCCGTCGACCGCGTACGCCTTCTCCGTACGGGCGAGGGACGCGGACGGGCGGCTCGGACCGCCCAGCGAGCGGGTACGGGCCACCACTCCGGCCGCGACCGCCGCCGACGGGCGGGCCCCGAGCACGCCGGAGCGCCTCCGCGGCAAGGCGGCCGGGAGCCGGGCCGCCCAGTTGTCCTGGGACAGGTCAACGGACAACCGGGGCGTGGCGTCGTATGACATCTATCAGGGCGACTCGAAGATCCACAGTGTGGGCGGCTCACAGTCGGCGACCGTGGTCACGGGGCTTCGGCCGGGCACCCGGTACTCCTTCACCGTCCGGGCGCGGGACGCGGCGGACAACGTCTCGCCCGCGAGCGCGGCGGTACGGATCACGACTGCCGCCGGTACAGGGGACGGAAAAGGCACCGGCCTGGCCCCGACCGCCGTCCGGGCCACGACACACCGCACCGACGGGGCGTACTACCTCGACCTCTCCTGGATTCCGCCGGACGCCGAGACGATCGACGGGGTGATCACCGAGTACCAGATCCAGCTCGACCGGCAGCCCGCCACCTCGCTCGTCTGGGGCGGGACCGCCCCGCGCGACAAGGCCACGTACAGCTTCTACGTGGGACGCCAGGACGGGGTCACCCAGCGGGTGCGGATCAGAGCGAAGCTGCCCGACGGGACATGGAGCGGCTTCTCGGCGGAACGGACGGTGACGACGGGAGCGGCGCGGCCGTAGGGCGGAACGGTGCAGTGGTACGGCAGGGGCGGCAGGTGCCCGAAGGCGGTCCGCCCATAGACAGAGCCTAGGATCCTCCGTATGCCCCATAGGGAATCCAATGGCACCGCCGCGTCCGCCGCCCCGCTCGATCTCTCGCTGCTGCGGACCTTCCTCGCCGTGCACCGGACGGGTTCGTTCACCGCGGCGGCGCGGCTGCTGGGGCTGTCGCAGCCGACGGTGACCACGCAGATCCGGTCCCTGGAGGACCAGTTGGGGCGTGAGCTGTTCGAGCGGCGGCCGCGCGGCGTGGTGTCGACCTCGGTCGCGGACGAGCTGGCCGCGCAGGTCGCGGCGCCGCTGGACGCGCTCGCGACGGTCACGGACCGCGGCGGGTTCGGTGCGGACGTGGTGCCGGAGCCGGTCCATGTGGCGGGTCCGGCGGAGCTGCTGTGCACCCGGGTGCTGCCCGCTCTCGCCCCGCTGACCGGGCAGGGGGTGCGACTGCGGGTCACCACCGGACTGACCGACGGTCTGCTGGAGGGGCTGCGCGGCGGCCGCTTCGACCTGGCGATCGCCACGTCACGGCCGCGCGGCCGCACACTGAGGGCGGTGCCGCTGGCGGACGAGGAGTTCGTCCTCGTGGCCGCGCCCGCGTGGGCCGAGCGGATCGGCCGGAACCGGGTCGCCGCCGAGGGGCCCGCGGCGCTGCACGGGGCGCCGCTGATCTCGTACGCCGAGGATCTGCCCATCGCGCGGCGCTACTGGCGGCACGTCTTCGGCGTACGGCTGACCGGTCAGGCGGCGATCACGGTGCCGGATCTGCGCGGCGTCCTCGCGGCGGTGGTGGCGGGCGCCGGAATCTCGGTGCTCCCCCGCTATCTGTGCCTCGACGAGCTGGCCTCCGGCGCGCTGGTCACCCTGCTGGACCCGGAGGACCCGCCGATCAACACCGCGTATCTGGTGCGGCGCCCGGGGGTGTCGGACAGCCCGCATGTCGCGCTCGTCGGGGAACGGATCCTGGCGGCCGGCCGGACCTGGTGACGGCCCGCGGAGAGTAGCGGACCGCCCGGGACACGCCACCGGCGGTCGGCCGGACGAAGGAATTCGTCACCTGCCCGGTCCCGGCCCGCATGCGGAACCGGTGATCTTCGCATTGGCTCGGTCCGAAGGCGCACGGGCGTTCCCAACCCTCGGCGGCGCATGGGATGTACCGCCAACCGTGCTGTCGGAGGGCAGTTCTATGCGTATGACCCAGATGCTCGTCCGCTCCGGCCTGACCGTGGCGGCCGCCGCCGCGCTGCCGCTGACCCTCACCGCCACGCAGGCCGTCGCGGTGAACACGGCCATCAATGTGACCACCAGCGGCACGACGGTGCAGGTGACCACCAGCGACTGCGCCACCAGGTCCAACGGCTCCATGGGGAATGCCTCACTGCTCTCCAGCGGTCAGGCCAACTTCGCGCAGGGGCGCCAGGCGACCTTGTCCGGGACCAGCACCAGCCAGGCCGCGGCCTGGTCCAGCGTCACCACCGGCACCTACACCGTCATCGTGGTCTGCGCCGACGGCACGACGGCGGGCACCCAGGCCGTCACCGTCTCCCCCGTCTCCAGCCCCACGATCTCGGCGACGGCGACAGCCACCTCGTCGGCATCACCGTCGCGCGGGGTCATGGGCGGGATGGGCGGCGGTACGAAGGACTACGGCGCCGCCACCTACGCGGCGGGCGGTGTCCTGGTGGCAGCGGGAGTCGGGGCCACGGTCTGGGTCCTGCGCCGGCGCGCCAAGCCGCACCGGCTGTGAGCACGGCGGCGGCCCGGAACCCCGATCCCGATGGCCGGAACCCCGGTCTCGACGAGGAGGCCGGGCCGCCGCCGACCACCGGACACCCGGCCCGTCAGGACGCCGGGTCCTGCGCGGGAAGCCGTTCGAACTCCTCCAGCGCGTGTGTCAGCCAGCCCGTCCAGAAGGTCTCCAGGTCGATCCCGGCCCGCAGGACGAGATGCTGAAGGCGGTCCTGGGCCGCGTCCTTGCCGGGCGGGAAGTCCCGCTCCTGGATCTCCTCGTACTCCGCCAACTGCCGCTGGTGCAGGTCTAGATGGCGTCGCAGATCCGCCTCGATGCCCTCCGTGCCGACCACCGCCGCGGCGCGCAGCCGCAGCAGCATCGTGTCGCGCAGCGGCTTCGGGGCCTGGGAGGCAGCGGTCCACCTGGCCAGTTCGGCGCGGCCCGCGGGCAGGACCTCGTACCGCTTCTTCTGTCCCCGGGCCGGCTGCTCCGTCGGGAGGGCCCTGATGTGTCCCTCGGCCTCCAGTTTTCCCAGCTCGCGATAGATCTGCTGATGCGTCGCCGACCAGAAGTAGCCGATCGACCTGTCGAAGCGACGGGTCAGCTCCAGCCCCGAAGACGGCTTCTCGAGCAGGGCGGTGAGGATCGCGTGCGGGAGTGACATGGAGTCATCCTAGGGACGGGCGCCACGTCCCCCGGTCCATGTCGGCCTACAGCGCCGCCGCCAGCTCCGTGCCCTGCTTGATGGCCCGCTTGGCGTCGAGTTCGGCCGCCACGTCGGCGCCGCCGATCAGGTGCACGCTGCGGCCGTCGGCGCGCAGCGCCTCGTACAGGTCGCGGCGCGGTTCCTGGCCGGTGCAGAGCACGATCGTGTCGACGGGGAGGACGGAGGCCCGACCGTCGACGGTGACGTGCAGGCCCGCGTCGTCGATGCGGTCGTACTGGACGCCCGGGACCATGGTGACGCCGCGGTGCTTGAGCTCGGTGCGGTGGATCCAGCCGGTGGTCCTGCCGAGGCCTCCTCCGACCTTGGACGCCTTGCGCTGCAGGAGGTGGACGGTCCGCGGCGGGGCGGGTCGCTCGGGGGTGCCGAGGCCGCCGGGCGCGCGGTAGTCCATGTCCACGCCCCAGTGCCGGAAGTACGTCGCCGGGTCCTCGCTCGCCTTGTCGCCGCCGTCGGTCAGATACTCGGCGACGTCGAAGCCGATGCCGCCCGCGCCGAGGATCGCGACACGGTCGCCGACGGGCGCGCCGTCGCGCAGCACGTCGAGGTAGCCGACGACGCTGGGGTGGTCGACGCCCGGGATCTCGGGTGTGCGCGGGCTGACTCCCGTGGCGACGACGACCTCGTCGTACGCGGAGACGTCCTCGGCGGTGACAGGGGTGTTCAACCGCACGTCCACGCCGTGCAGTTCGAGCTGCGTACGGAAGTAGCGGATCGTCTCGTCGAACTCCTGCTTGCCGGGGACCCGTCGGGCGACGTTGAGCTGGCCGCCGATCTCGTGCGCGGCGTCGTAGAGGGTGACGTCGTGGCCGCGCTCGGCGGCGCTGACCGCGCAGGCGAGTCCGGCCGGGCCCGCGCCGACCACCGCAACTCGCTTGCGCCGCTGGGTCGGTGAGAGGACGAGCTCCGTCTCGTGGCAGGCCCGCGGGTTCACCAGACATGACGTGATCTTGCCGCTGAACGTGTGGTCGAGGCAGGCCTGGTTGCAGCCGATGCAGGTGTTGATGGCCTCGGGGCGCCCGGCTTCGGCCTTGGCCACGAAGTCCGGGTCGGCGAGCATCGGGCGGGCCAGCGACACCATGTCGGCGTGGCCCTCGGCGAGCAACTGCTCCGCGAGGTCAGGGGTGTTGATGCGGTTGGTCGTCACGAGCGGGATCGACACGGCACCCATGACCTTCTTGGTCACCCAGGCGTACGCGCCGCGCGGCACCGAGGTCGCGATGGTCGGGATCCGGGCCTCGTGCCAGCCGATACCGGTGTTGATGATGGTCGCCCCGGCCGCCTCGACGGCCTTGGCGAGCGTGATCACCTCGTCGAACGAGGATCCGCCCGGGACCAGGTCCAGCATCGACAGCCGGTAGATGATGATGAAGTCCTCGCCGACCGCCTCCCGCACCCTGCGGACGATCTCGACCGGGAACCGCATGCGGTTCTCGTACGAACCGCCCCAGCGGTCTTCGCGTTTGTTGGTCTGCGCGGCGATGAACTCGTTGATGAGGTAGCCCTCGGAGCCCATGATCTCGACACCGTCATAGCCGGCCCGCCGCGCGAGACGGGCGGCCCTGGCGTAGTCGTCGATGGTCCGCTCGACCTCGTCGTCGGTGAGCGCGTGCGGCGGGTACGGGCTGATCGGCGCCTGGAGCGCGCTGGGGGCGACCAGGTCCTGGTGGTAGGCGTACCGCCCGAAGTGGAGGATCTGCATCGCGATCTTCCCGCCCTCGCGGTGCACCGCGGCGGTGATCCCGCTGTGCTGCTCGGCCTCCGCCTCGGTGGTGAGCTTGGCCCCGCCCTCGTACGGGCGGCCCGCCTCGTTGGGGGCGATGCCGCCGGTGACGATGAGGCCGACACCGCCGCGCGCCCGGGCGGCATAGAACTCCGCCATGCGCTCGAAGCCCCGCTCGGCCTCTTCCAGGCCGACGTGCATGGAGCCCATGAGCACACGGTTCGCCAACGTGGTGAAGCCCAGGTCGAGCGGGTTCAGCAGATGCGGGTAACGGCTCATGGGCCCCTCCGTACGCGGTGTCGTCATGTCTTTGTAGACGACGGAGAGGGCTTTTTGCAACTAGTTGCACAATGGCGACCCCAAAGGGGTGCGGGGAACTGCGCGACCAGCCACGAACAACCCGCACCGCAATCCCGCAGCCTCAGCCGCCCGTCACGCCCGTCACTCCAATCACGACGTTCGCGTAAAGCTCCTCCGAGACCTCCAGCCTCGGTGTCAGCCCAGCACCGGCAAAGATCTCGACAGCCGGCCCCGCCTGGCGCTCACTCGTCTCGACGAGAAGACTCCCCCCGGGCGCCAGCCACCCCGGCGCCTCCACGGCGACACGACGCAGGACATCGAGCCCGTCCCCACCCCCGTCGAGCGCCACAAGAGGTTCATGGTCACGGGCCTCGGGCGGCAGCAGCCCGACCTCGCCACTCGGAACGTACGGCACATTGGCAGCCAGAATGCCGATGCGACCACGGAGACCACGAGGCAATGCCTCGAAGAGATCCCCCTCATAAACATGCGCACCCGCACCCACGTTCCGCCGAGCGCACCGCACCGCGGCGGGATCGACATCGGCGGCGTACAGCTCGACGCCGGGAAGCGCGGCGGCGAGCGCCGCACCCACCGCACCCGAGCCGCAGCACAGATCCACGACGACGGGGGCCTCGGGGGCGAGCGCGACGGCCTGTTCGACCAGGAACTCGGTGCGTCGACGGGGCACGAAGACACCGGGTTCCACGGCTATGCGCAGACCCCTGAACTCGGCCCAGCCCAGGACGTGTTCGAGGGGCAGGCCCGCGACCCGGCGGTCCACCATCACGGTGAGTTCGGCGGGCGTACGAGCGGTGGAGAGGATCAGACGCGCCTCGTCCTCGGCGAAGACACAGCCCGCGGAGCGGAGCGCGGTGACGACATGTGCGTAAGAAGGTGGCATGGAAGCCGAGAGCCTTTCGGGAAGCCGAAGGGCACCCTCCAGGTCACCTGATGACGGTGAGGCCCTGAGGCGAGAGCACCCGAGCTGACACAGCGGTAATGGGGCTCACCTCCTCGGTCCGTTCGCGGCTGGGGCGGTCCGCAGCCGGACGGCAACATTACACGGCACGGACTCCGGCCGGGACCCGGATCCCGCCCCTCCTCGCCCTGCACCCCGAGGCTCCTCTAGTTGTATTAGGCAACCACTTAGTTGTACGATGCAACCAGAAGAGGAAGGATGAAACCGTGAACGCAGCCGACGTGTCCATCGAGACGATCCACCACGAGCTGACGGCCTTCGCCCGCCGCGCCCGGGCCTCGGCGGGACGTCTGCACCCAGAGCTGTCCCTGGTCTCGTACACGCTGCTCGGCCACCTGGAGGACGTCGGCGGCTGCCGGTCCACCGACCTGGCCGCGCACTACGCCCTGGACAAGTCCACCGTCAGCCGCCAGGTCTCGGCCCTCGAACGGGCCGGGCTGGTCGAGCGCCGGGCCGATCCGCAGGACCAGCGCGTCCAGGTGCTCCGCGTCACCCCCGCCGGCAAGGAGATCCTCGCCCAGGTGACCGCGAGCCGCCGGGTGGCGTTCCGCGAGCGGCTCGCGGGCTGGCCCGAGGAGGACCTGGAGCGGTTCGCCGGGTATCTGCTGCGGTACAACGCGGCGGCGGGCGGAGTGACGTTCAGGGCCGCGCCCGCGAGCGACTGAGAACGTCGGGCACGCGAGCGCGCAGGCCGCGCGATCCGTCCCTCTCCTGAGGCCCGCCACACCACCATCGTTCAAGCCCGCTGCGGCCCGACGCCCTCCCCCGCCGCTAAACGACCCCCGACGTCTGCCGGTCACCGAGCAGTTCGGGCACCCGCGCCCCCACGAACCTCGTCCTGCGCCGCAGCCGGAAGCCCATCTCCTCGTAGAGCCGGATGGCGGTGGTGTTCTCGGCGGCGGCGTGCAGGAACGGGGTCTCGCCCCGGGCGCGGATGCCGTGGGCGACCGCCAGGGTCAGCCGGGTCGCGAGGCCCTCGCCGCGGAAGTCCGGGTGGGGTGCAGACCGCGCTGATCTCGGTCCAGCCCGGTGGATGCAGCCGCTCCCCCGCCATGGCGATCAGAGTCCCGTTCCGACGAATGCCGAGATACGTGCCGAGTTCGACGGTCCGGGGCAGGAACGGGCCCGGTCTGGTGCGCTCGACCAGGTCCAGCATCTCCGGTACGTCGGCGGGACCGAGCGGTACGGCCTCAGGTTCGGGCGCCGTGGCCAGGCCGTCGTCCACGAGCTGTACGCCGTCCAGGCTGAACGTCACTTCCCAGCCGTCCGGGATACCTCCGTCGAAGGCGGGGAGCCCCATCTCGCCGCCGGGGCCGACGAGCGACGCGAGGTCGGCCCAGTCTTCGGCGCCCGGCTCGTCGGGCAGCGCCAGCCAGGGCGACACGTCGACGGGGTAGCGCAGCACGCGCCCGTGCCGCTCGGCGAAGTGGGCGTGCGGGCCGGTCAGCGAGCCGAGCGCCGGGTTGTCCAGCGGGTGACGCGCCCCGCTCATATGGCGACCTCGATCACGACCTTGCCGCGCGTGTGGCCCTCCTCGACGGTACGCAGCGCCTCCCCGGCCTGTTCGAGGGGGAAGGTCTGCGTCACCAAGGGGTCCAGCCTGCCGTCGGCCACGAGCTGCGCCACCTGGTCGAGCACCGCGGCGGTACGGGCCCGCGCGACGGGCGAGCCGCCGAGGCGCTCCACGATGTCCTTGCCGCCCGCGGTGATCAGCTTCGTCCGGTCCGCGACCAGCTCGGCCGCTCCTTCCAGTACCTCACCGCCGACCACGTCGTAGACGGCGTCCACGCCGTCGGGCGCCACGGCCCGTACGCCGTCGGCGAAGTCGGGGCCCGACGGCACATGCACGGCACCGAGCGACTCGACCAGGTCCTTCTTGCCCGCGCTCGCGACGCCGATGACGTTCAGTCCGTCGGCGCGCGCGATCTGGAGCACCGAGACGCCCACACCGCCGCCCGCGCCCGTGACCAGCAGGGTCGAACCGGCCGGAAGGTCCAGTTGGCGGACTCCGTCGTACGCGGTCGCCGCCGCGACGGGCAGGGCCGCGGCGTCCGTGAAGGAGACACCGGCGGGCTTGTGGGCGGTGACCGCCACAGGGAGCAGTACGTACTGGGCGAACGCCCCGGCGACCGGGTTGCCGAAGACCTCGTCCCCGACTGCGAAGTCCGTGACGCCCTCGCCGACCTCCTCGACGACTCCGGCGGCCTCGTTGCCGAACACGGCGGGCACCGCGCGCGGCTGCTGGCCGGGGCGCTGGTAACCGGTGCGCTGCTTGGAATCGACGGGGTTCACGCCCGCCGCCCGTACGGCGACCAGCAACTCGCCGGGTCCGGGGCTCGGACGGTCCTGGTCGACGAGGGCTTCGGTCTCAGGGCCGCCGTACTGGGTGAAGACGTACGCCTTGGGCATTGCTCCGTCACTCTCCTTCGCACCGGGGTGGGTATCAACCGGGGTGGGCACTAGCGGCAAGGTGGATCGCGGGGTTGCTATTCCCGGGCCGCCGGACTGTTCATGCGGCCGCAACGATCCGGGGCGGGGCTTCCCGGCGGGCCCGGTACCGTGGAGGGCGTACGCAACGATCAAGGGCCGCCGTCCGGCAGGCCTGGAGGCACCTCCCGCATGAACGTCACCCGAGGCTTCACCGGGCGCCCGCGCGTCCGCAACGACGGGCTGCCGCCCGGCCAGTACGACGCGGGCGACGACTGGCCCGTCCTGTCCGCGGAGGTCACGCCGGACCTGGCGCCCGAGGAGTGGACGTTCACCGTCGACGGCCTGGTCGCCGAACCGCGCACCTGGACCTGGGACGAGGCGCACGCGCTGCCGCCGTCCGCGTACGAGGGCGACATCCACTGCGTGACGAGCTGGTCGAAGTTCGGGGTGCGCTTCGGGGGCGTGTCGCTCGACGCGTTCCTCGACACGGTCCGTCCGGCACCGGAGGCCACGCACGTCGTCGCGTTCTCGCACACCGGTTACACCGCGAACCTTCCCCTCGCGGACCTCACCGGCGGGCGCGCCTGGATCGTGTGGGAGTACGGGGACGGGCCGCTGCCCGCCGAGCACGGTGGCCCGGCGCGGCTGATCGTGCCGCATCTGTACTTCTGGAAGAGCGTCAAGTGGATCGCGGGCCTCCGGTTTCTCGACCACGACGAGCCGGGCTTCTGGGAACAGAACGGCTACCACCACCGCGGCAACCCCTGGGAAGAGCAGCGCTACTCCGGTGACTGAGACCACCCTGTCCGCCACGGACTCCACGCCGTCGGCCGGCTTCACGCCGCCGACGCGCTTCGCCGTGCCCGGCCGGATCTCCGTGAACAACCTCACGGCGGCCACCTGGCAGCGCGCCACACTCACCGACGTCCGCCGGGAGACCCCGCACGCGGCTACCTTCCGGTTCGCCGTGCCGGACTGGGAGGGCCATCTGCCCGGGCAGCACCTGATGCTGCGGCTTCGGGCGGAGGACGGCTATGTCGCCCAGCGGCACTACTCGATCGCCTCGCCGCCCGACGACACCGGGCACATCGAGCTCACCCTCGACCATGTCGACGGCGGTGAGGTGTCCGGCTGGTTCCACACGGTCGCCAAGCCCGGCGACGAGGTGGAGGTGCGCGGCCCGCTCAGCGGCTTCTTCGCCTGGCCGGGCGACCGGCCCGCCCTGCTCGTCGGCGCGGGCTCCGGCGTCGTACCGCTGATGTCGATGGTCCGCCACCATCGCGCGCGGGGGCTGTCGTTGCCGCTGCGTCTGCTGGTGTCGGCGCGCAGTCCCGAGGAGCTGATCTACGCGTCGGAGTACGGGGCCGAGACCACACCCGTGTTCACGCGCACCGCGCCGGAGGGTGTGCCCGTGGGACGTGTGTCGGCCGCACATGTGGCGGCGCTCCTGGCCGACCGGCCCGAAGGTGGGTGGGAGGCCTATGTGTGCGGCTCGAACGGGTTCGCCGAGCATGCCTCGCGGCTGCTGGTGGACGCCGGCCAGCCGGTGGACCGTATCCGGATCGAGCGCTTCGGCTGATCGGCCCGAGGCGTGTGGTCGGCCCGACTCGCGCCTGGCCTCTCTCAGGGATGGGGCACCACGGCGACCGGGCACGTGGAGTGGTGGACCAGGGAGCGTGCCGCGCGGCCCAGGCCCGGGCCGGCCGAGGCGCGGCGGCCGATGACCAGCAGTCCCGCCCGGGCGGACGCCTGGAGCAGATGGTGCCCGGCGTGCCCGCGGGCGACGCGCTCGGTGACCTCGGTCTCCGGGTACTTGTGGCGCCATGGCCCCAGCGTCACCGCCAGGGAACGGCACTTGGCGTCCTCCTGCTCGGCCGTGTCACCGGGCGTCCGCCCGCCGTCGAGGTAGCCCCGCCGCGGTGACGGCGTCCAGGCGTACACGACGTGCAGCGGCGCCGAGCGGACGGTGGCGGTGTCGAAGGCATGGCCGATGAGGTCGTCCGCGGGGTGGGCGAGGTCGAGGCCGAGGACCACCGGCAGGTACGGGGCCCGGGCCGGCGGGGTGGTCCCGTCGACGGGCATCCGCTCGTCCTCGGGGAGCTCGCCCGCGCGCACCAGCACCACCGGGCGTTCGGCCCGCGCGGCCACGGCGAGCGCGACCGAGCCGACCAGGAATCCGGCGAAACCGCTGAAGCCCCGCGAGCCCAGGACCAGGGTCTCCGACTCCGCGGCGGCGGCGACCAGCGCCGGGACGGCGGGGATGCCGGTGCGGCGGGCGATGATGTCCAACGCCGGGTGGCCGTAGGAGAGTTGGACGGCTGCCCGGTCGAGTGTGGTGCGGACGGGCGCGCCGCCCGGGGGCCGTGCGGGTGCGGCGGGTTCGTCTCCGGCGTGCAGCAGCCGCAGGGCGACTCCGCGTCGCTCCGCCTCGCGGGCCGCCCAGTCGGCGGCGTCGAGACTCGCGCGGGAGCCGTCGATGCCGACGGTGACGGTCCGGGTGTCCTTGTTCATGGCTCGTACCTTTCGAAGCTCATGCCTCCTGCCTTTCGCCCGCGTGTCTCGGGGTACCCCTCTCGCGCGTCTCGCGGATGCCTTCGCGGTGATCACCGCCCCGGTCGCACACGGCTTCCCGGTCACACACACGACGCGGGTTCCACACCGGGCGCGGATCAGTCGTGCGCGGCTGGCGAAGACGCCCGACGAAGAGCACGGTGGAAGGTGGGCGGTGTACGCCGGTGAGCGTGTGACGAGAGGCGGTAGCGGTCACGAGCGGTGCCGAGAGGCGGGAGCGGTCGCGCGGTGAGGAGGCCGGGACATGCGGACACGGATTCGGGGCTGGCGATGGCGGCGCAATCCGCTGCGGCGCCGCTCGGACGTGGTGGAGGCGTGGACCGCGCTGTGCGTCGCGGTCCTGCTGTGCGTCGGCGGCCCGCTGGCCGGGATCGCCGCGGGCTGGTGGGCGTACGACGGAGCGCGGACCAGAGCCGAGGAACAGCGCTCCCAACGGCACCGGGTGCCCGCCGAGGTCACCGAGCACGCGCCCGCCGCGGTGCCCACCTCGGAGGGGGAACGGCAGCCGACCTACCGGGTGACCGTCCGCTGGACCGAGCCGGGCGAGCCGCCGCGTACGGACAAGGCCCGGGTACCCGCCGGCACCCGGAGCGGCGACCGCGCGTACATCTGGCTGGACGACCGGGGCCGGGTCGTGCCCGCCCCCGCGGACGGCACCGCCGTGTGGCAGCACACGCTGTCGGCGGGCGCCTGCGCCACGGGCCTGTTCGCGGGCGGCGTCCTGGGGACGTACGCCGTCGTACGACGGGTCGCCGGGCGCCATCGCCTGGCCGAGTGGGAACAGGAGTGGGCGTACACGGGGCCCGAGTGGCGGCGTCACTGCACCTGAGCGGATCCGCCCGTGATCAGCCCTCGGCGGGCGTCAGCCGAGTCGCTGCATGCTCCGCGCGATGCGCCCGTGCTCCCGCAGCGCGTCACGCAGCCCGGGCAGCACCGGCTCGCCCCGGTCGACGAGGACGCGGCCGCCGACCACCGTGGTCCAGGCGCGGCCGGGACCGCAGCGCAGCCAGGCCTCGACGGGGTCGCTCAGCGCGCCCGCGCGCGCGACCTCGTGCAGGTCCCAGACGACGAGGTCGGCGCAGGCGCCCGGCCGCAGATGCCCCAACTCGTCGGCGCGGCCCAGGCATTGGGCGGAGCCGCGGGTCGCGATGTCGAGGGCGTCACGGGCGGTCATCGCGCCGGGGCCGCCCCGGTATCGGCCGAGCAGGAGCGCGCCGCGGGTCTCCATCCACAGCGAGGCGTGGTCAGTGGAGGCTGAGCCGTCGCAGCCGATGCCGACCGGCAGACCCAGTTCGCGCATCTCCCGCACGCGGGCCGTGCCGCCCCCGATGAGCATGTTCGAGCTGGGGCAGTGCGCCACGCCGACCCCGGCCCCGGCGAGGCGCCGCAGTTCGGCGTCGTTCGGGTAGATGCAGTGCGCGACCCAGCTGCGGTCGCTCAGCCAGCCCGTGTCCTCGAAGTACTCGACGGGCCGGCAGCCGTACGTCTCCAGGCAGTACGTGTCCTCGTCGCGGTCCTCGGCGAGATGCGTGTGCAGGCGAACGTCGTACCGTTCGGCGAGTTCCGCGGTCGCCGTCATCAGTTCCTTGGTGACCGAGAACGGCGAGCAGGGGGCGAGCGCGACCCGGACGAGCGCACCCGGCTCCGGGTCGTGGTGGGCCTTGATCAGCCGCTCGCTGTCGGCGAGGACCTCCTCCTCGGTCTGTGTGACGCTCCTCGGCGGCAGTCCCCCGTCCTCCACGGACCGGGTCATCGAGCCGCGGGTGGCGTGGAAGCGGAACCCGATGTCCCGCGCGGCGCGGATCTCGGCGTCCACGAGACGCGGGCGCGGATGTACGTAGAGGTGGTCCGAGGAGGTCGTACAGCCGCCCATCAGCAGCTCGGTCATGCCGACGTACGCCGATACGTACACCGCCTCCTCGTCGAGCGCGGCCCACAGCGGGTACAGCGTGGTGAGCCAGTCGAAGAGGGAGCCGTTCACCGCGGGCGCGTAGGAGCGGGTGAGGTTCTGGTAGATGTGGTGGTGCGTGTTGATCAGTCCGGGGGTGACGATCCGGCCGGCCGCGGACACCTCCGAGCGGGCCTCCGGCTCGGCCCCGGGACCGCCCACGGCGGCGACCCGGCCGTCCCTGACGGCCACCCAGCCGCCCGGGATCTCCCGTTCCCCGTCCACTACCAGCAGTTCGGCGTCCTTGACCAGCAGGTCCACGGCAGGCGGCATGGCGTCATCGTAGCCAGGACGGCCCGGCCCGCGGAGGAGGTCTGGCGGCCCTCCGGCCACCCCCGTACGGTGTGATCATCCGCACCCTTATTCGTAGCAAAGGCGGTCTTCCATGGCCTTGTTCGACCTTCCTCTCGATCAGCTCCGGAACTACCGCAGCGCGTCCGTCGAGCCCGAGGACTTCGACGCCTTCTGGGGCAAGACGCTTCAGGAGGCGCGCGAGCACGGTCTGGACGCCCGCTTCGAACCCGTCGAGGCGCATCTGAAGAACGTGAAGGTCTTCGACGTCACGTTCGCCGGGTTCGGCGGCCACCCGGTGAAGGGCTGGCTGACGCTTCCGGCCTGGGCGAACACACCGTTGCCGACGGTCGTCGAGTACATCGGCTACGGCGGCGGACGCGGCCTTCCTCATACGCATCTGCTGTGGGCCTCGGCGGGCTTCGCGCACTTCGTGATGGACACGCGGGGGCAGGGCGGCGCGTGGGGCGGCGGCGGTGACACGCCGGACCCGGTGGGCAGCGCGCCCGCGTATCCCGGCTTCATGACGCGGGGCGTCGACGCTCCCGAGAACTACTACTACCGGCGGGTGTTCACCGACGGGGTACGGGCCGTGGAGGCGGCCCGCTCGCACGAGTTCGTCGACTCCGAGCGCGTCGCGGTGGTCGGTTCGAGCCAGGGCGGCGGCATCTCGATCGCGGTGGGCGGACTGGTGCCGGACCTCTCGGCGGTCGCGCCGGACGTGCCGTTCCT
This sequence comes from Streptomyces umbrinus, assembly GCF_030817415.1. Taxonomy (NCBI): domain Bacteria; kingdom Bacillati; phylum Actinomycetota; class Actinomycetes; order Kitasatosporales; family Streptomycetaceae; genus Streptomyces; species Streptomyces umbrinus. Next base: position 10,854,500 of record NZ_JAUSZI010000002.1, on the reverse strand, counting down.
GTGCGACTACCCGCGCGCGACGACGCTCACGGACCGCGATCCGTACCGGGAGATCGGCAACTACCTCAAGACGCACCGCGGTCGCACCGAGCAGGTCCTGCGCACGCTCTCCTACTTCGACGGCGTGCACTTCGCCACGCGGGGCAGGGCGCCCGCCCTGTTCTCGGCGGCTCTGGAGGACCAGACCTGCCCGCCGTCGACGGTCTTCGCGGCCTTCAACGCGTGGGGGCACGACGACAAGGCGATCGAGGTGTACGACTTCAACGACCACGAGGGCGGCGGCCCGTTCCAGGAGGCCGTGAAGCTGGCCTGGCTGCCCCAGCGCTTCTGAGGCGGCCGGAGTGGAGACGCGCGAGGCGGCCGAGCGGTTCGTCCGGGTGTGGGAGCGGGCCTGGGCGGAGCACGACGTGGACGCGCTGCTGGCGCTGTACGCCGAGGGGTGCGTCCACCGGTCGATGCCGTTCCGCGAGCCGCATCGCGGGCGGGACGAACTCGCCGCGTATCTTCGCTGGTCGTTCGCCGACGAGCGGGTTGTCGATGTGCGGTTCGGGGCGCCGGTGATCGGCGGACACGGTGTGGCTGTCGCCGAGTTCAGGGTCTTCGCCGAGGAAGGCGAGGGTCCGTCGACGCTGGCCGGGTGTGTCTTTGTGCGCTTCGACGCGGAGGGCTTCGCCGTGGAGGCGCGGGACTACTGGCACTCCGTGCCGGGGCATCAGGAGCCGGCGGGATCGCTGTTTCTTGGCTGAACGCCTCGGGGGGGGTTGTCAGGTTGTTGGGAACCTGCGGACCGGCTGTGGCTGGTCGCGCAGTTCCCCGCGCCCCTGACGGGGCGCTGTTCTCCCCGACCACTTCCCTCCAGTCCGACCAGTCGGTACGTTCAGGGAAGCCGGGCGGTCGTGTCACGCCCTGCGTTCCCGGCGGACGACGGAGGAGCCATGTCCCAGGTTCAGGGTCGGTGCGAGACGCGCTTCGAGGCGGTGCGGGCCGCGTTCGAGGAGAACTTCCGGGAGCGCGACGAGCTGGGCGCGGCCGTGGCCGTCACGGTGGACGGCGAGACCGTGGTCGACCTGTGGGGAGGCTGGGCGGACTCGGCCCGGACGCGCGCGTGGGAGCGGGACACGCTGGTCAACGTGTGGTCGACCACGAAGGGGCCGACAGCGCTGTGTGCGCACATCCTGGCCGACCGCGGGCTGCTCGACCTGGACGCGCCGGTGGCCACGTACTGGCCGGAGTTCGCCACGGCGGGCAAGGAGACCGTGCTCGTACGGCATCTGCTGTCGCACCGGGCGGGGCTGGCCGGACTGCGGGAGCCGCACTCGCTGGAGCAGCTCTTCGACTGGGAGCTGACCACGAAGCGGCTCGCTGCGACGGAGCCCTGGTGGGAGCCAGGTACGGCGTCGGGCTACCACGCGATGACGTACGGCTTCCTGGTCGGTGAAGTGGTGCGGCGCGTCTCGGGGTTGCTGCCGGGCGCGTTCCTGGAGCGGGAGGTGACCGGGCCGCTCGGCATCGACTTCACCATCGGGCTGCCGGAGAAGGAGGCCGGGCGCGCGGCCGAGCTGGTGCACCCACCGGCCGCCTCGTCCAGTGAACAGGCCGCGATCTTCAGCCAGTTGACGCCGGTGGCACTGGCCGCCCTGGCCAATCCCCTGACGGGCGCGGCCGGGGCCAACACGGCGGCGTGGCGCGCCGCGGAGATCCCGGCCGCCAACGGACACGGCACGGCCCGCGCGGTCGCCGCGCTGTACGGGATCTTCGCCGGGCATGGCTCGTACGGCTCGCAGCGCGTCCTCTCCGCGGAGGCCGCCGAGCGGGTCCGTGAGGGGCAGGGCGCATGCCGTGACCTGGTTCTCGGGACCGGTTTCGAAAGCGAGACGGAGATTGGCCTGGGCCTCTGGCTCAGCGGCCCCAACCATTCCTACGGCCCGAATCCGAGGGCCTTCGGTCATGACGGCTTCGGCGGTTCCTGCGGTCTCGCCGACCCGGAGACGGGCGTCTCGCTGGGCTACGTCATGAACCGCATGGGCCCGCACATCGCCGACGACCCACGGAAGATGGCACTCATCGACGCGCTCTACACCGCGCTCTGAAGGCAGGGCGGGACTGGGCGTTGCGGCGGCGCGCCCGCCTCGGAGCCGGGCGTACATCACGCCTCGGCGCCTGGGCGGGCGCGGCCGGTTGTCCCAACTGCCTTCGGCTCAGCGCACGGCGGCCTCGCGCTCCTCACGGTGTTCGCCGTCGGCCCCACCCTCGCGGTCCTCGTGGCCTTCGCGATCCTCGTGGGCTTCACCATCCCTCGTCGCAGTGGCGCGCTGTGGCAGTTTCGCGCCCTCGATGTCGACGTCCGGGGTGATGCGGTCGAGCCAGCCGGGCAGGCCCCAGGCGCGGCGGCCGAGCAGGGCCATGGCGGCCGGGACGAGGGTCATACGGACCACGAAGGCGTCGATGAAGACACCGAACGCGAGCGCGAAACCGATGGACTTGATGATCGGGTCGTGGTTGAAGACGAACCCTCCGACGACCGCGACCATGATCAGCGCGGCGGCGCTGACCACCCGGCCGCTGCGTACCACGCCGTGGGTGATGGCCTCGGACGCGCTGCCCGTGTGCTCGTAGTGCTCTCGCATACGGCTGACGAGGAACACCTCGTAGTCCATGGCCGGCCCGAAGAGGACACCGATCAGGAGCACGGGCAGGAAGCTGGTGACCGGTCCTGCCGACGGGATGTCGAGGACGCCGTTCAGATGGGCGCGCTGCGCAGGCGGGAGGAGGACTGGACGATCCTGGACGCGCTGGAGCACTGGCTGCGCGACGAGATCTCCAGCAGGGGCGAGCTGGACGACCTCGCCGACACCATGCTCGAACTCAATCCGCAGCTCCGCGCGGTCGCCGGAGCCCGGCTGGCGGAGGTCATCCAGGACGGCGCCCGCATCCTCGCCGAGGAGCAGGGCACCGATCCCGACGACTTCGGCCCGCGCATGGCGGCGGCAGCGGCGGCAGCGGTGATCGCCGAGGTGTGCCACCGGCCCCAGGAGGCCGACATCGAGGCGGCGATGGCCTTCCTGCGCGCCGGCCTCGCGACACTGCCGGCGGCCCCACAGCCCTGACGGTCCCGATGGGCGCGCCTCAGGACAGCGGTCCCGCGCCCGTCACAGGGCTGCCCTCCTCCTGAAGTACAGGCGAACGACAGAGCCCGCGGGGTCCAGCGTCTCGGTGGCCAGGTCGCTCAACTGCCGTACCACCCACATCCCTTGGCCGCTCGCGGCGCGCGGGTCGGGTGGCAGGTGGCCCGGGAACGGCGGTGGCGTGGGCGGTGACGCAGCCGTTGGGCCGGTGTCGGAGATCTCGCAGATCACGTGGCCGGAGTCGCTGCGCAGCCGCAGTACGCCCCGACCGCCCCCGTGGCGCAGGGAGTTGACCACCGCCTCGTGCACCGCGGTCACCATGTCGTGCGTCAGCTGATCGGGCACCCCGAGGCCACGGGCGTACGCGGAGAGTGCGCGCCGTACGTGCGCCGACCGGCCACGCGCGAAGGGAACGTCGTCGTGGCCCGCGGGGAGCGCCGGCGGCCGTGTCGCGTCGCACTCGGCGTAGAAGTCGGCCGGGTCGACATAGCGGCCGCAGTGCGCCGACTGCCGTGGTCCCAGGGCGAGTTCGGGATGGGTGCGGACCGCCGAGCGGATGATGCCGACCGGGAGGGCGCGGGTGTCGTACGGGCAGAGGATCCAGTGTCCGGTACCCGCGAAGGCGATGTTGAGCAGGGACTCGTAGCGCATCCACTCTCTGACCTCGAAGGCCGTACGGTCCGACCAGACGGGCTCGCCGATGACCCGGACCCTGCGCTGGCGGCCGGTCTCGTCCGTGTCGTGCGCGGCGCAGTAGGCGTTGTAGCGGCCCAGGGTGCGGGACGGACCGCCGTACCAGTCGTCCGCGTCGACGAACTCGACCTCGTCGCAGCGATGGCCGAGCGCCTCGTCGAGGAGGCCGATGTTGTGGGACGTGACGACGGCGAGCACGGTGTCGCCGGCGTCCAGGCCGTCGCGGGCGAAGGTGAGCGTGCCTTCGAGGAACTCGTCGTCCGAGCCGTAGCAAAGCGCCTGGTGGACGAATCGCGTACGGCTCACGGGCGCCGCTCCTTCCGCCGAGTCCTCTTACAGGTCCCCTTGTTCGGCCTACCGGTCCCCTTGTTCAACGAGCAGTCCTGGTACCCGGTCCCAGCCGGTGACCCGCATCAGCCGCTGGATGTGCGGGGCGACGCCGTGCAGGACGAGGCTGCCGCCGGACGCGGCCAGGGCGCCCCCCGCGAAGACCAGCAGCCGCAGCGCACCGACGTCGATGAAGCGCAGGTCGCTCAGGTCGATCCGGGTGCGCACCCCGTTCACAGGGCGGGCGCGGGCACGGGCCGTCTCGGCGTGCAGGGCGCGGGCCAGGGCGGTCACGTTCGTGTCGTCGACCTCTCCGGCGAGCGCGAGACCGGGCGGGGCGAAGGTGCGGGTGATGGAGAGCAGTTCGTCGTGCCAGACGAGGTCGGCGGCGACCCGGCCGTGGTGCAGTCCGTCGAGAGGGGCCAGCTCGCCCTCGTCGAAGACTCGGCGGTCGTACTGGCAGATGCCGAGGACCGGCAGGGACGCGAAGACGGGTTCGAGGAGGAGTTCGCTGTCGTGCAGTGTCTTGAGGCCCTTGCCCGCCTGGCCGCGCATGACCTCCATGCTGACGCGCAGGCCGAGGTAGCCGTCAGCGACCGCGCGGCGCGTCTCGCGGCGGATCACCTCGTCCAGGTCCCACAGGCCGTCGGGGGTCGCGAGGTGCGGGTCCACGGTCAGCCGTCCGGCGGCGAGTTCGTCGTCGACGGCGCAGCCGCGGGACTCCAGGAAGGTGAGGGCGAGGTCGGCCGGCAGATCGGCCGGGCCCAGCAGCAGCCCGCGGTGACCGCTGGCCAGCCCGTCCAGGAGGAACGCGGCGACCACGGTCTCGCGTTCCTCGTCCGCTTCGTAGCCCAGGAGCAGATGGTCTCCGGCGCGCATCTCTCCGACTGCTCTGGGTGCGGGCACGGTGTCCATCCCCCGCACCTCCCAAGGTCACCACTCGGCGTGCCGGGACGCATCCACGCTACGCCCAATAGGGCCTCGGTGTGAGGGCGAGGGCCCGAATACCGGTCACCCGGACAGGGGTCGGACACGGGCGTTCCCGGGCGTTAGGGTGACCGCCATCGGTCGGGTGAGGGGGAGCGATGGCGGCCTCGGTGCGCAACGGCAGGACCGGCAATCTCCCCGCCGAGTCCAACGCCTTCATCGGCCGCAGATCCGAACTGGCCGAAATATCCGCCCTGTTGGGGACCGCGCGGCTCGTCACCCTCACCGGCCCCGGAGGCGTCGGCAAGTCACGGCTGGCGCTGCGGGCCGCGCACACCGTGCGGGCCGCCTTCCCCGGCGGGGTGTGGCTGGTGGAACTGTCCGACCTCAAGAACCCCGACCTCCTCACGAACGCCCTCGCCGAGGCGACCCGGCTGACCGAGCAGACTCTGCGCCCGCTCCTGGAAGCCGTCTACGAGCATCTCGACGACGGACCGCTGCTGCTCGTCCTGGACACCTGCGATCACGTACTGGACGAGTGCGCGCGTGTCGTACAGGAACTCCTCGCGCACGTACCGGAGTTACGGGTTCTGGCCACCAGCCGTCAGCCACTGGGCGTGGCCGGCGAGCATCTGCTGTCCGTGACGCCGCTGCCGCTCGGTGAACGCGACGACGCGGTGGCGCTGTTCGCGGCCCGCGCCGCGGCCGCCGTGCCGTCGTTCGCTCTGACCGACGCCAACCGGGCGAACGTGGCGGCGGTCTGTGCCCGCCTCGACGGGATCCCGCTGGCCCTGGAACTGGCCGCGGTGCGGCTGCGGGGCTTCGCCCTCGAACGGCTTCTGGCAGGCCTGGACTCCCGGTTCGACCTGCTCGTCTCCCCCGCCCGGCCGCGGCTCGCCCGGCACCAGACGCTGCGTACGGCGATCGGCTGGAGCCATGAGCTGTGCACTCCGCTGGAGCGGCTGCTGTGGGCCCGCCTCTCGGTGTTCGCGGGCGGCTGGGACGTGGAGGCGGCCGAATTCGTGTGCCATGGCGGCCCGTTGGACGCCGAGGAGATCCTGGCGCTGCTCGCGTCGCTCACCGAGAAGTCGATCGTGACGCGCGAGGGCGACGGGGTGGCCGGGCGCTACCGCATGCTCGACACGGTCCGTACCTTCGGTGCCGAGTGGCTCGAAGGCCTCGGCGAGCAGGACACCGTACGCGGCCGTCACCGTGACTACTTCCGCTGGATCGCGCGCCAGGGCCAGGCCGAGTGGCTGGGCCCGGGCCAGCGGATGTGGGCCGAGCGGCTGCGCGTGGAGCACGCCAACCTGCGGGTCGCGCTGGAGGATTCCCTGGCGGCGCCGGAGCCCGAGACGGCACTCGAACTCGCGGGCACGCTCTGGTACTTCTGGTTCGCCTGCGGCTTCGCCGAGGAGGGACGCGGCCATCTGGAGCGCGCGTTGCGACGGGCACACCACGGCGGTCCCGAGCACACCCTGGCGACCTGGGCACACCGCCTGGTCACCGTCGTGCCGGACGACCTGGACGCCGCCGAGTCGGTGAGCGCGGCCTACGTGTGGCTCGCCGAGGAACGTCAACTGCCCGTGCCCGCACTGCCGTTGACCGGTGCGAGTCTCGCGGTGCGCGGCGAGTCGGCACGGTCCGCGCTGCTGTACGGCAGCAGCACCCAGGGGCCGGGCGGCGGGGGCGGAGCGGAGTTCTTCCAGCTCCTCACGCTGGCGCTGCAGGCGTATCTCCTGGCGGGCCAGGGCGCGTTCGAGCGGTGTGCGGCGGTGGCCGAGCGGCTGCGCGCCGACTGCGCGAAGCGCGGTGAGCTGTGGATGCGGGCCTGGGGCGACTTCTTCGTCGCCCTCGCCGGGATCGGGCTAGGACGGCCGGAGGACGCGCTGGTCTCCGCGCGCGAGGCGCTGACCGCCAAGTGGCGCGTCCACGACCGGCTCGGCGCCGCGGCCGTCGCCGATCTCCTGGTCGCCGCGGAGGCCTCCCGCGGCGAGCCTGAACGCGCCGCCCGCCTCCTGGGCGCGGGTACCCGCCTCTGGCACGCGGCCGGACTCCCCCAGCTCGGCGACACCGGCACGACCGTCTTCCGCCGGGAGTACGCACGCCACCTCCGCAAGACCCTCGGCGACACCGCGTTCACCGAAGCGGTGTGCGAGGGACGGGAGTTGAGCCCGGAGGCGGCGATCCGGCTCGCGCTGGACGGCGCACTCGACGAACCGGATCTCTGAGCGACACCGGTCCGCGACCGCAGTCGGGTGACAGATGGCAGGCGGGAGTCGTGTGACGGATGGCAGGCATGCCGGACCCCCTGTCCCGTCCTTCTTGGGCGGCGGGCGCGGCCGTCCTCGGCTCAGAGCCAGCCGTTGCGCCTGAAGCCCCGGTGGATGACGAAGCAGAGGGTGGCGATGACGCCGAGGACCAGGGGGTAGCCGTACGTCCAGCGCAGTTCGGGCATGTGGTCGAAGTTCATGCCGTAGAGACCGCAGATCATGGTGGGGACGGCGACGATGGCGGCCCAGGCCGTGATCTTGCGCATGTCCTCGTTCTGGGCGACCGTGACCTGCGCGAGGTGGGCCTGGAGGATCGAGTCGAGCAGCCCGTCGAAGGCGTTGATCTGCTCGGTGACGCGGGCGAGATGGTCGGCGACGTCGCGGAAGTACGGCTGGATGTCCGGGGAGAGGGCCGCCGGCGGCTCGTGGGCGAGGATCTGCAGAGGGCGGGCCAACGGGACCACGGCCCGTTTGAGCTCCAGGAGTTCCCGCTTGAGCTGGTAGATCTGGCCGGCGTCACCGCGTGCGGTGTGCTCGGCGAAGACGGCGGTCTCGACGGCCTCTATGTCGTTCTGTACGGCGTCCGTGACCTCCAAGTAGTCGTCGACCACATGGTCCGCGATGGCGTGCAGGACGGCGGAGGGCCCCTTCGTGAGCTGCTCAGGCAGGCTCTCCAGGGCTTCGCGGAGCGGGCCGAGGGAGCCGTGACTGCCATGCCGGATGGTGATCACGAAGTCGCGGCCGATGAAGACCATCAGCTCGCCGGTGTCCACCACCTCGCTCGTCGCGGTGAGCTGCTCGTGCTCGACGTAGCGCACGGTCTTGAAGACGGCGAACAGCGTGTCGTCGTACCGCTCGACCTTCGGCCGCTGATGGGCGTGCACGGCGTCCTCGACGGCCAGCGGATGGAGGCCGAAGAGCTTGGCGAGGCCCGCGAACTCCTCGTCCGTGGGCTCGTGCAGTCCGATCCAGACGAAGCCGCCCCTGCCCTTGCGGGCCCGCCTGATGGCCTCGGCCGGTGCCCAGTCGCCGGGCTGCCGTCCGCCCTCGCGGTAGACCACGCAGTTCACCACCGCGCTGCCGAGCGGGGAACGGGCGGGATGGCTGAGGTCCACGGTGTGGCGGTAGGCGCGGCGCACCGCTCTGCTCAGGTTGCTGATCATGGGCACGGGTCGGTCTCCTTCGGTGACCGGGTCAGTGTGCCACCGAATTCCGTTCACTCCGCGTATGGGTCACCGGGCCGCTGACCGGGGCGAACACCTCCGGGCGAGGACGGGCCGTCACCCGCCCGGAGGTGGGTCCTCGCCTACAGGCCGACGTCGCGGCTGCGGATGTCCTCCAGCGACTCCCGGCGGACGAGGAGCCGGGCGTGACCGCGGTCGACGGCGACCACGGGCGGGCGTCCGACCAGGTTGTAGCCCGAGGCCATGGAGAGGTGGTACGCACCGGCCACCGGCACCGCCAGCAGGTCGCCCGGGTGTACGTCACCGGGCAGCCGCACGTCCGAGGCGAGGATGTCGCCCGCCTCGCAGTGCCGGCCGACCACGGTCACCGGGGACGGCTCCGCGGTGGAGTGGCGTCCGATCAGCCGGGGCGCGTACCGCACGCCGTACAGCGCGGGGCGCGGGTTGTCGCTCATCCCGCCGTCCACCGCCACGAAGGTGTGCTCGGCGGTCCGCTTCACCGCGAGCACGTGATAGAGGGCGAGGCCCGCCGGTCCGGCGATGGCGCGCCCGGGCTCGATCAGCAGCCGCGGCACCCGCAGCCCGGCGGCGGCGCAGCTCTCGACGAGTCCGGCGCGCACCTTGCGGGCCAGCGTCGTGAGGTCGAGCGCCTCCTCCCTCGGCCGGTAGGCGATGCCGTGGCCGCCTCCCAGGTCCAGTTCGGGCAGTACGACACCGTGGGCGTCGCGCAGGCGGGCCATCAGCCCCACCATGCGTCGTACGGCCGCGAGATACGGCTTGACGCTGGTGATCTGCGAGCCCAGGTGGCAGTGGAGGCCGGTGAGTTCCAGTTGGGGCTGGTCGAGGATGCGGGCGATGGCGTGCTGGGCGTAGCCGTCGGTGAGGGTCAGGCCGAACTTCTGGTCGTCCGTGCCCGTCCGGATCTTTTCGTGGCCGCCGGCGCCGATGCCGGGGACGACCCGCACCATCACCCTCTGGTGTCCGCCGGGGCCGACCGCCGCCGCGAGCCGCGCGATCTCCGACGGACTGTCGATCACGATGCGACCGACGCCCAGGCGCAGCGCGCTCGCCAGGTCGTGCGGCGACTTGGCGTTGCCGTGCAGCACGATCCGCTCGGGCGGGAAGCCGGTGGTGACGGCGAGTTCGAGCTCACCGGCGGAGCACACGTCCAGGCCGAGGCCCTCCTCCTCGACCCAGTGGGCCATGGCACGGCACAGGAACGCCTTGGCTGCGTAGAGGACTTCGGCCTCGGGGAAGGCGTCCCGGTAGGTGCGGCAGCGTGCGCGGACCTCGCCCTCGTCGAGTACGTAGACGGGGGTGCCGAAGCGGTCGGCGATCTCGGTGAGGGGTACGCCGCCGACGGCGAGCTCTCCCCGGTCGCGCCGGGCGGTGGAGGCGGGCCACACAGACAGGTCGTCGGCGGCGCGGGGGGTGACGGCGGGCTCGTGCAGAGTGGTCATCGCGGGTTCCCTTTCCGGCCTCAGACGGTCCGTACGGCCCGTACGGCGCGGGTGTTCGCCCCGCTCGCGCGCGGCACCTCGGCGGCCCGCGGATCCCATGCGCGGGGCGCTGGTCCGGCCAGGGGGGCGGAGAACTGGGGGTCCACGGTGACTGTGGTGACGCCGAGCGGTTCGGTGAGGGCGCGGAGCACGGGCTCGGCGAGCCGGATCCAGGCCTGACCGTCGCCGAGGGTGGCGGTCAGCCGCTCACTGCTGGTGAAGCCGACGGCTGTCCGGGCTCCGAGGGGTGTGCGGAACAGCCGGGTCGAGCATCCCGCTGGTCCCGGCCGGACGGGTACGTACAGGGGCCCGGCCGGGAACCGTTCTGAGGGCTCGGGGTCTTCGGCGCACGCGAGGTCTGTCATGGGATGCCTCCTGGAGGATCCGGGTGGTGGGGCGTGACGCCGCCCCGGCGCGGGGAGACGAACCCGGGGCGTGCCACGAAGGTATGCCCGCTCCCCCGACTCCCTCGGCCACCGGCGCGCTTCATGACGGGATGCTGACGGAGAACGGCCACGGACTGACGGGACGCTGACGCGAGGGACCCCGGAGTAGGGCCCTCGTCCCTGCTTCACGGGCCGCCCGGCCCTGCTTCACGGGCCGCCCGGCGCCGGTGGCGGCCGCGACGGCGGATACGGCGAGGTCCCGCCGACCGACGGTCGGCGGGACCTGGGACGGGCCTCCGGGCCCGGTTTCCTGCGGGTGGCCGGCTCAGGCCTGTGTCTCGCTGATGTTGACCATCCAGGGGATACCGAACCGGTCCGTACACATGCCGAACACGTCGCCCCACATCTGCTTCTCGAGCGGGACGGCCACCGTGCCGTCGGCGGACAGCTTCTCCCAGTAGCCACGCAGTTCGGCTTCGTCGTCACCGCTGAGGCTCACCGAGAAGTTGCCGCCCGGGGTGTACTTCATGCCCGGCGGGGTGTCGGCGCCCATCAGCGTGAACCCGCTCGGGGTCTCCAGCATGCCGTGCATGATCTTGTCCGCTTCGGGGCTGTCCGCCATACCGGACTCCCCGAAGGTGTTGAGCGCCAGTGTGCCGCCGAGGATCTCCTTGTAGAACTCCAACGCCTGCCGGGCGTCACCGTCGAAGCTGATGTACGGATTGAGGCGCGAGGCCATGAAAACCTCCCAGATCGGGCCAAACAATCAGATCTGCGCAGACTAGCGCGGCCCACTGACAACGGCCCGTCGTGGCTGATGGGCGCCCCGGCTCTTACGCCATCCGTAGCGATCTCGCCGAACCTGACGCCGTCCTGACGCCCTGCCGGGCCGGGCTCCCCGGGTTCGGACCGCTTCCGCGCTTACGCTCGCGCCGTGTTCAACGTGACGGGTCTGCTGAAACGCCTGGTGATCGGCCGGGCCAGGCGCAGTGAAGAGCTCCAGGGGACACTGCTGCCCAAACGGCTCGCCCTGCCGATCTTCGCCTCCGACCCGCTGTCGTCGGTGGCGTACGCGACGCAGGAGATCCTCCTCGTGCTCACCCTCGGCGGGCTCGCGTACCTGCACTTCACACCGTGGATCGCGGTGGCGGTCGTGTCGCTGATGACGGTGGTGGTGCTCTCGTACCGCCAGGTGGTGTACGCCTACCCGAGCGGCGGTGGCTCGTACGAGGTGGTTTCCACGAACCTCGGCCCGTCGGCCGGTCTGGTGGTGGCGGCCTCGCTGCTCGTCGACTACGTGATGACGGTGGCCGTCTCCGTCGCCTCGGGGGTCGACAACATCATCTCGGCGATCCCCCAACTTGCCGATTACCGCGTCCCGTTGGCGCTGGCCTTCGTGGCGATCCTGACCGCCATGAACCTGCGCGGCACCCGCGAGTCGGGGAACGCCTTCGCGGCGCCGACGTACCTGTTCATCGGCGGCGTACTGATCATGGTCGGGACCGGTCTGATCCGTTATCTGCTCGGTGACGCGCCGGTCGCGGAGAGCGCGAAGTACGGCGTGACGCCGGAGCCCGGGGACGTGAATCTCGCCGGGCCGGCGCTGCTGATGCTGGTCCTGCGCGCGTTCTCGTCCGGCTGTACGGCGCTGACGGGTGTGGAGGCGATCTCCAACGGCGTACCGGCCTTCCGCAAGCCCAAGTCGCAGAACGCGGCGGCCACGATGGTGGCGATGGGAGCCATCGCGATCGTCATGTTCGTCGGTGTCACCACGCTCGCGATCGTCTCCAAGGTGCACATCACCGATGACTCCTGCCGGCTCACCGGCCTGGACGGCAACTGCGACAGTCACACGCAGCGCACGGTCATCGCACAGATCGCGGCCGCCGTGTTCGGCGGTGAGAACAGTGTCGGCTTCTACTTCATCCAGGCGGCCACCGCGCTGGTGCTGGTCCTCGCCGCGAACACCGCGTTCAACGGCTTCCCGCTGCTCTCCTCGATCCTCGCCCAGCACCGCTATCTGCCGCGTCAGCTGCACAACCGCGGCGACCGGCTCGCCTTCTCCAACGGCATCCTGGCGCTCGCGGTCGTCGCCGGTCTGCTGCTGTGGGGGTTCCAGGCGAACGTCACGAACCTCATCCACCTCTACATCCTGGGCGTGTTCACCTCGTTCACGCTGTCGCAGACGGGCATGGTCCGGCACTGGAACCGTGAGCTGCGTGCCACGACCGACCGGGCGCCGCGCCGACGCCACCACTCGGCGCGCGTGATCAACGCGCTGGGCGCGGTGGTCACCGGCCTCGTCCTGGTGATCGTGCTCGCCACGAAGTTCCTGGAGGGCGCATGGCTGGCGGTGCTCGCCGCGATCGTGCTGTGGGTGATGATGCGGGGCATCCGCCGGCACTACGACGCCACCTCCGCGGAACTCGCCGTGACGGACCCGCGCGAGGAACTCGTCCCGCCATCAAGGGTGTTGGGCATCGTGCTGGTCTCGACACTGCACAAGCCGACGCTGCGGGCACTGTCGTACGCGCGCGCCCTCCGGCCCGACCGGCTGGAGGCGCTGACGGTGTCGGTGGACCGCGATGCGGCCCTCGCGCTGCGGGAGCGCTGGGAGGAGTACGGCATCGACGTGCCCCTCAAGGTCATCGACTCGCCCTATCGCGAGGTGACCCGGCCGGTGGTCGAGTATGTGCGCTCGCTGCGGCGTGAGAGCCCGCGGGACGTCGTGGCGGTGTTCATCCCCGAGTACGTCGTCGGCCACTGGTGGGAGAACCTGCTGCACAACCAGTCCGCCCTCTGGCTGAAGAGCCGTCTGCTGTTCACGCCCGGCGTGATGGTCACCAGCGTTCCCTGGCAGCTGAGCTCCTCGGCACGCGCCGACCATCCCACCGCCCGGGCACCGGGCTCGGTCCGCCGCGGCGAGCCCGCCTACACGAGGGCGCGCGAGGACAGCGACCTGAGCAGGCACTGACCGGCGCCCCCGCACCGGCGAAAGGGCGACTACGAACGGTGACTCGTGGTTGCATTCCGGACGGGCGCCGTACGACACGCGTCATTTTCGTCGGCCGGAGAGTCAGCGAAGCATCAAGTCACTCCCACGGCGTGACGCGCGTGCCTACCGTCGCCGCCATGTCTCGACGTATCGAGGGACCCGCGTCCGGTCGTTTCCCCGATGTGCCGGCGTACGACGACGGCACATGGGTCCACGACCGCGCGTGGGCGGGCGAGGCGCGCTCGGCCGTGGGCTGTGCCGCGCTGATGCTGGGGCTGTCGCTGGTGTTCGACGCGGGTTCGGGACGCCTCACGGCCTTGCGGTTCCTGCTGTGGGCGGCGCTGGCCTTCGTCCTGTTCGCCGTGCTGCTGCCCGCCCGCGTGTCCGCGCGCGAGGGCGAGTTCGTGTGCCAGGGCCTGTTCGGGCACCGGTCCGTGTACACGGACCGGCTCGTCGCGGTGTGCCGCTCGGACGGAGTGGCCCAACGCCTCGTCCTGCGCGACGAGTTCGGCGGACGCGTCGAGTTCGATCCCCGGGTCCTGGTCGACAACCCCGCGCTGTGGCGGCTCCTGGACGAGGGCGCGCGGGCCTCGGCGGCGGGCGGCTCGCTCGTCTGCGGTACGACGGAGCTGCGGCGGCTGTCGGAACGGCTGGACCGGGAGACGGCACGGACGGTGTTCCGGATCTCCGGGCTCGAGTAGCCGCTCGGGGAGCCCCGCCGGCAACTACCCCGCACTACCCCGGCTTCGTCGCCACCACCATCCGGCAGCGGGGGCTGCCTTCACTCCTGCGCCCGAACTCGGGGAGGGCGTACAGCTCCACCGAGAAACCGGCGCGGACGAGTTCCCGTCGTACGTCGTCGAGGCGGAACTCCCGGTAGTACATGACGAACGGGGGACGCCACACGGCGTTCCGAACGCGCATCGCCGCGTCGAAGCCGAGCAGGGCCCAGTAGCCGCGTGAGCCGGGGCGGGCGGGGGCACCGATCGGGAAGGCGAACCGTCCGCCGGGCCGGAGCACGAAGTGGACCTGCGCGAACAGCCCCGGCAGTTCCCTGGGCAGGAAGTGCCCGAACGCCCCGAAGCTCACCACCAGGTCGAAGGCCGGGCCGAACGGCAGGGCGCGGGCGTCGCCGCGTACCCAGGCGGTCGGCGGCCCGCCGGGGCGTGCCGCCCGTTCCCGGGCCACGGCGAGCATGCCGATGCTGATGTCGACGCCGGTGACCTGCTCCCGGCACACCGACCGCAGCACGTCCATGCCCGCGCCGGTGCCGCAGCACAGGTCGAGTCCGCTCTCGAACGGACCGATCCTCCTGAGTGCCCGCGCGACGGACCGCAGTACCGAGTCCGGCGTACGGAAGGGGGTGTGGTCGAACTTCGGTGCGAGGAGGTCGTAGCCGTGCTCGACGGACGACAGCGCCTGTACGGCGAGTTCGCGGAACGTGGGGCCTTGCGGGGTGAACATGGCTGCTCAGCGTAGGCGTTCCACTGGGGTGCGGTTGGTCGTCTGCGGGTTCGTTGTGGCTTGTCGCGCAGCTCCCCGCGCCCCTTCGGGGCGCTGCCCACTTTCCCGTGCATCGGTCGCGCTGTCACCCTCCACCTATGAACTCCTTCCGTCCCGCGCCCGCCTGGCTGGCCGATGCCGTGTTCTACCAGATCTATCCGCAGTCGTTCGCGGACTCGAACGGCGACGGGATCGGTGACTTCGACGGCATCGCCGAGCGTCTCGACCATCTGGCCTGGCTGGGGGTGAACACGGTCTGGCTGAACCCGTGCTTCGTCTCGCCGTTCGGTGACGCGGGGTACGACGTCGCCGACTATCTGAACGTGGCTCCGCGCTACGGATCCAACGACGACCTGGCGAAGCTCGTCGACCGGGCGGGCCGCCGCGGCATCCGCGTACTCCTCGACCTGGTCGCCGGACACACCTCCGCCGAGCACCCGTGGTTCAGGGCCTCGGCGAACGATCCGGACGACCATCGCTACATCTGGGCGCCGGAGGGCCAGTCAGGGGTCACGCCGGAGGGCTTCGTGGCCTCGCCGGGGAGTCGGCCTGGCGCGTATCTGCCGAACTTCTTCGACTTCCAGCCGGCCCTCAACTTCGGTTACGCAAGCGAGAATTCGGCCGAGCCGTGGCGGCAGCCGGTGGACGCGGAGGGTCCGCGCGCCAACCGGGAAGCCCTGCGCACGGTCATGGACCACTGGCTGAGCCTCGGCCTCTCGGGCTTCCGTGTCGACATGGCCGCCTCGCTCGTCAAGGACGACCCGGACAAGGCGGAGACGAGCAGGATCTGGACGGAACTGCGCCACTGGCTGGACCGCACGCACCCGGACGCGGTGCTGCTCTCCGAGTGGGGCGAACCCGAAGTCTCGGTGCCGGCGGGGTTCCACACGGACTTCTTCCTCCACTTCGGCGGCCCCACCGACGGCCTGGCGCTGCGCTCGCTGTGGAGCAACGGCACCGGCACCGTCAATGACACCTGGGACCCGCTCGATTGCTTCTTCGACCCGAGCGGCCAGGGCTCGCCCCGCCCCTTCGTCGAGGCCTGGCAGCGGGCTTCGTCAGCCCTGGGTGACAGCGGCTTCATCTCCCTGCCCACCGCCAACCACGACTTCTCGCGCCTCAACTGCGGCCCCCGCACGGCCGAACAACTCCCCGCCGCCTTCGCCTTCCAGCTCACCTGGCCCACGCTCCCCGCCATCTACTACGGCGACGAGATCGGTATGCGCTACATCCCGGACCTCCCCGACACCGAGGGCAGCGTGCTCGGCCCGCGCTACAACCGGGCGGGCTCCCGCACTCCCATGCAGTGGGACGACGGCCCCAACGCGGGCTTCTCGACGTCCGACCACCCCTACCTCCCGGTCGACCCCGCCCCGGACCGCCCCACCGTCGCCGCCCAGCGCGCCGACGACACGTCCCTCCTCCATCTCGTACGCCGTCTCATCGCTCTCCGCACGACGACCCCGGAACTCGGGGCGGGCGGCTCAGTGGAGGTCCTGCACGCCGGATACCCGTTCGTGTACGTACGCGGCGGACGGTATCTCGTGGTCGTGAACCCCCAGCAGGGGCAGGCGAGTCACCGCCTCGACGGCATCCGGCCCGGCCGAGCCCTGGAGGCGTCCGGTGTCGGCACCGACGGTGACACCGTCACGGCTCAGGGCTTCGGGTTCGGGATCTTCGACGTGCTCGGGTAGTCCGGCCCCGGTCGGGCAGGGCTGCGCCCGGCAGGCCGTCGCCTCCGGCCGAGGAGGACGAGTGCGACGGCCGTCCCGACCACCGCGAGGACGACACACGCGACGAACGCGGCCCGGTAGCCCGCGGTGAGGGCGGCGAGCCGGTCTGCCCCGCTCGTGTACGACACCGCGACCGAGGAGACGACGGCGACGCCGAAGGCACCCCCGATCTGGAAGGCCGCGGTGTTGATCCCGGAGGCCACCCCCGACTCCCGCTCCCCCACTCCGGTCAGCGCGGCGATGGAACCGGCGACCGCGCAGGCACCGAGCCCCAGCCCGAAGACCAGCAGCCCGGGGAACAGGTCGCGCACGAACCCGCCGTCCACCGGCACCCCGGCCAGCAGCAGGCTGCCCACGCCGACCAGCGTGAGCCCGCCGACCGCGACCGGACGCGGGCCGACACGGGTGACCAGGGCCTGTCCGGCGTACGAGCCGATCACGGCCGTCACCGGCATCACGACGTTGTAGAGGCCGAAGCGCAGCGGCGAGTAGCCGAGAACGCCCTGCCCGTACTGGGAGAGCGTGTACGACATCCCGAAGGCGCTGCCGCCGAGCAGGAACACCACGAGGTTCCCGCCGCTCACCCCACGGGAGCGCAGCAGTCGCAACGGTACGAGAGGCGCCTTCGACCGGGCCTCGACACACACGAACAGCAGCGTCAGTACGGCGGAGGCGGCCAGCAGGCCGAGCGTCTGCGCCGACAGCCATCCTGCCCGGGGCGCCTCGACGACGGCGTAGACACAGGCGAGGAGCGCCGCCGTGACGGCCAGGGCGCCGGCCGGATCGTACGAGCGGGTCCGTGCCTCGGTGCGGCTCTCGCGCAGCAGTACCGGGCTCAGGGCGAGCAGCACCAGCGCCACAGGCACGTTCAGGAAGAACACCCACTCCCAGCCGAGGACGTCGGTGAGCGGGCCGCCGATGAGCAGCGCCGCCGTGGCGCCGAAGCCGCCGCTGCCGGACCAGAGGGCGAGGGCCTTGTTGCGCTCGGTCCCCTCTTCGAAGGTGTTCAGGAGGATGGATAGCGCGGTGGGTGCCATGACGGCGGCCGACACGCCCTGCACGGCACGGGCGGCCACCAGCACGCCGGCCGTCCAGGCGAACCCGCAGAGCAGCGAGGACAGCGCGAAGAGCAGGGTGCCCGTCATGAAGACGCGGCGGCGGCCCAGCAGGTCGGCGATCCGTCCGCCGAGGAGCAGGAGCCCGCCGAAGCTGAGCAGATAGGCGCTCATCACCCACTGGGCGCCGGCCGCGGTGAACCCGAGTCCGTCGGCGATGGAGGGCAGCGCGAGGACAACGATCTGTGCGTCGAGGATGACCATGAACCCGGCCACGCAGAGCAGGGCGAGGGCACGCCAGCGGCGCGGATCGGGGGCGGGGCCGGGGGTCGTGAGAGACCGGGCTTCTGGTGTCGTGGCGCCCATGGCTCAGCTCCCCAGCCTCAGGCCCGCGAGCCAGACGTCCGGGCCGCTGTCGGGGCCGCCGCCCGGGCTGTGGTTGATCGAGGGTTGTGCCGCGTGGGACACAGGCCGCCGACGGCGCGGTGAGAGCAGCGCGAGGAGCTTGTCGGTGCGCCGGCTGGGGGCGGCGGGGACAGCTGGGACGGTCGGAACGGTGGCGGTCATCGGAACCTCCGGTGTCGTCGGGTGCTTTCGCCCCACCGACGAACTGTTCCTACGCCGATCGACACTCCGCGAGCCGCTTTTCCAGAAATCGCCGCTCGGCGTCGTTCTCCACCAGCTCCAGCGCCTTCTCGTACGCCTCGGCCGCCTCGCTCATGCGCCCCGAGCGCCGCAGGAGGTCCGCCCGGGTGGCCGGCAGCAGGTGGTATCCCGCCAGATCGCCCGCCTTCTCCAGCTCCGCCACCAGGGCCAGACCGGCCTCGGGGCTCTCGGACATGCCGACGGCCACCGCGCGGTTCAGCCTGACCACGTCGGACGGCACGTGGCGTGCCAACTCCCCGTACAGCGCGGCGATGTCGGCCCAGTCCGTCTCCTCGGCGGTGGCCGCGGTGACATGGCAGGCCGCGATGGCTGCCTGGATCTGGTACGGCCCCGGCCGCCCGCGTCGCAGTGCCGTCTCCAGCAGGGCGGCGCCCTCGTCGGCCTCCGCCCGGTCCCAGTCCGTACGGTCCTGGTCCTCCAGGGTGACCAGGTCACCGGCCGCGTCCACGCGGGTGTTCCGCCGGGCGTCGTGCAGCAGGAGGAGCGCGAGCAGGCCGAGGACCTCGGGCTCGTCGGGCATGAGCCGGGCCAGCACCCGGGCGAGCCGGACGGCCTCCGCGCAGAGGTTCGTCCGCAGGAGTTCGGCGCCGGACGTGGCCGCGTACCCCTCGTTGAACAGCAGGTACACCACTCCCAGCACGCCGGTCGTCCGCTCGGGCAGCAGATGCGCGGGCGGTACGCGGTACGGGATCCCGGCGTTGCGGATCTTCCGCTTGGCGCGCACGAGGCGTTGCGCCATCGTCGCCTCGGGCACGAGGAAGGCGCGGGCGATCTCGGGTGTGGTGAGGCCCGCGAGGGTGCGCAGGGTCAGAGCGACCCGGGCCTCGATGGGCAGCGCGGGATGGCAGCAGGTGAAGAGCAACCGCAGTCGGTCGTCCGTGACCCCGCTGTCGTTGTCGAAGTCCGGGTCGTGCGGGTCGAACGGTCCCCCGTCCCGTGCCAGCACCGCCACCTCCCGCAGTTTCGCCGCGCCCACGGCCTCCCGGCGCAGCACGTCCATGGCTCGGTTGCGCGCGGTCGTGGTCAGCCAGGCGCCGGGGCGGCGCGGTACTCCGTCGCGCCGCCACCGGTCGAGGGCCTGGGCGAAGGCGTCCTGCGCGCACTCCTCGGCGAGGTCCCAGTCGCCGGTCACCCTGATCAGGGTGGCGACGACCTGGCCCCATTCCTCACGGAAGGCGGCGGCGACGGCCTCCTCGACGCCGTCCGCGCCTTCGATGCCGTCCGCCCCTTCGTTCTCGTTCACTCCCAGACCGGCCTCACCTCCACCGAACCGCCGCCGAGCGCGGCGGGATGCCTGGACGCCAGCGCGATGGCCTCGTCGAGGTCGGCGACCTCGATGATGTCGAAGCCGGCAACATACTCCTTGGACTCCACGAACGGCCCGTCGCTGAGCAGGACTTCGTCGCCCTGGACGCGCACGGTGGTGGCGTCGGTGGCCGGCCTCAGCCTCGCGCCGCCCTTCACCACGCCGCTGGTGCGCACCTCGTCGATGTACGAGGTGAAGCGGGGATCGTCGGCGATCTCCTCGGGGCTGAGCTCCTCGCCGCCGACGGGGGTGCAGATGAACATCACGTACTTCATGACCGGTCCTCCTGGGTTCCCGCAGTTCGTGCAATTCAGGTGTCCCTGCACCCCACCGACGAACGGACCGGCGCCGGATCGACACATCCCCATGATTGTTCGGGCGAGCGGACTTCACACCCGCGGCGACACCCGCGATGCCACCCGTACGGGAAGCGCCCGGACGCTGTTGCCCACGAAGCTGGAGTGACGGGCGAGGTCCACCTCGGGCAGGTCCAGGTCGAGGCCGGGGAAGCGGGCGAACAGCCGCTCCAGGGCCATGGTGGACTCCAGACGGGCCAGCGGGGCGCCGAGGCAGTAGTGGGCGCCGTGGCCGAGGGACAGATGCCTGGTGGTGCCGGGCCTGGCGGGCCTGGTGACGTCGAAGCGGTCGGCGTCGGACCCGTGCGCGGCCGGGTCTCGCCCGCCGCCGAGTAGCCGGAGAGGACGGGCGTGCCCCTAGGAATCACGGTCCCGTCGACCGTCAGGTCCCGCACGGGATAGCGGAAGGGGAAGTAGCTGACGGGCGCGTCCCAGCGCAGGGTCTCCTCGACCACGTCCGACCAGCTCGCCTCGCCGTTCGTGACCCGCCCAAGCTGGTCCCGGTGGCCGCACAGGGCGCGTACGGCGTTGGTGATGAGGTTCAGCGTGGTCTCGTGCCCGGCGATGATCATCAGTACCAGGGTGCCGATGAGTTCCTCGTGGGTGAGCCGGTCGCCGCCCTCGTCCCGGGCGGTGATCAGCGCGCTGGTGAGGTCGTCGCCCGGCCGCTCGGTCCGGTCCGCGACCACCGCGCCCAGCACGGCCACCAGCTCCCTGTTCGCGGCGAGGGCCTTCTCGGGGCGAAAGTCGGTGGCGACGACCTGGTTCGAGAGTTCGAGAGGTGGTGCAGCCGGTCTCGGTACTCGGCGTCGACGCCGAGCAGTTCCCCGATGACGCCCATCGGCAGCGGCAGCGCGAAGTGCTCGCGCAGATCGGCCACTCCCCCGCCCTGTTCCGCCGCGCGGTGCAGGTCGTCGAGCGGTCCGTCCGTCAACTCCTCGATCCGGGGCCGCAGTTGCTCGACCCGCCGGGCGGTGAACGCCTTGCTGACCAGTGAGCGCAGCCGCCGGTGGTCGTCGCCGTCCGCGGTCGTCATCCCTCGTACGGTCGCGAAGGTCGTCAAGGGCCATCCCTTGGCTATCCGCCCCTCCCTCAGCGCTGTGAAGTGCCCTGCGTCCTTGGCGACTTCGGGGTGGGCGAGGAACTCCTTGAGCGCCTCGTGCCCGAGGACCGCCATGCCCTCCACACCGCCGGGCAGGACGACCGACGCCACGGCGCCGCGCGTGAGGAGGCGCGCGTTGTCGGCGTGCGGGCAGCCGCCGGCCGGGTCCATCCGGTGCGGCGGGACGACAGGAGTGGGTATTGCAGGGGTGTGCATGGCAGGAGTGCTGTCCAACCGATTCTCCTGACTGTCGTCGGCGAGCCGCCCTCGCCGCCGTCCGTGACCGCACGTGACCGCCCGTGACCGTCAGAGGAAGGGGGTGCCCGGGTCGACTCCCGACAGCACGCGGCCGTAGATCTCCAGGTTGGTGGCCGGGTTGACGAAGGAGTGCAGGGACAGGGCGTTGATGTCACGGGCGATGCGCTGCATGGGCACCTCCCGCTGGAGCGAGGAGGCACCGGCGGCGGAGGCGAGCAGATCGACGGCCTCCTTGCAGAGGCGGGTCAGATAACCACTCTCGGCACGGATCCTGGCCCGCTCCGCCAGGGTGTACGGGGAGCCGTCGCGGGCCTTGGTCTCGATCTCGGCGGTCAGCCGGGCGGCCACCAGCTCGGCGCTGGAGATCTTCATCTCGGCCTCGGCCGCCTGGAGATGGGTGACGGTGGCCTCGTTCTGCCGCTCGTGGAAGGTGTACGTGATGCCGCGCCGGTGGATGCGCTCGCCGAACTCCGTCATCGCCGCCCGCGCCAGGCCCAGTGCCACTGGCGCGGCCCAGGCGCAGAACAGCAGCAGCACGGGCATGCGGTAGAAGGGGTCGTCCGCGTTGGCCTTGGACGGGATCTGCCCGGCGAGCATCGGACCGACCGGAAGCACGCGATGTGCGGGGACGGGAATGTTCCGGGCCACGACGGTGTTGCTGCCAGTACCGGCGAGACCTGTGACATGCCAGTCGTCCAGGATCTCCAGCTCGGACATCGGCACCGCGGCCCAGATCATCTCGGGCGGCCCGTCCGGCGGCGAACCGTCGGCGGGCGTGACCGCGGCGGTCAGCAGATGCCAGTCCGCGTGATGACAGCCGGTCGCGAAGGCCGAGGCGCCGTCCACCCGAAAGCCCCCGTCGTACGGCACCGCCGTGGCGCCGGGGACGAGCGTGCCGCCGATCCTCGCGTCGGGCCCGTTCGGGCCGGTGAAGAAGTCGTCCTGCGCCTCGTCGAGGAAGAGCGCCGCGATGTACGAGACCCCCGCCTGACTGAGTGTCATCCACGCCGTGGAGCCGCATTCGACGGCGATCTCGGCGAAGGCGTCGACCTGTGTGCGCAGAGGGGTCTGATAACCGCCGTAGCGGCGCGGGACGTTCATCCGGTGGATGCCGGTGCCGGTCAGCGCGGCGACCACCTCGTCGGGCACGCGCCGTTCCCGCTCGGCCCGAAGCGCGTTCCGCC
Source organism: Streptomyces umbrinus (assembly GCF_030817415.1). Classification (NCBI taxonomy): domain Bacteria; kingdom Bacillati; phylum Actinomycetota; class Actinomycetes; order Kitasatosporales; family Streptomycetaceae; genus Streptomyces; species Streptomyces umbrinus. Next base: position 10,831,928 of record NZ_JAUSZI010000002.1, on the reverse strand, counting down.
GGATCAACGGCCGCAGTTCCCTTACGCGTTCGACGATCCCGGCATCGACCATGCCGACCACCGTGACGCGAGGCATCTCCCGTGTCAACGCCATGGGATCCGGCCATCCGGCCCTCGCCGGAGGGAGTAGTGCTACAGTGCCATCAGCACTTGTGTACGCCCCTTTCTCGGGCGCCGGTGCTGAAGTACCTCTCATCCAGCTGAACCGCCCGTCCCTTCCGACCGGCGAAGCAGCTTCTCCGCACCACCTCTCCTCGTACGGGCACAAGGCGTGCGAGTCGTGCGACTTCTACGGCGTGTCCGGCCACGGGTCTTCCCGTCCGCCGTACGCGGCGCGGCACGAGAGGTGATGTCTCCGCCGAGCCGGGGTGTGTCCATACCGCCCCCGATCCGGCCTCTCCCCCATCCCTCATGACCACATGAACCGTCCGCGAAAGGACACCCACCATGACCACCACACTCGAACGCCCGCCCACTCCCGTCACACAGGAGCAGGCCACCGGCGTACTCGACATCACCTCGAACGGGCAGGGCCACCTGCGCGCCCAGAGCCTGCTTCCCGGGCCCTCCGACCTTCAGGTCTCCTCCGCGCTGATCCGCCGACACGGACTGCGCAAGGGCGACCTCGTCGAAGGCGTACGCGGCAAGCAGCGAGCCCTCACCGAGATCCAGCGGGTCAACGGCCGCCCGGCGGAAGAGCTCCGCGGCCGCCCGCACTTCCATGATCTGACCCCGCTGCACCCGCGTGAGCGGCTGCGGCTCGAACACCCGGCGGGCGGTGCGACCACTCGCCTCATCGACCTGGTCGCGCCGATCGGCAAGGGCCAGCGCGGCCTGATCGTCGCCCCGCCCAAGACCGGCAAGACCGTGCTGCTCCAGCAGATGGCCGCCGCCGTCGCCGGCAACCACCCCGAGGCCCATCTGATGGTGGTACTCCTCGACGAGCGGCCCGAGGAGGTCACCGACATGCGCCGTTCCGTAAGGGGTGAGGTGCTCGCCTCCACCTTCGACCAGGCTCCGAAGCAGCACATCGCGCTCGCCGAGCTGGCCGTGGAGCGCGCGAAGCGGCTGGTCGAGGCGGGTCAGGACGTCGTGATCCTCCTCGACTCGCTGACCCGGCTGTGCCGGGCGCACAACAACGCGGCCGCCACCAGCGGCCGCACTCTCAGCGGTGGTGTCGACGCGGCCGCGCTGCACGGGCCCAAGCGGTTCTTCGGGGCCGCGCGCCTCACCGAGGAGGCCGGCTCGCTCACGATCATCGCCACCGCCCTCGTGGAGACCGGCTCCCGCGCCGATGACTACTACTTCGAGGAGCTCAAGAGCACCGGCAACATGGAGCTCCGCCTGGACCGCGGCCTCGCGTCCCGACGGATCTTCCCCGCTGTCGACATCACCCCGTCCGGCACCCGCCGCGAGGAACTCCTCGTCCCGGCCGCCGAGTTGGGGGCCGTACGCGGTTTGCGACGCGCCCTGCTCTCCCGCGGGGACCCGCAGGCCGGCCTTGAGACGCTCCTGGACAAGCTGCGCCGGACCCCGGACAACACGACGTTCCTGCGGCAGGTCCAGCCGACCGTGCCCATGGGCGAGTAGAGGTGGACCTCACGGGCCCGCCCCGGACCGGGCAGGCCCCGGGTCACTGCGGCATCCGGGTGCTCGATGCCGCCGCCCGGCCCGGGCAGCCGGGGATGTGACCTGCGCGTTCCTAGGTTGGCAGTATGACAATCGGACTTCCTTCGCGTGCGGCCGTCTGCTGCTCCGCCGCCTGTGTGGTGGGCGCGCTGGCCTTCGCGCCGAAAACGGCCGCCGCCCACGACGGAGCCGCCCCGGTCACTCCCCACGTCTCCGCGTCGAAACCCGCCACCGCGCGGCCCTCGGCGCTGGACCGGCCCGGGACCCAGGTACGGCCCCGGGCCGGGGCACCCAGGGTGCCGCAGGACGTCTCCGCGCGGTCGTGGGTGGTGGCCGACGCCGGCACCGGCGAAGTACTCGCGGCACACAACGCCCATCTCAAGCTGCCGCCCGCCAGCACCTTGAAGACCCTCTTCGCGCTCACCGTGCTGCCGGTGCTGCCCGCAGCGGTCCGGCACACCGTCACGGAGGAGGAACTGGCGGGCGTCGGTCCCGGCAGCAGTCGGGTCGGAATCGCCGCGGGGCGTACCTACAACGCCGCCGACCTGTGGCGGGGCGTCTTCCTGAACTCCGGCAACGACGCCGTGCACGTACTGGCCGAGATGAACGGCGGCTGGCGCAGCACGGCCGCCCAGATGCAGGCCAAGGCCCGGTCCCTGGGCGCCCGCGACACGCGGGTCGTCTCGCCCGACGGGTACGACACGCCGGGGCAGGTGTCGTCCGCGTACGACCTGGCGGTCTTCGGGCGGGCCGGGCTGCGCAACGCGGACTTCGCGCGGTACGCCGCCACCGTCCGCGCCAAGTTCCCGGCCGGCGGCTGGTCTTTCGAGATCCAGAACACCAACCGGCTGCTCACCGGCGCCGACGGGGTCGCGCCCTACAAGGGGCTCGTGGGCGTCAAGAACGGCTACACCTCGCAGGCGGGCAACACGCTCGTCGCCGCCGCGCGCCGGGACGGGCGCACCCTCGTCGTCACGGTGATGGCTCCTCAGGCGGGCGGCTTCGCCGTGTACGAGGAGGCGCGCTCGCTGCTCGACTGGGGCTTCGGGGCCGCCGGGCGTGTCGAACCGGTGGGCTCGCTCCTGCCGCCGCGCCGCGTGTCCACGGCGGGCCCGACGGCCGTGCCCGCGGCCATGACGGGCGGAGACAGTTCGGTCGGCTGGCTGGCGGAGGCGGGGACCCTCGCGGGCGCCGCGGGACTGGGCGCGGGTGCGGTGTCGCTGGTCCTGCGCCTCCAGGGCGGGCGGTTCACCCGTGCCTGACCGACGGGCAGCCCGAAGAGCAGGCCCAGGGTGATCCACACGTAGGTGTTGCTGCCGACGAAGCCGTCGATGCCGGACGCGTCGTCGAACCACAGCCACACCACACTGCTGCACAGCAGGGCGTACAGACCCCCCGCGATCCACAGCAGCCGCCTGCGCCTCAGCCCCTCCCCGAAGAGGATCGCGAGCGACGGCAGCAGCCAGACGAGGTGATGCACCCAGGTGATCGGGCTGAGGAGACAGGCGGCGAGCCCGGTGAGGGCGAAGGCGCCGAGGAGGTCGTCCGAGGCCAGCGCCCGGCGCGCGCGCCACACCCACACACCGAGCACGGCCAGCGCCGCCAGCGCCCAGGCGGCGCCGCTCGGTTCGGCGGGGTCGGCGAGCCGGGCCAGTACGCCTTGCAGCGACTGGTTGGAGACGTAGTCGAGGCGGCCGATGCGGGTGGTGTCCCAGACCGCCTCGGTCCAGTAGAAGCGGGAGGCCTGGGGCATGACCCAGGCCGCGAGCGCGGTGGCGGTCGCGGCGACGCCCACCGCGGTTCCGGCGGCCCGCGGACGTCTGGCGAGCAGCAGCAGAACGATGAAGATCGCGGGCGTCAGCTTGATCGCAGCGGCGAGCCCGATTCCGACGCCGGCCCAGCGCTCACGGCCCGTCGACAGCAGCCAGGCGTCCCCCAGGACGAGGGCCAGGAGCACGAGGTTGACCTGGCCGAAGCTGAAGGTGTCGCGGACCGGTTCGAGAAGGGCGAGCAGACAGACCGTGACGGCGAGCCCGAACCAGCCGTGCCGGCGCAGCCTTTCCCCCGCCAGGACGTGCAGAACGAAGGCCGTCGCGGCGAGGTTGAGCAGCAGCCCCACGGCGATCGCCGCGTGCAGTGCGAGCAGCGCCATCGGCAGCATGCTGACCGCGGCGAACGGCGGATACGTGAAGCCGTACTCCGTCCCCGGCACCCGGTAGTCGTAGACGCTGCCGCCGTGGTGGATCCAGGCGTCTACGGCCCCGTGATAGACCCGCAGGTCGAACCAGTCCCGCAGGAGCGGCACGGTCGCGGTGAAGACGGCCACGGCGGTGGCGAGGGCGAGCACGAAGAGGATTCGCCCGCGATCTGTGCCGGTCAGCCTCATGCGGTCCGCCCCAGGACGGGTGCGTTCGTCGTCTGGTGGGCCTGCCAGAGCACGACCAGCGCGAGCATCCCGCCGGACACCGCCAGGGCCAGCTGCTCGGCATCGGGCGGACCGCCGCTGGGCAGGACCGCGAGCGCGAGGGCCCCGGTCACTGCGGCGACCCGGTGGCGTACGGAGGTGCTGGGCGCGGCCGCGGCGATGAGGAACAGCCCCCACAGCGCGTACCAGGGGCGGATGGCCGGGCCGAGCACGGCCACCGTCGCCAGGCTGAGGCCCAGCGCGTAGACGGGGCTGAGGCGGGGGCTGCGCAGCCATATGGCGAGTACGGCGACGGCGGTGGCCACGAGGCCGAGGGCGTGCCAGGCGGGCAGCGCGAAGGGAGCGAGGTCGCTGCCCAAGCCCTGGAGAAGGGCACCGGTGGCACGGCCGAGGACGCTGGTGGGCGAGAGATTCTCCGGCGACACGGGCGTCTTCAGGGCGCCGATCCAGCCGTATCCCGTACCGGCGGCGGCCGTTGCGGCGACGGTGGTGGCCACTGCGGCGGCCGCGGTCGTGGCGACGGCTCTCGCCATACTGCGGCCGGCCCGCACCTGGAGGGCCACGACGGCCGCGAGGCCGAGCAGGGCAGGGACCTTGACGAGGGCGGCGAGGGTGACGAGCACGGCGCCCAGGACGGGCCACCGGCCGAGTGCCGCCACCAGTCCCGCGCCCAGCAGGCCGAGCATGATGGCGTCGTTGTGCGCTCCGGCGACGAGGTGCAGCAGCACGAGCGGGTTGAGCGCGCCGAGCCACAGCGCGGCGGCCGGATCGGCGCCGCTGTGCCTGGCCAGTCTCGGCAGCGCGGCCGCCATCAGCGCCACGCCGAGCAGCGCGACGACCCGCATCCCGAACAGCCCGGCGGGCACCTCGCCCCGGGTCAGCCCGGACAGCGCGGAGGAGACGGCGAGGAAGACAGGTCCGTACGGTGTCGCGGTCCGCTGCCACACGGGGGCGACCTCGTCCGCGAGCGGTCCGCCGAGGATGGCGGGGCCGTGCGTGTAGACGTCGATGTGCGCGTCGACCATCGCGCCCTGTGCGAGATAGCTGTAGACGTCGCGGCTGAAGAGAGGTGGCGCGAGGAGCAACGGCGTGGCCCATACGGCGAGTACGACCAGGAGCGCTCGCGGGCTCGGCGGCTCGGGCCGCCCCCGGATCGTGCGTCCCAGCAGGGCCCAGGCCGCTATGAGCAGCACCACTCCGAAGTACACGCCGACCAGCCCGAGCGCCGCCCGTCCCGACGCGAGGGCCGGCAACTCCCTTACAGGCAGCGCTCCGGCCGTCTCGCCTCCCAGCGCGAGGACGACCGAGCCCGTGAGCCCGAGCAGTTGACAGCGACGCAGATCGACGGAGAAACCCTTGGCCAACACTCGGTCAGCGTGTCAACGCGGGGTGGCCGGAAGGCGACGCCTCTCCCTCTGAGCGGCAGCCGCAGCGTGTCCGCCGTCTTACCGGGCGGCGGTCGGCCGTTCTCGGCCGTCGGACGTTCCCGTCGAACCGGCTAGAACACGGACACGCCTGTGAGGGTCGTGAAGCGGTCCAGGGCTGTTACTCCCGCCACCGAGTTGCCCCGCTCGTCCAGGCCGGGGCTCCAGACGCAGAGCGTGCAGCGGCCGGGGACGACGGCGATGATGCCGCCGCCGACGCCGCTCTTGCCCGGCAGGCCGACGCGGTAGGCGAAGTCGCCCGCCGCGTCGTACGTGCCGCAGGTGAGCATGATCGCGTTGACCTGTTTGGCCTGGCTCTGGGTCAGCAGGCGCGTGCCGTCGGAGCGGATGCCGTGGCGGGCGAGGAAGCCGGTGGCGAGGGCGAGGTCGGCGCAGGATGCCTCGATGGAGCACTGGTGGAAGTACTGGTCCAGGAGGACCGGGACCGGGTTCTCGATGTTTCCGTACGACGCCATGAAGTGGCCCAGCGCGGCGTTTCGGTCGCCTCGGGTGGCCTCGGAGGCGGCCACGTCCTTGTTGATGGCGAGTTGTTCGTTGCCGCTCTCCGCGCGCAGGAAGTCGAGGAGTGTGCGCGCCGCGTCGCCGGTTCGGGTGTGGAGGCGGTCGGTGACGACGAGGGCGCCCGCGTTGATGAAGGGGTTGCGGGGGATGCCGTTCTCGTACTCCAGCTGTACGAGGGAGTTGAAGGGGTTGCCGGAGGGTTCGCGGCCGACGTGTTCCCAGAGTTCGTCGCCCTCTCGGGCCAGGTCCAGGGCGAGGGTGAAGACCTTGGTGATGGACTGGGTCGAGAACGGCTTCCGCCAGTCGCCGACGCCGTACACCGTGCCGTCCAGCTCCGCGACCGCCATGCCGAACCTGTGCGGGTCGCATACCGCGAGCGCCGGGATGTAGTCGGCCGGGCGGCCGCGGTCTGGGGCGGCGGCGATCTCTTCGGCGATTCGCTGCAGGACCGGCTGGAAGGTCAGGGGCGAGCTCATGATCACCATTGTGACGGAGTGGGGTGGTTGCTGTTCGGTGACGGGTGCGGGTTGTTTGTGGCTGGTCGCGCAGTTCCCCGCGCCCCTGAAGACGCGCCTGCCGTTTGTCGTCGGGTCGGGGCCGCGACGGGGCATCCGATCGCAGCTGTGTCATCCCGCACCGATTGGTTGCCCATCAGAGGTCGTGCTGCGATCGGAAACCCCGACACGACCCCTTCGGCCGGAGGGCGACTGCCGGAGGGTGGGGGCGGGCCCCTTCAGGGGCGCGGGGAACTGCGCAGTCTTTTGCCTTTAGGGGCGCGGGGAACTGCGCGATCAGCCCCCGCCGATGACCCCCGCTCCCTCAGCCCCGCTGGGAGCCCGCCAAGACCTCCGGGCGGAGCAGCGCTGCCAGGCGGTCCGCCGGGAGGAGGCCCTTTTCCAGGACCAGTTCGGCGACGCCGCGCCCGGTCGCGAGGGCCTCCTTCGCGATGTCCGTCGCGGCGGAGTACCCGATGTGGGGGTTCAGCGCGGTGACCAGGCCGATCGAGTTCTCCACGGTCACACGCAACGCCTCCGTGTTCGCCGTGATCCCGGACACGCACCGCTCGGCCAGCGTCACGCAGGCCGCCCGTAGATGCGTCAGGCTCTCGGACAGTGAGTGCAGAATGATCGGCTCGAACGCGTTGAGCTGGAGCTGGCCGGCCTCCGCCGCCATGGTGATCGTGACGTCGTTGCCGATCACCTCGAAGGCGACCTGGTTGACGACCTCGGGGATCACCGGATTCACCTTGCCGGGCATGATGCTCGAACCGGCCTGCACGGGCGGCAGGTTGATCTCGTTCAACCCGGCCCGCGGCCCCGACGACAGCAGCCGCAGGTCGTTGCAGCTCTTGGAGAGTTTCACCGCGATCCGCTTCAGCACCCCGGACATCTGGACGAACGCGCCGCAGTCCTGGGTCGCCTCGACCAGGTTCGCCGCCGTCACGAGCGGCAGCCCGGTGATGTCCGCGAGGTGCCGGCGCGCCGCCTCGGCGTATCCGGCGGGCGCGTTGAGCCCCGTACCGATCGCCGTCGCACCCAGGTTGATCTCGTGGATCAGCTCGACGGCTTCGGCGAGCCGGCTGCGGTCCTCGTCCAGCATCACCGCGTACGCCGAGAACTCCTGCCCGAGCGTCATCGGCACGGCGTCCTGCAACTGCGTACGCCCCATCTTCAGGACGTCGCGGAACTCCAACGCCTTATCCGCGAAGGCGTCCTGGAGCACGGCCATCGCCTTGAGCAGCTCGCGCACCGCGAACACCGTGGCGACCTTGACGGCTGTCGGGTAGACGTCGTTGGTCGACTGCCCGAGGTTGACGTCCTCGTTCGGGTGCAGGAACTCGTACTCGCCCTTGGCGTGACCGAGTAGCTCCAACGCCCGGTTGGCGACCACCTCGTTGGCGTTCATGTTGGTCGAGGTGCCGGCCCCGCCTTGTATGACGTCCACGACGAACTGGTCGTGCAGCTTCCCCTCCCGGATCTCCCGGCAGGCCGCCACGATCGCGGCCGCCTTGCGGGGCTCCAGCAGCCCAAGGTCCTCGTTGGCGCGGGCGGCGGCCTCCTTGACGGCGGCGAGCGCCTCGATCAGATGCGGGTACGCGGAGATCGGCATCCCGGTGATGGGGAAGTTCTCCTTGGCACGCAGGGAGTGGACCCCCCAGTACGCGTCGGCGGGGACGTCACGGTCGCCGAGCAGGTCGTGCTCACTGCGGACGGTCATGTCGGTGCGGCTCTTCCTTCTGGAGAGGGTGGGGCGAGGCTGTGCACGGCACACGGCTTACTCCGCGAGCGGGTCGAGTGCCCTCGCCGGCCGGATGCTTCCAACCACCGCGCCGCCGCCGAGGAGTGGTGCTCCGGCGAACTCGGTGAGTGCGGCCGGGTGCACGCCGCAGCGGGCGAGTGCCGCCGCGGTGACCGGTACGCGGGCGCGGTCGGCGCCGTCCGCGATCTTCACGGCGACGGCCCGGCCGTCGGGGAGCGCGGCGACCTGTACGCCCTCGAAGCCGTCCTTGGTGAGCAGACCCGGTACGGCCCGCATCAGCGCGGCGACGTCGCGGCCGGTGCCGGACGCCATCTCGGCGTGCTCGCGCATCGCGTCGGCGACCCGTGCCTCGGGGGTGCCGGGCGGGGCCGTCGTGATCCGGGCGGCCGCGCGGGCGAGCCCGTGCAGCGAGACGGAGAACAGCGGGGCGCCGCAGCCGTCGACCGTGACACGGGCGATGGCCTGGCCGGTCAGGTCCTCGACGATCTCCGCGATGGCCTGCTGGAGCGGATGCGCGGGGTCGAGGTAGTCGTCGAGCGACCAGCCGTTCAGGCGTGCCGTGTAGAGCATCGCGGCGTGCTTGCCCGAGCAGTTCTGCGCGAGCCGGGACGGCAGTCGCCCGGCGCGGATCCAGTCCTCGCGGACGACCGGGTCGAAGGGCAGGTCCGTGACGTTGCGCAGATCGTCCTCGGCGAGTCCGGCGAGCTCCAGGATCCGCCGGGTGCCGGCGAGATGGCGTTCCTCGCCGGAGTGGCTGGCGGCGGTCAGCGAGAGGAGATCGCCGTCGAGCGGCAGTCCGGCCCGCAGCATGGCAACGGCCTGCACCGGCTTGAGGGCCGAGCGGGGGTAGAAGGCCGCCTCGATGTCACCGATCTGCAGCTCCACGCTGCCGTCGGCGGCCAGCACGACCACCGACCCGTAGTGGATGCCTTCGATGACTCCGCCGCGTACGAGGTGGGCGACTGGCGCGTGCAGCGGTTCCCTGATCGAGGGCGCCGCGGCGAGCGAGCAGCCGTAGTCGGCAAGGGCGTTGGGGCTCATGCGTCCACCTCGGGCTTGCGTATGGACTCGACCCGGCGGCGTACGCCGTACCAGCCGGCGACCAGCGCCGCCACGATCAGCGGCAGGCAGAGGACTGTGGTGCGGCCCGCTCCTCCGTCCGCGTACATCAGGACCAGTACGGAGGCGAGGAAGAAGAGAGTCACGAGTTCGGTCCAGGGCGAGCCCGGGAGGCGGTAGCTGGGGCGGTCCAGCTCGCCGTCCTCCGTCTTCCGCCAGAACTGCAGGTGACAGATCATGATCATGCCCCAGGTGGCGAGGATGCCGATCGCCGCGAAGTTCAGCACGATCTCGAACGCGTCGGCGGGAACGACGAAGTTGAGTCCGACGCCGAGTACACAGATACCGCTGGTCAGCAGGATTCCGCCGTACGGGACCTGGCTGCGGCTCATCACGGAGGTGAACTTCGGCGCCGAGCCGGACATCGACATGGAGCGCAGGATGCGGCCGGTCGAGTAGAGGCCGGAGTTGAGGCTGGACATGGCGGCGGTCATCACGACGAGGTTCATCACGCCGCCGGCGGCCGGGATGCCGATGTTGGAGAGGACGGTGACGAACGGGCTCTCTCCGGAGGTGTACTTGTTCCAGGGCAGCAGCATCGACAGCAGCAGGACCGAGCCGACGTAGAAGAGACCGACGCGCCACATGATCGAGTTGATGGCCTTCGGCATGATCTTCTCGGGGTTCTCGGTCTCGCCCGCCGCGACGCCCACCAGCTCGACGGAGGCGTAGGCGAAGACGACCCCCTGGACGATCAGCAGCATCGGCAGGAGGCCGTTGGGGAAGAGGCCGCCGTTGTCGGTGATCAGCGAGGGGCCGGGGGTTGTCCCGTCCACGGGGTTCTGGGTGACCAGCAGGAAGATGCCGATCAGCATGAAGGCGACGAGCGCGCCGACCTTGATGATCGCGAACCAGAACTCCAGCTCGCCGAAGATCTTCACGGAGATGAGGTTCACGGTCAGCACGACCGCGAGCGCGATGAGGGCGATCACCCACTGCGGGATGTCGGAGAACATGCCCCAGTAGTGGGTGTAGGTGGCGACCGCGGTGATGTCGGCGATGCCGGTGGTCGCCCAGTTGAGGAAGTACATCCAGCCCGCGGTGTACGCGCCCTTCTCGCCCAGGAACTCCCGGGCGTAGGACACGAAGGCGCCGGACGAGGGCCGGTACAGGACGAGCTCGCCGAGGGCGCGGACGACCAGGAAGGCGAAGACACCGCAGACGGCGTACGCGATGAAGAGCGAGGGTCCGGCCTCGGCGAGACGGCCTCCCGCGCCGAGGAAGAGACCGGTGCCGATGGCCCCGCCGATGGCGATCATGTTGACGTGCCGGGACTTCAGGGACTTGCTGTATCCCGCGTCACCGGCGTCGACGTGAACGGCGGCTTTCCGTGTCTGCCCTGTCTCTTTTTCGAGGGACTGCTCGCTCACGCTTCTGGTCCGCCTTCCGTGGGGGTGTCCGCGCCGTCCGTGTGCTCTGAGCGCACGATCGCGGTGAGGGTCGTCTCGACGCGGTCGAGGTGATGTGCCATCGCCTCGGTCGCGTCGTGTGCGCTGCCGTCGATCAGGGCCTCGACGATGGCGCGGTGCTCGCGGTTGGACTGCTCCCGGCGGCCGCCGAGCTCGTTGAGGAACGCCGACTGGCGGGCCAGCGCGTCCCGGATCTCCTCGATCACGCGGCGGAAGACCGGGTTCTGGGCGGCCTGCGCCACGGCGAGATGGAAGAGCGTGTCCATGGCCACCCACGCGGTGGTGTCGGTCTCGCGCTCCATCCGCTCCAGCAGGTGGGCCAGGTGGTCGAGGTCCTCAGGCGTCCGGCGTGCGGCCGCGTATCCGGCCACGGGGATCTCGACGTGCCGCCTGACCTCCAGCAGGTCACTGGCCGCGTAGTCGCCGAAGGTGGGGTCCTCGACAGGCCCGTTGGACAGGACGAAAGTGCCCTTGCCGGTCCGGGACACGGTCAGCCCCATCGTCTGCAGGGCCCGGAGCGCCTCCCGCAGCACGGGCCGGCTGACCTCCAGCCGCCGGCACAGCTCCGCCTCGGAGGGCAGCTTGTCCCCCACGGCGTACTCACCGCGCTCGATGGCACCACGAAGGTGCCCGAGCACCGCTTCCATGGCGCTGATACGCCTCGGCACCGAGCCAGCTGTCTGGCTGTCTGACAGGTTCACGGGGGTGATCCTGCGGGGAACGGGAGGTGACTGTCAAGGGCGGGCCCGGGGCGTGAGACGGGGCCCGCGGGCCCCGCCCGCCCGGACGATCAGAGGACCCCGGCGCCCAGCAGTCCGAACAGCAACAACCCGATGATGATCCGGTAGATCACGAACGCGTTGAAGGAATGCTTCGCCACGAACCTCAGCAGCCACGCGATCGAGGCGTACGCCACCAGGAAGGACACTGCCGTCCCCACGGCCAGCGGGAGGGCGCCGGTGCCCGTACCCAGGGCGTCCTTCAGTTCGTAGAGGCCTGCGCCGGTGAGGGCCGGGATACCGAGGAAGAAGGAGAGGCGGGTGGCGGCTACGCGGTCGAGGTCGAGGATCAGGGCGGTGGACATGGTGGCGCCGGAGCGGGAGAAGCCGGGGAAGAGCAGGGCCAGGATCTGTGAACCGCCCACCAGCATCGTGTCCTTGAACGCGGTGTCGTCCTCGCCTCGCTTGTGCCGGCCCATCTGGTCCGCCGCCCACATCACCCCGCTGCCGACGATCAGGGAGCCCGCTACCACCCAGAGCGAGGCGAGCGGGCCTTCGATGAGCGGTTTGGCGGCCAGGCCGACGGCCACGATCGGGATCGTCGCGCAGATCACCCACCAGGCGAACCTGTAGTCGTGGTGGTAGCGCTCGCCGGGGTCCCGCAGGCCCCGGAACCAGGCGGAGACGATCCGCACGATGTCCTTGAAGAAGTAGACGAGCACCGCGGCGATGGCACCGACCTGGATGACGGCGGAGAAGCCGACGACGGCGTTGTCGTCGACGGGGATGCCCATGAGCCCCTCGGTGATCTTGAGATGGCCGGTGGAGGAGACGGGGAGGAACTCGGTCACCCCCTCGACGGCTCCGAGGACGACGGCCTGACCGACGGAGATGGCGCTCATGGGATCCAGTTCTGGTGGGCGGGCGTGCGGACGACTGCCGCGGCACGGGCGGGCAGCCGTACGTCGGCCGCGGCGGAGCCAGTCCTACTACGCCCAGGTGTGACGCCGAGGACTACGCCCAGAGGGCCTCGGCCACCGAAACGCCCGCAAACGCCGCACCGAGTCCCGCGACCACGCTCGCGATCACGTTGGCGGCGGCGTAGAGACGGGCCCCGTCCTCGGTCAGCCGCAGGGTCTCGAACGAGAACGTCGAGTACGTGGTGAGCGCTCCGCACAGGCCGGTGCCGAGCAGCAGCTGGAGGTGCGAGGAGGCCGCTCCGGCCACGGCAGCGCCGGTGAGAGTGCCCAGAATCAGACAGCCGACGACGTTCACCGTGAAGGTGCCCCAGGGGAAGACCGTGTCGTGGCGGGACTGCACCGCGCGGTCGGTGAGATAGCGCAGCGGCGCACCGACCATGCCGCCGACGATCACCAGCACCCAGTTCACAACGGCTTCTTACCTTTCCCGCCCGTGTCACCGGGTTCACCGGCGGGCTCCTCCCGGCCGACGTAACGGATCACCTCGCAGCTGTCGAGGATCACCATCCCCTCCCCCACCAGCTCGTCGAGCTCCGGCAGGAAGGCTCGTACGCGCTCCTCCGTGTCCACGATGACGACCGCCACCGGCAGGTCCTCGCTCAGCGACAGCAGCCGCGTGGTGTGGATCAGCGAGGACGCGCCGAAGCCCTCGATGCCCCGGAACACGCTCGCTCCGGCGAGTCCCGCCGCGCGAGCGCGGTGCACGATCTGCGAGTACAGCGGCTTGCGGTGCCGGGTGTCGTTCTCGCCGATGAAGACGGTCACCCGCAGGGCCTTGCCCGTCAGCCTCGTCATCGCCGCCTCCATGTCCGTGGCGTTCATCGGCGCCGCCGCCACGCCAGGACCCGCCGCACGGCCGTCACCGCGAGCCAGACCGCCGCGAGCGCCGCCACCAGGGTCGCGGCGAGGTAGGCGAGGCCGGTGCGGGGATGGCCCGTGTCGACCAGTCTCTGGATGTCGACGGCGTACGTCGAGAAGGTGGTGAAGCCGCCGAGCACTCCGGTGCCGAAGAACGGTCGTACCAGCCGGTGGGCCGCCCACACCTCGGTGATCACGACCATGAAGACGCCGATCACGAAACATCCGACGACGTTGACCCAGAACGTGGTCCACGGGAAGCCGCCCGTGTGCGTGGGCCACAGGAGCGAGGCCCCGTAGCGCGCCGAGGCGCCGATCGCGCCGCCCACCGAGACCGCCACCACGGCCGGCCCCTGCCCCCGCCAGACCGAGGGCCGCCGGGCGGGCGCGCGGAGTTCCGCCGGTTCGTCCACCGTGTCGGAATGGGGGGTGGTCATGGGCGTACGTCTCCTGGTCGTGGCAGGAGATCAGGCTAAACCCCGGCTGGTCAGGACGCGCCCGACGCCTGCTTCTCGACGGACTCGAACCGGGCCGCCATCGCGGCCTGGAGTGCCTGGGCCGCCGACAGCGGGCGGACCATGACGGTGAGCTCGTCGACGTGGCCGTCCTCGTCGAAGTGCAGGATGTCGCAGCCCTGGAGTGCGCGGTCGCCCACCCGTGCCTCGAAGACGAGGACGACGTCCCGGCCGTCCGGGTTCTCGATCTCGCGGATGTAGTGGAAGTCCTCGAAGACCTCGATGACCGCGCCCAGGATCGCCGCGGTGATCGGCTTTCCGGCGTACGGCTTGAACACCACGGGGCTGGTGAACACGACGTCCTCGGCGAGCAGGCCGACGACGGCCGCGTGGTCGCCGTCCTCCACCGCCTTGCGGAAGGGATTCATCTGCCACCTCTTAGGTAACTAATTGATTAGCCACTTTGGACAGTAGTGGCCGCTGGTGGCATTGCGCAACGCCGGGGTAGGTACGTATGCATCACCGACCCCGGAGGTGCTGTCGTGTACTACCCGCTGACCGTCCGTGACTTCCTCGACCGTGCGGCCCACGTCTATCCGGACCGCGTCGCCGTCGTCGACGAACCGGAGCAGCCGGGGCCGAGCCTCGGCGAACCCACCTACCGGGAGCTGGCGGCACTCGCCCGCGCCCAGGCCGCCAAGCTCGACCAACTGGACGTACCCGTGGGCGGCAGGGTCGCGGTGATCTCGCAGAACTCGGCGCGGCTGCTCACCTCGTTCTTCGGCGTCTCCGGCTGGGGGCGCGTCCTGGTGCCGGTGAACTTCCGGCTGACCCAGCCGGAGATCGACTACATCGTCCGGCACTCCGGCGCCTCGGTCGTCTACGCGGACGCGTCCTGCGCGGACGTGCTCGACACGCTCGACGTCAAGCACAAGTTCGTCCTCGGCGACGACGAGGACCTCTTCCTGCGCGACACGGAACCGCGGGACTGGGCCGCACCGGACGAGAGCGCGACGGCCAGCGTCAACTACACGTCCGGAACGACCGCCCGCCCCAAGGGAGTTCAGCTCACGCACCGCAATCTGTGGCTCAACTCGACCGTGTTCGGGCTGCACACCACGATCAGCGACCGTGACGTCTACCTGCACACGCTCCCGATGTTCCACGCGAACGGCTGGGGCATGCCGTACGGCGTCACGGGCGTCGGCGGCCGGCACATCGTGCTCCGTCAGATCGACGGCGCCGAGATCCTGCGGCGCGTCGAGCGGCACGGCGTCACCCTGATGTGCGCGGCGCCCGCCGTCCTGAACGCCGTGCTCGACGCGGCCGCCGACTGGGAGGGCGAGATCCCCGGCCGCGACCGGGTCCGTATCGTCTGCGCGGGCGCGCCGCCACCGACCCGCACGATCGAGCGGGTGATGGGCGAGCTGGGCTGGGAGTTCATCCAGATCTACGGGCTGACCGAGACCTCACCGCTCGTCACGGTCAACCGCGGGCGCGAGGAGTGGGACGACCTGGAGCCCACCGATCGTGCGCGGCGGCTCGGGCGGGCGGGGGTGCCCGCGCTCGGCGTACGCGTCGATGTGGACGTCGACGGTGAGGTGCTGACCGCGTCGAACCACAACCTGGACGGCTACTGGGACCAGCCCGAGGAGACCGCGAAGGCGCAGGCGGGCGGCTGGTTCCACACCGGGGACGGCGGATACCTCGACGACAAGGGCTACTTGGTGATCTCCGACCGCAAGAAGGACGTCATCATCTCGGGCGGCGAGAACGTCTCGTCGATCGAGGTGGAGGACGTGATCACCTCGCATCAGGCCGTACGCGAGGTCGCGGTCATCGGGATCCCGGACGCCAAGTGGGGTGAGTTGGTGACCGCGCTCGTCGTGACGGACGGATCGGGCGTCACCGCCGAGGAGTTGATCGCGCACTGCCGTACACGGCTGGCCGGTTTCAAGACGCCCAAGCGGGTCGACTTCGTGGAGTCGCTGCCGCGCACGGCGACGGGGAAGCTGCAGAAGTTCAAGCTGCGGGAGCCGTTCTGGCGGGAGTGAGGCCGCGAGCGGTGAGGGGGTGGTGGAAGCGGGACCGCTTCCACCACCCCCTCACCACGACTTCAGACCGTCACCGGTGGCTGAACCACGCCATCGCCGGCAGCGCCCTGTCGTCGTAGCCGAACAGGGCCTGGTTCTCCCAGCCGTTGCCGGAGGAGGGGTCGGTCGGGTCCCAGCCGTTGCCGGTGACCGCGGTCCAGGTGGACTCCCAGTAGAAGATGCCGAGGCCGCGACCGTTCGGTACGGCCTCCACGATGCTCGCCACGTCCTTCATCCACTGCGTCTGACCGGCCGTGGAGGCCGGGTAGCCGGACACCAGCTCGCTGCTGAGGTCGATGATGTTCTCGTGCGAGTCCTTGCTGTCGAGGCGGAAGGGGTAGGCCGTCTCGGCGAGGTACACCGGCTTGCCGTAGCGGGTCGCCGCGTCGTCCAGGGTCGTCTGGAAGTCGGCGAGCGTGCCGTGCCAGTAGCCGTAGTAGGACAGCCCGATGACGTCGAACTTCACGCCGTTGGAGACCGCGCTGTCGAACCACCAGCGGGTGCCCGCCAGATCGCCGCCCTTGGCGAGGTGCAGGGCCACGGTCGTGCCGGAGTTGACCGCCTTGACCGCGTCGTAGCCGGAGTTGAGCAGCCCGGCGAGCTGCGACCAGTTCGAGGTGGAACCCTCGTTCCAGAGCATGCCGCCGTTGATCTCGTTGCCGACCTGCACCATGTCGGCCGTGGTGCCCTGCGCCTTCAGCGCGTTCAGCACGTCGTACGTGTGGTTGTAGACGTCGGTCTTCAGCTGGCTGTACGAGTGTCCGGCCCAGGCGGCGGGCTTGGACTGCGCGCCCGGGTCGGCCCAGGTGTCCGAGTAGTGGAAGTCGACGAGGAGCTTCATGCCCTGCGCCTTGACCCGCTTGGCCGTCGCCAGCACGCGTGTCTTGTTGTTGTAGCCGTCGGCGGGGTTCACCCACACCTTGAGGCGGGCGTAGTTCTGCCCGGCGGACTTGAGGATGGCGAGCGCGTCACCGGTCGCGCCTGAGCTGTACTTGTAGACGCCGCCCTTGGCCTCGCTCTTGGCGAGCGACGACACGTCGGAGCCCTTGATGGGCAGGCCCGCCGTGCCGGAGGTGAAGGTCAGGTCGTCGACGTTGATCCAGTTGCCCGCCTTCGCATCGGAGTTGATGCTGATCGTGCACTGGTTGTTCGTCACGGCGACGGGGGTGACGATCCGTATCCAGCCGCTGGACGAGACCGGGATGTCGGTGCGCTGTTCCGCACCGCCGCAGTTCTTCAGTGCGAGGTAGGCGGAGTTCTGGCCGCCGCCCGAGCGCACCCAGGCGGTGAGCTTGTAGTTGCCGTTGGTGAGGCCCGAGAGGTACTGGTACGTCTCCACCTTGTAGGCCGAGGCCGAGTAGTGCGTCAGGCGGTAGCTGCCGCCGTGGCCGCCTGCCTCCGTGAAGGAGGCCGCGGTCTGGCCTCCCGCGGAGTAGGTCGACCAGCCGGTCGGGGTCGTGGTGCCTGTGCCGTTCGACTCGAAGCCCGCGTTGGTGAGAGTGCTTGCGGCGTGGGCGCTCTGCGCGGGCAGGGCGGTGAGGGCCAGGCCGGCTGCCAGCGGTAGCAGCAGGGCCCTGAGTGTGCGTCTGGGATGGAACATCGTCGTCCGTCGTCCCTTCGACGTGATGATGTGGATGTTTGCCCCGGAGGGGGCTGAGGGGGGGGTGGGCGTGGGGTTCTTCGCCCCCCGCCGCCCCTACCCGTTCCCGTCCCTTCTGGGGGCTCCGCCCCCAGACCCCCGCTATCGGCCTGAACGGCCTCGTCCTCAAACGCCGGACGGGCTGAGTGTGTCGGCCCGGGCTGCGAACTCTTCAGCCCCTCCGGCGTTTGAGGAGCGGGGGTTCGGGGGCTGGCCCCCGAGTAGTGACGGGAATGGGTAGGGGCGGCGGGGGCGAAAACAATGGGCCGATCAATCGTCGAGGCGCACAACCCGGACGCCCCCCGCGGGCACCGCGAGCCGCCCCGCCGCCCGTTCACCGGTGAGCAGCTCAGTACCGTGCGCCTCCAGCGCAACCTTCGCATCGACACCGGAGTGGTTGATCACGAACAGGAACGCCCCCGACTCCCCCACCCGTCGCACCACTTCGACATCCCGAGGCAGATCGGCACGGGGCGCGATCCGCGCGTCATCGGCGGCCCGGCCGACAAGCGCGTCGAGCCCCTGGGCTCCGAGCCGCGTGGACACGTACCAGGCGGACCCCTCACCGAGCCGGTGACGGGTGACGGCCGGATGCCCCTCGGTGAGTCCGTCGGCGTACGTCCAGACGGTCTCGGCACCGCGCGGCACGACGAACTCGGTCCAGACGTCCCCGGCGAGTTCGGATCCGTCGGGTCCGGTGATGCGGACCTGGTCGCCGGCGAGCAGCGGCGAGAACTCCTCGACGGTCAGGCCGAGTACGTCCCGCAGCGGGCCGGGGTAGGGGCCGTCGTGCACGGCGTCGTGCTCGTCGACGATGCCGGAGAAGTACGAGACGACGAGGGTGCCGCCGTTCTCGACGTACTCCGTGAGGTTCTGTCCGGCGGCCTCGGTCATCAGGTAGAGGGCCGGTACGACGACAAGAGGATAGGCCGACAAGTCGGCTTCGGGGTGGGCGAAGTCGACGGTGAGGTGGCGGTCGTAGAGGGCTTCGTAGAAGGCGTCGGCGCGCTCGCGCGGGTCGTGGTCCTCGCTGGGGCGCCACTGGAGGTTCTGCGCCCACCAGGAGTGCCAGTCCCACAGGACGGCGGCGTCGGCCTGGGTGCGGGTGCCGCGGATCGTACTCAACGAGTCGACGGACGCGCCGAGTTCGACGACCTCGCGCCACACGCGCGAGTCCGTGCCCGCGTGCGGCAGCATCGCCGAGTGGAACTTCTCCGCGCCGCGCCGTGACTGCCGCCACTGGAAGAACATCGCGCCGTCGGAGCCGCGGGCCACATGGGCGAGGGAGTTGCGGGCCATCTGGCCGGGAGCCTTGGCGGGGTTGCGGGTCTGCCAGTTGACGCCCGAGGTGGAGTGTTCGAGCAGCAGCCAGGGGGCGCCGCCGGCGACGGAGCGGGTGAGGTCGGCGGCCATCGCGAGGTTCACATGCGTACGGCGGCCGTCGGTGATCAGGTAGTGGTCGTTGGTGACGAGGTCGACCTCGCGACCCCAGGCCCAGTAGTCGACGGAGTCGCACTGGCTGAGGGCGGTCATGAAGTTGGTGGTGACGGGGATGCCGGGCGCGAGGCGGTGCAGGATGTCCCGCTCGGCTACGAAGTTCTCGCGCATCGTGTCGTCGGCGAACCGCTTGTAGTCGAGCGCCTGGGCCGGGTTGCCGACCGTCGGGGTCGCCCGGGGCGGGTTGATCTGGTCGAGGTCCGCGTACCGCTGGCCCCAGAAGGCCGTGCCCCAGGCCTCGTTTACGGCGTCGACCGTGCCGTACGTCCTGGCGAGCCAGCGGCGGAAGTGGGCGGCGCAGCTCTCGCAGTAGCAGGCCGAGACGGGGACGCCGTATTCGTTGTGGACGTGCCACATGGCGAGCGCGGGGTGCTCGGCGTACCGGGTGGCGAGCGTGGTGGTGATGTCCGCGGCGGCCGAGCGGTAGTGAGTGTTGCTGTGGCAGATGGCGCCGCGCGAGCCGAACTCGTAGCGGGTGCCGTCGGCGGCCACGGGCAGGGCTTCGGGGTGCTCGCGGTAGAACCAGGCGGGCGGCGCCACCGTCGGCGTACCGAGGTCGGCGCGTATCCCGTTCTCGTGGAGCAGGTCGAGGAGCCGGTCGAGCCAGCCGAAGTCGTGGTTCCCGGGCTCTGGCTCCAGCAGCGCCCAGGAGAAGATCCCGACGCTGACCATCGTGACGCCGGCCTCGCGCATCAGCCGGACGTCCTCGGGCCAGACGGTTTCCGGCCACTGCTCGGGGTTGTAGTCCCCACCGAAGGCGAGCCTCGAGAGGCCCTTGGGGGTGGTCTCCGGCATGGATTGTCTCCCGGTCGATCGATCATTTGGGAACGTGCACACACAGCGCCAGCGGCGCGGGGCCAACATAACCGCACAGCAACAACCATTGACAAGTGTCCTGGATGTTTCTCTACTGTGAACGCTCACAGAAGCAGCACGGGCGAGCCGGAGGGGCGAGCCGGTGTCGAGGGCGCGAGCGCGCGGAGGCCCGAAGGGCTGAGCACGGTCGTGCTCTCGACACCGGCTGAAGCGCCCCGGAGGCGAGCCGCACAGGAAAAAAGGGGCAGGCCTCCGCAGCAGGCGGAGACCACGGTCAGGGAGATAGATCCATGCCACACACGAAGCTGCGTCGCCTCGTGACCATCTCGGTCGCCGTCACGCTCGGCGCCACCGCACTTGCCGCCTGCGGCTCCTCGGACGACAACGACAGCGAGGCCGACTCGGGCCCGGTCTCGCTGACGTACTGGTCCTGGACACCGGGCATGGACAAGGTCGCCGACCTGTGGAACAAGGGCCAGGGCAAGAAGGACCGGATCACGGTCACGGTCAAGAAGCAGGCGTCCGGCGACACGCTGGTCACCAAGATCCTCACCGCGCACAAGGCCAAGAAGGCCCCGGACCTGGTCCAGGCCGAGTACCAGGCCCTGCCGACGCTGGTCAGCAATGACGCGCTCGCCGACATAGCCGGCGACGTCGACGGCGTGAAGGACAAGTTCGCCGACGGCGTCTGGCAGCAGACGACGCTGGGCTCGGACGCGGTGTACGCGATCCCGCAGGACTCCGGGCCGATGATGTTCTACTACCGCCAGGACCTGTTCAAGAAGTACGGCCTCGAAGTCCCGCAGACCTGGGACCAGTTCGCCGAGACGGCCCGCGCGCTGAAGAAGAAGTCGCCGGAGACGGACCTGACCACCTTCTCCGCCAACGACTCCGGTCTCTTCGCGGGTCTCGCCCAGCAGGCGGGCGCCAAGTGGTGGACGACAGAGGGCCAGAAGTGGAAGGTCGGCATCGACGACGCGGCGACGCAGAAGGTCGCCGACTTCTGGGGCGGCCTCGTCAAGGAGGGCGCGATCGACAACCAGCCGATGTACACCCCGGCCTGGAACAAGGCGCTCAACACCGGCAAGCAGATCGCCTGGGTCAGCGCGGTCTGGGCACCCGGCACCCTGACCACCGCCGCCCCCGACACCAAGGGCAAGTGGGCGATGGCTCCGCTGCCGCAGTGGTCGCAGGGCGACAGCGTCACGGGGAGCTGGGGCGGTTCGTCCACGGCCGTCACCACGGACTCCAAGCACAAGTCCGCCGCCGCGAAGTTCGCCGCCTGGCTGAACACGGACCCGAAGGCGCTGACCGCGCTCGCGAAGGAAGGCGGCATCTACCCGGCCGCCACGACCGCGCAGACCAGTGACGCGTTCACCGAGCCGCCGGCCTTCTTCTCGAACCAGACGGACTTCTACACCCAGGCCGCCGACATCGCGAAGACCACGGCTCCCTCCGCGTGGGGCCCGAACGTGAACGTCGCGTACACCACGTTCAACGACGCGTTCGGTTCCGCCGCCAAGAACAAGTCGGACTTCGGCGCCGCCCTGAAGACGATGCAGGGCGAGACCGTCGCCGACCTCAAGAAGCAGGGCTTCGAGGTCGCGGAGTGACGAGCGCACGCCGGAAGTCGTACGGGGTCAAGGGGGCCCCGTATGCCTTCCTCCTCCCCGCGACGATCCTGTTCGCCCTCTTCTTCGCGCTGCCCATCGGCTACGCGGTGTGGCTCAGCCTGCACAAGGTCCAGGTCAAGGGCCTCGGCCTGGGCGCGGGCGCCCGCGAGGAGGTCTGGGCGGGCCTGGAGAACTACACCGACTCCCTCACCGACTCCCAGCTGCTCGACGGAGCCGTGCGCGTGCTCGGCTACGGCGCCATCGTGGTGCCGGTGATGCTCGGGCTCGCGCTGCTCTTCGCGCTGATGCTCGACACCGACCGGGTCCGCCTCGCGCCGGTCACCCGGCTCGCGATCTTCCTCCCGTACGCCATTCCGGGTGTCGTCGCGGCGATGCTGTGGGGCTTTCTGTACCTGCCGGACGTCAGCCCCTTCTACTTCGTCCTCGACAAACTGGGCATGCCGCAGCCTGACCTGCTGGACGGCGGGCCGCTGTATCTCGCGCTGTCCAACATCGCGGTGTGGGGCGGCACCGGCTTCAACATGATCGTCATCTACACCGCGCTGCAGTCCATCCCGGCCGAGGTGTACGAGGCGGCGAAGCTGGACGGGGCCACCCCGCTGCAGATCGCGGTCAGGATCAAGATCCCGATGGTGGCGCCCTCGCTGGTGCTGACCTTCTTCTTCTCGATCATCGCGACGCTCCAGGTGTTCAGCGAGCCGACCACCCTCAAACCCCTGACCAACTCCGTGTCGACGACCTGGAGTCCGCTGATGAAGGTGTACCAGGACGCCTTCCGCAAGGGCGACATCCACTCGGCGGCGGCGACCGCGGTGATCATCGCCGTCGTCACGCTGGTCCTGTCCTTCGGCTTCCTGCGGGCCGCGAACTCCCGTAACAAGCAGGAGGCAGCACAGTGAGTTCTCTTGCCGTCCGCAAGGCGTCCGCGGCCGCCGGCACGACGCCCGGCACCGCCCAGGGGCCGCCGCTGCGCCGCCGGATCGCCTTCGTCCCGACGGTGACGCTGCTGATCGGCGCGATCTACTGTCTGCTGCCGGTGGCCTGGGTGGTGATCGCGGCGACCAAGTCGGGCAGCGAACTGTTCTCGACGTTCACGTTCCTGCCGGGCACAGGCTTCACCGACAACGTCACGGACCTCAACGCCTACCGCGACGGCGTGTACTGGAAGTGGATGGGCAACTCCGCCCTCTACGCGGGCCTGGGCGCCCTCCTGTCGACCGTCGTCTCCGCGTTCAGCGGCTACGCCCTCGCGATCTACCGGTTCCGCGGCCGCGAGACCATCTTCAACATCCTGATGGCGGGCGTGCTGATGCCGCCGGTGATCCTCGCGATCCCGCAGTATCTGCTCATGGCCAAGGCCGACCTCACGGACTCGTACGCGTCCGTCCTGCTGCCGCTCGTCCTGTCGCCGTACGGCGTGTACCTCGCGCGGATCTACGCCGCCGCGGCCGTGCCGGGCGATGTCGTCGAGGCGGGGCGGATGGACGGGGCGAGCGAGCTGCGGATCTTCACACGCATCGCGCTGCCGATGATGGTGCCCGGACTGGTGACGGTGTTCCTCTTCCAGTTCGTGGCCGTGTGGAACAACTTCCTGCTGCCGTACATCATGCTCAGCGACGACGAGAAGTTCCCGATCACCCTCGGTCTGTTCACCCTGCTCGAACAGGGATCCAACACCCCGGCCCTCTACACACTGGTGATCACCGGCGCGCTGCTCGCGGTCATTCCGCTCATCGCCCTGTTCCTGGTCATCCAGCGGTTCTGGAGCCTCGATCTGCTGTCGGGAGCCGTAAAGTCGTGACCATGAGCCAATCGGGGGGCCGGCGCAAACCGCCGACGATTCACGATGTCGCGCGCGAGGCGGGAGTCTCACGAGGGACCGTCTCGCGCGTGCTCAACGGCGGGCACTACGTGAGCCCCACGGCCCAGGAGGCGGTCAACGCCGCCATCCGCAGGACGGGTTACGTCGTCAACCGGCACGCCCGCTCACTGATCACCGGACGCTCGGACTCGATCGGCTTCCTGCTCACGGAGCCGCAGGAGAAGTTCTTCGAGGACCCCAACTTCAACGTCCTGCTGCGGGGTTGTACGCAGGCACTGGCGGCGCACGACATCCCGCTGTTGCTGATGCTGGCGGGCACCGAGGACGAGCGGCGCCGGATCACCCGGTACATCACGGCGGGTCATGTCGACGGGGTGCTGCTGGTCTCCAGCCACTCCGGCGATCCGGTCGCCGAGCAGCTGCGCGAGGCGGGGGTGCCGCTGGTGATGTGCGGCAAGCCCATCGGCGTCGGCTCCAAGGTGAGTTACGTGGCCGCGGACGACCGGGACGGTGCCCGTGACATGGTGCGCCATCTGGTGTCGCTCGGCCGTCGCCGTATCGGCGTGGTGACCGGTCCCCTGGACACGCCCGGCGGTGTGGAGCGGCTCGCGGGTTACCGGGAGGTGCTCGCCGAGTCGGGCATCGACTTCGACGAACGGCTCGTCGTGTCCGGTGACTACAGCCGGGCCAGCGGCGAGGCGGGCGCGGAACGGCTTCTGGGCCAGTGCCCGGACGTGGACGCGGTGTTCGTAGCGTCCGACCTGATGGCTCAGGGCGTACTCACCTCACTGGAACGGGCCGGGCGCCGCGTCCCGGAGGACGTCTCGGTGGGCGGCTTCGACGACTCCTCGGCCGCCCTGGCCGCCCGCCCCCAGCTGACGACCATCCGGCAGCCCTACGACCGGATCAGCGCCGAGATGGTGCGGGTGCTGCTCGCCCAGATCGGCGGAGAGGATCCGGCGGCGGTGATCCTGCCGACGGAACTGGTGAAGCGTCAGTCCACCTGAGACCGGCGCCTCATGCCGCTTTCAGGGGTGGGCCCAGCAGCAGGTGCACGCCCTCCGCCGACAGCGTCACGGCCTCGGGTGAGCCGGGGTCGATGACGAGCGTCAGGCCGCGCACGGGCCAGTGGGCCGGAATCATGCCCAGCGGTACGAGGTGGTAGCACTGGACGTCCGGCAGGGCCTGCGCCATACGCTCCTCGGACGTGAAGACGAGGACGGCCCGGCCGATGACCGGCAGGATCAGTTTCCGCGTCTCCGTGTCCGAGGCCGGCACCAGCACCTCGGTGCCGGCCAGCCGCGTCCGCGCGTCGCCGTCCAGGCCGTTGTGGGCCAGGACGCTCAGCGCGCGCAGGATCACATCGGACGCGTCCGACGCCTCTGACGCGTCTTCGGAGATTGTCGTTTCGTGAAGTGAGCCGTTCATGAGGGTTCCGCTCGTGAGTCGCGGGCGGGACCATCCCTTGCCCGTCCGCGTCGAGTGTTCTTCGCATACCCCCGCCCCGCACTCTCATGCGAGACCCGTATGGGTGTCCTGTACACTGAGTGACTGCGAAGGGGAGTAGTTCTGCGAACCGGTCGTCGACACACTGGAGCCCTCGGGTTCCCGGTGGCCGGGCCCGCGTGATCACACGGGTGGACGAGACCTTCGGCCAGGCATTGATGTGCCCGCGAGTCCTTGCGGCGCACCCGTCATGCCGGGCCGATCGGTTCTCCCGTCGCCCGAGTCGAGGGCGCTTCGCGAAGATCCGGGGGCCCGGTCCCCACAGAAAGCCACCCGGAATGCATCTCGACCCTCTGGCGATCCTCACCGCCTTCGGGCTGATCTTCCTCGCCGAGCTGCCGGACAAGACGATGTTCGCGTCGCTGGCCATGGGCACCCGTATGCGACCGCTGTACGTGTGGTTCGGTACGTCCACCGCGTTCGTCGTGCACGTCGCGATCGCCGTCGGCGCCGGAAGCCTCATCGGTCTGCTGCCAGACTGGACGGTCAAGTCGGTCTCGGCCGCGCTCTTCGCGTTCGGCGCCTTCATGCTGCTGCGCAGCGGAGGGGACGACGAGGAGGACACCGGAGGCCGGACCGTCACCGGCTTCTGGCCCGTCTACACGACCGCCTTCATGGCCGTCTTCATCAGCGAGTGGGGCGATCTGACGCAGATCACGACCGCCAACCTGGCGGCCACCAACGGCGTCGCGTCCGTGGCCGTCGGATCCGCGGCCGCCCTCATGTCGGTCTCCGCGCTCGCGCTGCTGGCCGGGCGGTTCATCGCCAAGCGCGTACCGCTGAAGACCGTGCAGCGCATCGGCGGGCTGTGCATGCTCGGGCTCGCCGTCTGGTCGGTCGTGGAGATCTTCACCGGCTGACGAGCCGCGCTCCGGGGCGGCCGGTCAGGAACGGACCGGCCGGATCCTGACCGGTCAGGAACGGAGAAGCGTGCTCCCGCCCCTCGGCCATAGCGTGATTCCACCGGAGAGAAACCGGTCCGAACCGGTGACGACCGCCGGTGGAAGTCACGACAGCGGAGGAGCCCGTCATGTCCGAAGGCCTCAGGACCATCACCTATCCCGTCAAGGACCTCGCCCGCGCCAAGGCCCTGTTCGGCTCGCTGCTGGGGGTGGAGCCGTACGTGGACGAGGCGTACTACGTGGGCTTCCGGGCCCCCGGCGGGCCGGAGGTCGGGCTCGACCCCAACGGTCACGCGAGGGGCCTGACGGCGCCCCTCCCCTACTGGCACGTCGCCGACATCAAGGCGAGCCTGGCCGGTCTCGTCGACGCGGGCGCCGAAGTCGTCCAGGACATCCAGGACGTCGGGGGCGGCACGCTGATCGCCTCCGTGAAGGACGCGGACGGCAACGACGTCGGTCTCATCCAGGAGGCGTCCTGAGCAGGGCGGGCAACCCCGTAGCAAGGTGAGCAACTCCATGCAACTGCACTAGTTGCATGGTAAACAATGGCCGTATTCTCTGTTACCGTGCGGATATGGCAGCAGAGAAGGTCGCTCCCCGGCTGGAGGACCAGTGGCGGGACATCCTGTCGGTGCACGCGCGCACCATGTGCGAGATCGACCGCGAGCTCCATCCGCACGGCCTCGGCGCCAGCGACTTCGAGGTGCTCGACATCCTCGCGTCGACCACGACGACCACGGGCCCCGACTCCGACTCGGTTACGAGCACGGGCTCGGGCCCGGTCGAGCAGTGCCGGGTGCAGAACATCGCCGACCGCGTCCATCTGAGCCAGAGCGCCCTCTCCCGCCTCATCGGCCGCCTGGAGAAGGAGGGCCTGGTGGAGCGGAGCGTCTGTCAGGAGGACCGCCGCGGGGTCTGGGTGGCCCTCACCGGCAAGGGCCGCGACCTGCACACCGAGGTACGTCCGCTGCAGCGCGCCGTCCTCGCCCGCATGCTGGCCAAGGGCTGAGCCGCCCCGGCAGGAGCCGAGTCACCCGGCGACCGCTGAGCCACCCCGCAAGAGCCGAGTCCTCCGCCGGCGGCTGAGTCATCCCGCCGGGCGGAGCAGGTCCCGTACGGCCTCGAACGCCGCCGCGACCGTCGCCGGGTCGGCGCCCGGCCGCGCCAGCGCGCTCATCGGGATCGGTGTGACCGACGGCAGTCCGTCGTACGGGCTCAGTCCGTCCGGCGCGGGCCCGACCGCGGCGAGGAGCGCCACGCCCACGCCCGTGCGTGCCACGTCGAGGACCCCCGCGAGATAGCCGGCGTCGCCGACCACCGTGGCCGCGACGCCGTGCGCGGCGAGAGTCGCGATGGCCCGGCGGCGGATCGCGCACGGGTCCTCGATGGCCACCAGCGGCACCGGGGCGGGCGCGGGCGGCGGCGCCCAGCCGGGAGTGGCGTGCCAGGTCAGCGGGAGGCCGCCGACCGGGGTCCCTTCGGTGGCCGCCGCCTCCGTCACGTACACCGCGACGTCCACGCTGCCGCGCTCCACGGCCTCGACGAGCCGTGCCGAGCGGTCGATGCGAAAGCGCACCCGGCAGCCGGGCCGCACCTCCTGGACGGCCGCGGTCAGCCTGGGCAGGAACTGGTCGGCGGCGTGCTCGGTGGACCCGATGGTGACGGTGTCGCCCTCGGTGTCGAGCAGCACCCGCACGGCCTCGTCGTGGACGGCGAGAATGCGGCGGGCCTGCTCCACGAGGAGCCGCCCCTCCGGGGTGAACCGGGTGCCCCGCCCCTCACGTTCGACGACCGGGCTCCCCAGCGTCTTCTCCAGCCTGCGCACATGCTGACTGACCGCGGACTGGCTGAGGGCGAGGGAGTGGGCGGCGCGGTGGAAGCCGCCGCAGTCGGCTATCGCGGTCAGGCTGCGCAGGGCCACGATGTCCAGGACAGGTTGGGGCATACGGCGACCGTAGCCCGTCGCCGTCATCGATCGCGATAGCCGATCGATTTCGATGCGGAATCGTCGTTGGACGGAATCCGCCCCGGCCGGTCATGATGAACCCATGGTTCCCACGACCGCTTCCGCTGCCCTTCTGACGCAGCGCCGAGTCATCGACTTCGGCGTGGCGTGCAGCGCGCGCTGTCGTTGATTCCCCGCCGGTCACCGGCGTTCCCGCTCGGCCTCCACTGATCGTGTCTCCCCTGTCCTGACACGTGTCGGCACGCTGCCGCGCCTCCCTCTCGCTCCTGCGGTCCTCCTTTCCCCCTGCCCTGAACAAGGGAGTTGCTTCCTCATGCCCTCCTCGCTGCCCACCTCCTGGGACGAACCCGAAGGCCTCGCCGCCCGCGGCACGCTGATCGTGCTGGCCGGCCGGGGCGAGCACGGTGGTGTGTACGAGCGGTTCGGCCGCCGTCTCGCCTTCGACGCCTATCGCGTACGTGCCCTCGGTGACCCGGTCACCGATCCGTCCGCGCTCGACGAGGCGGCCAAGCTCCTCGCCGACGAGTCCCTGCCCGGCCCGAAGGTGCTGGTCGGCTCGGACACGGGTGCCCTGTACGCCGCCCGGCTCGCCGCCGAGCAGACCCCGGGGATCGACGCGCTGATCCTGGCCGGCCTGCCCACCGCCCCCTGGGCGTCCGGGAGTTGGGAGGCCGAGGTCGAGGCACGCACCGCCTGCCCCACCCACCAGGCACGCCTCACGAACGACCCGGGCTTCCGGCGCGGGGCACTGGACACGGCCCCTGAGCTGCCCGAGCCGAGCCTGGATCTCGTACGGGTTCCCGTGCTGGCCCTGCACGGCGCCGAGGACGCCGTCAGTCCACTCGCCGACGCGCTCAGCGCCTACGAGGGGCACCCCGACGTACGGACCGTGACCTTCAACGGCGGCCGGCACGACGTGCTCAACGACGCGCTGCACCGCACCGCCGCCGCCACGGTCGTGCTCTTCCTGGAACGGCTGCGCCTCTCCCCCGAGCTGCCCGCGATAGCGGAGGGCCTCGCATGAGCGCCCGGGTGACGACAACGGTCGCGGAACTGCGCGAACTGATCGACTCCGGGCAGCCGCCCGTCCTGCTCGACGTGCGCTGGGCACTGGGCGACCCGCACGGCCGGGACCACTACGAGGCCGCTCACATCCCGGGAGCGGTGTACGTCGACCTGGACCGCGAACTGGCCGGTCCGCCGAGCCCGGAGGACGGCCGCCATCCGCTGCCGGACCTCGCGGATCTGCAGGTGGCTGCACGGAGTTGGGGCCTCAAGGAGGGGAGACCGGTCGTCGTGTACGACGACCTGGGCAACACGGCAGCGGCCCGCGCCTGGTGGCTGCTGCGCTGGGCCGGAGTTCCGGAAGTGACCCTGCTGGACGGGGCGTTGGGCGCATGGCGGGCGGCGGGGCTGCCGTTGGAGTCCGCTCCGGCCGCAACAGAGCCGGCTGCGAATGCGCCGGATCCGGAGCCGGGCGACGTCGTCCTCAGGCCGGGCGGACTGCCGGTGACGGACGCGGACGGGGCGGCCCAACTGGCAGTAAACGGGCTGTTGTTGGACGCCCGTGCCGGGGAGCGCTATCGCGGTGAGCAGGAGCCGGTCGACCCTCGCGCGGGCCACATCCCGGGCGCGGTCTCCGCCCCGACCGGCGAGAACCTCGCCGCCGACGGGACGTTCCTGCCGCCCGAGGAGCTGCGCAAGCGGTTCGAGGACCGCGGTGCCGGTGAAGCGGCCGTGATCGGCGTGTACTGCGGGTCCGGTGTCACCGCGGCCCACCAGATCGCCGCCCTCGCGATCGCCGGGTTCGACGCGACGCTCTTCCCCGGCTCCTGGTCGGCCTGGTCCGCCGATCCCGCCCGCCCAGCCGCGACCGGTTCCCTGCCGTCCTGATGCGCACCGAGCAGTCCCGAACCGCCTTCGGCCGTCCCGAGAGGAAGACCGCCATGCCGACGAAACAGATCGGGGTGACAGCCCCCGTACTGGAGAAGCCCGAACCGCCCGCCGAGCCCTCACCCGCCCGCGTCACCATCCGCGGTACGGCACATCTCCCCCGCCGCCGCCTGTCCGTCCCCCGTTCCGTACGCCGGGCCGCCGGGCCGGTCGGGCTCGTGGTCCTGTGGTTCCTGGGCTCCGTCACCGGTGTGCTCCCGGAGTCCGTGCTCGCGTCGCCCGTGGACGTCGTACGCCAGGCCGTCGAGCTGACGAAGACCGGCGAACTGCCGGACGCCATCGCCGCGTCCGGGCGCCGGGCGGCGACCGGATTCCTCATCGGAGGAACGGTCGCGCTGTCGCTGTCCCTGCTCGCCGGGCTGTTCCGGCTCGGCGAGGACGTCATCGACTCCTCGATGGGCATGTTCCGGGCGATCCCGTGGGTCGGTCTGATCCCGCTGTTCATCGTCTGGTTCGGCATCGAGGAGACCCCGAAGATCGCGCTGGTGGCCCTCGGCGTGACCTACCCGCTGTACTTCAACATCTACGGCGGCATCCGCTCCACCGACTCCCAACTCGTCGAGGCCGCACGGATGATGGGGCTCGGCAGGCTCGGTCTCATCCGGTACGTCATCCTGCCGAGCGCGCTGCCCGGTGCCCTCGTGGGACTCCGGTACGCCCTCTCCACCGCCTGGCTCGCCCTCGTCTTCGCCGAGCAGATCAACGCCGACGCCGGGCTCGGCTATCTGATGAGCAACGCCCAGCAGTACTTCCGTACGGACGTCATCGTGCTGTGCCTCGCCGTGTACGCACTGCTCGGCCTGGCCTGCGACTTCGCCGTACGAGTCCTCTCGCGCCGCCTGTTGAGCTGGCGTGCCTCCTTCGACGGCGAGGCGTGACCATGACCACGAACACCGTGAAGTCCCGGCCGGCGCCCGCGACCGCGACGACAGCGGCGAACAGTGTCGAGATCCGGGGGCTGTCCCGCGCTTTCGACGGCAACACCGTGCTGCACGAGCTCGATCTCGACATCCGTGAGGGCGAGTTCGTGGCTCTGCTCGGCCACAGCGGGTGCGGCAAGTCGACCCTGCTGCGCATCCTGGCCGGGCTCGACGACGAGATCGGCGGCGAGGTGACCGTGCCCGCCCGGCGCAGCGCCGCGTTCCAGTCGCCGCGGCTGCTGCCCTGGCTGAAGGTGTGGCGCAATGTCGTCCTCGGGCTGCCGGGCCGGCCCGACCGGGCGCTGGCCGACAAGGCGCTGGACGAGGTCGGGATCGCCGAGCGGGCCACCGTCTGGCCCAAGACGCTCTCCGGTGGTCAGGCACAGCGCGTCTCGCTTGCCCGTGCCCTGGTCCGTGAGCCCGAACTCCTGCTCCTGGACGAGCCGTTCGGGGCACTGGACGCGCTGACCCGCGGCAAGGTGCAGCAGCTCGTCGCCGAGCTGTGGGAGCGGCACGGCTGCGCGATCCTCCTGGTCACGCACGACGTGGAGGAGGCGCTGCTGCTCGCCGACCGCGTCCTGGTGATGGACGAGGGGCGCATCGCCCACGAGGTGACCGTCGAGCTGCCCCGCCCCCGCGATCTGACCGCCCCCGAGTTCGTCACGCTCCGCGCCCGCCTGCTCGGCTGGCTCGGCGTCACCCACACCGGCACCTCCGACGTCCCCAACTCCCGTACCCCCGAAGGGAACCCCTCGTGAAGCGCACCATCTTCCGTACGCTCGCCGCCGCTCTCGGTCTGAGCGCCCTGCTGACGGTGACGGGCTGTGGAGGGGACTCCGCCGCGGACACGGCGGGCGGCTCCTCGGACGTCACGCTCACCATCGGCGACCAGGCCAAGACCCTCCAGACGATCCTCGCCGGCTCCGGTGCCCTCAAGGGGGCCGACTACAAGGTGAAGTGGGCCGAGTTCGAGGGCGCGGCCCCGCTCTTCCAGGCCGTGCAGGCGGGCGCAGCCGACACGACGTACTCCGCGGACCTGCCCGCGCTGCAGGCGCTCAGCGGCGGGGTGAAGTTCAAGAACGTCGCCGCGCTGAAGAACGACGGGCACCACACCGGAATCGTCGTCCGCAAGAACTCGGACGTGAAGAGCGTCAAGGACCTCAAGGGCAAGAAGGTCGTGGTGTCCTCCGCGAAGGGCAGCATCGCCGAGTACCTGCTCGCCAACGTGCTTCAGCAGAACGGCCTCAAGTACTCCGACGTGAAGGTGCAGTACCTGCTGCCGACCGACGCGCAGGCCGCCTTCTCCTCGGGGAAGATCGAGGTCTGGGCGACCTTCGGGGTCTACCAGGCGGTCGGCCTCCAGCAGGGCGGCAGGCTGCTCGTCGACGGCGCCGACGGACGGATCAGCGGCTACGGGTTCATCGGGGCTTCCGAGAAGACCCTCGCGGACAAGGCTAAGAAGGCCGCGCTCGGCGACTTCCTGAAGCGGCTCGGTACGGCCCTTAAGTGGACCAGCACCCACCAGGACGCGTACGCCGACGCCATCGTCGAGCGCAACGGCGCCGACCCCGCGATCGCGAAGACCCTCGCCTCGGCCGCGTACAGCAAGGTGCTGCCGGTCACGCCCGAGGTGAACGGGACCGTCCAGGACGTGGCCGACCTGATGCACGGCATCGGTGTCCTCGACCCGAACGTCGACGTGGCGAAGTCCGCCGACGCCTCCGTCCTCAAGTAGCGGCCCTCGAGCAGCAGCTCTCAAACAGCAGGCCTCAAGCAGCGACGGAAGCGCTCTCACGTCGCTTGCCAAGCAAAGGAGTTCACCATGCCTGTCGAGTTCATCAGCGCCGTGCACACCGACTCCGGGGCGTCCGGTCCGGCCGCGGCGAGCCGTACGGGTCTCGATGTCGACCATCTGCGCAGGTACGCCCGGGCGTTGGACGACGGAGGTTTCGACCACACCCTGGTCGCCTACCACTCGGCCTCGCCGGACGCCTTCCAGATCGCCCAGTTCGTGGCCACGCACACCGAGCGGGTGCGTCCGATCCTGGCGCACCGGCCGGGCGTGATCTTCCCGACCCATGCGGCCCGGGCTCTCGCGACCCTCGACCGGATCAGCGACGGCCGGCTGACCGTGCACATCATCTCCGGCGGCAGTGACGAGGAGCAGCACCGCGAGGGCGACTACCTCGACAAGAGGGAGCGGTACGAGCGCTCTGACGAGTACATCCAGATCCTGCGGAAGGTGTGGCAGGCCGACGGACCCGTGTCGCACGAGGGCACGTACTTCAAGTTCGAGGGCTACTACTCCGACGTGAAGCCGGTGAACGGCCTGGTCCCGATCTCGGTCGGCGGGTCATCCCAGGACGCGTACCGCGTGGGCGGACAGCAGGGTGACATCTTCGGGCTGTGGGGCGAGCCGCTGAAGGAGACGGCCGAGCAGATCGCCGCCGTGAACGCGGTCGCGGACGCCGCCGGGCGCCCCCGTCCCCGTATCTGGGTGTCGTTCCGCCCGATCATCGCGCCCACCGACGAGCTGGCCTGGGAGAAGGCGCACCGCACCCTGGGCGTGCTGAAGGACCAGGCGCAGAACACCGAGCTGCTGCGCCACTACAAGACGAGCGGCCGCCCCGCCAACGTCGGTTCGCAGCGGCTGCTCGACATCGCTGAACGGGGCGAGGTGCACGACCGCTGCCTGTGGACGGCCCCGGCGGTCGCCACCAACGCGGCCGGTGCCTCGACCGCACTGGTCGGCTCCCCCGAGACGGTCGCGAAGGCACTGCTCGACTACGTGGACATCGGCTGCGACCTGCTGTCGATGCGCGGCTACGACCCGCTCAACGACGCGATCGACTATGCCCGTTACGTCCTGCCGCTGGTCCGGCAGGAACTGGCGCACCGCGCCGCGGCGGACCGGGCCGCCTGACTCTTCACGCACCCACGCGCGCTCTCGCCCCTCCTCCCCTCCCTCTCCTCCGTCCGTCCTCCGTCCTCGTCTGAATCGATTCCTCTCATGGAGACTCCGTGTTCCGTCGTACCCTGCTCACGTCCACCGCCGCGCTCGCGCTGCTGCTGCCGCTCGCCACGGCCTGCGGAGGCGACGCGGAGGCCGAGTCCTCCTCCGGCCTCTCCTCCGTGACGCTGGCCGTCGGCGCCACGGGCTGGAAGAACGAAGAGGCCGTCCTCAAGTTCGCCCACCTCGACGACACCCCGTACAAGGTGAAGTGGAGCCTGTTCCAGGGCGGTGACCAGCAGCTCCAGGCCGTCCGGGCCGGAGCGCTCGACCTGGCCTCCTCCAGCGAGATCCCGCCGATCTTCGCGGCAGCCGACGGCAGCCCGAACTTCAAGGTCGTCGCCGTGCAACGCGGCACGACCCTCAACCAGGAGGTCATCGTCCCCAAGGGCTCCAAGGTGACGGACATCGCGGGCCTGAAGGGCAAGAAGGTCGGCTACGTCCAGAACACCACCGCCCACTACTTCCTGTACGAGCTGCTGCAGCGGGCGGGCCTGAAGTGGTCGGACATCGACGCCAAGCCGCTCCTGCCCAACGACGGGCTCGCCGCCCTGAACGGCGGCGGCATCGACGCCTTCGCCTCCTACGGCACGTCGGTCATCACCGCCCACCAGCAGGGCGCCGTCACGGTCGGCTCGGGCAAGGACGTACTGTCCGGCAACTTCCTCTGGTCGGCCCGCGACAACGTCCTGAAGAGCGCCGGCCGGCGGGCCGCCGCGGCCGATCTGATCGCCCGGATCACCAAGGCGTACGCGTACATCCGTGACGGCCGCGAGCACGAGTTCGCGAAGGTCGTCGCCAAGGCCACCCACCAGCCCGTGGCCCAGGCGGAGAAGGACTTCCGCGACGCGCAGGCGCAGCGACCGACCCAGGCCAGGACGGTCGGCGACGACACCATCGCCTCGCAGCAGAAGGTCGCCGACGCCTTCACCGAACTGGGCGCCCTCAAGGGGAAGCTGGACGTGAAGTCCTTCTGGAGCCGCGCACTCGACACCGATCTGGAGAAGGCCCTGTGACCGTGAACCCCCCGGTGAGCCCGGACGTGAGCCCGGATGTGAACCCGGCCCTGACCGCGCGCCTCGCCGAACTCGCCGTGGGATACGACCGGTCGGGCGCCTTTCCCGCCCGGTCGATCCAGGTCGTGCACGAGGCCGGGCTGCTCACCGCGACCGTCGGGGAGCGGTACGGCGGCCGGGGCGCCCGGGTGGAGGAGACCGCGCGCATCCTGCACACACTCGGCCGGGGCGATCCGTCCGTGGCCCTGATCACGGCGATGACCCTCAACACCCACGCCCGCGAGGCCGTACGACCGACGTGGCCCGAGGAGCTGTACGCGCGCGTGCTCAAGGAGTCCGAGCAGCGGCCGGTTCTCGTCAACCACGCGCGCGTGGAGCCCGAACTGGGTTCCCCCGCGCGGGGCGGACTGCCCGCAACCGTCGCCCGGCGCACCGCGGACGGCTGGTCGGTCAGCGGGCGCAAGCGGTTCGTGACGGGCGCGGAGGGGCTGGACTGGTTCCTGGTGTGGGCGACCACCGATGAGCCGGAGCCGCGCGTGGGCACCTTCCTGGTGCCCGGCGCCTCGCCCGGCATCGAGATCACCGACCGCTGGGACCAGTTGGGGCTACGGGCGAGCGGCAGCCACGACGTGACGTTCCGGGACGTGGAGGTCCCGTACGAGCATGTCGTCGGACTCGGCCCGCACGGTCCCGCGAGCGAGCAGGACAACCGGGCGGGCGCCTCCCTCCACCTCCCGCTCGCCGCCCTGTATGTGGGGGTCGCGCGTGCGGCGCAGGCCTTCTTCCACACCTTCGCGCACGCGCGCGTGCCCGCCAATCTGGGTCACCCGGTGGCCCGGACCGAGCGCTTCCGGCGGACGGCCGGGGAGATCGAGATGCTCCTCGCCACCGCCGAGCAACTGCTCTTCGACGGGGCCGCGCGGGTCGATGCCGAGGACCCGGCCTACCCGCCGGAGCAGGCCCTCGGCGCGCGTGTACTCGCCGACCGGCACGCGGTACGGGCCGTCGAGCTGGCCGTGCGGCTGCTCGGCAATCCGGGCCTGGCCCGCGGCAATCCTCTGGAGCGGCACTTCCGTGACATCCAGTGCGCGCCCGTGCACGCGCCCCAGGAGGACATCTCCCTGCTCGCCATCGGAACGAAGGCACTCGACCTGTGACCGCTCCCGCGACGACCGCTCTTGAGTCCACGAAGGCCGCTGAGCTGCTCGGGCTGCTGGCCCGTGACCTGGCACCCGACCGGCTGGCCACCGATCCGCGCACGGTGGCCGCGCACGCCACCGACCGTTCCGGCGCCCGGTCCGACGGCAGTCCCCTCGTTGTCGTCCACGCCCGGCGCACCGAGGACGTGACGGTCACCCTCCGGCACGCGCATGCCCTGGGTGTGCCAGTCGTGCCGCGCGGCGCGGGCACCGGTCTGTCGGGTGGCGCGACCGCGGGCGAGGGCGTACTGGTCCTCGACCTGTCCGGCATGAACCGGATCCTCGAACTGTCGGCGGACGACCAGCTCGCGGTCGTCGAACCGGGTGTGATCACCGCCGAGTTGGACCGTGCGGCCGGCGCCCACGGCCTGCGGTACGCGCCGGACCCCGCGAGCGCCGCCCTGTCCACGATCGGCGGGAACATCGCGACCAACGCGGGCGGTCTGCGCTGCGCCAAGTACGGCGTGACGCGGGACAGTGTGCTCGGTCTGGAGGCGGTGCTCGCGGACGGCACGGCGATCAGGACCGGCCGCCGTACGGTGAAGGGCGTCACCGGCTACGACCTGACCGCCCTGCTCACCGGCTCCGAGGGCACCCTCGCGGTGATCACCTCGGCGACGCTGCGGCTGCGGCCCGTCCCCGTGGCGACGGCCACGCTCGCCGCGTACTTCCCGTCCTTCGAGGCCGCGGCCGAGGCGTCGTACGCGATCGGCCGGGCCGGGATCGAACCGGCGCTCGCGGAGCTGGTCGACGGGCCCGTGCTGCACGCCATCGACCCCGAACTGCGGGAGCGGGGCGCGGCGTTGCTGGTCGTCCAGTGCGACGGGGCGGGGGCGGCCGTGGAGGCGGCGGTGGTCGCGCGACTGCTCACGCCTCTCGCGACGACCGTCGAGGTGACCGACGATCCCGCCGAGGCCGAGTCGCTGCTCGCCGCGCGCCGGCTGGCCCTGCCCGCTCTCGAACGGCTGGGCCGGCCGCTGATCGAGGACATCGCGGTACCGCGCTCGCGGCTCGCGGAGGCGGCTCGTTCGATCCGTGCCGTTTCCGAACGCCATGGCGTCCCGATTTTCACCATCGCGCACGCTGCCGACGGGAATCTGCATCCGATCATCGTCGTGGATCCGGCTCTGGACCGGCTCCCGGATGCCGCGTGGGAGGCGGCGGGTGAGATCTTCGCGCTGGCGTTGCGGCTGGGGGGCACGCTCACGGGGGAGCACGGCGTGGGTGTTCTGAAGCGGCAGTGGG
The DNA here is from genome assembly GCF_030817415.1 of Streptomyces umbrinus. Lineage (NCBI taxonomy): Bacteria > Bacillati > Actinomycetota > Actinomycetes > Kitasatosporales > Streptomycetaceae > Streptomyces > Streptomyces umbrinus. The sequence continues at coordinate 10,794,911 of NZ_JAUSZI010000002.1, read as the reverse complement.
TCGCGGAGGAGTTGGGCCCTGCGGCGCACGCGTTGCAGCGGCGGCTCAAGGAGGCGTTCGATCCTCGGGGGATCCTCAACCCCGGCAAGAGCCTCTGAGCACCGGCCGCTCCCTGTTCTCTGTCGGGTGCGGGTTGTGTGTGGCTGGTCGCGCAGTTCCCCGCGCCCCTGAAGACAAAAGCCGAGAACGAACGAGGGGCGCGGGAGCCAAAGGCATCCCGCGCCCCAGAACGCGCCCCGCTCAGGCCTGAGGTCGAGCCAACAGCGCGCGCACACCCTGCGAGCTGAGTGTCAGCCCATGCGGAGCACTCGCGTCGATGCTCAGCGAGACCTCACTGGTGGGCCACTGCGCGGCAAGCGCACCGAGCGGCACCAGGCGGTAGCGCGAAACCGACGGCAGCAGCTCTGCCATCCGCACCTCCGAGGTGAACACCGGAACCAGCGGGTCTCCGCCCGGCTGCTCGATCACGGGCAGGGCGACGACGGAGGGATCACCGGCCGCCTCGTCATCGGCGTCGTCCGGCACCGGGACCAGCACGTCACTGCCGGCCAGGGTGTCCAGGGCATCGCCGTCCTCGGCGTTCTCGGCCAGCACGGTAAGCGCTCGCTCAGCCTCCGCCGTGACGTTGTCGTTCGAGGAAATCTCCATGGCACATCCCGACGTAGTAACGAAAACAGGCCGCCCGGGCCAGGTTCCGACCCGGGCGCGGCTGGTCGCGTACCCGTCGCGGGATGTGCCATGCGTGTCTCACCCGGACGTCACCGAACGCTCACGGAATCAGCGGGATGTCGTGCGAGGGCAGCCCGAGCCGGTCGCAGCCGACGCGCCGCGCGAGCGGCTCGGCCATGCTCGGCCCGATGTGCGTCCAGTACGTGGCGGCGTCCCGGAAGTAGCGCTGCATCCGCTCGCCGTCGCGGGCGTGGCGCGAACCCGCCGTGCGGAAGAGGATGCTCTGCGTGACGTCCCAGGCCATGCGGCCCGCCGTGAGGAAGACCAGCGCGAGCCGGTTGTCGTCGGCGATGGTGAAGGCCGCTTCCCCGGAGACATTGCGACGGCAGGTCTCCATGTAGTCCTCGGCATTGCGCTGGAGAGCCGCCTCGGCGGTGTGGATCGCACCGAGTGCCTCGCCCAGGTGGCGCTGGTAGTCGTGGAGCTCGGCCCGCGTGCGGTCGGGTTCCAGGGTCAGCGGCCGCTCGGCGACGATCCGGGCGTACTCGTCGGCGGCCGCGTACGCGGTGCCGACCATGATTGCGGCCAGTTCCCCGTGGTAGAAGCTGGGGGCGCGGCCCGCGTACAGCGCGTTGCCGTGCAGCTTCGATCCGGGTGTGCCGCCCTCCACCGGCAGGTCGAGCAGGCTCGCCTCCCGGGTGAGGTACTCGGGGAGCCGGGCCTGATCCATGCGGATGCTGTTGGAGCCGCTGCCGCGCAGCCCGAGGACGCCGTGCCAGTCGTCGAGCAGCGTCCACACGGGGCGCGGCGCGACGAACAGCACCAGCGGTCCGGGCGGGTCGCCCGGTTTCTCCGGGGCTCGCAGGGTCTGGCCGACGTAGTGGGTGGAGTACGGCGATCCGGAGGCGTACGGCCAGGTTCCGTCGAGGACGACATGCCCGTCGCCGTCCGGGCGGGCCACGCCGACCGGCAGGACGGTGGACGCGGCGCGGAACTCGCCGTCGTCACCGAAGATCTCGTCCTGTGCCCGCTCCTCGAACTGTGCCGCGACCTGGAGCACATGGGCGGCGGTCAGGGAGAGCGCCCAGCCCGTGGAGGGGCAGCCTCGGGCGATCTCGGTGACCACGCGGTAGAAGGTCGGCAGGCCGAACTCGTATCCGCCGTAGCGGCGCGGCTGCAGGATCCGGTAGAAGCCCGCCCGCAGAAAGTCGTCGTGCGTGTCCTTCGGATAGCGCGTCAACCGCTCGGTCTCCGGCTGGCGTTCGAGCAGTGCCGGCCGCAGTGCGACGGCTCGGTCGATCAGTTCGCGTTCGGTCAGTCCGGGCTCGGGAGCGGCGATCACGGTGCCTCCTGACGTGTGGGGCCGTCCGTATGTGTCGCGATACAGGTGATTGAACACGCCACGGGCACCTGCTGTACCCACCGGAAAGCGCCAAGTAGTTCCGCACGGGAGTGATGCGGTGGCGCATGGAGGGATGCCACCGCATCCGGATTCCAGGGTGAAAACGGACCAGTAGTGGTGACCGTCGCCCACGCGTCGAACCTGGCGCGCGCCTAGCGTGGAGCCATGCCGATGCAACCCTGGTTTCCCGATGCCAAGCTGGGCATCTTCATCCACTACGGCATCTACGCCGTGGGCGGCGCCGCCGAGTCCTGGTCGTTCTACACGGGCGAGATGACGCACGAGCAGTACATGAAACAGCTCGACGGCTTCACCGCGTCGCACTACGACCCGGACGCCTGGGCGGAGTTGTTCGCCCGGGTGGGCGCGCGGTACGCGGTGCTCACCGCCCGGCACCACGACGGTGTCGCGCTCTGGGACACCGACCACCGCAATCTCGACGTGGTGCGGGACACTCCGGCGGGGCGCGACCTGGTCACCGGCTTCGTCGACGCGCTGCGCGCCCGGGATCTCAAGGTCGGCCTCTACTACTCGCACTCCGACTGGAACCACCCGGACTACGCGAGTCAGCGGCACCCCGGGCCGGTCATCGTGCCGCCCAACAAGTACTCGCACGCCGAGCCCGGCAAGGAGGACCCGGCGGCCTGGGCGCGCTATCTCGCGTACCGCGACGGCCAGGTCGGCGAGCTCGTCGAACGCTTCCGGCCCGACGTCCTCTGGTTCGACGGGGAGTGGGAGCGCACCGAGGAGCAGTGGCGGATGGGCGAGCTCGCCGAGCTGATCCTCTCCGGCAATGCGGACACCATCCTCAACGGCCGCATGCTCAGTTACGGCGACTACGCAACGCCGGAGCAGGGCACCCCGCTGCGGGCCCCGGACGGCCCGTGGGAGCTGTGCCTCACGATCAACGACTCGTGGAGCTTCCGGCCGCAGGACCGCGATTTCAAGTCGGTGCGCCAGTTGGTGCGGTACTTCACCGAGACGATCGGCATGGGCGGCAATCTGCTGCTGGGCGCCGGGCCCCGCGAGGACGGGACGATCCCCGAGGAGCAGATCGAACGTCTGGAAGGCCTCGGCGCGTGGATCGCGCGGCACTCCGACGCGGTGTACGGCACGGTCGCCGGACTGCCCGCCGGGCACCACTACGGCCCCAGCACCCTGTCCGCCGACCGGCGCACCTTGTACCTGGTGTGCTTCGACGCTCCCCGCGACTCCGTCTCGATCCGCGGCCTGCGCAATCCCGTCCGGCGGGCCACGGTCCTCGGTACGGGCGCGGAACTGGGCCACCACGTCACCGGCGGTCTCGACACCGTTCCCGGTGTGACGTGGATCGACGCGCCCGCGGCCACCGATCTGGACGAGCAGGCGACGGTGATCGCCGTCGAACTCGAAGGACAGCTGGACCTCTACACGGGGGCGGGGCGCCTCTGACGACGGCCTTTCCGGAAGGGGTGCGTCAGGCGAGGGACAGGAAGAGCTTCTCCAGTCGCGCCCGCATCTGGTCGCGGTCCAGATCCTGCTCGCCGCCCTCGTCGGTCATGCAGTGCTGGAGCCCGGTCGCGATGATCGCGAACCCGGCGCGGTCCAACGCCCTTGAGGCCGCTGCCAGTTGGGTGACCACCTCTTCGCAGGACCGCCCCTGTTCGATCATGTTGATCACGCCCGCGATCTGCCCCTGGGCCCGCTTGAGCCGGTTGATCACGGACTTGAGCTCGTCGGCCGCCATCTGCAGTTCCATGTGGAGCGCTCCCTCGGTATATACCCCACCCGGTATGGTACGCCTCGCCGGATGGGGCCTGGGGTGCCTTCCGGGGCCTGCGGTGCTCGGGTGCTCACGCGACCGGTGCTGGGGTACTCACGCGACCCGTGCTCAGGCGCTCACGCGACCCGGGCGAGCGCCTCGGCCACGGTGACGACCCGGATCAGCGGCCGGTACAGGTCCATGATCTGCAGGGCCTTGGTGTGCGAGGCGTCGTCCGCTCCCGCGCAGGCGTCGGCCGCCACCCACACCTCCACTCCGGCGTCGGCGGCGGCCAGCGCGGTGGAGAGCACACAGCAGTCCGTACTGACTCCGGCGAGCACCAGACGGCCCTCGGGACCGACCCGCTCGGCCAGTTCCGGAGTCCATTTGCCGAAGGTCGGGGCGTCGACCAAGTGCCCGGCGTGGGGCGCGAGTTCGTCCACCAGCTCCCAGAGACGGTCCTCCGGCGGCCGCAGCGCGAAGGGCCACTGTTCGTAGTACGCCCGCCAGGCGCCGGCGGGCTTCTCGGGTGCCAGGAACCGGGTGAAGGTGACGCGTTCCCCGAAGGCCGGCAGCAGGCGGCGTACCCCGTCCACGGCCTCGGTGAAGCGGGGCGCGGCCCAGGGGCTGTCCGGCTCGGCGAACACGCGCTGCATGTCGATGACGGCCAGCAGGCCTGGTGATCCCGGTCGGCTCATGCGCCCGGCACCTCCACGTCCAGCGGCAGACTCGGGGGCCGCGCCTCCTGCGTACGGACCCTGCCGCGGCCGAGTGCGAGGGTTCCCAGGAAGCCGAGGGCGAGCGCGGCGAGTACGCCGAGGTTGGCGTAGGCCCAGGAGCCGTCCTTGCCGCCCAGGCCCAGCGGGCCGAGCAGATAGCCCTGCCACTCCAGCCAGCCGGCGGCCGTGTTGGTGACGAGACCCCAGCCGATCGCGGTGGCGCCGAGGGTCAGCAGCAGCGGGAGCGGTTCGACGTCGCCGTAGCGGCCGCGGGTGCGGAACAGGTCCGCCTCGTCGTAGTCGCGGCGCCGCAGCGCGAGGTCGGCGAGCATCACACCGCACCAGGCGGCGACGGGCACGCCGAGTGTGGTGAGGAAGCCGATGAACTGGCCCAGGAAGTCGTCCGTGAGGAAGACGATGTAGATCGAGCCCGCGATCATCAGGACGCCGTCCAGCAGGGCGGCCAGATAGCGCGGCACCCGCAGGCCCGCCGCGAGCAGGGCGAGGCCGGAGGAGTAGATGTCGAGGACCGCGCCGCCGACGAGACCCAGTACGGCCACGGCGGCGAAGGGGATCAGGAACCAGGTGGGCAGGATCGTGGTCAGCGCGCCGATCGGGTCGGCCGCGATGGCCGTGTTGAGCTCGGTGGACGAGCCGGCGAGCAGCAGGCCGAAGACCAGCAGGAGCAGGGGTGCCACCGAGGCGCCGAAGGTGGTCCAGCCGACCACGCCCCGGCCGGAGGAGTCGCGCGGCAGATAGCGCGAGTAGTCTGCGGCGGCGTTGACCCAGCCGAGGCCGAAGCCGGTCATCATGAAGACCAGTGCGCCGATGAACTCCTGCGCGGAGCCGGACGGTACGGCGCTGACCGCCGACCAGTGGATGTGGTCGGCGACGAGCCCGATGTAGACGACGGTCAGGACCCCGGTGACGACCGTGATCACCGTCTGCAGCCGCATGATCAGGTCGAAGCCCATCACTCCGCCGATCACGACGAGCGCCCCGACGACGATGAGGGCGACCACCTTGGTCCCGGTGCCGCCGCCCCAGCCGAGCCGGTCGAGAACGGTCGCGGTGGCCATCGTCGCCAGGGCCGTGAGCACGGTCTCCCAGCCGACGGTGAGCATCCAGGAGACGACCGAGGGCAGCCGGTTGCCGCGTACGCCGTAGGCCGCCCGGCTGAGCACCATCGTCGGCGCGGATCCCCGCTTGCCCGCCACCGCGACGAACCCGCAGAGCAGGAACGAGAAGATGATCCCGATCACCCCGGCGGCCAGCGCCTGCCAGAACGAGATCCCGAACCCGAGCGCGAAGGACCCGTAACTCAGGCCGAGGATCGACACGTTGGCGCCGAACCAGGGCCAGAAGAGCGTGCGCGGTGTCCCCTTGCGCTCGGCATCGCCGATCACATCGAGCCCGTGCGTCTCCACCTGGAGCTGCCGAGTGCCTGCTCCTCTGTCGGAAGAGTCCGTCATCATCGACCTGCCTGTCTGGGGTCGGGAGTTTCGGAGCGGCTACAGACCCCACGCCCCAAAGGGGCGCGGGGAACTGCGCGACCAGCCACGACGGACCCGCAGACAACGCGCCGGGCCCAGCAGAGCGATCAGGCCAGAGTGGCGAGCGCCGCGTTCAGCGTCGCAGACGGCCGCATCACGGCCGCCGCCTTGACCGGGTCGGGCTGGTAGTAGCCGCCGATGTCGGCCGGCGACCCCTGCACCGCGATCAGCTCGTCGACGATCGTCTGCTCCTGCGCGGTCAGCGTCTCGGCGAGCGGGGCGAACGCCTTGGCGAGCGCCGCGTCGTCGGTCTGCCTGGCCAGCTCCTGCGCCCAGTAGAGGGCGAGGTAGAAGTGGCTGCCGCGGTTGTCGATGCCACCGAGGCGACGGCTCGGCGACTTGTCGTTCTCCAGGAACGTGGCGGTCGCGCGGTCGAGCGTGTCCGCGAGGACCTGGGCACGCGCGTTGTCCGTGGTCTGCGCGAGGTGCTCGAAGCTGGAGGCCAGCGCGAGGAACTCGCCCAGGCTGTCCCAGCGCAGGTAGTTCTCCTTGACCAGCTGCTGCACGTGCTTCGGCGCGGAGCCGCCGGCACCGGTCTCGAAGAGGCCGCCGCCGTTCATCAGCGGGACGACCGAGAGCATCTTGGCGCTAGTGCCCAGCTCCAGGATCGGGAACAGGTCGGTCAGGTAGTCACGCAGGACGTTGCCGGTGACCGAGATGGTGTTCTCGCCACGGCGGATGCGCTCCACGGAGAGCTTGGTCGCCTCGACCGGGGCCAGGATCCGGATGTCCAGGCCCTCGGTGTCGTGCTCCGGCAGGTACTGCTTCACCTTCTCGATGAGCACCGCGTCGTGGGCGCGGCTCTCGTCCAGCCAGAACACGGCCGGGTCGCCGGTCGCGCGGGCGCGGGTGACGGCGAGCTTGACCCAGTCCTTGATCGGGTCGTCCTTGGTCTGGCAGGCGCGGAAGATGTCGCCGGCGGAGACCGTCTGCTGGAGGACGACGTTGCCGGCCTGGTCGACGAGGCGGACCGTGCCGGTGGCCGGGATCTCGAAGGTCTTGTCGTGGCTGCCGTACTCCTCGGCCTTCTGCGCCATCAGACCGACGTTCGGGACCGAGCCCATCGTCGACGGGTCGTAGGCGCCGTTGGCGCGGCAGTCGTCGATGACGACCTGGTAGACGCCGGAGTAGCTGCTGTCCGGGAGGACCGCGAGGGTGTCGGCCTCCCCGCCGTCCGGGCCCCACATGTGGCCGGAGGTGCGGATCATCGCCGGCATGGAGGCGTCGACGATGACGTCGGACGGGACGTGCAGGTTGGTGATGCCCTTGTCGGAGTCGACCATGGCGAGCGCGGGGCCGTCGGCGAGCTCGGCGTCGAAGGACGCCTTGATCTCGTCGCCCTCGGGCAGGGACTCCAGGCCCTTGTAGATGCCGCCGAGACCGTCGTTCGGGGTCAGACCGGCGGCGGCGAGCGTCTCGCCGTACTTCGCGAACGTCTTCGGGAAGAAGGCGCGCACCACGTGACCGAAGACGATCGGGTCGGAGACCTTCATCATCGTGGCCTTGAGGTGCACGGAGAACAGCACGTCGTCGGCCTTGGCGCGGGCGATCTGCGCCGTGAGGAACTCGCGCAGCGCGGCGACGTGCATGACGGACGCGTCGACGACCTCGCCCGCGAGGACGGGTACGGACTCGCGCAGGACCGTGGTGGAGCCGTCGTCGCCGACCAGCTCGATGCGCAGGGAGCCGGCCTCGGAGATCACCGCGGACTTCTCGGTGGACCGGAAGTCGTCGACACCCATGGTCGCGACGTTGGTCTTCGACTCGGAGGTCCAGGCACCCATGCGGTGCGGGTGGGCCTTGGCGTAGTTCTTGACCGACGCGGGGGCGCGGCGGTCGGAGTTGCCCTCGCGCAGCACCGGGTTCACGGCACTGCCCTTGACCTTGTCGTAGCGGGCGCGGATGTCGCGCTCCTCGTCGGTCTTCGGGTCGTCCGGGTAGGCGGGCAGCGCGTAACCCTGCGCCTGAAGCTCGGCGACCGCGGCCTTCAGCTGCGGGATCGACGCCGAGACGTTCGGCAGCTTGATGATGTTGGCCTCGGGCGTCTTGGCCTGGTCACCGAGCTCGGAGAGGGCGTCGGGGATGCGCCGGCCCTCCTCCAGGAACTCGGGGAAGAGGGCGATGATCCGTCCGGCCAGCGAAATGTCACGGGTTTCCACAGTGACACCGGCCTGCGACGCGTACGCCTGGACCACCGGCAAGAACGAATAGGTCGCCAGGGCCGGGGCCTCGTCAGTGTGCGTATAGATGATGGTCGAGTCAGTCACCGGGTGCTCCGCTCCACGTCTGCAACATTGCTCGACATCAAGATATCTCCTGATCGGACCTGACCGGACAGGAGGCCGCACAAGTACGTCACAGTCCGGCCGGAGGCCGTCTGCGGCGGGCTCAGCGCGCGGAGGGCGCCACGTGGAGGAGCAGGCCGGCGACCCGATGCCGTTCCCAGGTCCGGGCGAAGTCGGGCGGCTGCCCCTTCGGTGTCGTGAGGGCGGCGACCGGCAGCCGCTCTGCGGCTCCGACGATGTCCGCCGGAGTGGTGTTGTTGTTGTGCCCCTGGGTCTGGACGGAGCGGCAGCCCGCGTAGAAGGCGATCGGGATGGCCAGGTGCCCGGTCAGCAGACACGGCGGCCGTACGCCGAGTCGGTGCAGCTCGGCCGCCGTGCGCGCCCAGTCGCGGTGTGAGGCGGTGGTGCGGTCCACCGTGCGGGTCAGCACCGTGTACTGGACCGCCAGATGCCCGGCGAGACCGAGCGCCACCAGGGCCGCGGCCACCGGTCGCCGTTTGCGGATCGACGCGGTGACGAGGTGGATGAGCGCGGCGGCGACCGGGATGGCCAGCAGCGCGTAGTAGGGGAGCAGGAAGCGCGGCGCGGCGTATCCGATCATGAACAGGTACGGGATGCCCGCCGTCGTGGCGCAGGCCAGCGGCAGGAGGGCGCCCGCCGTACGCCGGGCCCTGACCGCGACCGCCAGCCCGACGGCGGCGAGCAGCGGCAACACGAACCACCACACGATGATCGGTGTGGCCGGAATCGATCCGGCGCACGGGCGGCACAGGCTGCGTCCGCCCAGGGTGCGCAGCTGGTCGAGGACGGCGATGTTCCAGCCGAGGCCGCCCTGGATCCCGGAGGCGTCGGCGAGCCGCTCGCTCAGGCCGCCGAACCCGACGTACGCCTCGACGACCCACTGCACCGCCCCGGTCGCCAGCCCCACGACGAGCGCCGCCAACACGCGCGGTCGTCGCCAACGAGGGAGGCACACCAGCACGGCGAACAACGGCAACGTGACCCAGACGGCGTCGGTGGGCCGCATCCACGCCATCAGCGCCGCGCTCGCGCCGACGCCCCACAGGGCCGCCCGGTCGTCGGGGTCGGCCTGGGCGCGCAGGAAGTGGCCGACACCTGCCAGGGCACCGATCGCGACCCAGTAGTTGGGCATGGCCTGAGGACCGTAGAACACGGTCACCCACAGCGTGGCGAACAGGGCACCGCCGGCGCCGAGCACCCGGGCGGGGAAGAGTCCGCGCCAGGCACGCAGCGCCAGGAAGAGGCCGAGCCCGGACAGCAGGGCCAGATAGACCCGCAGCAGTTCCGTGGACGACGACCACGAGGCGATCGGCGCGACCAGCAACGACACACCGCGGGCGCGCGGGGCGCTGAAGAACGCCGCCGGGGAGTGACCGCTGACCTGACTGACGTACACCGACTCGTCCCAGCCGAGGCCCATCCCGGGGCGTACGAGCGCCAGTTGGGCCAGCGTGAAGGCGGCCGCGACCGCTGCCGGCCAAGCCCTGCCTCCGGTGCGTAAACCGACGCGGGCGGTCCGCGTCGATCCGTGGCGCTCGGCCGGGACGAGCGTGTCGTTCAAGGTCTTGGCCATCGCCCACCCTTCGTCCCCGCGCGAGCGCGGGGCCTCTTCCGTCTCCGCCGAGGCAGGCAGGACGAAAGGTGTGATCCGGTGAAAACATGGCCAAATTAACGCGTGATCTTCGAGGGCGCAGTGCGACGGGAGGGAGACGTTCCGCTGTCCGGAGCAACGCTCCGGCCCAGACCACGGCCGGCGGGCGTGACGCACGAAAGCCGTGCGGCGCGCTCATCGGCTGCGCCGCACGGCTCACTGCGTGGGGCTCACTGCTTGGGTTTCGGAGAGGTGCCCTCCGTCGGCTCAGGTGACCGTCGCCGGTTCGCGGGGCGGGGTCCAGCGCAGGTGGACGTTCTGGTCGGAGTCGTCGGCGCGCAGCAGCGAGAGGCGGGGGCGTACGGCGTCGGTGCGCGAGGTGGGCGGCTTGCGGCTGCCCGCCCCGTACTGGACCGGCCACTGGCTCGCGGCGCCCCGGTACTCCTGCTCGGCCGCCGCGTGCAGCGTCCAGTGCGGGTCGTAGAGGTGGGTGCGGCCGAGCGCGCACAGGTCGGCGCGGCCCGCCAGGAGGATCGAGTTCACGTCGTCGTAGGACGCGATCGCCCCGACCGCGATGACGGCGGTGCCGGTCGCGGCGGTGACCTCGTGGCGGATCCGGTCCGCGAACGGGGTCTGGTACGAGCGGCCGTACGCGGGGTCCTCGTCCCTGGTGACCTGTCCCGAGGAGACGTCGATGGCGTCCGCGCCATGGGCGACGAAGGCGCGGGCGATACCGACGGCGTCGTGCTCGGTGTTGCCGTCAGGCACCCAGTCGGTCGCGGAGATACGCACGATCATCGGCCGCCCGGCCGGCCAGACGGCCCGGACCGCGTCGAAGACCTCCAGGGGGAACCGGAGCCGGTTCTGCAGCGAACCGCCGTACTCGTCGGTGCGGTGGTTGGCGACCGGCGAGAGGAAGGAGGACAGCAAGTAGCCGTGCGCGCAGTGCAGTTCGAGCAGATCGAAGCCCGCCTCCGCACCCCGGCGGGCGGCTGCGACGAAGTCGGCGGTGATCCGGTCCCTGTCGGCGCGGGTGACCTCGCGCGGGACGGCCGACCCGGGGCCGTACGGCAGTGGCGACGGGCCGACGGTCTCCCAGTTGCCGTCCGGCAGCGGATCGTCCATGCCCTCCCACATCAGCCGTGTGGAGCCCTTGCGACCCGAGTGGCCGAGCTGGAGGCCGATGCGGGCGTTGCTGCGGTCGTGGACGAAGGACACGATCCGCGCCCAGGAGTCTCGCTGTTCCTCGGTCCACAGCCCCGTGCAGCCGGGGGTGATACGGGCGTCGGGCGAGACGCAGACCATCTCCGTCATCACCAGTCCGGCCCCGCCCATGGCCTTGGAGCCGAGGTGGACGAGATGGAAGTCGCCGGGCACGCCCTCGACGGCGGAGTACATGTCCATCGGGGAGACGATCACCCGGTTCTTCAGCTCCAGCTCCCCGAGCCGGAACGGCTGGAACATCGCGGGCGCGACCTCGTCGAGGCCCTGCGACTCGGCGAAGGCGGCGTCGACGCGGTCGGCGAACTCCTGGTCGCGGGTGCGGAGGTTGTCGTAGGTGATGCGACGCGAGCGCGTGAGCAGGTTGAAGCAGAACTGGGTCGGCTCCTGGTGGACGTACATGCTGATGTTCTCGAACCACTCCAGCGAGGCCTGCGCCGCCCGCTGCGTGGACTCGACGACGGGTCGCCGTTCCGCCTCGTAGGCCGTCAACGCCCTCTCGGTTTCCGGGTGTTCGTGCAGACAGGCGGCGAGGGCCAGCGAGTCCTCCATCGCCAGCTTGGTGCCCGAACCGATCGAGAAGTGCGCGGTGTGCGCGGCGTCGCCGACGAGGACGAGGTTGCCGTGGTGCCAGCGCTCGTTGCGTACGGTGGTGAAGGCCAGCCACTTCGAGTTGTTGGCGAACACCTGGTGGCCGGCGAGTTCCTCGGCGAAGAGGCCGCGGACGCGCTCCACGGCCCGCTCGTCGGAGGCGCCCGGCGGAAACTCGGTCTCCTCCGTGTCGTCGAAGCCGGCCCGCCGCCAGACGTCCTCGTGCATCTCGACGATGAAGGTGGAACCGCTCTCGGAGTAGGGGTAGCCGTGGACCTGCATGGTCCCCCACTCCGTCTGCCTGACGAAGAACTGGAAGGCCTCGAAGACCCGGTCGGTGCCGAGCCACATGTATCTGTTGTGCCGCCGGTCCAGCGAGGGGCGGAAGACGTCCGCGCGGGCCGCCCGGACCTGGGAGTTGAGGCCGTCGGCCCCCACCACCAGGTCGTACGAGGCACTCAGGTCGTCCACCGGAGGGGCGAGCGTCGAGTAGTGCACGGAGACACCGAGTTTGCGGCAACGTTCCTGCAGCAGCCGGAGCAGGTCCTTGCGGCTCATCGCGGCGAAGCCCTGGCCGCCGATCGTGTGGCTGCGGCCCCGGTAGTGGATGTCGATGTCGGTCCAGCGGGCGAACCGCCGCGCCATGGCGTCGGCGAACTCCGGGTCGGCGTTCTCGATGCCGCCGAGCGTCTCGTCGGAGAAGACGACACCGAAGCCGAACGTGTCGTCGGGGGCGTTGCGTTCCCAGACGGTGATCTCGTGGGCCGGGTCGAGCTGTTTCATGAGAGCAGCGAAGTAGAGGCCGCCGGGGCCACCGCCAACGATCGCGATCTTCACGGGAGTTCCTCTCACTGCTCGACGGCGGCCGTGGCGGCCTGCTCGTCCTCGACGATCCTGCGGAGTGCGAATCGCTGCAGCTTGCCGCTGGCGTTGCGGGGCAGCGCGTCGCAGAACCGCACGTCACGCGGGTACTTGTAGGGAGCGATGACCTGTTTGACGTGGTCCTGGATCTCCCTGGCCTTGGCGGCATCGCCCGGCACGCCCTCGCGGAGCACGACGAACGCGCAGACGACGAAGCCGCGTTGGGCATCCGGTTTGCCGACGACGGCGGACTCCAGCACATCGGGATGGGTGTCCACGGCGGCCTCGACCTCGGGCCCGCCGATGTTGTAGCCCGAGGAGACGATCATGCTGTCGCCGCGGGCGTGGTAGTGGAAGTAGCCGTCCTCGTCCCGGTGGAAGACGTCACCGGTGACGTTCCAGCCGTCCACGACGTAGTCCTTCTGGCGTTCGTCGTCGAGGTAGCGGCAGCCGACCGGGCCGATGACGCCGAGCCGTCCCGGCTCGCCGGGTCCGAGCTCCGAGCCGTCCGGGCCGAGGATGGTGGCGCGGTAGCCCGGCGCCGGCTTCCCAGTGGCTCCTGGCCTGATGTCGTCACCGGCGGCGGAGAGGAAGATGTGCAGCAGCTCGGTGGCGCCGATCCCGTCGACGATCCGCAGCCCGAGCCGGTCCCTCAGCTGCTCCCAGACTGCCTTGGGTATGTGTTCGCCGGCCGACACCCCGACGCGCAGCCCGGCGAGCCGCTGTTCCTGCCCCTCCCGCAGGATCGCCTGGTACGCCGTGGGGGCTGTCGCGAGCACGGTGACGCCCAACTCCTCCACGTACTGGGCGAGTTGGAGCGGTGTGGCGGCCTCGGTCAGCAGGGCGCAGGCGCCGGCCCGCAGCGGGAAGACGACGAGCATGCCGAGGCCGAAGGTGAAGGCGAAGGGGGCGCTGCAGGCGACCAGGTCGTCGGGGAGCAGGCGCAGCACATGGCGGCCGAAGGTGTTGTCGATGGACAGGATGTCGCGGTGGAAGTGCATGGTGATCTTCGGGACGCCGGTGCTGCCGGACGTCGGCGCGAGGAGCGCCACGTCGTCGGCGGCGGTGTCCACGGTGGTGAACTCGCCGGATTTGGTACTGGCCCGCGCCACGAGGTCGTCAGGCCCGTCGCCGCCGAACTCCACGACCGTCAGCGCCGACGGACCGGCGTCCCGGAGGGCGTGCACGTCCTCGGCGAACCGCTGGTCCACCAGCGCGACGGAGGGGCGCGTGCGCTCGACGATCGGGGCGATCTCGCGGGCGCGCAGCGCGGCCATGACGGTGACGACCACTCCCCCGGCCTTGAGTACGCCGAGCCAACTCGCCACGGCCCAGGGGTTGTTGGGAGACCGCAGCAGGACCCGCTGTCCGGGGACCAGCCCCAGGTCCTCGGTGAGCACCTGGGCGACCTGGTTGGCCCGGGACCGCAGCTCGCCGTAGGACCAGGTCTGCCCGGCCGGTGTACGTAGCGCCGGACGGTCGGCCCCGAACGTCGATACGGGGATGTCGATGAGCTCGGCGGCGGCGTTGAGCCGGTCCGGGTACCGCAGCTCCGGTGTGCTGAACTCGATCGTCGGCAACAGGTGCGCGGGAGGCAGGTGATCGCGCGTGAAGGTGTCGAGGTGCGCGGAGATCGCGGATATCGGGAGAGGCGACGGAGGAGTCAACGCGGGAGTCCTTCCGGGAGCCCACCGGTGGAGGCGGCGGGTCAGGTGGGGCGGATCATGCCCTCCTGGACGACGGTGGCCAGGTGACGGTGGTCTCGGGTGAAGAAGCGACCCGAGCCGAGACCGCGGCCCGCGTCGGCGGCGCCGGCTTCCTGGAGGTAGAGGAGCCAGTCGCCGACGGGTTCGGGGCGGTGGAACCACATGGCGTGGTCGAGGCTGGCGGTGACGAGCCCGGGTTTGGCCCAGGCCAGGTCGAGTACGCGCAGAACGGGTTCGAGGATCGTGTAGTCGCAGACGTAGGCCAGCGCGGCCAGGTCCCGCTGGGCGTCGGTGAGCCCCTCGACGGGCCGGAGCGGGTCGAACGGCTTGAGCCACACGGCCTGTTGGGGGACCTGCTTGCCCTCGACGGTGAGGTAGACCGGGCCGGGCACGTGCCGCATGTCGAAGCCGCGGCCGCCGGACCAGTAGGCCTTCGACTCCTCGGTCATGGAACCGCCGCTGAGGTCGGTGAGATACGCCGCCGAGCTGGGCAGTTCCTCGGGGTCGGGCAAGTCCTCGGCGAGTTCCGGGAGTTCGGCCTCGAAGGTCTGGCTGGGCTCCCCCGCGGCGAAGTTGGCCAGGCAGACGTAGAGGGTCTTGCCGTTCTGGTAGCCGCGTACCTGCCGGGTGCTGTAGCCGCGGCCGTCGCGCAGCACCTCCACCTCGTAGCGCACGATCGCCCCGATGTCGGCCGGGCGCAGGAAGTAACTGTGCATGGAGTGCAGGGACTTGCCGTCGGTCACCGACCGCATGGCCGCGGCGGCGGCCTGGGCGACCAGGTCTCCGCCGTACGCCTTGGGCCACGGACAGGGCTGGGTGACGGCGGTGAAGGCCAGGTCGAAGTGCTCGGGCTCGGCCGGTGTCAGCGCGACGGCCGCGGTGAAGATCTCCGAGGTGGGCGGGGTCCCGTTCATCATCGGTCCAGCCAATCCCGCAGGTCGGCGTCCGCGATGTCGGGCAGATTGACGACGATGTTCTCCGGCGTCCGGGTGGTCATCCACGTCAGCGGTTTGTTGCGCGAGAGGTTGCACTCGATGTGCGGCATGAACGGCGGCACGAAGACCCAGTCGCCCTCCCCCATGTCGACGTAGTCCTCGAACTTCTCGCCGAAGTAGATACGGGCCCGCCCCGACAGGACGTAGCCGCCGGTCTCCGCCTCGCCGTGGTGGTGGGTGACCGAGCGGTAGCCGGGTTCGTTGCTGACCTTGCCGAACCAGAGCCGCCGGGCCGGGGTGTGCTGGGCGCTGACGCCCGAGACCCGAACGGCCCCGCCGGAGTCGGCCGTGTTCGCGCTCTCGGAACCGGCCCGGGTCACCACGGGCGCGACGAGGCCGCTCGGCAGCCGGTACATCGAGTTGTCGCCCTCAAGGCGGTATTTGCTGAGGTCGGGCTCCATCGAGGGGGCTCCGTTCCAGTCGTGACGGCTCGGACGACTTCAGTTCAGAGGACTTCAGTCACGTTCGCGCTATCTCGTTTTTTTCACGACCGTCATTTACTGTCAATACATGCCACTGTACGGATCGTCGGATCGGACCGCGACCGACCTCGAACCGGAGGCCGTATGAAGCACATCCCCGTGAACCCGGCTGCCCTGCCGACGCCCAGCGGTTACTCCCACGGAACCCTGGCGGGGAACACCCTGCATCTCGGCGGGCAGACAGCCCTCGACGCCGATATGAAGATCGTTCCTGGGGGGATCGTCGAGCAGTTCCGCCAGGCGTTCGGCAACGTCCTGACGACGCTCGGCGAGGCGGGCGGCCTGCCTGAGGACCTGGTGAGCGTGACGATCTACCTCACCGACATCCCCGACTACCAGGCGCACGGCAAGGAGATCGGCAGGGTCTGGCGCGAACTGGCCGGGCCCGTGTACCCGGCGATGGCCGGCATCGGCTGCACCGCCCTGTGGCAGCCCGAAGCGATGATCGAGATCCTCGGCGTGGCCGTGATCCCGGAGGAACGGCTCGTTCGGCCGAGTCGGTGAACCGTGGCGGGTCGGCGAGCCGCACGACTGAGGCCTCGGTGGCCGCCCCTCCGTCGGGGCGGCCACCGAGGCCTCAGGTCGATCGCGGGACGCTCGGTCAGTTCCCGGGGGCGGCCTTCCGCAGGGCCGTGATGCACATGCCGACGGCCTGCTGGAGTTCCTCAAGGCGCTGGAGCATGTCGTCCTCGTAGATGGTGTCGAGGTCGTCCACGTCGTCGAAGGTCAGTTCCTCGAAGACCTTCGTCGCCTTCTGCAGGCTGCTGTAGAACTTCGTCCGGCGCTCCTGGAGGCGGAGTTCGGGGTTGGCCTGGACGGTCTGGGCGACGAGGTCCTTGACCGTGTCGTAGGCGTCGGTGGCCCACTCGCCGGTGTCCTCGTCCTCGCCGAGTTCGTCGATGAGGGACAGGTGGCGCTCGGCCTCGGCGCGGAGTTCGGCGGAAGCGTCGATCGTCTGCCCGGCGGGGGTCTTGACCTGGCCGTTCTCGACGATCTGGCGGACGTAACCGATCCGGCTCGCTGCCTGCGTCTCGGTGGCGACCGCCTTCTTCAGATCGTCGGTACGGGCGATGTCACGCGCCAACTCGGTCTGCAGGGACGGGTCTTCCTTGAGCCGGTCCAGGAGCGCGGCGCGGGCCGCCTTGGCGGTGGAGGGGTCGGCGAGGATCGCGGCGCGCAGCGCGGTGGGGTTCTCGGCGACCTCCAGGGCCTTGGTCGGCCGGATGCCCTCGGCCTCGGCCGCCGCGGCGATCGCGGTGCCGCGGTCGGAGGCGGCGCTGGAACGGGAGATGTAGTACGAGTGCCACACGTCGGAGTCCGGCAGCTCCACGTCCTGGCCCGGGGCCAGCGCCTCGAAGTACGGGACGAGCCCGTCGTCGGCCGCCTTGTCCCACGCCTTGTAGTAGCGCATGACCCGCTCCGGCGAGCATCCGGCCAGCTCGGCGAACTCCTTCGCGGAGATCTTCGGCGTCTCTCCCGCGGCCTCCCCGCCGGGCCGCACGCTGCGGGCGACCTTCAGCGCGAAAGCCCAGCCGCCGGCCCGGACGTACGCCCCGAAGTCACGGGCGTCCTGCGCCACCTCGTCGTTGGGAGTGCCCTGCGCCACCGCATCGCCCGCGGTGGCCTGCGCCACGATGCCGTGCGCGGAGACGGCCGGATCCCCGTCGTCGGACGCTCCGGGCTCCTCCCAGAAGGCCTCGTCCGCGGGCGTTCCTTCTCCGGGTGTCTCGTCGGCGGACTGGACGGCCGGTGCGGGCTGAGCGATCTCCACGGTCACTGAGCGACTCTCCTGGGGAAGGTGGTACGGGCTGCAACGGACAGAGCGTGCAGCCTATATGAGCCTGCTCATGACGCTTCGAACACTCACGTCGAACACTCGCGAGCGGTCGTACTCAGGAGTGGTCGAACTCGCCGGAGCTGTCCTGCCGGACCACGCACAGCGCCCAGATGATGAACCCGGAGAAGGCGATCATCACGATCGACCAGACCGGGGAGTACGGCAGGGAGAGGAAGTTGGCGATGATGATGAATCCGGCGATGGTGACGCCCGCGACGCGCGCCCACAGCGACGCCTGGAAGAGTCCCATACTGACCAGCACGGCGACGGCGCCCAGGATGAGGTGGATCCAGCCCCAGCCGGTGAGGTCGTACGCGAAGACGTAGTCGCGTGTCGTGACGAAGACGTCGTCCTCGGCGATCCCCATGATGCCCCGGAAGATGTCGAGTACGCCGGCGATCATGAGCATGACGGCTGCGAAGACGGTCAGGCCCTCGGCCCACGGCCGCTTGGCCGACTGCGGGTGGTGCGTGGTGTGTGTGGCGGTCATCGTGCTGCCTCGTTTCAGTCTCGTGCGGTGCCCCCGACCAGTGCGAGTGCCGTCAGCTGTCGGCGGCGGAGCTGCCCGCGCGTTCCGACGGGCCGTGGCCGCTCAGGACCAGTTCCTTCGCCCTGCGGAACTCCTCGTCCGTGATGTCGCCACGGCCGCGGATCTCGGACAGTTTGGCGAGTTCGTCGGCACTGCTGGGCCTGCCGTCGCCGCCCTTGGCGGTCTCCCGGACGTAGCTCGCGAAGGCCTCCTGCTGTGCGCGCGCCTGCGCGGCCTCCCGGCGGCCCATGTTCTTGCCACGGGCGATCACGTAGACGAAGACGCCCAGGAAGGGCAGGACGATGGTGAACACCAGCCAGCCGGCCTTGGCCCAACCGCTCATCTTGTCGTCACGGAAGATGTCGACGACGATCCGGAAGAGCAGAACGAACCACATGATCCACAGGAAGAACACCAGCATGGACCAGAAGACGCTCAGCAGGGGATAGTCGTACGCGAGGTACGTCGACCCGCTCATCTCTTTCCTCCGTCCCGGGCATTCGCCCGGCGGCTGTTCTCTGTCGCCTCCAGCCTGCCCATGGCGGCCACCTGGCGGCCTCACCCGAGGCGGGTGAGAGGAGACGGTCCGGGCGGGGGCCTCAGGCGGTCCGGGCGGGGTCGTGCGACCCCGCGATACCGGCCCTGCGGAGTGCGGCGCGCCAGGCGAGGGCGAGGGCCACCTCGGCCACGCCGAGCAGGACGAGCCACAGTCCGAGCAGCCGGGTCAGTGCCCGGGTGGACTCGGAGGGCAGGGCCAGCACCACGATCCCCGCGACGATGCCGATCACCGCGATACCGAGGACGAAGCCCCGGTGGGGCAGGTCCCGGGCGGCGAGGGCCGTGTAGAGGGTGAGGATGCCGGACACCACCCAGACGATCCCGACGATCAGTGAGAGCGCGGCGATGGTCTGCAGCGGGTTCCTCAGGCACAGCACCCCGCCGAGGACGTACAGCACGGCGAGGAGCAGTCCGGGCAGCCGTTCGCCGTGGTCCTCCCTGGCGAAGGTCCCGACGAACCGGAACGCCCCGGTCACGAGCAGATACAGGCCGATGAGGACCGCCACGACGTGCAGGGTCCCCTCCGGCCAGACCAGGATCAGGATGCCCGGCACGAGCGTGGCGATCGCGGAGCCCAGGACCCACGTCCAGGAGCGCCCGAGTTTCTCCAGCACCGCCGCGGGGTCGGCGGCGGGGACGGGGGCCGCCCCGTAGGGCATGTGGTCCGGCCCGTCGGACGCATGGGCCGGTCCGTCGGGCGTGTGTGCCGGTCCGGTGCCCGGTGCCGGATCACGCGACACGGTCATGGCTCCTCCTCGCGCGATCGGGACGGTCGTTCCCGGACCGCCGACGAGGCGGCACACGGGGATCGCACGGCCAGCGTCCCGCCCGACACCCGCCACCGGGTCACCCCCGGCGGGTGATCCGTGCGGGCCGCCGGAGCGATGAGGTGGGGGCCGGAGGACACGCGCCGACGTGCGGCGCGCGGGACGAAGAGACACGAGATGGATGATCGAGCGGCTGCCCGGAGCGATCCCGCGGCCGCCCCGACGGAGTCCGCCCGGTCCGAGCAGGCGGCGTACCGGGGACGACCGGGTCCGGGGCGGCGGGAGACAGCCGTGTCCGTCGTACGAGCCGTGGGCATCGCGGCGGGTCTCGTCACCGCGTAC
This sequence comes from Streptomyces umbrinus, assembly GCF_030817415.1. Lineage (NCBI taxonomy): Bacteria > Bacillati > Actinomycetota > Actinomycetes > Kitasatosporales > Streptomycetaceae > Streptomyces > Streptomyces umbrinus. The sequence continues at coordinate 10,775,041 of NZ_JAUSZI010000002.1, read as the reverse complement.
TACCTGCTGCCCCTGGACGGGCGCGGCACGGCCCGCACCGCGACGCTGCTCACGTGCGGCCTGCTGGCGGTCGTCCTGGTCTTCCTCTGGGAGGTAAGGGCCATCGTGCGCTCGACCTCGCCCCGTCTGAAGGCCGTCGAGGCACTGGCCGTCACGCTGGCGCTGTATCTGGTGCTGTTCTCATCCGCCTACTACCTGCTGGACCATTCCTCCCCGGGCTCCTTCAGCGAACCGCTGACCAGGACCGACGCGCTGTACTTCACCCTGACCACCTTCGCCACCGTCGGGTTCGGCGACATCACGGCCCTGTCCCAGACAGGACGCGTGGTGACGATGCTCCAGATGCTCGGCGGACTGATCCTCGTGGGCATCGCGGCCAAGGTGCTCGCGGGCGCGGTCCGCGCGGGCCTGCGACGGCAGGGCCGGGAGCCACCGCCGGAGTAAGACGCACGAAGGACGGGCAAGGACGACTCAAGGAGCGGGCTTCCGGCGGAGGGCTCACTCCGGCAGCTGGCGCATCTCCAGGACCCGTAGTCCCAGCGACCGGCAGCGGGCCAGCAGCCCGTACAGGTGTGCCTCGTCGATGACGGAGCCGTACAGGACTGTCTGCCCGGACATCAGCACGTGATCCAGCTCCGGGAAGGCACCCGTCAGCGTCTTCGACATGTGACCGTCGACGCGGATCTCGTAGCGCATGAGCTGCTCCCGCGGGTGGCCTGGGACAGGCGGGCTGCGGCCTTACCCTGCGATCCTCCGCCTCGGCGGACCGCCGGGGCTCACCCCGTAGAGGTGATACGGCGGTCGGCACGCGCTTCACCTGCGTCGATGCTCCCCGCTCCCCGAGGCGGGGCTTCTCGCGCCAACGCCGTCAACGCGTCAATGCGTCAATGCGTCAATGCGTCAGGTAGATCTTGAACGCGATGATCAGCAGCCCGAGCAGCAGGTTCACCGAGGCGGTGGTGGCCACCAGGCGCCAGGAGGCGCCGGCCCGCCGTGCCGCGGCCGCCGACCAGCCCACCTGGCCCGCCACAGCGACCGCGAGGGCCAGCCACAGCGAGCCCGGCAGGTCGAGGCCCAGGAGGGGGCTGACGGCCAGGGCGACGGCAGGAGGGACGGCGGCCTTGACGATCGGCCACTCGTCACGGCACACCCGCAGCACGATCGCGCGGTCCAGACTCAGTTCCGCCAGGCGCGCCCCGAACAGCTGTGCGTGCACATGCGCGATCCAGAACGCCACGCCGGTGAGCAACAGCAGCAACACCAGTTCCAGCCGTGGGAACTCGCCCAGCGAGCCGGCGCCGACGATCACCGAGGCGGCGAGCATGGATCCGTAGACGCCACCCGTGTAGTCGGCACGCTCCCGGCGCTCGGCACTGCTCGCTCGGGCCGCTGTGCGCTCGGCCTCGGACATCGCGACCTCCCTCGGAGTCAGCCGGCCGGAGCCGATCGGTCAGCCGGTCGAGCCGATCGACCCGGTGGGCGCGCCGGCGTCGGGCTGCTTCGGACGGCCGGCCCCTCGGGTCGGCAGATGAGGCGTGACCAGGAAGCTGGCGAGTGTGATCCCGCCGGTGGCGAGGATCGCCGCCTTCAGACCGTTGAGCTGCGCCGACGCGTACGAGTCGCCGATGGCGTCGACCTCGGACGGCGGCAGCCCGGCGCGTTCGGCGGCCGAGCGCACCTGGTCGGTGGGCACGAAGGTGATGCCCGACTCGAGGGCGACTCCGGTCTGCTGCCGAGTCTCCTCCGACAGCTGCGGGTTCTTCTCCACCTGAGTGGTGAAGGCATGGGCCAGGGCGCCGATGAGCAGCGATCCGATGAGGGCGGTGCCGAGTGCGGAGCCCAGGTTCTGGGCGGTGAACTGCAGCCCGCCGACCTCGCTGCGTTCCTCGTCGCCCACGCTGGACTGGACGACATTGCCCAGCTGCGAGGCGAGCAGCCCCATGCCCACTCCGAGCAGGGCCATGGCTCCGGCGAACTGCGCGTCGTCGATCACCGGGTCGATGGTGGCAAGCAGCCATACGACGGCGCCGACCAGGGTCGCCAGGGCCAGCCGGACCACCCGGCGCGGTCCGGCCGCCCGACCGAGCCGGGCGGCGACCATGGAGGCCGCGAGCATGGTGATGGACACCGGGAGCAGTCTCAGACCTGTCTGGAAGGCGTCGAAACCCTGCACCACCTGCAGATACAGCGGGATGGTGAAGAACAGCCCCAGCAGGATGAGGTTCTGGCTCACCAGTGTCATCAGGCCGGATCGCAGCGCGGGCTTGCGCAGCAGGGGCAGATGCACCAGGGGCTCGGCGCCGGTCGCCTCGCGTCGTTTCTCCCAGTGCACGAAGGCGGCCAGCACGGCCACCCCGGCGGCGACGACGAACAGCGTGGGCGCGAAGCCGAAGACGGTGAAGGGCGGATTGCGGGGCTGCACCCATCCCCAGGAGCCGCTCTGCAGCACGCCGAGGACGCCGAGCGCGAGCCCGGTCGCCGAGAGCGCGGCACCCACTCCGTCCAGTCGGGGGCTCGGACCGGTCCTGGGTTCCTCCGTGATCGCCCGGTGGAAGCAGAGCACGATCAGGACGACCACGACCTCACCGGCGAACACCAGCCGCCAGGTGAGGTACGTCGTCACCCAGCCGCCCAGCAGCGGGCCGACCGCGATTCCGGCTCCGGCGAGTCCGCCGATGACGCCGTACGCGACGGCCCTGTCCCGCCCGCGGTACGCCTCGGCCACGAGGGCCGCCATGGCGGGCAGCACCAGCGCGGCGCCCAGTCCTTCGATGACCGACCAGCCCAGCGCGAGGACCCACAGGGTCGGGGCCACGGCGGTCAGGGCCGACCCGGTGGCGTAGACGACCAGCCCGAACAGGAACAGGCGACGGCGTCCGAAGATGTCTCCGAGCCGGCCGCCGATGATCATGAAGGCGGCCATGACCAGCGCGTACAGCGTGATGACGGCCTGGATCGCGGTGACCTCGGTGTCGAAGTCCTCCACCAGCTGGCTGATGGACACGTTCATGACGGAGGTGTCCAGAACCATCAGGAACTGGGCCGTACCCAGGACCATCAGCGCCCGCCAGTGCCTCAAGGTGCCCACCTCGCCGAGTCGCCCCGGGGCCCGGCGGAGTCCACCGGGCAGCGGCCGGCCGATGCCCTGCCGCCACCCCCATCGCACCCGAAGAACCGGCCCCGCGCCTCACCCCGCACGGGCGAGCCGGGCGCGGTGCGAAGGCCCTCCGCGGGACATGGGCACCCGGCTGGGCACGGGCCCCGGCAGGAGTCCCCGGCCGGGCAGGCTTCGAAGGCACAGCCACCTGCTCACAGCAGCCGCAGCTCCCGTGCGCGATGCACCGCGTCGTGGCGCCGGTTCACCGACAGCTTCCGGTAGACGCTCTTGAGGTGCGTCTTGACCGTGTTCACCGACACATACAGATCGGCGGCGATCTCCTCCGTCGACATCATCTGGGCGAGCCGTTCCAGTACGTCGTGCTCGCGCCCGCTCAGCTCCTCCACGACCGGTGCCGGCGGCTGGTCTCCAGGGCGAGCCCGCTGCGCGTCGCACGGTGGCGGTCCGGGGGTGAGCCAGCCCTCGGCCAGCCCGCGCAGCGGCACCGTGCCCAGCAGGGGCCGGATCCACGGTCCGGCTTCGAGGAAGGGGCGCCGCAGCCGTTCGCGCCGAGCCTCGTGGAGGGCATGGGCGACGAGTCTGCGCGCGGTGGCGGAGTCCCCGGCCCGGTCCGCGGCCTGGGCCCGCACCAGCGAGGCCCGGACGGTCACCGCGGGACCCGTACGGCTCTCGGGCCTCACTCGGTCGAGCAGGTCGAGCGCCTCGCCGGGCCGGCCCGCGGCGAGCTGGGCCCGTGCGGCCCCCACGACACACACCGGCTGGTCGCCGGGGACCTCCTGCAGCAGCTCGGCGGCCGTCTCCGGCCGGCCCTCCGCCAGGTGCGCGGCCGAGGTCACCAGCGCCTGGTGCGCCTCCGACCAGGGGGAGACCACGTCGGCGGCGACGCCCGGTTCCGCCGCTTCGAGCGCGGCGTGCGTCTCGCCGCGGGCCAGGAGCAGCCGCGCGGTGGCGAGGGCCCGCCCCGCGCGCATCACCGGGTCCCGCATCGCGTGCTGGGAGTCGGCCGCCGTGTCGAGGAGGGCCTGGGCCCGGTCGAGTTCGTTGCGGTCGACGGCCACGGCGGCCAGGACGAGCAGCTCGATGCCGGAGCCGGACTCCTCCCTCAGACCGAACCGGTCGGTCTCGGTGACCGCAGCCAGGGCCTTGCGCTCCGCCCGGCCGGGCCAGCCGTTCAGATAGTCGATCAGGGCCAGATGGCCGAGGGACTCCTCGCGCGGAAGGGCCGTCGAGGCTCCCCCGGAGCAGGCGACCGCCGTGCTCAGGGCGTCACGTGCGTCCTCGAAGCGCCCGGCCCACAGCCGCGTCGAGCCGAGATGGGTCGACAGCAGGGCGGCGACTTCGGGATGGGCGTCCAGGAGCTGGGCGGGCACCTCCTGCTGGAGTTCCTCGGCGGTCTCCGCCGCCGTCTCCGCCCTCGCCGGCGAACCGGTCAGCCGGGCGGCCAGGGCTTCCAGCAGGGCGCAGCTCAACCGGGCCGCCGCGAGGCCGGGAGGAGCGTCCCCGGCCGGTATCCGCTCTTCCTCCGCAAGGCTCTGCTCGGCGTGCCGCAGGTGGGGCAGACCATGGTCGAGGTCGCTCCGTGCCAGCTCACGGGCTGCCCGGACGAGATCCGTGGCGGTGCTCGTGGCCTCGGGGCCCATCCCCGAGAACAGCTCGGCCAGATGGTCCGAGCGGAGACCGGTGAAGAGCTGGCCGATGGCGAGGTCGTCGACGAGGGCGCCGGCGGTGAACTCCCAGTCGCCCGCGGCGGCACCGTGGCCGAGCGTCTCCGCGAGGGATCCGGAGTCCCGCAGCCAGGTCGCGGCCCGTCGGTGGAGTTCGGGCTCCAGACCGGGAGAGCGCATGCGCAGATGGGCGTGGAGGATCTCACCGAACAGCGGGTGGAGTCGGTACCGGTCGTGCCCGAGGTACTCGACGAACGCGTTCTCGCGGTGCAGCCCGGCCAGGACGGACTCGGCATCGGCTCGCCCGGTCAGCGCGTTCGCCAGCTCGGGACCGAAGCGGTCGAGGACGCTGACCCGCAGCAGGAGGTCCTGCGCCTCGGGGCTCTGCCGCTTGAGCACCTCCGCCAGCAGGAAGTCGGCCACCGTGGTGCGATCGACCTCGAACTCCTTCAGATACGTCTCCGGATCCGGGCTCTCCTGCGCGGCCAGGGCACACAGTCGCAGTCCGGCGGCCCATCCCCGGGTGCGCTCCACCAGGGTCCGCGCGGCGGACACCGGAACGCGCAGCTCGTGCAGCTCCAGCAGCGCGGCCGCCTCCTCGGGGGTGAAGGCCAGCTCCGCGGCCCTGATCTCGGTCATGTCTCCGACCGCCCGGTAGCGGTGCAGCGGCAGCAGGGGCTCAGTGCGGGTGACGAGGATCAGACGCATGCCCCGTCCCGCGTGGTGCAGGACGAATTCCAGCTGCTCCGCGATCTCCGGCGCCGTCACACGGTCGTACTCGTCGAGCACCACGATCACGGGCCGGTCCCGGTCGCTCAGACCTGCGGCGAGTCGCGTCAGCAGCGTCTGGTCCACGCGGCTCGCGTCGGCGGGGGAGCCGACCTCGGCGGGCGGCGGCACACCGGAGGCGCTCAGGGCCTGGAGGAAGTACGCCCAGAACATGCCGCAGCCCTGGGCCGTGGCGTCGTTGGTGAGCCAGGCGACGGGCCGGTCCCCTCGCACGGCCCAGTCGGCGGCCAGCAGGGTCTTGCCCGCGCCCGCGGCCCCGCTGACCATGGTCAACGGCGTCCGCAGAGCCTGGTCGAGGTGCCTGACCAGCCGTTCCCGTCGCAGGAACGTCGCGGGACGTGCCGGTATCGCGAACCGCGTGTGCAGGAACGGGTCTCCTTGGGGATCGGCGCACGATGTGGTCGGTTCCGGACCGTTCTCCTCCAGCCCAGCCATGGCGCTCACCACCACTGCTCGTCAGGTCATGGGCAGCGCTCCCCGTCAGCATCCCGCGGTTCCTGCACATGTGCACGCCAAACGGACGCCAGTGGTTTCTCCGAGGGCGGCAACGGCCTCCACCGCCGAGTCCTGTGGGTTCGTACGAGGCCGGTGCCCGCCCGCATCGCCCGCCTGGTCCTCGATCGGCTGGACGCCTGCGGTCAGGCCAAGCGTGTGAAGGCCCGCGGCTCGCTCCCCTCGGGCCGATCTTCTCTGCGACCCGGCCGACGTGATTGGTGTAGGCAGGCATCTCGTCGACGGCGTACACGGTCGGGCCGCGCCGTCCCTCCTGCACAAGCGCGTGGACGTACGGGAAGCCGCGCCGGGAGAACGTGCCGGCCGTCGGCCGACGGGGGCCTCGCCGAGACCGCGCCGACGCGGTCCGACGTCATGACGGTGGCCTGAACTCCCCGCCCGAAAAGGTCACTTGCCACCGTCCCCGGCTCCACGGTCGTTACGCTCTCCGGCGTGTGCGCAAACATCATGGTCGCTGAAGACGACACGAAGCAGGCCGAACTGGTGCGCCGTTATCTGGAGCACGAGGGACACACGGTCACGGTGGTGGAGGACGGCCGGACGGCTCTTGAGCAGGTTCGGCACCGGGAACCCGACCTGCTCGTCCTCGATGTGATGATGCCCCGGGCCGACGGCCTCGACGTGGTGCGGATCCTGCGCGCCGAGGGCCGCGAAGTGCTGGTGATGATGCTGACGGCCCGCAGTACCGAGGACGATCTGCTGCTCGGTCTGGACCTCGGTGCCGACGACTACGTGACCAAGCCGTTCAGTCCTCGTGAGCTGGTGGCCCGGGTGCGTACGCTCCTGCGCCGCAACCGGAGCTCCGAGGGGACCGCCCCCTCCGCCCCCGACCCCACGCCCGGCGCCGCCGGGGACGGGGCGCTGTCGGTGGGCGCTCTCAGAGTCGATCCGGCCCGGCACGAGGTGTCGGTCGGGGGGACGCCGGTCGTGTGCACGCCCGGCGAGTTCCGCATCCTGGCCGCGATGGCGGCGGAGCCCGACCGGGTCTTCACCCGGCAGCGGCTCCTGGAGGAACTGCACGGCTTCGACAAGTACATCAGCGGCCGCACCGTCGACGTACACGTCATGAATCTGCGCAAGAAGATCGAGCGCGCACCCCGGCGGCCGGACCGGCTGCTCACCGTTTTCGGCGTCGGCTACAAGCTGACGGATCCCGCGAGGACCAAGAGGACCGACACGAGTACCAACGCGAAGAGCGTGCGCCGTGCGTCGTCGTGACGAGCGGGCGCGGCTGCCGCTCCGCAAGAGCCTGCTCGGGCGCCTGCTGACCGTGTCGGCACTGGTGGCCTCGTGCTCGGTCGCCGCCACCGCCTGGCTCGCCGTGCAGACGACCTCCGGCGCGATCCGCCAGGAGCAGGGCCAGAACCTCAGCGCCGATGCCGAGATCTACAACACCCTGCTGGGGTACGCGGCGACCCACCCGGGCTGGGAGGGCGTCGACGGCACCGTGCGCAAACTGGCCGGGAAGTCCCAGCGCCGGATCGTGCTGACCACCCAGGACAAGCGACCCCTCTTCGACTCCTCCGACGACTCGAACGGCACCTCCTCCACCACCGCCCCGCTGCCACCGCAGGCCTCGGCGGTCGTCGACCCGCTGTCCGTCGACACCGTGCTGGTGCCCGACACCGCCTCCGCGGGCGCTGACCGCGTCGATCCACGTGCGGTGGGGCCGTTCCTGCTGCCCGCGCAGGAACGTACGCTCCTGCGGAAGGCCAGCGCCGACAGCGCGAAGTGCCTCGGTGCGGCGGGCATCGCCGCGGACGTCGTCGAGAGTCCGAGCGGGCGGTCCCGCGTCCAGTTCGTGAGCAGTGAGACCGACCGCTCCATGGAAGTGAAGTGCCTGACGTCCTACGCGTCCGGCCCCACGCCGACCGAGAGGAAGGCCCTGCGCGCGCTCAACCAACTGACCGACGCCTGTCTGAAGCGGCAGGGCCGCACGGGCGTGAAACTGAACCTGGACCTGTCCTGGGACCGCGGATACGGGACGGGAGGCACGGACACCGGCATACCGGCCGCGCTTCCCACGACCGGCCTCAGCAAGCAGGAGGCGGACGCCCAGCAGCGGGCCGCGGAGCAGAAGGCGGTCGAGGAGAAGGCGGCGCTGGCGAGGGCGGCCAAGGAGAAGGCGACCGATGACGGGCGCGTGCCCGCGGCTCACAGCAGCAAGCACGACCGGGCCATAGCCGCCTGCGTCGGCAGCGCCCGCCGCGAACAGCTCACGTCCTATGTCGCCGCGCCCGCACTGCTGTTCATCGACAGCACCGACGCCGCCGGCGTGCCCGGTTTCGACCTCTCACCGGCCAACACCGCACGCATCGCCGGGGTCACCGCCCTGGTCCTCGCCCTCACCGTCGGCGCCTCGGTGATCGCCGGAGCCCGGCTCGTACGCCCGTTGCACGCGCTCACCGGCGCCGCCCAGCGGATGCGGGACGGCATGGACTCGGCGCCCGTACCGGTCGGCTCGGACAACGAGATCGGACGGCTGGCGGCGGCCTTCAACGACATGGCCGCACACCGGGCGCGGCTGGAGGAGCAGCGCAAGGTGATGGTCAGCGACGTCGCCCATGAACTGCGTACTCCGCTGAGCAATATCCGCGGCTGGCTGGAGGCGGCGCAGGACGGTCTGGCCGAACCCGACCCGGCGTTCGTCTCCTCACTGCACGAGGAGGCGGTACAGCTTCAGCACATCGTCGACGATCTCCAGGACCTGGGGGCGGCCGACGTGGGCGCGCTGCGCCTGCATCTGGAGCCGGTGCGTGTGGACGACCTGCTCGGCCAGGTCGCCGCGGCGCACCAGGGGCTGGCCGAGACCGCGGGTGTCACCCTGGCGGTCCCCGCGGCGCCGCCCGACGCGCCCCGACCGCCGCTGCTCGACGCCGACCCCGTACGGCTGCGGCAGGCCATGAGCAACCTGGTCTCCAACGCCGTACGCCACACACCGTCCGGCGGCAGGGTGACGATGCGCTCGTACGTCACCGCTTCCGGGGACCAGGTGGCCGTAGAGGTGGCCGACACCGGCAGCGGCATCCCCGCGGACGACGTCCCTCATGTGTTCGACCGCTTCTGGCGGGCGGAGAAGTCCCGCAACCGGAGCACCGGCGGCAGCGGCCTCGGCCTGGCGATCGTCCTCAAGCTCGCCGAGGCCCACGGTGGCACGGCGAGTGTCGTGAGCACGGAGGGACAGGGCTCGGTCTTCACCCTGTGGCTGCCGGTCACCCGGGACGAAACAACCTCCACCGGACCGGAGAACGGACCGGAGGGGGCTGCGAAGAACCGCGGAATTCCGGGGGCCGGTGAGGCCCCTGGACAGCCCTGATGCGATGACCATGAGCTTCTGACAGCTTCTTCACAAGTGGGCGCAAGTGTGGGGCCATGCCCGGAACCTGGTGCGGCTCGCCAACCAGGTACCACCAAGGCCGGGCTGGAACTGGAGCGATACATGTCCCGCCAACGCACCCTGCGTTTCGCCGTTCTGACCGCCGTCGCGACCGGCGCGATGCTCGTCCCGGTCGGAGCGGCCGTCGCCGACGACCCGACGCCCACGCCGAGCGCGGTCACGGGAGAAGACAAGACCGCGGCCGAGAAGAAGGCCGAGGACGCCAAGAAGGCGAAGGAGCTCGAAGCCAGGAAGGCCGCGGCCGCCAAGGACCTTCCGAAGGGCGGCGTCGCCGCGGGCGAGGCCCCGGCCGAAGACACCGGCACCGCCACCCTCGTCGGTTCGGCCACCGGCGCTCTGCTGCTCGCGGGCGCCGGCACCATCGTCCTGCGCCGCCGCGCCGCGGGACGTCACAACGGCTGACGCTCGGCACAGCCCCACCGGGCACAACAGTGGCGCCGCCCGTCTCCGGGCGGCGCCACCGCGTGTGCGCCTGGTCCCGTAAGCCGTTCAGGTCCTCTGCCTCTGCCCTTGGTTCTGCTCTGGAGTCCGTTGTGTCACCTGCACCCCATCCGGCACGGCGCTTCGGCACGTTGCCGGCCCGTGCCCGCCTCGCCGTCGTCGTACCCGTGGTCCTCGCCGTGCTCACCGGCTGTTCGTCGGCCGCCGACAAGCCCGCCCCGGCCGCTCCCAACACCCCTGCCGCCGCCGGCAGTACCGCCTCGCCGGGCGCTCCGGAGGCCACACAGCCGGCCGTCCCCACCGAAGTCGCCATCCCCTCGGTCGGGATCACCAGTTCCCTGATGGAGCTCGGTCGCAACACGGACGGGACCGTGGAGGTCCCCCCGGCCGAGAAGGGCATGACCGCCGGCTGGTACATCGGCGGCTCCGTGCCCGGTGAGGTCGGTCCCGCCGTGATCATCGGCCACAACGACACCCGCTTCGGCAAGGCCGTCTTCCACGACCTCAAGAAGATCACCAAGGGTGCGGACATCACCGTCACCAACGACCGCGGCGAATCGGCGCACTTCACGGTCACGGACACCGAGAGCGTCAGCAAGGACTCCTTCCCGACCAAGAAGGTCTATGGCCCGACGAAGGACCGCGCCCTGCGACTGGTCACCTGCGACGGCGACTTCGACGCCCAGGGCCATCCGGTGAACAACCTCATCGTGTACGCGACGTTGGCGTGAGGCCTGAAGCCTTCTCAACCAGGAGTAGTTGTTCCCTTTCGTGCGGTAATCACAAAACACCGGCCAGAGGCACACCCACACCGGTACGGTGCCTACCAGATGGGGAGTGACGCACCTATCCCGGATTCGACGGGACGAATGGTGCCACTGTGCGACTGGGGGACCAATGTCGAACATTTCGACGGCAATCGACGCCCTGCTGCAGGCCCGGCTGCAGTAGTTACCCGAAGTGCAACGCGAAAGCGAGCGCTGGCACACGCTGGGCGAACACCTCGCCGAATTGGACGACGCACTCGCCGATCTGCGGGCGCACACCACCATGGACGCCGAATTGGCGACGGCCCTGCCGGCGCGACGGCCTGCGGCAGCCACTGCCGCACGGGAGACGGCAGATGACCGGTGAGACACAGCAGCCCGCCCACCAGCCCCGTCACCCACAGCACCTCATGCATGGGGCGGACGCCGGGCGGACCGGTCCACCCCCGCGAGAGCCCTGACGGATGACCGTTGACGGACGCGGGCCGAAGCGTGACGCCCATGCGGACGCCCGGCGCCGGGCAGGAGAGTCGATGAATGGGGTGACATGCTCACGACCCTCCCGATGTCACTCGCACAGGACGACGCCCTCGCAGACACGGACAAACCTGAGCGATACGTGTTTCGCGCCCAACCGGCTCCTGTTTCCCACCAGTAACGGCTCTCGCCGGCAACGGGACGGATCGTCAGGAGCCGGCGCGCTGAGGCCGCGGCGCCCTCATGGTGGTCGCACGCATTTCCCCACCCAGAACTATGGTGTCCCACCACATGTGCCGTGGACATGCGCCTTTCTAGGTTGTGCCGACACGTACACGTCCCCGCAACTGTCCGGAAGTGGTGCACATGGCCTCCGCAGCAACCGCTCCCCCACCCCCCGCCAGCCTCAAGCGCATCGTCGCCGCGAGCCTCATCGGCACCACCATCGAGTGGTACGACTTCTTTCTGTACGGATCCGCCGCCGCGCTCGTCTTCAACAAGCTGTTCTTCCCGGGCTCCGACCCGCTCGTCGGCACGTTGCTGTCGTTCCTGACGTACGCGGTGGGATTTGCCGCGCGGCCGCTCGGGGCGCTCGTGTTCGGGCACTACGGCGACCGGCTCGGGCGTAAGAAGCTGCTGGTCCTGAGTCTGCTGCTGATGGGCGGGGCGACCTTCGCGATCGGGCTGCTGCCCACGCACGCGACCGTCGGTACGGCGGCACCGGTGCTGCTGACCGTGCTGCGCCTGGTGCAGGGCTTCGCGCTGGGCGGGGAGTGGGGCGGCGCGGTGCTGCTCGTGTCGGAGCACGGGGACGCGCGGCGGCGCGGGTTCTGGGCCTCGTGGCCGCAGACCGGGGCCCCCGCCGGGCAGTTGCTGGCGACGGGCGTACTGTCGCTGCTGACCGCCGTGCTGTCGGACGCCGCCTTCACCTCATGGGGCTGGCGCATCCCCTTCCTGCTGTCGGGTGTGCTGGTGATCGTCGGTTTGTGGATTCGTCTGTCTGTCGATGAATCGCCTGTCTTCAAGGCGGCCCTCGCACAGGCCGAGGCGCGCAAGGCGACCCAGGACGGTGCCGCCGAGAAGCTGCCGCTGGTCTCCGTACTGCGCCACCACTGGCGGGACGTCCTGATCGCCATGGGCGCGCGCATGGCGGAGAACATCAGCTACTACGTGATCACCGCCTTCATCCTCGTGTACGCCACCACCTCGGCCGGTCTGTCCAAGCAGACCGCGCTGAACGCGGTGCTCATCGCCTCCGCCGTCCACTTCGCGGTCATCCCTCTGTGGGGCGCCCTGTCCGACCGCGTGGGCCGTCGGCCGGTGTATCTGCTGGGCGCGGCCGGTATCGGTCTGTGGATGTTCCCGTTCTTCTCGCTCATCGACACGGGGACTTTCGGGAACCTGATCCTCGCCGTGACCGTGGGTCTGGTCCTGCACGGAGCCATGTACGCGCCCCAGGCCGCCTTCTTCTCGGAGATGTTCGCGACCCGCATGCGCTACTCCGGCGCTTCGATCGGCGCCCAGTTCGCGTCGGTCGCCGCCGGCGCGCCCGCACCGCTCATCGCGACCGCGCTCCTCGCGGACTACGACAGCTCCACGCCGATCTCCCTGTACGTGATCGGGGCGGTCGTGCTGACACTGATCGCGGTGGGCGTGGCGAAGGAGACCCGGCACCGCGACCTCGCCGACGTGGCGGGCGAGACCGGCCCCGACACGGAGGCCGCGAAGACGTCCGCCCGCACCGCGGACGCCCGTACGGTCTGACTCGTCCGGTCCGAGTCGGTGGCCCCGGATCCGACCCCCGTGCGCCCGCGCGTACGGGGGTCATCCGCGCGCGGGGGTCAGTGCTGTCCGGTGGACGTCAACCGGTGGAGCCGCAGGGCGAGCTGGATCTCCAGCGCCCGGGCCGGGCTCTGCCAGTCGGGGCCGAGCAGGCGGCCCACCCGCTCCAGGCGCTGCGCGACCGTGTTGACGTGGACGTGCAGCTCGTCCTTGGTGCGCGCGGGGCTCATGCCGCAGGCGAAGTACGCGTCCAGGGTGTGCAGGAGATCGGTGCCGCGCTTCTCGTCGTACGTGACGACCTGGCCGATGGTGCGCTCGACGAAGCCGGAGATGTCCCTGCTCCCGGCGAGCAGCAGCCCCAGGAACCCGAAGTCCTCCGCGGCGGCGCCGTCCCCGGTGCGGCCGAGCAGCCGCAGCGCTTCGAGGCATCGCTGCCCTTCGGTGTAAGCCTCGGCCACGGTGTCCGGGCGGGCGGCGAGGTCGTGGACGGGCGCGGAGGCGCCGACGGTGACCGCCTCGTGCACGGCGGTGCCCAGCTCCTTGGCCGTGCGGCGGGCCAGCTCCGTCGCGGTGTCACCGGGGCTCAGGGGCAGCAGCAGGACGGTGCCGCCGTCGCGTGCGGCGGCCAGTCCGTGCCGGGTGGCGGCGAGGTGGGAGGCGGCGGACCATAGCCTGCGGCGGGCGGCGGCCTCGTGGTCGGCGTCGGCGGCCGTGGCGTCCAGGCGGGAGGCCAGCACCACGTGGGTGGCGTCGAGGTCGGCGTCCAGCCGGGCCGCGCGCTCGCGCAGCAGCCGGGGATCGCGGTCCCGCGCGTCGAGCAGATCGTCCAGCAGCTCACCGCGGACGCGCTGTTCGGCCTCGGAGGCCGAGCGCCGGGCGAGCAGCAGGAGCGAGGTGACCATGGCCGCCCGCTCCAGAGTGCGCTGGTCGACGGGGTCGAGCCCCGGATGGCCGCGCAGCACCAGCGCGCCGAGCAGTTCGCCGCCGGCGGTCACGGCCGCGACCCAGTCGTCCCCGTGCCGGACGGCGTGTCCCTCGGCCCGTGACACCTCCAGGGCGTCACCGGGTGCGGCACCGGCGTCGGCGAACTGCACGCTGCCGTCGAGGATCTCGGAGACCGCGGCCGACACGTCGTGGACCCCGCCTCCCCGCAGCACCAGCTCGGCCAGCCGGTCGTGGACGTCGGAGGCCCGCTCGATGACCCCGCTGCGGTCGCGGATGATCTCGTTGGCCCGCTCCAGGTCCGACAGTGCCTCGCGGGTCTCGGTGAGCAGGTTCGCGGTGTCGATGGCGGCGGCCGCGAGGGCGGCGAACGAGCCGAGCAGCGCGATCTGTTCCCGCTCGAAGACCCGCGCCCGGCGATCGGCGGCGAACAGGACGCCGATGACATGTGGCCCGAGCATGAGGGGCACGCCGAGGATCGCCACCAGCCCCTCGTCCCGTACGCCCGCGTCGATGGTCGAGGTGTGCTGGAAGCGGTCGTCCTGGAAGTAGTCGTCGGTGACATAGGGGCGGGCCGTCTGGGCGACGAGTCCGCCGAGGCCCTCCCCCATGCCGAGCCGCAGCTGCTGGAAGCGTGCCGCGACCGATCCCTCGGTGACCCGCATGTACGTGTCGCCCTCGGCCGGGTCGTTCAGGCTCAGGTACGCGACGTCCGTGCCCAGCAGGGAGCGGGCGCGCTGCACGATCGCCTGGAGCACGGCGTCGAGGTCGCGCAGGCCCGCCAGGTCGTGGGCCGTCTCGAAGAGCGCGGACAGCTCGGCCTCGCGTCTGCGTCGCCCCTCCATCTCCGAGCGCACGCGCAGCGCGAGGAGCTTGGCGCGCTCCAGAGCGGCGATCCGGTCGGGCGGCAGCCCGTCCGCGCGGGCGAGCAGGACCGGCTGCTCGTACGCGTCGGCGGACGCGCCGCGGGCCAGCAGCTCCAGGAACGGCGCCTCGGCGCTCGCCTCGGAGCGCTCGGCGGACTGCAATTGATCGCGAGACATGTCCACCAGGATTACCCGTCGCACCGACAGCCTGACCAGCCCTGTGGACAACTCGTGCTCAGTGCGCGGTCCAGCCGCCGTCGAGGACCAGTGAGGTCCCGGTGACGAAGGACGCGGCCGGGCCGCACAGGTATGCCACGGCCTCGGCGACCTCGTCCGGTTCGATGAGGCGCTTGACCGCGCTGTCCTGCAGCAGGATCTCGCCGAGCACCCGCTCCTCGGGGATGCCGTGGGCGGCGGCCTGGTCGGCGAGCTGCTTCTCGACCAGTGGGGTGCGCACATAGGCGGGGTTCACACAGTTCGAGGTGACTCCGTGGGGGGCGCCCTCCAGGGCCGCGGTCTTGGAGAGGCCCTCCAGCCCGTGTTTCGCCGCCACATACGCCGACTTGAAGGCAGAGGCGCGGAGCCCATGTACGGACGACACATTGACGATACGGCCCCAGCCCTGCCCGTACATGTGCGGGAGCGCCCCGCGGATCAGCCGGAACGGGGCCTCCAGCATCACGGTCAGCACGGTGTGGAAGGTGTCGGGCGGGAACTCCTCGATGGGGCGCACCAGTTGGAGCCCGGCGTTGTTGACGAGGATGTCGGTGCCGGCCGCGGCGGACTCCGCGGCGTCCAGGTCGGTGAGGTCGAGGACATGCGGTGCGACCGTGCCCGCGAGGCCGCGGGCCTGTTCGGTGAGGGTGTCCAGTCCCCCGGCGTCCCGGTCGACCGCCCGTACCTTGGCCCCGGCCGCGGCGAGCCGCAGTGCGCAGGCACGGCCGATGCCACCCGCGGCGCCGGTGACGAGGGCGATACGGCCGCCGAGGTCGAGGGACGGGGCGTGGGGGCCTGCGAGGGCGCTGGGCGCGGTCATGCCCCGACCCTAGGCAGCGGCCACGCCCCGACCGATGTGGTCGCAACCCACACTTCGCGCTCAGGGCATGGGTTCGAACCACGTGGGCTCGTCGGACAGCGCCTGCTTGATCCGGAACAGTCCGTGCTCGGTCAGCTCCGGCAGCGCGTCCACGTCGAACCAGCCCACCTCCAGCGATTCGTCGTCGTTGACGCGGGCCTCCCCGCCGACGGCCCGGCACCGGATGGTGATGTCCATGAACTGGCAGACGTCGCCGTTCGGGTACGTGGTCGGCGTCAGGGCCTGTACGAGCACGACGCGCTCGGTGACACACCGGACGCCCGTCTCCTCGTACACCTCCCGCACGGCACAGGCCGCGGGCTGCTCCCCCGGGTCCGACATTCCCGCGATGACAGCCCACTTGCCGGTGTCGGCCCGGCGCCCCAACAGCACTCTGCCCTCGTCGTCGAAGACGACGGCGGTGACTCCGGGGAGCCAGAGCAGTTGTTGGCCGGCGGTGGCCCGGATCGTACGAATGAAGTCAGGAGTAGCCATGGGCCGACCCTAACGGCCCGGTTTCGCCGGCTCGGCGCATTCCGGACGCGCACTGGCAGCGCACTGCGGGCGTACGGCTACGCGTCACCGGCGCGTCGTGCGCGTACCGCTGACGTCACGGCCCAGCCGAGGCCGCCCGCGGCGATCAGTACCAAGAGCATTTCCGGCGCGATTCCGACCCGCGTGGCGGGCGTCTCGGAGGAACGCAGCGGCACCTTCTGGACGAGGGAGTCCGCCACGAACATGCCGGTCCGCTGGGTGATCTTCCCGTCCGGCATGATCACGGCGCTGACGCCACTGGTCACCGGGACGGTGACGGTGCGGCTGTGCTCGACCGCGCGGATCCGGGACATCGCGAGCTGCTGGTAGGTCATCTCGCTGCGGTCGAACGTGGCGTTGTTGCTCGGCACCGAGATCATCTGTGCGCCATGGGTGACGGTGTCGCGCACGGCCCAGTCGAAGGCGGCCTCGTAGCAGGTCGCGAGGCCGACCTGGGTGCCCGCCATGGTGAACACGCCCGGCTCGGTGCCGCGGCTGAAGTCCTGGCGGACCATGGAGGTCCAGTTGTCGTTGATGGCTCCGATGAGGGACCGCAGGGGGAGGTACTCGCCGAACGGCTGGACCTGCCGCTTGTCGTAGGTGGCGCCGGGTCCCTTCTGCGGGTCCCAGAGGATCTGCTCGTTGTAGAGCTTGCCGTTCTTCTCGACGACACCGCCGACCGAGATGGGCGCGCCGATCGCCTTGGCCGCCTTGTCGATCACGGCGTAGGCGTCGGGGTTGCGGAACGGGTCGATGTCGGAGGAGTTCTCCGGCCACAGCACGAAATCGGGCTGAGCGACCTTGCCCGCCTTGATCTGCGCGGCGAGGCGCTCGGTCTCCCGGGCGTGGTAGTCGAGGACCGCGCGCCGCTGGGAGTTGAAGTCGAGGCCCGCGCGCGGCACGTTGCCCTGGATGACGGCGACGGTCGCGGTGCCGTTCTCGGCCTTGTCGCTGACCAGGGGCCGTGCGGCGAAGGCGCCGAGTACGGGGAGGAGGAAGCTGAGCAGGGCCACCGCGGCGGCTCCGCGGCGTACGGCACGGGTCCGCCGCGTCTCGACGACCAGGCGGACGATCTCGTAGAGGCCGAAGCCGCACAGGACGACCGCGAATCCGAGCACCGGGGTGCCGCCCAGCGCCGCGAGCGGCAGGAAGACGCCGTCCGCCTGCCCGAAGGCGATCTTGCCCCAGGGGAAGCCGCCGAACGGGGCACGCGCGCGTGCCGCCTCGCCGGCGATCCACAGGGCGGCGGCCCACAGGGGCCAGCCGGGCAGCTTCGACACGACCGCGATACCGGCGCCGACGAGCGCGACGTACACCGCCTCGATGACGACCAGCGCGATCCACGGACCGGGCCCGACCTCCACGCCGGTCCACACGAGCAGGGGCAGCAGGAAGCCGAGGCCGAAGAGGTAGCCGAGACCGAGGCCCGCCTTCCAGGTGCGGCCGCGCAGCAACCAGCCGAAGACCGCGAAGGCCGGCAGGGCCAGCCACCACAGTGTGCGCGGCGGGAAGCTGACGTAGAGCAGCACTCCGGAGAGTGCCGCGGTGGCGGCCGGAGCGAGCCGCCGCATCAGCCCGACCACGCGCGAAACGGGCCGGGCCTGCGGTTCGAGCTGTTCCGGCTCGTCTACGGAGGTTGCTGTGACGGTCACCCCCGGAGTGTACGGCGGGTGGTCACGACGCCGACAGCGCGGCCCTGGTCACCTGCCCGGACACTCCCCCTCCCACCTGCTGCATCGTTTCTGCGCAACTCGTCCACAAACCGGCGCATCACCCGTTACGGTGTGCCGGAGCCTCTGACGTACGGGCCGCGGCCGGCCGGGCGGTCGGGGCCCTTCACAGGTCGGGGGGCGACGGGGTGGGGTCCACAGGAATGGCGTCGGCGGCCGGTCCGGCGTCGGCTCACGAGAGACGCAGCGCGTCGGACGCGGTGGGCGTCGTCGTGCTGGGAGCCTGCGCGGCCTGGTCCCTGATCACGGCCGCGGCACACGGCGGACGCCCCGAAGGCGTGCTCCTCGCGGTGCTCGCCGTCGCCGCCGGTTATGCCTCGGGGCGGATCTGCGGAGAGCTGCTGCCGGTCGCCGCACCCTGCGCGGGAGCGCTCGCCGGACTCGGCCTGGCGGTGGCCTCCCCGCACACCACCCAGGGGCCGCAGGTGATCTCGCCGCTCGGGCAGACCGGCGCCACCGCCGCGCTGCTGGCCATCTCCGCGGGGTCCGCGTGCTGCGCGGCCTGGGCGGCCCGCCCGCCGGGACTGCGGCTCGTTCTCCGCCTGCTGGCCGCCGGTATCGCGGCGACCGCGGCCGTCCTGGGGTCGACGTCGGGCTTCGCGGCCTGTCTGGCGGTGCTGCTGTGCTCCCTGGCCGCCGACCGTATGCAACACCGTGGGCTGGGGCTCGGCGGTCTCGCCCTGGCCGCGGTCCTGGTGACCGGGGCGACCTGGGCGGTCGCCGAGAACGTGCTGCCGGACGGTCTCACCACGTCGCTCGAAGGGCAGCTCACCCCGCACCGCGTACTGCTGTGGCAGGACGCGCTCGACATGGCGGGCCGTGAGCCGGGGCTGGGCGTGGGGCCCGGCCGGTTCTCGGAACTGAGCCCGACCGTCACGCAGTCGCTGCTGCCCGACGGCAAACCCCACTCTGCGCCCTTCCAGCAGGCGGCCGAACAGGGCGTGGTCGGTGTGGCGCTGCTGGCCGCGGTCTTCTGTTGGGTCCTGTACGCGCTGTGGCGGTCGCCGCGCCCGACACCGGTCGTGCTCACGGCGGGTGCGGCCCTGACGGCTCTGGCCGCGATCTCGGCGGTCGGCAACGCGCTGAGCTTCACCACGGTGACGGCGGGCGCGGGCCTGCTCGCGGGCCTCGCCACGGCACGTCCCATGCTCGAAGAGGTGCCGCAGAACACGATGGAGCCCGGTGGACGTGCTCGAAAGGACCCGCTGTCCCCGTGATGGCCGCGGAGAGCCGAACCCCTTGCCGCGGGACGCCGAACCCCTTTTCGCAGTCGGCGGGGCGGGATCTGTTCCGCCGTCAGCGGGTCGTGCCCGAGGCGGCCGCCTTCAGCCGGCGACGGATGTCCCGTACGGCCGCCTCCGCGTTGTCCACCGTGATCGTGAACGTATGGCCGTCGCCGAGCCGGAGCACCAGGCCCTCACCGCGCCGGACGACCACGGCGGTCCCCTGTTCGGGCCGCCAGCGGTAGCCCCAGCCGCCCCACTGCCGGGGCGTCACCCGGGGCGCGAACTCGGCGCCGATGATGTGCGACAGCGGGATGCGGCGGCGCGGGAGGCCCATGTGGCCGCAGCGCACCTCCAGGCAGTCCTTGTCGACCTTCACGGCGACGTGCACGAACGCGAGGGTTCCGAAGAGCACCAGGAGTCCCGCGGCGATGCAGCCGACGACGGACATGACGAGGGGGGCGACGCCGGACGTCCAGGTCGAGTCGACGGCCAGCTCGATACCGAGCGCCAGACAGGCGGCGCCACCACTCGCGAGCAGCCACTGCACACGATTGGAAGCGCGGCCGTGCCACACCTCGGGGTGCGGGGCGTCGGCAGCGCCCGGTTCGCCGTGGGGGTGGTCCCTCATGTCAGAGAGCGTACTCAGGTTCCGCGGTGCGGGCACCAGGTTGCGGGCTGTTACTGCTCCGGGTGGACGCGAAGTTTCCGCTTGGTGGCGGGAGGCTCAGCGGGCGGGGCTCATGGCCTGCAGCAAACGGCCCTCGTCGTACGTCAACGCGGTCTCGGGCAGCGTCCCCTCGCGTCCGCCGAGCAATACGGTGAGGCTGCCTTGCGCGGGCGCCTCCGGGGCCGGGTGCTCTCCGATCCGGCGCAACGCCTGGGCGGCCACCGCGCCTGCGGAGCCATGCAGGACGAGCGGGGGGACACCGGGCCGTTGCACGGCCGAGCGGATCCGCTCGGCGACCAGTTCGTAATGGGTGCAGCCCAGGACGACGGCCCTTACATCGTCGGGGGTACGCGCCGCGGCCGCGGCGATGGCCGCGTCGATGCCGGCCTGGTCCGCGTGCTCCACGGCGTCGGCAAGGCCGGGGCAGGGCACCTCGGTGACGGTCACCCCGTCGGCGAACTCCCGGATGAGGCCGCGCTGGTAGGGGCTGCCGGTGGTGGCGGGCGTGGCCCAGATCGCGAAGGGTCCGCCGCCTGCCGCGGCCGGCTTGATCGCCGGGACCGTGCCGATGACCGGCACCCCCGGCTCAAGGCGGTCACGCAACGCGGGCAGGGCGCGCACGGAGGCGGTGTTGCAGGCCACGATCAGGGCGTCGGGCCGGTGTGCGGCGGCCGCCTCGGCGACGGCGAGGGCGCGGGCGGTCACGTCCTCGGGTGTACGGGGTCCCCACGGCATGCTGCCCGGGTCCGAGGAGAGAACGAGCTCCGCGTCGGGCCGCAGACGGCGTACCGCGGTGGCCGCCGCGAGCAGTCCGATTCCGGAGTCCATGAGCGCGATCTTCACCCGGTCACCATAGACGATCCGCCTCGGCGGGCCTCCGGGGTGGGGCAGACTGCGACGGGTGAGCGCCCTTGTGTGGACCGCCGTCGGATCACTCGCCGCCTGGCTGTGGCTGCTCCTGGGCCAGGGCTTCTTCTGGCGTACGGACATGCGGTTGCCGCCGTGCCGGGAGCCGGACGACTGGCCGTCCGTGTGCGTCGTCGTACCCGCGCGGGACGAGGCCGCCGTGCTTCCCGACAGCCTCCCCTCGCTCCTCGCGCAGGACTATCCGGGGCGGGCCGAGATCTTCCTGGTGGACGACGGCAGTTCGGACGGCACCGGGGAGCTGGCCCGTGAACTGGCGCGGCGGTACGGCGGGCTGCCGCTCACAGTCGGCTCGCCCGGGGAGCCGCCCGCGGGCTGGACCGGCAAGCTCTGGGCCGTACGCCACGGCATCGGTCTGGCACGCGCGCGTGCACCCGAATATCTGCTGCTGACGGACGCCGACATCGCGCACGCGCCGGACAGCCTGCGGAAGTTGGTGGCCGCGGCCCGTGCCGGGGGTTTCGATCTCGTGTCCCAGATGGCCCGGCTGCGGGTGGAGAGCGTCTGGGAGCGGCTCGTGGTGCCCGCGTTCGTGTACTTCTTCGCCCAGCTGTATCCGTTCCGGTGGATCGCCGTGAAGGGGTCGCGGACCGCGGCCGCGGCGGGCGGCTGTGTGCTGCTGCGTACCGAGGCCGCCGAGCGGGCGCGGATTCCGGACGCCGTCCGGCACGCGGTGATCGACGACGTCGCGGTGGCGCGGGCGGTGAAGGGCTCCGGAGGGCACATCTGGCTGGGGCTCGCGGAAAACGTCGACAGCGTGCGCCCCTACCCGCGGCTGCACGATCTATGGCGGATGGTCTCGCGCAGCGCGTACGCCCAGCTCCGGCACAACCCGCTGGTGCTGGCCGGGACGGTGGCCGGTCTCGCCGTGGTGTACCTGGTGCCGCCCGTGGCCCTGTTCGCGGGCCTCGCGGCCGGCAACGCCGGTGCTGCGGTGGCGGGCGGGCTCGCGTGGCTGCTGATGACCCTGACGTACCTGCCGATGCTCCGGTACTACCGCCAGCCGCTCTGGATCGCCCCGTCGCTCCCGGTCACCGCGTTCCTGTACCTCCTCATGACGGTGGATTCCGCGGTGCAGCACTACAGGGGGCGAGGTGCGGCCTGGAAGGGCCGCACCTACACCCGCCCCGACGCGGCGCCCGAGCAGCCCTGAGCTGTCACGCTCGGTGCGGACGGCTCCCGCCGGTCACTTCCTGCCGGGCGTCCAGTTCATGCCCCACCCGTACGCGTAGTCGACGGTGCGCTGCGGGCTCACTCCGCGATCCGGGACGAGGAAGCGGGCCTCGCGCTGGACGACGAGGTCGCTGCCGGTGTTGGTGATGAGGGCGAGCGCGCACACCGTCGAGGGGACCGTGCACTCGCCGAGCGAGAAGTCGACGGGCGCCCCGTGCAGCGGCTGCAGGGTCACCGTCGCGTCCAGGTCCGCGAAGGAACGCGCCCCTTCGTAGATGGTCACGAAGATGAGGACGCGACGGAAGTTCCGTGTGTGGTCGAGGTTGATGCTGAGGTTCTCGCCGCTCGTCGAGGCCCCGGTGCGGTCGTCGCCGTCGAGATGGATGAACGGCGGCTGATGCAGTGCTCCGAAGGCGTTGCCCAGGGCCTGGACGACTCCCTTGCTTCCGTCGGAGAGCTCGTACAGGGCGCACAGGTCGAGGTCGAGGTCCGCGTGCATGGCGACGGCCCGGCCCAGCTTGGCCTGCCACCCCGAGAACTGCTTGCGCACCTGCCAGTTGAGGTTCACCCGCATCACACCGGAGGTGCCGCCCTGCTTGGTCAGCGAGACGGACGGGGCCTCCTTGGTGAGCGTGACCTTGGTCAGGCGTACCGGGGCCGTGGGCGGGGCGGGCGGTGCGGGTGGGGCGGGCGGCGGTGTCACCGGCGCGGCTGTGACCGGCGGGACGGTGACCGGCGGCGCCACGGGGGCGGGCGGGGCAACGGGAGCCGACGCCGCCTGCTGCGGTTCGTCCACCGAGATCCCGAAGTCGGTGGCCAGTCCTGCGAGACCGCTGCTGTAGCCCTGCCCCACGGCGCGGAACTTCCAGGCGCCCTGGCGGCGGTAGAACTCCCCGAGCACGAAGGCCGTCTCGACGCTCGCGCCCTCGCTGTCGAAGCGTGCGACCTCCGTCCCCTGCTGAGCGTCGAGGACCCGGATGTAGAGCCCGGGCACCTGCCCGAACGTGCCGCCGTCCGAGGACGCGGCGAGCACCACCGTCTCGATCGCGGGCTCCACGCGCGCGAGGTCGACGAACAGCGTGTCGTTCACCTGACCACCGGCATTCCGCTTGCCCTCGTGCCGCACGGCGCCGGAGGAGTGGTTCGCCTGGTTGTAGAAGACGAAGTCCCCGTCGGAGCGGACCTTCCCGGAAGCCAGCAACAGGGCCGAGGCATCGGCGTCGGGCACGCCCGGGCCCGCCTGCCATCCCAGCTCGACTCGCAGTCCGGTCGTCGGCACCGGAACGTTCGATCCCTTAGGCATTGACATGTCCGCCCCCATCGGGTGTCTCCGCGCACGACCGCGCCTCGTCACGTTCAGTTCATTCGGTTCGTTCAGCCGTTCTGCGCCAACCTAATCCCCCGAGCGGCGAACGCCCATCACCCGGTGCCGGAGATCAACGACCAACCCACGAGTAACCCGCCCGGAACTCGGCTTTTACATGAACTGAGTATCGACCGCCGCCCCTTTTCGCCAAGTTCGCTCGCATTGACGATCCCGCGTCACTGCCGACACGGAAAACAACCCTCTTATCGGTCTCCCCAACCAGCACATCGTGGGCTTAACTTATGTGCCATGACCTCCCCCCGCTCCACCTATGGCGGCGGTTACTACTCCGCCTCCTTCCCGGACACTCCGATCTACGACTCTCTCGTGGCCGAGCGGGGAACCCCGCAGATCGCCCCGATCCGGGTCCCCGCGGCCTATGACACGGGCAGTCACCTGCCCGCGCTGCCGTCAGCACTGCCCGCACTCCCTGCCGGACCCTCCCAGCAGGCTCCTTCGTACGCCTACCCGCAGGCCCAACAGCCCTCGCCGCTGCAACAGGCCGCGCCTTACATCCCTCAGCAGGCCGGTGCGCCGCGCGGCTACCCGGGCCCGCAGGCTCCCCAGCCGCAGCGTCCGATGGCGGGCGGTACGGGCTACGAGGCGATGCGCCCCGCCGCCCCGCGTCCCGCCCCGGCCCCGTACCAGGAGCCCTACAACAACCAGCAGTACCGCGGTTACTGAGGAAAATCGGCCGAGGTCGTCCGTGTCCGCTGGCACGATGACCTCATGTCGAAGCCGCTGCTGCACTCGATCCACGTCTATCCGCTGAAGGCGGCCGGGGGTCATGCCCTGCGCGAGGCCGTCGTGGAGCCGTGGGGTCTGGCGGGTGACCGACGCTGGGTGCTGATCGACAAGAACGACAAGGTCGTCACCCAACGTCCACAGCCGCGCATGGCGTTGTCCGCCGTCGAGCAAGGGCCCGACGGCGGTATTCTGCTGTCCGCGCCCGGCCGTGAGCCGCTCGCCGTCCGCGTGCCCGAGCCGGCCGGCACGACGACGGTGGAGATCTGGAACGACAAGGTGGAGGGTGTCGCCGCCGACGCCTCGGCGCACGCCTGGTTCAGCGACTATCTCGGCATCGGCGTGCGTCTCGTACACCTCGACGACCCCGCCGTGCGCAGGCCCATCGACCCGGAGTTCGCCCGGCCCGGCGAGACGGTCAGCTTCGCCGACGGCTATCCCCTGCTGCTCACCACGCTCGGCTCGCTCGACGCCCTCAACGCGCTGATCGCCCGGGGCGACCGGCCCGGCGAGGGCCCGCTGCCCATGAACCGCTTCCGGCCGAACGTGGTGGTCGAGGGCACCGCCCCCTGGGCCGAGGACGACTGGTCCCGGATCGCCATCGGCGAGGTCACCTTCCGGGTCGCGAAGATGTGCGGGCGCTGCGTCGTGACCACCACCGACCAGAGCACCGCCGAGCGCGGCAGGGAGCCACTGCGCACCCTCGCCCGCCACCGCCGGTTCGGCGACAAGCTCGTCTTCGGGCAGAATCTCGTGCCGGAGTCCCCCGGATCGGTCCGCGTGGGCGATCCGGTCAGGCTCCTCGATTAGGCCGCCGCCCCGGGAACACCGACGCCCGGCATGCCCGTTGAGCCTGTGTGAGAAGTTCATGAGAGGCCGGGCGCGAGAGGTGACTTCGCTCTCTCTTCGCCGGCACCGCGCGTGAACGACTCCGGTGGGGGTTATCACGGACGCGGAAGGGGGTCGGGACGTTGCGGGCCATCAGGGGACTCTGGCGCTGGCGGCACAACCCGCTGCGGCGTACGACGGATCTCGCCGAGGCATGGCTTGCGCTGGGGGCACTGCTGCTGATCCTCGTCGCGGCACCCCTGGTCGGTGTCCTGATCGGCGGGCTCGCCCAGGACGCCCTGCAGCAGTCCGTGCGCGAGCAGCGGCTGGACCGCCATCCGGTGACGGCGACCGTCGTCAAGAAGGCGGACCGCACCCCGCTCGACCCCGATCCCGAGACGTCCTCGGGGCGTGACTCGCACACCCGTGTCATCGCCGACTGGAAGGCCCCCGACGGCACCACGCAGCGCGACACGGTCATGGCGGCCCTGAACTCCCCGCAGCGCGGCGACCACTTCACGGTCTGGACGGACCTGCACGGTCGAATAGTCGGCCGGCCGCTGGACACGGCGACGGCGGCGACGCATGCGGTCCTTGCCGGGTTCGGTACGGCCGTCGCCTGCGCGGGACTCGTCGAGGGTTCCCGGCGGCTGGTGGTGTGGCGCATGGTGCGGCGCAGGTACGACCGCCTCGACCAGGCATGGTCGCAGGCAGGCCCGGACTGGGGCAGGACGGGCACGGGCAGCTGACGGCCTCGCAGCTCCGGTCAACCGGCCGGCTCCGCGCACGCTACGGTGGACCGGCCGAGATGTTCGGCACCGTCGTGAGAGGCTGTTCTCGTTCCCCGTGCGCGGAGTTGACGCGGCCGGGTGTCGGGAAGAGCCTCTCAGGGCCCGCGTACGACGAGGTGGGGGCACAGCAGCGCCATGGCACAGGGCACGGTCCAGGTGACGCACACCGGTACGTCGAGGTGGCGGCGCCGCACGGGTGAGTACGCATCGCTCGCCGCCGCCCTGGAGGCCGCGGCCGACGGTGACGTCCTCACCGTCGCCGCCGGAACCTACCGGGAGAACCTCGTCGTCCAGCGGGCGGTGACGCTGCGCGGCCCCGAGGGCTCCCCCGGTTCCGTGCGCATCGCTCCCGTCGACGGGGTACCGCTCACCGTGCGCGCCTCCGCCGTGGTCCAGGACCTGCTCGTGGAAGGACAGGACTCGGCCGCGCCCGCCCTGCTCGTCGAGGAGGGCACACCGGAGCTGATGGACATCCGGATCGTCACCCGGTCCGCGGCCGGTATCGAGGTGCGCGGCGGCGCTCGTCCGACGGTGCGGCGCTGCACCGTCGACAACCCCGCGGGTGTCGGTATCGCCGTACTGGACGGCGGGGGCGGGGTGTTCGAGGAGTGCGAGGTCGTGGCGGCCGGCCAGTCGGGCGTCTCCGTGCGCGGCGGCGCCCATCCGCGTCTGGAGCGGTGCCGGATCCACCACACCTCGGGCGCGGGCCTGTCGGCCACCGGCGAGCAGTCCGCCCTCGAAGCCATCGGCTGCGAGGTGTACGAGGTCAGGGGCAGCGGCGTACAGGTCACCGCGCGGGCCACGGCACATCTCACCGACTGCGATGTGCACCGTACGACGGCGGACGGCATCACGCTCGACACGGACGCCGTCCTGACGCTCGCCGACTGCCGCATCCACGACATCCCGGAGAACGCGGTCGACCTGCGGTCCCGCTCGGTCCTCACCATGACCCGTTCCACCGTGCGGCAGTTCGGGCGCAACGGCCTGTCGGTCTGGGACCCGGGCACGCGCGTGGACGCCAACCAGTGCGAGATCCACGACAGTACGGGCGACTACCCCGCGGTGTGGGTCAGCGACGGCGCGACGGTCGTACTCGACTCGTGCCGGGTGCACGACGTGCCGGACGCCCTGTTCGTCCTCGACCGCGGCTCGCGCGCGGACGTCGTCGACAGCGACATCTCTCAAGTCCGCAACACCGCCGTGTCGGTGAGCGACGGCGCGACCGCGCAGCTCGACGACTGCCGGATCCGGGACGCCGCGACGGGCGCCTGGTTTCGCGACCACGGCAGCGGCGGCACACTGAACGGCTGCACCGTGGACGGCACACAGACGGGCGTGATCGTCACCAAGGGCGCCGACCCCACCATCGAACGGTGCACGGTCACCTCGCCCGCGGAGGCCGGCTTCTATGTGTCGGCGGGCGGCCGCGGCAGCTTCCACGGTTGCCGGGTCACGGACAGTGGCGGCTACGGCTTCCATGTACTCGACGGCTGCCGTACGACGCTGAAGAAGTGCCGTACGGAGCGATGTGCGCGCGGTGGTTACGAGTTCGCGGACGCGGGCGGCGACCAGGCGTCCGGCACGGGTCCCGTGGTCGAGGACTGCACGAGCGACGAGAGCGCGAGTGTGCGGCCTCCGGCGCGGGAGACCGCCGTACAGACCACGAGTCAGTCCCCCGGTCTGCTGGGGGCGATCCCGGGGCAGCGCATCACCGAGCAGGAGCCGCTCGTCGCTCCCCAGGAGCCCGAGCAGCCCGCGCGCTCGTCGACGGCCGTGCTCGGTGAACTGGACGCGCTGGTGGGCCTGGAGAGCGTCAAGCGCGAGGTGCGGGCCCTCACCGACATGATCGAGGTGGGCCGCCGCCGCCAGCAGGCGGGCCTCAAGGCGGCCTCGGCGCGACGCCATCTGGTCTTCACCGGCTCCCCCGGCACCGGCAAAACGACGGTCGGCCGGCTGTACGGCGAGATCCTCGCCTCGCTCGGGGTCCTGGAGAAGGGGCATCTCGTCGAGGTGTCCCGCGTGGACCTGGTCGGCGAGCACATCGGCTCCACGGCCATCCGTACGCAGGAGGCCTTCGACCGGGCGCGCGGCGGTGTGCTGTTCATCGACGAGGCGTACGCACTCTCGCCCGAGGACTCGGGGCGTGACTTCGGCCGCGAGGCCATCGACACGCTCGTGAAGCTGATGGAGGACCACCGGGAGGCGGTTGTGGTGATCGTCGCGGGGTACACGGCCGAGATGGACCGCTTCCTGACCGTCAACCCCGGTGTGGCGTCCCGCTTCTCACGGACCATCACCTTCGGCGACTACGACTCCGAGGAGTTGCTGCGGATCGTGGAGCAGCAGGCCGAGGAGCACGAGTACCGGATCGCGCCGGGTGCGGGCGAGGCGCTGATCAAGTACTTCACGGCGATCCCGAAGGGGCCCGCGTTCGGCAACGGCCGCACGGCGCGGCAGACCTTCGAGGCGATGGTGGAGCGGCACGCGGGGCGGGTCGCCCAGCTCCCCGAGCCGAGCAAGGACGACCTCACCCTGCTGTACGCGGAGGACCTGCCGGAGCTGCCCTGAGGCCCTGCGTGCATCGCCCGGCTCACACGGGCGATGCACACCTCGCCGTCGAGCCTCCTCACATGGGCGTTGGCTCCAGCCGGGACTCCTGAGGCTCCTCGGGCCCGCTGTCCTCCCGTGGCCCCGGGACCTCCGGCCTGAGCCGTGCGAGCAGCTTCTTCCGCTCCTCGGCGAAGGCGGGGTCGGCCTGGTAGTCGGAGTGGCCGAGGATCGGCGCGGGGAGCGGGTGGTCCTCCGTGCGGCCGTACGCGAGAGGGTCCTTGAGCGCCTCCCGGTCGACTTGGGGGCCGCAGTCGCCGGGCAGGCGCATGGGGCCGCCTATGGGGTCGGTGGCCCGGTGCAGGTTGCGCCAGCAGTCGACCTCGCGGTGCAGCCCGCTGAGCGCGTCGGGCCCGAAGTGGGCCGGGAACCAGCGCCCGTAGAGCCGCTCCAGGGGCGAGCCGTACGTCAGCAGCGCGACCCGCTTGCGCACCGACGGCTTGAGCTGCCAGGCCGCGGCAGCCGCGAGGACACTGCCCTGGGAGTGGCCGGAGAGGACGAGCCGCCGGCCCTCGGTGGCACTGGTCCAGGTCGCCATGCGCCAGGTCAGGTCGGGCACGGCGCGCTCGGCGTAGCAAGGGGGCGCGAAGGGGTGTGCCGCGCGCGGCCAGAACGTACCGACGTCCCACAGGATGCCGATGGTGCGCCGGGCCGAGGGGTCCTTGTAGGCGCGCCGGCCCCAGGTGACGAACAGTATGAAGCCGACGCCGATCAGCCAGGAACCGAGCGCCTGCGCGGCCTCCGCCGCTCCCTGTATGACGGCGTACGAGCCGTGCGCGGCCTCGCCGGGAGTCTCGTCGGTGGTCATGGCGCCCACCAGGGCCAGCGCGCCCAGGAGCAGGGTCACGATGGAGGTGATGCCGATGATCCGGGGTGCCCGGTCGGTGAGAGCGGCCATGGCGCGCATGCGGGCGATGCGGTTGGTGCGCTCGGCGTCGGCGGGCTCGTCCTCGTAGTCGAGTTCCACCGCGGCCGTCTCGATGCGGCGCAGCTGTACGGTACGCCTGGCCAGCCAGCCGACGAGGGCGAGCAGGACGATCAGCAGCGGCGGGATGACTGAGGCCTGCCAGGTCAGCAGGACGGGCGGGCCCTCGATCGTTCCTCCGGTGCCGTCCAGCCAGTCGGCGACGCGCTGGGCCACCCCGCCGGACATCACGCCGCCCAGGGCACAGGCCAGCATCGCGACGGCGGGCCCGGCCAGGCCACGCATCGCGGTACGGGGGTCCGGATGGGCGCGGTACAGGAGGTGGGCCACCACGCCGAGCACGATCACGAGCAGGCACTGGACGAGTGCGATGCCGCCGAAGATCGCGTCGCCACCGGGCAGTTGGCCGTCCGACCGCCACTGGGGGCGCGACCAGCCGGCGTACAGGAGGGTGAGGCCGAGCAGGACGAGTGAGCCGATGGGCAGCCAGCGCACCAGGGCGGCGTCGAGGTGCCGGTCGAGCCGGTGCTCGCTGCGGCCACGGCGGCAGACCACCCACACCACGACGACCCCGCCCACCACGAGCGACGCCTCCACGATCCGGCCGAGCGCCTCCAGGACGGGAGGCCCGCCGGGCTCGCGGTCGTAGCGCGCGGCGGAGGTGCCGACCGCCGCGACGATCGTCAGCAGACCCGCGGCGGTGTGCGCCGCGCGGAGCCGGGCGACCAGCCGACGCCCGTACCAGAAGCCCGGGCGCCCGAGACCGGCCCGGCCGGTCTCATCGTCGGACTCGGATCCGTACTCGATCGGCGGCTGGGACTCGTACGCGCTCCAGGTGCGGTGCGAGAGATACCAGAGGAGGACGGTGAGGGCGGCGGGCACCAGGGCGGCGAGGGCGAGCCGGCGGCCCGGCAGGCTCCACCAGCCGGCGTCCGGGCGGGCCGGGGAGAGGAAACCCAGCCAGGAGTGCTCCTGGGCGCACCCGCCGGTGCCCGCGCACTGCCAGGCGGCCAGGTCAAGGGCTACCTCGCAGGCGGCGGCGACCAGCAGCACCGTGAGGGTCAGGCCGGCCAGGCGGACGAGTAATCCGTAGAGCCGCACCATGCGCTTCCGGTTGTCCCTGACCGTGGGGCGCATCCAGTGGGCGAGGTTGACCACCATGAACGGCAGGAGCAGCAGCCACAGGGCGCGGGAGCCGTTGCCGGAGGTGAGATTGCACCAGACGTACGCCTCGGGGACCGGTTTGCCCGGGTCCTCGTCGAGTCGCTTCGCCGCCTCCTTCTCCGCTTCGACGTCGTCGGCGCGGCGGAAGACCGCGGCCGTGTCGTCGCCGGTGATCCGGACGGTGCGCGGATCGTTGAGCATCTCCTGGGGCGTCGTACCGCCGACGCCGTGGACCAGGAGTTCGAGTGCGGTGTCGGCCTCCGCGGGCCGCGGCTCGGATTCGTGCGCCTCATGCGGCGAGGCATGCCTCTGTGGACGCTCCACTGTTCTGCTTCCCCCGTGATGCCCGTACGGCACATGTCATGTTCAGGTACAAGGATCCCGCCTCCGGGTTCGTTGCGCACCACTCGTCACGGAATCTCCCCGATCCGTGTGACAGTGACGTACGGAAGATGGCAGCGTGACGTGTGCGCGTCGCCACAGGCAGTGGCGCGACCTGCGGTGACCCATGCGAGTATGGGGCATCCCATGGACCGGAGGTGAGGGTGAATGTCCTTGTCGGAGGGGGTTCGGGGACCTGCCGGACGTGTCGAGGCGAAGGGAACCGGAGCGGACGTGAGTGAGAATCAGAACCTCCTCGCGGAGCAGCGGCGCGCTCTGATCCTCGACGAGGTCCGGCGGCGCGGCGGTGTCCGCGTCAACGAACTCACCAGGAAACTAGGCGTGTCGGACATGACGGTCCGCCGCGATCTCGACGCGCTCGCCCGCCAGGGCGTGGTGGAGAAGGTGCACGGCGGAGCGGTCCCGGTGGTCGAGGCGAGCACGCACGAGCCGGGCTTCGAGGCCAAGTCGGGTCTTGAGCTGTCCGCCAAGGAGGACATCGCTCGAGCCGCCGCGGCGATGGTCGCACCGGGCACGGCGATCGCCCTGTCGGGCGGCACGACGACCTACGCGCTCGCCCACCAGCTGCTCGACGTGCCGGATCTGACGGTCGTGACCAACTCGGTGCGGGTGGCCGATGTCTTCCACGCGGCGCAGCGCACCTCGGGACAGCGGCAGGGGGCGGCGACGGTCGTACTGACCGGTGGCGTGCGCACGCCGTCGGACTCGCTGGTGGGGCCGGTCGCGGACCAGGCGATCGCGGCGCTCCACTTCGACGTGCTGTTCCTGGGTGTGCACGGCATATCGGTGGAGGCCGGCCTGTCCACGCCGAACCTGGCGGAGGCCGAGACCAACCGGCGGCTCGTCCAGTCGGCACGGCGTGTCGTCGTGGTCGCGGACCACACCAAGTGGGGCACGGTGGGTCTGAGTTCGTTCGCCGCGCTGGAACAGATCGACACTCTGGTCACGGACGACGGGCTGCCC
Source organism: Streptomyces umbrinus (assembly GCF_030817415.1). NCBI lineage: Bacteria > Bacillati > Actinomycetota > Actinomycetes > Kitasatosporales > Streptomycetaceae > Streptomyces > Streptomyces umbrinus. Next base: position 10,743,163 of record NZ_JAUSZI010000002.1, on the reverse strand, counting down.
TCCGGGGCGCGCGCGGAGATCTCCGAGCATCTGCGGCGGCTGGTGGTGGCGGGCGAGCTCGAGGACGAGAGCGAGACGGACGCCTGACGGAGACGGACGTCTGACGACTGACGACTGCGGACGTCTGACAGCGGCGGGGCATCGGTGGGCGGTACAGACAGCTGACGGGCCGCCAGCTATGGTGACGATGCCTCGTCAACCGCCGCGTTGCGGGGCTGCGTTCGGATTGGTTCCCCGTCTGTTCCCGCGAGTTGTTCCCGCGAGGGGGTCCGTACATGGCACACCGACTGCGTCCGGTGGGACTCGACTTCGTCGAGACCGCTCCCCTGCGCCTCGTGTTCGCGAGAGGGATCGCCTCGTCCCCCGAGACCGTCTATCGCGCGCTGGCCGAGGACGTGGCCGACTGGCCCGAGTGGTTCTCTGCGGTGAGAACGGCCCGCCCGACCGAGGACGGGACCGGGCGGCAGGTCCGGCTGAAGGGCGGAACACGCTTCGAGGAGACGATCCTCGCGGCCGAGCCCTCCGAGGTCTACACGTACCGCGTCGACGTGACGAACGCTCCCGGCACCCGCGCCCTCGTCGAGGAGTGGCGCCTCACCCGGGACGGCACGGGTACGAGAGTCCAGTGGACCTGGGCCGCCGACGGAACCGCCCCGTTCCGCTTCGCGATAAAGCTGGGCCGCGCGGGCCTGGGCAGGGCGTTCCGCGACGCGGTGACGAAGCTGGACCGGAAACTGAGCTCCACGCACGCGCCCTGAAGGGGCGCGGGGCTGTTACATCATGCGGCTCCGCCGCGTGGGCGCGACCAGCCACAGACAGCCCTCAGACGCGGTTGCACGCCCAGCGAACTCCTCAATCCGGCCAGACCCCCGTGGCCAACAACGACTCGATCGCGGCAGCGTACGGCTCGATGTCCAGCCCCTGACCGGCCACCCACTCATCCGAGTAGTACTTGTCCAGATACCGATCCCCGGGGTCGCACAACAGAGTCACCACACTCCCCGTCCGCCCCGCACCCACCATCTCCGCCACGATCTTCAGCGCACTCCACAACCCCGTCCCGGTCGAGCCCCCCGCCTTGCGTCCGATGGCCGCCTCCAGCGCCCGCACGGCGGCCACACTCGCCGCGTCCGGCACCTTCATCATCCGGTCGATGGCTCCCGGCACGAAGCTCGGTTCCATCCGCGGTCGGCCGATGCCCTCGATGCGCGACCCGCAGTCGGTGGTGACGTCCGCGTCGCCCGTGGTCCAGCCCTCGAAGAAACAGGAGTTCTCCGGATCGGCCACACAGATACGGGTGTTGTGCTGCATGTAGTGCACGTACCGGGCGATGGTCGCCGACGTACCGCCCGTGCCTGCCGTGGCGACGATCCAGGCCGGCTCCGGGTAGCGCTCCAACTCCAACTGGCGGTAGATCGATTCGGCGATGTTGTTGTTGCCGCGCCAGTCGGTGGCCCGCTCCGCGTAGGTGAACTGGTCCATGTAGTGCCCGCCGGTGTCGGCCGCGAGGGCCGCCGACTCCTCGTACATCGTCCGCGGGTCGTCCACGAAGTGGCACTGTCCGCCGTGGAATTCGATCAGGCGGCATTTCTCGGGGCTGGTCGTGCGGGGCATGACAGCGATGAAGGGCACCCCGATCAGCTTCGCGAAGTAGGCCTCGGAGACGGCGGTGGAGCCGCTGGACGCCTCGATGACGGGGCGGTCGCGGCGGATCCAGCCGTTGCACAGGCCGTACAGGAACAGTGAGCGGGCCAGGCGGTGCTTGAGGCTGCCGGTGGGGTGGGTGGACTCGTCCTTGAGGTAGAGGTCGATGCCCCACTTCTCGGGCAGCGGGAAGCGCAGGAGGTGGGTGTCTGCCGATCTGTTCGAGTCGGCCTGGACCTTCCGTACGGCTTCTTTGAGCCAGTGCCGGTACTCCGCGTCGCTGTGATCGACATCGAGCGTGGCCATCGGCTCATGGGTGCGGGCCTGCTGTGGGGTGGTCACGGCGGGGCTCCTTCGGTTGTGCCGACGCCGGTTCACGCGATCGGACACCTCGATCATATGCACCTTCCGCACGCTTCTCACCTGCATAAACACACCTTTGAGCACCTCAAAGGAACCCCTGGCGCAGCCCGCGTCGGGCGATGGGGGGGCGCATTCGCGCGAGTGCGCCGGAGAGCACCCGTGACGTCGTCATGCGCACTGGTGCTCGACACCGAAGGCGGGCAGACTGCACCGCATGGGACGCCGCTCCGGGCGGGGACGCACACTGGAGCGGGATCCACCCGGGTCGCGGCGTGGCCGGACCGAAGCAGGCCTGGCAGGACCGAAACACACGGGCCGAAGCGCACAAGGGGGCGGGGCACATGGCGGAGCCGGAGTTCACGGCCACGGGCGTGCGGATCGGAAAGAGGCTGCGTTCGCTCACCCGGGCCGGACAGGTCCGGATCAGCGACGGCAGGCTGGAGTTGCTCACCAGTTACGGCAGCGAGATCGACAGCGCGCCGGTGCAGGCGGTCCGGGCGTCGAAGCCCTGGTTCGCCCATGACGACCGGGCCATGGCGGACGTCAACGGCACGCGCTATCTGCTCACACTGAGGGACCACGACCCGGCTCCGGGGGAACCGGGTCCACCGGCTGCCAGCCGGTTCATCGAGGCCGTGCGCAAGGCGGCGGGGCGCGGGCGCTGAGCGCCCTCCCGTTGCCGGGCCGGTCACCAGGGACACCGCCGCGGACACCGCGAGTTGCGAGACCGCACCTCCTGCGTCACGCTGTTCTCACGTCACTCTGGGTTTACCGGCGATAACGCTGCGAACCAGCCCGCCGGGCACCAACCGCGGGCGGTCGTTTGCACTCAGGCCGCCCGCTGGATCCGTACTCCGTCTTCTTCCGGACCTCAATTCGGGGAGTCGCAGCCGTGATCAGCCAGCCAAGCAGGCATTGCACGGTGGAGCTCCAAGCCCTGCCGTCGCGGATCGGCCAGGTCCGCAGAATCGTATCTGCGCAGTTGCGCTACTGGCATCTCGATCCGTTGATAGACCGGGCCGCGCTCGGTGTGACGGAGCTGTTGACCAACGTCCACCGGCACGCCGTGCCCGACAAGCTGTGCACCGTGGAGATCGAGCTGCTGCTCGACCGGCTCACGGTCTCGGTGCACGACAACGACCCGCGCCTTCCCGAGGTGCGGGAGGCCGACTCCTCCGCGACCTGCGGACGCGGTCTCGCGATGGTCGCCGCGTTCAGCGAGAGCTGGGGTGTGCGGCCGGACGGCGAGTCGGGCAAGGTCGTGTGGTTCACTCTTCCGGCCGCCTCCGCCACGGCGGGTCTGCCGGCCTGTCCTCCGTACGGCGCGGCCGCCGAGTCGCCCGCGCGCAGTTTCGCGGAGGTGGAGCACGCCGCCGGCACGCTCAGCACCGGACACGCTCCCGCCCGGTCGGCCGTTGCCGGCTGACCGGGCGGTGACCGGGGCCTCCTGCGCCGATCGTTGGCGAAGGTCCGCCGCTCGGTGGCGAAGGTCCGCCGATCGTTGGCGAAGGTCCGCCGCTCGGTGGCGAAGGCCCGTTGTTCGGTCCACTCGGTGGCGAGGGCGTACCGGTCCGTCCATGCGACGGAGCCGGCACGCCCACCCGTCTACTCGGTGGCGATGGCGCGCAGTACGTCGAGGCGTGCCGCCCGCCGGGCCGGGCGCAGGCCCGCGAGGGCTCCGGCCGCGACCCCCACGAGGGCCACCACGGTGAGCTGGAACGGCGGCATCGCGAAGGCGAAGGCGCTGTCGGACGCTCCGTCGGATGCCTTGACGAGCACCCACCCGAGGAATCCGCCGAGTGCGAGTCCGCCCACCGTGCCGAACGCGGCGACCAGCACTGACTCCCAGCGGACCATGGCCCGCAGTTGCGCCCTTGTCTGCCCGACGGCCCTCAACAGGCCGAGTTCGCGGGTGCGTTCGTGGACCGCGAGGGTCAGCGTGTTGGCGATGCCGAGCAGTGCGATGAGCACCGCGAGCGCGAGGAGCGCGTAGACCAGGGTGAGCATCATGTCGATGCCGCCGGCCGAGGACTGCGCGTACTCGTCGCGGGTCTGCACCTCCGGATTGCCGTACGCCGTCGCGACCTTCTCCACCGCCGCCTTCCCGTCGGCCGCGCTCACGCCGTCCTTGAAGGTGACGGCCACGAGCGTGTCGGAGTCCTGGGTGCGGTGCGGGGCCCAGGCGTCGCGGGTGATGACGTAGTCGCCCGCGAGCTCGGACCGGCCGTAGACCGCGCGGACCGTGAAGGTCTGCTTCTTGCCGTCGGTGAAGGCCAGTCGGGCGGTGTCGCCGGTCTTGAGGCCCTGCTTGTCGGCCTCGTTCTCGGTGATGGCGATGCCGTCGTCGCCGAGGTCGCGCATCGAGCCCTGTACGTCGCCGAGGTCGAAGGTGCGCTCCAGCGCGACCGGGTCGGTGACGGTCAACGCCCGCCCCTTGCCGTCGACTTCGGCGACACCGCGGCCGAGTCCGACCGCCGTGTCGACCTCGGGCCGCTCGGCGATCGCGGGGGCGAGCCGCGGGCTCAGTCCGCTGCCGCCCGCGCCGAACGACGGGGTGCTCACCGCGACGTCGCCCGCGAAGGACCGGGACACCGTCTGGTCCATGGTGGCCTTCAGCGAGGCGCCGAAGACGGTGAACAAGGAGACGACGGCGACGCCGATCATCAGCGCGCTGGCCGTGGCCGCGGTCCGCTTGGGGCTGCGCAGGGCGTTGCGCCTGGCCAGGCCGCCGGTGACTCCACGCAGCCTGTCGAGCGGGCTGCCGAGGACACGTACGGCGGTGGTCGAGGCGACCGGGCCGAGGACCACGAAGGCGGCGAGCGCCAGGATCGCGCCGATTCCCGCGAGCCACAGGGACGGGCTGACGATGACGCCGGTCAGCGTGACGGCGACCGCCAGCGCCGCGAGACCGGTGCCCACCACGGCGCGGGTGCGGGACGCGCCGGACTGGTCGACGGCCGTCTCCCGCAGGGCTGCCAGTGGTGCGGTGCGCCCGGCGCGTACTGCGGGCAGCAGCGCGGAGCCGATGCAGACCACGATACCGACCGCGAGCGGAAGGGTCATGGACAGTCCGCTGATCACCAAGTCGCCCTCGGGGAACGGGAATCCGATGGCCGGGAACAGTGCCTGGAGTCCCGCCGCGATTCCGATGCCGCCCGCGAGCCCAGCGGCGGACGCGACCACGGCGACGACGCTCGCCTCGACCAGGGTCGACGCGGTGACCTGCCGGCGTGAGGCGCCGAGAGCGCGCAACAGGGCGTTCTCGCGGGTGCGTTGGGCGACGACGATCGCGAAGGTGTTGTGGATGGAGAAGGTCGCGACCAGCAGCGCCACACCGGAGAACACCAGCAGGAAGGTGGTGAAGAGCGACAGGAACTGGCCGGAGATCATGTCGGTGTTCTCCGCGGCCAGCTCCTGGCCGGTGATCGCCTCAACCCCCTTGGGCAGTACGGGAGTCAGGGCGTCGACGAGTTCCTGCTGACCGGTGCCGGGCCCGGCCCGCACCAGGATGCTCGCGGCCTCGCCGGGCTTCGCGGTCAGGTACTTCTCGGCGTCGGACCGCGTCATGCCGGTGTAGGTCACCTGGGCCATGCCGTCCTCGCCACCGAAGGTCGCCAGGCCGACGATGGTCACCTTGACCGGGTCGGGCGTCCGCAGGGTCGTCGTGTCGCCGATCTTCAGGTCGCCCTTCTCGGCGGCACCGCGGTTGACGACGACCTCGCCGGACTTCGATGGGGCGCGGCCTTCGGCCAGTTGGTACGAGTTGAGCTTCGGGTCGTCGATCCAGTTGCCCGCGAGGGTGGGCGGGCCCTGGCCGCCGATGGGCTTGCCGTTGGCGCCGACGAGCTGTCCTGCACCCTGGATGTCGGGCTCGGCGGCCGCGACCCCCGGAGCCTTCTCGACGGCCGTCGCCAGGTCGGTGTCGACGGGCTGCCGTACGCCCTGGTTCTCGCCCGGCGTGGTGATGGTGCCGGCACTGCGGACGACGGCGTCGGTGCCGCTCGTGGCGTTGCCGAACATCGTGTCGAAGCTGGCGCGCAGGGTGTCGCCCATGACGAGGGTGCCGGCCAGGAAGGCGACACCGAGGAGCACCGCCAGGAACGTACCGGCGAAGCGGCGCTTGTGGGCGCGCAGGGACGAGACGCTGATGCGCACGGAGGCGTTCATGACGACTGCGCTCCCTTGCTGTTGCTGTTGCTGTCGAAGGCGTTCATGACGGCGGCGCCCCCTTGCTGTCGAAGGCCTTCATGCGGTCCAGGACCTTGTCGGCCGTGGGGGCTTCCATCCGGTCGACGAGTCGGCCGTCGGCGAGGAAGACGACCTCATCGGCATGTGCGGCGGCGACCGGGTCGTGGGTAACCATGACGACCGTGCGGTCCATCTGGCGTACGGCCCGGCCGAGAAGGTTCAGGACCTCCTCGCCGGAGCGCGAGTCGAGGTTGCCGGTGGGCTCGTCGGCGAAGACGACGTCGGGCTGTCCGGCGAACGCCCTTGCCACGGCCACGCGTTGCTGCTGGCCGCCGGAGAGTTCGGAGGGCCGGTGGTGCAGCCGGTCGCGCAGTCCGACGACATCGACCAGCGCGTCGATCCACTCCTGCGACGAGGCGTCGCCCCGGCGGCCCGCGAGGTCCATGGGCAGCGTGATGTTCTCCGCGACGGTCAGCGTCGGTACCAGGTTGAAGGCCTGGAAGACGAAGCCGATGCGGTCGCGCCGCAGCAGTGTGAGGCGGCGGTCGTCGAGGCTGCTCAGTTCGGTGTCGCCGATGAACGCCGCGCCCGAGGTGAGGGTGTCCAGGCCGGCCGCGCAGTGCATCAGGGTGGACTTGCCGGAGCCCGAGGGCCCCATGATCGCGGTGAAGCGTCCGGCCCGAAAGGTGACGCTCACCCCGTCCAGGGCCCGGACGGCGGTGTCGCCGCTGCCGTACACCTTCACGGCGTCGGCGACACGTGCCGCGGTCCGCGTGGCCTTCGTGGCGGTCGCGGTGCTCATGCCGCACCGCCCTTGCCCATACCCGTACGACCGAGGTCGGTGCGTCCGAACTGCTCGTCCAGGACGGAGAGCCGACGCCAGTACTCGTCCTCGTCGATCTCGCCGGAGGCGAAGCGCCGGCCGAGCATCGCGATCGGCGAGTCGCCGGTCGGGCGGACGTCCATCGCGGTGCGGTCCATACCGCGCCACGGGCCACGACGGCCGCGCCAGACGGTACGGCGGAGGACGGTCACGACGCCGATCACGACGGCCGCCCAGATCAGCGGGAAGAGAAGGATCCACGGGCCGGGCCCGCCGTCCCAGTGCGCCAGGGTCTGCATCTGAAGTCATCTCCTCGGTGGGTGTTCCGGTGATGCTTCGAGACTCGCGCCGGGAGGGGGTCCGGGTCGTCGTACGGCCAGCGGCAGTACGCGTACCTCCGCGGGAGTAGGAACGGGGTGCTCCGCTGCTCCCTCGGCTGCCCTCTCGATTCTGTACCTACTAGTATGTACAGTGATTTCATGAGCACTCCGGAGCGGTTGATCGAGGCCACGCGCGAGCTGTTGTGGGAGCGGGGGTACGTGGGCACGAGCCCGAAGGCGATCCAGCAGCAGGCCGGGGCGGGGCAGGGCAGCATGTACCACCACTTCGCGGGCAAGCCCGATCTGGCACTCGCCGCGATCCGGCGTACGGCGGAGGAGATGCGCGCTACCGCCGAGGGAGTACTCGGCGGCCCGGGTTCTCCGTACGAGCGTGTCGAGGCGTATCTGCGTCGTGAGCGCGATGTCCTGCGCGGCTGCCCGATCGGGCGGCTGACCATGGACCCGGACGTCATCGCGAGCGAGGAGCTGCGCGCGCCCGTCGACGAGACGCTGGACTGGCTGCGCGAGCGGCTCGCGGGGCTTGTCGAGGAGGGGCAGGAGCGGGGCGAGTTCGCGCCCTCGCTGGACGGCGAGGAGATCGCCGCGACGATCGTCGCCACGGTCCAGGGCGGCTATGTGCTGGCGCGCGCCTCCGGCTCGACCGCCGCGTTCGACACGGGAGTTCGCGGACTGCTGTCGCTGCTGGCCCTCAACTCCCCTGCACCTACGGACGGTTAGAGCCGACGAAAGCCGGTTGCGGCCGTTGAACCGTCAACCCGTGAGCCGTCAGCCGTGAGCCGTTGGAGGCATCGATGCACGCCATGCAGTACGAGATAAACCTGCCCGCCGACTACGACATGGACATCATCCGCGGCCGGGTCGCCCGCGTCGGACATCTGCTCGACGGCTGGGACGGACTCGGCCTCAAGGCCTACCTGCTGCGCGAACGCGGAGTGCACGGCTCCCAGGTCAACCAGTACGCGCCGTTCTATCTGTGGCACACGCCGGAAGGCATGAACTCCTTCCTCTGGGGGCCGGGATTCCAGGGCCTCGTGAACGATTTCGGGCGCCCTGAGGTGCAGCACTGGACGGGTCTCGCGTACGAGGACGGGAACGCCGCCGGTGCCACACCCGAGGTCGCGGTGCGTCGGCGCGTGAGCATTCCGGAGGGGGCACCGCTCGCCGAGGTGACGGAGGAGGCGATGCGGGTGACCGGGCGGCTGGCCTCGCTGGACGGAGTCGTCTGTGCCGCTGTCGCCGTCGACCCGCGTCACTGGGAGGTCGTGCACTTCTCGCTCTGGGCCCATGACCCGCCCAAGGCGGCCGGTGAGGTGTACCGGGTGCTGCATCTCTCGGCGCCGGAGCGTGACCGGCTCCGGCGGGGGCGGCAGTGGTGAACACGACGCCTGCGGCGGCGCCTGGGGCGCGTCCGGTCCGTGCGGCCGGTACCGTGCGGACGGTTCTCGGTGACGTCCTCCCAACGGAGTTGGGGGTGTGCGACGCGCACGACCATCTCTTCCTCAGCAGTCCGCGACTCCCTGGTCAGGAGTTGCGTGACGCGTCCGCGGCGACGGCCGAGCTGGTGGCGTTCCGCGAGGCGGGCGGCGGAAGCGTCGTGCAGTGGACGCCGTACGGGCTGGGGCGGCGGGCCGCCGATCTTCCGCTGCTCTCCCGCGCCACCGGGGTCCACATCGTGGCCGCCACCGGACTGCACCAAGCCGCCCACTACGCCCCCGAGTTGATCGACCGACTACGGAACGGTCTCGCGCACCTCTTCGTGGCCGAGCTGACGGAGGGCCTGGCCACGTCAGGGGTCCGGGCGGGGTTCATCAAAGTCGCCGGCGGCTTCCACGCCCTCGACGCGCACGCCCGCTGGACGATGACCGCGGCGGCCGAGGCGCATCACGCGACGGGGGCGCCCATCGCCGTACATCTGGAACTCGGTACGGGCGCGCTCGACGTACTCGACCTGCTGTGCGGTGAGTTGGGGGTGCCGCCGGACCGGGTGATCCTCGGGCACCTCAACCGCTCGCCTGATCTGATGGTGCACCGGCAGGCCGCGGAGGCCGGTGCCTATCTGGCTTTTGACGGGCCCTCACGGGCGAACCACGCGACGGACTGGCGGATGCCCGATGCCGTACGGGCCCTCGCCGAGGCCGGGTTCGGGGATCGGCTGCTGCTCGGCGGGGACACGACGACGGCCGGGGCCCGATCGGTCGACGGCGGCCCCGGCATGCCGTATCTGCTGCGTCGGGTTCGCCCTCGGCTCGAACTCGCCCTGGGGGCGGCGTTGGTGGAGCGGGTTCTGACGGTCAACCCCGGACTGGCCTTCGCTGTCGAGTGGTGAGGGGTCCGCTGCGAGTGTGTTCGTGCGAGCGCGGGTACTGCGTGTGCGTTCTTCGGCTGCGGACTGGTTGCGGCTGGTCGCGCAGTTCCCCGCGCCCCTGAAGGGGCCACAGGTGTCACACCTGGGCCAGCGCCGCGATCGGGTCGTCGAGGACCGGCTGCCACGCCAGCTCGGCCGCTCCCACCAGGCTGTTGTGGTCCAGCGTGCAGGCGAGGATCGGGACGCCGCCGCTCTGGCCCCACAGGCTCCGGTCGGCCACCACGGCGCGCAGCCGCTCGGGGTCCGCGTCGAGGAGGGTTCGGTGCAGCCCGCCGAGGATGATGCGGTCCGGGTTGAGGATGTTGACCAGGCCCGCGAGGCCCAGGCCGAGCCGGTCGATGAGGGCCTCGACGGCCGTGCGTACGGTCGGGTCGGCGTACTGGTTGCGGATCAGGTCGTTGGACTGCTGGAGCAGCGACACCTCGGGGCCGGGGTCGCGGCCCGCCGCCGTCAGGAACGCCAGCGGGTCCGCCTCGACGTCCAGGCAGCCGCGACTGCCGCAGTGGCAGGGGCGCCCCTCCGGATTGACGGTGAGGTGTCCGACCTCCAGCGCGAGCCCAGAACTGCCCATGTGCAGACGCCCGTCGAGGACGAGCGCGCCGCCGACTCCTCGGTGTCCGGTCGCCACGCACAGCAGGTCGCGGGAGCCGCGGCCCGCGCCGTGGCGGTGCTCGGCGAGTGCGGCGAGGTTGACGTCGTTGGCCGCGAACGCCGGCCCGGTGATCCCGGCGGCGCGGACGCGCTCCGCGAAGATCTCCCGTACGGGTGCGCCGGCGGGCCAGGCCAGGTGGAGGGGGTTGAGGGCGGTGCCCTCGGGTTCGGCGACGGCCGACGGTACGGCGAGGCCCGCGCCCACGCAGCGGCGTCCGGTCTCCCGGAGCAGTTCGGCGCCCGCCTCGACGACCGAGCCGAGCACCTTGGCCGGGTCGGCGTCGACTGTCTCGCAGCCGGGGGCGGTCGCGACGAGACGGCCGCCGAGGCCGACCAGGGCGGCGCGGAAGCCGTCGGCGTGCACCTGGGCGGCGAGGGCCACGGGGCCGTCCTCGGCGAGTTCGAGACGGTGCGAGGGGCGGCCCTGCGAGCCGGCGGCCGCGCCGGGGCGCGCGTCGACGTGGATCAGTCCGAGCGCTTCGAGTTCCGCGGCGACCGCGCCTGCGGTCGCTCGAGTGACGCCGAGCTCTGCGGTGAGTACGGCCCGTGTGGGCGCGCGTCCGGTGTGCACGAGTTCCAGGGCGGGCCCCAGCGCACCCCGCCCCCGGTCCAGGCGTGTCCTGGTGCTTCCTTCTCCCGCCGCTCTGGGGGCCGCATTGCCGCTCATGAGGGCGAGTCTCCCATGATCCGGTCGTCCCGTGGCCAGGGCAACGACCTCAACGAAGCCGGACGAGCCGGATGAACCCACCGGCCTAGAGGCCACTCACCCGCAACGTGACGTTCAGGCGGCCGGTCAGGCCCAACTCTGGTGGCGCCGTGCCCGCGTGCACGCGCGGCACCCCGTGGTACGCGAGCCGGGCGGCGCCGCCGAACACGAACAGGTCGCCGCTGCGCAGTTCCACGTCGGTGTAGGGGCGGGTCCGCGACCCAGTGTTGCCGAAGCGGAAGACGCAGGTGTCGCCGAGGCTCAGCGACACCACCGGGGCGTCGGATTTCTCGTCGCTGTCGCGGTGCATGCCCATGCGGGCGTCGGCGTCGTAGAAGTTGATCAGTGCGATGTCGTACGCCGCCGTCGTGGCCGCCTCCGGTCCGAGCGCGTCGGTGGCTGCCCGGCGCCCCAGCTCCCCCAGCCACTCGGGGAACTCCTTCACCGGCGTCCCGTCCCCGTCGACGACCGCGCGCGCGTACCCGTACGGGTACCAGTGCCAGCCGAGGCAGACCTGCCGGGACGTCATCGTGCCGCCGCCCGGTGTGCGGACCGTGCGCAGCCCCGCGGGCGGGAGTGCCCAGGCACGGCAGGCGTCGAGGAGCTCGCTCTGGCGCGCGGGACTCAGCCAGTCCGGCAGGTGCACGGCGCCCGGCGCGATCTCCGTACGGGCGCGGGGGAACAACTCGGCGTCCATGGCTCCCATCCTCGCGCACGGCCCCCGATGGACGCCGGGAACCCCCTGAGCTGCGCCTCGGATAGCCTGGACTCAATGACCGACCGTATGACGACCCCCTCGGCCGAGCTGCAGCTGGCCCGCTTCCCCGAGGACTCCCGTGACCAGCTCCGAGCGTGGGACGCCTCCGACGAGTATCTGCTGAAGCATCTCGCGGACGGCGACCAGGCACTCGACGGCACGGTGGTCGTGGTCGGCGACCGGTGGGGTGCCCTCACCACAGCCCTTCAGGCGCACCGGCCGGTGCAGATCACCGACTCGTTCCTCACCCGGGAGGCGACCCGCGCCAATCTGGCGCGCAACGGCGCGGACCAGGACTCCGTACGCCTCCTCACCACCCAGGACCCGCCGGTCGACCGCGTCGACGTGCTGCTGGTGCGGGTGCCTAAGAGCCTCGCGCTCCTGGAGGACCAGTTGCTGCGCCTGGCGCCCGCCGTGCACGAGGGGACGGTCGTCATCGGCACCGGCATGGTGAAGGAGATCCACACCTCCACGCTGAAGCTCTTCGAGCGGATCATCGGCCCCACCCGGACCTCGCTGGCCGAGAAGAAGGCCCGGCTGATCTTCTGCACGCCGAATCCGGGGATCACCAGACAGGCCAACCCGTGGCCGCACAGCTACACGCTGCCCGAGGGAATCGGTCCCGCCTCCGGCCGTAAGGTCGTCAACCACGCGGGCGTCTTCTGCGCCGAGCGACTCGACATCGGCACCAGGTTCTTCCTCCAGCACCTGCCGTACGAGGGCGGGGCCGAGCGCGTCGTGGACCTGGGCTGCGGCAACGGAGTCGTCGGTACGGCGATGGCGCTGGCGCGGCCTCGGGCCGAGACGCTGTTCCTGGACGAGTCGTACCAGGCGGTGACCTCGGCGGAGGCGACGTACTGGGCGAACACCGACGACACGGTGGAGTACGGCAAGGCGGAGTTCCGCGTCGGCGACGGGCTGGAGGGCGTTCCGGACGCGAGCGTCGACCTCGTACTCAACAATCCGCCCTTCCACTCGCACCAGGCGACGTCCGACGCCACCGCCTGGCGGATGTTCACCGGGGCACGCCGGGCGCTGCGGCCGGGTGGCGAGCTGTGGGTCGTCGGCAACCGCCATCTCGGCTACCACGTGAAGCTGCGCCGTCTCTTCGGCAACAGCCGACTGGTCGCGAGCGACGCGAAGTTCGTGGTTCTGAAGGCTGTCAAGGAGTCCGCGGAGTCCTGAGGGGCGTTCGCAGGCGGCAGGCGCGCGATGGGGCTCAGGCGGCGCTCGGCTCGCCGCGCAGGGCTCGCGGGGACGCTCCCAGTTCTCGTCGGCACGCCTTGTTGAAGGCCTGGAGGTCGGGGATGCCGACCGACGCGGCGACCGCCGGGATCGACAGGGTCGAGGCCCGCAGCAGGTGGTGGGCGCGGTCGAGCCTGCGGCGCCGGATGTACGCGACGACGGTGCCTCCCGTGGTGGCGCGGAAGAGCCGGGTCAGGTGGTTGTGCGAGACGCCCGCGGCGTGGGCCACGGCGGGCACGGTGAGCGGGGCGGCGAGGTTCGCCTCGACGTAGGCGATCGCGGCGGTGACGGCGGGGTGCGGTCCGGGCCGCTCGGCCGCCGGAGCGAGATGGGCGATGCGCCACAGGGCGGTCCAGATCTCCGCCCTGGTTCGCTCCGGCTCGCCCGGCACGGAGGCGACCGCCTGGAGCAACAGCCCGGTCAGCATGGGCAGTTCGGGTCCGGCGTCCTGCATCACGGGCACGGTGCGCGGCGACCCTGCGGGGGCGATGCGCAGATGCGCGTACAGGTGTTCCGAGCGGCCCCGGTAGCGGTAACGGACCGTCGCGCCGGGCGGTACGAGGCTGACTCGGCCGGGGCGGATGACGTGCGCCGTGCCGTCGACGGTCAGCTCGGCCTCGTACTGGTACAGATGCAGTTGCCACAGCTCCGGCAGCCGGAAGACGTCCGTACGGCTCGCGACGCCGTGCACGCCGACGCCCGCGTTGGCGACGACGGGCGGCTCCCCGAGGTGGATCTCCGTCTCCCGCATGGTGAAAAACTACCAGCGGTGGTGAAACGGGCCAACGCGCCGGACGGGCCCCGCTCCGTACGTTCGGACCATGACGAATCCCGAGCATCCCCCGCCGCCTCTCCCTCCCGCCGCCCTTGCCCCTCTCCCTGTCCCTCCGCTGTTGAGCTCGGTGCGGATGGCGCATTTCGTGGCCCACGGTTCGTTGCGCCTCGACGCGGTGGTGCCGGCGGAGATGAACGCCGAGGCGATCGGGTTCCTGGGTCGGGGCGTCCCGGGCGTGCCCTACGGCAGCGCGGTGGCGGACGCCTACCCCGAGGGCTCCTTCGCCCGGCGGCTCCTCGACATCCCGGCCGTGGCCGGGGCCCTGCGCAGCCTCGTCGGACCGGACCCGCGCGTCGACCACCACGCGGTGCACGTCCGTGAGCCCCGCGAGGGGGCGGCGCAGCCGCTGCACGGCGACGCGATCATCGACGTACGCACCGATGCCTTCGACGTCCAGCTGATGTACTACCCGCAGGACGTGACCCTCGACATGGGCGGCACCCTCAGCGTGCCGGGCAGCCATCTGCGGCGCACGAACGAAACGGACACCGGCCGCTATCAGAACCTGCTCGGCCAGTCCCGGCTCGTCTGCCCGGCCGGCACCGTGGTGTTTCTGCACCACGGCCTGTGGCACGGCGGGCGGCGCAACGACAGCGACGCGGTGCGGTACATGTTCAAGATCCGCTTCAATCCGACCGTACGGCAGCGACGGCTCTGGGACACCTCGGCCCTCGGTGATCCCCGGGTGGCGGAGGAGCTCTCGACGACCTTCCCCTGGTACGAGCCCGCCACCGGCCGGCTGGAGATCTACAACCGCGTGCTGCTGTGGCGGTCCCTGACCGGCGACGAGTCCTTCGACCTGGAGCACTGGGTGACGCGCGTCTCCAACCGCCCTCAGGAGAGGGTCGCATGACAACCCGTCAGCAGGTTCTGGTGCTCTATCTCGCCACGTCGGCACTGGACTCGCCGGTGGTCGGCTGGTCGGTGTACGACGGCACGGGGCGCACGTCGCCCACCACCGGCGACAGTGACGAACCCCCGTACAAGTCCGGGGTGGACGCCCTTCGGGACGGCTGGCGGCTGTTCCAGGCGGCCCAGTTGATCCCGCCGTACCCGGGGAGCGAGTACGACGTGTCGTTCCTCAAGCACGAGTTCTTCTTCGAGAAGCTCGTGGACGCGGGCTGAGGTGTCAGCCGGTGGTGCCCAGGACTCGGATGATCCGGGTCACCGTCTCCGCCATCGCCGCCCGTCCCACGGTCAGGTACTTGCGGGAGTCGACCGCCTCGGGATGGGCGGTGAGGTAATCCCTGATCGCACCGGTCATCGCGATGTTGAGCGCGGTGCCGACGTTCACCTTCGTGATGCCGCCCGCGACGGCCGCTCTCAGCTCGGCGTCCGGCACACCGGACGAGCCGTGCAGCACGAGCGGCACGTCGAGGGCCGCGGCGAGACGTTTGAGGAGGTCGTGGTCGAGGGCGGCGGTGCGGGTGGTCATGGCGTGTGTGCTGCCGACGGCCACGGCCAGGGCGTCCACGCCGGAGTCGGCGACGAAGGCGCGCGCCTCGGCCGGATCGGTACGGGCACCCGCCGCGTGGGCGTCCAGCGGCGGCTGCCCCGTCTTGCCGCCGACCTCGCCCAACTCGGCCTCGATCCACAGTCCTTGGGCATGCGCCCAGTCGGTGGCGGCCCGGGTGGCCGCGAGGTTCTCGGCGTACGGGAGGCGGGCCGCGTCGTACATCACGGAGCTGAAGCCGGCGCCGGCCGCCTGCCTCAGGAGCTCGTCGCTCTGGACGTGGTCGAGGTGCAACGCGACGGGTACGGAGGCGTGTTCGGCGGCGGCGCTCGCGGCGTGGGCCAGCGGGAGCAGCCGTCCGCCGCGGAACTTCACCGCGTTCTCGCTGACTTGGAGGATGACGGGCGCGTCCGCGACCTCGGCTCCGGCGACGACGGCCTCGACGTGTTCCAGCGTGATGACGTTGAACGCCGCGACGGCGGTGCGGGACGCGGCCGCCCGGGCGACCAGCTCTCCGGCTGCTGCGAGAGACATGGACTCCCCCTTCAGGGCGTGGTGAGGATGACCGAGCGGGTGAGGTGGCGGGGCTGGTCGGGATCGAGGCCCCGGGCCGCGGCGACGGCCACGGCGAGGCGCTGGGCGCGGACGAGTTCGGCGAGCGGGTCGAGCGTGCCCCCGACCCACAACGCGCCCGTGTCACGGACCTGTTGGGCCAGCCCCTCGGGTGCGTCGCCGAGCATCCAGGTCGCGGTTCCCGCGGTGGTCACGCTGATCGGCCCGTGCCGGTACTCCATCGCCGGATAGGCCTCGGTCCACGCGAGCGAGGCCTCACGCATCTTGAGCCCGGCCTCGTTCGCGAGCCCCACGCTCCAGCCGCGCCCCAGGAACGTGAACTGCGTGCAGTCGACGAGCCCCTCGGGCAGCGGCTCCGCCAGCGCGGTACGAGCGTCGGCGACAACGGCGTCGCCGTGCAGCCCGAGGTGCGCCCGCAGCAGGGTGAGCGCGGTGGTCGCGAACCGCGTCTGCACCACGGACTTCTCATCGGCGTAGTCGAGCACGGCGATGTCGTCCGCCGCCTCCATCACGGAAGTTCGCGGATCAGCGGTGATCGCGACCGTCCGCGTACGCCCCTTCAGCCGGCCGAGCAGTTCGAGCACCTCGGTGGTGGTGCCGGAGCGGGTCAGGGCGACCACCCGGTCGTACGCGCGGCCGTGCGGGAACTCGGAGGCGGCGAAGGCGTCCGTCTCGCCCTGCCCCGCCTGCTCGCGCAGCACCGCGAAGGCCTGTGCCATGAACCACGACGTGCCGCAGCCGACGACGGCTACCCGCTCCCCGGCGGCGGGTAGCACGTCCCCGCGGAGCGCGGCCTCCCCCGCGGCCCGCGCCCAGCACTCGGGCTGGCTCTTCAGCTCGTTCTCCACGTGGCTCACGCCGTGACCTCCCTGTCATGATGATTGTTCGTGCAAGATATAGCCAGCTTTCGAGCACAATCAAGCATTCCTGGGTGAACGGTGTGCGTTAGGGTCGCCGAAAGATCAGGGAACGGCCGCTGCACGGAGCGACGCACGGATCGTTCGGATCAATACGCGGATCGACGGACGGAGAGTGCGGATGTCGCGCGACGCCCGCTGGCAGGCACTGCTGGAGCTGCTCGTGGAGCGGGGCCGGCTGGACGTCGAGGAGGCGGCGGCCGAGCTGTCGGTGTCGGCGGCCACGATCCGGCGCGACTTCGACCAGCTCGCCGAGCAGCAGATGCTCGTACGCACCCGGGGCGGCGCGGTCGTGCACGGCGTCTCGTACGAGCTGCCGCTGCGCTACAAGACGGCCCGCCACGCCTCCGAGAAGCAGCGCATCGCGAAGGCGGTGGCCGACCTCGTCGCGCCCGGCGAGGCGGTCGGCCTGACCGGCGGCACAACCACCACCGAGGTGGCCCGCGCGCTGGCCGTACGCAGTGATCTCGCGTCCGGATCGCCCGCCCTGACGATCGTCACGAACGCCCTCAACATCGCCAACGAGCTGGCGGTGCGGCCCCAGTTCAAGATCGTGCTGACCGGCGGCGTCGCCCGCCCCCAGTCCTACGAGCTCGTCGGCCCCCTGGCCGACGGCGTGCTCGGCCAGATCACCCTCGACGTGGCCGTCCTCGGCGTGGTCGCCCTCGACGTGACCCACGGCGCGGCGGCGACCGACGAGGCGGAGGCCGCGATCAACCGCCTGCTCTGCGAGCGGGCCGAACGCGTGATCGTCGCCGCCGACTCCAGCAAGCTGGGGCAACGGGCCTTCGCCCGGATCTGCGCGACCAAATCCGTGGACACGCTGGTCACGGACGTGGCGGTGAGCGGGGACATGGTGCGACGGTTCGAGGAGGCGGGCGTCACGGTCGTCGCCGTCTGACGCACCACACCGGAACCGGCTACCTCTGGAACCGATACCGCCGCTCGGGCCGCCCCGCCGCCCCGTACCGCAACGTCACGTCCGCGCTGCCGATGGTGTGGAAGTGCTCCAGGTAGCGGCGGGCGCTGACGCGGGAGATGCCGGCCAGGGTGGCGCACTCGGCGGCGGAGAGGGTGCCCTCGGCGGTGCGGAGGGTGCGTTCGATCAGTTCGGCGGTCTCGACGCTCATGCCCTTGGGGAGGGTGCCGGCGGCGGAGGCCGGGACGGTCGCTCCGGCCAGGACCCGGTCCACGTCGGCCTGGCCGTGCACGACGGTGGCGAGCAGGCGGCCGCGCTGGACGGCGTAGCGCTCCAGGCGGGCGCGCAGGTCCTCGAACTCGAACGGTTTGAGGAGGTAGTCGACGACGCCGTGGCGGACGGCGCCGCGGACCGTGTCGGCCTCCCGTGCGGCGCTGATGACCATGACGTCGCAGTCGTGGCCGGAGGTGCGCAGGCGGGGGATGACGTCGAGGCCGAAGACGTCCGGCAGGTAGAGGTCGAGCAGGACGAGGTCCGGGTGCAGTTCGTCGACGGCGCGGGTGGCCTGCTCGCCGGTGTTGGCGACACCGACGACCCGGAACGGCTCGACGCGTTCGACGAAGGTGCGGTGGACTCGGGCCACCATGAAGTCGTCGTCGACCACGAGCACGTCGATCGTGTCGGTCGCGACGGACGTTCCCGGCCCACGGGGCGTTTCCGGCCTGCCCGACGTGCCTTTCATCCCCTTCATCGGGCCGCTCCTTCCGCCACCGCGTCGGTGAGGTGGCTGACGGTCATGCGTGCGGTGAACATGGCCCCCTCGGGGGTGTTGGTCACCGAGATCTCACCACCGTGACGCTCGCAGACCAGCCGGGTGAGCGCCAGGCCGATACCCCGCTCGCCCTCCTGGGCCGCCTTGGTGGTGAAGCCGTGCAGGAAGACCTCCCGGGCGAGTTCCGGGGCGACGCCGGGCCCGGAGTCGCGGACCACGATCTCCACGCTGGAGGCGTCCTGCCTCAGTTCGACCTCGACCCAGGCCTCGTGGCCGTCCGCCTCGCCCGCGACCCCGGCGACGGACGCGGCGTCCACGGCGTTGTCGACAAGGTTGCCGACCACGGTCGCCACATCGGCGGCGTCCTCGGGAACGAGCCGGTCGAGCGCGGTGCTGTCGGAGATCCGCAGCCGCACCTTCCGTTCGGCGGCCAGTGACGCCTTCGCCATGAGCAGGGCGGCGACGGCGGTGTCACGGACTCGGCGGCTGAGGGTGACGTCCAGCGACTGGCGGCGCTGGTTCAACGCGCGGATGTAGCACACGACTTCGTCCTCCTCGCCGATCTCGATCAGCCCGGAGATGGTGTGCAGCTGGTTGGCGAACTCGTGGGCCTGCGCGCGCAGTAGCTCGGACGAGCTGCGGAAGGAGCCGATCTCCCGCTCCAGCCGCGCCAGTTCGGTCCGGTCGCGCAGGGTGGTGACCGAGCCGAGCGGGCGGCCGTCCTTGGTCACGGTCATCCGGTTCATCACCAGCACCCGGCCGTGCCTGATCACGACCTCGTCGCGCTCGTGGGGCGCGCCCTTGCGGTCGCCCACCAGGACGTCCCGCAGCCGTCCCTCGATGCCGAGCTCGGCCAGGCTCTGGCCCACGCAGTCCTCGGGAAGGTCGAGCAGGCGCAGACCCATGTCGTTGGCCAGGGTGAGCCGGTGCTGCGGGTCCAGGGCGATCACGCCCTCGGCGATCCCGTACAGCATCGCCTCACGGTGCTCGGCAAGGCCGGCGATCTCGCGGGGTTCGAGGCCCAGGGTCTGCCGTTTGACGCGTCTGGCCAGCAGCCAGGAGCCCACCAGGCCGAGTCCACTGGCGATGCCGAGGTAGGCGAGCAGGTACGAGGACGCGCCGTTGAGCCGCTGCCACACGGTCGGGTCGGCCTCGCCGATCATCACCGTTCCCAGGTACTGACCGAGGTTCTGCTGTGTCGCGCCGAGTACCGGCACCTGGGCCACGAGCTGGCGGCTGCCGTCCAGGGTCAGCGAACCCGACCAGCCCCGGCCCTCGGCGGCGCCCTCGCCGAGCGCCAGTCGGTCGCCGAGCGCCGTGGGGTTCGTGGAGCTGACGATCCGGCCGTCGGCGTCGGTCACCGTCACGGAGGTGACCCCGGACTGGGTCTGTGTGGAGTTCACCAGCGGGGCGAGGGCCTCCAGCGGCGCGGGCCGTACGAGCTGGCTGCGGACCAGGGGGTTGGCCGCCAGCTGCTCGGCCAGCGCGGCGACCCGGCGGCCCTCCACACGGTTGAAGGTCGCCTCCGACTGCGCGAGGGACACCGCGGCGACGGCCAGCAGCACCACCACGACGATGGCGAGCTGGAGCACCAGCATCTCGCCCGCGAGGGTCTGACGGCGGAAGGTGGCGACCACGACGTACTCAATCTCTCGGGCCGACACGGCGTTGGGCGGCTCGTCCTGGGGTCGCACCATCATGGACCCCTCCCGTGGCCGGGAAAAGGGGTGAGCAGGGAGCCGGGACAGGCGAGGCACCCTACGATCCGTGCACGTGACCCACGCCGGTGGCCACAAAGACCACAACCTCCGTTGGTTCCGGAAGAGAGACAGACGTTCGACGTACAGGCAACATGTGGCCCACGTCACCCTCCCCACAGGGCTTCCCCCGACCTCATCGACGTACCGACAGGTGGTGGCATTCGTGCGCCTGCGCACCCTCCTCGCCCTGTTCGGGGCCGCCGTGCTCGTGCTCGTGGGCCCTCCGTTGCTCACGGCGGGCAGCGATTCCGCGACGGGCACGCAGATCCCGGGCCTGCGCTTCATGGTCCCCAACACGCCCGGCGGCGGCTATGACATCACGGCCCGTACGGCCGCGAAGAACGCCGAGGACGCCGAACTCACGCACAACATCGAGGTGTTCAACCTTCCCGGCGCCGGCGGCACCGTCGGACTGAGCCGGCTGGTGAGCGAGCACGGCAACGGCAAGCTCGCCATGTCGATGGGCCTCGGTGTGGTGGGCGCGGTCCGCTCCAACGACGCGCCCAAGACTCTCGCCGACACCACCCCGATCGCCCGGCTCACCGAGGAGCAGGACGTCGTGGTGGTCGGCAAGGACTCCCCGTACAAGACGATCGACCAGCTCGTCGAGGCCTGGAAGAAGAACCCCGGCAAGCTTCCGGTGGGCGGCGGTTCCTCGCCCGGCGGGCCCGACCACCTCGCGCCCATGCTGATGGCGAAGGCCGCCGGTATCGCCCCGAAGGACGTCAACTACGTGCCCTTCGACGGCGGTGGCGAGCTGCTCGCCTCGATCCTCGGCAACAAGGTCGCCTTCGGGGTGTCGGGTGTCGGCGAGTACCTCGACCAGATCAAGGCGGGCGAGCTCCGGATTCTCGCGGTCACCGGCCCGGAGCGGGTCGACGAACTGTCCGAGGCACCCACGCTCAAGGAGTCCGGCTACGACGTGGACTTCACCAACTGGCGGGGCATCGTGGCCCCGCCCGGCCTGTCCGACGCCGAGCGCGACAAGCTCGTACGCCTCGTCGAGGAGCTGCACGACTCCCCCGAGTGGCAGAAGTCGATGCAGCAGAACGGCTGGGACGACGCCTTCCTCACCGGCGAGAAGTTCGGTGACTTCCTCGACGCCCAGGACAAGCGCGTGGTTTCGGTACTGAAGGAGCTGGGACTGTGACGACGCCGACCACCGAAGCCTCCCCGACGCCACCCGCGGACGAACGGCGCTCGTGGCTGCGCGACCACTCCGAACTGGGTGTCTGCGTCCTGCTGTTGGCCCTCGGCGCACTCGTCCTGGGCGACGCGCTCACCATGGACGTCGAGATAACCCAGCGCGGTCCCGTCGGGCCGAAGACCGTGCCGATCGTGGTCGGCATCGGGCTGCTCGTCATCGCCGCCCTGCTCGCCGTCGACGTACTGCGCGGCGGCCGTGGCGAGGCCGAGGGCGGTGAGGACATCGATCTGTCCGAACCGGCCGACTGGCGCACGGTGTTGCTGCTCGCCGGGGTGTTCCTGGGCGCGGCCGTCCTCATCGAGCCCGCCGGTTTCCCCGTCGCGGGTGCGCTCCTCTTCTGGGGAGCGGCCTTCGCGCTCGGCAGCCGCCGCTTCGATCGGGACCCGCTCATCGCGGCCGTGCTCTCCCTCGTCACGTACGTGATCTTCAACAACCTGCTCGGAGTACCGCTGCCCGGCGGCCCGCTGATGGGAGTGCTGTGACATGGACGCCCTCAACTCCCTGATGGACGGGTTCGGTACGGCGCTCACCCCGATCAACCTGCTGTGGGCCGCCATCGGCGTGCTGCTCGGCACGGCGATCGGTGTGCTGCCCGGTATCGGCCCCGCGATGGCGGTCGCCCTGCTGCTGCCGGTGACATACGGCCTGAATCCGATCGGCGCGTTCATCATGTTCGCCGGGATCTACTACGGCGCGATGTTCGGCGGCTCGACCACCTCGATCCTGCTGAACACGCCGGGCGAGAGCGCGGCCGTGGTCGCGGCCATGGAGGGCAACCCGATGGCCAAGTCGGGGCGCGGCGCGCAGGCGCTCGCGGCCGCCGCCATCGGCCACTTCGCGGGCGGCCTGATCGGCACGATCCTGCTGGTGATGCTCGCGCCGACGGTGGCCGAACTGGCGGTGGACATCGGTGCGCCGGACTACTTCGCCATCATGGTGCTCGCGTTCATCGCCGTGACGTCCGTGCTGGGCTCGTCCCGTATCCGGGGTCTCGCGTCCCTGCTGATCGGGCTGACGATCGGGCTGGTCGGCCTCGACCAGATGACCGGGCAGCAGCGGCTGACCTTCGGCTCGCTCCAACTCGCCGACGGCATCGACGTGGTGATCGTGGCGGTCGGTCTCTTCGCGATCGGCGAGGCCCTGTGGGTGGCGGCGCATCTGCGGCGCAGCCCGGGCGAGCCGATCCCGGTGGGCCGGCCCTGGCTGGGCAAGGCCGATGTGCGGCGGACCTGGAAGTCGTGGCTGCGCGGACCGGTCATCGGGTTCCCGTTCGGCGCGATCCCGGCAGGCGGCGCCGAGATCCCCACCTTCCTGTCGTACGTCACGGAGAAGCGCCTGTCGAAGCACAAGGACGACTGGGGCAAGGGCGCGATCGAGGGTGTGGCGGGACCGGAGTCGGCGGCGTCCGCCTCGGCGGCGGGCACGCTGGTGTCCATGCTGACCCTGGGACTGCCGACCACGGCGGTCGCGGCGGTCATGCTGGCCGCCTTCCAGCAGTACGGCATTCAGCCCGGACCGCTCCTCTTCGAGCGCGAACCCGACCTGGTGTGGGGCCTGATCGCCTCCCTCTTCGTCGGCATGGTGCTGCTGCTCGCGCTCAACCTGCCTCTGGCGCCGGTGTGGGCGAAGCTGCTGCGCATCCCGCGGCCGTACCTCTACGCGGGGATCATGTTCTTCGCGGCGGTCGGCGCGTACGCGGTCGGCGGCGAGGTCATCGACCTGGTGATCCTGCTGATCATCGGCCTGATCGGCTTCGGTATGCGGCGCTACGGGCTTCCGGTGCTGCCGGCCGTCATCGGCGTCATCCTCGGCCCGAACGCCGAACAGCAGCTCCGGCGTGCCCTGCAGATCAGCGACGGCAGCGTCTCAGGACTGGTCAACACGCCTTTCTCGGTGACCGTGTACGCGGTGATCGTGCTGCTGCTGGCCTGGCCGCTCCTCAAGAAGCTGGTGATGCGCGGCCGCGCGGAGGCCTGATCGATCCGTCCACTGTGCCCGTCGGGAGGGGACGAACCATCCGCCCCCGACGGGCACAGTCGTGTCCCCCTTCTCCGAGTTGGTCTCCGGCTCGTCGGGAACTCCAGGGCATCCCCGTCCGACCACTGCAACAACAAGCCCCGCACCGACGAGGCCGTTGCGCTGTGGTGTGGTGTGCGGCTCGTCCGGCCCCTGGATCGAGGTTGCAGCTGTATGCACTGGTACGAGGACGACGGATTCTGGTCGGACTTCTCCGAGACCATGTTCTCCGGGCGCAGGCGTACGGAGACGGAGTCCGTCGTCGCCAAGTCGCCGCTGCTGGAGTTCCCGCCCGGGAGCCGGGTACTGGACCTGTGCTGCGGGCCAGGTGTGTATCTGGTGCCTCTGACCCGTCGTGGATACGCGGTGACAGGGGTGGATCTCAGTCCGGTCATGCTGGAGCGGGCCGGTGCCGTGTGCGAGGAGGCCGGGGCCGAAGTCCGGCTGGTACGGGCGGACATGCTGACGCATGTCGAGCCCCGGTCGTACGACGTGGTGCTCAACGTCTTCACCTCGTTCGGCTACTTCGACGCCCCGGACGACAACGAGCGGGTGCTGCGCAACGCGTACGACTCGCTCGTGCCGGGTGGCCAGTTGCTCGTCGACGTGATGGGCAAGGAGGTCCTCGCGGGCTGGATCGGCCGACCCCAGGTCGTCGAGCTCGACGGCGGCGCGTACGTGGTGCAGCGCGACACCGTGCTGGACCACTGGACGCGGCTGCGCACCGACTGGACGCTCGTGCGCGACGGGATCGCACGGGAGGCGTCGATCACCTCCTTCCTCTACAGCGCGGCCGAGTTGCGCGCGATGTTCGAGGCGGCCGGCTTCACCGACGTGTGCTGTTACGGCGACTTCGGCGGCGGTCCGTACGACAACCACGCGAAGCGGCTGATCGTGCGCGGGACCCGGCCTGAACTCTCCGCCGATACGCGGGAACTCTGAGGCGGTCGCGGCCGACTACTGGTGAGCGGGCGGCGTTTGGGGCTGCCCGCGCCCGAACTGCCGTACGGACAAAGGGACTTCATGGCCGAAGCCGTATCCGGGACACCCTCCGCCGAGCCCGGAACCACCGCACCCTCGCGGGACGAGACGCCTCACGAGGAGCCGCGTCAGGAGCCGGACGGTCGCGGTGCGGGTCGCGGCAGACTGCTGACCGCGCTGGTGGTGCTCTCCGTGACGCTGGTGGTCTCCGTCCTGGCCGGTATCGCCCTGGGGCCGACCGTCGTGCCGCCGGCCGATGTCGTGCACTTCCTGTGGGCTGCCCTCACCGGCGGCGGCATCGGGGCCGACGAGGTCACCGGGTACTCCATCGTCTGGCATGTGCGCACCCCGCGGGTGCTGCTCGCCTCGGTCGTGGGAGCCGGGCTGGCCGTCGTCGGAGTCGCCATCCAGGCGCTGGTGCGCAACGCCCTCGCGGACCCGTTCGTGCTGGGCATCTCGTCCGGCGCGTCCGTCGGGGCGACCGCCGTGGTGGTGTTCGGGGTCTTCGCGAGCCTCGGGGTCCACGCGCTGTCGGCCGCGGCCTTCCTCGGCGCGCTCGGCGCCACGCTGCTGGTGCATCTGGCCGCGCTCGGCCCGCTGGGGCTGACACCACTGCGGCTGGTGCTGACCGGAGTGGCGCTGGCGTACGGCTTCCAGGCGCTGATGAGCGTCCTGGTCTTCCTCTCGCCGAACGGCCAGGCCGCACGGACGGTGCTGTTCTGGCTGCTGGGCAGTCTCGGGGCGGCGTCCTGGGAGTCGTTGCCGCTGGTGACGGCGGCGGTCCTGGTGGCGATCGTGGTGCTGCTGCGGCAGAGCCGGTCGCTGGACGTGCTGGCGCTGGGCGACGAGACCGCGGCCAGCCTGGGCGTGGACGCGGACGCGCTGCGGCGCGGGCTGTTCCTGCTCACCGCTGCCGTCACCGGGCTGATCGTCGCGGTCAGCGGCGCGATCGCCTTCGTCGGTCTCGTCCTGCCCCACGTGGTGCGGATCCTCGTCGGCTCCACGCACCGCAGGGTGCTCGCGGTCACGCCGCTCGCCGGGGCCTGCTTCATGGTCTGGGTCGACCTGGTGGCCCGTACCGCCTTCGCGCCCGAGGAACTGCCGCTCGGGGTGATCACCGCGCTGATCGGGGTGCCGGTGTTCATCACGCTGATGCGCCGCCGCGGCTATCTGTTCGGAGGCCGGTAGATGGTCCTCTCCCTGCGTGACCTGTCGGTCGAGGCGGCCGGGCGTGCCCTGGTGGACCGGCTGAACATCGACGTGCAGGCCGGCCGGATCGTCGGACTCGTCGGTCCGAACGGCAGCGGCAAGTCGACCGCCCTGCGCTGTGTCTACCGGGCGTTGAGGCCGACGTCCGGGGCCGTCCTGCTCGACGGCACCGACCTGACGTCACTGAAACCGCGGGACAGCGCCCGGTCGATCGCCGCACTGACCCAGGAGAGCCAGACCGAACTCGACTTCACCGTCGAGGAGGTGGTGGCCCTGGGCCGCGCTCCGCACGCACGGGGCAATCACCCTCTCACCGCCCGCGAGCGCGCCCTGTGCCGGCAGTCGATGGAACGGCTGGACGTCACCCACCTCGCGGACCGCAGTGTGCTCACTCTCTCCGGCGGGGAACGCCAACGCGTGCTCGTCGCACGCGCTCTGGTCCAGGAACCGCGTGTCCTGGTCCTGGACGAGCCCACCAACCACCTCGACGTACGGCACCAGGTGGAGCTGCTGTCCTTCCTGCGCGGCTCCGGACTGACCGTGCTCACGGCCCTGCACGACCTCAACCTGGCGGCCGCCGCCTGCGACCGGATCGCCGTACTGAGCTCCGGCTCCCTGGTCGCCACCGGCAGCCCCGCGGAAGTCCTGACCCCCGAGCTGGTCCGCAAGGTGTTCGGCGTCGACGTCACGGTCGTCCACCATCCGCGCACCGGGGCACCCCACCTGATCTACGACCTGACCGCCACGGCACCTTCCGCACTCCCCGACGCCCCACCAGAAGGACGGCACTCATGATGCGACCACCGCTGCCCCGGACCCTGGCCGCCGTACTGCTCGCGGCCGGGCTCCTGACCACCGGCTGCGGCGCCGAGGTCGAGTCCGCGGCGAAGAACAAGAAGGACGACACCGTCACCGTCTCCAACTGCGGCGAGGACGTCACGTACACCCGCCCGAAGCGCGCGGTGGCCTACGACGTCAGCGGCGCCGAGAAGATGTTCTCCCTCGGGCTGGCCGACCGGATGCGCGGCTACGTCATGAACAAGCTCGGCGACCCTGCCATCAAGGGTTCGCCCTGGCGCGAGGACTACACCGGGGTCGAGCGGCTGGGCACCGAGCGGATCACCCGGGAGATCGTCGTCGACGCCAAGGCCGACTGGGTGCTGGCGGGCTGGAACTCCGGCTTCAGTGAGGAACGGGGCATCACACCGGCCCTGTTGGAGAAGGTCGGCGTCGACAGTTATCTGCACACCGAGACCTGCTGGGACTACGGCGACAAGAGCGTCGACGTGACACCGCTGGACGCGCTCTACACCGACCTGGAGAACCTGGGCCGGATCTTCGACGTCGAGAAGCGGGCCGCCGAGCTCGTCACCGACCTCAAGGACCGCGCCGCCGCGCTGAAGAAGACCTGGCCCGAGAAGGGCGACCCGGCCAAGGTCTTCGTCTACGACTCGGGCACCGACCAGCCGTTCACCGCCGGCCGCCATGCCGCACCGAACGACATCATCACCGCCGCCGGAGCGACCAACGTCTTCGACGGGCTCGACAAGGGCTGGACGACGGTCGGTTGGGAACCGGTGATCGAGGCGAAACCCGAAGTGATCGTGATCGTCGACTACGCCGACCAGCCCGCCAAGGACAAGATCGCCTACCTCAAGTCGCTCAAGAGCCTGAAGTCGGTACCGGCGGTGAAGGACAACCGCTTCTTCGTGATGTCGTACGGCGACGCCGTCAGCGGTCCCCGCAACGTCAAGGGCGCCGAGGACCTGGGCCGTTACCTGCGCTCGGTCGGGCGGTGACGGTGACTCCGACGCGTACCGCACCCGCACCGTCACCTGCTCCCCCGGTCCACGAGCACATCACCGACGCGATGAAGGCCCCCGACCTGCTGCGGCTGTCCGACAACGTGGTGCTCGCCCGCTTCGAGACCCTGAAGGTCTACGCCGCACTGGGCGCGGTCCGTACGCTGCTGGAGCGCGGGACCGTCCAGCCGGGCCAGACCCTGGTCGACAGTTCCAGCGGCATCTACGCGCTGGCCCTGGCGATGGCGTGTCACCGGTACGGGCTGAACTGTCACATCGTCGCCTCCACCACCGTCGACGCCGCGATGCGCGCCCAGTTGGAGATCCTCGGGGCGACCGTGGACCAGATGCCGCCCTCACAGAATCTGAGACTCGACCAGGAACGGCGGGTGCGCCGGGTGCGGCAGTTGCTGGCCGAGCGGCCCGGTCTGCACTGGATGCGGCAGTACCACGACGCCGTCCACTACACGGGCTACCGCGAGTTCGCCGACCTGGTCGACCGTGCGCTTCCCGACACCCCGCTGACCGTCGTGGGCGCCGTGGGCACGGGGTCGTCCACCGGCGGTCTGGTGGATCCGCTGCGCGAACGCGGCCGGGGCGTACGGCTGTTGGGGGTGCAGCCCTTCGGGAGCGTCACCTTCGGCAGCGAGGGGTTCAGCGACCCCGAGGCGATCATCGCGGGCATCGGCAGCTCGATCCAGTTCGACAACGTCCGCCACGACCTCTACGACACGCTCCACTGGCTCGACTTCCGCCACGCCATGGCCGGTGCCGTCGGCCTGCTGCGGGAACACGCCGTGTTCGCCGGCCTGTCCACCGGCGCCGCCCACCTCGTCGCCGGCTGGGAGGCCGCGCGGCACCCCGAGCGGGTGCATGTGGTGATCGGCGCCGACACGGGACACCGCTACACCGAGCGCGTCTTCGCCCGCCACCAGGAGGCCCTCGACCCGAGCGTCCTCAAGCCCCACCAGATCACGGGGCTCGCCGATCTCGCCCCGCCCTGGTCGGTGATGGCATGGGAACGGCGGCGCTACGACGTACGCCGGACCGCCGTGCCCGCACAGGTGCCGGCACCTCTCGCCGCGCCGACCGCCACACCGACCGACGTATCGACCGACGTTTCGGCTGACATATCGGCCGCCTCAACGAACAAGGAGGACCGGGCATCGTGACCATCGCCGCCCTGGAAGCACTCACCTTCGGACTGGGCCGCCTGGCGGAAGCGGCCGGCGGCGCCGGGCACCGGCTGTGCCTGCTCACCGGGGACCGGGCCGTCTACCGCCACGAACTCGCCCACCTCACGCCCGAAGCGCTCGCGGTGCTCGACCTCGTCGACGTCGACACGTTCGACGAGTCCGCCTGCGCGGCCGCGCTGGCCGCAGTGCCCGACCTTCGGGGGCTCGTCAACTCGACCGACACCTGGAGCGTTCCGGGCGCCGATCTGGCCGCCAGACTCGGCCTCCCCGGGCCGGACCCGGCCGCGGTCCGGCTGCTGCGCGACAAGAGCCGGGTGCGTACTCTCCTGCACGAGCGCGGTCTGAGCCGTGGCCGCGCCTTGACCGTCCCCATCGATCCCGCCGATCCCGCCGATCCCACCCGTGCCTCCGTGGCCTTCGCGGCCGCCGAGATCCTCCGCGAGATCGGCCTGCCCGCGGTCCTGAAGGACTCGGCGGGCACCTCCTCCCGCAACGTCTGGCCGGTACGCGACGAAGAGCAGCTGCACGCCGCCCTCGCCGAGGCAGCCCAACGCGCCTTCGCCGGGCGGCTGTTCGCGGAGCCCTTCTTCTCCGGCCCCGTCTACAGCGCGGAAACCCTGAGTTGGGAGGGCGAGACAAGGCTGCTGGGCGTCCTCAGCCGCCAGATGTCCCCCGAGCCGTCCGTCCGGGAGGAGGCCGCGGCGTTCCCCGTGGCCTTCCCGGATCCCGAACTCGGCCTGCTCCAGGACTGGGTGGGGCGAGTGCTGGTGACCGCCGGCCATGACTCCGGCTTCGCGCACGTGGAGTTCGTCCTCACCGCCGAGGGACCGGAACTGGTGGAGATCAACCGCCGTATCGGCGGTGCGCTCGTCGGCGAGGCGCTGTGCCGGGCCCTGGGCACCAATGTCTACGAGGCCGTGGTCGACACGGCTCTCGGCCGCCGCCCCGCACTGCTGGACAGCCCGGTCGATTCCGCCTCCGGTCCCGCCACCGGCTTCGTGCTCGTCCACCCGGACCGGCGCGGCACGCTCACCGGCTGGACCGGCCTCGACACCCTGTCCGCCTTCCCCGGCTCGCCCGAGTGGTATCCGACGGCCGTCCCGGGCCGGCGTGTGGAACACCTGGCTGACCAGCGAGGCTGCACGGGGATCGTGCTGGCCGAGGCCGCGACGGCCGAACTGGCCCTGCACCGGGCGCTCAGCGCGGCCGGGAGCGTACGAGCGGTCGTCGCGGCCGACGGGGAGGGGTGACACCGCCGACCGAGCCGCCCGGCCGACTGCGGTCCCGCCCGGCACGGCTCACCGGGCTGAAAGGCCTCAAAGGGCTGACCGGCCTCAGCGGTCCGCAGTACTTCCTGCTGGCCGGATCGTTCCTCATCCCGCTGGGCAGCTTCGCGGTACTGCCCTTCATGTCGGTACTGCTGCACCAGCAGTTGGGGATGGGCCTCGGCGCCGTCGGCGTGGTGCTCGCCATCGCCTCGTTCGTACAGTTCGCCGGCGGTGTCGTGGGCGCGGTGGTCGCCGAGCGCATCGGGCTGCAACGCACCATGCTGCTCGCCCTGGTGATCCGTACGGCGGGCTTCGCCGGATTCGTGCCGGGGCTCGCCCATCCCGCCGCGGCCGTCACCGCGCTGTTCCTCGTCTCCTGCGGCGCCGCGCTCTATCTGCCGGCCAACAAGGCGTATTTGGTGCACCGCGTCGCGGACGAGCAGCGCCCGCTGCTGCTGTCCGCGAGCGGCTCCGCCCTCAACGCCGGTATCGCACTGGGTCCGCTCGCCGCCGCCCCCTTCGTACTCAGCGCCTCCACAGGGCTCTTCACCTCGGTCGCCGTACTGTTCGCGGCCATCACCGTGGGCCATGCACTGCTGCCCGTCGAAGCCCCGGACCACCACCCGGAAAAGGAAGGCATCGACCCCCAACACCCGCCCCGCCACCAACAGAAGCCATTCGCCGGACTGCCGGTCCTGCCCTTCGCGGTCACCGTCCTGAGCGTGTACGTCTTCATGTTCTTCCAGCACTACCTCGCGGTGTACGCCGTGCCCCGGACCTCGACGGAGTTCTACGGTCTGGTCCTCGCCCTCTACGCCGTGCTCCTGGTGGTGGCCCAGCCACTCCTGTCGGGCCGGATAGCCCGCATGCCGTACGCCCGTGCCCTGCGACTCGGCTTCGCCGCGATGGCCGTCGGCATGGCCACGCTCGCTTTCGGCCATCCCGCCGCCCTGCTGGCCGGAGCCCTGCTCATCTGCCTCGGCGAGATCGTCCTCTTCCTCAAGAACGACCTCGAAGCCCTGGCCCGGTCTCCCCGCGCCCCCGCCGTCGTCTTCGGCCACCAGCGGCTGGCCGCCGGAATCGGTGCGTTCGCCAGCGGCATCGCGGGAGGCGAGGGCTACGGACTGGCCGAGCGCTCGGGCTACCCCGGTCTCTTCTGGGCCGCAGTCGCGGTTCAGTGCGCGCTGCTGCCCCCGCTGCTGATCCACACACTGCGCCGCCTCAGCCCCGGTCCCAAGACCGACAACTGAACCCCTTCACATCGGATCTATCTTCGACCCATCACCATCATTGACGCCTCAGGCGGCCAGTTCTACCCTTCGACAGGCAATAGATCCGATGAATCGCTCGTATCGCGCGTGTATCCGCTTCGAGGATTGGATTGGCATGCCCCCATCAAACCCATCGAGACGTACCGTTCTCGCCGCCGGAGGCTTAC
This sequence comes from Streptomyces umbrinus, assembly GCF_030817415.1. Lineage (NCBI taxonomy): Bacteria > Bacillati > Actinomycetota > Actinomycetes > Kitasatosporales > Streptomycetaceae > Streptomyces > Streptomyces umbrinus. The sequence goes on along the minus strand of NZ_JAUSZI010000002.1, from coordinate 10,711,734 downwards.
TCGCCGGAGGGGCCGCCTGGGCGATGACTCCGTCGACGTCCTCCGCCGCCGCCTCCTCCGCGTCGCCCACGGACGGCTGGAACAAGACCGCCTTCACGTACGGCATGCAGAAGCCGTGGAACCTGGACCTGGGCGACCGGTACAGCAACAGCGGCGGCGTCCACCGCATGTGGGTCTACGACAGCGACGAGCCCATGTCGCAGGGCAGTTCCACCGACCCGCGCACCGAGATGCGCTGGAGGCAGGAGTACACGTCCGGACAGCACATGTGGGACGCCGACGTGTACCTTCCGTCCGGCACGAACGGCGCGACCTTCGTGCAGATCCTCCGTGTGATCCACCCGTCGGGCACGCCCGCGACGGACTTCATGCTCAACGCCTACAGCGCGAGCGGCGGCACGGTGAGGGCGTACGACAGCACGGTCCTCAGGACGAACGCCTACAACACGTGGTTCAACGTCAAGCTCGAACACAACGCCTCCAGTCGCAGCGTCAAGGTCTACTTCGACGACGAACTGGTCCTGACGACCCAGGACCGGGGGCCCGCCACCCGCCACTTCAAGAACGGTGTCTACCACCACGGCAGCGGCCGGGCCGAGGCACGCTTCCGCAACCTCACGTACTGGACTCGGTGAGCCGTGTCGCATCTTGGAGGCACCCGCAATGACCTCTAGAAGAGTTGTGCTCGGTTCGGTGCTGGGCGGCACGGCTGCCGCCGCGCTGCCAGGAGTCGCCGAGGCGGCGCCCGCCCAAGTCCCGGACGCAATGGGCGCGGACCTCACAGCCTGGTCCACCGGCGGCCGTTGGAAGCTCCGCAACCGCATGGGCTCGGACGGCGCGTGGACCGACTTCCTGCGCAAGCAGGACCTGGTGTGGCACAGGATGCCCACGCTGTGGCACGAGGGGCCGTTCCTCGGTGACGGCCGGCTGGGCAGCATGGTCTACAAGGAGCCGGGTGCGAACAGCGTCCGATTCACCGTCCAGCACGGCGAAGTGCAGGACCACCGGCCCGAGTTCGGCAGCGGCTGGGGCACCTGCCGACTGCCCGTCGGGCATCTGACCCTCGATCCGGTCGGCACCATCGGCACGGTCGACTGGCGCCTGAGCCTGTGGAACGCCGAACTCACCGGCACCATCACCACCGACAAGGGCACCCTGACGCTCTCCGCCCTCATCCACGACGGAATCCTCGCCGCACGCGTCACGGCCGACGGCGACGAGGAGGTGCGCTGGACGTTCCACCCCGAGGAGGCCGTCAGCCCCCGGAAGATCAGCGAGGCACCGCCGACGGGTTACGTCGCCAACCCGCCCTGGACCACCCGCACCACCGGTGACGTCGAGCAGGTGCTCCAGCCGCTCGTCGGCGGCGGCCAGACCGCGACCGCCTACCGCCGCACCGGCGACACCCTGCTGCTCAACGTGGCCCACAGCCACCCCTCGGACACCCGGGCCGGGGAGGCCTCGCTCAGGAAGATCCAGCGTGCGGCTGCTTACGGAGCGCTCCGCAGTCAGCACACCCGCTGGTGGCACGCGTTCTACCGCCGGAGCTTCGTCTCGATCCCCGACGAACGGCTGCAGAGCTTCCACTGGATCCAGCTCTACAAGATCGCGTCGGCCAGCCGCGAGGGCGGCCCCCCGATGGCCACCTGTGGGCCCTGGCTCGAACCCACCCCCTGGCCCGCCGTGTGGTGGAACCTCAACATCCAGCTGGAGTACTGGCTCATCCACGGCTCCAACCACCTGGAACTCGACTCGCTCGCAAGCACGCTGAGGCAGAACCAGGAACAGCTGATCGCGAACGTGCCCGCCGCGTACCGGGCGGACAGTGCCGGAGTGGGCCGCAGTTCCGACATGTTCGCCAACCGCGGTGTCCCCGTGCCTGGCAGCGGGGGCGAGGCGGGCAATCTGACCTGGGCCCTGCACAACGTATGGCTGAGCTACCGCCACAGCATGGACGAGGATCTGCTGCGCGACACGGTGTACCCGCTGCTGCGCCGCGCGATCAACTACTACCTGCACTTCCTCCAGCCGGGCGACGACGGCAAGCTGCATCTGCCGTCGACGCTGTCCCCGGAGTATCCGGTGGTCCCGCCGAAGGACACCAACTACGATCTGGCGCTGATCCGTTGGGGCTGCGGCACGCTGCTGGAGGCGTCCGAGCGCCTGGGTGTCGACGACCCGCTCGTGCCGCGCTGGCAGGAGGTGCTGGCCAGGCTGACGCCGTATCCGGTGGACGGCAACGGCTTCATGATCGGCGCGGACACGCCGTACGCGCAGTCACACCGCCACTACTCGCATCTGCTGATGGTCTATCCGCTGTATCTCGTGAACTGGGAACAGCCGGAGCAGCGCGAGCTGATCGAGAAGTCGGTCGTCCACTGGCACGCGCTGACCGGCTCCCACCGCGGCTACAGCTATACGGGCGCCGCGTCGCTGTACGCCATGATGGGCCGCGGCGACACGGCTCTCTCGTACCTGAAGAAGTTCTTCGACACCACAACCCGCTACCCGTGCCGGGCCAACACCCACTACACCGAGGCCGGGCCGGTCATCGAGACACCACTGTCGGCGTCGCAGTCCCTGCACGACATGCTCTGCCAGAGCTGGGACGGCGTCGTACGGATCTTTCCCGCCGTGCCCGACTCCTGGGCCGATGTCACCCTGCACGACTTCCGCACCCAGGGAGCCTTCCTGGTCAGCGCGGTCCGCAGCGGCGGCGTCACCCGCTTCGTACGCGTACGAAGTCTGGCGGGCGAACCGCTGCGCCTCCGGCACGGTCTGACCGGCGGGCGGGTGACCGCGGTCCTGGACGACGGCACCCCGGCCCGTACCCACACTGCGGACGACGGCGTCCTCGCCGTCGAACTGCCCAAGGGACGCGAGGTGTTGTTGTACGCGGGCAGGCGACCCGACCTCGTCATCGCCCCGGTCACCCCGAGCGAGCCGGGACAGCCCTGGGGACTGCCGTAGGCGGTTCGGCGTGGCCGGGCGGCCCGCGAGGAGCAACGCCGCTGCCCGGTCACGCCGATACCCATATGTGTCGGCTGCACCCCCGGCCGACAACCGGCCGTCGTTCAGTGTCCGCGGAACGCCTCCTCCAGCCACCAGGCGCCTCGGTCCGCGACCACCTTGGCGTCGATGAGCAGGGGCGCGGAGCGTGGCCCGGCGAGCCAGTCCTCGACGGCCTTCAGATCCACCCGCGTACGTACGGTGACCGCGTCGAAGCCGTAGCCCCGCGCCACGGCGGCGATGTCCGTCGGCGGGAACTCGACGGTGTCCAGCGGATGCCCGTCCGGCCCGAAGTGGTGGACCTCCGCCCCGTAGGCGTCGTCGTTGTAGACGACGACCACCATGGGCAGTCCGAGCCTGCGTACGGTGTCGAGTTCCGCGGCGCCCATCATCGCGCCGCCGTCCCCGAGCGCGGCCACGGGGAGCCGGTCCGACCGTGCCAGTGCCGCGCCGATCGCGGTCGCAAGGCCCAGGCCGATCGACTGGAACGCCTGGGTGAAGCACAGGCCGTTCTCGTCCGGCACCGACAGGTACATGCTCGGGTAGCCCATGAAGTTGCCGGAGTCCACGCCGATCACCCGCTCCGCGGGGAGGATGTCGTCGAGCGCGATGCTCAGTGTGCGCGGGTCGATGCGCTCGCGGGTGCTCGTGTCCTCGTACGGCACATCCCGCCAGCGCACGCGTGCGGCGATGGCCGCGCCGATGTCGGCGGTCCGAAAGCCCTGCCGGGACTGTTGGTCTCTCTGAGCCTGTGGACCTTGCTGGGCCTGCCGGTTCGCGTCGTCCGTCTCCAGCGCGCGCCGGGCCGTGAGTTCCACGTCGCCGGTGACTCCGAGGTGCACCTCCCGGTGCACGCCGAGGGCCGACGCGTCGTCGTCGACCTGTACGACCGTGGTGTCCGGGCCGATCAGCCGGCCGTGCCGCATGGTCCACATGTTCAGCGCACAACCCCAGCCGACGATCAGGTCGGCCTCCTGGATCAGTTCGGCCGCCAGGGGCGAAGCGAAGCCTCCGGACACGTCGAGTGACCACGAATCGCCGTGGAACAGGCCGCGGGCCACGGCCGACGTCGCCAGCAGCGCGCCATGGCGTTCGGCGAGCGCCGCCAAAGCGTCCCGGGCACCGGGCGAACGCGCTCCCCGGCCGGCCACGAAGACCGGTCGCCGGGACTTCTCCAGCACCCGCGCCAGCGCCTCCACTTCGGCGAACTCCGGCTCCACAGGCGCCCGTTCGGGCGGCGCGACGGCGAGGGTCGACACGTCGTCGGGTACGTCGAGGGCCTGTACGCCCAACGGGAGGTTGAGCAGAACGGTCCGCCGCTCGCACGCGGCTCGGCGAACAGCGTCGAGGGCCTGTGTGACCGCGTCCTCCGCCGACGTGACCCGCGCCGAGACCGCGCCCACCGATCGAGCCAACGCCTCCTGGTCGACGTAGAAGTTGGACCGCGGCTCGGTCACCTCGGCCGCCAGCACGAGCAGCGGCGTACGGCTCTTGGCCGCCTCGGCGATACCGGTCATGGCGTTCGTCAGGCCGGGTCCCTGATGAACGCTGAGCGCGGCCACCGTCCCGCTCATCCGGGCGTACGCGTCGGCCATGGTCGCCGCGCCGCCCTCATGACGTGCGGCCACGAACCGCGAGCCCGCCGCGACCATGGCATTGGTGAGATGGAAGTTGCCCGAGCCGACCACGCCGAAGACCTGACCGACCCCGGCCGCGTACAGCGCCCGTCCGACGGCCTCGGCGACCTTCACGAACGTTCCACCAGGGCGAGCACCCGCGCGGGAGACCCGGATCCCGTGACGATCGGCAGCGGTCCCGCGACGACGACGGAGCCGGTCACGGGCAGCGCCGCCAGGTTCTGCAACTGGGTCAGCCCGTACTTGTCGCTGCCCATGAGGTACGAGTGACATGGGAAGGCCGGGTCGAACGAGTGCGCCCCACCGGCGTCGGTGCCCACCGTCTCGACCCCGAGGCCGATGACCGGCGACTCCTGTGCCACCCAACGGGCGCATTCCGACGACAGGCCGGGGGTGTGCGGGCCGTTCTCGTCCGCGTTCAGGAACGGCTCCTGCGCATGCGAGCGCGTGTCCCAGCCGGTGCGCACCAACAGCCAGCCGCCGTCGGGCAGCGGCCCGTGCTTCGCCTCCCATGCCTTCACATGGTCGACCTCCACGAGGAAGTCCGGGTTCTCCTCCGCCTCCGCGGTGAAGTCCAGCACTGCGGCGGGTGCGACCAGCCGGTTCACCGGTACGGACGCCACGTCGGCCAGGTCCTTCCCGGTCACCCAGTGGTTCGGGGCGTCGAAGTGGGTGCCGGTGTGCTCCCCGCTGCGGAAGTTGTTCCAGTACCAGGCCGGTCCCCGGTCGTCGTACCTGCTGATCTCGTCCAGCTCGAACACCGCCGTCTGGCCGAACTCGGGCGGCAACTGGAGTACCGGCGTCGACGACGACAACGGCGCTGTCAGGTCGACGACTTCGATCGCCCCGCTCCGCAGCGCGGACACCAGCGAGGCGAGGACGGACGGCTCGGGCATGAAGACCTCCATGAGGCAGCGCGGAACTGACAGCATGGCACCGGACATGACGATTGCGGTTCCGTGGTACTCACAGTCCGGTTGAGTCGGGCGACGGTGACGGGCGGGGCACGATGTTCGGAGGGCGTACGGCCGCGATGGCGGCGTCGGTGATCGCGGTCGGGGTACTGGGACTGACCGGCTGCACGTCCGGGTCGGGCGGCGATTCGGCGGAGTCGCCGGATGCGGCGGGAACGGCAGGCACGGCGAGTACTGCGGTCAGTACCGCGCCTCCTTCCTCCGCCTCGCCGCCGGACTCACCCACGCCCTCCCCGTCCGATTCGGCTTCGGCTTCGGCTTCGGCTTCGGCTTCGGCTTCGGCTTCGGCTTCGGCTTCGGCTTCGGCTTCGAGGAGCCCGTCTCCGGTGCCCGTCACCGGGCCCAAACAGAAACTGGTGACCATGACGGTCACCGGTGGCTTCGCGGGGGTCAACCAGAAGGTGGTTCTCCGGGGCGACGGCACGGTCCTCGCCGAGGACAAGGGCGACCCCGTCGTGCGCCGGACGAGCAAGGACCAGTTCACGGAGCTGCGCACGCTGCTCGGCGATCCGGCCCTCGCCGATGTCCCCGAGTTCACGATCGACACGGGGGCGGCCGACATGTTCCAGTACGCGCTGCAGTTCAACGGACGCACGGTCATGACGGACCGCTCCGCGGAGCAGCCCGCGCTCGACCGCCTCATCGACGCGCTCAGCGAATGGCTGCCGGGGCACTGACCTCGCAGGCCGAGCGAGGCAGGGGGCTCACAAGCGAGGCAGGCGTTGGGCGCAGGGGCACGTAACTCGTGATCATGCCCCTCGTTGGTCCGGCCGGACATCGAACACGACGCCCGTCGGGCCCGGAAGACTGCTTGAGGTCGCTTCACATGCGCAGCATCACCAAGAAGATCACTGCGGGAATCGGAACCCTTGCCGCGGCACTCGGCTGTGTCGTCGTCGCGGGGCCGCCCGCGGCGGCGGACGGCAAGTGGTGCAACAACTCCGTCTGCATCAAGACGTACGACACGGGCACCTACCTGGGCCGAGTCGAGGTGTCGGTCACCAACACCAACCAGCCGCACCCCATCAGCGCCCGCGTCTGGACCACCAGCGGCTGGGCCGCCAACACCAAGGTGGAGGACGTCTCCGCGTTCAGGACCTACCGGGACCAGGCCTACCCCCAGCGCCACTTCCCCGCGGGCACCCGGCTCTGCGCGGAGGGCTTCCGCGGCGGCGCGAGCGTCGGCCTGCCCTGCGTCACCCTCACGAACTGACGGGCGGACACCCCGGCCGAACGCCTCGGGCCGGACGCTCCCGGACCGGGGGTCAGTGGTGGAACGATTCGGCCCGTACGTGGCGCATCACGCTGCTCGTCACCCGGTACCGGCCGTTCGGCACGGAGGGCGACCGGGTGACATGCACCGCGAGAGGTCCGGCCCATGCGTAGCCCCGGCTCTCGCCGTGCCGGAGCAGGCTGTCGGTGAGCACCTGGTCGACGCGACCGCCGTTCCGCTCCAGTTCCCGATGAACGGACTCGGGCAGTTCGACGCCGTAGGCGTTGGGGACGACGACCAGGCTCTCGCTGCACACGACGGCGTGGTCGTCGCACTCCCTGCGCAGAGCGGCGACCAGTTCCACCGGTTCCTTGTGGCGGAACTGTGCGAGCAGCGACGCTCCGAAGCGCTCCATCGCCCGTTCCAGACCGGTGAGTCTGCTCGCGGTCTCGGGCTGCTCGGGCACCGGGGCGCTGTTCTCGGTCCTGTGACGTTTCTCTTCGGGGACGGTCACGGCGGGCGGGACTCCTGGGTCGTGTGAGTTCGTGTCGTTGTGCTCCATTCGTCTCCAGGTTCCCCGTAAGCGGAGAACGACTCGTCCCCGGCACATGCCGGGGCAGGTCTCGCAGGCGGCACTGCCTACGGGACCTGTCCATGACTGAATCGACGACCGGCGTATTGGGTCAGCTGCTGACCGGTGTCCAGCGGATCCGGGTGCTGCACAGGGACACCACGACCGCCGCGGCCGCGACCACCCCCAGCCCCCACACCAGGCTGCTGGCATTCGCCACGAAACCGATGAACGGCGGGCCGGCCAGCAGGCCCGCCGTGCCCGTGGCGGCGACAAGAGCCAGCGCGTCCGAGCCCTGTTTGGCGGCGGCCACGTAGACACAGGGCGTCACGGCCGCGCATCCCAGTCCGACGCAGGCGAACCCGATGAGGGCGGGGACCACTCCCCCGCTCACCAGGGCGAAGGCCAGCCCGGCGGCGGCCAGCGCGCTGCCGAGGAGAACAACACGTCCGTCACCCCAGCGGCTGCGCCAGCCGTCGGCGAAGAGTCGGGCCAGCACCATCATCCCCGACACCACGGCGATGCCCATGGGCGCGAGTTCCGCCGACGCCTTGGCGACGTCCTTCATGTAGAGGGCGGACCAGTCCGTCATGGCACCCTCGGTCAGGGTGCCGAACACCATGGCGCAGCACATCCACAGCGTCATACGGGACGGAAGGTTCCAACTGCCGCGGATCTTCTGCTCCTTCTCCTCGGCGGGCGCGTCCTCGGCGAGAAGCCCGGGGCGCGCGGCGGCGGTCAGCAGGACGAGGATCACGGCCGCCACTCCGAAGTGCGCCGCCACCGACGACGTCGCCGCGTTCATGCCGGAGGCGAGGAGCGCCGCGAGCAACGAGCCACCGCTGAAGGTCGCGTGCAGTCTGGCCATGGTGTTGCGTTCGTGCCGCGACTCAAGGGCCGCGCCCTGCGCGTTCATGGCGACGTTCAGGCATCCCACGAAGATGCCGTCCGCGCACATGACCAGCAGGGCGACCGGATAGTTCGGCGCGGCGGCCAGCGCCAGGAGCAGGAGGGTCAGGCAGAGGGCCGACAGGAGCGCGAGCCGCGCCGAACCCAGCCGCTTCATGAGCACCGGGACCACGGGGAACGACGCCACCGCGCCGATCCCGGCCGCCATCAGCAGCACACCCACCTCGGCCGCGGTCAGGCCGAGGTCCGCCTTGATGGCCGGGATCCGCGCGGCCCAGGTGGCGTACTGGAAGCCGAGGGAGCAGAACAGCGCGGCGATCGCCAACTGGCTGCGAAGGAAGGGGTCATGGACACGGGACACGCGCATCAGCTCGCTTCGTCGGGACGGAGGGGCCGCGCGGCACCACGCCGGTCGGCTCAGGCTGTGCACCCAGGTCGGTCGGCACCGCCTTGGACATGTAGACGGCGTTCGCGCCGTAGCCGCCGGGCGAGATCCCCGGGTGTGCGGTGTAGCCGCGGGCCGACCAGAACGTGTCGCTGCGGCCGACGGCGATCAGCGAGATCCGTTCGTACCCGCGCGACCGGGCCGTCAGGGTGAAGTGGTGAAGAAGGCGCTGCCCCAGTCCCCTGCCGCGAAGGCCCTCCGCGACAACGATGTCGTGCAAGTGGATATTGCGGGAGGCGGATGCAGGAAGCGGCGGGACCACCGCCTCCTCGGCCCGTTCCAGGTCCGGGTAACTGAGGGCCGGATAGGGCAACGCCAGGAGGTAGCCGGCCGGTCCGGACCCGACGTCCAGGACGAAGCACGTACCCGGCGAGATCTCCGCCCGCGACCGAAGTGCCGCGCGGCCCTCCGACAGGCCGAGTCCGGCGTACGCACGGGACTCGATCGCCACGATGCCGTCCCAGTCGGCCTCGGTGATGTGGCGTATGTGTACGACGTCGGTCACGGCCGGCCCGCCCTCGTCGAGGTGTACGGGAGCGGATCGAAACCGTTGAAGCCCTGGGTCATGTAACTGATCGCGTAGGCACCGCTGGACATCACCCAGACCGGATCCCCCGACGCCAGGTCCTTGGGTACGTGGACGAGACCGCCGTGTTCATGGAGGTAGGCGTCGTCGCTGTCGCAGGTGGGACCCGCCACGACGGCGGGAACGTACTCGGCGTCGTGGTGCGTGGGAAACACGAGCCGGTACTGCAGGGCGTCCATCTCGTAGAGGCCGTTGAACTTGCCGCAGCTCAGATAGAGCCAGTGCTGCCGCTCGCCGTCCGGTCCCCGCCGCTCTGCGAGCCGGGCCACATGGGCCCGGATGGCTCCCTGGTCGGCGACCAGATGGCGTCCGGGCTCCATGACGAACTGGAGGTGGTCGCCGTGAACGCCCCTCAGGTACCGCATCCCCTCGCGGATCACGGCGAAGATCTTGTCCATCGGCGGATCCAGGGGCATGCCGAACCTGTCGAGGTATCCGAGGGCCGGGAGACCGCCGCCGAGGTTGACATGGTCCAGGGACATCCCGCGCCGGCCCAGGGCGGTCAGGACGTCCGCCAGGGACTCGACGGCGCTGTGCCAAGCGTCCGCCGTCATCTGCTGGGACCCGACGTGCACGGACAGACCCGACGGTGTCAGTCCCTGTGCCCGTGCCGCCTCAAGCACCTGTACGGCGTCGGCGGGTGAGCAGCCGAACTTGTTGCTGAGGCCCCACAGCGCCCCTTCACCGCTGGTCGTCAGCCTGCAGAACACCCGGGCACCCGGGGCATGGACGGCGATGGCCGCCACGTCCTCCAGGCTGTCGGTCGCGAAGTCCCTGACGCCGAGACGATGGGCGTCGGCGATGTCCCGGTCTGACTTGACGGTGTTGCCGTAGTGCATCCGGTCGAGCGGCACCCCCGCCCGCAGCGCCTGCTCCAGTTCACGCGGGCTGGCCCCGTCCACTCCGGCGCCCTTCGCCGCCAGACACGCGAGCACTTCGTCCACCGGACAGGCCTTCATCGCGAACCGCACCTGGACTCCGGGCAGTTCGCGCCGCAGCGTCTCGTAGCGGTCCTCGATGCCGGTCAGGTCGAAGACGATCCGGTCCCCGTCGGCGGCCGCCAGCGCGGCGAGCAGGGCCTCGGACTCATGTGTTGCCGGCTCAGGTGTTGCTGACTTGCGCGTCGTGGCCGCCCTCACCCCGGCCGCCCCGGTGAGGTGTGTACGGGGGTGTGCCGGGCCGCGTGCACCAGCGGCCCCCATGCCTCGGTCAGGAGGGCGAAGTCCTCCATGTCGCTGCGGGCCTCGTCGAGGAGCTGTTCGCGGCGCGTGGCCAGGTGGTCGGCGAACTTGGCGTACGCGCCGCCCAGTTTCCGGTACGCCGTGTCGAGGGCGTCCAACCGCTGGACGTTCTCCATGCGGTCGAGCCGCGTGCTCTCGGTCACCAGCCGAGCGACGACGGACGCACGCACCTGTCCCCGCTCGTCGGTCAACTCCGGGCCGGCCTCGGCCATCCCGTCGTAGACGACGTTGAAGTAGAGCATCGACAGCAGGAACTTGACGTAGCGCATCTGGTACGCCGTGAAGCCCGCGTCCGTTCTGCGTTCGCCGGTGTAGAAGTTCACGATGTTCCGGTTGTGCAGCACCCCGGGCAGCGCGGCGTCGTGGACCAGGTGGATCAGGAAGTAGTCGCTGCCGATGGTGTCGGTGGCCGGTGGCAGCGGCACGTGTTCGTGCACCCCGTGGAAGCTGATGTTGCACATGTCCACGCGCATGGGGTCGACCAGGGCGAGCGTCGAGTGGTCCCGGGCGAACGGGTCCGTGCCCGCGCCGCGGAAGGACTCGTCGACGAGTTCCCTCTTCTGCTCGGCCGACCAGTGGCCGGGTGCCCAGAGGCTGACCAGGTCGTAGTAGACGTCCGGGTCGATCCGGAGGATCGAGCCGATGTCCACGGACAGTTCGCCCACGAAGGAGCTGCCCACCATCGCGACCCGCTTGTCCGCGTGCTGTGTGGCCAGGGCGTTCTCGGTGACGTCGTGCGCGGCGTCGGCCGCGCGTCGGCCGAGCGAGGTGAGTTCGTGATGGATGGGGAAGACGGTCTCGCCGTTCACGACCTGGTACCGGCTGTCGGAGTCCCTGCGGTGCACGGACTCGCAGCCGAGCGCGGCACCGATGAGGAACGCCCGGTTGGTGCAGGCACCGTAGGAGAGGCCCGCGGGGAGCATCATTTCCAGCAGGAGGTCGGGCTTCGTGGCCCCGGCCCGGCCGATCGCCCGCTGGAGGAAGTCCCGCTGCCGCGCCTCGTCGAGGTGGTGTACGACGATCCGCGGGCCGACGGGGAGGCGGCGCACGGTCTCGGCGTGTTCCGCGTGGGCGGGTGCGTCGCAGGAGTCCAGGATCAGCAGGTGCACCTCGGTGTCGAAGTGCTCGGCCGCGTAGGCCGCTTCCTCACCGATGGCCTCGATCGTCGCGGAACAGGGCCTGTTGGTGGGAAGGGTCAGACATATTCTGCGCATGCCGCTTCTCCGACCGGCTCGTCCAGTTCCGGACCGTTCCAGGACGCGAGTCCCAGCAACTTGGCGCCCAGGTCGCTGAGTTCGGCCCTGCCGTACCTCAGGGACTCGTGTCGCGTGGCGTCGCCGAGCAGGGTCGCGTTCCAGTCCGGTGTGCTGAGGGTGCGCCATGACTCGACCCGTGAGTCCCTGAGGGTCCGGTGGGTCTCCAGCGCAGGCATCATCGACAGGTACTGCACCGCCCGCACGCCGTTGCGGGTGGAGGTGTTGGGGGCCACTCCGTGTGCCAGGAGGCCGTTGAAGATCAGCAGGTCGCCGGCTTCGAGTTCCGGTCGTACGACGGGGAATTCGGCCTTGTCGATCCTGGGCCGGATCGGGTCACGGTCGTCCGGCTGAAGTGCCTTCCACCGGTCCAGTTGCCGGAACAGCTCGGGGCAGCACTGGAAGCCGCCGAGTTCCGGACTGGTGTCGTTGAGCGCGATGATCCCCTGGACCCGCTGCGGCGGTATGCCGAGCGTGGTGTCGACGTCCCAGTGCAGCTCGATGTCGAAGCCCTCGTCCGTACGCGGGATGAGGGCCCGGTCGCGGTTCTTGATGTTGGGCGGGTTCAGGTTGAGCCGGTCGAGGGTCACCCACAGTTCTTCGCAGTCCCATACGTCGACGAAGGCGTCGTAGACGCGCTGCGCCTGGCGGCTGTCCCAGAGGAGTTGGTGCTGGTAGGCCTCGACGAACCCGTAGATGTGCAGGTCACGGTCCAGGTCCGAGCGGTACTCGCGATCCTCGTACCAGGTGTCCGGACGCTCGGGGTCGAGTCCTTGGAAGTCCCAGCTGAAGTCCAGCAGGCTTCGGGCAGCGGAGGCGGGGATGGCCTGCTTCACCACGACGTAGCCGTAGGTCTGCCATAAGGCCAGGTCTTCCTCGGACAGCACCCTGAGCGGGACTGTCTTCTTGAGGTCGCGCAGCGGGGTCTGCGCCAGATAGGTCTCGCCGTCCGAACTGAAGTAGGGGACGCGAGACGCGGCTCGATGGAGATAGTCGTCAGGCATGGGCATGCAGTGCTCCGGACCTCGGGATTCCCCGCCGACGGAGAGGTCGACGGGGACGGAAACGCGGTCACCGGTGGCTCGCGGCACGTGAATCGCGTGGATCCGGACGGGCGGCGGTCTGCGCAGCCCGCTTCCGGACGCGCACCGGCGCTGTACGACGACGCCGAAAGCAGCGCACGTCGCACGGCATGAGGAGGGACGGCCGGCCTGCAGGGTCACTGCATCGGGTGCCGCGCCAGCCCCCCTCGAACTCGCGTGCCACTAACCTGGACTAGACCAACCGTCGTGTCAAACATGGTCGTTGACTGCGCGTCGCACCCAAATCACCTGCCCCGAAGACCGATTGAGAGCACCCACGAGGCGGACCACCTGGCACAACAGCCCCAGGACACCACCTACGCGGCGACCCAACACACCTCTTGACACAAGCGGTTAGCCTGAGCGGAGACTCATTGGTCTGTACCAAGCCGTGTCGTGGTGTCGATGCGTCGTCATCGGCGGCACCGACGCGCGGGACCTACCCGAAAGGCGAACGCACTCGATGGTCTCCAGCAAGCACAGCAAGGAGTTGCGGCGGCTGGCGCTCTCCGTCCTGCAGCCGGGGTTCGTGGGCACCGAGGCACCGGACTGGGTTCTGCGCGAGATCGGCGACGGGCTCGCATCCGTCGTGCTCTTCTCCCGCAACATCGTCTCACTGGACCAGGTCGCCCGACTGACCGCGCAACTGCGCGCGGAAAACCCCGAGTTGATCATCGCCATCGACGAGGAGGCCGGCGACGTCACCAGGATCGAGTCCGCGACCGGCTCCACCCGGCCGGGCAACTTCGCCCTCGGAACCGTCGACGACACCGAGCTCACCGAGTCCGTCGCCGCCGGCCTCGGCCGCCAACTGCGCGCCATCGGCGTGAGTCTCGACTACGCGCCCAGCGCGGACGTCAACTCCAACCCCGACAACCCGATCATCGGGGTCAGGTCCTTCGGCGTCGACCCGAAGGTGGTGTCCCGGCACACCGCCGCATGGATCCGGGGACTCCAGTCGGCCGGCGTCGCCGCCTGCGCCAAGCACTTCCCCGGCCACGGCGACGTCGCCGTCGACTCCCACCACGGCCTGCCCACGTACGGTGCCGACCGCGACGAGATCGCAGCCCAGGCCCTGCCACCGTTCCGGGCCGCCCTGGACGCGGGTGTTCGCGCGGTGATGAGCGGCCACCTCCTGGTCCCCGCGTACGATCGCGACCTGCCCGCCACGCTCAGCCCGCGCATCCTGGGCGACCTGCTCCGCGGGGAGCTCGGGTTCGAGGGGATGACGGTCACCGACGCCATCGAGATGGGTGCCGTCGCCGACCTCTACGGGATCGACGGCGCCACGGTGAAAGCGGTCGCCGCCGGTGCCGACGCGGTCTGTGTCGGCGGCGAGAACGCCGAGGAGGCCACCGTCGGCCTCCTCGCCGGCGCCCTCGCCGACGCCGTGGCCTCCGGTGACCTCACCCGGGAGCGGCTGGAGGAAGCAGCCGGGCGGGTACGGGCGTTCGCCGACTGGTCGGCCGGCCTGGTCAAGGCCGACACCGTCGACGCGATCAGCAACGACATCGGCTTCACGGCCGCCCGTCGCGCCATCCGGCTGGCCGGAGCGGCACGGGACGCCCTGCCCCTGTCCGCCGCGCCGCACGTGGTGGAGTTCGTGGCCACCACCAACCTGGCCATCGGCAAGGAGACCCCCTGGGGTGTCGCCGCCCCGCTGAGCGAACGGCTGCCCGGCACGACCACAGTCCGGGTGCGGCACCAGGAGTTGGACTCACACCCCGCCGCCATGAGCGCCCTGAAGACCTGCGCGCTGGAACCGGCCGCCGGGCGCCCCCTCGTCGTTGTCGTCAGGGACGCCTCCCGGCACGAGTGGATGGCCCGCGCCCTCGCGGACCTCATCGCGGCGCGTCCCGACGCGATCGTCGTGGAGATGGGTCTGCCGAGTGCCGCTGTTCCGGGGGCGGTTCAGATCTTCACGCATGGCGCCACCGCTGCTTCCGGGGTGGCCGCCGCGGAGGTGCTGGCGGGGGCGCGGTAGGTCGTTGGGCGGGGCTGGTGGGCCGTGGGGCCTGGTAGTAGGCCGTGGCTTCTCGGGAGGCCACGGCCTGTCCGCGTACGGGGGCAGGCCGGTGTGCCGGCGTGCGCTTTGCGGCGGCACACGCCCTCAGCCCGATGCGGCTGCCGCTGCCGTCGCCGCTGCCCGGAACGGGCGGAAGAACGCGCGCACCTCTTCCGCGTACGACTCGGGTTCCTCGAACGGTGCGAAGTGCCCGCCGCGCGGGGGTTCGGTCACGCGTACGGCGTTCGTGGTGCGTTCGAGCCAGGCCCGCGGTGGGCGCACGATGTCGCCGCGGAAGAGTGAGAAGCCGGACGGTACCTCGACCCGGCGGGCGAGTTGCGCGGGCGGGATCGCGCCGTTCGCGTTGTACATGCGCATCGACGAACCGATCGTCCCCGTAAGCCAGTAGAGCGTGACGTTCGTGAGGATCTCGTCCTTGGTGAACGCCCGCTCGATGTCACCGTCGCAGTCGCTCCACGCCCGGAGCTTCTCGACGATCCACGCGGCGAGCCCGGCCGGCGAGTCGGTGAGCCCGACGGCGGCGGTCTGGGGCTTCGTGCGGTGCATGGCGGCGTAGGCGCCTTCGATCGCGCTCCAGGCAGCGACGCCCTCGATCCAGGCGCGTTCCTCGGGCGCGAGGTCCGCCGGGTCTCCGGTGTATACGGGCAGGCCGCCGTCCATACGGTGGACGGCCGCGACCCGGTCGGGGTGGTCCAGCGCGAGGTAGCGGCTCACATGGCTGCCGATGTCCCCGCCCGCCGCACCGAACCGCTCGTAGCCGAGGACACCCATGAGCTCGGCCCACAGTCCGGCGACGGCGATGGAGTCGAGCGGCGGGCCCGTGGGACGGTCGGAGTACCCGAAGCCCGGCGCGTCGGGAACAACCACGTCGAACGCGTCGGCAGGGTCGCCGCCGTGCGCGCCGGGATCGGTGAGGAGCGGGACGACCTTCGTATAGCGCCAGAACGAGTCCGGCCAACCATGGCTGAGGACGAGCGGCAGGACGGGCCCGGTCGGCGCGACTGCCCGGGCGTGTACGAAGTGGATGCCCAGGCCGCCGAGCGGGACGCGGAAGCGGGGCAGTCGGGCGAGCGCCGCCTCCTGCGCGGGCCAGTCGAACCCGTCCGCCCAGTAGGCGGTCAGCTCGCGGAGGTAGGCGATGTCGGTGCCGAGCGACCACCCGGCGTCCTCGGGCGCATCCGGCCAGCGCGTCGCGCGCAGCCGCGTACGGAGGTCTTCCAGCACCGCGGGATCGGTGTGTGGTGTGAACGGCTCGGGGCGGGGCGAAGCGTCCGACATGGGACGCACCCTACAAGCCGCGCCCCGGCGTGTTCGCGCTGCCTACGCTGGGTACCGGGGTCACGGTGGCCCCGGAGCCCGTTTCCTCGGGACTCCGACGACGCCGGAGACGGCGGCCTTGAGAATGCGGCGGAAGGTGGGGCACTCCATATGGCTCGGCGCGGGACAGGCGGCGGCGTGCCGCAGGGAATCGCGCAGGACGCCGAGTTCGCGGATCGTCCTGTCCAGCTCCTCCGCCTTGTCCGTGAGCATCTGCCGGTCGATGCGTGGCTGCCCGTCGGGCGCGATCATGAGCGCGATCTCGTGGAGCGAGAACCCGGCGGTCCGCCCCAACGCGATCAGCGCCAGGCGCTCCAGTACGCCGGGATCGTACTGACGGCGCAGGCCCCGCCGGCCGGTCGGGGCGATGAGCCCCTTCTCCTCGTAGAACCGCAGCGTCGAGGCGGGAACCCCGGCGCGGTGCGCCACCTCGGAGATGTCCAGGTCTGTCATTCTCTTGACCTCAAGTCGACTTGAAGTAGCACGCTCTCACCGAGGCCCGTTGAAGGCAAGCAGAGGACAGGCAGAGGAGACGGACATGGACGCCACGCACAGGACCGATGACGAGCAGGCGGCACGCTGGAACGGGCCCGCCGCCAGTGCCTGGGTCGAGGCGCAGGCACTGGTGAACGGCGTGCTCAAGCCCTTTGAGGACCTCCTCGTCGAAGCGATGTCCGCCGATCAGGAAGGCCATGTGCTCGGCGAGGGAGGCCGTGTGCTCGACGTCGGCTGCGGCACCGGCTCCACCACCCTTGCCGTGGCGCGGCGGCTAGGTGCGGCAGGGCACATCGTCGGCGTCGACGTTTCCGAGCCGATGCTCGCCGCGGCCCGTGCGCTCGCCGAGCAGACGGATACGTCGGCGTCCTTCATCCACGCCGACGCGCAGGAGTACGCGTTCGAGCCCGCCACCTACGACGCGGTCATGTCGCGCTTCGGCGTCATGTTCTTCAAGGACTCCGTCCGGGCCTTCGCGAACCTGCGGCGTGCCGCGAAGGACGGGGCCGCGCTCCGGTTCATCGCGTGGCGCGGCCCGGCGGAGAATCCGTTCATGACGACGGCCGAACGCGCCGCGGCACCGCTCCTCCCGAACCTCCCCGCCCGCCGGCCGGACGAGCCGGGGCAGTTCGCCTTCGCGGACGCGGACAGGGTCCGGCGCATCCTGGCGGAGGCCGGCTGGACCGGGATCGACATCCAGCCGAAGGACGTGACCTGCACGCTCCCCGAGAGCGAGTTGATCCGCTACTTCTCCCGGTTCGGTCCACTCGGCCTGATCCTGGGCGAGGCGGACGAGCAGACCCGCGCGCGGGTCGTCGAAACGGTCCGCGCCGCCTTCGACCCTTTTGTGCATGGCACGGAAGTCCGCTTCACCGCCGCCAGTTGGCTGGTCGGAGCCCGGGCATCGTCCGAGTGAACGGGGTGGTCGGAAGGCCGGCCCGGATCAGTGCCTGGCGAACTGAGCCCCGGTCGACTGCACGGCGTTCGCCGTCAACGCGACCCCGTTGAGCGTGAGTTGCTCTCCGAAGATGTCCGTGACCCTGATCGCCCCGCCGCACCCGGTGCCGTCGTCGGAGATGAAGTAGTTGTATTCGGCGCGAGACAGCTGACGCCAGCCGCTGCCCGCGCGTACTTCGAGCCGGGCCACCGGATTACGGTGACCGATGACCTGGATGCCACACCAGTAGCGGCTGGACCCGGTCTTGTACCGGACCGAGACCGTGCCGGCGGCACTCGGGCTCGCCAGCGTCCAGGTGATCGGGATCTTGCCGGCCGAGGGCTGGGCGAGTTTGGCGAAGGCCTCCGCGCTGAGGTCGATCTGACCGGGTGCGCAGTCCCCCGGGCATTCGTTGGTGATGCGAACCGTGACGGAGGCCCCGTCGGCCGCGCGGACGAGTACGTACGCCCCGCACGCCTTGGCGGTTTCGTAGTCGGTGCTGTTCATCGCCGCGGTCATGACGTCGCCGCTCGCGTCGTACATGCAGGCGCCCGAACCGTCCGCGTCGTAGAACGTGGCGACGCCTCGGTACGTGGCACCCGGCCGTATGCGTCCCGCCAACGGAGCGGCGGCGGACCCGGCTCGCGAGGTGTCCGCGGCCGAGGGCTTCGCCGACGTGGCGGTCGGGCGGGCGGACTCCTTCCGCGGAGTTCTCTTGGCCGACGGCTTCGCCGACGCTCCGGTCGCACTGACGGACGCGGTCGGAGACACGGTCGCGGGCGGGACATCCGCCTGGGTGCCGGCAGCGGGCTTGGCCTCGGCGTCCCCGGTATCGCCCTTGTGGTCGACCAGCAACCCCACGATCAAGGAGGCGACGATGAGCACCCCGGCCACCGCAATGAACAGCCACCGTCTGTGCACCGGACCTCCTTGACTGCCGCGACCTGTTGTCGCGATGTGTTGCCGCGGCGCGGGGCCAGCGATCGTCGCAGACCCGGAAGCACGGCGGCAAGCCTCGCAGAACTGCCCCTTCGGGCAGGCCGATGTGCCTCGATGGCCGGTGACGTGCGGTCGAAGGACCGTTAGCGTCCGAATGTGAGCATGAACATTCCGTCGAGACCACTCCCAGCCTCACTACGTCTGCGCAGCCAGCCCGGCACGTGACCGAGGAGAGGGAAGGCGCGGCAGTCGTCCACAAGGCGGCGGGCACGGCCGAACGAGCAGGTGACGACACCGCGTTCAGTGGGCACCGGACACGTACGGAGTCGGCGGATCATGCCGGGCCGGACGGACCGACGGGTGCCACGGCGCCCGAGGACGTCATCGACGATGAACCACCTCAGCATGAACACCCGTCGACGACACCGACCACGGACGAGAAGCCACGGCCGCGGCGCCGCGGTCCCGGCCCCTTCGCCCTGATCGTGGCGCCCAGTCTGGTGGCGCTGATCGGGGTTTCGGGATACCTGGCTCTGACCGGCGGGCTCTCTCCCGACCAGTCCGAGGGGCCGGATCCGGCACAGACATCCGTCGCCAATGTCGATGCCTCGTACGTCCCTTGGCTGCGCAAGGCGGCCGATGCCTGCACGGTCGTCACTCCCTCACTGCTCGCCGCACAGATCGATCAGCTCTCCGGGTGGAGCAACGACGGCGCGAGCCTGTCTCAGCAGGGGATCGCAGGCTTCACGGACGCCCAATGGCGGACCTGGGGTCGGGACGACAACTCCAACGGCCGTTCCTCGCCGCGCGATACGGAGGACGCCATCATGGCCCTCGGCAGGCAGGACTGCTCCCTCGCCGAGAAGGTCACCGACCTCAGGACCGAGGGAACGGTCAGCGGCAACCTGGTGGACCTCACTCTCGCCGCGTACACGGTCGGGACGGACACCGTGAAGCGGGCGGGCCGCGTGCCCGCCGACGCTCGCACGTTCCTCAAGCAGGTCAAGGCGCGGCTTCCGCGGTACGACGCGCTCGTCCGTCGAACCCCCGAGCAGAACGGCGGCCAGAACGCCAGCGCCGTACTGACCCACCCCGTCAGCACACTCACGGTCACCTCGTCCTTCGGATCGCGTACGCATCCGCTCACCGGGGTCACCAAGCTCCACACGGGAGTGGACTTCGGCGCACCTCAAGGGGCACAGGTCTCCGCCGCGCGTGACGGCCGGATCGAGTTCGCGGGCACGACCTCGGCGTACGGGGTCCGTGTGGTGATCGACCACGGCACGACCGATGGCAAGCGGCTGCAGACGACCTACAGTCACCTGTCGGCCCTCCAGGTCACGGCGGGCCAGACCGTGACCACCGGGTCCCCGATCGGGCTCGTCGGCTCCACCGGCCTGTCCACGGGACCCCACCTGCACTTCGAGGTCCTCCTCGACGGCCAGTACATGGACCCGCTGACCTGGCTGAGCACCGCCCGCTGACCTTCACGCAGGGGGCGACCGCGGCGCGGTCGCCCCCCCGTGTGGACGTCGCTCAGCCGATGCGGTGCACTCGCTGGGTGGTCAGTTCGTAGCGGGCACCGACGATGGCCAGCGCGCCCGAGTCGACCTTGGCGGCGAGGTCGGGCTCCGCCGCGAGGCGTGACCGTATGAGCCGTATGTTGGCGTCGATCGTCGCGTCGATGCGCGCGTCGCCCTCCTTGGTGCGGTCGATGGCCGGGCTGATCTGATCGGCCAAGTACTGAATGTGGGCGGGCAGTTCCTCACCCGACTCGTCCGCCTGGACCGTGGCCTTCACGGCCCCGCACGACTGGTGGCCGAGCACCATGAGCAGCGGGATCCCCAGTTCGAGCACCCCGTACGCGAGGCTGCCGAGCACGGCCTCGTCGAGGACCTGGCCCGCGCTGCGTACGGTCATCAGGTCGCCGAGGCCCTGGTCGAAGACCAGCTCCGGAGGCACCCGGGAGTCGATGCAGCCGAGCAGGAGGGCGAAGGGGTGCTGAGCGGTCGTCAGCGACTGCCGGACGGCGGGAGACTCGTCGGGATGCCGCTCACGGAACGTGCTCCAGCGGCGGTTGCCCGCCGCCAGCTCACGCAGGGCCTCCTCGGCGGTGGTGGGCCGCTTGCGCGCGGGAGCGGTGGGGGGTGCGGCGGCCGCGGGCGCGGCGCCCACGGCCAGGCCGGCGCCGAGGACCGCGGTCCCGGTGAGCGCGGCGCGGAGGAGGGAGCGCCGGGCGGGAGGTGTCGCGCCGGAGAGCGGGGCGACGGAGGCCGTCCGCGACTGGCGGACAGCTCTGTGGGGTGCTGGGTCAGAGATCACGGACGGGAACGTACGTCCGACTCAACACCCCTTCGTACAGCTTGCCGAATCATGGACGAGCATTGATGAACCATGATCAAGTGTTGAACCGCTCTTGGGTACTCCGAGGCACTTCCTTGGCCATGGCTCGGGCGCCGACCTCAGGCACGGCTACTCCAGTTTCCTATATGATTTTGCAGGCACCTCGACCTGCCGGGAAGCGCGAGCACCACGCCCTCCGCGGTCGCCCTGCAGCCAGCCATATCCGCGACTTAGCAGCGTAAACCTCCCCCTTGCGCCACCGGCCCGTGCCGCAAGTCTTGACGCGCCGGCGTTCCTGTCCCACGATCTCGGCATCGATTTCCTATCTGATTCTTCAGGGGTGGGGCATGCTCTTCCCAACCAGATCCGTCCTGCCCGGAGTTGTCGCGGCCGTGGTGCTGGCCTCGGGGACAGCGGCCTGTACCTACAAGAACTCGGGCACCGAGTCCGGTGGTCAGGCCGCGCCGGCCGCACGGACGGGCGGCGCCGAACTCGTGGACGGTTCCGGGACCAAGGTCGCCCTCGTGCCCGGCGGCGCCCACCCGTACTTCCAGCCCTGGAAGGCGGCGGTCACCAGCGCGCGAAAGACCTACGGCCTCGGGGCCGTCACCTTCGACGAGACGGCGGAGTGGGACCAGCAGAAGCAGAACAACCTGCTGTCCACGCTGGCGGCGCGCGGCTACAACTCCTTCGGGGTGTTCGGCGTCTCCCCCACCGACATCAATTCGACCTTCGCGGACCTCAAATCGCAGGGCTTCCCCGTGGCGTCCCTGGGTTCCTGCCCCTCCGGAGACAAGGACGAGGCCGACTTCTGCCTCTCCACCGACGTCGAACTCGCCGCCCACAAGGCCGCGAAGGCGGCGATCGAGGCCATGGGCGGCCGCGGCACTCTGGTCCACCTGACCGGCAACAACGTCGACGCCAATACGCAGTTGAGGATCAAGGGTGTCGCTCAGGCCGTGAAGGAGTCGGGCGGCAAGGTGAAGCTCCTGCAGACCATCACCGACATCGACACGGACCTGCAGACCGCGCAGAAGGCGGTGTCCGACCTGCTGGCGGCCAAGGGCGACAGGATCACGGGCATCGTCGCCACCGCCTACAACCCGGCGGTCGCCGCCGCGGACGCCGTCAGCACGTCCGGATCGAAGGCGAAGGTCATCGCCATCGACGACGACGCCAAGATCCTGGGCGGCATCGAGCAGGGCACTGTCACGGCCACCGTGGTGCAGAACCCGGTCGGTCAGGCCGAGGTCGGAACGTGGGCCCTGGCGCTGCTGCAGACGAAGCAGTGCACCGTGCGCTATCCCGGGGTGGAGGTGGACTCCGGTTCGTTCGTCGTCGACAAGGCGAACGTCTCCGCCTACGACAAGGCGCGGCAGAAGAAGACCGCGCAGCTCAAGACGGAGTTCGCCGACAAGATCCTCTCGTGCGGCTGACCTGTGCGGCTGACCGGCTCCCCCGACAGCAGAACCACGACGGACCCTCGACCGACTCCCGGCTGACCCACCGCCGCCCCGCCCCCGTCCCACGGCCCACCCACGGCCGACCTCGACGGACCACGACAGAAATCGGATTCGCTGGATGAGCATCATCACGACCGCGACCGCCCGGCTGGCCGACATCGCCGTCGAGCAGGACCGTACCGACGCGGTGCAGTCCTTCGTCAAACAGGAGACGGTCCTGGTCGACCTGGAGACGGCGGAATGCGTCGCGGGAACCGGCTACACCTACACGATCGGCACCGGCGGCACGTCCGTACTGGCGCTGCTGCGCGACCATCTGCTGCCCGCCCTCGTCGGACAGGACGCCCGCAACATCGAGGCGCTGTGGCAGCGGTTGTTCGCCCTGACCCGGGCGACCACCACGGGAGCCATCACCTCGCTCGCCCTCGCCGCCGTGGACACCGCCCTGTGGGACGTGCGGTGCAAGCGTGCGGGCGAGCCGCTGTGGCGGCTGGCCGGCGGACACCGCCGACAAGTGCCGGTCTACGACACCGAGGGCGGCTGGCTCCATCTGAGCGCCGAGGAGTTGGTGAAGGGCGCCCTGCGGGCCCAGGAAGCGGGGTGGGCGGGCGTCAAGATCAAGGTGGGCCGTCCGCATCCCGCCGAGGACGCGGAACGGCTGCGCGCGGTACGCGAGGCCGTGGGCCCCTCACTGCACATCATGACCGACGCCAACCAGTCCCAGACGGCGTCCTCCGTCCTCCGGCTGGCGGCCGCGCTGGAGCCGTACGACCCGTACTGGCTGGAGGAGCCGCTGCCCGCGGACGACATCAGCGGTCACGCCCGTCTCGCGGGCGCGACGCGGATTCCCGTCGCCGTCGGGGAGTCCATGTACTCGCTCATGCAGTTCCGCAGCTATCTGGAGGCCGGCGCCGCCTCCGTCGTGCAGGTCGACGCCGCCCGGATCGGCGGCATCACACCATGGCTGAAGGTCGCCCACCTGGCGGAAAGTCACAACGTCATGGTCTGCCCGCACTTCCTGATGGAACTGCATGTCAGCCTCGCCGCCGCGGTGCCCAACGGCCAATACGTCGAGTACATACCGCAGTTGCGCGCCGTGACCCGGACCGAGTTGTCCATCCGCGACGGCATGGCCGTGGCCCCGGACGTACCGGGCATCGGCATCGACTGGGACCTGGACGCCCTCGACGACCGGAGGGTGGCGTGACGACCTCCATCAGCCCGCCGGACACCGTCCCGGAGGAGAAGGCGACAGGTCACCGCATGCCGTTCTGGGTCAACCAGCGGCTCGGCCTGCTGGTGCTGGTCATCGGCCTCAGTGTCCTCTTCGGTGTGCTGCGGCCGGCGTTCCTCGACCAGCGCCTGGTGCTCTTTCCGCTGCTGCGGGACGTCGCCACGCTGACCGTTGTGGCGCTCGCGCAGATGGTCGCCCTGTCGGTGGGGCACATGAATCTCGCGGTCGGGCGGATGGCGGCCTTCGGGGCCATGTTCGCGGGCCTCGGGTACGACCGGCTCGGACTGCCGATGCCTGTCGGGCTGTTGCTGTGCCTGGCCGCCGGTGCCGCCATCGGCGCCGTCACCGGCTGGCTGATCGCCCGTACCGGCGTGAGTTCCTTCGTCGTCACGCTGGCGATGGACTTCGCCCTGCTGGGTCTGGTGTCCCTGCTGTACTCGGCACTCACCGAGGACGCCGCGTTCACCACCCGGCCGTCCCGAATCGACGAACTGCGGTCCTACTCGCTCGCCGACATCTGCGCAGGGCCCATCTGCGGCTCGCCCGCCATACCGCAGATCGCACAGTTCACCGTGCTCGCCATGCTCGGCCTCGGTTTCCTGTACGGGTGCACGCGCATCGGCAGGGAACTGCTGCTCACCGGTGCCAACCCGGCTGCCGCTGAGCTGTCCGGCATTCCCACCGGGCGCCGTGTCCTGCTCGCGCACACGCTCTCCGGGCTGCTCGCCGCGCTCGCCGGATTCATGGCCGCCGCCGGCACGGGAACGTTCCGCGCCTCCATCGGCAACGACTTCATGCTGCCCTCCTTCCTGGGTGCGGTGCTCGGGGGCACCCTGCTCACCGGCGGGGTGGTATCCGTACTGGGCACGCTGCTCGGCACCGCCCTGGTCGGCGTGATCCGCAAGGGCCTCGACCTGCTCGGCGTCGGCCTGGAAAGCCTGAACATCCACCTCGGCTGCGTCCTCCTGCTGGCCCTGTCGGCCGACCGGATCCGCACCGTGGTGTCCTGTCGCAAGGTGGTGCGCTCGACATGAACCGCTTGAACGCGTTGCGCGATCGGGGGAGTTGGGGCGGCGCGTCGCTGCGCCGGTTCTCCCGTTCCACGACGGCGATGCTGCTGTGCGTGGTCGTGGCGGGATACGTGGCCCTGGGTGTGGCCTCGTCGGGCGCCTTCTTCGAGGGCCCCTCGGTGCGTGTCTTCCTCCAGTACCTGGCCACCCCCATCCTCATCGGCCTGGCCCAGATGGTGGCACTGTGCGTGGGGCAGCTCAATCTCGCCGTCGGCGCCCTGGGCGGCTTCACCGCCTGTCTGACGGGCGTCCTCATGGCCGACCACGGCGTGCCCGCCGCGGTCGCCGTGATCGTGGGCCTGCTCACTGCGACGGCCATCGGTCTGGCGACCGGCCTCGCCATCGTGGCCACCCAGATCAACGGATTCATCGTCACCCTCGCCACGATGACGATCCTCCTGGGAGCGCAGTACCGGCTCACCGGCACCCGTACCGTCGACGGCTACTCCCCCACGCTGCGCGACCTCGGCACCGCGGCGCCGCTGAACATCCCCCTCGTCTTCGTCACCGCGCTCGTCGCGGCGGCCCTGCTGGCCGCCTTCATGTACCGCACGGTCGCGGGCCGGCGGCTCCTCGCCGCGGGCGGCAACCCCCTGGCAGCCCGGCTCTCCGGTATCTCCACCGACCGGCAGATCGTCGTCGCACACACGCTGTCCGGGCTGCTGATCGGTGTGGCCGCCGTGACGGCCACCGCCTCGCTGCCCGGCGTCAACCGCAGCGTGGGCGGTGACTGGCTGCTGCCGAGCTTCGCCGCGCCCATCATCGGGGGTGTGGCACTCACCGGCGGTTCGATCGCCGTGTTCGGGACCGTCCTTGCGGCCTTCGTGACGCGGCTGATCGATGCCGCGCGAGCGCAGTTCTCGCTGGACCCGAGCTGGGTGAACCTCCTCATCGGCCTGGTCGTCCTGGGTACGGTCGCCGGTGGCCGCCTGCACCAGACCCGGCTGGGGAAGACGGGTGGCACAACAGCCCCACCGGCGGAGGGCGGCAAGCAGCCGCCCGCCGTCCTGCCGCAGCCGGGAGGTGCCCGGTGAGTACGCTCCTTCTCGAATGCCACGACCTGCTCAAGGTCTTCCCGGGTGTGCGGGCGCTGGACGGTGTCGGGCTGCGGCTGACCGCCGGCACCGTGCACGCGCTCCTCGGTGAGAACGGCGCGGGCAAGTCCACTCTGATCAAGGTCCTCACCGGGGTGCACTCCCCCGACGGCGGCCGCCTCACGTGGTGCGGCGAACCGGTGCACCTGCGCTCGCCGTTGGAGGCGACCCGTACCGGCATCGGTGTCGTCCACCAGGAACGCAACCTGATCCCGGGCTTCTCGGTGGCGGAGAACATCACCCTGCAGAAGCCTCCCTCGAACCGCGGGCTGGTCGACCGCGAGGCCATGACCGAACCTGCTCTGGCCTGCCTCGCGGAGCTCGGTGTCGACCTCGATCCGCATCAGCCCGTACGTGAACTGTCCGTCGCACAGCAGCAGCTGGTGGAGACGGCCAAGGCCCTCTACACCGAGAGCCGGGTCCTGCTGCTTGACGAACCCACCGCTTCCCTCTCCTCGCAGGAGACGGAGCGGCTGTTCGAGGTGATCCGGCGGCTGGCCGCCCGCGGCGCCTGTGTCGTCTTCGTCAGCCACAAGCTGGAGGAGGTCTTCGCCGTCTGCGACACCGTCACCGTGCTGCGCGACGGGAAGTCGGTGCTGGAGTCCGCGCCGCTGGCCGACCACACCCACGACGACATCGTCGGCCTCATGGTGGGCCGCGCCCACGCGGCGACCGAGATGCGCCCACGCACGGTCGACCGGTCCGCCGTGCCGACGCTCGCGCTGGACGCGGTCTCCACGGCAGGCGGACACCGTGACGTCAGCCTGGAGGTCCGGCCCGGCGAGATCGTCGGCCTGTACGGACTGGTCGGCGCCGGGCGGAGCGAACTGGTCAAGGCAGTGCTCGGCCTGGACCGCATCACCGGCGGCGAGGTCAGGGTGCACGGCAGGCCGGCCCGGATCACCTCGCCGCGCCAGGCCCTGCACAAGTTCGGCATCGGATACGTCACCGAGAACCGCAAGGAGGAGGGCGTCTTCCTGGAACAGCCCATCGTCCGCAACATCACGGTGACGGTGTGGAAGAGGCTCGCCAGGGCACTCGGGTTCGTCTCGGCACGCGAGGAGCGTGACGTGGCGCAGGACCTCGTCGAGCGGCTCGGCATCCGCATCGCGGGGCTCGGGCAGAACGCCGGTGAACTCTCCGGCGGCAACCAGCAGAAGGTCAGCCTCGCCAAGTGGCTCGCCGCCGACACCCGGCTGCTCGTCATCGACGAGCCGACGGTGGGCGTCGACGTCCGCACCAAGCACGCCTTCCACGAACTGATCTGGGACCTGGCCCGCGACGACCTGCCCATCCTGCTGATCAGCAGCGACCTGGCGGAGATGGTCACCCTCGCCGACCGGATCGTCGTCATGACGAACCACCGCGTCCGCGGCGAGGTCGACAACGACCGGGACTACGACCACATGAGCGGCCGGGTCATCCGCCTGATCCACGACCGCACGGACTCCACCGCCGATGCGGCCGACGCGAAGGCGGTGAGCGGATGAAACGCGTGGCACAGGTCATCGCCGTACGGCCGGAAAAGCTCGACGAATACCGGGAGTTGCACCGCAACGTGCCCCCAGCGGTGCTGGACCGGATCCGGCGCAGTCACATCTCCAACTACTCGATCCATCTGCTGGGCGACCGGCTGTTCGGCTACTTCGAATATCACGGCGCCGATCTCGAGGCGGACCTGGCCGTGATGGCCGAGGACGAAGCCACGCAGCAGTGGTGGAGACTCACCGGCCCCTGCCAGGAGCCGGTGGCGGAAGCGGCCACCGGGGAGTGGTGGGCGACGGCAGAACAGGTGTTCCTCATGGAGTGACGGAGTCAGGCGGCGCGGCGCGTCTACCGGATCTACCGGATCTACCGGATCTACCGGATCTACCGGATCTACCGGATCTACCGGATCTACCGGATCTACCGGATCGAGGACGCGGGGGCGGGCTCGTCGCCTTCGTCGCGCTGGCGTTCCATGCTGCGCGTGAGGTGCTCAGTCATCGCCTCGGCCGCCCGCTCGGGATTGCGGCGCAGCACCGCGCGTACGATCCGCTCGTGCTCCGCGACGGTCGGGCCCCCCGCGCCGACGACGTTGCTGAGCCGGAAGATGTGCAGGTGGGCGTGGAGCCGCTCCACCGCGTCCGCCAGCAGCGGCCGGTGCGCGGCCTGTCCGATCGCCTCGTGGAAGCGCTGGTCGAGAGCGGCGAAGTCGCGGTAGGACGCGTACCGTCCGTTCGGGCTCGGTTGGACCTGCATCTCCTCGACGATCCGTTCCAGGCCGTCGAGTTGCGCCTCGGTGGCGTTCGCGGCAGCCAGAGCGGCCGCCCTGGGTTCCAGCAGCAGGCGCATCTCGAAGAGTTCCTCAAGGCCCTGACTGGTCAGCAACTCCGTGGCCCGATAGCCGGAGAGAGCGCGCTTCACCACCAGGCCGTCGGACTCCAGCCGGGCCAGCGCCTCCCGGACGGGGGTCGGCGAGACCTTGAGCGCTCGCGCCAGCGACTCGATGCCCACGCGTGCGCCGGGGGCGATCTCGTGGTCCATGACCATCGCCTTGATGCGTTCGTAGACACTGTCCGACAGGGCCTGCCGGACGGGCGGCTCACTCCGCTCGTCGCCCTCGTCCGGGACACCGGCCGCGGAAGGGCTGTGCGGCGGCATCCCGGCTCCTCCTCAAGACTCGGCGTATCCCTCACAGTTTAAGCCGGTGGCGGTGAAACACACCGGGAGTGGGTCAGGAAGCGCTGTCGCGCACGTCCAGGTGGGACCAGAGATCCTCGGCCGGCGGATCACCGGCGGCCTCCTCCGCGGCCACCGCGGCGGCGGCCTCCTCCGCGGCACGCTTCGAGAACGCCACGGCGCGGCGGGCCTTGGCGATGACCTCGGCCTGCTCCGCACCGAACCTCGCGGAATCGAGCCGGGCGTTGAAAGCGGTCAGCACCTCGGGGTTCATCACCTCGAGCGCGGCGCGCAACTCGGCGAGCGTCTGGGGGCCCTCGGCGAATTCAAGCTGGTAGGGATCTTCGAACTGGTACGGATCCGAATCGGCCTGCGGGCTCGGCTCGTGCGGTAGCGCGGACATGTGCGTGACCTCCGGTCTTGATGGATCCCACGGTACGCGGTCGATGTGCCCCGCCGTGCAGGGGTACGAACGATCAGTAGTCCCCGCCTGCCTGTTGACCCTGAGGAGCGAGCTAAGAGCGGAGCGTGACATCGACGAGGGATCCGGCCACGGAAACGCCTCGTCGCGCCGGAGGTGGCGAAGAACACGTCCGGGCGAAATGCGCAGCCCGCCCGCCGGAGCGGCGCTTCGACCCGACCCGACTGACGCGCCATCAGGCTCCCGCCAAATCCCTTGCGACACAACCCTGTTGGGCCCGTCGACGGGAGCGTGAGACCCCGGAGAAAGATCAAGTATGTCCGTGATCGGGCGTCGATGTCGCATTCCGTACCGGGCGCCGCATTCGCCATCCCCACTGGCGTTCACCGAATGCGGGCACATACTCAGTCATGCGCTGCTGCTTCTCCGCTCCCCTCGCGGCCATGTCGGCCCTGCCCTCTCCCTGTGAAGTCCTACGTTCGGGTGCTCTGCTCGCCCCCACCCTGCTGCGGGCAGCCGCCGGAGCCCTCCACGGGTCCACACGCAAGAGCCACGCCCACCACCCCGACGCCTTGACGGCCGTCCACCTGGAACTGGTCACCCTGACCGAGGACCGCGCCATCATCACCTGGTACACCGGGGTGCCCGGCACCAACGACGGACTGGGCCACATGCTCCCCGCCGTCACGGAGGGTGAGGTCGTCTACGGCACCCACCCCTCCCGGCTGGACCGCAGCGCGGCGGAGGACCGGCCCACGGCGCACCACCATGTCGAGCTCACGGACCTGGAGCCGGGGCAGACGTACTACTACCAGGCCCGCTCGCGGGGCACGGCGGCCACACCCACGCCGCTGCACCTCATCCGCGGCAACGCCGTCGGCACCAACCGCTACGGGCTCGGTTCGAGCGGGGGCCCGTACTCCTTCACCACACCGCAGCCCCCGCCGGGGCGGCATCTGCTGTCGATAGCGCTCTGCAACGACTTCCACATCGGGGAGACCACCGCCGGTCTGATGGCCGGCCTGCCCCTGCTGCGTGGGGTCGCGCAGGAACCGGGGCTCGCGCCGTATCCGGAGATCATGACCCGGGCCCTGGTCGAGGAGGCACGGCGGCGCGGGGCGGATCTGCTGCTGGCCGCCGGGGACATCTCGGCAGGCGGGGCGCCGCGGGACCTGGCGGAGGCCAAGCGGATCCTGGACGGCTTCGGCAGCCACGGACAGGACTACTTCGCCGTACGCGGAAACCACGACCGGCCCCGTCACCGCGACGCCGGAGACGCCTTCCGCGCGGAGTTCCTCGGCGGCACGGGGCCCGCGTACTTCGCCCGCGACCTCGGCGGGTTGCGGATCATCGGGCTCGACACGTACGAGAAGGACGGCAACGGCGCCGACGCCGGCGGGCTCGGTGACGAGCAACTCTCCTGGTTCCGGGCCCGGTTGAAGGAGCGCGGCGATCAGCCCACCGTCGTGTTCGGCCACCATCCGCTGACCGTGCGGGACTCCCTCTTCCCCGTGAGCGGTGGGCAGCGCCTCGGCCGCCGCCAGGCCCGCTCCATCCTCGACGCCTACGCCTCCGCGCCCGGTGTCTTCCTCCACCACGCGGGCCACACCCACCGCAACAAGCGCACCCTCCTGCCGCAGGCACCGCACGTCACGCTGCAGGAGGTCAGTGCCGCCAAGGACTATCCCGGCGGCTTCAGCCTGCTCCGGATCCACTCCGGCGGCTATGCCCTCAACCACTACAAGACCAGCAGTGCGCAGGCCCGTGAATGGGGTGAGCGCAGTCGCCGGGTGGCCGGGGGGCTGTGGCCGCACCACGCCCTGGGCCGCTCGGTCGCCGACCGCAACAGCATGACCGCCCATGATCTGTCCGGCGTCAGCCCTCGGGGCCTTCCGGCCACGGCATCGGTAGGCGCCCGTCCCGGCCCGGGCACCGCCGCCTCATGACCGTCCCCTCATCACCGCCGCCTCATGCGGGTTCCGGAAACCCGGCCGGGCCCGTCGAAACCGGCAGGGGAAAGATCAGCCGCAGCTTCTGAACCCTTCTGTTCTCGCGGAACATGAGCCAGGCGAGGGTCGGCGGGCAGATGTGGTCGGCGGCGGGTCGGTGACGTGGTGCGTGACGTCCATTTCCCAGATGGTGATGTCGCGGCCGGCCACCACATGGCGCAGGCTCTGGCGCACCCCGAAGTCCAGGGTCTGGCGCATGACAGGGACAGGATGGGTACGTTCTCCCGGCCGGCTGAGCGGACCCACCAGTTCGCTGTCCGCAGGCCACAACTCGGAGATCTCCTGGGGGAGTTGGCCGCGCTCGGATGCCTCCAGGGTCTCCACGGCCTCGTGTCGGCTGTCCTCGGTGAGTGCGGCGGCGTCGTCGTGCGTCTGGTTGGCGGTCGACAGCAGCACCTGGGCCATCTTCTCCCTGGCCTGGTTGAGCCGGCTGCGTACCGTGCCGACCGGTACCTCGCAGACATCGGCGATCTCCTGGTAGGAGGTGACGCCGCTGAAGTGCCGCAGCATCCGCACCAGCCGGAGCTTCGGCGGCAGTTCGTCCACCGCGTCCCAGATCCAGTCCCGCATCGCGTGCTGCTCGATGAGCTGCTCCGGGTGCGAGGTCTCCTGGTCGCGAAGCCGCAGGTGGTCGAGCCCGTCCAGGCCGGGCGTCTCCCGGGTGTCGCGCAGGCGCGTGCGGGAGGCGTTGCGCACGATCGCGCGCAGCCACGCTCCCACGGCCGCCGGATCCCATACGTCGCCGATGCGCCGCAGCGCGGTGTCGGCGTGCCGGATCACGTGGGTGTTGGCGGGCGTCACGGTGAGGTCGACGGTGGCGTTCCCGCGGATGTACGGATGTCCCTCCAGCTTCCGTGTACGTATCCACCGGTTGCGGTACCACTCGGCGCGTCCGCCCCGCAGCCGGATGCCGTGGAGCATGCCGTGACCGGTGAACCAGTGGCCCGTGTCCCGGCCGGGCAGCGGGTTGGGGCCGTTGCGCAGATAGCGGCCTCCAGGTCGGTCGGCAGAGAGCCCCGCACGGTGAGACCGGCCGCGCCGTGCTCCTCGGGGACCGGGGCGAAGCGGCCCCGCAGATACAGGGGAAGAGCTGTCTGGTCGGTCATCGCGCTCTCCTCGTGCCCTTGGCGCGGTGAGTTCTTCGGCCGCGCGAGGCTGCCGGAGCCCTGCGGAGGGGACCGCCTGTCAGGGAGCGGCCGTGGCCGACGCCTGGGCCAGCAGTCGCGCCTGGGCCCGGGCGGAATGGACCTTCGTGAAGACGGCAGGTCCGACGAGGCCCGCGACGTGGGCGGAGATGCCGGCCCAGGCCGGGGCGTCGAGGGCGCCCGCAGACGGCCAGGCTGACGGCGATGAAGGTGAAACCGGCACCCCAGGCCGTGGTGATGTGGTTGTTGACCCGGATGAACTCCGGCATGTCCCAGTACTCGCGGGGTGTCTGGCGCCGGGCGATGCCGAGTGTGAAGGGGCGGCGGATCGCCGTGGTTCCCCACGCGGTGGCGGCCAGCCAGCCGAAGGAGATGACGTCGGTGTGGTCGGCCAGAACCGAGTCCGGGTCGGTGACGGCGACTGCGCCGACCACCACGAAGTACATGATGGCGCTGATCTCCAGGACCAGGGCGTCGAGGTCGACACCGCGGCGGCGGTCCTGCAGCAGGAGCAGTAGCCCCGTGACGAGTCCTCCCATCGCACCCCAGCGCCAGTCGAAGGACGACACGACGCCGGAGACGATCCAGGGGATGAATCCACGCAGATAACCCATTGAACGTTCCTTGGTGAACAGAAGTGGACGGCCGCGGAGGAGTGGCGTTCCGCGGCCGGTCGATGGCCGGACGCCGACTGGATGCACGGCGGACGCCGAAGTTCGAACTTCGGCGTGTGGCGCTCGTCACAGGTGTTCGGGGGCGCTGGGTGAAGGGGGGTTGCCCCCGGCCGAGGGAGGTAACCCCGGCCGGAGCGCTAGGAGGTCGCGGTCGCCGGGAGGTCGGGGCGGATCGAGTGGGCGCCGGGCGCGGCCGGGAGGGTGAGGACCATGGTGAGGCCGCCCCCGGGGGTGTCCTCGGCGGTGAGGGTGCCGCTCATCGCCTCCGCGAAGCCCCGCGCGACCGCGAGACCGAGGCCCACTCCGGATCCGCGCGGAGCGTCGCCGTACCGCTGGAAGGGTTCGAAGATGCGGTCCTTGGCCATGTCCGGGACGCCCGGGCCGCGGTCCACCACCCGGACCTCCACGCGATCGGCCATGGCACTCGCCGACACCAGGACCCGTTCCTCGGCGGGGCTGTACTTCACCGCGTTCTCGACGAGGTTGGCGACCGACCGCTCCAGCAGGCCGGGGTCGACGGCGACCATCGGCAGCGTCTCGGGGATGTCCAGTTCCACGCTGTCCTCGGGGACTCCGCCGAGCGCCATCGGGACGACCTCGTCGAGGTCGATCTCGCGGATCAGCGGCGTGACGGTGCCGGTCTGGAGCCGGGACATGTCGAGCAGGTTGCCCACGAGGTTGTCCAGCCGGTCCGCGCCCTCCTCGATGCCTTCGAGCAGCTCGGCCTGATCCTCCTCGGACCAGGCCACGTCCTCCGAACGGAGCGAGGAGACCGCGGCCTTGATCCCGGCGAGCGGGGTGCGCAGATCATGGCTGACGGCGGCGAGGAGGGCGGTGCGGATGCGGTTGCCCTCGGCCAGCGCACGTGACTGGTCGGCCTGGGACTGCAGCCGCTGGCGGTCCAGGACCACCGCGGCCTGCGCGGCGAACGCGGCGAGCACCCGCCGGTCCTCCGCCGGCAGCACCCGTCCCGACAGCGCGAGGGCCATGTGGTCACCGACCGGCATGTCGACGTCCGCGTGCTCGGGGCTCTGACAGGGCCGCGGGCCCACGCTGCCCGCGCAGGTCCACGGATCGACGTCGCTGTCCCGTTCCAGCAGGGCGACCGACTCCATCCCGAAGGTCTCCCGGACCCGCTCCAACAGCGCCTCCAGGCTGGTCTCCCCGCGCAGCACACTGCCCGCCAGGACCGAGAGGATCTCCGACTCGGCCCGCAGCCGGGCCGCCTGATGCGTACGCCGGGCCGCGAGGTCCACCACGGAGGCGACCGAGACGGCGACACCCACGAAGATGGCGATGGCGACGATGTTCTTGGGGTCGGCGATCGTCAGGGTGTGCACGGGCGGGGTGAAGAACCAGTTCAGCAGCAGCGAGCCCACCACGGCCGAGGCCAGCGCCGGGAAGAGGCCCCCGAGCAGGGCCGCGGCCACCGTCAGCGTCAGGAACAGCAGCATGTCGTTGGCCAGGCCGACCGAAGGCGTGACGCCGGTGAGCAGCAGTGTCAGGAGGGCGGGGCCGCCCACACCGACCAGCCAGCCCCAGATGACCCGGGACCGGCCGAGCCGCGCGCTCCGGGCGACGGGCAGACCTCGCCCCTTGCCCGCCTCGTCGTGGGTGATCAGGTGGACATCGAGGTCGGGCCCCGACTCCCGGGCCACCGTGGCTCCGACGCCGGGTCCGAAGACGTACTGCCATCCCTTGCGGCGGGACACCCCGAGAACTATCTGCGTGGCGTTCACCCCGCGCGCGAAGTCCAGGAGCGCCGTCGGTATGTCCTCCCCTATGACGTGGTGGAAGGTGCCGCCCAGGTCCTCCACGAGGGTGCGCTGGACGGCGAGTTCCTTCGGGGAGGCGGAGGTCAGGCCGTCGCTGCGGGCGATGTAGACGGCCAGTACCTCGCCGCCGGCACCCTTCTCCGCCAGCCGGGCGGCTCGGCGGATCAGCGTACGGCCCTCCGGTCCGCCGGTCAGGCCGACGACGATCCGCTCGCGGGAGCCCCAGATCTTCGAGACCCGGTGCTCGTTGCGGTACTCGGTCAGGTATTCGTCGACGCGGTCGGCAACCCACAGCAGCGCCAGCTCGCGCAGGGCGGTGAGGTTTCCGGGGCGGAAGTAGTTGGACAGTGCCGCGTCGACCTTGTCCGGCTTGTAGATGTTGCCGTGCGCCATCCGGCGGCGCAGGGCTTGCGGAGACATGTCGACCAGCTCGATCTGGTCGGCCCGCCGTACGACCTCGTCCGGCACGGTCTCCTGCTGCCGTACGCCGGTGATGGACTCGACGACGTCGCCCAGCGACTCCAGGTGCTGGATGTTGACCGTCGTGATCACGTCGATGCCGGCCGCGAGGAGTTCCTCGACATCCTGCCAGCGCTTGGTGTTGCGCGAGCCGGGGATGTTCGTGTGGGGCAGCTCGTCGACGAGGGCCACCCGTGGGTGCCGGGCGAGCACCGCGTCCACGTCCATCTCGGTGAAGACCGTGCCCCGGTACTCCAGTTCCCTGCGGGGTATCTGCTCCAGACCGTGCAGCATCACCTCCGTACGCGGCCGGTTGTGGTGCTCCACGAACGCGACCACGCAGTCGGTGCCCCGCTCGACACGGCGGTGCGCCTCGGAGAGCATCGCGTACGTCTTGCCGACGCCGGGCGCCGCACCGAGGTAGATCCGAAGCTTGCCGCGTGCCATCTTCTCGTCTCTTCGTCTCTACGGGCTTCAGTCTTCGAAGCGGTAGCCCATGCCCGGCTCCGTGATGAGGTAGCGGGGGTGGGAGGGGTCCGTCTCCAACTTGCGGCGCAGTTGCGCCATGTAGACCCGGAGATAGTTGGTCTTGTTGCTCTGGGAGACGCCCCACACCTCCTGGAGCAGGTGCTTCTGTGTGATGAGCCGCCCGGGGCTGGTGACCAGGATCTCCAGCAGATGCCATTCGGTCGGCGTGAGGCGTATGTCGCGTCCGGCCCGGGTGGCCTTCTTCGCCAGCAGGTCGATGGTGAAGTCGTCCGTCGTGACCGTGGCGGTCTCCTGGGCGAGCGGGGCGGTCTCGGTCCGGCGGACGGCGGCCCGCAGGCGGGCCAGCAGTTCGTCCATGCTGAACGGCTTGGTGACGTAGTCGTCGGCGCCCGCGTCGAGCGCCGCCACCTTCTCGTCGGAGGCCCGGCGGGCGGACAGCACCAGGATCGGTACGCGGGTCCAGCCGCGCAGGGCCTTGATGACGTCCACTCCGTCCATGTCCGGCAGGCCCAGGTCGAGGACGACCACGTCGGGCTGGCGCGTGGCCGCGAGACGGAGCGCGGTGGCGCCGTCGGGTGCCGGGTCCACTGCGTACTTGCGGGCCTGCAGGTTGATCACGAGGGCCCGGACGAGCTGAGGGTCGTCCTCCACCACCAGTACCCGGGTCATCGGCGTACGCCTTTCCTGTCGCGCGGAGGGCCGAGGTCGTGCGGAACAAGCTTCATGGCTACGGGAGTTGACGGCACGGGGTGTCGCTCCGGCCGCCAAGTCCCGCATGGTGCGCGTAAGGCCATCAGCTCTTGGCCACGAGTTCCTTGAGCGCGATGTTGAGTTGGAGGACGTTGACCGTGGGCTCTCCGATGAAGCCGAGCGTACGGCCGTCGGTGTGGTCGTCGACCAGCTTCTGGACCTGGGCGACGGACAGCCCGTTCTTCTCCGCGACCCGGTGGACCTGGATGTCGGCGTACGCCGGGGAGATGTCCGGGTCCAGTCCTGAGCCGGAGGAGGTGACCGCGTCGGGCGGCACGCTCTTGACCGTGTAGCCGTTCACGGAGTTGTCCTTGATGACGGCGTCCTTGGCGGCGACGACCCACTGGCAGAGGGTGGCTTCCTCCGCCTTCGCCGGATCCTTCGGGCACGCTCCGTCGACCGCGCCGTTGTCTCCGGAGCGGTTGGTGGCGCCCGACAGGATCAGCTTGTACTGGGTGTTCACGCTGTTGGTGCCCAGGCCGTTCTGCGGACGGCCCTGGAACCACTTCAGGTCCGGCTCCGGCGTCTCCTGGCCCTTCTTCAGGGGCAGGTTGTACGCCTGGCCGATGAGCGAGGAGCCGACGACCTTGCCGTTCGACGTGATCTCCGAGCCGTTCGCCTTGTCGTTGAAGAGGCCCTGGGCGACGCCGGTGATGGCCAGCGGGTAGACGATGCCCGTCACCACCGTCAGGACGAGAAGCGCGCGCAGGCCGGCCCAGAGCAACCGAGCAGTGTTGGATACCGAGTTGTTCATAGTTGATCAGCACGCTTTCAAAAAGTTACAGCCCGGGGATGAGGGAGATGATCAGGTCGATGATCTTGATGCCGATGAAGGGCGCGATCAGCCCGCCCAGGCCGTAGATCCCGAGATTGCGCCGCAGCAGCTTGTCCGCGCTCACCGGCCGGTACTGCACACCCCGCAGGGCGAGCGGCACCAGCGCGATGATGATCAGCGCGTTGAAGACGACCGCGGACAGGATCGCGGAGTCGGGCGAGGACAGCTGCATGATGTTGAGCTTGTCCAGGCCCGGGTAGACCGCCGCGAACAGCGCCGGGATGATCGCGAAGTACTTCGCGACGTCGTTGGCGATGGAGAACGTCGTCAACGCGCCCCGGGTGATGAGGAGTTGCTTGCCGATCTCGACGATCTCGATGAGCTTGGTCGGGTTGGAGTCGAGGTCGACCATGTTGCCGGCCTCCTTGGCGGCCGACGTACCCGTGTTCATCGCCACGCCGACGTCCGCCTGGGCCAGCGCGGGGGCGTCGTTCGTGCCGTCGCCGGTCATCGCGACGAGCTTGCCGCCCGCCTGCTCCCGCTTGATGAGGGCCATCTTGTCCTCGGGAGTGGCCTCGGCAAGGAAGTCGTCGACGCCGGCCTCGTCCGCGATCGCCTTGGCGGTCAGCGGGTTGTCGCCCGTGATCATGACGGTCTTGATGCCCATGCGGCGCAGTTCGTCGAACCGTTCGCGCATGCCGTCCTTGACCACGTCCTTGAGGTGGATGACGCCCAGCACCCGGGCGCCATCGGTGTCTTCGACCGCCACGAGCAGCGGAGTGCCGCCCGCCTCTGAGATCCGGTTGGCCAGGGTGTCGGCGTCCTCGGACACCTCGCCGCCCCGCTCCCGGACCCAGGCCATGACCGAACCGGCCGCGCCCTTGCGGATCCTGCGCCCGTCGACGTCCACGCCCGACATGCGGGTCTGGGCGGTGAAGGCGATCCACTCGGCGCCGGACAGCTCGCCCTGGCTCCGCTCGCGCAGCCCGTACTTCTCCTTCGCCAGGACGACGACGGAGCGGCCCTCGGGCGTCTCGTCGGCCAGCGAGGAGAGCTGGGCGGCGTCGGCCAGAACGGCGTCGGTGGTGCCGCTCACCGGCACGAACTCGGCGGCCTGGCGGTTGCCGAGCGTGATGGTGCCGGTCTTGTCGAGGAGGAGGGTCGACACGTCGCCCGCGGCCTCAACTGCCCTGCCGGACATGGCGAGTACGTTCCGCTGCACCAGCCGGTCCATACCCGCGATGCCGATCGCGGAGAGCAGCGCGCCGATCGTGGTCGGGATCAGACAGACAAGCAGGGCCACCAGCACGACCATCGTGAGGTGCGTGCCCGCGTAGTCCGCGAACGGCGGCAGCGTGGCGACGGCCAGCAGGAAGACGATCGTCAGCGAGGCGAGCAGGATGTTCAGCGCGACCTCGTTGGGCGTCTTCTGCCGGGCGGCGCCCTCGACCAGGGCGATCATGCGGTCGATGAAGGTCTCGCCCGGCTTCGTCGTGATCTTGATGACGATGCGGTCGGACAGCACCTTCGTACCGCCGGTGACCGCGGACCGGTCGCCGCCGGACTCGCGGATGACCGGGGCCGACTCACCGGTGATGGCCGACTCGTCCACGGACGCGACGCCCTCGACGACGTCACCGTCGCCGGGGATGATGTCGCCCGCCTCGCAGACGACCAGGTCGCCGACGCGCAGTTCGGTGCCGGGCACCTGCTCCTCGGAGCCGCCGTCCTTGGACAGCCGTCGCGCGACGGTGTCGGTCTTGGCCCTGCGCAGGGTGTCCGCCTGCGCCTTGCCGCGGCCCTCTGCCACCGCCTCCGCCAGGTTGGCGAAGATCACGGTGAGCCAGAGCCAGGCGCTGATGGCCCAGCCGAACCAGTCGCCCGGGTCCTTGAAGGAGAACACGGTCGTCAGGACCGAGCCCACCAGCACCACGAACATCACGGGGGACCTGACCATCACCCGCGGGTCGAGCTTGCGACAGGCGTCCGGCAGCGACTTCAGCAACTGCTTCGGGTCGAACAGACCCGCGCCGACGCGTCCTTCGTCCTTGTGACCGGTCGGCACATCGCTGTGCGGCGCCCGAGTGGGAGTAGTCGTGGACACGGTGTCCTCTTGCTTCTCTGTGCGGGTGGTCATGACGCCAGCCCCTCGGCCAGCGGTCCCAGCGCGAGCGCCGGGAAGTAGGTCAGACCGGTGATGATGAGAATCGCGCCCACCAACAGCCCGGTGAACAGCGGCTTTTCGGTGCGCAGCGTGCCCGCGGTCGCGGGCACCGGCTTCTGCTCGGCGAGCGAGCCGGCCAGCGCGAGCACGAACACCATCGGCAGGAAGCGGCCGAGCAGCATCGCCAGCCCCAGTGTGCTGTTGAACCACTGCGTGTCCGCGTTCAGACCCGCGAACGCCGAACCGTTGTTGTTCGAGGCCGAGGTGTAGGCGTACAGGATCTCGGAGAAGCCGTGCGCCCCGCTGTTCGTCATCGAGTTGCCCGGGGTCGGCAGGGCCATCGCCGCGGCGGTGAAGACGAGCACCAGCGCCGGGGTGATGAGGATGTAGCAGGCGGCGAACTTGATCTCGCGGGTGCCGATCTTCTTGCCCAGGTACTCGGGCGTACGGCCCACCATCAGACCGGCGATGAACACCGCGATGATCGCCATGATCAGCATGCCGTAGAGGCCGGAGCCGGTACCACCGGGCGCGATCTCGCCGAGCTGCATGCCGAGCATGGTGATGCCGCCGCCGAGTCCGGTGAACGAGGAGTGGAACGAGTCCACCGCGCCGGTCGAGGTCAGCGTCGTGGCCACCGCGAAGATCGACGAGGCACCGACTCCGAAGCGGGTCTCCTTGCCCTCCATCGCACCGCCCGCGATGTCGAACGCCGGGCCGTGGTGGGCGAATTCGGTCCACATCATCAGGGCCGTGAAGCCGATCCAGATGGTGACCATCGTGGCGAGGATCGCGTAGCCCTGCTTGAGCGAGCCGACCATCCGGCCGAAGGTCCGCGTGAGCGCGAACGGGATCAGCAGGATCAGGAAGATCTCGAAGAGGTTGGAGAACGCGTTGGGGTTCTCGAAGGGGTGGGCGGAGTTGGCGTTGAAGTAGCCGCCGCCGTTGGTGCCCAGCTCCTTGATGGCCTCCTGGGAGGCGACCGCGCCGCCGTTCCACTGCTGCGATCCGCCCGTGAACTGGCCGACCTCGTGGATGCCGGAGAAATTCTGGATCGCGCCGCACGCGACGAGCACGATCGCGGCGATCACCGAGATCGGCAGCAGGATGCGGATGGTGCCGCGCACCAGGTCGGACCAGAAGTTGCCGAGCTCACCGGTGCGCGAGCGGGCGAAGCCGCGGACGAGCGCGACGGCCACCGCGATACCGACCGAGGCGGACAGGAAGTTCTGCACCGCGAGGCCGCCGGTCTGTACGACGTGGCCCATGGCCTGCTCGCCGTAGTACGACTGCCAGTTGGTGTTGGAGACGAACGACGCGGCGGTGTTGAACGCCTGGTCCGGGTCGATCGAGGAGAAGCCGAGCGAGCCGGGCAGGCTGCCCTGGAAGCGCTGCAGCAGGTACAGGAACAGCACACTCACCGCGGAGAAGGCGAGGACACCGCGCAGGTACGCGGGCCACCGCATCTCCGTGTTGGGGTTGGCGCCGATGCCCTTGTAGATCCACTTCTCGACGCGCAGGTGCTTGTCCGAGGAGTAGACCTTGGCCATGTAGTCGCCGAGGGGGCGATGGGCGAGCGCCAGTGCCGCTATCAGAGCGAGCATCTGGAGCACAGCAGCGAGGACGGGACTCATAGTGCTTCTCAGAACCTCTCCGGGAAGATCAGGGCGAGGACGAGATAGCCCAGCAGGGCGACGGCCACGATCAGGCCGACGATGTTCTCGGCGGTCACAGCTTCGTCACCCCCTTGGCGACCAGAGCCACCAGCGCGAACACCGCGATCGTGGTGACGACGAAGGCCACGTCGGCCATCGCAAGCTCCTAGATGAGGTTCGAATCGAACGGACGATTAGAGGAAAGCGCCTCTCCGGCCGGATTCGAGCGCCGTTGACGGCTCCCATACGCAGGTTCGTACGGCTTTGACGGAACCCATACGGCGGGCTGATCCAACTGCGTGAACCAATCCCCCCGGGCGCCTGAACACCCCGTCCGTCCCCGGCGCGGGACATGCGGGATCAGATGAGGAACCGCAGCCGGCAGATCACCGCGTCCGTGTCCTTCCGGACGGCGTGGGCGACCACGGCACCGCGCTGGTTCTGCAGCAGCCGCTGCCACAGCCGGTCCGGCTCGGCCTCGGGGATCAGCACGGTGACGCGGGTGCCGGGCACGGCGGCGGCCGCCTCGCCCACGTACGCGGCGATCGGACGGCCCAGGGCGCGACGCTCGGAAGTGAGCCGGATCAGCGGCACCCCGGGGTCCCAGCGCGCCCAGTCGCGCTCCAGGGCGTACAGCTGGGCGCGATCCTCGGGGTCGGGGTTGCAGACGGTCACCGCGCGCACCTCGTCGCCGAGCGAGGCGGCGGCGTTCAGGGCCAGATGCTGGACGTTGAGGGCCGTGACGACATCGATCCCGGCCGCGAGCAGTTCCTCGATGTCCTGCCGCCGCTTGGGGTTGCGGCCTCCCCCGGGAACGTTGCTGTGGGCGAACTCGTCGACGATCGCGACCTGCGGGCGCCGCGCGAGGACGGCGGCGAGGTCCATCTCCTCGAACTCCCCACCGCGGTAGGCCCACTGGGCCCGCTCGACGACCTCCAGACCGTCGAGCATCCCTTCCGTGCGGGGCCGCCCGTGGCACTCGACGAACCCCACCACGACATCGACACCACGCGCCGCCCTGCGCCGCGCCTCGTCGAGCATGCGGTAGGTCTTCCCCACTCCCGGGGCGGCTCCGAGGTAGACCTTGAGGCGTCCGGGGCGTCCAGGACGTACGTCACCCGCACCGGCCCCAGCCCCGCTCCCGCCGGTCCGTACGTCACTCGTCCTGTCCCGTACGTCACTCATCGCAGCCGACGTGCTCCGCTCACTGGCGATCAACTCCCCGAGGGGAACGGTTACTTCCCCCACCGAAGCGCTTGTCCAGGGCTCTCGGAGCACTCCTTGACGCATCCTTGTCGCCGGTCACAAGGACGTTGACACCGCCTTGACGGGGCCCGGGCCGAGCAGGTGACGAGGGTGTGCCGCGTCGGGCGGGCAGGGCCATGCCGACGAGCGGTCGGCCTCCCCGTCGGATGCCTTGCCCGCCATGGATGTCGGCGCCTTCGCATCGCCCGTACGGCACGAGAGTGAAACGGTGACCTCTCCGCCGGAAGACGCGCCGATACCGATCAGCGAGGACGACCGCGACACGGCCGTGCAGCGCCTCCAGGACGCCTACGCCGCAGGACACATCTCGCACGAGGACATGGACGGACGCCTCGACCTGGCGCTCACCGCCAGGACGCACAGCGAGCTCGTTCCGGCGCTGGCCTCGCTCCCGGCGGAGAGTACGACCACCACGTCCACGATCGCCGCCGCCGGGGGACGGATCCATCGGCGCGGCCCGTGGCGGGTACCTCGGTTCCTCAAGGTCGAGTCCGCGGTCGGCAGGGTGCGCCTGGACCTGTCCCGGGCGGTCATCGAGCATCCGGTGGTCGACATCGAGCTGCAACTGGGCACCGGCAGGGCCAAGATCAAGGTGCCTCGCGACGCGATCGTCGAAATCGAGGGTCTGCGCACCGGGTGGAAGGACTCGCGCTACAAGCCCCGGCGACGCTCCCCCGGCACCGGCGGCCCGACGATCCGGATCTCAGGGGCCATGGGGTTCGGACGGTTGACGATCCGCCACGCCCGGCGTTGAGGCGCCGTCCGGCACGGTGACGATCCCGTTCGCGGCGGCGCATGCCGACCGACTTCCGCACACAGCCGGGACCGTGCGCTGGTGCACCCCGAGTCACACGTCCAGTTGCGCGCGGATGAGCGTGTCGAGTCGCTGCCACGCCGGGGACGAGGCGTTGACCGTGCCCTGGATGAGGGCGGGGATCTCGGAGGCCGCGTCCAGCCCGGGCAGTTCGTCCGGTCCGTAGCGTTCGCGGGTCGCTTCGGCGGCACGGCGGGCGAGGTCGTCGATGCGGGGATCGTCGGCGTCGAGGCCGTACGCGTGGTCGTAGTCGAGGAAGAGCTGCCGCAGCGCCGAGTCGGCGAGGATCTCGGCCTGGTCGTGGAACAGGGCGATCGCGCGGTCCGGGTGGGTGGCGAACACGAGGATCCACAGGTCGCGTTGCAGGTCCACCCAACGAGGCGTGAATCCCCACCGGGCCAGGTCCTCCAGATGGGCGCCGACCTCGGCGGGCAGCGATGCGACATCCCCGGCGGCGAGCCTGCGCAGGCGCCCCTGCGT
Organism: Streptomyces umbrinus; assembly: GCF_030817415.1. NCBI lineage: Bacteria > Bacillati > Actinomycetota > Actinomycetes > Kitasatosporales > Streptomycetaceae > Streptomyces > Streptomyces umbrinus. Next base: position 10,668,359 of record NZ_JAUSZI010000002.1, on the reverse strand, counting down.
TGCCCGCAGGCCACGGATGCGGTCGGTGAGCCCGTCGTCGATCTCGCGCAGCGCCTGCTGGAACTCCTCGTCGCCCGCCGATCTCAGGTCCCGGATACGAGCCAGGGGGACGCCGGCTTCGGCGAGCGTGCGAATCTTGATCAGGTCGATGACGTCGTTCGCGCCGTACCGCCGGTAGCCGGACGCGTCGCGGTCGGGCTCGGGGAGCAGGCCCTTGTCGTGGTAGACGCGGATGGTCTTGACCGACACCCCGACGTACCCGGCCAGCTGCCCGATGGTGATCACCCGGCCATCGTGCCACTTGACCCTGCCCCTGGGGCGGGGTTGCAGCATGGCCCCATGACGAACATGAATGTCGACCCGGAGACCCTGCGCGAGCTGGCCGATGCGGGCAACGAGACCGCACTGGACCGCCTTGCCGACCTCGCCGACTCGGCCGGTGACCTCGGGGAACTGAGCGAGCTGCTGGACGAGGGATCCATGCGCGCGGGCTTCCTGCTCACACGACGCGCAAAGGCGACGGGCGACCTGCGCGAGCTGCAGCGGATCGCCGACGCCGGGTACGACGAGGCCGGGCACGAGCTGGACCGACTGCTGAAAGCACCGACCGAGGGGCAGTGGGATTGATGCCCCGGCCGCTGCGGCGGCTGGCGCTCCGGGCCGCGTCGATCGGCACGAGGCTCCTTGCCGGTCCGCGTCACGTTCGTGCGGAGAACCCGTCTGACGGCGTACTAGGTGACGCTGGGCGTCCGTGCCCGACGGGCACGCCAGAGCTCCCCTCGAACGGCCCAGGCCACTCCCCCGAGGCCAAAACGTCGTCGTCCTGATGTCCCACCGACGCTCGAACGGTCTGTCTTAACGGAAGCTTGACGCCTGTGGCGGCCTCATCCGTGGGCCTGTGCGTCACGCTCTGCATACGCTGGTGCCGCCGTCCGCGTGATGGCCGGAAACCGCACGTCGAGCCGGACATCTGGAGCACGCCGATGGCCACCACCGAACACCCTCCGCCCAGTCGCCTGCGCGCCTGGATGCTGGAGGGGCTGTCCGACATGGGCAAGGGCCGGCAGGCGGCACCGCGGCCCGCCGAGCCGGAGCCCGTGCACAAGGGCCAGCGCTGGTGGCGGGTGATGTGCCTGACCGGCGTCGACTACTTCTCCACGCTCGGCTACCAGCCTGGCATCGCGGCTCTCGCCGCCGGGCTGCTGTCACCGGTGGCCACCATCGTGCTGGTCGTCGTCACACTGGCGGGCGCGCTGCCGGTGTACCGGCGGGTGGCCGAAGAGAGCCCCCACGGCGAGGGCTCGATCGCCATGCTGGAGCGGCTGCTGACCTTCTGGAAGGGCAAGCTGTTCGTCCTGACCCTGCTCGGTTTCGCCGCGACCGACTTCCTGATCACCATCACCCTGTCGGCCGCCGACGCCTCCACCCACCTGGTGGAGAACCCGCATCTGGCCGACGCACTGCACGACAGACAAGTGCTGATCACGCTGGTGCTCATCGCTCTTCTCGGCGCGGTGTTCCTCAAGGGCTTCCTGGAGGCGATCGGTGTCGCTGTGGCGCTGGTGGGCCTGTATCTGGCGCTCAACGTCGTGGTCGTGGTGACCGGGCTCTGGCACGTGGTCACCGAGGGGCATGTGATCAGCGACTGGTCCACCGCTCTGACCGCCGAGCACGGAAACGTTTTTGCCATGGTGGGGGTGGCCCTGCTGGTCTTCCCGAAGCTGGCGCTCGGCCTGTCCGGCTTCGAGACCGGCGTGGCGGTCATGCCGCACGTCGAGGGCGACCCCGACGACACCGAGGAAAACCCCAAGGGCCGTATCCGCGGCACGAAGAAGCTGCTGACCACGGCCGCGCTCATCATGAGCGTGTTCCTGATCGCGACCAGCTTCATCACCACGCTGCTCATCCCGGAGAAGGAGTTCGAGTCGGGCGGCGAGGCCAACGGCCGCGCGCTCGCGTATCTGGCGCACAAGTACCTGGGCAACGCCTTCGGCACGGTCTACGACGCGTCCACCATCGCCATCCTGTGGTTCGCCGGCGCCTCCGCCATGGCCGGGCTGCTCAACCTGATGCCCCGCTATCTGCCCCGCTACGGGATGGCCCCGCACTGGGCGCGCGCCGTCCGCCCGATGGTGATCGTCTTCACCCTGGTCGGGTTCCTGGTCACCTGGATCTTCGACGCTGACGTCGACGCACAGGGCGGCGCGTACGCGACCGGCGTCCTCGTCCTCATCAGCTCGGCCGCGATCGCGGTGACCATCGCCGCGCGCAAGGCCGGCCAGCGCAACTGGACCATCGCCTTCGCCGTGATCTCGGCGGTCTTCCTCTACGTCACCGTCGCGAACGTCATCGAGCGCCCGGACGGCGTGAAGATCGGCGCCTGCTTCATCGCCGGCATCATCCTCGTCTCCCTCCTCTCGCGCCTCGCCCGTGCCTTCGAACTCCGCGTCACCAGCGTGACCATGGACGGGATGGCCCAGCGGTTCGTACGGGACATCGCCAGCCGCCGGATCCGGTTCATCGCCAACGAACCCGACAACCGCGACATCACCGAGTACCGCGAGAAGATCGAGCAGATCCGCGCGGACAATGACGTGCCCGCCCAGGAGGACTTCGTCTTCGTCGAGGTCACGGTCCTGGACCCGTCGGAATTCGAGGCGGGCCTGACCGTACGCGGCGAGGTCCTGCACGGCCGCTACCGCGTCCTCACCCTGGAGTCGTCCTCCGTCCCCAACGCCCTGGCCGCCCTCGTCCTGCACGTCCGCGACACCACCGGCTGCATCCCGCACATCTACTTCGAGTGGACCGAGGGCAACCCCTTCACCAACTTCCTCCGCTTCTTCCTCTTCGGCCAGGGCGAGGTCGCCCCGGTCACCCGGGAGGTCCTCCGCGAGGCGGAACCGGACCGGGCACGACGGCCGCGGGTGCACGTCGGCTGAATCGGACCGACGTTCGACGTAGAACCGTTCCGCGTAGAACTGTTCCGCATAGAACCAACTGGCTGAAGCCGGTCAGCCGTTGCGGTAGAGAGCCGTGAGCAGTTCGATCGCCGCCTGGGTGGCGGGGTGCGGGTCGTCCCGCCACCAGGCGAGGCGTACGGCGATGGGTTCCGCGTCGCGGACCGGCCGGTAGACGATGCCGGGCCGGGGGTACTGGTGGGCGGTGGACTCCGCCGTCAGGCCGATGCAGCGGCCGCTGGAGATCACGGTGAGCCAGTCGTCGACGTCGGACGTCTCCTCGGTCTCCGGGCGGGCGTCCGGCGGCCAGAGTTCGGCGGTCGTGGTGCCGGTGCGACGGTCGACCAGCAGGGTGCGCCCGCCGAGGTCGGCGAGCCGGACCGAGCGGCGCCCGGCCAGGGCGTCGTCGGCGGCCAGGGCGCACAGACGCCGTTCGAGCCCGACGATGGCGGAGTCGAACCGCCGGTCCTCCTCCAACGGCCTGCGCACGACCGCGAGTTCGCAGGCGCCTTCCGCCAGACCGGCGGTGGCGGAGTTGACGCGGACCAGCCGCAGGTCCGTCTCCGGTTGCGCCTTGGCCCAGCGACGCTGAAAGGCCGACGTGTGGCGGCCGAGCGCCGACCAGGCGTACCCGATCCGCAGACGCGTATGACCCGACCTGGCCTCCTGGACCAGATCGGTCACCTCAGCGAGCACCCGCCGGGCGTGCGCCACCACGCGCAGTCCCGCCGGGGTCGGCGCCACCTCGCGCGAGGTGCGGCGCAACAGCCGTACGCCCAGGGCTCGTTCGAGCGAGGCCAGGGTCCGGGACACGGCCGCCTGGGAGACGCCGAGCGCGATGGCCGCGTCGGTGAAGGTACCCTCGTCGACGATCGCGACGAGACAACGCAACTGCCGTAGCTCCACATCCATGACTGAAGCGTATAGATTTATCGCTGGGTGCATTTTGCGCAAGAGCTGCCAAGTCACACGATCGAAGCATGCGAGCCGCACCCACACCGGGCACCACCGCCTCCGTACGCCCCACAGTCGCGCCCCGCCCCGCGGCACCCGCGCGCCGGGCGGCCCAGGGTCTTCCGGATCCGCGGCCGACCGGACCGTCACAGCGGCTCGCCGGTGTGGCCACGATGATCGGCAGTGGTCTGTCCACGCAGACCGGCGCCGCGATCGGGTCCCTCGCGTTCCCCGTGCTCGGTCCGGCCGGGGTCGTCGCGGTCCGCCAGTACGTCGCCGCGGTCGTCCTGCTGACCGTCGGCCGGCCGCAGCTGCGGTCGTTCACCTGGTGGCAGTGGCGGCCGGTGCTGATGCTGGCCCTGGTGTTCGGGACGATGAACCTGTCCCTCTACAGCGCCATCGACCGCATCGGCCTGGGACTGGCGGTGACCTTGGAGTTCCTGGGCCCGCTCGCCATCGCCCTCACTGCCGCGCGCCGCCGCGTGGACATCCTCGCCGCGGTGGTCGCCGCCGCCGGCGTGGTGACGCTGATGCGCCCCCAGCCCTCGACCGACTATGCCGGGATGGCCCTGGGCCTGCTCGCCGCCGCCTGCTGGGCGTCGTACATCCTCCTCAACCGGACCGTCGGCCAACGCGTCCCCGGTGCACAGGGTTCGGCCGCCGCGTCGGGAGTCTCCGCTCTGATGTTCCTGCCGGTCGGCGTCGTCCTGGTGCTCCGGCACCCGCCGACCGCCGAGGCCGTCGGTTACGCCGTCGCCGCCGGGGTGCTCGCCTCGGCGGTGCCGTACCTCGCGGACATGTTCACCCTGCGCCGCGTACCCGCCCAGGCCTTCGGGCTCTTCATGAGCGTCAACCCCGTCCTCGCCGCCGTGGTCGGCTGGATCGGCCTCGGCCAGAACCTGGGCCCGACGGAGTGGGCGAGCATCGGGGCCGTCGTCGCCGCCAACTCCCTCAGCATCGTCACGCGGCGCACCTGACCGGTGCGTGATCCTCACGTGTCGTCCACCGGCCACGACGACCGAAGGAGTATGCGTGTTCGGTCGGAGGAAGAGCCCGCGGACGTCGCACCACCTGCAACTCGAAGCCGGGTAGCCTCTGTTCACATCAAGCGGAAGCTCGTGGACCACCGGCTCGTGACCCTTCGTGGCGGTGAGTGGGGCCGAAGTGCCGACCGAGGGGAGACAGTCAGATGACGAAGCCGTCGACAGACGACTTCGATGCCACCTCCGGTGGGGTTGGCGACAGAATCGGCCGGTACCGACTGCTCAGAACCCTCGGCGCGGGCGGCATGGGCCGCGTCTGTCTGGCGCGTTCGGAGGGCGGGCGCACGGTCGCGGTCAAGCTCATCAAGCCGGAGCTGGCCGCCGAACCCGAGTTCCGCGAGCGCTTCCGGCTGGAGGTGGCGGCGGCGCGCAGGGTGAGCGACCGCTGGACGGCGCCGGTCCTCGACGCGGACACCGAGGCCGAAACGCCGTGGGTGGCCACCGGCTACATCGCGGGTCCCTCGCTCGAACACATCGTCTCGCCCCACGGACACGGCCCGCTGCCCGCCCCTTCCGTACGCACCCTCGCCCATGGACTCGCCTGCGCCCTGCTCGACATTCACGGCGCGGGACTGGTCCACCGGGACCTCAAGCCCTCCAACGTCCTGATCACCATCGACGGCCCCCGGGTCATCGACTTCGGCATCGCGCGGGCGCTGGACGCGGTACCCGGTTCGACCCCGACCAGCTCGGGCGTGCTGGTCGGCTCACCCCGCTTCATGTCGCCCGAGCAGCTCAGGGACGAGCCGGTGGGCCCGGCCTCCGACGTCTTCTGCATGGGTACGGTCCTGGCGTATGCGGCGACCGGGCAGACGCCGTTCGGCGGTGGCGGTTCCGGCGGGGTCCACGCCGTGATGTTCCGTATCGCGCAGGAGGAGCCGGACCTGACGGGGATCGAGGAGCCGGTACGGGGACTCATCGCCGACTGCCTCGCCAAGGACCCGGCGGCCAGGCCGACTCCGCAGCAGGTGGTCGAACGGATGCGACCGGTGGCAACCGGCGCCTCGTCCCCGCCGTGGCTGCCTGCCCAGATCATCGCCGAACTGGGGCGCAGCGCCGTCCAGTTGCTCGACACGGACACTCCGCCGCATGCGAGCGCGATGGCAGCGCCCGCACCGGCCACCGTCGTGTCGTCGCCCGCACCGGCCGCGCCGGCGCCTTTGTCCGCGACTTCGACCGCCGCCTCGCTCGTCACCTGGGAGGAACCTCCCGCGTCGGAGCAGTCGGAACGGTCGGAGTGGGGAACCCAGGTCGTGCCGAGGCCGGACCACAGGCACACGGAGTCGACTCCTTCGCCGCGCCCTCGCCCGACGGGCAGGGGCCGACGGGCCGCGCTCGCGCTGGCGGCGGCCGCCGTGGTGGCAGGAGGCGCGTACGCCGCGTGGGCTGCCGATCTCCCGCTGCCCGACGGGGGCTCGGAATCCGGCTCCAATGACAGCGGCGGCGTGACGTCCGACGTGCCCGAGGCGTTCGTGGGCATCTGGGCGGGCGAGGTCGAGCGGGACGGGAAGCCCACCGATCAGTACCGCCGGTTCGTCGTCTCGTCGGGGCAGGTGGGCGAGGTCGTCGCCACCAGCATCAGCCTCGGCAAGGAGTACGAGTGCAAGAGCGACGGCAAACTCGCCGCCAAGCCGTCCGGCGGCGGTACGTCTCTACGGCTGGACACCAAGGTCGTCAACAGCGTCCCCCCGGGCTCCTGTTCGGCCCTCGGCGAGCATGTCCTCTCCCGGTCCGGCGGTGACTCCCTCCGCTGGGAAGCGGCGGGGCGCAGCGCCGAACTGCACAGGATCAAGGGCCCGGAGAAGCTGCCCGAAGAACTGCTCGGCACCTGGCAGCGTTCCCTCGCCAACGGCGGCACCCAGCGCATGACCATCGACCGGTCGCCGGTGGGCAGCCCGGCCGCCACTCTGGTCTCGAACGGCGGCGGCGAACACTGCGAGGCCGACATGAACCTGGTCTCCGTGGGCGACACGAACGATCCGGCACGCTTCGCCCCACCGGCGATCGACCGGACCGCCTCCTCCGGCCCCTGCCTCCGCGGCGGCTCCTCCACCCTGCGCACCGAGGGCGACACACTCGTACGCGAACTGGCCGACGGGCGGCGGCTCACGTATACGCGGGTCTGAGGGCCGCCGGACCGCCCACCCGGACCACGTACCGGCCCGGCCCGCCTCAGCGCCCCACGTCCATGCTCTGCGTGCCGATGACCGACAGCAGTCGCAGTGCCTCCTCGGACGGTGAGCCGGGGGCGGCGGTGTAGATCACGACCTGCTGGTCCCGGTCGGTGATGTCGAGGGCGTCGCAGTTGACGGTGACCGGGCCGACCAATGGGTGCTGGAAGGTCTTGCACAGGGTGGGCTCGGCGCTCACGTCGTGGGAGGCCCACAGCCGGCTGAAGTGCTCGCTTCCGGCGAGTAGTTCACCCACCAGCCCGGTCACCTCGGGGTCGTCGGGATAGCGGGCGGCGGTGGCGCGCAGCCGTTGCGTCGCGTTGCGGGCGAACGCGTCCGCGTCCGACACTCCGTACAGCCGCCGCCCCTGCGGGTGCGGCCCGAGGAAGACACGGCGTACGAGGTTGCGGTCGCGCCGCGGAAGGGCGGAGAAGTCCTCCATGAGGGCGGCCGCCAGATCGTTCCAGGCGATCACCTCGAACGTCGCGGACGTCACGATGGCGGCGGCCTGCGGCAGCCGGCTCAGCAGGTCGAGGATGCTCTGCCGCACCTCGCGCGAGGGCCCGGGCGGCGGGCCGGGCGGTGCGCCGGCGAGGTGGTGGAGGTGGTCGCGCTCGGCGTCCGACAGGCGCAGGGCCCGGGCCAGCCCGGCCAGCACCTCGCGCGACGGGCGCGGGCCGCGGGACTGCTCCAGGCGCGTGTAGTACTCGGTCGAGATGAACGCCAGCTGCGCGACCTCCTCGCGGCGCAGTCCCGGCGTGCGGCGGCGCGGCCCGGCGGGCAGCCCCACGTCGGCGGGGGTGATCCGCTCGCGCCTGCTGCGCAGGAAGGCCGCCAGTTCTTGTCTGTCCACACCCCCAGTGTGCGCGGGTGGCGTGGGCCCATCCAGGTACCGCCGGTGCCTGGATGGGCTCCGCGGACCGGCGCAGGCTCACTGCCATGGACAACACACGAACCACCGGCACATCCGCCGCCCCTGCCACCTTTGGCCTGCTGGACGGCAAGGTCGCCTTCATCACGGGCGCCGGTCGCGGGATCGGCGCGGCCGCCGCGCGGCTGTTCGCCCGAGAGGGCGCCCGGGTACTGCTCGCGGCCCGGACGGAGGCCCAGCTGAAGGCGGTGACCGAGGAGGTCAGGGCGGCGGGCGGCATCGCGGACCACGTGGTGTGCGATCTCGCCGACCCGGACGCCGTACGCGCCGCCGTGGACCGCGCCGTGGACCTGTACGGCCGTCTCGACATCGCCTTCAACAACGGCGGTACGTTCGTGCCGCCCGGCCCGATGGACCAGGTAACCGAGGCCGACTTCGACCACGTCTACGCCGTGAACCTCAAGGGCCCGTGGCTGGCCATGGTCGCCGAGGTCGCCGCCATCCGGGCCACCGCCGGGACGGGGGCCATCGTCAACAACTCGTCCGTCGGCAGCCTGATGGGCAACCCCGAACTGCCCGCGTACGGTGCGATGAAGCGAGCGGTCAACAGCCTCACCGAGTCGGCCGCCATCACGTACGGCCCGGAAGGCATCCGCGTCAACGCCATCGCCCCCGGCAACACGCTGACCGAGATGATCCGTACCTGGGAAGAGGAATCACCCGGCCTCCAGGAGCGGCTCCGGGCGCACACACCTCTGCGCCGCGCGGCCGACCCCGACGAGATCGCCCAGGCCGCCGCCTGGCTCCTCAGCGACCGCTCCTCGTTCGTGACCGGCACGGTCCTGCGGGTCGACGGCGGCGCGCGAGCCTGAACCGTAGGCACGCGTTTGCGTTCACCGGATGAGCCCGGGCGACCGGGCACTAGAGTGAAGGGTCCCTGTCAGGAAGACCCGGGCCGGAACCACCCAGGCGTGCATTGGTGAAGGAGACACGGTGACCCTGCGCGAGAACGATCCGCGGTCAGTCGGCGGCTACCGGATCGAATCGCGGATCGGGAGCGGCGGCATGGGCGTCGTCTATCTCGGCAGGTCGGCCTCGGGGCGGGCCGTCGCCGTCAAGGTCGTACACACGAGGTATGCCGACAACGCCGAGTTCCGGGCCAGGTTCCAGCAGGAGATCGTGGCCGCGCGCCGGGTCAGCGGGGCGTTCACCGCGCCGGTCGTGGACGCCGACCCGGACGCGGAACGACCGTGGATGGCAACCGCGTTCGTCCCGGGCCCCACTCTCGCCGAACGGGTCGCCGAGGCGGGTCCGCTGGATTGGCGGGCGCTGCGTCGCCTCGGCACCGAACTCGCCGAGGCGCTGCGTGAGATCCACCGCGCGGAGGTCGTGCACCGGGACCTCAAGCCGAGCAATGTGCTCCTGCTGGAGGGCGAGGGCGACGACGGGGCGGCACGCGTCATCGACTTCGGCATCTCGCGTGCGGCCAGCAGTGATGTCCGCACCCAGACGGGCATGGTGATGGGCTCGCCGCCGTTCATGGCACCGGAGCAGTTCAGCCGCCCGCGCGAGGTCGGCCCCGCCGTCGATGTGTTCTCGCTGGGGGCGGTACTCGTGTACGCGGCCACCGGGCGCAGCCCCTTCGAGGCGGAGAACGCCTATCTCGCCGCGTACAACACCGTGCACAGCGAACCCGAGCTGGGCGGGCTGCCGGAGCCACTGCGTCCGTTGGTCGCGTCCTGTCTGGCGAAGGAGCCGGCGGACCGTCCGACGTCGAGCGAGGTGCTGGGCGCACTGACCGGGCTGCCGGAGGAGCCGGCTGACGAGGAGTCCGACGAGGAGCCGTCCCGGATCCCGGTGACCGTGCTGTCGGAATCAGGGGCGTCGCCGTCCTCGGGCGCGAAGCCGACCGAACGGAAGCGCCGTGGGAAATGGCTGTGGACCGCCCTCGTCGGCGCGGTCCTCCTCGGTATGACGGGCGTTGCTTCGGTCACCGTGCTGGACGACGACCCGGCGAGCACGGTCGACGAGGCCGACCAGGCCGGCCCGCAGGCGTCGCCCCGTGGTTCGGCACCAGCGGGCTGGCGGCCCTGGCACAACGCACTGGAGCCGGACGAGGACGATCCGATGCCCATGGGCCCGACGTGTGTTCCGGACGCGCTCGGTGTCTTCTGCTCCTCTCCCCAGGTCGCCCTCATGCGACTGAGCTCGGCGACGGGCCGGGTGGACTGGACGAAGCCCATGAGCAGGAAGCAGGTCGACGGTTTCTCGCTGCGCGATCCCGTCGTCCGCGAGGGTGTGGTGTTCGTCAACAGCTCGGACCGTTCCGAGGGAGTGGACGCCTACGACGCCAGGACCGGCGCGCGGCTGTGGCATGTGGACGGTCCGGTGGGCGACTTCGCGTACCTGAGCGGGGTGCTGCTCGTACGGCTGGACGAGCTCGGGCCTTCCGACACCGCGCGCTTCGCGGCGTACGAGCCGCGCACAGGGGAGGAACTGTGGCGGCGCAAGCTGGCTTCCGCGTCGGCGAGCCCGTTCCACGAGGGGTCCAAGGGGACGTTGTACGCCGATCTGCGCGGCGGCTCCGGCGGCATAGCCCGCCTCGACGCACGGACCGGCCGGACCCTGGGCAACGTCGAGGCACCCAAGGGCGATCTGTGGCTGGCCACCGTCCACGACGACACGGCGTACTACGCCCGCTGGGACGACAACTCCGGGGTATCCGCCGCCTTCTTCATCCAGGAGCTCGACAGCGGGAAGACCCGCCGAATCGACTTCCCCTGGAGCGTCGAGCCGGAAGCGCCGCCGCTGGTCCGCGGCGACACCATGTACATCTTCGACTACGGCAACGAGACCCTGCTCGCCCTCGACCTGAAGCGCGGGAAGCCGCTCTGGACCAGCTCGCGCGACCTGCGCGTCTTCAGCGAACCGGCCCTCCACGACGGCCGGTTGTACGTCACGATGCCGGACACCAGCGTCCTGGCCCTCGATCCACGCACCGGCAAGGAGATCGGGCGTACCGCCTCGTCCTTCGACACCGAGGGCCGCTCCTTCGAGGAACTGACGCCGAACTCGGTGCCGCCGCTTCTGGTGGGCGGTGTGCTGTACGGGGTCAGCGGGCCGGGGGTCTTCTCGGTGGCCGATGTTCCCTGAGCGCCGAGGTCGTCGGGTTGAGCGGCCCTGACGCCCAGCGCGCCGGAGCGCCCGAACGTCGGAGCACCGGAGCCCCCGAGCGCCGGGCGACGCCCTTGCCCAGCCCCCGGCTCCGTATCGCCCTCACCACGTTCTTCGCCCTCGACGGCTTCATCTTCGCCGGCTGGGTCGTCCGCATTCCCGCCATCAAGGAACAGACCGGCGCCTCCGCCAGCACACTGGGACTCGCCCTCCTCGGCGTCTCCGCCGGAGCCGTCGTCACGATGATGTTCACCGCCAGGCTCTGCCGCCGCTACGGCAGCCACCCCGTCACCGTCGTCTGCGGCATCCTGCTCTCCCTCAGCGTCGCACTGCCACCCCTCACCCACACCACCTGGACACTCGGCACGGTCCTGCTGATCTTCGGCGCCGCGTACGGCGGGATCAACAACCAGCAAACACAAAGACTCCCGCAGCCGACCGGACTGCGAGACCTTCGGGCGCCGCCGTGACGCCCCCTCTCCTGGTTGAAGGCCAACGGAGTGTTTTGTCCTGGGGAAAGTGTTTGGTGACTCTTTGGGCGTCAGGTCGATCCAAGAGTGCCGGGGCCAGGGATATCTCGTGTGTCAGGTGATGCAGTTGACGACAGGCGCAGGCCCTTTTCGGCCCGTTCGCTCCTGTCTGATCCCAAGGCGCCCCTGCTGAACCCCTTTTCGCCCTGTCGATGCGAGGGTCTCGACGGCAATACCGAAACATGACGCGACAGCGCCCGTATCCCAGCGATCTGTCCGATGCCCGCTGGGAGTTGATTGAGCCCGCCCTGACCGCCTGGCGGGCCGAGCACAGGGGAATGGGTCTGGATATCGGGCGCCGGCCCCAGCATGACCTGCGCCGGATCATGGACGCCATCCTGTATGTGGACCGGACCGGGATCCCTCGGCACCACCTGCCGCACGACTTCGCACCGCGGGAGACCGTCTACGGGTACTTCGCCGCGTGACGGAAGGACGGTGTCTTCCACCAACTCAACGGCGCCCTTCGCCATTTGGTGCGCCAGGCCGAAGGCCGGAACGCCGAGCCGAGCGCCTGCGCGCTCGATGCCCAGAGCGTCAAGACCTCCGCGAACGTGCCGGCTTCTGGGCAGGGAATCGACGCAGGGAAGAAGATCGCAGGCCGCAAGCGTCACCTCGGCGTCGACACTCCCAGCCGACTCCTCGCCGTCCGGGTCACCGCTGCCAGCGTCTCCGACAACATCGGCGGCATCCACCTACTGTCCCGGATCGCCACCTCAAACCCACAGGTCAGAAAGGCCTGGACGGACACCGGGTACCGCACCAAAGCCATCGGTCACGGCGCACGTCTCGGTATCGACGTCGAAGCCGTCCGCCGGGATCCGTTCGCGAAGGGATTCAAGGTGACCCCGCGGCGCTGGGTCGTCGAGCGGACCTTCGGCCTGCTGATGCACCATCGCCGTCTCGTCCGCGGCTACGAGACCCATCCGCATCGCCCCGAAGCCATGATCCGCATTGCGATGATCGACCTCATAAACAGACGACTAACCCGCGAACCCACCCTGAACTGGCGCAATGCCCGACTTGGAACCAAACAACAAAATACTCTGCACAGATCCGAACGCTCGTTACGCCCCGCGTCTCACGACGTGATGACATGCACCACCGGGAACGATTCGAGGGACCAGCCGCTGCTTCTGCCCCTTCCGCTCGGGTAACGAGTGCCCTGCCGTCTACTATGGATCTGCGTACAACAACGGCGGAGAGGAACGGTCATGCGGCGGCTGGGAGATCTCGAGGCGGAGATCATGGACCGCCTGTGGAAGTGGAACCGTCCCGCCACGGTGCGTGAAGTCGTGAACGACATCAACAAGCAGCGGGAAGTCGCGTACACCACGGTCATGACCGTGGCCAACATCCTCTACAACAAGGGCTGGCTGCTGCGCACCAAGCAAGGCCGCGCCTGGCTGTATGCGCCGGTCCGCACCCGCGAGGCCTACTCGGCTGCGCTCATGGAAGACGCGCTGGGTGCCAGCGAGGACCGCTCGGTGGCCCTGTCCCACTTCGTGGAGAACATGTCCGAGGACGAGATGGCCGCCCTGCGCAAAGCCCTGCGGAACGCGGGGCGTCGGGCCAAGGCCTGAGCACCTCCCCATCGGTTACGCGACGACGATCGACGTTGCCGCGCCATATGCGACAGCGCACAGCACCCGAACCGCATCGCGCACCTGTACCCATCTGGTGTACGTGGGCACGCGTCAACGCACCTGCTGGTCACCTATCCCTTCCGAACCACGACAACCGTGGGCGAGAACCCCCCTTTTCGGACTCGGCTTGCCACCCGTTCTACGAATCTACTAAGTTTTCCCTCATTCGGGCGACGTAATCCATGCACGTCCCGGCCCACGTGCAGACGAGCAGAGGAGTGCCCACGGAATGGGAACCCACCGCCGCCCGAAGCCGCCCAGTCGCACCCGGATCGCCACCCTCGGCATAGCTGCCGGTGCCGTCAGCCTCCTGCCGACGCAGAGCCAGGCCGCCCCGAAGCCGACGATGGACGAGGTGCGCAAGCAGGTGGAGAAGCTCTACGAGGAGGCTGAGGCCCCCACCGAGGAGTACAACGCGATCCGCGAGGAGCAGAAGAAGCTCCAGCGCGAGGCCGACCGCGGGCAGGACCGCATCGCCCGCAAGCAGGAGGAGGTAAACGAACTGCGCGCAAAGATAGGCCCGTTGGCCACCGCGCAGTACCGCAGCGGCGGGATCGACCCCAGCGTGCAGCTCTTCCTGTCCGGCGATCCGGACGACTACCTCGACAAGGCCCAGATGATGGGCCGTACCAGCGACCGGCAGGCCGACGCTCTGCGCGCCATGCAGAGCAAGCAACGCGAGCTCACGCAGGACCGCGCGGCCGTCACGAAACGGCTGAAGTCCCTGGAGGAGACGCGCGCCAAGGCCGCTGAGACAAAAGACGAGGTCCAGGGCAAACTCGCCGAGGCCCGCAAGCTGCTGAACAGTCTGACCGTCCAGCAGCGCGCCAAGATGGAAGCCGACCAGGAGCGCGACGACGCCGCCACGGGCGCCAGCGACACAGCCGCCTCCTACAACGGCCCCGCCAGCGGCCGCGCCAAGGCCGCACTTGACTTCGCCTACGCACAGCTCGGCAAGCCCTACGAGTGGGGCTCGACCGGCCCCAACTCCTTCGACTGCTCAGGGCTGACGGGTGCGTCTTGGCGTGCGGCGGGCGTCTCGCTGCCGCGCACCGTCCAGCAGCAGTACGACGCGGGCCGCAAGGTGGCCAAGTCGGATCTGCAGCCCGGCGACATCATCTATTGGTACAACAGCACCCAGCACAACGGGATGTACGTCGGCAACGGCAAGGCCATCCACGCCCCGCGCACTGGCAAGAACGTCGAGATCGTCCCTCTGGACAGCATGCCGTTCTTCGCCGCCAGCCGACCCTGACCTACGCGGCCGACCGGCCCTGGGCATCAACACCCGCACCGCCCGAGGAACTTCCGTGACTGCACGCCCGGCCGCCCGCCCTCTCCTCGCTGCTGCGAGCGTCACGCTCGCAGCCCTGGTCCTCGCCGCCTGCAGAGGCGGTTCGTCAGACACGGACACGGGGACAGACGCATCGGGTTCCTCGGAGATGCTCGCGCATGTGCACGGCCTGGGTGTCGATCCGGCCGACGGACGTGCGTACGTCGCCACTCACAACGGTCTCTACACGGTGGCCAAAGGGCAGAAGCCGAAACTCGTCGGCGACCGCAAGGACGACTTCATGGGCTTCACGGTGACCGGCAAGAACACGTTCATCGCCAGCGGACACGGCGCGCCCGACGGCGACCGCCCCGGCAATCTCGGCGCGATCGAGACCAAGGACGCGGGCCGAACGTGGACGTCGCGGTCGCTGTCGGGAGAGGCCGACTTCCACTCGCTGAACTCGGTCAAAGACACGGTCTACGGATACGAGAGCGGACAGGTCAAGGTCAGCGGTGACCTCAAGAGCTGGGACAACAGGGCAACACTGGACGCTCTGGCCCTCGCGGCGGACCCGACCGGAAACGAGACTCTGTTGGCCACGACGGCCGAAGGGGTTGTCTCCAGCGCCGACGGCGGGCGCACCTTCGACAAGGGGGCCGGACCAGTCCAGGCCTTCCTGTCCTGGCCCGTCGAGAAGGCCCTGTTCGGCATCGACCCGGCCGGAAAACTGAGCCGCAGCGAGGACGGCGGCACGACGTGGAAACAGCTGTCGGCCGTACCGGGCGGGCAGCCCCAGGCGCTGACCGCCGTGGACGCCGACCACGTCCTCGCCGCGACTCAGACCGGCGTGTACGAGTCCCGCGACGGCGGGAAGACCTTCACCGAGCTCGCACCGCTTACCTCCTGAGACCCAGCCTGCGAAGTACGCTGCCGAATTCGCGCGGCCCCGCCCATTCGCTTGTCCAGTGGCACAGCGTCGAAGGTCGGAAGGTCGGGGCGAAGTCGCCGGATGAGGGCGGCTCGACTGGCCGCGTTCCCCGGAGGCGGGGATTCATGGTCATGACGATCCGTGGCTGCTCATACCGCCGCCGATCGCATCTTCGGCCCTCTGGGGCTGGCAGTACTTCTCACCGCTGCCGTCAGCTTCTTCGGTCTGCGCGCGGTGGCGGAGGGGATGGCTGAACCCTCCGGCGAGAGCGGACACAGCCACGGCGGCGGCACGGAGGAGGAAACGACCGAGCACGACACCAAGGAGGACCCGCCCGCCTCCGCCTCCGAGTCCCCCGCACCGGAATCGAGCGTGACCTCCGCGGAGTCCCGTCACGAGGAGGACGGTCACGGTCACTGACTCCAAGAGACAAGCCACCTGTACGCCGCGTTCGGCCGGACTCACCAACCGCCGGTGAGTCCGGCCCTGCACGGGAAGCGATCGTCAGGCCCGATAGGCCACGTTCGCCATCATCCCGGCCTCTCCGTGGTACGCGTTGTGGCAGTGCAGCATCCACTGGCCCGGGTTGTCCGCGTCGAAGAACACGGACAGCTTCTTCTTGGGCAGCACGATCGCGGTGTCCTTGCGCGGGCCGGAGCCGCCGAGTTGATACGTATGGCCGTGCAGGTGCATCGGGTGCCACATGTCGGTGGTGTTGACGAAGTCGAGCCGCACCCGCTGACCCTCCTCAACGAGGATCGGGCTCGCCTCGGGGGCGTTCATGTCGAACGGCTCTCCGTTGATGGCCCAGTTGTACTTCTCCATCCCGCCGGTCAGCTCGATCCGGTGCACGACGTCGGCCTCGGCAGACTTCAGGCGCACCTCGTCGGCAGCCCGCAGCCGGGACGCCGTCATGATCATGCCGTCGAGCTCCTTCGGCCGGACGGCGGCGGACGGCGTGCCCCCCGAGCCGGTCCGCACCAGGGCCAGGCCAGTGGCGTCCTTACCCTCGGCCAGGGCGACGAGCGGAAAGACGCCGTCGCCGAGGGTGACGAGGACGTCGTACCGCTCCCCCATGCCGACCAGCAGCGCGTCCACCTCCTGGTGCCGGACCGGGAAGCCGTCGGTGTGGGTGATGGTCAGCTTGTGGTCGCCGAGAGCGACCCGGTAGGCGGTGTCCCCGCCCGCGTTGATGATCCGCAGCCGCACCTTCCTGCCGGGCCTGCCGGTGTAGACGTCCGGATCGGCCGCCACCCGGCCGTTGACCAGGTGGTGCGGGTATTTCACGTCGCCGGCGTCACCGCCGAGCAGATCGCTCTCTGCGCCCATGAGCATGAACTTCATCGACATACCGTCGGACGAGGCGGAGGCCGAGGGGGACGCGGCCTCACCCATGTCCATCCCGCCCATGTCCCCCATGTCGTGGCCTTCCATGCCGCTGGAGCCCGCGCTGGGGCTGCTGTCCCCCATGCCCATGCCGGCCATGCCCTGCTTCAGCTCGGCGAAGACTTCGTCGGGGGTGCCGGTGACTCCGTCCACCCAGTCGTCGAGCAGGACGACCCACTCGTCGTCGTAGTCGAGGCTCTCCTTCGGGTCCTCGACGATCAGCGGAGCGTACAGGCCACGGTCCAACTGGACGCCGACGTGCGGGTGGAAGAAGTACGTACCGGGGGCGTCGGCGATGAACCGGTAGGTGAAGGTGGAGCCGGCCCGAACGGTGGTCTGGGTGGCGGGCGGCACGCCGTCCATGTCGTTGCGCAGCGCGATGCCATGCCAGTGGATCGACGTGGCGGTCTTGTTCGGGAGCTGGTTGGACAGCTCAGCGACCAGGGTGTCGCCGACGGAGAGCCGGACCTCCTTGCCCGGAGCGCGGCCGTCGAACGCCCAGGTCTTGGGCATGACGCCGCCACCCAGGTCGATCATGGCGGGTGCGGCGGTCAGGGTGAGCCTGTGCTTCCGTCCGGTGCTGGCGCGCTTCTTCTCGCTGTCGGCGACCGCCGAGCCGGCAGGGTTGACGAGAGCGGTGTTGCTGGAGCCGCTGCTGCAGGCGGCGAGCGCGCCGGCCCCGGCGACGCCCAGCCCAGCGAGCAGGACGGAACGGCGGTTGGTGCTGTTCATTGCCTTGTGTCCTCTGTTTGAAAACTGCCGATGTGGTCGCGGAGGGACGGCACATCGCGCGCCGTCCGGCGCGGCCTATATGCGCAGTTGAGAGAGGACGGACAGATCGGGCGGTGCACGGCCGACCGTGGCGCCGGGCGTGCGTCCGACCGTGTACTGCCGCAGGTTCGACAGCGGGTCGAACGCGATCAGGCCAGGCACGGCGAGCTGCACGGAGCCGATGCTCACCGTGGCGCAGTGCTGCATTCCGGGTGCGGCACACCCGCTGTCGCCGACGTTGTGCGGCGAGGCGCCCGAGACGGACCATGCCGCCTCGCCCGGCATCACGTGGAGGATATGAGCAGCGCTCGACATGGCGCCATGTGCTGCGCGCTGCGCCGACGGGACACCTGGCGCGGACGTTTCGTGGTGAACGAGAACGGCCAGCGCGACAAAAAGGGCGAGGAACGCCCCGTACGCCCAGCGGACGGCAGTGCCGCCGACGCTGCGAGCTGCCCGTATCGTCATCGTCTCCACCTGTGGTTCGGCACCTGCCGTGTCGCACAGCCGTGTGCGAGCACCGAAGCCCTGTACGACTATACCCCCGGGGGGTGTTGTACGTTTTCCCGGACCACCCCGCTCCGAGCCCTCCATTGGCTACAGCAGGGCCACGGCTGCGGACGACGCCCGGCACTCGCGTACCGCTTCCTGTGCGCCAAGCCGCGACCGCGCCCCACGACCGGCCGCGCAAACGTGCGGCCGGAGTCCACCGTGCCACTCAGGGGCCGGACGGGTGCTGCGCTTGCGGCACCCACCGACCGGCAGGGATACGAAACATCTTAGTAGACGCAGACGGTGCTCAGTCCGCGGCTGCATCGCTCTGCCCGCATACGATCATCGATGCGTCAACTCGCCCGCAGGATTCCGAGGCACCGCCGACAGAGACATAGACCCCAGTCGAGGCCGACTCCTCCCAGCACGCCCAGTGGGCCCGGGCCGCCCAGCCCCGCTCCCCCGAAGGAGAGCAGCGGCAGACGGCTGTCCTCGCCCTGGGTCTACCGTGGTTGGCGACCGTAGAGCCGACCGGCACCTTCCTGGTGGACGTCCCGCCCGCCTCACCGATCGCCGCACTCGGCATATCACCGGCATACACCCCGGCGAAGATGTCTGGCGTTCTGCAGGATCGCGGGCCTGGCCTCCGGCATCGTCAACACCACCTACCAGGTGGGCTCCACCCTCGGTCCGGCAGCGGGCACCGCGGCCGCCGGTGGCCTGCTGACCGCACCGCCTGATGCGCAGTAGCGGGTCCGCGAGCCACCAGGGAGCGCAAGAACCCACTGCTCGACCGCAGGACGAATCCGCGAACACCTAGGAGGTCAATGGAACTCTGTGACTTCCTGCACAGGAGGCGACCTGGGCGGGCACCGCATGAGCCGGTCGAGGGGTGGAATCCTTCGGGGACCGTACGGGGCCCGTCCCCCTGTGACCGGGGCACTCAACTCCACGAGCAGCACAGCGCCCCACGCATTCGCTACGAGCAACTCGCCTAATCCACACACCAGTTGTTAAGACACCGTTCCGGAACCGGGTCATCCATGCGGCAACGGACGCGTTAGGATCACGGCGTGGTTACGCCTTGGTCTCCCTCCGGTACGCCGCAGACTCGCCCTTGGGCCGGTCTGCTGCATCTGTTTGGGCTGGCCACCATGCTGTTCGGCCTTGTATACGCCCATAGCGTGAGCACGGAGAGCGTCGCGAGCCACGTTGCCCCCGCCACGGCGACGGCCACCCATGGCGGCAGCGGCCAGGCCGAGGCCGCCACCGAGGATGCGGAGCCGGTGCTCCTGGAGACACCGTCGGGCTCCCATGGCGACGGTCATCAGACCTCCCACCCCGCACAGAAATGCGTCCCCGGTCAGCCGCAGCACGGCGTCTCACTCGACGCGCCCGGCACCTCACCGCTGGACATGGCGTTCTCGGCCGCCGAAGCGACACTCGGTCAGGCCGCCCCTATCGGATCGGGATCTACCGGGTCCGGGCTCGCGGAGTCCAGAACGTCAGCTGTGATGCAGGTCTAGATTTCGGCGCGCCCCTTCACTGGCCAATACCGTTCTGAGCCACATGGACCACTAATGTCCACTGTGTGCGGCTTTGGCTGGATCCAGGCGCCCGACCTCCCGTACGGCCTCTCGCAGGCCGTGAACGGGCCGGACGAGGGCGCTCGCTCACCGCTCGCCGACGCCTCGCCGCTCCCCTCTGCCCAACCATGCCGGGGGGACGGCTGCCGCACGGAGGACCTGTGCCGATCCCTCCCCTCGTACGTCTCGCCCGACCGGGCTCGCCGTCACCCCGGCGGTTACTGGCCTGGGTGCTGGGCGCGCTCCTGCTGACGGGCGTCCTCCACTGCCCTACTTCGCCTCATGACGCGGGTCACGGTCACTCGCCGCCGCTGGTACTGGCCAGTGACGCCTCGCCCGAGGCAGAGTCACCCGACCGGGACGCGCCCGCGCATTCGCATTCCGGCACTCTCTGCACGGCCCTCGGCCTGACCCCCCAAGCCCACGGCGGAACGAACCCACCGGCGCGTACGGCGCTCCTGCCTCTCACCGGAGTCGCTGAGGGCGCAGCTGCCGAACGCCTGTTGCCGACTCCACGCGGGTCTGACAGACGGATAGCCACACCCGGCCGCTCCACGCTCACGATCGTCTGTCGGTGGCGCATCTAGACCTCTCGGCCGCAGCCGTACGAACCGGCTGCCGCGCGCTGCCCGACCAGGGCCGGGGCACCCCCTGCCCTGGTCGGGCCGCATGCGAGATGAGCGAACACCTGACGCACATCTTCGAACGAGAGCGGACCATGAATTCCCCCACAACTGATCTGACCTCTCCTGCCCGCTCCACCCTGTCCGGGCTGGTCGGCAATACCCCTCTGCTGCACGTATCCGAACCCCTCGCCTCGGCAGGACGCGGATTCTGGGCGAAGCTCGAGGGCTTCAACCCCGGCGGCATCAAGGACCGTCCGGGCCTGCACATGGTGGAGCGTGCACGCGCCCGCGGCGATCTGCGCCCCGGAGCCAGGATCATCGAGTCGACCAGCGGCACGCTCGGCCTGGGCCTCGCCCTGGCCGGCATGGTCTACGGCCATCCGGTCACCCTGGTAACCGATCCGGGCCTGGAGATGTCCATGACCCGGCTGCTCACCGCGTACGGAGCCCAGGTCAACCTCGTCTCCGAGCCACACCCGACCGGCGGCTGGCAGCAGGCCCGCCGCGACCGGGTCGCGCAACTGATGGAGCAGTATCCCGGCTCGTGGTGCCCGGACCAGTACAACAACCCCGACAACACAACTGCGTACACTCCGCTCGCACTCGAACTGGCCACGGAACTCGGTCACATCGACGTACTGGTGTGCAGCGTGGGCACCGGCGGACACTCCGCCGGAGTCTCCCGGGTCCTCCAACAGCTCTATCCCGATCTGAAGCTGGTCGGCGTCGACACCATCGGCTCGACGATCTTCGGGCAGCCCGCCCGGCCCCGGCTGATGCGGGGACTCGGCTCCAGCATCTACCCGCGCAACGTCGCCTACGACAACTTCGGCGAGGTCCACTGGGTCGCCCCGGCAGAAGCGGTGTGGACCTGCCGTCAACTCGCCGCGTCCCACTACGCAACCGGCGGCTGGAGCGTCGGCGCGGTGGCGATGGTCTCCGGCTGGCTGGCGCGCACGCTACCCACGGACACCCGGATCGCGGCGATCTTCCCCGACGGCCCGCAGCGCTATCTCGGCACGGTCTACGACGACGACTACTGTGCCGCGCACGGCCTGCTCGACGCCCCGCCCGCACCCGAACCTGAGGTGATCGGCCGACTGAACGAAAAGGAGGTCACCCGCTGGACCAGGTGCACCACCGTGGTGGATCCGCTCGCGCTGAACGGCCGGGAGCAGGACACCGACGTGGTGGACCTTGCTCCCGCCTCCGAGGCCGACTCCGAGGAGACGCCGTGATGAAGAGCACCCTCGCGCAGGTTCGTACCTACGAGCGCAGTGTTCAGCTGCTGATGGTGAATCAGTTCAGCATCAACCTCGGCTTCTACATGCTGATGCCGTACCTGGCCGCGCATCTGGCAGGCCCGCTCGGCCTGGCCGGCTGGCTGGTCGGGCTGATCCTCGGCGTGCGCAACTTCAGCCAGCAGGGCATGTTCCTGGTGGGCGGCACGCTGGCCGACCGGCTCGGCTACAAGCCGATGATCATCGCCGGGCTCGTACTGCGGATCGTCGGCTTCGCGACCCTCGGTCTGGTGGAGTCCGTACCCGCCCTGCTCGCCGCTTCGGCGGCGACGGGACTGGCAGGAGCGCTGTTCAATCCGGCCGTGCGGGCCTACTTGGCCGCGGACGCGGGTGAGCGACGGGTCGAGGCGTTCGCGCTGTTCAACGTCTTCTACCAGGCCGGGATACTGCTCGGCCCGCTGGTGGGCATGCTGCTGACCGGTGTGAGCTTCCGCGTCACGTGCCTCGTCGCGTCAGGGATCTTCGCTCTGCTGAGCATCGTCCAGATCCGGGCCCTGCCCGCCCGCCGCGGCGATGACGCGAAACGCGAGCAGGACCAGGAGAGCGTGCTGGCCCAGTGGCGCGGCATCCTCGCCAACCGGCCGTTCCTGCTGTTCTCCGTGGCCATGATCGGCTCGTATGTCATGTCCTTCCAGGTCTATCTCGCGCTGCCGCTGGAGGTACGGCGGCTGGGCGGAGACGGGACGTTCGGCACGGCCGCGGTGGCGCTGCTCTTCGCCGTCTCCGGACTGAGCACGATCCTCGGGCAGACCAGGGTGACCGCATGGTGCAGGGCCCGCATGGAACCGGGCCACGCGCTGGTGTGGGGTCTGCTGGTCATGGGAGTGGCGTTCGTGCCGCTGTTGGCAGCGACCGCAATTCCCGTACCGGACGGCGGAATGGGCCTGTGGCTGCTGGCGGCCGTGCCTCCGGCACTCTCCGCGCTGCTGCTCGCTCTGGGCACGATGATCGCGTACCCCTTCGAGATGGACACCATCGTCCGCCTCTCCGGTGACCGCCTCGTGGCCACCCACTACGGGCTCTACAACACCATCTGCGGCATCGGCATCACCCTCGGAAACCTGCTCACCGGTGTCGCGCTCGACGCCGCCCGGGACGCCGGGATGTCCGCGTTGCCGTGGATGGCGCTGCTCGTGCTCGGCCTCAGCTGCGCGGCCGCCCTGTACGGGCTGCACCGCACGGGTCGGCTCGCACCGCCGACGCGCGTCAAACAGCGCGAGCCCTCGACGGCCTGACACAACCGGCCCATAACGGAGACGCATAACAGAGGGGCGGGCGGTGCCAGCGAGCATCGCCCGCCCTTCCGCTCTCAAGAAGTCGAACTCCGCACCGTCTGAGAGTGGTTGTGGCCGTGACGGGTCCCCTTGTCCGGTAACCAATGGGTTCTGCGGCGCCTCTCGGTCTACCCTCGTATACTACGAATACGCTTCGTAGCAATCCACGCTCCCCAATCCTGACAACCGCGACACACAGCCGCGTTGACCCCACGCGAGCCCTGGAGCCACGAGCCCCAACCTGCGGGAACCGAACAAGGTCGCCGCTCGTCTACTAATCTACTTAGCTGTATTTGGATGGAGGACGACTGTGCAAGACAGCCGACGGGGGCACAAGGAGCGCGCAGAGCAACGGCCTCGGCGCAGGCGGCTGGGGTTCGCCGCACTCGCCGTGGCCGGAATCGTGACTCTGGCCGCCTGCAGTCAGTCCGACGGTGGAGCCTCGAAGGAATCGCCGGCCTCGGATTCAAAGCCGGGTGCAGAGGTGGACGGGGATTCCGGCAGGAACGGGTCAGCTGCCGTCACGGTCTCTCCCGCCACGGACAGCAAGGACGTCATACCCGGCGAGCCGCTCACAATAAGGGCGAGCGACGGGAAACTGGCATCGGTCACGGTCACCGCCGGTGACGGCAAGGCACTCGACGGCTCGCTGTCCTCCGACGGCACCTCCTGGATCTCGTCCCATGCCACCGGGTACGGCACCACCTACACACTCAAGGCCCAACTCGCCGCCTCCGACGGCGAGAAGAAGACCCGCACCAGCAGCTTCACAACGCTGAGCAAGGACGAGATCTTCGTCGGCACCTATAACGTCGACAAGGGCGCCACCGTCGGCGTCGCCCTTCCGGTGTCGATCGTCTTCAACAAGGCGATTCACGACAAGGCGAGGGTGGAGCGAAGGCTGAACGTGACCTCCTCGCCGGCCGTCGAGGGCGCGTGGAACTGGATGAAGGACCGGGACGGCAAGGACCGGGTCGACTTCCGGCCCAAGGAGTACTGGAAGCCCGGCACCAAGGTGAAGCTGCGGTTGGACCTGGTCGGCGTAAAGAACGGCGAGCTGATCGGCACCCAGAAACGCGAGGTCGACTTCACCATCGGCAAGTCGGTCGTCAGCACGGTGGACGTGGTCAAGAAGACCATGACCGTGGCCGAGAACGGCAAGGTCATCAAGACTCTCCCGGTCTCCACGGGTAAGAAGACCTTCGAGACCTGGAACGGCACCATGGTGGTGCTCAGCAAGGTGCCGACGATCCGGATGAACTCCGCCACGGTCGGCATCTTCGGCCCCGAGGCGTACGACCTCGGCGCCGTCAAGTGGGACGTCCAGCTCACCCCCTCGGGCACCTACGCCCACGCCGCCCCGTGGAACGACGGCAAGTTCGGCAAGGTCAACGCCAGCCACGGCTGCATCGGCCTGAGCACCTCCAACGCCAAGTGGTTCTACGACCAGGTGAACTACGGCGATCCCGTCATCGTCGTCAAGTCCACGGACACCGTGGACGTGAACAACGGCTACAGCGCCTGGAACGTCAACTGGGAGACATGGAAGAAGGGCAGCGCGCTCGCCTGACGTCCGCGCACCCGAAGAGAGCCCTGCCCGCCGACCCAGTGTCGGCGGGCAGGGCTTCGTCATGTGACACGTCCGAAGGCATGGAGAGCATGCCCGGCGTGCCCTGAGACTCAGCAGTGCTGCGCCGGATCCGTCGGCCGGGACGTGGCACCGCTGGTCCACTCCCTGCACAGCCTCCGGCTCCGGCACTCGTCGGTGCGACTTGTCCGAAGGCATGCGGTCGTACGAGGCTGTGGTGGAGGCGACGAGGAGGCCACCCGGCTTGTCGGACCTGGTTGGGAATCACCCGCACGTCCGTTCCTGGGCCACCGATCAATACACACTCGTGGAGATCTTCCGGAATTGCGGCGGGCGACACTGCCGCCGATGGCTACCCGGCTCCGGTCGCGCGAGGCCTGCGCCAGCCGCATTCACGGAGTCGATCCGTGAGGAATGCCGCCGACCGTGACGTACTGGGGCTGGTGGAGCAAGGCCGCGATGTGGTGTCGGCGGTCGCGGAGGCGTCCCTCCGGTGCAGGTACGGCATCGACCGCGCGGCGGTCAGGAGACCATCATCAGCAGCATCGCCGACATGGCCCCTCCCATGCCGATGTGTGCGGCCAGGGCCGCGTCCGGCGCAGCACCGAGGCGACGACGACGCCCGTGGCCGCTGTTGCCCGCGACGGCGCCGCGCCCACGGGCGGTGCGGGCTTTGTCCCATACGGAGATGGTCAGGGAAGCGATGAAGACGACTACGGTGTCCGGCATCGCGAGCGCCCAGTGAACCCAGGCCCTGCGACGACCTGCTTCCCGGCCTGTCGCGGATGCCATCCGATCGGTGCCGCGGACCCGCGCCCACACAGACGCACCGATCGACAGCAGGAAGTACACCGCTAGCGCCCCGACAACGAACCGCCACACAGAGGTGGAAGCAGAAGCAACCGGAGTGTCACTGCCGGCTGCGGCGGCGGCCATGCCCGGCATCTCCATTCCCGCCATGCCCTCCATTTCCGCCATGCCCTCCATACCGGCCATGTGTTCCGTGCCTGCCGTCGTGTTGTCCATGCCGGCCATGTGCTCCATGCCCGGCATGTCCGCCATGGAGTTTCCCAGAGCGAGTACCGGCCCGGAGGACGTGCTCGTCATGGCCAGCGTCATGATCACCATGCCGACGCTGCCCACGATGAGGTGTACCCAGTGGCGGCCATGGCTCCAGCCGGATTCCTTCGTGTGACGTACGGCCATCACCACACCGCCGAGACCGAGAAGGGCGAACGCCGCTGCCCACCACATGCCGTACCCGGCGTACCAGGCCGCGGTCGCAGGCAACGCCATGGCCGCCATGCACACACCCATCAACAGATCGCCGCCTGCGGCGAACCTCACTCCGCCCCTGGTGGTAAGCACCCGAACCATGCTGACTGCGGCTACCAAGCCGGCGATCAGCGCAACCGACCAGCTCAGAGACAGACTTCCCATCATCACCCTTCCGCATCGGCCGGCTGGCGAGCGGGCGCGGCCGAACACCGACTCGCGGCACGGCAGCCTTCGAGTCCTCCGACGGTCAACTACTGATGTCCTTAGTACGTAGCGGAATAGGTGACCGTTCACGGGACGGCGGGATTTCAGGTGCTCGATGATCCACATGCAGACTCGCACGGCCGCAGTGGGAGTGACCGACTGCGGCCCGTCGGATACGCCACCTGCGGTGCCGGCACGCGGACCGGACCCCGAGGGGGCGTATCAGGGCGCTTCAGATCATGTCCCGATTCCCTACCGTGCGCAGGGTGAGCGGGCGGGCAGCACGCAGCGGGCCACCGTCGAGACGGGCGGCGCGGTTACCGGCGGATCTACCCGATGCTCGGAACACAGCCGACAAGCAAGGGGATCAGCGGGACAATCGCGGCTGCGGCCGCCATCGAGATGGACAGCAACGGATGCGGGCGCCGCGGCGGAGCGAGCACGCGCTGGAGCCGTGCGAGGGCGGCGGGGCCACCGATGGCGAAGGCGCCCTCAGGCGCCTTCGCGGCGGCCATCTCGTACAGGGCCGTGGCAAGAACCTCGCGTGACTGGCAGCGCAGGGCACGGTCATCAGCGCTCATCTCCAGGAGCATCGCGGTCTGCTCCCGCGCGTGCCGGCCCAGCGGCAGCCACCAGAACACCCACGCGAAGGCCTCCGCGGTGGCCATGGCCAGGTGGTGGCGGCCCGCGATGTGAGCCCGCTCGTGTTCCAGTACGGCTTCGAGCTGGTCGTCGGAGAGCAGGCGCAGGGCACCTCGGCTGACGACTACACGAGGGTGCCGGCCGGGCAGGCAGTAGGCGGCGGGCAGGTCGTGTTCCAGGACGGTGGCGCGCAGTGAGGTCGAGCGGCGGCCGACGACGTCCAGAATGTACAGATGGCGCGAGCGTGCCCGACGCGCGCGTACCACTTGGTAGGCGAAGGACCCGAGCAGGAGCGCCATCAGCAAGACGGGCAGGGCGATCGCCAGAGCGTCCGCCGTGTCCGGATTGGGCGTGCTGCCGGTGTCGAGAGCCAGTCCACAGGTGTGGAGGATGCCGACCACACCTGCATGGAGGTGCTCCGTCGGCACGGCGAGGTGGTAGGCAGCCAGCGCGACCGCCAGGGTGAAGGACACGGTCAGCGCATGCCACGTCGCGACGGCAAGGGCAGGTGAACGGTGCGTCCACGTGCTGCGGAGCAGGAGACGCGGAACTGCGACACCGACGGCGGCCGCGTAGCCGATGAGGGCGGGGACTGCATTCATGCGGCGCCGCACCTCCCCGCGGTCCGCACGGGACCGTGTCCGACAGCCGCGGGGCAGTCCTCGCGGCTGTGGACCGGCTCGTGCAGCACGGCTCGGCTCTGCATCTGTTCCCGCACCAGCACGCCCTTACTGTTGGGTGATGTCGCCGACGGCCATGGCCGTGACACACGTGACCACTCTGGTCCTGTCGAACTCGTCGTCACTCCCCCGCGCTGCCACCGGATGTCTCCGTCTGCGCAGGCTGTTCACAAGCTCCGCTTCAACGTACCCGAGCCGCCACATGAGTTTTCTCCCGTGGAGCAGCAGACGCGGTTCATCGTAGAGCCGTTGCAGGCCCGGTACCCGCCGATCGGTACCGGGCCTGCACCAGGGGCTCAGGCGGCTGCGCGGAATCGGCGCAGCCGCAGCGAGTTCCCGACGACGAACACGGACGAGAAGGTCATGGCGGCCCCCGTAATCATGGGGTTCAGCATGCTCGCCGCGGCCAGAGGCAGGGCGGCGACGTTGTAGCCGAAGGCCCGGAAAAGGTTGCCTTTGATGGTGGCCAGGGTGCGGCGGGAGAGCCGGATGGCATCAGCCGCGACCCGCAGATCGCCGCGTACGAGCGTCAGGTCGCCGGCCTCGACGGCCGCATCGGTGCCGGTGTCCATGGCCGGACCGAGGTCGGCCTGGGCAAGGGCTGCGGCGTCGTTGACCCCGTCGCCCACCATCGCGACCCGCCCCCACCGCGCGGAGCATCAGGCGGCATCCGCACCAGGGCGGCAAAGGGTTGATCTCGGTCGAGCGCCTCACTCAGAGTGCGCGCCACGAGCGAGCGGGCCTCGGCGTGCGGTAATTCGGCGGCGTTGATCTCCAGCAAAGGCCACCCCGACCATTCGGCGGACATGGATCTCTCCTCTGACTCGATATCAGGTTGGGCAACCTAAATCTTGTGGACGCGCGTCCACAAGATACTCAAGTACGGTTCCCCGCACGGGTTCTGCCTGTGACGAAGACCCCGAAGCAGCAGGCACATCTTCGGGCCGCCGCGCCTGGGGAAGTCTTGGCCGTGCGCAGATCGTGGCCGCCGCTCTGGAGATCGCGCGCAATGAAGGCATGCATGCGCTGACGATCCGGCGGCTCGCGTCCGACCTCGGTGCCTCGCGTATGGCGCTGTACCGGCACGTGCCGGACAAGAACGGGCTGATCGATCTCGTGATGAACGCCATCGCGGAACACGATGTCGTGCCGCCGGACATCGACGAAGGCCCTTGGCAGGAGCGGCTGCGGCGGCTCGCCGACGGCATGCGCCGCGAACTGGCCGCCTATCCCGGTCTCGTCGACATCCTCATGACCCGTGCCAACCACGGACCCGGCGCGCTACGGCTGGTCGAGACCGTGCTGGACATCCTCGCCGACGCCGGACTCGACGAGCGCCGGGCGGTCCGCCACTACGTGCTCTTCATCGACCTGGTCCTCGGACGGCTCCACCGTGAACTGCTCGGCGATCCCATGGATCACCACCGCACCGCCGGCCTGCCGGCTCTGGCCGAGGAGGTCGGCGAGTATCCGCGTCTCCGCGCCGCCGGTCCCTATCTGCGCGACATCACGTCCCGGCAGGTCTTCGACGACGAGATCGCCATGCTCATCCTGGCCATCGAGTCCTCTGCCCGCGAGGCGTGACGCCGGCTTTCCGGCCCTACAACCGAGGTTCCGTCCTGCGGTACAGCCGGCATCAACACCCGCCCGCCCACGCCCAAGTGGCGATCAGAGCCGACGAAGCAACCGTGAACAGAAAGCCACCCATGGCCGCCAGAGACTGTCGTCCCCCACTCGCGGGAGCCCTGCTCAATCGGCGGATACGTTCACTGGCGCCTTCGGTGCCCGCCTGCAACGCCCCCGCGCCGAGCGGCATCGCGACCAGGACGGACAATGCCGTGGCCACCGTCTCCGAGCGGAACCGACGGGACGCATGGTCGTCCGCGGCCAGTTCGATGAGCCGGGCCATCGCAGGGCGGACCAGGTGGAACAACGGCACGTAGGGGAACGCCCGGGCGAGCGAAGCCGCCAGAGCCGCCATCAGGTGATGCCGACCACGCAGGTGCGCCTGCTCATGGGCTATGACGGCGGACACCGTGCCGGGCGGCAGCCGCCGCAGTGCACTGGAGGTGAGCACCACGCGCCCTCCTTTGGTCGGTACGCAGTAGGCGGCCGGCGCGGTGTGTTCCAGGACCACTGCGGGCAAGTCCTCCAGCGGACGGGCCAGCAGGTCAAGTGCGTCCACGTGATCGCGCCATCCCCTACGCAGGCGCCAGAGCGAGCCCGTGCCGACGATGACGCCTCGCAGGACGACCACCGCGGCGCTCAACGCACCCGCCACGCACAGGATGACCACCAGGTGTCCCCCCAAGGCGTCAAGGAGCCGTGTCCAGCCCCAGACGAGGTCGGCGGCATGCCACCGCACGTGCCGCGCGGTCATCACTCCAAATGCCACCGCTCCGGCCGAAACCGCCACCACCAAGCCCGCCCAGAGCGCGATGGCCGCACGAGGGAAACGCGAGACCCATGCGGCCCGGGACAGCAGCCACGGAACCCAGGTCGCGCACACCACCAAATAGCCGGCCAGCAGCGTGAGGCGGATCATGCGTCGGCATCGTCTTCGGCGGGGAGCCGGTGGAGGGCGGAGCGCAGCGCTGTCGATCCCTCCGAGCCGAGTCCTTCGACGAAGTGGAGGAGTGCGACCTCCGGATCGGCGCTCTTTCCGAGCACCTGCGTCATGAGACGGGCGACGCATGCGTCCCGAGCCTCGACGGGTGCGTAGAAGTACTGCTTGCCGGACTTGCTGCGCTCCAGCCAGCCCTTGCGGAACAGCTTGTACATCGTGGTCATGACCGTGGTGTACGCGAGCGGTTGTGCCCTGGCAGAGTTGATCTCACCCGCCACGTCGCGGACCGTGACCGGTTCCTCGTTGGACCAGATCCGGTCCATCACCTCAGCCTCGAGACTTCCCAGGTTCCACATCGCCCGTCCTCCCCAGCGCGCGCTGCGATCATAGCGACGGAGACGCGCCCGGTTCCCTCCCGGACTCCGGTTCCTCCTGGGCCTCGGGCTTTTTGAGCACGGCGAGCAGGGTGCGCTCCAGCGTGGATGCGGCCTCCCCGGCCTTGAGTCGCCGCGCCCCGGTCTCCCCGGCCGCTGCGTGCAGCAGACTGTAGAAGACGGTGACCAGCCAGGGACGGGGAAGGTCGGTGCGGAAGACGCCTTCCTCCTGGCCCCGGGCGATGAGCCGGTCGACCCGGTCCAGCACCTTGCGGTGCTGCCGTCGCCGACGCGGCTCTCCGACGAGCCCTTCGGACGCCGTCACCAGAAAGGAGTGCTGCGCCAGGATCCGCCAGCAGGAACGCACCATCCGGACCATGCTCTCGTCGGCGGGTCCGCTGTCCAGCTCCTGCGCTTCGAGTGCCTTGTCCGCCTCGCTCACCGAGTAGGCCAGGACTGCCTCGAACAACTCCTCGCGCGAGGGGAAATGGGCGTACAGCGTCACCCGGCTGACCCCTGCGGCGCGAGCGACGGCTGTCATGCTGGCGTTCGGGTCCTCGCGGAAGCACTCAAGCCCGGCGGCGACGATCGAGCCGATGCTGCGCTCGGCGTCGGCGCGCCGCCGTGGCGCCCCACCGGATGCGCCGGAAGCCGTCCGCGCCGCGCCGCCGTACTGCGCGTTGCGGCTGGGAGTCGTAGGCATGGGTGGAGGGTACGTCACCGGCCCTTTCTCATCCAGAACTGCTGACCTTGGCCTGACACTCCGCGGTCGCCGAATCGTGCGCCGGGACGAGATGCCGGGAGACGCTGCGCAGCTTCTCGCAGGTTTCCTCGAATTCACGCTCGGGGCGGGATTCGCCGACGATGCCGGCTCCTGCCCGAAGCCACGTACGCCCGCGGCTCCGGTACACGGTGCGCAGCACCAGGGCCGCGTCCAGATCACCCTCGCTGCTGACCATCAGGACCGCGCCGCTGTACAGACCTCGGGGTTCGGGCTCATGACGGCGGATCAGGTCGTACGCGGCCGATTTGGGCACGCCGGACGCGGTGACGGCCGGGAAGACCGCGGCCAGGGCCGGCCAGGGTCCCTCGGTGCGCTCGGCGAGGCGACCGGTGACACGCGAGGCGATGTGCTGGACACTGCCGCGCTGCTTCACGTCCATCAGCTCCTCGACCCGTACCGACCCGGGGGCGCAGGCCTCGGTCATCTCGTTCCAGGCCACCTGAACCGATATGGCGTGCTCGTACACCTCCTTGGCGTCTGCGAGCAGTTCGATCCGTAGTTGTGCGTCCTGGGGCGCGTCCCCGGTCAGGGCGCGGGTGCCGGCAAGCGGTTGGGTGGAGACGGTTCCGTCGGCGGCGACCTCCACGACGGTTTCCGGACTGAACCCGGCGGCTTCGATCCCGCCGAGACGCAACAGGAAGGAGCGGGCCGGGTTGTTGGCCCGCCGGCCCGTCACATACGTGCCGACCAGATCTATTTCCTGCTCCACCTCGACGGTCCGGGAGAGGATGACCTTGTGCAGTTCGTTGTTGCGGATGGCCGAAACCGCGGCGGACACCGCCGTCTGGTACGGCTCGCGTCCGCCGTCGACGATGTCCGCGGAGAACGCAGGCGCGGGCACCGGGTCGGAGTCCGCGCCGGCCAGGAGGCTGCGGACCTTGTCCGCCATCGCGGGGTCGGTACATCGGATCAGTGCTTCGCCCGAGCGGAGGCGCACCTCCACCGCGGGTACGACGAGATGCAGTAAGGCGTCCCCGCCCACCGGGACCTCTTCGTCTGCCCGGTCGGCGAGCGCGTATGAGAGCTCGAACGTCGCCCAGCCGAATGCACGCCAGCCGTCGAGCGGCAGGCTGCCGAGCAACTGGTGCACCTGCCGTAGCGGTTCGTGCGCGCACGGCACGGAGGAGCGTTCCGTCCCTGCCCTGAAGTCGATGACGTCGCGGAAGACGGTGAGTTCGGCTTCAGCGCCCCCCGCGTAGTACCAGGCTCCCTGTCGTTCGTACACCACGTACTGCTCGTACGGTCCGCGGCGGGCGAGGCGGGTGGCGTGAAGCATCGGGTCGCCCTGAACCGGCACGGTGAATTCGAAGTAGCGCTGCCGTTCGGCCATGGGTGTCCTCAAGGTTGAAGGTCATCTGGTCGGACCGGAACACGCCGATGGGCGGGATCCCTCCGGGCCCCGCCCCGGGATCGCCGGAGCGGAGATGCATCCCAGAGGCACCGGGAGCGGGGATCCGCCCTGGGGTCACCGGGCGCGGAGGTCCGCTGCCGTCGCACCGGGGTCGGGCGCGACGGACCGGGCAAGTTCGCGTTTGTCGACCTTGCCCACGCTGGTCAGAGGGAAGGAGTGGCAGATCCTCACCACGTCGGGGATCTTGTACGCCGCCAGCCCTCGGTCGTGCAGGAAGGCGGCCATGTCGGGCACGTCGTCGTACCCTTCGCGCAGGAGCAGGCAGGCACAGGTTCGCTCGCCGAGATACGGGTCGGGAACAGGCACCACGGCGGCGTCGAGGACCGCGGGGTGAGCCCGCAGATGGTTCTGCAACTCGTCCGCGGAGACCTTGTCTCCGCCTCGGTTCACGAGGTCCTTCTCCCGACCCTCGACGACGAGTCGACCTTCCGGGGTGAGCCTCACCAGATCGCCGGTGCGGTAGAAGCCGTCCGGGGTGAAGGCCCGGAGGTTGTGTGTGGGCGCGCGGTAGTAGCCGCGCAGCGTGTACGGACCTCGGGTGATCAGGCTGCCGACGGCACCGGGCGGGACGTCTCGGTCCGCCTCGTCCACGATCCGTATCTCGTCGTCGGGGCAGAGCGGGAGGCCTTGAGTTGTCGCGACGGTCTCCCCGTCGTCGCCCCGGCGGGTATAGCTGAGCAGGCCCTCCGCCATGCCGAACACTTGCTGGAGTTCGCAGCCGAGGGCCGGGCCGATGAGCCGGGCCGTGTCCGGGGAGAGCCGGGCACCGCCCACCTGGAGGAGGTCGAGGCTGCTGATGTCGGCGGTATTCCATTGGACGGCCTGGGACCACAGAGCGGCCAGGGGTGGCACGACCGCGGTGACCGTCGCCTTGAACCGTTCGATGGCGGCGAACGCGACCTCGGGGCTGGGTGACGGGCACAGCGCGACTGCGCCGCCGACGTGGAGCACCCCGAGGACGCCTGGGCAGGCGAGCGGAAAGTTGTGCCCCATGGGCAGCACCGCGAGGTAGACGCTGTTCTCGTCCAGCCCACAGACCTCAGCGCTGGCGCGGAGGTTGTAGAAGTAGTCGTCGTGGGTGCGCGGGATCAACTTGGGCAGCCCCGTGGTGCCGCCGGAGACCAGCAGCAATGCCGGGTCGCTCGCCCGGGGCGCGGGCCATGGCCGTGGGGCGGCGTCGATCTCGTGCAAGGGAGTGTGCGCCCCCGGTTCCCCGGCGACCAGCACGTGGCGCAGTGAGGGTGCCTTCGCGCGCACTTCCTCGGCGAGCCTGCGGTAGTCGAAGCCGGTGTCCGGATCCGTGTCCGGAATGACGTAGGCGACGGCATCGGTGCTCAAGCACAGGTGAACGGCTTCGCTGCTGCGGTAGGCGGGCAGCCCCAGCACGGGGAGAGCGCCCAGGCGAAACAGGGCGAAGAGCAGCGGCAACATCTCGGGGACATTGGGAAGTTGGACGACCACCCGGTCCCCGGCGCGGATGCCCAGTTCGGCCAGTCCGGCGGCGAGCCGGTCGCTCCGCTCGTCGAGCTCGGCGTAGCTCCACAACAGGTCACCGCAGAGCAGCGCAGTGGCATCGGGGTGCTCGCGCGCTCCATCGCGCAACAGGTCGCCCAGCGGTCGTCCCCGCCAGTATCCGGCACGGCGATACCGTTCGACGAATTCGGCGGGCCACGAAACCACGTCCACAGGATTCACACCCCTCAAATCGAGATTTTCAGGGATCCACGAACTCTTACTGAACCGTAAAGAATCTGTCTCCTCCAAAGAGCCAAGTCAATAAATGAATGGCAACTAATAGGTAAAGTAAAAGTCAAGTTCGGCTCCATTTTGGGCGGATTTGAAAGGATTAACCGGTCAATTACGACATACCCCCGCCGGGTACTACTCCTTCGAGTACCTCCCTTCCCGGAGACGCACATGGTGTTTTACGTTGAGTCGGCATGAGCGACTCCAAGGACAACGGCATGAATTCTATGAATTTCCCGCGATCGCCATTAGAAAATCGCCGGTAACCCAGCCGGCGAGGCCCCGGAGAGAGGACAGCGATGACACACGCCGCACCCGCTGTGGAACGCCAGATCCGCGAGGCCGTGTCCGAAGTGCTCGGCCTGCCGCCGGACGCCGTGGCGGAGACGGACAACCTGATCTCGCACGGGCTCGACTCGATCCGCACCATGGCCCTCGTCGGGCGCTGGCGCTCGTCCGGAGCCGAGGTCGACTACGCGGAACTGGCCCAGGAGCCGACCATCGGCGCCTGGACACGGCTGCTGACGCAACGACTCTCCGGTACCGGGACCGCGGAAGTGGACCGATGTACCGACGGCCCGCCCGGACCGGCCGAGACCGTGGCGGACGAGGCGGCCGCCTTCCCCCTGACACCGGTGCAGCAGGCGTACTGGATCGGGCGGACGGACGGCCAGTCGCTGGGCGGCAACGGCTGCCACGCGTATATGGAGTTCGACGGCCGGGACGTACGGGCCGACCGCCTCGAGTCCGCCGTGCGGGCCCTCATCGCTCGACACGCAATGCTCAGGGCCCGCTTCCTGGAGGACGGGACCCAACGCGTCGCGACCACCTCACCGTGGCCGGGGCTGACCGTGCACGACGTGCGGACGTTGCCCCGGGCAGAGGCGGACGAAGCCCTCAGCCGCGTCCGCGAACAGCTCTCGCACCGGCGGTTCGACGTGGCCGCCGGTCATGTCTTCGACGTCCAGCTCTCCCTGTGTCCAGACGGTGCCACACGCATCCACTTCGGGATCGATCTGCTCGTCGCCGACGTCCTCAGTATCCAGCACCTGCTCGCCGAGATGGCCCTGTACTACGCCGAGCAGCCGGAGGCATCCAGCAATCCGCCGGCCGAGCCCGCGTACTCCTTCCCCCGCTACCTCACCGACCTCGCCGGGCAGCGGAGTTCGCCCAGGGAGAAGGCCCGCGCCTACTGGCAGGACCGGCTCCCCGAGCTTCCGGGCGGCCCCGCGCTGCCGCTGGCCGTGGATCCCGAGCCGGTGGAGCGGCCGAGGTTCACCCGCCGTCGTGCGCGACTGGCACCCGATGCCTGGCAGAGTTTCACCGAGCGGGCCCGAGCACACGGAGTCACGCCTGCCATGGCCCTGGCCGCCGCCTACGCCGAGGTACTCGGTGCCTGGAGCGCCCAGCAGCGCTTCGTACTGAATCTCCCCCTCTTCGACCGGCAGCCCGTGCACCCCGACGTGGGCAGCCTGGTCGCCGACTTCACCAATCTCGTCCTGGTGACCGCCGACACCTCGGACGGAGGGCCTTTCATCGCTCACGCCCGACGGCTGCAGGCGCAGTTCCAGAGCGATGTGGCACATGCCGAGTACTCGGCGGTCGAGGTGTTGCGCGACCTGGCGCGTGCCCGGCCCGGGGAACGGGCATCCGCCCCCGTCGTGTTCGCCAGCAATCTCGGTTCCGAGTTCGTCGACGAACGCTTCCGGAACACACTGGGTGAGTTCGGCTGGATGATTTCCCAGACCCCGCAGGTGTGGCTCGACCATCAGCTGTACGAGGATGCCGAGGGGTTGCTCCTCGCCTGGGACGCGGCCGAGGAGCTGTTCCCTGACGGCCTGCTGGACGCCATGTTCAGCGCATACGAGCAACTCGTCGAAGCCCTCGCCACCACGGACAATGCCTGGTCCTCCCCCGTCACCGGGCTCCTGCCCGCTCAGCAACGCGCCACCCGTGAGCGCGTCAACGACACCGGCGCGCCCGAGACAGGACAGTTGTTGCACGACGCCGTCGTCCAGGCGGCGCAGTGTCACGGCCGGCACATCGCGCTGCGCTGGGGTGCCGACGGGCAGATGAGCTACGACGAACTCCTGCGCCGCGCCCTGGCCGTGGCCCACGAACTCCGTGCCCGGGAACTGCGGGCCGCCGAGCCGGTCGCTGTCATCCTGGACAAGGGCTGGGAGCAGATCGTCGCAGTCCTCGGCATCCTGCTCGCAGGCGGCGCCTATCTGCCTGTGGACACCAATCAGCCGCCGGCCCGCCGGAACGTCATGCTCGCGGACGCCGGAGTGCGTGAGGTCCTTGTCCACTCCCGGTCGGCGGCCTTCGAGGAACTCCCCACCCCACTGCATTCCGTCGAGGTCGACACCCTCACCCCCGCTGCCCCCGGCACGGAACTGCCCGAGCCGACGGCGAGTGGCGACGATCTCGCGTACGTCATCTACACCTCGGGCTCGACCGGTCGCCCCAAGGGCGTGATGATCAGCCATCGGAGCGCGGTCAACACCGTCACGGACATCAACCACCGGTTCAAGGTCACCGCCGAGGACCGTGGGCTCGCCCTCGCCGCCCTGGGATTCGACCTGTCCGTGTACGACGTATTCGGCCTCTTGGGTGTCGGCGGCTGCCTCGTCCTGCCGGATCCGGAGCGCCGCGGCGATCCCTCGCACTGGGCGGAACTCATCGACCGTCACTGCGTCACCGTGTGGAACTCCGTACCGGCCCAGCTCCAGATGCTTCAGCACTACGCGGAGAGCGAGCCGACGCCAGACCTGGCCTCACTCCGGCTCGCCCTGATGTCCGGGGACTGGATACCGGTGACCCTCCCCGATGCCGTGCGCCGGCGCTGTCCAGGTCTCGAACTCATCAGCCTCGGCGGTGCCACGGAAGCGGCGATCTGGTCGATCTACCACCCCATCGGTGAGGTACCCGCCACCTGGCGCAGCATCCCGTACGGCACACCGCTCGCCAACCAGACCTTCCACGTGCTGGACGCGGCTCTGCGACCCCGCCCCGAACTCGTACCGGGCGAACTGTGGATCGGAGGTGTCGGCGTCGCCATGGGCTACCTGGGTGACGAACAGCGCACCGCCGAGCGGTTCGTCACCCACCCCGCCACCGGGGAACGCCTCTACCGCACCGGCGACATGGGCCGCTACCTCCCGGACGGCAGCATCGAGTTCCTCGGCCGTGAGGACACCCAGGTGAAGGTGCGCGGGCACCGGATCGAACTGGCTGAGATCGAGGCGGCGTTGCTCGCGCACCCGGACGTCGCAGCCACGGCTGTCGTCGTCGACGGCACGAACTCCGCGAACCGACGGATCGCCGCAGCGGTGACCGGCAGCCGCCACAAGGAGCCCACCACCGCTGCCGAAGAGGCCCGCGTGCTGGCCGGGGCCGCCCACTCCGCGGGCGCGCGAGCAGCCGGACGGACGGCACTCACGCATGTCGAGGCGGCGCAGCACCGGCTGAACCAAACGGCGTTCACCGCCATGGCGGCGGCCCTGCGCAGCCTCGGTGCCTTCCCACCCGGTGCCGAGCCGCCGACGGCGGAGCAGGTGCTGCGACGCGCGGGGGTGCCGCTTCGCTTCCACCGCGTCGTGCGCCGTTGGCTCGCGGTGTTGGAAAGTGAAGGCCTGGTGCACCGCGACCCGGACACGGGACGCTATCGGGACCTGATGCCGGCCGACGACGCGCTCCTCGCCGAGGAGCTGTACCGGCTGGAGACCGAGGGCTGCGAGCCCATGTGGACCGCACCCGTCCTCCAACTGCTCACGGCGAGTATGCGGCGGCTTCCCGAACTGCTGCGCGGTGAACTGGATCAGGTCCGGCTGCTGTTCCCCGACGGAGAGTCGGAGGCCGCTCGGGCGCTCTACGCGGACAACGCGATCATGCGGTACCTCAACCGTGCCACCGCGGGCCTCGCCGCGCACCTTGCCGCCGGCGCCGACCCCGGACGCCCCCTGCGCATACTCGAAGCCGGAGCCGGGGTCGGGGCGACGACCGACCAGATGATCTCAGTGCTGCCCGGGGCCGCAGGGGCTCCGGGGATGGAGCCCGACTACCTCTTCACCGACGTGTCGCACTTCTTCCTCAACGAGGCACGCAGCAGGTTCGCCGCCCATCCGTGGCTGCACTACGGCCTGTTCGACTTCAACGCCGACTACCGCGGCCAGGGTCTCCGGCCGCAGAGCTTCGACATGATCGTGATCGCCAACGCGCTGCACAACGCCCGTGACATCGACGCGGTGCTCGGCAGGCTCAGGGAACTGCTCGCTCCCGGTGGCTGGCTGGTCTTCACCGAACTCACCGTGGACCGGCCCGACTTGATGACCTGGATGGAGTTCCTCATCCAGCTCGACGGTACGGCACCGGACGCGGAGGGAGACTTCGAGGACCGGCGGCGTGGGCGCGACCAGACCTTCTTCGGCGTGGACGAGTGGCGCACGCTGCTCGCCGAGGCCGGGGCGCAGGCCGTGGTGGTACTCCCGGAGGACGGTGCCGAACTCGCCCTGTTCGGACAGCATCTGATCGCGGCCACCTTCAAGCGGGACCGGGCCGGCATCGATCTGGAGGACCTGCGCGAGCATCTGTCCGAACAGCTCCCCGAATACATGGTTCCTGCCCACATCGAGACGGTCGAGGCCCTGCCTCTCAGCTCGAACGGCAAGGTCGACCGCAAGTCCGTGCTCTCCTGGGTCACCGAGGGCCGCAAGGAGGACGCGGTTCGCTCGGCGCCCCCGTTGGACGAGCTGGAACGGCTCCTGGCCGGCATGTGGGCGGAACTGCTCTCCGTACGCTCGGTCGCCCGTGACGACAACTTCTACGACCTCGGCGGGGACTCCCTGCTCGTCGCCCAGTTCATCGGACGGCTTCGCCGGGAGCTGTCGGCGGCCGCGGCGCTGTCCTTCGACGAACTGCTGCGGACCATGGTGCGCCGGCCCACTCTCGCCGCGGTCGCCGAACGGCTGCGTCAGATGGACGGAAAGGTGGCGGACCGGTGAACCGGACGATACCCGGGGTCACCGGCCTCGCCCAGGAGTGGCTGCGCAACCCACGGCCGCGACGCCGCCCGCGACTGCGCCTTGTCTGCTTTCCGCACGCGGGGGGATCGGCCCGTTTCTTCTACCCGTGGCTGCGTGAACTCCCTGTGGCAGTCGAGCTGCTGGCAGTTCAGTACCCAGGACGCGACGATCGCCTCGACGAGCCCGTGCTCGACCGGATGGACCTGCTGACCGACCCGCTCGCCGAGGCCGTCGCCGAGGTCGCCGACGTACCGCTGGTGCTGTTCGGACACAGCATGGGTGCATCCGTGGCCTTCGAAGTGGCACGCCGTCTCGACAGTCGGTCTCCCGATCTCGTACGCCACTTGTTCGTCTCGGCACGGCCGGCCCCCTTCTCCTCCGATCCCGCTCTCGCACAGCAACGTGACGACGACACCCTGGTCCGGGAACTGGCCCGGCTCGGCGGGACGGACTCAACGCTGTTCGACGATCCCGAGATACGTGCCACGCTCCTGCCCGCCATCCGCGGGGACTACCGGCTGATCGAGGGCTACCGCTACCGGGCGGGCCCACCGCTCACCTGCGCCACCACAGCCGTGGTGGGGAGCCATGACCCGGAAGTGCCGAACCGTCTGGCCGAGGGGTGGCAGGCGGCCACCACCGGCACCTTCACGCTGCGCGTCATGCCTGGCGGCCACTTCTACCTGACCGAGCGCAGGTCCGAACTGATCGCCTACCTGCTCACCGCCCTCGGAATGCGGGGCGGCCACGGAGGCGGCCACGCCTCGACCCCGTGATCCGGACCACGCTCACCGTATTCAGCCCATGCCCGAGAACCGGACCACTTCATGGAGGACACGTGAGCGGGCTCGACAACGGACACATGCCCGAGGGCGGTTCCCGGTGAACGATCCGCTCGCCAAACCCCGCGAGGCGTGCGGTGTCGTCGGCGCCTGGGGCCCGGCCACGCCGGCCGTGCGCACCATGCTCATCGCCCTCCAGCACCGCGGGCAGCAGAGCGCCGGCATCGCCATCTGCCGAAACTCCGGCATCGACTGCCGGACCGGATCCGGCCGGGTGACGGACGTCTTCCCGAACCCCGAGGCACGTGCACTGCAGGGCGGGGCGGGGGCCATCGGACATGTGCGGTACGCGACTTCGGGCGGCGAAGGGCCCGACGACGAGCTGGCTCAGCCCATCGTGATGCAGGCCGGCACGAACAGCACTCTCGCCCTGGCGCACAACGGCACGCTCGTGAATACCGACGAGGCCCGTGCGGGACTGGGTATCTCCACCGATGCCACCGACACCGCCGTCCTCGGTCGGCTGCTCACGGCGGTCATGGAGAACGCCGGCATGACCTTGTCCCAGGCACTCCACGAGGTACTGCCGCAGGTCACCGGCGCCTACTCGCTCGTGCTCACTGACGGCCGTCGGATGTACGGGGTCCGCGATCCCCAGGCGTTTCGGCCCCTGTGCCTGGGCCAACTCGAGGACACCTGGCTGCTGGCCTCGGAGTCCGCCGCCATCGCCGCGGTCGGCGCAACATTCGTCCGCGAGCTGGAGCCGGGCGAGGTCCTGGAGGCCGATGCCGACGGCATTCACAGCAGCCGTCTCGACGTGCCGGGGGCTCGGCGCGCCTCGTGCCTGTTCGAGCATGTGTACTTCGCCCGCGCCGACTCCCGTATCGGCGGCCGGAGCGTGTACGAGGCGCGGTACGCGGCCGGGCGGGAGCTGGCAGCGTACGCTCCTCCACCGCCGTCCTCGGACGTGGTGGTGGCCGTGCCCGATACGGCCCGGGTCGCGGCCGACGGATATGCCTGGCACGCCGGACTTCCCGCCGTACAGGGGCTGTTGCGGCACGAAGGCGTGGGCCGCTCCTTCATCACCGGCGACCCGGCGGGCCGCGAGGCCGCCGTCCGTCAGAAGCTGTCCGCCGTGCCTGCCGCCGTCGCGGGACGCGAGGTCGTCCTCGTCGACGACTCGCTCGTCCGGGGCACCACCATGACAGCCGTGGTGGCCATGCTCCGGACGGCCGGAGCGCGCGGCGTCCATCTGCGGATCGCGTCCCCACCGCACCGCTGGCCGTGCTTCTACGGCATCGACACCGGGCGCGGGGACGCGCTGCTCGGCGCACAGGTTCCTCTGGACCGGCTGGCCGGGCATCTCGGCTGCGACAGCGCGGAGTTCCTGCCGCTGGAGTCCCTGCTCAACGCGGTCGGCGGAGATCCGGACACCTACTGCACCGCCTGTCTCGACGGCCGGTTCCCCACCGCGGTGGACCTCCGAGACGGGGC
This sequence comes from Streptomyces umbrinus, assembly GCF_030817415.1. NCBI lineage: Bacteria > Bacillati > Actinomycetota > Actinomycetes > Kitasatosporales > Streptomycetaceae > Streptomyces > Streptomyces umbrinus. Next base: position 10,626,800 of record NZ_JAUSZI010000002.1, on the reverse strand, counting down.
TTTCCTACAGCAGCAGCGATGACACGACTTGTGCCGCACCGGCCAACCGGAGGGAACCGATGAGTACTTCACTGCAGATCCGAGTCCTCAATCTCCTCTCAGCGGCCGGACGCCCGATGCAAGGGCGCGAGGTTCAGGAGCAGCTCAACAAGGAACGGGAGGACCGGCTCGCCTACACCACGGTCCTGACCGTGCTGACCAGGCTGGTCAGCAACGGCGCCGCCGCCCGCCACCGCAACGGGCGGCATTACGTCTACCACGCCACATGCCGAGACGAGGTGGGCCTGGCCGTACGAAAAGTGCTCACCAGTTTCGGGACCGACGCGGTCGCCCACTTCGTCGACCAGGCGTATGCCGACCCCGCACTGCGGGCGGAACTACGCCTGGCCGTCGACGGATCGGCGCTACTGAGCGAGCCCTCCTAGCGTCGCGAGAGTGTGGTCACGCAGGCGCTGCACGGTCTCCTCTTCGCAGCACGCGCCGTCCCACCACCAGTCGATGTGGATCCTGCCGGACTGCCGGTAGGTGCGCACATCGAGCGCGTGGCCACGAGCCAGGGCGGGCTCGCCGAGGGGGAGGTCACCCAGTGGTACGGCTTGTAGTGGCGTCCGGCGGGTGGTGGCCGTCCCCTCCTTTCGCACTCCGCCGTCACCGAAGGTCACGTCCGCAGCGGACAGCTGTCGCAGGGCCTCGGCTGTCTGCGGGTGAAGATGACGCAGCACGCCGTAGTGCACGCCGTGGAACGGGATGCTGTCCAGCGCCTCGCGCGTATCGCTCAGCAGGCGCGTCCGGTCGTCGCGGTTCGCGCCGACGACGAGCGGGTGCACGGAGGTGCAGCGGCCCACGGTCCGGCTGAGATCGATACCCGGGAACTCGCCGTTCCTCGCACTGTCCATGACGTCGATCAGTACACCCTCGCCACCCGCCTCGTCGGCGAGCGCCGCGGACACGGCCGCGAGCACCAGCGTGGCGGATCCCAGGCGCTCCCGCCTCTGCACGGCCCGAAGCGAACCCGTCAGTGACGCGTCGACCGTGCTGCGCAGTAGGTGTACGGGTCCTCGGGCTCCCGGTGCACCTGGGGCGTTGCCGTCTCCGGACGCAAGCGCCGGCCGTGCGCCCGCGCGGCGCATCAGGTCCAGCCAGAACGGGCGCTCAAGCAGCACGGCGTCGTCGAGCGCCCAGGTCGTCAGACAGTCGGACCAGGTCTGCCAGGTGGTGCTGACGGCTGGCAGGTTGACCGGCCGTCCTGCAAGGAGCTGGCGGCAGGCGGTGGTCACGTCCTCGGCGAGCAGGCGCTGTGCGGTGAGGTCGATCGCCGTGGCGTGAACCAGGAGCACGAGGTGACGACCCCTCTCCGTCCCTCCGTCGACGAGTACAGCCTCCACGGCGGCGCGCCTCCCGGGAATGCGACGGCGCCGAGCCTCGGCAGCGGCGGCGTCGACCATCGCGGCAGGACCCGTAGGGCCGTTCTCTTCCCACGACATGACGGTCAGCAGGGGGCCGTCCAGGGCCGCCCTGCGGTGCTCCCACATCCCGGACCGCTCGACCAACTCCACCCGAAGCGCTTCGTGATGGCCCACCGCCCGCAGCACGGCTTCGTCGAGCACCTCCGGGGCAACCTCGTCACCGACGCGGAACACCAGGGGAACGTCCAGGTCCGGCAGGACGGAGGAGTCAGCCGTCAACTCCAACTGGGCTGGCGTCAGGGGGAGTTCTTCAGTCCCGGACACCGGTGGGCGGCTAGAGGCGGCGGTCACCTGGGGCGTCGAACCGGTCGCGTCTGGGTCCACCGCATCACTCAAGGACCGCAGCGTGGGGTGCTGGAACATTGCCCGAGGGCTGAACCGCAGTCCGGCCGAGCGCGCGCGGCCGGCAATCTGCGCGGCCATCACCGAGTCGCCGCCGAGCAGGAAGAAGTCGTCGTCGGGGTTGACCGAGTCGATTCCGAGAACATCGGACCAGAGGGCGGACAGGACCTGTTCCGTCGTACCCGCCACGAGGTCGGGCTCCGCGCTCACCGGGGCGCCGCCGTTCGTCGTGTCCCCTTGGATCGCCGCTTGTGTTTCGGCGTACGTCGAGTCCAGCCAGTGCCGCGACCGCTGGAAGGGATATCCGGGGAGAGGGGTCCGGCGACGTCCGGGACGCATCGGCGCCCAGTCCACCGGCGCTCCGTGCGCCCACAGTCCCCCCAGGGCGCCCAGGAAGACCGCGGCGTCGTCGGCATCCTCATCACGGCCGCGTACGAGGTGCAGATCTGCACGCCCCCGGTGTTGAGGTCCCGCATCGACGAGCAGGTACTTCCTGTCGGCCAAGGCGGTGTCCAGTACCACGTCCCAGCGCACAGGCGCGCCGGGAGTCTTCGACCACCGTCCGGCATCTGTCGCCTCGTCCGGGGACAGCCATTTGCCGGTCTCCGCCGAGAGGAGAGGCAGCGTGGGCGCCGCCAGTGTCAGGTCCGCAGGTTCTCGCCCGGCGACGAGCCGCACAGCATCAGGGAGGCTCATCACTCCCGCCAGTTCGGCTGCGACGTACTCACCGACGCCTCCGCCGGCGACCGCGGTCGGGTGCACCCCCCATCCCTCCAGGGCGCGGGCCATCGCGTATTCCACGCAGAACGTGCGTGCCTCGGCTGCCCGTGGGTACTGCGACGATCCCACTGAGTCCGGACGGAGAGCGTCCCCGAACTCGGCGCCGAGCTCTGTGGCGAACAACTCCGCGCAACGGTCGAAGGGTTCCGCGAACAGTGGATCAACCTCGTACAATCCCGATGCCGTTGGCGCGTGGCTCTCCACCGCTCCCGAGAACAGCAGCAGCACGGCTGGTGCTTCGCCGGTCGCCTGACTGTCGGCGACCGGGTGTGCGGTCCGGAGCGCGGTCGCAGCTTCCTGTCCGTCACGTGCGACGACGGCTCGGCGGTAGCGAAACGCCCGGCGGCCGTCCGCGAGAGTCAGCGCTGTGTCGGCCAGGTCGGCGACGGGCCGCTGACCAAGGTGTGCCGCGAGACGCTCACCCGACTCGGCGAGGGCTCGTTCGGTACGCGCGCTCAGCACCAGTACCTGTGGTTCGGAGTGCGCGGACGAGACATCGCGCTTCGGCGCTTCCTCCAGCACCACGTGCACATTGGTACCGCCCGCACCCAGCGAGGTCACGCCGGCAAGCCGCGGCCGGTGGCCGGGCCAGTCGGCCAACTCGGCCTGTATGCGGAACGGGCCTCCTGCCAGCTCGAGTTCGGGATTGGCCTCGGTGAAGTGGAGTGTGGGCACCAGGGTCTGGTTCTCGAGACACAGGACGGCCTTGATGAGGCCGACGACTCCGGCCGCCGTCTCACAGTGCCCGACGTTGCCCTTCACCGAGCCGAGCGCGCACCAGGGCCCGTCGGGCTGCTCGCCGAACGCCCTGCGCAGGGCGGCGACTTCCACGGGGTCGCCGAGCGCGGTGCCGGTACCGTGCGCCTCCACGTATCCCACGTCGCGCGGGTCCACCCCGGCCACGGCGAGAGCTTCGCGGACCACGGCCGCCTGCATTTCGACGCTGGGGGCGGTGTACCCCATCTTGAGGGAGCCGTCGTTGTTGACCGCGGAACCCCGGATGACGGCCCGGATGTCGTCACCATCGGCGAGCGCGTCGCTCAGCCTCTTGAGTGCGACCACTCCCCCACCACTGGTGAAGACCGTCCCACCGGACTTCGCGTCGAACGGCCGGCAGTGACCGTCCGGCGACATCACCGAGTCGAGATCTCGGAGGTAGCCGACGCGGTGCGGCACCTTGACGGACATACCGCCCGCCAGCGCCATGTCGGACTCGCCGCACAGCAGACTCTGGCAGGCGAGATGGACGGCGGTGAGTGCGCTGGAACACGCGGTCTGCACACTCAGTGCCGGGCCGTGCAGGTCGAAGGCATGGGCGATACGTGTCGCGTAGAAATTGACGTCGTTCGCCGACCACAAGGACATTTGGGCCGACGACGAACCCGCGCCCAGCAGCGTGCGCAGATTGTGCCGGGACAGTACGTGATACGGGTAGTAGCCGCAGGCGGATCCGGAGACGAACACCCCGATGGAGCCCCCGTGGCGTGCCGGATCGCACCCGGCGTCCTCCAGCGCGTGCCAGGAGCATTCGAGCAGCAGCTTCTGCTGCGGGTCCATCGTGGCCGCGAGGCTCGGTGCGAAACCGAAGAACTCAGCGTCGAACTCCTCGATCCCCTCAAGTGTTCCGGCACGCCGCATATAGGTGGGATCGCTCAGCACGGAGTCGGGTACGCCCTGGCGACGGAGTTCCTCATCGTCCAGGGTCTCCAGGCATTCCCTGCCCTCTCGCAGGTTGCGCCAGAACTCGGCGACCGTGCCCGCCATCGGGAAACGTCCAGCCATTCCGATGACCGCGATGCCCTCAAGCGGTTCTTCCGCCATGTCCATATCCTGCGCGGGTCCGACGTTCACTGAGGCCGCCTCCTTCGTGCCTGCTGTGCCGTGCGTGTACGACGGCTTCGGATTCGCCGCTCGGCCTGGCCGGCTGCAGGTTCCGTCGGCTCCTTCGCCTGGTCGGTGAGACCGGCGACGATTTCGGTGGCCAGCGCTGTCACGCTCACCCCCTGCAAAAGACGGGACACAGGGATGTCGAGGCCGAAGTCGTCCCGTAGAGCGTTCTTGATCCGCACGGCGGCCAGGGAGTCGAGCCCCAGATGAACGAGGGGTGTGCCGAGCGGCAGTCTGGTGGTCCGGTGGCGGAGCAGCGGGCGGATCCGCTCGGTGAGCCTCCCTGTCACCGCATGACGCACCGCCTCCAGGCTCATTGCCTGGAGGCGGTGCCGGTCGAACCGGGCCGTGTCCGCCAGGTCCTGTGCCAGTCCCGCGACGATCCGCGCGAAGTAGGACGAGCGGCGGATCTCCGGGAACACGGTCGAGAAGTCGCGCCCGAGACGCACGACACCTGCCTGGGTGCAACCGTGGGCCAGCAGTTCCTCCAGGGCGGTGAACGCCTCCCGCGGGCGTATTTTCCCGAGCCCGCCGACGCTCGACTCCCGGGCTCCCCCGATCTCGGCCCAGGGCCCCCAGTTGACGGAGAGCGCGGGCAGTCCGTGCGCGTGCCGCCACCAGGCGATCGCGTCCAAACAGGCGTTGGCGGCGGCGTAGTTGGCCTGACCGGGGGCATCCAGCAGTGCGGCGGAGGACGAGTAGCCGATCCACCAGTCCACACCGTCCTCCGGTGTGGCGAGGTGGAGCCGCCAGGCTCCGACGGCCTTCGCCGACCACACCCGTCCGATGCGTTCCGCGTCGAGGTCTGTCACCAGGGCGTCGTCGAGTACGCCGGCGGCGTGCACCACTCCGCGGACCCGGGCACCGACTTCCGTGACCGCCCTCATCACCAGGTCGGCGACGCCCGGTTCCGCGATGTCGCCGAGAACGACCACGACGCGGGTGCCGGTGGCTCGGATCTCCTCGATGCCGCGGGCCGTGTCGGGTCCGGGAACGGAGCGCCCGTTCAGCACGACACAGCCGGCGCCTCGTTCCGCCAGCCAGCGAGCGGTGGCGAGCCCGAGTCCCCCGGTGCCTCCCGTCACCACATAGCCTCCGCCCGGCCGCACCACCGTGCGCTCGGGTGCTGCGGGGCGATCGGCCTTCATCGGATTCAGGCGGGCCACGTGGCGCACCCCGCCCCGCCACACCACCTCGTCGTCCGCCGCGGCGGAGCACAGTTCCCGTACCAGCTGGACGGGGTCGGGTTGCGGGTCCAAGTCGACCAGGGTGGGCCTCAGTTCGGGCCGTTCGGCGCGCAGCGACCGGGTCAGTCCGACCAGCCCGCTCTGAGCGAGGTCGAAGGGAATCTCTCCGGTGGGCGGGCATGCACCACGCGTGACCGCGTACAACCGGGGTGATCCGGCCGCCTCGGAGCTGCGAACCAGTCCTGCGGCGAGCTGCACCATGGACAGCAGGCGACGGTCGGCGCCGACCGTCGCATCGGGGCCGTCCGAGGTTGTCCGGCCGGTCTCCCAGCCGAGGAGTACCACACCCTGTACAGCCGGTGCATCCGTCTCGGTCTCGAGTGTCCACTCCGAGTGGTCTGCGCTGTCGAGCAGTGTCGGCCGAAGGCCGGCACGCTCCATCTGCGTGAGCAGCTGCGCGCTGAACTCCTCTTCCGCGCCGCCGCCGCACACCAGCCAGGTGCCCGTCGGCGGCGACCCGGATTCAGTCGGCAGGGGTACCGGTTCGTACTCCAGCGTGTAGAGCAGTCCGTCCGTGGAGGCGGGGAAGGCATCCTCGTCGATGTACCGAAACGCCACTCCGAGAAGTTCTGCCACGAGCAGCCCGTCCTCGTCGTACACCTCCAAGTCGGCCGTGCAGCCACGGTCGTCGGTTCGGACCCGGGCTCGGCATACGACGTTGTCGCTCAGCTCACCGGTCAGCCTCACGCTGCCGACGCCTTCGGGCAGACAGGCCTGGCCGGTGTCACGTACCAGCTCCGCGGCCACTCCGTGCAGGCAGGCATCGAGCAGAGCGGGATGGAAACCCATCCGGGGGTCGGGCTGCGCGGCAGCCGGGCGGCTCACTCTGGTGAGAGTCAGGTCCCCGGTGGCCGAGAGCCCGGTGAGGCCGGCGAACGCCGGACCGTGGTGGAGACCGGCGCCGCGCAGCTGAGAGTAGACCTCGGCGGGACTGAGGAAAGGGCCGGACAGGCCATTCGGGTCCAGTGTGTCCGTGTCGGCTGGTTCCCGTGTCCGTACGGCGACCTTCGCCGTCGCGTGGACGATGTCCGCGTCTCCTTGCCGGCCGGCGATCTCCACTTCTCCTTCGCCTGCCCCGGTGACGGTCAGAGACGTGGTCACGGTCACGGGTGAAGCGAGGGGCAACAGCCTCCGGAAGGCGACCTCTGTCAGGACGATGTCCTCCGGTTTCGCCTCGAACGCGACACACGCCGTGGCCAGTGCCATTTCGCAGTAGCCGGTGCCGGGAAGGAGAGGAAGCTCATCGAGGCGGTGGTCGGCCAGCCAGGTGAGGCGCGAGGTGTCGAGGGTCGTCTGCCAGATGTGCCGAGCCGGCGTGCTGGGCAGCCGGACGTGCACCCCCAGCAGCGGGTGAGTGCGTTCGGCCGCGACGGCGACGCGGCCGGTCACCGGTTGACGCTGCCCGTGGTCCCAAGGCGTCGACGGAAGATCCACGAGGCGGCCCGACGGATACAACCGCGCCCAGTCCACGTCGAGGCCCCGGCAGTGGGCCCGAGCGAGCCCGAACAGTACGGCGGATCCTGCCGATTGCCCTCTGCGCAGGGACTCCCAGACGGCGACGCCGCTCACCTCGTTGTCGGCCAGGGTGTCGGCGAGGGACCGCACGGCGACGGGGTGCGGGGCGACCTCGATGAAGGTGCGCAGACCATCCGCCACGGCAGCGTTGACCGCGTCCAGGAGCCGGACCGGACGGCGGACGTTGGCCGCCCAGTAGGCGCCGTCGAAGGCCGGTGTGGAGCGGGGGTCCGGCAAGGTCGTGGAATAGAAGCGGACCGAGGGCGTCGTGCCGTTCACATCCGAGAGGAGGGCGGTCAGCTCCGGTACGACGTGGTCGGCGAACCTGCTGTGCCCGGCGGCGTGACCTCCGCGGACGGGATACGTTGCGATGCCGTCAGCCTCGCAGGACGACAGGAAGTCCTCCATGACGTTCCGGTCGCCCGCCACCACGGTGGCTCGCGTCGAGCTGTAGACGGCGATTTCGAGATCGATACCGGCCCTCAGCCGCCGCTCCACCTCCTGAGCGGGCAGCTCCACGACGGCAGTGGCGCCGAGACCGAACATGCGGCGCTGCATGACCTCGGAGCGCCGCAGAATGACGTGTGCCGCATCCGCGAGGGACAGCCCGCCGCTCACCACGGCGGCGGCGAGTTCCCCCATCGACTGCCCCAGGACCGCAGCAGGCCTGATGCCATACTCCTGCCAGACCACGGCGAGCCCCACCTGCATGGCGAACAGCGCGGGCTGTACGAACGAGGCATCCGCCTGCGAGAGGTCGGTCCCTGTCAGCAACTGACGCAGCGAACCGCGGCCTTCGGCACGAAAGATGGGCTCTAGCTCGTCCAGCACGGCGGCGAAGGCCGGTTCCGCGAGCAGGCCGCCGCCCATGCCGTCCCATTGCGAGCCATATCCGGAGAAGACGAAGACCACATCGGACGCTCCCTGTCGCGCTGCCTCCGCAGCGACGATGCCTTCCCCGCTCTCGCCGGCCGCGAGCGTGTGGAGCCGGTCCATGAGCTCATGGCGGTCATGGGCCAGCACCACGCCCCGCACGGGGAGATGGGAGCGACGTCGGGCCAGTGTGTGGGCCACATCGGCGAGGTCGGCATCGGCCCCAGGACCCGTGAGCCAATCGGACAGACCCGCGGCCCTGGCTCGTATCCCCTTCAGGGAGCGGCACGACACGGGAAAGAGCAGCGGGCGCGCGGCCGGCATCTGTTCACTCATCACAGGTACTCGGCCTGTTCGCTCAGTTCCGTGTACCAGTCGAGGAGTGGCAGCACGTCCTCCCTCTCGCCGGGAGGCAGCGTGAAGACGCACCGGCTGACGCCCGCCTCCATGCACCGGGCGACCGCCTCTTCCTCCGGCGGAACCTCCACGACCGTGACCGGAACCTGTCCGAGCCCCAACTCGGCGGCCTGCTCGTTGAGCTGGGCGATCCGCTCGGCCAGGCCCTCGCCTTCCAGGCCGTACATGGGCATCCATTCCGCCCGGGCCGCTGTCACGCGATCCAGTGCCCTGGTTCCGGTCAGCCCCATCAGGATCGGCGGATGCGGTCGTTGCACCGGCTTCGGCAGCGAGACGATGGGATCGAACTTGACGAACTCTCCGGCGAACGAGGCCTCGTGGTCGGCCCAGATGGTCCGCATGACCTCCAGGTATTCCATGAGGCGCGCGGTCCGGGTGGCGGGGTCCACCCCGTGGTTGAGCAGTTCTTCGCGTACCCAGCCGGTCCCGACGCCGAACAGGAACCGGCCCTGGGAGAGCACGTCGAGGCTGGCAACCTGCTTGGCCAGGATGATCGGATCGCGGGTCGGGACCTCGCAGATCCCGGTGCCGATGAGCAGTCGGGAGGTCGAGGCGGCGATCGCGGACAGCGCCGTGAAGGGGTCGAGGCCCTGCATCGCTTCGGGGACGACCGGTCCGCCGTCCGGCCGCCGGCTTTCGATGTGTACGGGCATGTGCGTGTGCTCCGGTACGAAGAGGGAGTCGAAGCCGCGCTCCTCCGCCTGGCGTCCGAGTTCTCTCGGGTCGATGGAGAAGTCGGTGATGACGGAAAGCAGTCCGAACTTCATGAACACCTCGCAGTCACGGGCGTACGGGTCGGGGCAGGTCGGAGAGAACGGCGTGCGCGTTGGTCCCGCCGATGCCGAAGGAACTGACACCGGCCACGCGTTCGCCGTCGCCCGCGGGCCATTCGGTCAGTCGCGAGACCACTTCCATCCCCAGGCCGGTCAGTTCGATGGCGGGGTTGGGCCGCGTGTAGTGGAGAGTGGGGGGAATCCGTCCGTGGTGCAGCGCCAGGATGTTCTTCACCAGGCCCACGAGACCGGCGGCGGCTTCGAGATGGCCGAGGTTGGATTTGACCGATCCGATCAGCAAGGGGGCGGCTTGCGGCCGGTCACGCCCCAGGACGTTTCCCAGGGCACCGGCTTCGATGGGGTCGCCGAGGCGGGTGCCGGTGCCGTGCGCTTCCACATAAGCCACCGCGGTCGACGGGATGCCGGCACTGGCGTACACCTGAGCGAGCAGAGCTTCCTGCGCTGCGGGGCTGGGCGCTGTCAGTCCGTTCGACCGGCCGTCCTGGTTCATGGCGGTGGCGCGTACCAGGGACAGCACCCGGTCGCCGTCCCGCACCGCGTCGCCGTACCGTTTGAGTACGACGCTCACGCAGCCTTCGCCGCGTACGATCCCGTCCGCGTCCGCGTCGAACGGGCGGCAGCGTCCGGTGGGTGAGGACGCCGACGCCTGGTCGGCGTACACCGTTCCACCGGGCGAGAGCAGCACATTGACGCCACCGACGATCGCGAGTTCGCTCTCGCCCGTGAGCAGGCTCTGGGCCGCCAGGTGCAGAGCGACGAGCGAGGACGAGCAGGCGGTGTCCACGGTGAGGCTCGGGCCGCACAGGTCAAGAACGTAGGACAGCCTGTTGGCGATCACGCTGAGGGTCGTGCCCGGCAGCGACCAGCCGTTGATGCCCTGAAGGTCCTCCATGCGTCGACGCGCGAAGTCGTCCCCGCTCGCGCCGACGAACACCCCCGTGCGGCTGCCCGCCAGGGTGTCCGCCGGGATCCCCGCATGTTCCAGGGACTCCCAGGCGACCTCCAGAAACATCCGCTGCTGCGGGTCCATCTCGGCGGACTCCGCGGGAGAGATGCCGAAGAACTCCGCATCGAATCCATCGATGTCGTCGAGGAAGCCGCCGAATTGGGTAGTGCGGTCGAGCACCGTGGCATGTGCCGGGGATGCCAGGCGGTATGCCTCCCATCGGTCCTCCGGTACCCGACGGACTGCGTCACCACCGGCTCGGAGGAACTCCCAGAGCCCGTCGGGTGTGGAGATTCCGCCCGGCAGCCGACAACCGATACCGACCACGGCGAGAGCACGATCGGCAGTCTCGCCGGGGCGGACGGTGGTGGCCGCTTCGCCGTGCCGGAGCTTCGACGCAGGCTGCGCGGTGCCGTCCAGGTGGTCGGTCAGCCGACGTACCGTCGGGTGTTCCCAGATGATCGTCGGGGCGACGGCCCTGCCGAGGAACTGTGCCAGCTGGCCGGACAGGGCGACCAGGTTCCTCGACGTCAGTCCGTACTCCCGAAACGGCCGGTCGACATCGATCCGGTCGGCCTCGGTGGCGCACAGCCGGGCGAGCCGCTCCACCAGCCACTGCCGCAGTTCCGTCATGAAGGCGTCCGATCGGCAGCCACGATCTGCGCTGCGAGCTCCCCGCCGGTGTACATGTCCCGGCAGACACGGCGGCGGAGCTTGCCGCTGGAGGTCTTGGGAATGGTGCCGCGGGTGACGAGAGCGACGTCGTGCAGATCGATGTGGTGCGCGTCCGCCACAGCGGCGCGGATCGCGGTGCGCAGGTCCTCCGGGTCGACGGTGGCATCGGGACGCAACTCGGCGACCACGACGGCCAGTTCACGCTCCCCCGTCTCGACCGGGAAGGCGGCGACATGCCCCCGCCGCACCGCAGGGCTGACCTGCTCGACCGTCACCTCGATGTCGATCGCGTGGTGGTTGCGTCCGTCGACGATCACGATGTCCTTCGTCCGGCCGGCGATGAACAGTTCGGCGCCGTGGAAGAAGCCGAGGTCGCCGGTGCGCAGCCAGTGGGCCTCGCCGTCGAGGACGTTGCGGAACGTCTCGTCGCTGTCCGCGCGCTGCCAGTACCCCTGGCACACATTGCCGCCGCGGACGAGCAGTTCGCCCACCTCGCCGACGGGTACCTCCTGCCCCGTGGCGGGATGAACGACGCGGACGTCCTGTCCCTGGAAGGCCTCGCCACATCCCACGAGAGGGCGTGCCGCCGGGTCGGTGTCTGCACACGGTTCGACGCGGCCTGCGGCCAGTGCCGTACGGTCGAAGCTGCTCACCACCGGCTCGGCCTCTGCGCTGATCCCGGTCACGATCAGAGTGGCCTCGGCCAGACCCCAGCAGGGCGAGTGGGCGGTATGCCGGAAACCGTGCGGGGCGTACGCCTCGGTGAAGCGCTCCAGCGATTGCGCCCGGACAGGTTCGGAGGCGTTGCCGAAATACCGTATGGACGAGAGGTCGAGGCCCGGCCTGTCCTCCTCGGGGATCGCGTCCACGCACACGTCCAGGCCGAAGTTGGGAATCATCGTGTGTGTCCCGCGGTACTCGCCGAAGAGCCCTAGCCAGCGCAGCGGTTGCTGGATGAAGGCGTACGGGGTCATCTGCACCGCGGGAATCCCGACACCCAGCGGAAGGATCAACGCGAAAACGAGCCCCATGTCGTGGAAGAACGGGAGCCAGCTCACGATCGTCGAGTGCTCGTCGACCCGTTGGCGGTCGACGTGCTGGGCGACCGACACCGCGATGTTCTGATGCGTGACCTCGACGCCGCCCGGATTCCTCGTCGAGCCGGAGGTGTACTGGAGGTAGGCGGTGCCGGAGAGATCCGTGTCCACAGGGATCCACGAGGCCGCGTGCGCATCGTCCACTTGGTCGGCGAGGACGATATGCGCACGAGATGTTGAGCCGCCGACCGTGGCGAGTGCCTCCGCGACCGAGTCCTGATGCCGGCTGATCGTGACGACCACCGCGGGTGCGCAGTCCGCGAGGGTGGGGGCCAGCCGCTCGGTGCGGCGCTGGAGCTCGGGCGGCAGCAGGGTTACGGGCAACAGCCCGGCGTACAGGCAGCCCATGAAGGCCGCCACGTACTCGGGTCCGTTGGGACAGAGAATGGCCACCCGGTCACCTGGACTCGCCAGCTTCTGCAGCAGTCCGGCCATCGCGGTCGCTCTGCTGTCGAGATCACCGCGGGTCAATCGCGTCGTCCGGCCCGCCCAGTCGGTTTCGTAGTCGAGGAACGTCATGGCGACCGCATCGGGGCGTTTCCTGGCGAGTTCCCGCACGGCTGGGGCGAATCCGCCGTTCAGTGCGGAGAGTTCCTCCCGCAAAGCCGACGTCACGATGTCGTGCACAACGAGTCACCGTCCTTCGCAAGCCAGTTGGAGAACGCTGCCAGGTCGGGAAGGATCACCGTCGAGCACGAAAGAACGGCCACGTTGTAGCGCATCTCCGTGATCGTGACGACGGTCCGTCCCGCCTGGAAGGCGCCGTACATTTCGGCGGCGGTGCCCATGCTCGGTTCGTGTCCGGGCAGCCAGACGACGCAGATGTCGCTGGCCGAGGCGAGCCGGGCCATCTCGTGGAACACGTCGAGGAGTTCGAGCACCTCGGGATCGAGGTGCTCGCGGACGATGACAGGGGCGTCGGTGGCGGCCGCGAGTGCCCCTCGGATCTCGGTTACGCGGTCGCCGTAGCGCCGCAACACCAGTTCATGGGGGTCGTGCACCACGGCGGAGGGGCGGAGTCTTTCGATCATCCTGCGCAGCAGGAGACGGTAGGACTGGTCGGCGGCATCGATGTCGCGGCGGCTTCCCTGCATGACGCCGGCCAGGAAAAAGCTCGTTGTCACTCGTCCTCCGCTGAGTATTCGGGCCACTTCTGGTCGAGCGGTACGACCCGGTGGTAGATCGCCGCGGCATCCATGACGAACTCCGTGACCTCGGCAGGTGTGCCCTTCACCGCGTCGGCGATCAGCTCCAGTACGCGGTCGAACGCGGGTGTCCCGGCTCTGCTCACCCGGCCCTGGTTGTCCTTGGCGATCAGGAAGGCGGGGTCCACCAGTTGGTCCCGCGGTCGTCCGCCGAACGGCAGGACGAGCTCGCCCATCCTGAGTTCCTGACGGTGCAGGGCGCGGATGGAGAGGTTGTTCTGCATGGGCTCCAGCAGAAGTCGTCGTGCGAACCCCGACGGCACTGGGAACGCCGGAAGTTCGGTGCCCAGATGAAAGGTGAATGCACGATGCGTCACCATGGCGGATCGTCGGGGGCTGTATCGGGAGTACTCGAGGAGGAAGACCCCGTCGCCCACCCACCACGTCGCGCTCAACCGTGACGGCGCGGGCGTCCCGTCGGCGCGGACCCTGAGCGGATAGGCGTCCGTACCTGCCCGCACCGTTCCGGACACCGTGTCCGCGCGGCGCAGTCGGAGCGGTTCGAGATGGGGCAGATAGGGGTCGAGGACTGTGATCTCCCCCTCTCCGAAGTACATCGCCGGCGAGTGGCCTCCCGCATACAGATGCGTCGGGCGAGCGCCGCACCGCTCCTCCACGAGTCGCGCGACCTCGAAGGTCTGCCAGCCGCAGCCGCGGCCCAGACGCCACGGCGGCGCCCCTTTCCCGTAGTACTCGTGATAGGAGGACGCACTGCTGTACGGCACTCGGAACTGCACCTCGGCCAGCGCTTTCGAGAAGACTGACGCCCCCGTCACCGGCGGATCGCCGTTCCGGTGAAGTAGGGCCCGCTGAAGGGGGGCCTGGGCTTGATCGGCACCGGCGGATCGGAAACCTGCACCTCGAATCCCAGGGCCTGCATGCGCTCGATCGACCGCCGGTTGGGACGGCAGCCGAACTGCACGCGCCGGAGCAGCGGGCTGGTCAGGTCCTGGGTCCGGCCGCGTCTGCCGACGTCACGGACATGCTCGAAGAAGGACAACCTTCCTCCAGGCTTCAGGACTCGGTGAATTTCGGTCAGCACGCCGTCGAGATCGTCCACCACGCACAGAAGCAGAAAGGAGACGGCGGCGTCGAATTCCTCGTCCTCAAAGGGGAGACGTTCGCCCGTCGCATCGATGACTTCGACCGCTGGTGCCGCGCTGTCTATTTTCCCCATCAATTGCGAGCGCATCCCGGAGGACGGCTCGACGGCAACGACGTGGTCAGCCTTGCTGTAGTACGGAAGATTACGTCCGGTGCCCGCACCTATTTCCACCACCCGACCGGTCAAATCACCCACGAGAGTGGTGCGCAGTTGGGGCCCACCGATGCCTCTTTCAAGTCTTTCAGAAATGCGATCGTATTGTCGGGCGAGCACTTGAGATACGCGACCGTTTCCCATGCCTGGCGACTCTAGTCCCGAGGTCTGAACCGCCGCAATAGGCAGATGAATTTCTACGAATTCGTAGAACTACAACGTCGTAGAAAATTTGAGGACCTGTTGCTTCTGTCACGCATTCATCGCTACGGTCATTTCAGGAGACGAGGAGGCGAACGTGATCCACACTGATGCTTGGGTGCTCCATGCCGGTCCGGAGACCGCCGACGCGGAGACTCGACCGACCGGGACTCTACACCGAGAGTCGTTTTCCTTCGTCGAACCGAGAGACCACGAAGCATTGGTCGAGCCCCTGTACGGATCATGGGAAGCGAACATTGAGCATGCCAGGTCGCGAAGGCCGATCGATGTCTGCCGTCTCCGGCACGAGGAAAAGGTGGTTCTGGGAAACCTCGGCATTGTGAGGATCCTGAACCCGGGCACGTCTGCTTCCCTCCAAGAAGGAGACATCTGCATGGTGATGCCCTTCTCTAAGCGCGACCGCTATGGCTATGCGGAACTTGTCTACGCCTATGAGGCGCCCCGGACCGTTGGGCTCCTGGCGAAGCGCACAAAGATAGACTCCGAACTCCTCCTGCCCATTCCCGAGGACAGCAAGTACTCGCTCCCGCAGTGGGCGGCATACGCGCGCTACTTCACCGCTTGGGACAACTGGCGCATCGCCCACCGCTGCTGGTCGACACAGATGGAAGGCCAGGACCCCGGCGACCACCTGGTTTTCGGGTGGGGCGGCGGCGTCGTGCTCGCCGAGCTGCAACTGGCCAAGCGCGCCGGGTTCCGGGTCGCCATGACCGCCGGGAGCAATGCCCGGCTGGCCGAACTCGACAGGCTCGGCATCACCGGAGTGGACCGGCGGCTCTTCCCTCATCTGACCAACGATCCTGACAACCCGCCGAGCGATCCCGCCTCAGTGGCGAGTTACCGCACGTCCGAGAAGGAATTTCTGAGAACGATCAACGCACTCAGCGACGGGGCCGGCGTGGCCATATTCGTCGACAACATGGGGGCACCGCTGTACAAGGCAACGGTCAAGGCCATGGCTAGGCAAGGAGTCATCACCACCGTCGGCTGGAAGCAGGGGATGCGAACCTACAATCTGCGGGCAAGCGAGTGCATCAATCGGCACCTCCACGTGAACACACATGTCTGGCGATACGACGACTGCGCGACCATACGCGACCAGCAGGAGCGCACGGACTGGATTCCCTCGGTCGATCCGGCCGGAATCTACGACTTCGACGACGTCGAGCAGCTCGCTGGGGACTACTCAAAAGGAAGGGTCGAATCCTACTTTCCGCTCTATCGCGTGCACCAGACCTGATGACTTGTCGCACGATACCCGCTCGGGAAAGGAAATTACTCCATGGCGAGGCATTCACTGTACGAAACGGAGAGCCAGCCAGGGGTGGGAATCAGAGCGATCGGCCGCTACCTCCCGGCCCGTGTCGTCACCAACGCCGAGCTGGCGCGGACACTTCCGACGAACGATGAATGGATTCGCGAACGAATAGGTATCGAGGAACGCCGCTTCTCCGCGCCCGACGAGTGGTCGTCCGATCTGGGAGCGAAAGCCCTTGCCGACGCCTGCCACCAGATGAACATCAACGTCCGCGACGTGGACCTGGTCATCTGCAGCACCTACACGCCCGACCATATGCTGCCCAATACCGCGGCCGCGATCATGCACAAGGCCGGTATGCCGCCCACTCCAGGTTTCGACGTGAACAGCGGAGGGTGTCCTGGAGCAGTATTCGCACTCGACATCGGTGCGAAGTACGTCTCCTCCGGTGGTTATCCGCGTGTTGCCGTAGTGCTCACGGATGTGGGATCGAAGCTCTTCGACCCGGAGGATCGCACGGTCGGCGTCATCTTCGGCGACGCGGCGGCCTGCTACATCCTGGAGCCGACGCTCCCAGGAAAGGGGATGAGGGACGTCCTCCTTCGCAGTGACCCCGATCACTACTCGTCGGTGTACGCAGCCCGCGAGTTACGCACGGACCGGAACGGGCTGCCGAAGAAGTCCGCGTTCGGGGACAACTTCACGACCATGCGGGGAAACGACATCAAGGAGTTCGTCCTCGGCGTCATACCTGACTTCATCCGAGAGTTCGTGCTGAAGGCCGGTCTGGAGCTCGACGACATCGACTTCTTCGCCCTGCACCAGGCCAACCGAAATCTGGTGCACGGAATCGTTGACGCGCTCGGCCAACCGCGCGACAAGACACTGACGAACATCGAGCGCATCGGCAACACCTCCGGCGCGTCCGTTCCTCTCGTCCTGCGGGAGGCGGTCGACTCGGGCCGGCTGCTTGCAGGCCAACTCGCGTTGCTGACTGCGTTCGGCGGCGGACTCAACTACGGGGCCGCCCTGGTCCGTTGGTGTGGGCCAGAAGACTTCGTCATCCAAGAGACGTGATCCTCACCCGGCAAGGAGACAACTCTTGCACGTCACCTATGACTTCACCGGACGGACGGTGCTCATCACCGGCGCCGGCCGGGGCATCGGCCTGGCCGCGGCCCGGTTCTTCCACTCCGCGGGAGCCGTCGTATGGCTCGTCGGCCGTGACGGGGCCCGGCTCAAGGAAGCGGCCGACAGCCTGGACGGTGCCCGTTTCGCGGAAGTCGACGTCACTCGCACACAGGAGGTCGACACCGTCGTGTCGGATGTCATCTCGGACACCGGCCGGATCGACATCCTGATCAACAATGCAGGAATTCTCCGGGACAGGATGATCTGGAACCTTGCCGACGAGGACTGGGACTCGGTGCTCGCAGTGCACCTCGGAGGTCCCTTCCGCTTCATTCGTGCCAGCGTTCCGCACTTCCGTCGGCAAGGCTGGGGCCGTGTGGTGAACGTGACGTCGTACGCCGGCATGCACGGCAACGTCGGTCAGACGGCCTACTCCGCCGCGAAGTCGGGGATCATCGGTCTCACCAAGACGGTGGCGAAAGAACTGGTGCGATTCGGTGTCACCGTCAATGCGATATCTCCCGTGGCCGAAACCCGAATGATCACAGCCCTGCCCGATGAGCAGCGCGAACGACTCCAGGACATCATTCCAGCGGGATACTTCGCCCCCGCAGCCGAAATATCCTGGGCCTTGGCGTATCTCGCATCCGATCAGGCCGGCTATGTGACAGGCACTGTGCTCCCTGTCGACGGCGGGATGTCGATCTGACTCCGGATCCTGGCCGCCGACGAGGTAGGCCATCATCGAACGCTGTCGGTCAGCCGGGCTGCTTCTCCTGGAGGCGAATACTCTCCGCCCTGCCGGGAGCAAGGAGCAGGACGGCCACCGCACCGACCGCCACGAACGCCGCGGCAACGAGCATCGCCCGATCCAGCCCGTCGGCGAAGGCATAACCGGCCGCGTCAGCCACCCGGGCGCCGGCGCTTCCGCCGATCCGCTCCGCGATGGCCAGCGCGGCATCAATGGAGTTACGCACCACAGCCAGCGACTCCGAAGGGATCGAGTCGCTGCGTTCACCGACACCGGAACGGTAACCACTGTTGAAAGCGCTGCCGAGGATTGCGATGCCCAATGCTCCGCCCACTTCGCGGGTGACATCGTTCACCGCGGACGCCACGCCCTGCTTCGAGGCCGGAAGGGAGGCGACGATCGAGTCGGTGGCCGGGGCCAGACACATGGCGATCCCCGCACCGACGACCGACGTGCCCAACAGCACGGGAAGGTAGGTGGAGTCCTTGTCCAGAGTGGCCAGAACTCCCATACCCCCGGCCATGATCGTCATGGCCACCGTCATCACGACCCGCAGGCCCAAGCGCCGTACGAGAACGGGAGCGGCGGGCGAGACCACAGCGACAGCGACGGTCATGGGCATCAGGGCAAGGCCCGCGACCAGCGGCGAATAGCCCTTGATCCACTGCAGGTACTGCAGCATCACATAGAACAGGCCGAAGATTGCCACGCTCGCCATGACGATCACGACCGAACCGGCGGCGAAGGCTCCGATACGGAAGAACCGGGGGTCGAGCAACGGATGTTCGACACGCAGCTCCCACAGCACGAAGGCCAACAGAGCCGCGGCACCACCGACCGCCGCCACCACGACGGCGATATCGGTCCAGCCGCGCTCGGGGCCTTCGATGATCGCGTACACGATGGCCACGAGCCCGACGACCGACAGCAGTGCGCCGACCACATCCACGGGGGTCTCGTCCGGATCCTTCGAGGTCGGAACGGCCGCGAGAACGAGAACCCCGGACACGACTGCGAGTCCGGCGCTCACCCCGAAGGTCGACCTCCAGGAAAACGCCTCCAGCAGAGCTCCGGAGATCAACAGACCCATCAGCGCGCCGCCTGCGGCCACCGCCGACCAGATCGCCACGGCCCCCGCCCGCTCTTCCGACGGAAAGATGGTGGTGACGATCGAGAGCGTCATCGGCATGATCATGGCTGATCCCACACCGGCCACCACCCGTAAGAGGATGAGCACGCTCGGATCGTCCACCCACATGGCCGCCGCCGACGCCGCTCCGAAGACGAGCACACCGGCCAGCAGCATGCCCTTGCGACCGTATCGATCGCCCAAGGCTCCGGCGGGCAGCAGGAATCCGGCGAAGACGAGACCGTAGGAATTCATGATCCACAGCAACTCGGCCTGACTGGCTCCGGTGTCTCCGGCAATGCCCGGCAGCGCCACGGTGAGCCCGACGACCATGCTGACGATCATCATCAGGGCCACACACATGACGGCCAGAACGAACCGCCGTCGCGCCAGTCCGGGCGGCGCGCTCGCTACGGGAGACGGAGTCGTCCCCTGCGCTTTCTCCATGTTTCGCTCCTTGCGCGGCCATGCCCGAGTGAGGCGGCGGCCTGCCGATGTAAACGATTGATTGAAACGATCGCTTGAACTACCGTACGGGAGGCGCGTCGAGCGCCGCAACCAGGTGCGCAGCACCAACGACCACGGGAGGTAATCGCCTTGACTCCGCAGGGCAACATCGAGAAGAACAAGGAAACGGTTCGCGCTTTCATCGACGCGCTCAATCGTCAGGACCTCGCCGGGCTGGATGCGCTCCTCGCGGATGACGCGACATGGACGGTGTGCGCACGCGATATTCCGGGAGCCGGCTCACACGAGAAGAAGGTGGTCCTGGAGCGGATTCTCCCGACCATGCTCGCGATCTTCGAAGCGGGCGAGCCTCGGACAGAAATCACCCGCATCGTCGCCGAAGGCGATGTCGTCTGTGCGGAGGCGGTCAGCCACGGCCGACTGCTCCACGGCGCGGTCTACAACAACCAGTACTCGCACGTGTACGAGGTCCGAGGGGACCGCATAGCGTCCATCAGGGAGTACACGGATACCGACTACGCGGCGAAAATCATGGCGGGAGCAGTCGAAGCAGGCCATTCGCTCGACCTCTGACGAAAATCGGGCGCGGTACGACAGGACGCGACACCAACACGCTGGGCCCGTACCGCTCTACTCGCCTTGAAAGACCGCCAGCACAGCGCCCACGAGTCGCTCCGTTTCCCTGTCCGGCTCCGTCGGCTCGGGAGCGGACCGCGCGGCAGCACCGTGCGGAGCGAGGTCGGCGAGCGCACCCGCCTGATGCAGGGCGAGGAGACCGACCATGACGCGGTAGCGGAAGGTGACCTCGTCCGGCGACAACGCGGGCAGGGCTCGGATCAACTCCTCCAGATAGCGGCCTTCCACCGTTTCGACTTCCTGGGCGAACAAGTGCCGGACCTCCGGGTCCGGTTCCACCATCACGCGACCGAGGAGGCGTACGACAGCCGGCGTTCCGTCCCTCCGTTGCCGCGTCAGGTTTGCGCCCGTACGAACGAAGGCACCGACGAGGTCGGCCACTTCGGGCTTGGCTTCGCCGGCGAGGAAATCGTCCAACAGGCGCTGCCGCTCCTCGTTGACCGGCCGCATGGCCCGTCCGACCACCGCACGCAGCAGGCCTTCTTTCGACCCGAAGTGGTAGTTGACCGCGGCCACGTTGGCGCCGGCGGCTTCGGTCACCGCGCGAGTCGAGGTCGCCGCGTAACCACGCTCACCGAACAGCCGCTCAGCGACATCGAGAATCCGGTCCCTGGTGCCCGGAGGCGTGGCCGCGCCCTTCTCAGTCATGACCTCAATCTAAAACGGTCGCTTGAAACGGGCAAGGCCGACCTTGCCCAAGGCGGGACGCAACACCATGCACGCCGGCAAGCGGTCGCGGATGCCGGCGACCAGGACGGCATCAACCCGGCACGACAGCCGGAGGAATCTTTACATCACTGTTCACTTTAGGAGTCGACCTCGCTACGGTAACCCTTACAGAACTGTTAGAGATCAGGAGCACCGGTGACCCAGGAGAGCCCACCCCACGGCCCCGCCCACGCAGGAGCGCAGCACCATGAGCACGAAATCCACCCGCCTGTCCCGCGCCGCTGGGCGACGCTGGCTCTGCTGTGCATGGCTCAGTTCCTGCTCATCGTGGACGTCACCGTCATCAACGTCGCCCTGCCCACGGTCGGCGACGAACTCGCCCTGACTGCCGGCCAACTGACCTGGGCTGTGACCGCGTACACCCTGTGCTTCGGCAGTCTGCTGCTGCTCGGCGGCCGCGCCGGTGACACCGTAGGCCGCAAACGGATGTTCCTCGCCGGACTGCTCGTCTTCACCGCTGCGTCCCTGGCGTCCGGTCTGGCCGAGGACGGCGGAACCCTGATCGCCGCCCGCGCCGCTCAGGGTGTGGGCGCAGCCATGCTGTCGCCCGCCGCGATGGCGATCATCACGTCGATGTTCCATGGCGCCGAGCGCAATCGCGCGCTCGGCGTGTGGGCAGCCATCGGAGGCAGTGGTGCCGCCTTCGGAGTACTGCTCGGAGGTCTGCTGACCACCAGCCTGGGCTGGGAGTGGGTGTTCTTCATCAACGTCCCGATCGGGGCGGCGGTCTTCGTCTGTGTCGCCATCGTGCTCAAGGAGAACGCGGAGAGCCCCGAGGGCCACCGCCGGGACTCCCCCGGAGGCATCGACCTGGCCGGCGCACTCACCATGACTGCCGCGCCCGGTCTGCTGATCTACGGACTCGTCCAGGCCCGCGACCACGGTTTCGGCTCGGCCTCGAGCCTGCTGCCCCTGGCAGGCGCGCTGGTCTGTGCGGGGGTGTTCGTGGCGGTGGAGAAGTCGGTCCGCGCCCCGCTCGTCCGGCTCTCCGTGCTGACGCGCCGCAACCTGGTCGGCGGCAGCGTGGTCATGCTCGCCGCATCAGGCGTCCTGATCTCCATGTTCTTCCTCTGCTCGCTCTACCTGCAGCACGTCCTGGGGCTGAGCGCCCTCAAGACCGGGCTGGTCTTCCTTCCTGTGGCGGTCGCCATCACGCTCGCCGCGCACCTGAGTTCGCAGGCGATCGGTAGGTTCGGCTGGCGCCCCGTGGCGACCACCGGGTTCGTGCTCGGCGCCGCTGGCAGCCTGCTGCTGTCCCGGGTCGAGGAGAGCGGGAGCGCATGGACCCAGGTGCTCCCCGGCTTCCTGCTCGTCGCGATCGGCCTGGGCGCCGGGTTCGTTTCAGCCACCACCAGCGCGATGAGCGACCTGCCGCACGAGGACATGGGGCTCGCCTCGGGCCTGGTGAACACCTGTCATGAGATGGGCGCCGCCCTGGGCGTGGCCGTGGTGGCCGCGGTCGCGGGCGCGAGTCTGGAAACCGGAGGGAATTCGGCCCCGTCGGTGAGCGGTTTCGACAGCGCGTTCCTGGCCTGCGCGGTGATCTCACTGGGCGCCGCTGTCGCCGGCGCGCTGCTACTCCCGCGTGGGCGCCCCGACCCGTCGCAAGGACCGGTCTTCGCACACTGACCCGGCACTGCCTGCCATCTGGCGCTCCAGGTCAAGCGGCGTTCATCAGACGCCCACGCAACGCCCACCACCCGGCCGTTTCCCCCGAGGCGGCCGGGTGGCGGGTCGCTTCAAACTGCTTGACTATGTAAATACGGCGATCGATAGTACTTTCCGATGACAAGCATTGTTCGTTGTCTATCGGGAGGGACATCGTCGTGGGGGAAGACCGTTCCTGTTGTCGTCAGGCACAGTGCTTATGACTGCGGCCACGGGGGGCCGCAACACAACGTCCGAGCAGTACGGCCCACCAGCGAAGAACCGCTCGGACGGCCACATCCTTCTGATCGATCCCGACCCCACCTCCCGGATCCTGATCCGACGGGCCCTGGAGGAAACCAGCCCATCCGCACCAGTGACATCGGTCGCTACCTCGGCGAGCATTCCCGTCGGCGGTCTGGGCGCTCCACTGACCCTGGTCGTCTCCTCCGAGGTCAACCATCACGATGTAGCGCCCCTCGTGGACTTGCTGACCCGGCAGGACACGCACGTCGTCATGATCCTGCGTATGCAGACGCGCGAACGATTCGAGGATCTGCTGGGCTTTCCCCTGGACGCCGTCGTGCATAGCGAGGATCTTCGCGGCCCGGCGGTGGCCGAAGCCCTGGCCCACCGAGCCGACGAGACGGTCGCGGTCTCCCGGCACGCTGTTCGCCAACTGCTCCATCTGGCCGGCAACTCGGCCGCCTCGGAAATCTCCGCACCTTCGCTCACCGCGCGGGAGGTGGAAACGCTAAGCGGCATGGCGGCGGGCATGAGCAACCGTCAGATCGCTCGCGACATGGGCATATCGGAGCACGGGGTCAAACGCCACGTCGCTCACATCTTCGCCAAGCTGAACTGCCGTAACCGCACAACCGCCGTGGCCGTGGCCCTCCGAACAGGTCTGGTGCCGTATCGGCCCACACAAAGTCGGTGATGCCCAGGCTGGTGCGGTCTCCGCTCTGGGCTCGGGGCTGCTCAGTCCTCGCCCACGACGGTCAGGTCGTCGTCCAAGGCCGCGGCGATCTGGGCAGCCCTGGAGTGGTCGTCCAAGCGACGCGTCAGATAGGCGCAGCCATGTTGGTGCCGGAGCGACCACCAGGCGGCCGAGCCGCCGATCCCGCCCTTGGCGATCTTTCCCTTGTCTCGTACGAAACCCAGCGTCCAGGTGATCCTGGTGCCGAACACCTCGTCGTAGTCGGTGACTTGGGAGGTGAGGAGCTCGGTGTGCAGCTGCGGCCCCAGCAGTTCTCGTACTGGTCCGTCCTCGCTGGTGAGACGGGAGAAGAACGCCGCCATCGCGGTTGCGGTGGTGTGCAGGTTGACCGCTCCGAAAACCGACTGCCGCCAGGCCCGGGAGTTGGCGCGCTCCGTGTCCAGAACACCGGCGGGGATCTGGAGCCAGGGTGCCGCGTGGAGCTGCCGCGGCCAGTCCGGGTTCGCGTACTCGAGGTCGGCGACGCGGTCCAGCGCCTGATCCGGCACGCCGAACCAGGCGTCGAGCCCGAGCGCGGGCCGCACCACGTCGTTGAACATCTCCCCCAGCGTCGTCCCGGCGCCCGCGCGCAGGATGCCGTCGACCAAGTGGCCGTAGGTCAGGGCGTGTTCTCCGAGCGACGTCCCGGGAACGTACTCCGGAGCCGCCTGCGCCAGGCTCTCCCGCAGCCCGCTGTCGTCCAGCAGGTCGAGCCCCGCGGCTTCGGGCGCGAAACGCGGCTGGCCCGCCCGGTGCGTGAGCACCTGTCTCAGGGTGGTCCGCTCCTTGCCCTGGCCCCCGTACGCGCCCCAGTACCGGGCGATCGGTTCGTCCAGCGCCAACGCGCCGTCACGGACCACCACCAGGACGGCGAGCGTGACGAACGCCTTCGACAACGAGTAGGGCTGGACCAAGGTGTCGCTGCGCCAGGGCCGGCTTCGACCGGCATCGGCCCACCCGGCGTTCAACCGGACGACCTCACGCCCTTCCCGCCAGACCGACAGGCCGGCCCCCGTTTCCAGACCATCGTCCACCAGTCGCTGAAAGACCTTGCGCACCTCGCCGTATCCGTCCCCGGCAAACCCCTCGACGTCCATCGTGCCCGCTCCCTTCATGGCTTCGGCTCGTCACCAACCGGATTGGATACCCCGGTGGGGTATATGCCTACCAATGCTCTCCCACGACGGCAAGCCCCGGGAGGACGGTTGGCGGTCGAAGCGGTCATCAAGCGCCAACTAGGCGTGCTCTGCTGGTGTTACGCGGGCACGGCCCAAAGCCCCGAGCAGCGACCTTCGATCAGCATGGCGATGAGGACGGCGTCCAGGATCACCGACGCGATCGCGTGCCGACCGTGAGGACGGCGGCGGTTCCCGACACAACGGCGAGCAGGGCGTAAGAAGCTTGCGGTCCAGCGAACGCGGCGAGCGCCCCCGCGATGATGGCGGGGGTGCCGTGAGCAATGCAGAGCGGCTGCCGTAATGAGTGCAGGCCCTAGATCAGCCCCTGTTGCGCGGCCTTGGCCGCCAACTCCCCGCGGTCGACGGCCCCCAGAATTGTCATGAGCCGCTCAATCCGGCGCGAGATGGTACGGCGCGAGACACCCACTCCGGCCCCGACGTTGGCGATGGACTCGTCCTGACCCATCAAGCGGAGAATTTCGACGTCCAGCGGGGCTAGCTGAAGGTGGGGCGTGTCGGCCGTGGGGCGGGCCGGCGGCGGGACCGTGCCGTCAGCCCACCCCGGAGCTCCAGCCTGCTCAGTCATGACGTCGTTTCCCTTCTGCACCGGCAAGAGGGGGGCGTTGACCCCTCCCCGGGGTGACTTCCTACCAGAGAGCGGCGTGTCCGCGCCGGGTTCGCTAGAGGTTGAGGCCATCCTCCGCCAGAGCGGCGGAAGCCACGTTCAGAAACCGCACCAGTCCCCCGGCCGGTCGCCCGGTGCGCCGCGCTGCCCATCCAATCGGGACGAACAGCCCCCGGGAGGCGACAGGAGCCCGCGACGACTGCCTAGGTCGTCAGCTCCGTGCGGCTGGGCTCCATTGACCGCAGAGACGTTTCCTTCCGGCACCCCAAGCCCCTGGCGACCAGGCACCGAATACGCCCTTGCCCAGCCCCCGGCTCCCGCCTAGCCTGAGTTTGTGCCGCTAATAAACAAATCCCGAACGCACAAAGACGTGCCGGGCCACAGCAAGGACCTCACCCGGCTCCGCATCGCCCTCACCACCTTCTTCGCCCTCGACGGCTTCATCTTCGCCGGGTGGGTCGTCCGCATTCCCGCCATCAAGGAACAGACCGGCGCCTCCGCCAGCACACTGGGACTCGCCCTCCTCGGCGTCTCCGCCGGAGCCGTCGTCACGATGATGTTCACCGGCAGGCTCTGCCGCCGCTACGGCAGCCACCCCGTCACCGTCGTCTGCGGCATCCTGCTCTCCCTCAGCGTCGCACTGCCACCCCTCACCCACTCCACCTGGACACTCGGCACGGTCCTGCTGATCTTCGGCGCCGCGTACGGCGGGATCAACGTTGCCTTCAACAGCGCCGCCGTCGACCTGGTGGCCGTACTGCGGCGGCCGATCATGCCCAGTTTCCACGCGGCCTTCAGCCTGGGCGGGATGATCGGCGCCGGTCTCGGCGGACTGGTCGCGGGCTCGCTGTCGCCGACGCGGCATCTGCTGGGCCTGACCGTGATCGGCCTGCTGGTGACGGCTGTCGCGGGACGCGCCCTGCTGCGGCACAAGTCCCCCGCACCGCAGCCGGCTCCCGGACAGCCCGAGGAACATGCGCCGCGCAGACCGGACCCCCGTACGCGCCGGCTGGTCGTCGTCTTCGGTCTGATCGCCCTCTGTACGGCCTACGGAGAGGGGGCCCTGGCCGACTGGGGCACCTTGCACCTGGAGCAGGACCTGGACGCGCACCCGGGCATCGCGGCCGCGGGCTACTCGTGTTTCGCGCTCGCCATGACGATCGGCCGGCTCTGCGGGACCACGCTCCTGGAGCGGCTCGGGCGGACCCGGACAGTGGTCGCGGGCGGCACCATGGCGGCTGTCGGCATGCTCGTCGGATCGCTCGCCCCCTCCGTGTGGGCGGCCCTCGTCGGCTTCGCCGTCACCGGGATCGGCCTCGCCAATATCTTCCCGATCGCCGTCGAGCGGGCCGGTGCCCTGGCCGGCCCCAGCGGCGTCGCCGTCGCCTCCACCTTCGGCTACGGCGGCATGCTCCTCGGGCCGCCCGCCATCGGCTTCATGGCCGACTGGCTCTCCCTGCCCATCGCCCTCACCAGCGTGGCGACCCTGGCCGCGGTGGCCGCCGTCATCGGATACGGGACGCGGCGGGCGACGGCCGACTGACGGCTTCGTCGGAGCCGCCACCGGGACCCGGTGCGCGGCGCGCCCGGCCCGACATCGCCACGGCACACAGCACAGCACAGCACGCCACAGCAGGGCAGGGCAGGGCACAGTGGTAATCGACGCACCATACGGATCAGGAAAGTTGATGTCATGACCGACAAGCTCACCGTCAGTGTCCTCGGCACCGGGATCATGGGCGCCGCGATGGCCCGCAACCTCGTCCGCGCCGGACACACCGTCCGGGCCTGGAACCGCTCCCGCGACAAGGCCGAGCCTCTCGCCGCCGACGGCGCACACGTCGTCGACACCCCCCTGGAGGCGGTCGAGGGCGCCGATGTCGTCCTCACCATGCTGTACGACGGTCCCTCCGCGCTGGACGTGATGCGGCAGGCCGCGCCCGCCCTGCGTGCCGGCACCGCGTGGGTGCAGTCGACGACCGCCGGGATCGAGGCCGTCGTCGAACTGGCCGACTTCGCCCGCGAGAAGGGCCTGGTCTTCTACGACGCGCCGGTTCTCGGCACCCGACAGCCCGCCGAGGCCGGTCAGTTGCTCGTCCTGGCCGCCGGTCCGGTCGACGGCAGGGAGGCCGTGACCCCGGTCTTCGACGCCGTCGGTGCCCGTACGGTGTGGACGGGTGAGGACGGTGCGGCGGGCAGCGCCACCCGCCTCAAGCTCGTGGCCAACAGCTGGGTCCTCTCCGTCACCAACGCGACCGGTGAGGTGCTGGCCCTGGCCAAGGCTCTGGACGTGGACCCGCAGAGCTTCTTCGACGCCATCGCAGGCGGCCCGCTGGACATGGGCTATCTGCGCGCCAAGGCGGGGCTCATCCTCAACGACCAGCTTTCACCGGCCGCCTTCGCCGTGGGCACCGCCGCCAAGGACGCCCGTCTGATCGTCGAGGCGGGCGAGCGGCACGGCCTCCGTCTCGACGTCGCCGCCGCGAGCGCCGAACGCTTCGCCCGCGCCGCCGCCCAGGGCCACGCGGACGAGGACATGGCCGCCGCGTACTTCGCGAGCTTCGACGAGAAGGACGCGAACGCCGGGGGCTGACCGCGGAGTTGGACGCGCGCCGCCTCATGCCGAGCGGGCCGCACTCGGTGTCGTCGTACCCGATGACAGTGTCGCAGTACCCGATGACAGGCCACGTCGTCGGGTACAACGCTCCGAGCGGCGGGCCGCACCACCCGGGTCAGAGGCGGAAGCGAGTCGCCCGCCGTCCCTCCTGGAGCCCGCCCCATCCGGCACACTCGCCTGCATGGAGACTGCCGAGTTCGTTCGAAGCCTGGACCGGGAAGGCGGGTTGCTGGCCGAGGCCGCGGAGGCGGCCGGGGCCGACGCCAAGGTGCCCACCTGCCCGGAGTGGCAGGTCCGGGACCTATTGCGGCACACCGGCATGGTGCACCGCTGGGCCACGGCGTTCGTGGCCGAGGGGCACACCTCGTACCATCCCGACGGCGGCCTGCCCGGGCTGGACGGCACGGAGTTGCTGACCTGGTTCCGGGAGGGGCACCGCAGGCTCGTCGACACGCTCGCCTCCGCCCCTCCCGACGTGGAGTGCTGGAGTTTCCTGCCCGCCCCTTCGCCGCTCGCCTTCTGGGCTCGGCGGCAGGCCCACGAGACGACCGTGCACCGGGTGGACGCGGAGTCCGCACGCGGTGGCGCCCCGACCGCGGTCCCGGTGGACTTCGCGGTCGACGGCATCGACGAACTGCTGCTCGGCTTCCACGCCCGCAGCAGGAGCAGGGTACGGACGGACGAGCCGCGCGTCCTGAGGGTGCGGGCCTCGGACTCGGACGCCGTGTGGAGCGTACGGCTGTCGGCCGAACCCCCGGCGGCCGAGCGGGGCGAAGTGGCGGACGCGGACTGCGAGTTGGTGGGGACGGCAGCTCAGCTCTATCTGGCGCTGTGGAACCGCGGCCCGTTCCCGGGTGTGACGGGAGACTCGTCGATCGCGACACTGTGGCGGGAGAAGTCGGCGGTCACCTGGAGCTGAGGGGCGGCACGCGACAACAGCGGCGGCGGGCGGGCCGCATCAGCGACTCAACCGGCCCGGCCAGTTCGCCCCGCCCAGCCAGTTCACCCCGCCCGGCCGATCTCGCGACCCGGCCGGGCTCCCAGCCCAGTCGTTGGCCCAGCCCGGCCGGACCGCCTCACCCGGCGGAGCCACCCGCCAGCATCCGCCCCAGCACCGCGCGCTGCACCGGCAGCACCTCGCCGTGCAGCGCGCGCCCCTTCGGTGTGAGGGCGACCCGGACGCCTCGCCGGTCCTCCGGGCACATGCAGCGCTCCACGAGGCCGTCCTTCTCCAGGCGACCGATCAGCCGGGAGAGCGCGCTCTGGCTCAGATGAACCCGCTCGGCGATCTCCTGGACGCGGTAGGAGATGTCACCGCCGTCGGCCGGCGCGGTCGCGGCCAGCACGTCCAGGACCTCGAAGTCGCTTGCACCCAGGCCGTGTTGGTGCAGAGTCCGGTCCAGTTCGCAGAGTGTGCGCGCGTGCACCGCGAGGATGTCGCGCCACTGGTCAACGAGGCCCTGCTCGGCCTTCTCGACAGCCGCCATGGCCCGCACCCTAGCAAAAAACCACCTTTGTTGCATCCGCATTAAATGCGCTTGCATTGAATGCATGCGCATGTACTGTGTGGCGCATGACCTCTCCGCTCACCCCCTCCGCGGCACCGTCCTCGACGGTTCGCTGGACGCCTCGCCTGTGGGGCACCCTCCTGGTGCTCTGCGCCGCGATGTTCCTGGACGCGCTGGACGTGTCGATGGTCGGCGTCGCCCTGCCGTCCATCGGTTCCGAACTCGATCTCTCCACCTCGACCCTGCAGTGGATCGTCAGCGGCTACATCCTCGGCTACGGCGGCCTGTTGCTCCTCGGCGGACGCACCGCCGATCTCCTCGGCCGCCGTCAGGTCTTCCTGGTCGCGCTGGGCGTCTTCGCGCTCGCCTCGCTGCTGGGCGGGCTCGTCGACTCGGGCCCGCTGCTCATCGCGAGCCGGTTCATCAAGGGCCTGAGCGCCGCGTTCACCGCTCCCGCCGGCCTGTCGATCATCACCACGACGTTCCCGGAGGGCCCGCTGCGCAACCGCGCGCTCTCCATCTACACCACCTGCGCCGCGACCGGCTTCTCGATGGGTCTCGTCCTGTCCGGGCTGCTCACCGAGGCCAGCTGGCGCCTCACCATGCTGCTGCCCGCGCCCATCGCGGTCATCGCCCTGATCGCCGGCCTCAAGCTCATCCCGCGCAGCGAGCGCGACCGGACCCACCGCGGCTACGACATCCCCGGCGCCATCATCGGCACCACCTCGATGCTGCTGCTCGTCTTCACCGTCGTCCAGGCACCCGAGGTGGGCTGGACGACGGCCCGTACGCTGCTGTCGTTCCTCGCGGTGGCCGTCCTGCTGACCGTGTTCGTACGCGTCGAGCAGCGCAGCCCCAGCCCGCTGATCCGGCTCGGGGTACTGCGCTCCGGCAACCAGGTCCGGGCGCAGTTGGGCGCCATGGCGTTCTTCGGCTCGTACGTGG
Source organism: Streptomyces umbrinus (assembly GCF_030817415.1). Taxonomy (NCBI): domain Bacteria; kingdom Bacillati; phylum Actinomycetota; class Actinomycetes; order Kitasatosporales; family Streptomycetaceae; genus Streptomyces; species Streptomyces umbrinus. The sequence goes on along the minus strand of NZ_JAUSZI010000002.1, from coordinate 10,596,475 downwards.
GCTTCCAGTTCCTGGTGACGCTCTACATGCAGTCGCTGCTCGGCTGGTCGGCGCTGCACACCGCGCTGGCCTTCCTGCCCGCGGGCGCGCTGGTGGCGCTGTCCGCGACGAAGATGGGGGCGATCGTCGACCGGTTCGGCACTCCGCGGCTCATCGTGGCCGGCTTCGCCCTGATGGTCGTCGGCTACGCGCTGTTCCTGCGGGTCGACCTGGACCCCGTGTACGCGGCGGTGATCCTTCCGTCGATGCTGCTGATCGGCGCGGCCTGCGCACTGGTCTTCCCCTCGCTCAACATCCAGGCCACCAACGGCGTGGACGACCACGAGCAGGGCATGGTCTCGGGTCTGCTCAACACCTCGGTGCAGGTGGGCGGCGCGATCTTCCTCGCGATCGTGACGGCCGTGGTGACCGCGAACTCCTCCGAGAGCTCCTCGCCCCAAGCTGTCCTCGACAGCTACCGTCCCGGTCTGGTCGTCGTCACCGCGATCGCCGTGGCGGGCCTGCTCATCACGGCCACCGGACTGCGCGGGCAGCGGACGCGGCAGACGACGATCCTGGTCGCCAAGTCCGACGACGTGCGGGAGGACGAGCGGGTGCAGGAGGACGCGGGGGAGCAGGAGGACGCGCGGGTCGCGGCCCGCGACTGACACCCTCCAACGCGACTACGCGCCCCGGCGGGGGCCTTCCCTCACGACGACGTGCGCCCGGCGGCCTTCCTTGCCCGCCGGGCGCGCCTTTCCTTGCCCCGCCGGGCGGTCCCCTGTGAGACTGCCCGTATGGGACAGACCAGGGGGCGGCGGACTCAGTCCGAGCGGGACGAGATGACCGTCGAGATCGGATACGCGTTGTTCAGCGCCGCGTTCGCCGCGGCGGTGGCGTTCGGAGCCCTGGCCGGACCCGCACTGCTCTTCGACCTGCCGGTCACCATCGAGAAGATCCAGCTCGCGGCCGGGACCTCACTCGCGGCCGTGCTCTTCGTCTTCCGGGTGGCCAGTGTGCTGGTCCGTTTCCGGCAGCCGCCTCAGCCCAACCAGCCCGGCCGCACCAGGCCCGACTCATAGGCCAGCACGACCAGTTGGGCCCTGTCGCGGGCGCCCAGCTTCACCATGGTCCGGCTGACGTGGGTCTTCGCGGTCAGCGGGCTGACGACCAGCCGGCGCGCGATCTCGTCGTTCGACAGTCCGATGCCGACCAGCGCCATCACCTCCCGCTCCCGCTCGGTGAGTTCGGCCAGCGCCCCGGCGGCCGCGGGCTCCTTGGAGCGCGCCGCGAACTCTGCGATCAGCCGACGGGTCACACCCGGCGACAGCAGTGCGTCACCCTCGACCACCGCCCGCACGGCGCGCAGGAGTTCCTCCGGTTCGGTGTCCTTGACGAGGAAGCCGGACGCTCCGGAGCGGATGGCCTCGAAGACGTACTCGTCCAGCTCGAAGGTGGTGAGCATGACCACCTTGACGTCGTTCAGGCCGTCGTCGTCGGTGATGCGGCGGGTCGCGGCGAGGCCGTCGAGCAGGGGCATGCGGATGTCCATCAGGACGACGTCCGGCCGCAGTTCGCGCACCGCGCGCAGCGCCTCCTCGCCGTCGGCGGCCTCTCCGGCCACCTCGATGTCCGGCTGTGCGTCGAGGAGTGCCTTGAAGCCTGCGCGGACCAGTGACTGGTCGTCGGCGAGCAGTACGCGGATCACCGGTCCTCCTTGAGCTTGAGGGATTCCTCGGACCTCTCGGACGTCCCGGCCGACGCCCCTGACGTCCCGCGCGAGTTCTTGAGCGGCAGCAGGGCCAGCACCCGGAAGCCTCCGTCCTCGCGCGGTCCGGCCTCGATCGTGCCACCCAGGGCCGCGGCCCGCTCCCGCATTCCGGCCAGCCCGTTGCCGCTGCCGCCCGCGTCCTCGCCCGTCGCGGGTCCGTCGTCGTCGATACGCAGCGTCAACGCGTCGCGCGCGTAGTCGACCCGCACGCGGGCGTGCCGTGATCCGGAGTGCCGTACGACGTTGGTCAGCGCCTCCTGGATGACGCGGAAGGCGGCGAGGTCGGCACCCGGCGGCAGGGCCCTGCGGTCGCCCCCGCTCTCGACGTCGACGGTCAGTCCGGCACCCGCGGCCTGCTCGACGAGTTCGGGGAGCCGGTCGAGGCCGGGCGCGGGCGCGCGCGGCGCGTCTCCGGACGTACGGAGCGTGTCGAGGACCTGGCGCACCTCCCCCAGGGCCTCCTTGCTCGCGGCCTTGATGGTGGTGAGCGCGGTGCGCGCCTGTTCGGGGTCGGAGTCGAGCAGCGCGAGGCCGACACCCGCCTGGACGTTGATGACGGAGATGCTGTGCGCCAGGACGTCGTGCAGTTCCCGGGCGATCCGCAGCCGCTCCTCGTCGGCGCGCCGCTTGGCCGCCTGCCGACGCTCCGCCCGGTCGCGGTCCCACTGCTCACGGCGTACCCGGGCGAGTTCGGAGACCGCGAGGATGGCGATCATCCAGGCGGCGATGGCAACCTCCTCGCCCCACGAGGAGACCGGGTCGCCCTTCGGCGGCAGCCACCGGTAGAGCCAGTGCCCCACCAGGAGATGGACCACCCACAGCGTGCCGAGCGCGGTCCAGGCCGCCCAGCGCTGCCCCGCGACGATCGCGCTGAAGCACGCGAGCGCCACCGTAAGGAAGATCGGCCCGTACGGATATCCGGCGCTGAAGTAGACGAGCGCCGTGGCCGCGGTGCCGAACACCACGGCCACGGGATACCGCTGCCGCCACAGAAGCAGAGCGGCGCCCCCGAAGAGGAGGATCCGCGCGAGGACGTCGAGCTCTTCCCGATCGGGCTGTTGCTCCGCGGCGAAGTTGCTGCCGACGAGGACGAACACGGTGAGGAGCAGCGTCGAACGCCACGGCCAACGCGGACGGCCGCCGCCCTCTTCCTCCTCGTCGCGGCGGTTCCACCACGGGGGTCCGTGCCACCGGCCCCGCGGCGGGCCGCCCCCGGCCCAGGGGGGTCCACCCCACCGGCGTGTGCGCTGCTCTTCCATGCCTGCCACGCTAGACGCCGCGGGTCGCCGGAGGCGTCAGCCGAGCGTGGTGATCACACGTACTCCCGGCGGAGTACCCGCTCCGGCTCGGGCTCGGGCTCGGGCGCCTCCTTGATCCGGAAGCGGCGCAGCGGCTTCGGCGCCCACCAGTTCGCGCGCCCCGCGAGCCGCATCGTCACCGGCAGCAGGACCACCCGGATGAGGGTCGCGTCGACGAGGATCGTCAGGGCCGTGCCGATGCCGAGCTCCTTCAGGAAGACGACGCCTCCGGTCGCGTACGACAGGAAGGACAGCGCGAGGATGCCGGCCGCCGCCGTGATCAGCGGGGCGCTGCGCCGGATGCCCTCGGCGACCGCGCGCCCGGTGTCGCCGGTGCGGTCGTGTTCCTCCTTGATGCGGGACAGCAGGAACACCTCGTAGTCCATGGACAGGCCGTAGGCCACGCAGAACATCAGCACCGGGATGCTCGGCTCGATCGAACCGGTCGGCGTGAAGCCGAGCACTCCGGAGAGGTTCCCGTCCTGGAAGACCCACACCAGGCAGCCGAACATCACGGACAGGCTGAGCAGGTTCAGGACGGTCGCCTTCAGGGGGAGCAGCACGCTGCCGGTCATCAGGAAGAGGATCAGGTACGTCGCCCCGAGGACGAGCCCGGCGGCGAGCGGCAGCCGGTCGAGGAGCGTGGCTCGGAAGTCGGTGGTCTCGCCCGGGTAGCCGCCGACCAGTACGCCGGCGGGTGCGGGGACGTCACGGACGCGTTCGACGAGCGCCGGTACGTCTCCGCGCATCGTCTCCTGAGTGGGCACCAGCGCCAGCCGTACGCGGCCGTCGGGCGCCGTCAGCCGGTCCTGGCCCGGCGCTCCGGTCCGCTGCCCGTCTCGGTAGGTGCCGGAGGGGGCGTCGACCTGGAACACGCCCTGGATCGAGGAGAGTTCGGTGGCGTAGGCGCGCGTGGCGGCCGTGGTCGTGGGCGCCTCGGTGGGCGCACCCGTGAGTGATTTCGTGATCGGTTTCGTGAGGACGACCTGGATGGTGTCGGTGGCCTCGGCGGGGAACTCCTCGTGCACGATCTCGGAGGTGGTGCGCGAGGAGGTCCCGTCGGGGAGGGCCCGCTCGTCGGGGAGTCCGAAGCGCAGCCCGAGGAGGGGCGAGGCGGCGAGGAGCAGGACGGTGAGCACTCCGGCGCCGGCGAGCAGTGGGCGGCGCATGGCCGCCAGTGCCGTGCGGTGCCAGAAGCCGGACGACGTGCGGGCTGCGGGCCGTTCGACCCGGTGGCCCCAGCGGGCCAGGGCAGCCGGCAGGAAGACCACCGCTCCGGCCACCGCCGTCACCACGACGAGGACACCCGCGTACGCGAACGAGCTGAGGAAGAAGAACGGGAACACCAGCAGAGCGCTCAGCGACACCGCCACCGTCACTCCGCTGAACACCACCGTGCGCCCGGCGACCGCGGTCGCCCGAACGACGGCGTCGGGCCCCGGGCGCCCGGCCGCGCGTTCCTCGCGGTACCGGCTGATGACGAACAGGCTGTAGTCGACGCCGAGTCCGAGGCCCAGGACGAGGGCGAGGTTCGCCGCGAAGGTCGACACCTCGGTGAACTGCGCGATCGCGCGCAGCCCGGCGAGGGTTCCGAGGACGGACAGCAGACCGACCGCGACCGTCAACAGGGCTGCCGTGGTGCGTCGGTAGACCAGGACGAGGAGGAGCAGGACGGCGGGCAGTGCGAAGAGTTCGGCGCGCAGGAAGTCGGTGCGGGCCTGTTCGCCGACCTGGCGCGAGATCTCCTCCTGGCCGCCCACCTGGACGGTGAGCTCGGGTGTCGTGCGCGTCAACCGTGGTGAGAGTGTGGCGAGTTGTTCGCGTGCTTCCGTGGCGCTTGCTTCGAGGCGGACGAGGACGAGCGCGCGACGGCCGTCGGTGCCGCGCAGGGCGAGGCTGTCGGCGTCCCAGTACGAGGTGACGTCGGTGACCAGGGGCAGCCGCTCCACCTCCTGGGCGAGCGCGCGGGCCGCCTCCCGTGTGCGGGCGCTGTCCACGTCGCCGTCGCGTGCCGTGACGAGCAGTGCCAGGTTGGGATTACCGGTGCCGAACTCCTCGCGCAGTACGTCCCCCGCGCGCACCGACTCCGTGCCGGGCGAGCTCCAGCGCGCGAGGTCCAGGTCGTTCTGGGCGCCGGCCCCGTAGGCGGCGAGGCCGAGGAAGGTGAGGAGTACGCCGATGAGGACGGCGCGGCTGCGCCGCACCGCCAGGCGGCCGAGCCGGGTGAGCATCGTGGTGTGGCCTTTCGCCGGGGATCCGTCGCGGCCACGGTCGTCGGCGCCGCTGACCGTCCGCTGGAAGATCCACTGGAACGCCGGTGCCGGGATACTCTCGACGCATGGGTGAGGGGACACCGAGGGGCTTGCGCGAGAGCGGTTCGGCCGAGGCCGAGGGGGCGTCCGACGGCCTGCGCTTCGAACTGCTCGGCCCGCTCAGGGCATTGCGCGACGGCGTCGAGATACCGCTCGGCCCGCCGAAGCAGCGCGCCGTACTCGCCGTACTGCTCCTCCAGGAGGGGCGCTCCATCTCGTACGACGCCCTGGTCGAGGCCGTGTGGGGAGGGGCCCCGCCCCTGCATGTACGCAACCTCGTGCAGAAGTACGTCTCCGGGCTGCGCCGAGCCCTGGGCGGCGCCGCGGAGTTGGTGTGGACGGGCAGCGGCTACCGGCTCACCGGCGCGGACGCCGACGACCTGCGCGAGCGTCGGCGGTGGGTGGACGAGGCACTCGCGGCGCGCGACGCGGGTGAGCTGCGGCGAGCCGGCGAACTGGTCGAGCGCGCCGAGGAGTTGTGGCGCGGCGAGTTCGCCGAGGGGCTGCAGGCGCCCTATCTGGCGGCGGAACGGCTGCGCTGGGCCGAGAAGCGACTCACGGTGCTGGAGGCCCGGCTGGCCGGCGAGATCGAACTCGGCAGGTCCTTCGAGTACGTCCATGAGCTGGTCCGGCTCGTAGCCGCTCACCCGCTGCGGGAACGGCTCGTGGAGCTGCTGATGCTCGCGCTGTACCGGACGGGCCGCTCCTCGGACGCGCTGACCGCCTACGAGGCCGCACGGCAGCGGCTCGCCGAGGCGCTGGGCGCGGACCCGGGGCCGCCGCTCCGGTCACTGCACGCGCGGATCCTCCGTCAGGATCCCGCCCTGCTGCCCCGGCCGCCCGTGCCGGTGTCCTGAGGGAACACGAGGCCCACACCATGACCGAGTTGGGCGACGGCGTGCCGGAAGAACGGCTCGCGGTCCTCCACGACTCGGTTGAACTGCCCGAACAGCTCGAAGCCGACGAGTCCGTAGAGCTGCGCCCAGGCCGCGACGAGCGCGGTGACCACCGCGGGCGGCAGGTCGGGGGCCAGGTCATCGGCCAACCTCCGCGCCTCGGGCCCGAGTTCGGCGGGCAGCGGAGGAAGGGCGACGCCTGCGCCCTGTTGCGCGTCCCGGAGGATGCCGATGAGGAGCAGCCCGACGCGGGACGCCGCCGGCACGGTGGTGGCGGGTGCGACGTACCCGGGCACGGGCGATCCGTAGATCAGCGCGTACTCGTGCGGGTGCCCCAGAGCCCACTCGCGCACCGCCTCGCACACCGCGGTCCAGCGGCGGACCGGTCCGGCGTCGGCCACCTCGGCGTGCGCCGTTTCGGCGGCGGCGCCGAGCGAGTCGTAGGCGTCGATGATGAGCGCGGTCAGCAGGTCGTCGCGGCTGGGGAAGTAGCGGTACAGCGCGGAGGAGACCATGCCGAGCTCGCGGGCCACGGCCCGCAGGGAGAGCTTGGCCGCGCCGTCCTCGGCGAGCTGTCTGCGCGCCTCGTCCTTGATGGCCGCGGTGACCTCGATCCGGGCTCGGGCGCGGGCTCCTTTGGCGGTACTCATGCACGCCAGTGTTCCATATTTCCAGAGCAGTGCACACAAACGAGAGCGGTGCACGCAAACGTGAGCAGTGAACCACTACGAGAGCACTGCTCTTGCTTTGGATCACCGATCTCGTGCACACTGCTCTCAAGCGAGAGCAGTGCTCACACTTTCCGCTTCAGGAGGAAGTCACCATGACCACGTCCACGCACGTGAAGAAGCCCGGCTGGTTCACCGTGAAGGTCTTCAACAGGACCATCGCCTGGATGACCCGCCGCGGCCTCAGCGTCTGGGGCTCCCGGGTCCTGGCCGTCCGCGGCCGCAAGAGCGGCGAGTGGCGCACCACCCCCGTCAACCTGCTGACCGTGGACGGCACGCAGTACCTCGTCGCCCCGCGCGGCCACGTCCAGTGGACGCACAACATGCGGGTCGCGGGCGGCGGCGAGCTGCACCTCGGCAAGAAGGTGGACGTGTTCACCGCCGTGGAGGTCGCCGACGACGACAAGGTCCCGCTGCTGCGCGCCTACCTCAAGCGGTGGAAGGCCGAGGTCGGCGTGTTCTTCAACGGCGTCGGCCCCGACTCGTCCAACGAGGAGCTGCGGCGCATCGCCCCCGACCACCCGGTCTTCCGGATCACCGTCAAGAGCTGAGCCCTCAGGTCACCGGTCGAGCGCGGTCAGGGCGCGCCCCGCCATCGGATGCGAACGTACGAGCTCGCCCAGCGAGGTGGATCCGCGGGTGATGCCCGCGAACGCCTTCCAGGCGGGCCGGAAACCGGTGAGCGCGGCGTGGAACATGCCGGGCCGCCGCTGGAAGATCGTGAGCATGCTCTTGCCGACGCTCATCTCGACGCCCAGTCCCGCCTTGATCGCGAAGGCGTAGTTCAGCGCCTGCCGTCGCGTGTCCACGGCGTCGTGCGCCTCCGCGATCCGCACCGCCCACTCCCCCGCGAGCCGCCCCGAGCGCAGCGCGAAGGAGATGCCCTCGCGGGTCCAGGGTTCCAGGAGCCCCGCCGCGTCCCCGCACACCAGCACCCGCCCCCGCGACAGCGGCGAGTCGTCGGCACGGCAGCGCGTCAGATGCCCGGACGAGATGCTCGGCTCGAAACCGGCGAGGCCGAGCCGGGCGATGAAGTCCTCCAAGTACCGCTTGGTGGCGGCGCCTTCGCCCCGCGCCGAGATCACTCCGACGGTGAGTGTGTCGCCCTTGGGGAACACCCATCCGTAACTGCCGGGAAGGGGGCCCCAGTCGATGAGGACCCGTCCCTTCCAGTCCTCCGCGACCGTCTCCGGCACCGGGATCTCCGCCTCCAGGCCGAGGTCGACCTGGTCGAGCTTCACCCCGACGTGTGCCCCTATGCGGCTGGCGCTGCCGTCCGCGCCGACCACGGCCCTGGCCAGCACCGTCTCGCCGTCCTGGAGGACGACGGCCACCGTGCGCCGGTCGGGGACGGCCGAGCCGTGCTGCTCCACCCGCGAGACCGTGACGCCCGTACGCAGTTCGGCGCCCGCCTTCTGGGCATGCTCGACGAGCTGCTGGTCGAACTCGGGCCGGTTGATGAGCCCGAAGAGCATCTGCTTGGAGCGGCGGGTGCGCGTGAACCTGCCGTCGAGCGAGAACGTGACCGCGTGCACCCGGTCCTGGAACGGCAGCTCGAAGCCGGGCGGCAACGCGTCACGGGTCGGTCCGATGATGCCGCCGCCGCACGTCTTGTAACGGGGGAGCTCCGCTTTCTCCAGCAACAGGACGCTGCGCCCCGCGACCGCTGCCGCATAGGCGGCCGAGGCGCCCGCAGGCCCCGCGCCGACCACGACGACGTCCCACACCCGCTGTGCGTCGTCCGAAGAGTTCTCGCTGCTCACGATGGTCTGCTGCTCCGATCCAGCCGCCTGCCGCACCTACTCCACGCATCCTACGGCGACGTCCGGCCAGGACCGCTGTGGGAGGATCTGCAGCGAATGCAGCGCGCACACCCGTATGCGCGCATCGCAGACGTACCCATCCGTATAACGTCGCACCCACGAGGAGCGTGCCCATGTCGTCGAATCCGGTCGCCGAGACCGTCGCCTCGTTGATGCCGCGGGCGAAGGCGGAGCTCACCGAGCTGGTGGCCTTCAAGTCGGTGGCGGACTTCGACCAGTTCCCCAGGAGCGAGAGCGAGGGCGCCGCGAACTGGGTGGCCGACGCACTGCGCGCCGAGGGCTTCCAGGACGTCGCGCTGCTCGACACCCCCGACGGCACACAGTCGGTGTACGGCAGCCTGCCTGGCCCCGAGGGCGCGAAGACCGTCCTCCTGTACGCGCACTACGACGTGCAGCCGCCGCTCGACGAGACCGGCTGGGCGACCCCGCCGTTCGAGCTGACGGAGCGGGACGGCCGCTGGTACGGGCGCGGGTCCGCCGACTGCAAGGGCGGCCTGGTCATGCACCTGCTGGCGCTGCGCGCGCTCAAGGCCAACGGCGGGGTCCCGGTCAACGTCAAGGTGATCGCGGAGGGTTCCGAGGAGCAGGGCACGGGCGGCCTTGAGCGGTACGCCGAGGAGCATCCCGAGCTGCTGGCCGCCGACACGATCATCATCGGCGACGCGGGCAACTTCCGGGTCGGCGTCCCCACGGTGACGACCGCGCTGCGCGGCATGACGCTCGTCCGCGTCCGGGTCGACACCCTCGAAGGCAACCTGCACTCCGGCCAGTTCGGCGGCGCCGCCCCCGACGCACTGGGCGCGCTGATCCGCGTACTGGACTCGCTGCGCGCCGAGGACGGCTCGACGACGGTCGACGGGCTGACGGGCACCTCCCGTTGGGACGGCCTGCAGTACGACGAGGCGCAGTTCCGCAAGGACGCGAAGGTGCTCGACGGTGTGGAGCTGATCGGTTCGGGGACGGTCGCCGACCGCATCTGGGCGCGACCGGCCGTGACCGTGCTGGGCATCGACTGCCCGCCGGTGGTCGGCGCCACCCCGTCCGTGCAGGCGGGCGCCCGCGCGCTGGTCAGCCTGCGGGTGCCGCCGGGCGTGGACACGGTCGAGGCGACCAAGCTGCTCCAGGCCCACCTGGAGGCGCACACCCCGTGGGGCGCGCGCGTGCAGCTCGAACAGATCGGCCAGGGCCAGCCGTTCCGGGCCGACACGACCAGTCCGGCGTACGCGGCGATGGCGCAGGCGATGAGCGTCGCGTACGACGGGGCGGAGATGCAGTACGCCGGTCAGGGCGGCTCCATCCCGCTGTGCAACACCCTCGCGTCGCTGTATCCGCAGGCGGAGATCCTGCTCATCGGGCTGAGCGAGCCGGAGGCGCAGATCCACGCCGTGAACGAGAGCGTGTCACCCGAGGAGCTGGAGCGGCTGTCCGTCGCGGAGGCGCTGTTCCTGCGCAACTACGCGGCGAACTAGGCGAGTCGGTCCGACTGGCGTGCCCCACACACAACCGGGGCACGCCAGTCGTCCCTCGTACGCCCTTCGCCCCCCCACCGTCGCCGGGACAGCTACCCCTTGGGCACCCCGGCCTCCAGGTACAGCGCGGCTCCCCGCTCCCGTGCGCGTAGTGCCCAGCGCAGGCGCTCGTAGCGGACGGGCGGCAGCAGTCCGGCCGCCTCCTCCTCGGTGACGAAGCGCCAGGCGCGCAGTTCGGGGCCCGGCAGCAGCATCCGCCGGGCCTCGTCGCCGTCGAGCCGGCCGCCGTCGTAGAGGAGACGCAGTCCGCCGTAGGCGGGAGGTACCGGTGGCTCCCAGTCGACGACCAACAGGCTGGGTACGTCGACGAGTTGGATGCCCGTCTCCTCGGCGACCTCGCGGATGCCCGCGCGCGCGGGCGCCTCGCCGGATTCGACGACGCCGCCCGGGAACTCCCAGCCGGCCTTGTAGGTCGGGTCGACGAGCAGCACCCGGTCCTGCTCGTCGAAGAGGAGTACGCCCGCGGCGACGGTCTCCGAGGTGGGCTCGGGGGTCTGCACGATGTCGCAGACGGGGACGGTTCCGCCGCTCACGGCCCCGGCGATGCGCACGGCGGCCTCGTACGGGGTGAGCGCGCTGGTGTCGACCGGGTGGGCGTCGGCGGTGAGCCAGCCGGCGAGGGCGGCGTGGTACGGCTCGATGTGGTCGTACGACCACTGCCGCACCCGTATCTCCCCGTCGGGGAGGTCCGGCGGGACCTCCCGGTCGGCTATTCGCTCGCGCAGGATCGTTTCCGCCGGGGCGAGAAGCACATGGCGTACCGCGATCCTGCGGGATGCGAGTCCGCCGAAAATCTCGTCACGGTAGTCCTGGCGGAGCAGCGTCATGGGGACCACGAGTACGCCCCCGAGCTCGGCGAGCATCGCGGCCGCGGTGTCGACCACGAGCCGTCGCCAGATCGGCAGGTCCTGGAAGTCGCCGACCTCGGCGAGGCGCTTGGCGGGCAGGAGCCGCGTCAGCCCGGCGCCGATGAGCTCGGGGTCGAAGAGTGTGCTGTTCGGGATCAGGTCGATCAGTTCCCGTGCGGTGGTGGTCTTCCCCGCACCGAACGCACCGTTGATCCAAACGATCACGGTTCCCCCTCTGCTGTTGGCCCCCTGAGGCTTGCCCGCTCCACCCTGCCACGGAAACCAGGCCCTGAAGAGGTCGCGTTCGACGGGTCGGACGCATGCGAAAGCCCGGCCCTCGACGGGCCGGGCTGATGGTCGGGACGGTCCTGACTCGTGGGTCAGCCCCGCTGCTCCTCGGGCTTGTCGTCCGTGGCCAGACTGCCGTCGCTGATCGTCTGGTCGAGGCTGCTGAGCGTGTTCTGTACGTCGAGGCTGCCGAGGGCGTCGCCACCCTCCGCGGAGTGGGACGGCGTGACGGCCGCGACCACGAATCCGGCGGCGAGGGAGGCGATGGCGAGCATGCTGCGCTTCTTCATGCCCGGTTCAACTGCCGACCCGCCCATGGGTCACGGTCGGCCTTTCCGTCGTTCCGCGGCACGGCCGCGCCACACAGGAGATTTCGCGGGGACATCCGATGTCCCGCCGCACTTCCGGGCACCACGGGCTCCTTGAGCGATAGCCATGCCGCCACTCCCGCCGTGGGGCACAACTCAACACAAACACACGCGAGGCTTGAATCCCATTCCCTAGTGAGAGCATCGTCTAGGGTTTTGACGGGATATCGAACAAACGTTACCGCACCTCTTCCACCACAGTGCGACAGGTCCTACCGTAAACGCGCACGGATGACGCGGACATGAAGACATCCAACCTTTCGCGAGTACGGAGGACGTAACGATGCGTCACTTTCTCACCCGCACGACTCGCCGAAGAGTGGTCGGAGCGCTCACCGCAGGGCTGCTCGGCACCTTGGGGCTGACCGGGCCGGCCCCGGCCGCCAACGCGCAGACACCGGCCGGAACCTCGGCCGGAACTCCGGCAGCACCGGCCGCACCCGCCCCGGCCGAAGGTCTCGCCCTCACCCCGCCCATGGGCTTCAACAACTGGAACTCCACGCACTGCCGTGCGGAGTTCAACGAGGAGATGGTCAAGGGGATCGCGGACATCTTCGTAGCCAAGGGGCTCAAGGAGGCCGGATACGAGTACGTCAACCTGGACGACTGCTGGGCGCTGCCCGCCCGTGACGCGAACGGCAAGCTGGTGCCCGACCCGGTCCGATTCCCGGGCGGGATCAAGGCGGTCGCGGACTACGTGCACGGCAAGGGACTCAAGCTCGGCATCTACACCAGCGCGGGCACGAAGACGTGCAACGACGCCGGCTTCCCGGGTGCGCTCGGCCACGAGTACAGCGACGCCCAGCAGTTCGCGGACTGGGGTGTCGACTACCTGAAGTACGACAACTGCAACAACCAGGGCGTGGACGCCAAGCAGCGGTACACGACGATGCGTGACGCCCTGAAGGCCGCCTCCGAGTCGACCGGCCGCCCCATCGTCTACAGCATCTGCGAGTGGGGCGAGAACAAGCCCTGGGAGTGGGCGGCCGACGTCGGCCAACTGTGGCGTACGACCGGGGACATCAGCGACAACTGGGGCTCGATGCTCTCGATCATGAAGCAGAACCTGCCGCTCACGCAGTACGCGGGTCCCGGGCGCTGGAACGACCCCGACATGCTGGAGGTCGGCAACGGCGGCATGACGGACACCGAGTACCGCACACACTTCTCGATGTGGTCGATCATGGCCGCGCCGCTGCTCATCGGCTCGGACCTGCGCTCCGTCCCCGAGGAGACCTTCGACATCCTCGGCAACAAGGAGGTCATCGCGGTCGACCAGGACCCGCTCGGCAAGCAGGGCGCGGTGCTCTCCTCCGAGGGCGGCCGCTGGGTCGTCGCCAAGGAGATGAAGGACGGCAGCCGCACGGTCGCCCTCTTCAACGAGACCGGCAGCGCCCAGCGCATCGCCACGACCGCGAAGGCCGTCGGACTGCCCGAGGCGGACGCCTACACGCTGCGCGACCTGTGGCAGCACAAGAGCTACAACACGGCGGGCGCGATCTCGGCGACCGTCCCGCCCCACGGCACGGTCCTCGTACGCGTCTCGACGGACGGCCGCTGGGCCAAGTACCCGCCCGCCGTCGAACTCGGCCTGGACGGCAGCACGTTGATCGAGGCGGGCACGCCGACCGCCCTGACGACCTCGGTCACCGACCTGGGCCGCACCCCCGCGAAGCGCGTCTCCGTCTCCGTGAGCGGACCCCAGGGCTGGAAGGTGAAGGCCAAGTCGCCCACCACGACCGGCTCCCTCCCGACCGGCAGGGCGCTGCGCACCAAGTGGACGGTGACCGCGCCGGCGAGCACGCCCGCGGGGTCGTACGAGCTGACGCTGAAGGCGACTTACCGCTCGCCGAACGGGGTGCGGGCCGAGAGCGTGCTGCCGCTGACGGCGTCCGTCGTGGTGGCCCCGCCCTCGGGCGCTTCGAACCTCGGTGACCTCCCCTGGCTCTCGACGACCAACGGCTGGGGGCCCGTCGAGCGCAACACCAGCAACGGCGAGAGCGATGCGGGCGACGGCACCCCGATCACGATCAACGGCGTCGTCTACGCCACCGGGCTCGGCGTCCATGCGGAGAGCACCGTCGAGTACTACACGGGCAAGGCCTGCGAGACCGTCACCGCGAAGGTCGGTGTGGACGACGAGGAGGGCACGGACGGGTCCGTCGCCTTCGAGATCTGGGCCGACGGCACAAAGGTGGCCTCGACCGGCGTCCTCACCAACGCCCAGCCAGTACAGGCCCTTTCGGCCGACGTGAGCGGCGCCCAGGTCATCCGCCTCGTCGTCACGGACGGCGGAGACGGAATCACCTCGGACCACGGCGACTGGGCAGACACCCGACTCACCTGCTGACACCAGCCCACCCCACTGCGGGCCGGTGGGGGCCGACCAATCAGCTTCCCCGCGCCCCGAGACACCTGGGGGCGCGGGGAACTGCGCGACAAGCCCCCACCGGCCGCCACACAACAACGCTCGGATCGAATCCCCACCCGAACCACAGGGGGCGGCTCAGCCGCCAACCACCGCCGTGGTGGCGCTCGACCTACGGCTGAGCGCAGCGGCCGCCGCACCCACAAGCCCCGCATCCGTCCCCATCTGCGCAGGCGTCACAGTGAGCCGCTGCACGAACGACAAGGTTGCGTAGTCGCGCAACGCGGCACGCAGCGGCGTGAACAGGACGTCACCCGCCTTCCCCACTCCCCCGCCAATCACCGCGATGTCGATCTCCACCAGCGTCGCGGTCGCCGCGATTCCGGCGGCCAGGGCCTGGGCGGCACGCTCGAAGGACGCCACCGCGACGGGATCGCCGGCGCGGGCGGCGGCGGCCACGGCGGCCGCCGAGGTGTCGCCCTCCACCCCGGGCTGCCAGCCGCCCTCGATGGCGCGGCGCGCGATGTTCGGGCCGCTCGCGATGCGCTCGACACAGCCGCGGGACCCGCACGGGCAGCGGTCGCCGTTGAGCTCCACGCTGATGTGGCCGATGTGACCGGCGTTGCCGGTGGGTCCGGGGTGCAGCTGTCCGCCCAGGACGAGACCGCCTCCGACACCGGTCGAGACGACCATGCAGAGCGCGTTGTCGTGTCCGCGGGCCGCGCCCTGCCAGTGCTCGGCCGCGGTGATCGCCACTCCGTCGCCGATCAGCTCGACGGGCAGCCCTGCCGTGGCGGCCCGGACCCGCTCGACGAGGGGGTAGTCGCGCCAGCCGGGCACGTTCACAGGGCTCACGGTGCCCGCCGAGGCGTCCACCGGGCCCGCGCTGCCGATGCCGATGGCCGTGGCGCGGCTCCACAGCGGCGAGACGGTCAGTTCGCCGAGCACGGCGTCGACGGCCGCCATGACGGTCTCGCCGCCCTCCTGCGCGGGCGTCGGCCGCTGGGCGCGCAGCAGGATCCGGCCGTGGCCGTCCACCAGCGCTCCGGCGATCTTGGTGCCGCCGATGTCGAGCGCGGCCACGAGGTCGGTGTGCATCAGTGTGAGTTCTCCCGTTTGGATCCCATTTGGACCATGAGAAAAGGGCAGGCCGGTCTCGCAGTGAGGAAGGGTAGGCCGGAGATTGCGATGGACAGTCTCTCCCGCATCTGACAACGTTGTCCAGGCTCTATGCTCGACGCCACACCCCGATCTGGCGACCAACCGAGCATCCTCAGGACCGACGCAGCCCCATGGACTACAGGACAGGACAGCGCATCGTGGCCGAGACCGCCCGCCGAACCGAGAGCCGCTACGGCAACCGTCCCACGATGAAGGACGTCGCGGCGCGTGCCGGAGTCGGCCTGAAGACGGTATCGCGTGTAGTCAACGGCGAGCCAGGAGTCACCCCGGACACCGAGCGCCGGGTGCAGGAGGCGATCGACGCGCTGGGCTTCCGGCGCAACGACAGCGCTCGGGTGCTCCGCAAGGGGCGTACGGCGAGCATCGGCCTCGTACTGGAGGATCTGGCGGACCCGTTCTACGGCCCGCTGAGCCGGGCGGTCGAGGAAGTGGCCCGCGCCCATGGCGCCCTGTTGATCAACGGCTCCAGCGCCGAGGACCCGGACCGCGAGCAGGAGCTGGTCCTCGCGCTGTGCGCGCGTCGCGTGGACGGGCTCGTGATCATCCCGGCCGGTGACGACCACCGCTATCTGGAGCCCGAGATAAAGGCGGGTGTCGCCACGGTCTTCGTGGACCGCCCCGCCGGACAGATCGACGCGGACGTCGTGCTCTCCGACAGCTTCGGCGGTGCGCGCGACGGCGTCGCCCACCTCATCGCGCACGGCCACCGCCGGATCGGGTTCATCGGTGACATGCCGCGCATCCACACCTCCGCCGAGCGTCTGCGCGGCTATCGCGCCGCCATGGAGGACGCCGGTATTCCGGTGGAGGACGCCTGGATGTCCCTGGGCGTCACCGACCCGCAGCGGGTGCGCAAGGCGGCCGAGGACATGCTTTCTGGCCCCTCCCCCGTCACGGCGATCTTCGCGGGCAACAACCGTGTGACGGTCACGGCCGTGCGCGTCATCGCCGAGGGTTCCCGCCCGGTGGCCCTGGTCGGTTTCGACGACATCGAGCTCGCCGACCTCCTCCAGCCCGGGGTCACCGTCGTCGCCCAGGACGCCGCGCAGCTCGGCCGCACCGCCGCGGAGCGCCTCTTCCGTCAGCTCGACGGCTCGCTCGTCCTTCCCGAACGCATCGAACTCCCGACGCGTCTGATCACCCGCGGCTCGGGCGAACTGCCGCCCTCGGGCTGACACATGACGGCCCGCGACCCGTACGCCGCCCGCACGCTGGAAGCCCTCGGCCTGGCCGAGGCGCCACGCGACCGTCCGCTGACGTATCCGGGCGCCTGGCCCGAGGAATCCGGACTCCTGGACGGGGACCGGCTGTTGCCCCTCACCGGCCACACGTTCCCGGGCCGCGTCCCGGTCCTCGCGGTCGGCTCCAACGCCTGCCCCGCGCAACTCCGGCACAAGATGCGGGATTACGAGCTGTCGTCCCCGATCCCGCTGGTGAAGGCGCGGGTCACCGGGTTGGAGGTGGGCGTCTCGGCGCACGTCAGCGCGATGGGGTACGTGTCCGCGTCGCCCTTCTGCGCACCCGGGCACACCCGCGAGCTGTTCATCACCTGGCTGGACCCCGCACAACTCGCGGCGGTCGACGCGAGCGAGGGCGTCACGGCGCCGGCGGGGGCGTACGACCGTGTGTCGCTGCCCGCCTCCGACGTCCGGATCGAGTTGGAGTCGGGCGCCGCGCTCGACGGCGCCCACCTCTACGTCAACCGGCGCGGAGTCCTCCACGACGGTACGGGGACGCCGCTGAGGCATCCCGGCGAGCGGCCGCTGCTCACCCAACTCCTCGGCCGGTCACCGCGGTTGCGGGACCTGTTCGGCGCCACGCCCGAGGAGTTCTGTGCCCGGGCGCGCGGCGATCTGCGGCTGTGCACCGCGGGCACCCGGCTGTTCGCCGAGGAGGGGTGGACAACGGCCTCCGGACTGGAGAAGTACCTGCCCGGTCAGCAGACCGGCAGCCCCGGGACCGGCGCGTCGTTGTCGCCGCCCTTGATGTAGACGTCGCTGACGAAGACGTTCGTGTTGCCGCTGTCGTCGTCGGTCTTCGCCCACCAGACGTTCGTCCACTCGCCGTAGGTCTCACGGCGGCCGAGGTTCTGCTGGCAGTAGAAGTAGTTGGTGCCCGCGTTGAGAGTGCCCGCCTCGGCGCCGGCCGCGGTGTAGGACTTGGACGTCTTCCAGACCTCGCAGTTGTACTTGCCGCCGCCGATGGCGTGGCAGACCGGGGCGGGGCTGGACTCGCCGCCTCCACCGGTCGTGCCGCCGTCCGAACCACCGCCCGTCGTACCGCCGTTGCTGGGCTCGGGCGAGGGAGTCGATGCCTTGTCCGTGGGCTTGGTGTCCTCGGTGCGATCCGGCTTCTCGCTCGGCTTCGCCGACTCCTTCTTGTCGCCCTGCTCCGTGGGCTTGGTGTCGTCCGACAGGTCGATCGAGCCACGGCTCGCGCCCTCTGACGGGGTGGCGTCGCCGCCCTGGGAGGCCCTGGGCCCGGCGGTGGACTTCGACTCGTCGCCGCCGTTCATGAGAGCGACGGTGACGCCGGTCGCGGCCAGCACGACGGTGACCGCGGCGGCGGCGAGAAGGACCCGGCCCTTATGGCGCCGGAGGCCGGCCGGAACGGCGGGCTGAGCCATCGACTCGGGCGGACCGAAGCCCGGCCCGGCCATCGGGGGTGGCGCGGAGGAGCCCACGGCCGAGGGGGTGCCGTGGCCGCCTGCCTGCTGGGCCCCGGGTGCTGTCGGGCCCGCGTCCGGGAATCCGGGCCCGGAACCGCTCGCCGCGGAAGGCGATGCCGAGGCGCCCGTCCCGTCCGTCGCCGGACCTGCGGGCCCCGGCTGGCCTCCTCCGGCTCCGGAGGCTCCGGGCCCGGTCCCGCCGACGCCCGCTGCGCCGAACGCGGCTGCTCCTGCACCCGGGCCCGCGGCCCCGGCCGGTTCCGGGGCGCCGAAGCCTGAGTGACCCGTCGCCGGAGCGCCGGGCGCGGAGCCGCCGAACGACCCGGCTTCCGCCCTGTGCTCGCCCGCGGGTCCGAAGCCCGCGCCGCCCGACTCCGGCGGGCCGAAGCCCGGCGGCACCGCCGGCACGCTCCGCTCGGTCGCCTCGCGCGGCCGGGGCGCGGGCGGGCGCAGGCCCGTGGTCGCCGAGTCGGGGCTGGTGGTGGCGTCCGCCACCGCTTGCAGCAGGCGGCTCGCTTCGTCGGCGTCCGGGCGGGACTCCGGCTGCTTGTGCATCAGTTGCTGCAGGACGGGACCGAGCGGTCCGGCGCGCTGCGGCTCCGGCAGCGGTTCGACCACGATCGCCGTGAGCGTGGACCAGGTCGACGTACGCCGGAACGGCGAGGCCCCCTCGACGGCCGCATACAGCGTGGCGCCCAGGGCCCAGATGTCGGAGGCGGGACCCGGTTCATGGCCCTGCGCCCGCTCGGGTGCCAGGTAGTCCAGGGAACCGACCAGTTCGCCGCTGCGGGTGAGATGGGTGGCGGAGCCGTCGCCCGGGTCGTCCATCGTCGCGATGCCGAAGTCGGTGAGGACGACCCGGCCGGAGCGGTCGAGCAGGATGTTGCCGGGCTTCACGTCACGGTGGAGCACTCCCGCGCGGTGGGCCGCGGAGAGCGCGTCCATGACCTTCGCACCGATCCCGGCCACCTCGCGTGCGTCGAGGGTGCCGCGCTCGCGCAGGACGTCGTCCAGGGACGGCCCGTCCACCAGCTCCATGACGATCAGCGGCCGGCCGTCGACCTCCGCCACGTCGTGCACGGCGACGACTCCGGGGTGGCGCACGCGGGCCGCCGCGCGCGCCTCGCGCTGCATGCGCAGCCCCAGGTCGGCCAGTTCGGGCGCGCCCGCGTCCGAGTACGTACGCAGTTCCTTGACCGCGACCTCGCGGCCCAGGACCTCGTCGAGCGCCCGCCAGACGACGCCCATGCCGCCGCGGCCCAGTTGGGCGACGACGCGGTAGCGTCCGACGAGGAGCCGGCCGATTCCGTCGGGCTGGTCAGGCCCGTCCGGCCGGTCCTTCTCCTCTGGTTGTTGGTTCTCCCCCGAAGACACCGCTGCCCCGTTCCTGAGTCACACCAATGAGTGGCGTCCAGAGTACGGGGCGGAAGTGACAGTGGGGGCGGGGGCGCTGTCGCTGTGACCTGGTCGCTACGTGCGGGGTGCCACCGGTGTGCGGGGGCTACCGGTCGTCGTGGTGCCGCGGGCCGTCTGTGGCTTGTCGCGCAGTTCCCCGCGCCCCTGGCGGGGCGGGGGGCCCTACGGAGTCGAGATTGTCAGGTCCGCTCGCCTCGGGCTTGCGAAAGCCTCCAGGTCGGCGCGGGTCAGGCCCGCCGCTCGGGCCACCTCGGCGATGTCGAGGGCGCCGCAGTCCAGGCCGCGCAGGAGGTAGCCGCTGAGGGCCTTGGCGGTGGCCGGCTCGTCCATGACGTCGCCGCCGGCGTGGTTGGCGTACCGGGCGAGACGCCCCGCGGCCTGCTCGAAGCCCTCCCGGTAGAACGCGAACACGGCCGCGTAACGCGTGGGGATGTGGCCGGGGTGCATGTCCCAGCCCTGGTAGTAGGCGCGGGCGAGCGCGCGGCGGGTGAGGCCGAAGTGCAGCCGCCAGGCGTCGTGGACCTTCGGCGTCGGGCCGACCGGCAGGACGTTCGTGGAGCCGTCCGAGACACGGACGCCGGTGCCCGCGGCCGCGACCTGCATGATCGCCTTGGCGTGGTCGGCGGCCGGATGGTCGCTGGCCTGATAGGCGGCGGAGACGCCGAGGCAGGCGCTGTAGTCGAAGGTGCCGTAGTGCAGGCCCGTGGCCCGCCCCTCCGCCGCCTGGATCATGCGGGCGACGGTCGCGGTGCCGTCGGTGGCGAGGATGGACTGGCTGGTCTCGATCTGGATCTCGAAGCCGATCCGGCCCTGCTCCAGGCCGCGTGCCTTCTCGAACTCCTCAAGGAGCCGCACCATGGCCGTGACCTGCTCGGCATAGGTCACCTTGGGGAGGGTCAGCACCAGCCCGTCGGGCAGGCCGCCCGCCTCCATCAGGCCGGTCAGGAAGATGTCGAGCGTGCGGATGCCCCGGTCACGGACCGGCGCCTCCATGCACTTCATGCGGATGCCCATGTACGGGGCCGCCGTGCCGGTCTCGTACGCCTCCGACACCAGCCGTGCCGCGCGGGCCGCCGCCTCGTCCTCCTCGGCGTCCGGGCGCGGGCCGTAGCCGTCCTCGAAGTCGACGCGGAGGTCCTCGACGGGCTCGCGCTCCAGCTTGGCGCGTACGCGGTCGTACACGGGCGCGGCGAGGTCGTCGGACAGGCCGAGGACCGCGGCGAAGGAGGCGGCGTCGGGCGCGTGTTCGTCGAGGGCCGCGAGGGCCTGGTCGCCCCAGGAGCGGATGGTGTCGGCGGCGAAGACGTCACCGGGGACGTACACGGTGTGGACGGGCTGGCGGGTGCCGGGGTCGCCGGGGTAGCGGCGCTCCAACTCGGCGTCGACCGGGGCGAGGGAGGCGCTGATCTCCTCGCTGACCGCGCCCGCGAGGCTCGTCGCCACCTTCTCGTGCTGGCCCTGACCCATTCCACACCCTCCTGTTTTCCGCTTCACGGAATCAAATATCCGTAGAGCGAAGTTATCCGCGGACCTTCCCGCCGGTCAACACCCTCCGGACTCCCGGGTCACCCCCAGGGCTCCCGCCCCGACCGCATCGGATACCCTGCCGGGCCACGTCCGTATTCCTTCCCTGGTCGTCGCCGGATCCCTTCCCCGGCGGCCCGGGACTCGCACCGCGGCCGCCCCTGAATTCCCTCGGGGCCGCCCTCGGGACTTCCTTCGGGGTCCACCCCGGGATCTCGACATGTTCACGCCCAGCTTCGAAACTGCGATGCGCACGACTCGCCGCCATCCGCAGCAGAACCGGTGTCCCTCACAGGAACCGGCCTCCGCCAGAGAAGGAGCCACCCGTGCCCCATCGCAGTCGAGTCACGCGTCGCCTGGGTCTCAAGACCGCTCTCGCAGCGGCGGTCACGCTGCCTCTGTCCAGTACAGCACTGTCGACCTCACCCGCCTCCGCGTCGAACCGAATATCGCGGAGCCGCCGACTGGAGGTCATGTCGTTCAACCTGCGTTACGCGAGCACCGCCGAACCCAACAGCTGGACC
Source organism: Streptomyces umbrinus (assembly GCF_030817415.1). Lineage (NCBI taxonomy): Bacteria > Bacillati > Actinomycetota > Actinomycetes > Kitasatosporales > Streptomycetaceae > Streptomyces > Streptomyces umbrinus. The sequence continues at coordinate 10,574,953 of NZ_JAUSZI010000002.1, read as the reverse complement.
GTCCGCCGCCCCGTGATGCGCGAACTGCTGCGCCAGGAGCAGCCGCACGTCATGGGCGTCCAGGAGGGCCTCTACCAGCAGGTGCGCGACATCGAGGCCGACCTCGGACCGCACTACGACTGGATCGGCACGGGCCGCGCGGGCGGCAGCCGCGACGAGTTCATGGCGGTCTACTACGACACCCGCAGACTCGCCCCGGTCGAGTACGACCACTTCTGGCTCTCCGACACCCCCAACGTGATCGGCTCGAACACCTGGGGCGGCGGGTCCATACGCATGGTGACCTGGGTCCGCTTCCGCGATCTGGGCGACGGCGAGCGGCAGTTCTACGTCCTCAACACCCACCTCGACAACGCGAGCCAGAACGCACGCGCGCGTGCGGCGTCCCTGATCACCTCACGGATCGCCGGTCTCGACCGGACCCTGCCGCTCCTGGTGACCGGCGACTTCAACATCGCCGCCCACCAGAACCCGGTCTACGACACGATGCTGGCGGCCGGACTCACCGACACGTGGGACACCGCGGCCGAGCGGAGCACGCTGTACGCCACCTTCCACGGCTACCAGCCCCTGATCCCGGGCGGCGACCGCATCGACTGGATACTCGCCACGCCCGGCGTGACCGCCCACCGGGCGTCGATCAACACCTTCTCCGTGGGGGGACAGTTCCCGAGCGACCATCTGCCCGTACAGGCGTCGCTGACCCTGGCATGAGACGAGGCCCCGGAGACCGTGACGGTCTCCGGGGCCTCGTAGGTCACGGGGTACCCGCGAAACACCTGCGGGGCACCTGTGAGGCGATCAGCCCTTTCGGGTGTTGATCTCCTCGGTGAGCTGCGGGACGACCTCGAAGAGGTCGCCGACCACGCCGTAGTCGACCAGGTCGAAGATCGGCGCCTCGGCGTCCTTGTTGACCGCCACGATCGTCTTCGAGGTCTGCATGCCGGCGCGGTGCTGGATCGCGCCGGAGATGCCGGAGGCGATGTACAGCTGCGGGGAGACCGACTTGCCGGTCTGGCCGACCTGGTTGGTGTGCGGGTACCAGCCGGCGTCCACCGCGGCACGCGAGGCGCCGACGGCCGCGCCGAGCGAGTCGGCGAGGGCCTCGATGATCGAGAAGTTCTCGGCGCCGTTGACACCGCGGCCACCGGAGACCACGATCGCGGCCTCGGTCAGCTCGGGGCGGCCCGTCGACTCGCGCGGGGTGCGGCCGGTGACCTTGGTGCCCGTCGCCTTGGCCGAGAAGGAGACCGCGAGGGCCTCGACGGCGCCGGCGGCCGGGGCGGCCTCCACGGCGGCCGAGTTCGGCTTGACCGTGATGACCGGGGTGCCCTTGGAGATGCGGGACTTGGTGGTGAAGGAGGCGGCGAACGCGGACTGCGTGGCCACCGGGCCCTCGTCGCCGGCCTCCAGGTCGACGGCGTCGGTGATGATGCCCGAGCCGATACGGACCGCGAGACGGGCGGCGATCTCCTTGCCCTCGGCGGAGGACGGCACGAGCACGGCGGCCGGGGAGACGGCCTCGTACGCGGCCTGCAGCGCGTCCACCTTCGGGACGACCAGGTAGTCGGCGTACTGGGCGGCGTCGTGCGTGAGGACCTTGACCGCGCCGTGCTCGGCGAGCGCGGCGGCGGTGTCGGCGGCGCCGGGGCCCAGCGCGACGGCGACGGGCTCGCCGATGCGGCGGGCCAGCGTCAGCAGCTCAAGGGTGGGCTTGCGGACGGCACCGTCCACGTGGTCGACGTAGACGAGAACTTCAGCCATGGGAATGCTCTCCTGCTTGCGAAAGATGAGGGGCGGTCGGCGAACAGAGGTTCAGCGAGCCTCGAACGGGCCCTAGATGAACTTCTGGCCCGCGAGGCTGCATCAGACGAATTTGCGCTCCGCGAGAAAGGCGGCGAGCTGCTTGCCGCCCTCGCCCTCGTCCTTGACGATCGTGCCGGCGGTGCGAGCCGGGCGCTCGGTGGCGGAGTCGACCTTGGTCCAGGAGCCTTCGAGACCGACCTCGTCCGTCTCGATCTCCAGGTCCTCCAGGTCCCAGGACTGCACCGGCTTCTTCTTGGCGGCCATGATGCCCTTGAAGGACGGGTAACGCGCCTCGCCCGACTGGTCGGTGACCGACACGACGGCCGGCAGGGAGGCCTCGAGCTGCTCGGAGGCGGTGTCGCCGTCGCGGCGGCCCTTGACCGTACCGTTGGGGCCACCCTCGACTGAGACCTCGGAGAGCAGCGTGACCTGCGGAACACCCAGACGCTCGGCGAGCAGCGCCGGGACGACACCGGCGGTGCCGTCGGTGGACGCCATGCCGGAGATCACCAGGTCGTAGCCGGCCTTCTCGATGGCCTTGGCCAGCACGAGCGACGTACCGATGATGTCCGTGCCGTGCAGGTCGTCGTCCTCGACGTGGATCGCCTTGTCGGCGCCCATGGACAGCGCCTTGCGCAGGGCGTCCTTGGCGTCCTCGGGGCCGACGGTCAGCACGGTGATCTCCGCGTCGTCCGCCTCGTCGGCGATCTGCAGGGCCTGCTCGACCGCGTACTCGTCGAGCTCCGACAGCAGGCCGTCCACGTCGTCACGGTCGACGGTCAGGTCATCGGCGAAGTGCCGGTCGCCAGTGGCGTCGGGCACGTACTTCACGGTGACAACGATCCTCAAGCTCACGCCGGCTCTCCTACTGCATCGTCTTTTCTGGGCTGCCTGCTTATGGGCAGCATAGGCGCCTGAAGCGGCCGTTCCCGGTGGGGGCGACCCGCGCTCCGAGCGAAATATTACTCGCCAGTACGCACATCTACGCTCCCGCAGGTGGTTCCATCTAAGCAAGCGCTTTGAACTGTGACCTTCGCAACGCAGCGTAATCGGAACTCGACGCTCACGCAGGCGAGGTGGGCCGTACGGCCCGACGCGTCATTCCCGCAGCCCCTTGAAGTCGCCCTGGTGGTACAGGAGTGGGCGGCCCGCGCCGGCGGGGTCCCCGAGGACCACCTCGGCCAGCACGATGCGGTGGTCTCCGGCCGGCACGCGGGCGACGACCCGGCAGACGAGCCAGGCGAGGACGTCGTCGAGTACGGGAACGCCCTCGGGGCCCTCCCGCCAGGCGGTCGGCGCGCCGAAGCGGTCGGCGCCGCTGCGGGCGAAGGTGGCCGCCAGCTCGCGCTGGTGCTCGCCGAGTATGTGGACGCCGACGTGGTCCCTCTCGGCGATCGCCGGCCAGCTGGAGGCGCCGGTGCCGACACCGAAGGAGACCAGCGGGGGTTCGGCGGACACCGAGGTGAGCGAGGTGGCGGTGAAGCCCACCGGACCCTCGTCGCCCTGGGCCGTGATCACGGCGACTCCGGCCGCGTGCCGACGGAAGACGGAACGCAGGAGGTCCGGGGAGGCGAGTTCGGGAGAGGTGAGTCGAGGGGTTCCGAGATCGGGCGTGGCCGTCATGGAGTTGTCCTTCTGCGGGAGGCGACGAGCAGGTCCTGGGCTGGTCAACAGCCCGGACAGTGCGCGCTCGCGCAGCGGCCGGGAGCCGCGGTCCGAGGGCGTTCGCGCTCGACGAGAAGGAGTTCCAGGGGCATACGGTCAGGCTGACGATAGGTGGTGCGTGCAGTCAAGTGCGTCCCGGCATATGGGAGATGCGTCACCGGTGCCCTCCAGCCTCATGCAGCTTCACAGGTCAGGGTGTTCCGACCGCCTCACCGAGCGCGGCGATCACGTCCGCCTTGCGCGGCTGCCCCGTCGCGCGCCGGACCACGCGTCCGTCCGCGTCGAGGACGAGCACGGTCGGCGTCTTGAGGATGTCGAGTTCCCGTACGAGGTCGAGGTGGTTCTCGGCGTCGATCTCGACGTGCGCCACGCCCGGAACCAGTTCGGCGACCTCGCCGAGGACCCTGCGGGTCGCCCTACAGGGTGCGCAGAAGGCGCTGGAGAACTGGACGAGTGTGGCTCGCTCACCGAGGTCCCCGCCCAACTCGGCCGCGCCCAGCCGTTTTCCGCCGTCCCGCCCGCGCACTCTGACTCTCCCGCTCCGCCGTCGGTTCAGCACTCCGAAGGCGCTCGCCGCCACGAGCACCACCACGCACACCACGATTCCGGCCATCTCCGCCTTCAGCATTCACGAGACTGCAAAGATTCCCGTGGCGGCGAATCGTTTTTCATGCGGAATGCTTGATTCATGGACATCGATGCAAGAGGGCCGCGTTTCGGAGCGGCCGTGACGACCGTCGTACTGGCGGTCGTACTGATCACCGGCAGCGCCTGGCTGCTGGCCTGGCAGACGCTGGCGTTCGCGCTCGGCGCCGCCGGTGGCGTGGCGCGTTCCCCGTACGGCTGGCTGTTCCGCAAGGCGGTGCGTCCCCGGATCGGGCCGCCGACGGAGTTCGAGGCGCCGGAGCCGCCGCGGTTCGCGCAGGCGGTCGGTTTCGCGTTCGCGGCGCTGGGGTTGATCGGCTTCGGAGTGGGGCCCGAGTGGCTGGGACTCGCGGCGACCGGGGCGGCGCTCGCGGCGGCGTTTCTGAACGCGGCGTTCGGGTACTGCCTCGGTTGCGAGATGTACCTGCTCGTACGTCGGCTCACGGTTCGCGCAGAGTAAAGGCGGCTTAAAACTCCGAGGTGGATCAAGGGGTGACGTGACGAGGATCTCGCCCTTGCGCGGCACGAGGACTGGCCACTCGTCCGTTCTTGGGGCACGATCTGCGCAATGCCGTAAACCTACGGCAGCGTAACTTCCCGCCGGGAGCCGCCTTCCCAGGCAGACCAGAGAGAAGGGTCCACTCCGTCCATGGCTGAGCTTGCCTACCGTCCCGCCATCGGTCTCGCCCAGACGTTGTTCAAGGCCTGGGACCTGAAGATCGACCTCAAGGGAACGGAGAACATCCCGCGCTCCGGCGGTGCGGTGCTGGTGAGCAACCACATCAGCTATCTCGACTTCATCTTCGACGGTCTGGCCGCCCTTCCGCAGAAGCGCCTGGTCCGCTTCATGGCGAAGGAGTCGGTGTTCCGGCACAAGATCTCCGGCCCGCTGATGCGCAACATGAAGCACATCCCGGTGGACCGCAAGAACGGCGAGGTGGCGTACGCCCACGCGCTCGACTCGCTGCGCTCCGGCGAGATCGTCGGCGTCTTCCCCGAGGCCACGATCTCCCAGTCGTTCACGCTGAAGAGCTTCAAGTCGGGTGCCGCGCGCATGGCCCAGGAGGCCGGCGTCCCGCTGATCCCAATGGCGGTGTGGGGCACGCAGCGGCTGTGGACCAAGGGGCACCCGCGCCACTTCAAGCGCAGCCACATCCCGATCACCATCCGCGTCGGCGAGGCCATAGAGGCCTCGCGCGACAAGTACGCGGGCGCGATCACCCGCCAGTTGCGCGAGCGTGTGCAGGAGCTGCTGGAAGCCGCGCAGCGCGCATACCCCGTACGCCCCAAGGGCCCGAACGACACCTGGTGGATGCCGGCCCACCTCGGCGGCACGGCCCCGACCCCCGAAGAGGTCAAGGCCGCCGAGGCCCGCTGAGCGACCACTCGCGCCGGGCCGCTACCGAGGCGCTTGGACGGTGATCCGCGCCCCTGGGCTGAACTTCTCCAGCAGTTCGGCGAGTTCGGCCCCCGCCGCCTCGACGTCGGCCACCGGCATGGGTGTGAGGCTCTCCAGGAGGAAGACCGCCGAGGTCGACTCCTCGGTGAGGCGGGTGCGCGGGCCCTGGCGCCAGTTCCAGCGGCGGCAGGTCACGCCCCTCTCGTCGCACCACACCACCTCGCCGGCGTCGGGGTGTTCGACGGTCTCCTCCCCCGCCGTGACGGTCACGAAGTCCTCGTCGCCCGTGGCGCGCACGAGACGCATCCCGCCCTGGATCCGGTCGAGGTCCTCCCCGCCGACCGGGACGAGATGGGCGACGCTGATCGCGTTGTAGAGGTCGACCAGCACGTTGATCCGGGGCAGCCCGGCGTCCGAGAGGGCCCTCTTCGCCAGCGCCTCCGCCGAGTTGCGCGTACGCGAGGGCTTGGAGCCGAACGCCGTGTAGACCTCGCGCCAGGCGGCCATGTGCGGGTCCTCGTGCGGGGCGCGCCCGGCGAGGCGGGCGGCGAGTCGGCGGGCCGCGTCGTCGAGGAGTTCCGAGGTGCCGTCCGTACTGGGCCCGTTGACGAGTCCGTACGCCTCGACGGTGAGGTGAGTGAAACCGGGCGCGAGGGCGCGCACCTCGTCGGACACGGTGAGCGGGAGGGTCATCTTCTGCCTTGTCTGCCTTGCCTCAGAGTGCGGTGGGGAGGTTCTTCCACAGGTGCGGCCGGTCGGGGGCTGCCTTGAGGGCGCTCAGGACGACCGGATGCGGTTCAGCGTACAGTACTGGGTAGTCCACCTCATTGGACTGCGCATCGACGGGGAAGGCCAGCCGTTCGCCGTCGAGCGAGAACCGGGCGTCCACGCCCGGCTTGTTGCCGCGACAGTCCTGCCGATGCCAGGCCCCGTTGAACCGCACGGCGACCAGGCCGTGCACGACATGCCCGCTTCCGTCGTCATGGAGAAGCGACTGGTAGCAGAAGGCGGTGGGGATGTCCTCGGCCCGCAGGAGCGCGGCGAGCGCGTGCGCCTTGGCGTGACAGATGCCGGTGCGCAGTTCCAGGACGTCGGAGGCGCGCCAGGTGACGCGCAGATCGCCCGAGTCCTGGGAGTGCGGGACGGTGTCGCGCACGAACTCGTACGCGGCGCGCGCATACTCATACGAGTCCGCCACCCCCTCGGCGAGACGCGCAGCCGTCTCCCGTACGAGCGGATGATGGTGGTCGACCACCTCGTCAGCGGCCAAGTATGCGGACAGGTCGCGGGTGTTCTGGATCAGCTCCATGCCCGCAGAGCATAGGAATGCGATCACCCAAGAGTCAATGACTTTTCGGGTGACCGCATATCTATGCAATCGATGCTGGGTTGCTAGCGGGCCATTTCCTCCTTGAGCGCCGCCACGAAACCGTCGACGTCGTCCTCAGTCGTGTCGAAGGCGCACATCCAGCGGACGTCGCCCGCGGCCTCGTCCCAGAAGTAGAAGCGGTAGCGCTTCTGCAGGCGCTCGCTCACGTCGTGGGGCAGCCGGGCGAAGACGGCATTGGCCTGCACGGGGTGGAGGATCTCGACGCCGTGCACCGCGCGCACGCCCTCGGCGAGGCGCTGGGCCATCTCGTTCGCGTGGCGGGCGTTGCTCAGCCACAGGTCCTTGGCGAGCAGCGCCTCCAACTGCACCGAGACGAAGCGCATCTTGGACGCGAGCTGCATCGACAGCTTGCGCAGGTGCTTCATGTGGCTGACGGCGTCGCGGTTGAGGACGACGACGGCCTCGCCGAACAGCGCGCCGTTCTTCGTACCGCCGAAGGAGAGGACGTCCACGCCGACCGCGTTGGTGAACGCCCGCATGGGGACGTCCAGCGAGGCGGCCGCGTTGGCTATCCGCGCGCCGTCGAGGTGCACCTTCATGCCGTGCGCGTGGGCGTGCTCGCAGATCGCGCGGACCTCGTCGGGCGTGTAGACAGTGCCCAGTTCGGTGTTCTGGGTGATCGACACGACCTGCGGCATCGCACGGTGCTCGTCGTCCCAGCCGTACGCCTGCCGGTCGATCAGCTCGGGAGTCAGCTTGCCCTCGGGCGTGGGCACCGTGAGCAGCTTGAGCCCGCCCATACGCTCGGGGGCGCCGCCCTCGTCGACGTTGATGTGTGCGCTCTCCGCGCAGATCACCGCGCCCCAGCGGTCCGTGAGCGCCTGGAGCGCCACGACGTTCGCGCCGGTGCCGTTGAAGACGGGGAACGCCTCGGCACTCGCGCCGAAGTGGCCCCGGATCACCTGCTGGAGGTGGTCGGTGTAGTCGTCCTCGCCGTACGCGATCTGGTGCCCGCCGTTGGCCAGGGCCAGGGCGGCGAGCACCTCGGGGTGGGCCCCCGCGTAGTTGTCGCTGGCGAATCCGCGGATCTCCGGGTCGTGACGCCGCCGGGCGTCGGTCTTCGGAGGGTTCACGGCTTCTCGGTCAGCCACAGACGCTTTCCGTTCACTTCGGAGGCGGGCCGCTCCCAGACGCCGGTGATGGCCTCGGCCAGCTCCTTGACGTCCGTGAAGCCCGCGAACTTCGCGTTCGGGCGCTCGGCGCGCATCGCGTCGTGCACCAACGCCTTCACCACCAGGATGGCAGCCGCGGACGTCGCCCCGTCCGCGCCCTCGGAGACTCCTGCCTTGCGGAAGAAATCGGCCATGGCCAGCGTCCATGCCTCGGCCGCGGCCTTGGCGGCGGAGTAGGCGGCGTTGCCCGCGGTGGGCTTGCTGGCACCGGCGGCGCTGATCAGGACGTACCGGCCGCGGTCGCTGCGCTGCAGCGCCTCGTGGAAGGCGAGGGAGGTGTGCTGCACGGTTCGGATGAGCAGCATCTCCAGCAGGTCCCAGTCGTCCAGGACCGTCTTGGTGAAGGTCTCGCTGCCGCGCCAGCCGCCCACGAGGTGGACCAGGCCGTCGACCCGCCCGAAGTCCTTCTCGATGCGGGCGGCCCAGTCGTGGCTGGACTGCAGGTCGAGCAGGTCGACCGTGTCGCCGACGACCGTGGAGCCGCCGTGCGCGTACCGGGCCGCGTCCACCGCCTCCGCGAGCCGCTCGGGATCGTTGTCCGCGCCGACGACGGTCGCACCCGCCTCGGCGAGCCGCAGAAGCGCCGCCCGGCCCGCGGGTCCACCCGCGCCGGCCACCGCGATCACCGCACCGCTGAGAGCCCCATTCCCCATGATCCTCGCCTCCTGAGCAGTGTTTTTGGCGCGGTCGCTCACGCGGCCACCCGCTCGGCACTCTCCGCCGTGATGCCCTTCGTGGAGGCGATCACGTTCTTCAGCTTCTTGGAGAGGGCCTCATAGAACATGCTCAGGGGAAACTCGTCCGGAAGCACGTCGTCCACGAGCTTTCGCGGCGGCTGGTTCAGATCGAGGGCGTCCGGGCCCTTGGCCCAGCGGGATCCCGGGTGCGGGGCGAGGTACTGGGACACCATGTCGTACGCGGCGAACCAGTGGACCAGCTTCGGACGGTCGATGCCGTCGCGGTACAGCTTCTCGATCTCGGCGCACAGCTGGTTGGTGACCTGCGGGGCGCGCTGCCAGTCGATGTGCAGCTTGTTGTCGGTCCAGCGGACGACGTCGTGCTTGTGCAGGTAGGCGAAGAGAAGCTGGCCGCCGAGCCCGTCGTAGTTGCGGACGCGGTCGCCGGTCACGGGGAAGCGGAACATGCGGTCGAACAGCACCGCGTACTGCACGTCACGGCCCTGCGGGAAGCCGTCCGCCTCCAGCTTCACGGCCTCCTTGAAGGCGGTGAGGTCGCAGCGCAGCTCCTCCAGGCCGTACATCCAGAACGGCTGGCGCTGCTTGATCATGAAGGGGTCGAAGGGCAGGTCGCCGTGGCTGTGGGTGCGGTCGTGGACCATGTCCCACAGGACGAAGGCCTGCTCGCAGCGCGCTTGGTCGCCGACCATCTCGCGGATGTCGTCGGGCAGTTCCAGGCCGAGCGTGTCGACGGCGGCCTCGGTGACCTTGCGGAAGCGGGCGGCCTCGCGGTCGCAGAAGATGCCGCCCCAGCTGAACCGCTCGGGAGCCTCGCGCACGGCGATGGTCTCCGGGAAGAGGACGGCCGAGTTGGTGTCGTATCCGGCCGTGAAGTCCTCGAAGGTGATGCCGCAGAACAACGGGTTGTCGTAGCGGGTGCGCTCAAGATCGGCCAGCCACTGGGGCCAGACCATGCGCAGGACGACCGCTTCGAAGTTGCGGTTCGGATTGCCGTTCTGCGTGTACATCGGGAAGACGACCAGGTGCTGGAGCCCGTCCTCGCGGTGCGCGGCGGGCTGGAAGGCCAGCAGGGAGTCGAGGAAGTCGGGGACCTGGAAGCCGCCCTCGGCCCAGCGGTGCAGGTCCTTGACCAGCGCCTCGTGGTAGGCGACGTCGTGCGGAAGGAGCGGGGAGAGCTCCTCGACCGCGTCGATGACACGGCGCACGGCGAGACCGGCGTCGGCCTGATCAGGGGCGCCCTCGGCTTCGAAGTCGACCGAACCGTCCTTGGACTGCCATGGCCGGATCCGCTCCACAGCATCCTTGAGCACGGGCCAGGCCGGGTGCTCCACCACCCTGTCCCGGGGAGGAGCCTGCTCCTCCGTACCCACCTGCACAAGAATTTCCGTCATGACCCATCCTCCACGGGAGAACCTCGCGTATGGACACCGTATGCGTGCAGGGTTCTCCGCCACAAGTGCAGACTCGGGAGATTATCCTGCCTCTCCCTGCCTTCACCGCTCTTTTTCCTGCCGGACGCCACGGGGACGACTACTTCCGCCGATCGCTGGGTAGCCGTCGGAGTTCGGTCAACCCACCCGGGACTCGCCCACGCAGGAGTGAGGCGGGAGGGGCCCGGCGCGGCCTGTTCTCGCCGCTGGAAGGCCTCATTCCCCGCCGCCGGAGCGGGTTCAACGCCGGGCCGGGCCATTAGGCTGCGGCCTTGCCGCGTGGGCACGGGACCGCAGCACGTGGCAGCCGAGCCGCCGTCGACGGAAGCGGAGTCAGCCTTGAACTTTCTCACCATCGGGCACCGCGGAATCATGGGTGTCGAGCCCGAGAACACCCTCCGCTCCTTCATCGCCGCCCAGCAGGCCGGCCTGGACCTGATCGAACTCGATCTGCATCTGAGCAAGGACGGCGCGCTCGTCGTCATGCACGACGCCGACGTGGACCGTACGACCGACGGTTCGGGGCCGATCGCCGAGAAGACCCTCGCCGAGCTGCGGGTGCTCGACGCGGGCCGCGGTGAGCGCATCCCGGTCTTCGAGGAGGTACTGGACGCCGTCACGGCTCCTCTGCAGGCCGAGATCAAGGACGTGGCCGCGGCCCGGGCGCTGGCGGAGGTCATGAACCGGCGCGATCTGGTCGGCAGGGTCGAGGTTCTGTCGTTCCACGACGAGGCCATCGCCGAGATCGCGCGGCTCGTCCCCGGCGTCCGCACGGCGCTGGTCGCCAGCCGCTATGGCATCGATGTCGTCGAGCGGGCGACCGCGGTCGGCGCCACGAGTCTCGTCCTGAACATCCGGCGGCTGACCCTGGAGGTCGTGGAGCGGGCGCGCAAGGCGGACCTGCGGATCATCGGCTGGGTCGTGAACACCCAGGACCATCTGCGCCTCGTACGCGCCCTGGAGCTGGACGGCGCGACCACCGACTATCCGGAGATCAAGCGCACCGGCCGCTTCACCGCGTAACGGCCGGGCCGCACGGCGTAACGATTATGCGAGCAGCTTGACTATGTGAGCGGCTTCACCAGGAGCTCGAACTGCAGGTCGTCGCGCTGCGGGATGCCGAAGCGCTCGTCGCCGTACGGGAAAGGGGTCATCTTTCCCGTACGGCGATAGCCGCGCCGCTCGTACCAGGCGATGAGGTCCTCGCGTGCGGAGATCACCGTCATGTGCATCTCCTTGACGCTCCAGGTCTCGCGGGCGAACCGCTCCGCCTCGGCGATGATCACCTTGCCGAGGCCGGCGCCCTGGAGCGTGGGACTGACCGCGAACATGCCGAAGTAGGCGTGGTCGCCGCGGTGTTCGAGCTGGCAGCAGGCGACCACCGTGCCGTCGCGCTCGACGGTCAGCAGGCGGCTGTCGGGAGACTTGATGACCGCGCGCACGCCTTCCGGGTCGGTCCGCTGGCCCTCCAGGATGTCCGCCTCGGTCGTCCACCCCGTGCGGCTGGAGTCTCCCCGGTAGGCCGACTCGATCAGCACGACCAGGGCGTCCACGTCGGCGTCGGTGGCATCGCGGAACGTCAGTCCGGTGGCGGCGGTGTCCATGGAGCGGTTCTCCGATTCTCGGGCGCGGCTCGGGCACCGCTGAGCGTAACCCCCCTACTAGGCTCCGGGCGCATGGTGCATGTACTGAGCAGCCGGACCTTGCTCCGCCCCACCGACCCCGAGCGTTCCCGTGCCTTCTACGGCGAGAAGCTGGGCCTGCCCGTCTACCGCGAGTTCGGTACGGGTCCCGAGCGCGGCACGGTCTACTTCCTGGGCGGCGGCTTCCTGGAGGTCGCGGGCCGCTCCGAGGAACCCCCCTCCCCCGCCGTCAAGTTGTGGCTCCAGGTCGCGGACGCCGCAGCGGCCTACGAGGAACTCGTGGCCGCGGGCGTCGAGGTGCGCCGGCCGCCGGTGAAGGAGCCGTGGGGGCTGATCGAGATGTGGCTCACGGATCCGGACGGCACGGAGATCGTGGTGGTGGAGGTACCGGCGGACCATCCGCTGCGGTACCGGCCCTGAGCGGAGGCACTGCGCGGACGGTCCTCGGCGGACGGCCCTGGGCGACGGCTCCTGCGGGCCCCCTGGAGAGCAGCGCGAACGCCCGTCGCGCTTCCGGTCAGTCCCAGCACAGGCAGAACGGGTGGCCGGCCGGGTCCGCGTACACGCGCCATCCGCGGGTGCCGCCCTTGTCGTCCAGGTCGAGCGGGGTGGCGCCCAGGGCCAGCAGCTGCGGCTCGGCCGCTTCGATGTCCTGCACGGTGAAGTCCAGGTGCAGCTGCTGGGAGTTCTCGTCGGCGCGCGGCCAGTCCGGCGGGCGGTGGTCCGGGACCCGCTGGAAGGAGATGCGGTGACCGCCGGGCACGTGGAGGTCGTACCAGTCGTCGTCGTACTGCTTGACCTCACCGCCGAGCACGCCCGCGTAGAACTCCGCGAGGGCGGGTGGGTCCGGGCAGTCCAGGGCTACGAGGGTGTACGTGGCGATGGCCATGATCTTCCCTTCGGTCGGCCGCCGAGAGGTCCCTTCGGAGGCCTGAGAGACCCCTCAGAGGTCCTTCACAGGTCCTTCAGTGCGGGGAGCAGTTTCTTCTCGGCCCAGTCCAGGAAGGGGAGTTGGTGGTCACCGCCGATCTGGACCAGGGCTGTCTCGGTGAAGCCGGCGGTGACGTAGGGGCGTACGGCCTCGACGAAGGTGTCGACGTCGTCGCCGCACGGGATCGACTCCGCGACGTCCTCGGGCCGGATGTGCCGGGTGGCCGTGTCGAAGCCCGTCGGGCCGGGCAGTTCGGAGTTGACCGGCCAGCCGCCGAGCGACCAGCGGAACTGTTCGTGGGCCCGCCGGACCGCGGCGTCCCTGTCGGGGTCGTAGCAGACGGGCAGTTGGCCGACCTTGGGCCTGCCGCTGCCGCCGTGCCGTTCGAAGGAGTCGACCAGTTCGGCCTTCGGCTCGGTGGCGATCACGAGGTCGGCCAGCCGGCCGGCGAGGGCGCAGGAGCGTTCGCCCGAGACGGCGATGCCGATCGGGGTCGGTTCGTCCGGCAGGTCGAAGAGCCGGGCGTTCTCCACGTCGAAGTGCGGGCCGTGGTGGTTGACGTTCTTGCCGTCGAAGAGCGCACGGATGATCTCCACAGCCTCTTCCAGCATCTCCAGGCGTACGTGCGCGGCGGGCCAGCCGCCGCCCACCACATGCTCGTTGAGGTTCTCGCCGGAGCCGAGTCCGAGCCGGAAGCGGCCCTCGGCCAGCAGTTGCGTGGTGGCGGCCTTCTGGGCGACGACCGCAGGGTGGTAGCGGGTCGTCGGACAGGTCACGTACGTCATGAGGGGGATCGTGGAGGTGGCCTGCGCCGCGGCGCCGAGGACGCTCCACGCGTACGGGGCGTGCCCCTGCTCCTCCAGCCAGGGGAAGTAGTGGTCGGACGTGACGGAGAAGTCGAATCCGGCCTGTTCGGCGGCCACCACGTGTTGTACCAGGTCACGGGGGCCCGCCTGCTCGGTCATCATCGTGTATCCGATGTGGGTCATGTGTTCCGAGTGGCCGGTCGGGGGTACCCGAAACGTGCCCGCAGGGCGGCGCCACCAGTGGCCGCCCCGCGATGCTCCAGTCCCCGGACAAGTGGAGGAAGGGAACCCATGCCCAGGCCGCAGATCAAGGACGAGAGCACCTACCAGGCGCTGCGCCGCGAGGGCGCGGGCAAGGAGAAGGCGGCCCGGATCGCCAACAGTCCGAAGTCCTCCTCGCGCAAGGGCGGCAGGAGCGGCTCGTACGAGGACCGGTCGAAGCAGGATCTGTACGAGCAGGCGAGGAAGGTCGGTGTCGAGGGCCGCTCGTCGATGTCGAAGGACGAGCTGATCAAGGCTTTGCGGAACCGCTGACTGCCGGACGGCCGAACTACCCCTGCCCCTGCCCCTGCCCCTGCCCAGACTCCGGCGAGACCGGCGGCGAGCGCGTGATTCCGTGGTCCTCGGGCCGATGCACGAGGGAGCACGGACGAGGACGCATGGACGCGCCGAGGAGTTTTGGCGCCTTATACGGGCAGAACGCTCCTCATGACACCGCGACTCTCCGTGACAGCCCGCACCGCGGGGCCCGGCGTCCTGCCGCCCCTTCGTCCGATCCCCCTCGGTGGCACGGGTCCCGAGGATGTCGTCGTCGACCGTGAAGGCCGCGTGATCACGGGCGTGGCCGACGGCCGCATCCTCCGCGTCCGGCCGCGCGGTCCCGCCCGTGTGGTGCAGATCGCCCGGACGGGAGGGCGCCCACTGGGACTCGAAGTCCTGCGGGACGGGCGGCTGTTGGTGTGCGACGCGGAGCGCGGACTGCTGCGGGTCACGCCGGAGGCCGACTCGGGGTCGGGGACCGGGTCCGCAGGGAGGGTCGAGGTTCTGGTCGACCGTGTGGCGGGTGAGCCGTTGCGGTTCTGCAGCAACGCGGCCGCGGCGGCGGACGGCACCGTGTACTTCACGGCCTCCAGCAGGCGCTTCGGGGTTCAGGAGTGGCTCGGCGACCTGATGGAGCGGACGGCGACAGGACGGCTGCTGCGGCTCCCGCCCGGCGGTGGCGAGCCCGAGGTCCTGCTGGACGGCCTGGACTTCGCCAACGGAGTCGTGCTGGCCGAGGACGAGTCCTGGGTCGCCGTGGCCGAGACCGGTGCGTACCGTCTCACCCGGCTGTGGCTGTCCGGCCCGCGGGCCGGACAGCGCGACACCCTGGTCGAGAACCTCCCCGGATTCCCGGACAACCTGTCCCGTGGCGCGGACGGCACGGTGTGGGTCGCGCTGGCGAGCCCGCGGCAGCGGCCCCTCGACTGGCTGCGTCGTACGCCCGCGGGCGTACGACGGGCGGCGTGGCGAGCGGCCCGGCCCCTGCCGATCCGCCCTCTCCCCGTCGCCCGTGTGCTGGGCATCGGCCCGGGCGGTCGCATCCGTCACGACCTCAGGCGTCGCAGGGCGGGCTACCGGATGGTGACCAGCGTGTACGAGCACGACGGCATGCTGATCATGGGCAGCCTGCTGGAGAAGGGGATCGTCGTGTGCGACCTGCCGGGGCGGGCGTGAGGGCGCTGCAACGGAACCTGGCGCCACAGGGCCCGTACGCCCCAGTGCCAGATCCCCTCGGCGGTGGCCGGTCCCGTCAGTGGTGGCCGAGCCCGCCGCTGCCGAAGCCGCCGCTGCTGTTGCGGCCCCAGATCGGTCGTGTCTGGTCCTTGGCGCGGCGCGAGGACACGTTGCCGTGCAGTTCGTGCGGGGTGAGGACCCTGCCGTTGTGCGGCATCTCGTCGGGCTCGCGCATTTCGCTGATCTCGTGGACCGCGCCACCTGCGGGCAGATGGGGGTGGTCCTCGGGGCGCGGTGGACCGGGTTCCCGGGCGCGCACCCGCATCCCCCACCACACCGCGACGATCAGCATCGCCGTGATCAGAAGTCCCACCACGAAGGGTGCCGAACCGGCCACGACTTCGTGGGGAATGGCTATCTCCCTGCCGAAGCTGTCCATAAAGGCATAGTACCCACCCATAACGACCCAAACAGAGCCCCGTCGGCGTTCCCTCGACGGTGTGCCGAGGGCCGCCAAGGGTACGGAGAGGGGATGCGTATGGGTGTACTGGACGTCGGCTCGAACACGGTAAGACTCGTCATCGCGGAAACAGATGGAGCCGTTCCGCTCCCCGTGCACACGGCCAAGCGCCGGCTGAGGCTCTCCGACCATGTCGAGCGGGGCGGTCACCTGCCGGAGGAACAGGTGAACCGGCTGGTGGAGGCGGTGGCGGAGGCCAGGGTGGAAGGCAGGCGGTGGGGGGTGACCCAGCCCTTCGCCTTCGCCACGGCGATCGTGCGGGACGCCCCGAACCGCCCCGAGATCCTGGAGCGGGTCACCGCGGAGGCGGGAGTGCCACTGCATGTCCTGCCCGGCGAGGTCGAGGCGGAGCTGACCTTCCTGGCGGCGCGGCGCTGGATGGGCTGGCGCGCGGGGCCGCTGGCCATGCTGGACATCGGGGGCGGCACGCTGGAGGTGGCGTTCGGCCGGAGCAAACTGCCGGACTTCGCGATCTCGCTGCCGCTGGGGGCCGGCCGCCTGACCCGCGAGTTCTTCCGCGGCCAGGACCCGCCGTCACTTCGCCGGGCCAAGCTGCTCCGCCGGCACGTACGCCACCAGCTGCGTGACGTCGCGGCCCGTATCCGCTGGGAGGCACCGCGTACGACGGTCGCCACCTCGCGCACGCTCCAGCAGCTGGGCCGGCTGTGCGGCGCGGCCCCCGGCCGGTCGGGGCCCTTCACCCCGCGCGGCATCACCCGTACCGACCTCCGCGTGGCCGTCGAGCGGCTGGCGGTGCTGCCCGCCGCCGATCGCGCCCTCCTGCCGGGCATCTCCCCCGCACGGGCCGGTCAGTCCCTGGCCGGGGCTATCGTCACGCACACCACGATGAAGCTGATGGGCATCGAAGAGATGACCCTCTGCCCCTGGGCGCTGCGCGAAGGGGTCCTGCTGCGCTGTATCGAGGACGGCAATGCCGACTGGTGGGACGGAACGGCCCCCAGCCTCCGCGATCAGGAGGCCGTACCGCCGCGGGTGCTCCGCCCTGTCGGAGGAGTGGACGCGAGCGCTGCGGTGTCCGCCACCGCGTCCTCCGCTCAACTCCCCAGCAGGTCGGGGCAGTTCACCTGATGCCGGGCGCCGGCGGGCAGGTCCCGTCGGCACCCGGTGCGCCAGGGCTGGGCACCCCCGCCCCCTAGGACACCGTGCAGGCCGTTCCGTTGAGGGTGAAGGCGGTGGGATCGGTGTTGCCGCCGGACAGGAGCCGTTGAAGCCGAAGGTGACCGACGCACTGGGCGCGATCGCGGCGTTGTAGGTGGCGTCGGCCGCGGAGACCGCGGAACCCGACTGGGTGACGGTGGCGTTCCAGGCCTGCGTCACGCTCTGCCCGGCGGACCAACTCCACGCCAGGGTCCAGCCGTTGACGGCGGCGATGCTCGTGTTCCTGGTGGTCACCTCCGTCCTGGAACCGGTGCTGCACGAGGAGCTGCGTCGCCTCGGCGTACCCCTCGTGGTGATCGACCCGGCGGGCTCACCCGCGATGGACGTGCCGACGGTCGGGGCGACGAACTGGGCGGGCGGGATGGCCGCCGCCGAGCACCTGCTGCGGCTCGGCCATCGCAGGATCGGGTTCGTCGCGGGTCCGCCCCGGCTGCTCTGTTCCCGGGCCCGCCTCGACGGCTACCGCGCGGCCCTGGACCGTGCGGGGATCGCCGTCGACGCGTCGCTGATCGTGCCCGGCGACTTCTACCAGGAGTCCGGCTTCACCGGCTGCAACGCCCTCCTCGGCCTCGCCGAACCGCCCACGGCGCTCTTCGCCGCGAGCGACCAGATGGCGATGGGCGCGGTCGAGGCCCTGCGGCGACACGGAGACTCCGGGCAGGGGCGTGAGCGACGGCAGGTCGGCCACGTCGGCGTTCAGGATGACCTCGGTGTCGCTCGTGTGCCGGAAGCCGGCCCTTTCGTAGGCGGCACGGATGTGCGGCCAGGGCCGTGGCAGTCCGTAGACGACGGGTGCGGGCAGGGATCCGTCGGCGTATCGGAGGCGGACGTTCCAGCGGGCCAGCTGGGCCAGGCAGGCAGCCATCAGCAGATCGGAGGCCTGGTCGGAGTCCGGCCAGAAGGAGGCGGGCGGATGACAGACGAACCAGTCGATCGCGCCGGCGTCCCGGAAGCTCTCGCCGACCTCGGTGTCGGCGCGGTAGCGCAGGAGATGCGCGCCGGCCACCACGTACCGGCGCTGCTCGGCGACGAGCGTGATCCGCTCGGCCACCCACGGGTCGGTGATGAACTCGTCCGGCTGCCGTGTCATACCGCTGAGCACGGCGTTCACGGAGACGGAGACACCGGGGACGACAGCGGCGGGGGCCCCCGCTCGAGCGAAGTCGAGAGTGGGGGAGCGCGTTGACGAGTTCGGTGAGCTGGTCGCGGTCGTCGCGGTGGAAGGGGCGCACCGTGAGCGCGGGCATGCGGAGACCTCCGGATCGGGTACATGAGGAGGCCGCCATGAGGTGCGGTACGCGGGCGAGAGTACGCCTCACCGGGTGCCGCCGCCATGTGGTCTTCCGTCGGCTCGCCGGGGCCCGTGGCCGGGACTAGCGTGCGAGGAGGAGCCCGTCGCCCTCCTGACGTGCTCCCTTCCGAGAGTCGGAAAGAAGGTCGGCCATGAAACTGGACAAGCCGGTGCCCGGTGGGCCCTGCTGGACCGAGCTGGGGACCAGTGACCTGGAGGCGGCCAAGCGGTTCTACGCCGATGTCTTCGGCTGGCGCCCGGAGACGGATCCGCGCGCTGAGGCGGGCGGCTACACGCTCGCGCACCTCGGCGACGCGGCGGTGGCCGCCCTGACCCCGCTGTTCCAGGAGTCGCAGCCGGTCGCCTGGAACGTGTCGTTCGCGGTGCCCGACGTGGACACGACCGTGCGGGCGGTACGGGAGGCGGGCGGCTCGGTCGTCCTGGAGCCGATGGACGTCTTCGACCTGGGCCGTTTCGCGGTGGTGGCCGACCCCGGCGGCGCGGTGTTCCAGCTCTGGCAGGCGCGCTCCTTCGCCGGTGCCGGTCTGTTCAACGCCCCCGGCGCGCTCGGCTGGGTCGAGCTGATGACACGTACTCCCGACCTGGTCACCGCCTTCTACACGACGGTGTTCGGCTGGACCGTCAACGCCTCGGAGCACTACACGCAGTGGGGCATCGACGGCGCCGACTTCGGCGGCATGGTGGAGATGGGCGACAAGTTCCCCCACGAGGTGCCCTCGCACTGGCTGCCGTACTTCGCCGTCGAGGACGTCGAGGCCACTGCCGAGGCGAGTACGCAGGCGGACGGCGGCGTCCTCATGGAACCGACGTCGGTCCCCGAGGGCCCGCGCATCGCGGTGCTCCGGGACCCGCAGGGCGCGGTGTTCGGCATCTACAGGGCGGGCGACGAGGGCTAGGGAGCCAGAACGAGCCGGAAGCGATCGGGACTCGACGCTGTCGGCGGTGGGGCGTCAGCCGCGCGGGGTGCGCAGCCGGCCCTCCAGCTGGACCAGCAACTCGCCCAGCAGCGCGGCCAGTTCTCGTTGTTCGGCGTCGTCGACCCCGGACAGGACCGCGGTCTCGTACGAGAGCTGCTCGGGCAGGATGGAGTCGACCAGTTCGCGCCCGGCGTCCGTGAGGCGCACATGGGCGACGCGTCGGTCGCGGGTGTCGCCCCGCCGCTCGACCAGGCCTCGCTCGGTCAGCTGCTTCAGCCGCTTGGTGACGGCGGCGCCGGAGGAGAAGGTCTCGCGGGCCAGCTCGCCGGGGGTCAGTTCGAGGCCGGTGCGGCGCAGGGCGCCGAGGAGGTCGAACTCGGGGCGGGTGAGTCCGGCGTGTCGCAGGGGCGCGTCCTCGGCCTGCTGGAGGAGCGCCGCACAGCGGTTGATGCGGCCGATGATCTCCATGGGACCGGTGTCGAGGTCGGGGTGAACTGTCTTCCACTGCCGTACCACCGCGGCGAGGGTGTCCCCCGCGGCCGCCCCTCCATGGACCGCGCCGCCCCCTCCGCCCGCCGTCCGCCCGTTCGCTGCCGTCATGCCCGTGTGCCCTCCAGAACGTGCAGTCCCTGCCGTCGTACCGCAGTCGCGAGCGTACGGTGTCCGGTCCGCTCTGCTTGCAGCACCCGCTCCTCCGGCACGGCGCGCTGCCACCACTCGCCCGCGGCCGCGTCGGCCGTGGCGCGCAGCTCGACGAGCGCCGTGGCCAGCCTGCGGCGGGCGGCCTCCAGAGCGCCTGGGCCGGGCCGCTCGGCGGCGATCAGTCGCGCGGCGTGCTCCCGGGCGCGTTCCACCGTGTCGAGGGCGTTCTCGATGCGGTCTCCGGCTCGCCGGTTGGTCACCGCGACCGCGCCGGCGAAGCCGACCAGCGCGCCGACGGCCGTGTCCACGATCCGGTCCGTCATCAGTTCGCCGGGCTGCTGGAAGCCCGTGAACTCGGTGATCAGCAGCGCCATCGGGGTCACACAGATGCTGCCGAGCCAGTAGTTGCGGCTGATCAGGGCCTCCGCGCCGAAGTTGAAGGCGAGGCAGCACAGGACTAGGGCGGCGGGGCCGAGGTGGGCGAGCGGGGCGACGGCCGCGAAGAGGAGTACGCCGACGAGGTTGCCGACGACGCGCTGCACTCCGCGGCTCCAGGTCAGCGTGATGTTCGCCTGATAGAGCGAGGCGGCGGTGACCAGGGCCCAGTACGGGCGGCCGACGCCGAGGGCCAGCGACACGTAGCCGGCGAGGGCGCAGCCGAGTGCGGTGCGCAGGGCGTGGGGCAGGAGCGGGCCGAGTCTGTCGGCCAACGGGCTCCTGTCTGCTGCCCGTTCGGCCTCCACGCCGAGGAGTTCGTCGGCCGCCGATGCCAGCTCCACGCGCGGCGCGGGGCCCGTTCCGCGTAGGTCGCGTGCCCAGGAGCGAAGCCGCCCGGGGTCCGTGCCGACGGGTGCGGCGAGCGCGATCTCGGCCCGCACGACGAGCCGTTCGAGGGCACGCCGGGGCTCCGAGCGGGCGCCGCCGGCGAGCAGCGACTGCCAGGCGGCGTGCACGGCTGCGGCCGCGGCTGCCCCGGCGCGCTCGCGTCCGGGGGAAGCGGTGGCGGTCGTCTCGGCGTACGCGGCGGCCGCGTTCAGTGCCCGGGCCGTGGCCCGGCGCTCCGGCCCGTGCGGTCGTACGAGGCCGGGGGCCATGCCGACGAGCCACGCCCAGGTGCCCGCCGCGGCGGCGAGGGCGAGATGGCCGGGGACCTGGCCGAGCGTCTGCGGGGTGAAGAGGGCGGCCGAGCTGATGAAGGCGAAGATCACCGGTCCGGGCGGACCGATGCGCGTCGCGTCGCAGAGAGCTTTCTGGGTGGCGGCGAGCAGCGCGCCGACGGCGACGAGGACCAACGCGGAGGACGTGAGCGACGCCGTGACCAGGGCGACCGCCACCGAGGCGAGCATGCCGAGCATGACCCAGGAGAGGGCCCGGGCGCGGGCCGCGTACGGCAGGTTGTGGGCGTAGAGCGCGCAGAGCGACCCGGCCATCGTGTACATCGCGAGGTCCAGCCGGCCGAGCGCCAGCAGCGTCAGGTTCGGCACGCCGACCGCGACGACCACGCTCAGCGCGGGCTTGAACCAGATGTCGGAGGGGCGGCCGACGCGCAGGACGCCGGCGAGAGGCAGTCGGCGTGCGGGGGTGGGGCTGGGTGCGGCGCTGCTCATGACAATAAGGTTAGCAGGTGTTTTACTCGTGAAGGATATCGTCCGCACTCCCGCACGCTCCCCCGCGTACACCCTTGCGCTCGCTTGCGCTCCGCCCCGTCCGGGCATCTCTTCGAGCGGACTGTTCGACACCGTCGAGCGGGGAGGTGCGCGGTGCACGGTCCTGCGTCACCGGGCTGGCTGCTCGTCGCGCTGTGCGCGGCGACCGGGGCCTACTGTCTGCTGCGGATGCGCAGCAGTGTCGAGGAGCAGCGCCTCACCGCCGGCGGTGAGGCGCTGATGGGGTTCGGGATGGCCGCGATGGCCGTGCCCGCGGCGGCGCTCGCGCCACCGCGCTGGGCCTGGGCCGCCTACGCGGCGGTGTTCGGGGCGGCCGGGCTGCGCGCCCTGTGGGCAGCCCGGAGCAGCACTCACCATCTGCACCACCTGGTGGGCGCGTTCGCGATGGTCTACATGGCGGCGGTGATGGCGAGCGGGGTGCACGCCGGGGTTCCCGTCCTGACGGGGGTTCTCCTCGCGTACTTCACCGCGTATGTGCTGTGGACCGGCACGCGGCTGATACCGGTCGCCGTCGCAGGGGGTGGCCCCGGAGAGAGTGTCCGGGCCGCCGGGTGGGGCGACCGGCTGGAGCTGGCGCGGGCATGCCGCCTCTCGATGGGCATCGGGATGCTGGCCATGCTTCTCACACTCTGAACCGGAACTTCTCACGTTCCGGGCCGATGCCGCCCACGTTCCGGGCCGGCGGCATCTCACGTTCCGAACGGGCATCTTCCGGTTCCCGGGCCCGCTTTACGAAACCGTGGTGTACGTCACTTGCCGCGACAGCCCGTATCCGCCGGTGGTGCCCCGCTCATAGGCTGCAGCCATGATGGTCCCCGCGGCACTGCTGCTGCTCGGCGCCCTGGCCGCCGTCCTCGCTCCGCGGCTGCTTGCCCGAACGGACTGGCAGGACCGTGAACCGGTGGTCGCCCTGTGGGTCTGGCAGTGCGTGGTGATGGCCGTTCTGCTGTGCTGCGCGCTGTCGATGACGCTCAGTGCGGCGGCCGCCTGGCAGGCCGTCCGCGGCCATGTCTTCGCCCCCGCCCCGCATGCCGTCGTGGAGAGCTACGCGCTCGCCGGAGGCCCCTGGGCCGCGGCGACCGCGGTGGCACTCGCGCTCGGCGGTGTCTGGAGCGCCGCGATGCTGGCCCGCGAGATCACCCGGGCCAGGACCCGGCGCCGTCGTCGGCGGGCCGAACTCCTCGTACGTGCCCCGGTGTTGCCCGGCGAGGAGCCCGGCAGCGATCGGCTGGTCGTCCTTGAGGGCGAGCGTCCGGACGCCTGGTGGCTGCCGGGGGCGGCGCCCCAACTCGTCATCACCACGGCCGCGTTGCGCCGCCTCAAAGGCCGGCAACTGGACGCGGTGCTCGCCCACGAGCAGGGGCACGCGCAGGCCCGGCACGACTGGCTGCTGCACTCCTCGGCCGCGCTGGCCAACGGCTTTCCGCAGGTCCCGGTGTTCGCGGCGTTCCGCGACGAGATGCACCGGCTGGTCGAACTCGCCGCGGACGACATGGCGTCACGCCGCTTCGGCCGGCTGACGATCGCCCTCGCGCTGGTCGAACTCAACGAGGACAGGGGCGTGTTCGGCCCCTGCCCCACGCTGCAGGCCCATGTTCCGCAGCGTGTCCACCGGCTGCTCACTCCCCCGGACCGCCTCCCGCCCGCCCGCCGGCTGCGGCTCACGGCGGCCGCCGCGCTGGTGCCGGTGGTCCCGGTCCTGGTGACCTTCGTACCGGGTCTGCGGGCGCTCGGTTAACCGGCTCGCAGCGCCCCGGGCACCCCGGGGTCGCCTTTCACCCCACCGGTCGGCGAGGATCGGTGTATGCACTCCCCACCCGTCGACTCGCCGCCCCACGCTCCTGGTCCCGGGATCGCCGTACGTGTCGCGGCGGCTGTCGCCCTTCCGTCCGTACTGTTGCTCGTCCTGGTCGCGATGTCCTGGGACCCGCTCATCGCCCTCGACGGCGACATCGCCCGCACCACCCACCGCTGGGCGGTGGACGACCCCGACACGACACAGACGTTCCGCATCCTCACGGACTGGGTGTGGGACCCCTGGACGATGCGTGCCCTGTGCGCCGTCGCCGTGCTGTGGCTGGTGCTGCACCACTCGGCATGGTGGCTCGCGCTGTGGCTGACGGCCACCTGTGTGCTCGGCACACTGCTCCAGCAGGGACTCAAGGCGGCCGTCGACCGGAAGCGTCCGGTCTGGACCGACCCCGTGGACTCCGCCCACTTCGCGGCCTATCCCTCCGGCCACGCCATGACGGCCACGGTCGTGTGCGGCCTGCTGCTGTGGCTCCTGCACCTGTACGGCGCCGGACGCGTCCTGTGGCGTATCGCGCTCACCCTCTCCGTCGTGTCCGTCCTCGGTGTCGGACTCACCCGTATCTGGCTGGGCGTGCACTGGTCGTCGGACGTGCTCGGCGGCTGGCTGCTCGGCGTGCTGGCGGTGGCGCTCGCGGTGGCGTCGTACACGAGGTTCCAGGGCACCGCCGAGCTGCGCTGACAGCGGCGTCGGCCCGTCCTGCGGCCTCCACTTGCGGACGAGACTGTTCAGCCCCACCCGCCCCAGGACCGTGCATACGATCGAGCACGGCTCCGGGAGACACCCGGCAGAGCCGCGCAGAGGGGGCGCCTTGTCCAGTATTTCGAGACGTTCGTTACTGGGGTACTCGGGGACCACCGCGGCGGGCGCGGTCGTCGGTGCCGCCGGGTCGGCACAGGCGGCGGAACCCGATGCCCCGACCGCGGCCGAGTCGTCGTCGGCCGACTTCCCGAGCGGCACCAGGTTCAGCGCGGACTACAGCATCGGCCCCATCGACGCGTATATGACGCTGACCTTCAGCGTCTCGGTCATGGACACTCCGACGCAGAACGTCATCACCCCGATCGAGATCGCCAACCTGCTCAACGAGCTTGCGGAATCCCGCGGTTGGCCACCCGCCACCTTCTACGGCACCCCGGCTCCGGCCCCACTGACCTGAACCACCCGAGGAAACGCCGGCAGTGATCCACCCCGCCGGAGCCGACGCCCTCGGAGTGACCCGGTGGCACTGCTCCGGCGGGGTGACCTCCAGAGCCAACTGCCCGGCCGCCACCCGCACGTCGAGCCTTGCCACGGACTTGCCCGAGCGGTCCGGCATGCGGTGGATCCGCGCCGCCGGGTACCTCAGGCTCGTCAGGTTGCTGTCGGCGACCGCCCACATGAGGGCCCGTACTCGATCCACCGGCACATCAGCTCACCAGCGAGCATCCGTTCACCGAATCCGCCGCCGTCGGCAGTCTCGGCCGAGGTGCCCTAGAGTCGCCGGATGCGGCGAAGGACAGGACTGGCGATGGCCGGGGTTGCGGCCATCGCCTGGGGCGAGTGGTTGAACTGGCGCTGGTCTCGAACACTTGTGGGGACCAGCGGGGGCGCTGCCGAGACCGTGGTCGTGTTGGGTTTCCGGAATCCCGAAGCGACGGCGAACGTCATCAACCGATGGCGAGTCCGAGCCGGCATTCGCTCCATCACCGCTGACAGTGCGCAGGGCACCCGCGTGATCTTCAGTGGCGGTGCGACCAGCGGTGGCGCTTCGGAAGCCCAACTGATGGCCGACTACGCGAAGTCGGTGCTCGAGTTCGACGGCACAGTGCTCCTCGAAGAACAGAGCGCGACGACCTGGGAGAACATCACGAACGTGATCCCCCTGCTTGAGGACGCCGATCACATCAAGATCGCCTCGCAGCCGGCTCACGCGCTCAAGGCCCGCGCGTACCTGCGGCGGCAACGCCCTGATCTCGCAACGAGACTGGTGCGCGCGGACGACTACCGCCCTGGCGAGTGGCTGCTCGTCAAACCGCTGCTGGCCGTGTACGGACTCTGGGCCCTCCGCGGCCTCAAGGCCGACGAACGGAAGATCTCGCCGTAGCCGGAGTCTCGGTCAGCGGCCTCCTGGCCGGCAGCGCCTACCGGCTGCTGCCGGCCAGGAGGTCCGGCCTCACTTCAGGTGTCGGTCCAGGAACCGGCACCCGTCTTCCAGCTCGAACCACGGGGTGCCGGTGTGCCCGCCCAGATTGGCGTGCAGCGTCTTCTCCTTGCTGCCGAAGGCGTCGAACAGGTCCAGAGCCCGTTGCCGGGGGTTCCCTTGGTCGTCCCACTGCAGCAGGAACATCAGCGGGATGGTGACCTGCCGGGCCTCCTCGCGTTGGGCGCGGGGCACGTAACCCCCGGCGAAGAAGCCCGCGGCCGCGATGCGCGGCTCGACCACCGCCAGCCGGATGCCGAGGGCGGCCCACCCCCCGGAGTACCCGACCGGGCCGCCGATCTCGGGCAGCTCGAGGAGGGCGTCCAGGGTGGTCCGCCATTCCGGGACCGCGTTTTCGACCAGCGGGCCGATGAAGGACTCGAAGATCTCATCGACCGGCTCGCCGGCCTGCATCGCCCGCCGGAGGTCGGCACGGGCCTGCTCGTCGGCGGCGGAACGAGGCCGGTCGCCGCACCCGGCGGCGTCGATGGTGGCCACCGCGTAGCCGCGCGCCGCGGTGTACCGGGCCCGGGCCGCCAGCCGGGGATCCGCCTTGGGCAGGCCGTTGTTGTGGGACATCAGAATCAGCGGGGCCGGTTCGGATCCAGGCGTCCACAGGGTGCCGGGGATCTCGCCGAGGGTGAACTCGCGCTCGAGGACGCCGTCGTCGAGGCGCTGTTCGGATGTGAATTGCATGGTCGGGCCTTTCGGGAGGGCTGCTTTACGGCGCTCCCGGACGACCTACCGCCCGACCGTGACCCCGGAGGGGAGCACCCATGTCGAAACTGCGTTCACGGGTACCACCTCCTCGTTCTGTCGCACGGCCTCCGGAAAAGTAACAGTGGTCGCCGTGGTCCACCAACGGGTTTTCGCGGAGACGCCGCGGCCGGATGCCGCCCCACTGCACAGGGCCGGTACGCACAGGACCCAGTACCGCATCCCGGGCAACCGGACACGGCTCCGGCCTGGCCCCCGCAGGTGCGGGGGCCAGGCCGGAGGATTCACCGGCGCCGGGCAACGGCCGCCGTCGTGCGGTCACTTCATGGGGCGAGCCGGTAGGCGTTCGTGATCGTCTCGCGCACGGTGTTGCCGCCCTTGTCCTTCAGGTCCACCCGGAAGGACACGGCCTTGGCGGTCGCCGGGTGCTCGACGCTCACCGAGCGCGCCCCCTTCGCGTCGGTCGTCACGGTGAGCGGCTTCCAGGTCCGGCCGCCGCCGTAGGAGACCTTCACGGTCAGCGCGGCGACCTGCCCGGCCACGGCGACCGCGCCGCTCAGCTTCAGCGGCACCGTGAGCGTGCCGCCCGCCGGAGCCGTCCCGCGCAGACTCAGCTTCGGAGCGAGCCACACCGTCGACAGCGGCGGCCTGGCCGTGGGTTGGGACGTCGGCAGGGCCGAGCTGAACGTCCACACCCCTGTCACCTTCGTGCTGGTGGAGGTGTCCTCGGCGGAGCGGCTCGCCTCGACCGTCAGGCGGTACGGGGCGGAGGCGGCGGGGTCTTCGGTGGTCAGCCATTCCGTGGGCGAGCCCTCGCTGAGGATCCGCCCGCCGGATTCCAGCCGGGTGAAGCCGCCGGTGACGACCGAGGACCCCGGGTTACCGCTGCCGTCGTTGAACAGCGGGATCCTGGCGCTGAGGTGGTCGCCGGTCCGCTCGGCGCCCTGCAGCTCCGGGCTCCCGGCCGCGAGATCGGGACCGGCCACACCGGTGTTGAACCTCAGCGTGCGGCTGAAGCCCGGCTTGTAGGTCACCCAGTCCTTCGTGTGGACGATGCGCTCCTCACCGCCGGCGTCGAGCTGCGCGGCCTTCCAGGACCAGTGCACGCCTTCCGCGCTGAGGTAGTGCGTGGTGCTCTGCTCCTGCGGGTCCTGTATGCCGACGCCGATCCCGCGCTCGTCCAGCGGCGTGATGTGACTGCCGCCCACAGCGCCGGGGCACCGAATTGGGCGTCTCCAAAGCCTCGCCGTCGACCGCACGCAGCGCACGGCGCTCCCGGACGGCCACACCCGCGAACGGGTCACCGACTGAGGCCCTTGCTTCGGCGCCGCCCTTCCGGTAGCCGACGATCAGCGGCAGCGTGGTGCGGTGCGCGTCGTCGTACCCGCCCTTGACCAGCTGCGCGACGTCGAACAGCTTCCGGTCGAGCACGCCGTCGGCGACCGGGCGCAGGGCGTCCTGCGGGAGGGCGTACGTGTGGCCGGCCTCGCGCCGCACGGAGAAGCCGATCTCCTCGCGGCCCTTGCCGCGCTTGAGCCGAACCACCCGGCCGTCGGAGTCGACGTCCACGCGGTCACCGGTGATCAGCGTGACGGTAGCCGGTGGCTTGGTCTTCGCCTTCGCCTTCGCTTTCGCCGAGGCATTCGTCCCGTCCTGCGCGGCGGAGCCGGCGGCTTGCGCCGGCTGGCCGCCCGCCGATACCACCCCCCGTGACCACCGCCCCGGCCACCGCGGCGGCCAGTGCCGCCGTTCTCGCGCGTGCTGTGAATCCCACTCGCGTTTCCCGCGCCCTCGTGTGCATGCCAACGCGTTCTCCGCTGTCACGCACGGAGATCGCGTTCGGTTGTCGGCGGCACTCGCAGATCGACGGAGGGCAGCAGGCGCGGCCGGCCAGTGGCCTTGCCGAACCGGGCCTGTTGCCGAAGGGGCTGCAACTCCCTGACGTTCACGGCGAGTTCAGCGCGCGAACCGATGCCCAGCTCGGTGTCGTCGAGGCGGCCGGTAAAGTCCCGCGCTTGGCTGCCGTGTTGTTCGACTTCTCCGGAACCCTCTTCCGAATCGAATCCACCGAGTCCTGGCTGCGCGCGGTCCTGGCCGACTCCGAAGTCTCCCTGCCCGAGCCGGAGTTGATCCGGGCGACGAAGGAACTGGAGGCCGTGGGCGCACTGCCGGGCGGGGCCCCTCCATCGGAGCCGGTGCCGGACGACGTGGCCCCGCACTGGGGCGTCCGCGACCAGAGCTCCGAGCTGCACCGGGCGGCGTACACCGGTGTCTCCCGTCAGGTGACGCTCCCCGATCCGGACCTGCACGACAGGCTGTACGACCGCCATATGGCGCCGGCCGCCTGGCGCCCGTACCCCGACACCGCCGAGGTGCTGGGCGCGCTGCGCGAGCGCGGTGTCGCCGTCGGCGTGGTCAGCAACATCGGCTGGGACCTGCGGCCGGTGTTCAGGGAGCACGGCCTCGACCCGTACGTCGACGCCTACGTGCTGTCGTACGAGCACGGCATCCAGAAGCCGGACCCCAGGCTGTTCGCTACCGCCTGCGACGCACTCGGGGCCGATCCGCGGGACACCCTGATGGTCGGCGACGACCGGCGCGCGGACGGCGGAGCCGCGGCCCTCGGCTGCGGGGTGCACTTCGTCGACCACCTGCCGGTCACGGAGCGCCCGGACGGCCTGCGGCCGGTACTGGACCTGTTGGGATGACCCTCGGCGGGCCGGTCAGCTCTGGTAGCCCTCGACCTGCGTCGACGGACGGACGTGCGCCTCGTCCGGGTTCTCGCCGAACTCGGACTTCGCGCGCCGCTGGCGCAGCAGGTCCCAGCACTGGTCGAGCTCGCGCTCCAGCTGTCCGAGCCGTTCGTGCTCGGTCGTGCTGTCGATCTGCCCGGACGCGACGGCGTCACGGAGCCTGCGTTCGTCGTCGACCATCGCCGTGATCCTGGCCAGGATCTGCTCTTGATCCATGTCCTACGCCTCCTCGGCACTCCAGCCCACTGTAAGGAGCGGGCGACGGCTCGGCGACAGCTGCTGGTCAGACCCGGGCGTCTGTGCGGGACGGCACGGACGCGGCAGTACTTCCCGTCCGCCCGGGACGATCCCCCGCGTCGCCCCGAGCGGACGGCAGCCCGGAGAAGATCCCTGACGGGACTCGCTCCGGACGCGCTGAGTATAGTTGGCTGGCAGCCAGTCAACGCAGGAGTACATAGGATGTCCCCTCGCAGCGCCTCGGTCAATGAAGAGTTGCGGCGGCGTTCCCGCGAGAGGCTTCTGCAGGCGGCCCTGGAGCTGGTCAGCGAGCGTGGGTACGAGGCCACGACCTTGGGCGACATAGCGGACCGGGCGGGCTCCGCCCGTGGCCTGGTCTCGTACTACTTCCCGGGCAAACGCCAGCTCGTACAGTCGGCGGTGCACCGGCTGATGCACCGCACGCTGGAGGAGGCGCTGGAGCGCGAGCCGCGTACGGAGGACGGCCGGGAGCGCATGGCGCGTGCCATCGACGCCGTCCTGGGCCTGGCGCGGGACCATCCCATGCTGATGCGGCAGCACATGGCGGGCATCCTGCAGGCCGAGGGGTTCATGCAGTGCCCGGAGCAGCAGCGCCTGGCGGAACTGCTCAGCGACACTATGGCCCGCTACGGCTCACCGGACGCCGCCACCGACTACCCGATGCTGCGCGCGCTCCTGATGGGTTCGGTGTACGCGGCGCTGGTGCCCGGGGTCCCGATGCCGCTCCGGACGCTGCGGGCCGAGCTGTTCCGGCGCTACCGGCTCGACTGGGAGCGGGGTGCCCCGCCGGGCGCCGAGGCACCCGACGGGACCTGCCACGAGGACCTCTCACGGTTCTTCGCTCCCCAGAGCCGCGAACAGGGCCGTGAGCACAACCGTGAGGCGGACGAGACCGACCGGCCCGGCCGACCGGAGTAGTCCGGCCGGCCGACCAGGCCGATCGAAACGGTCCGGTCGGCCGGAGCCGTCCGATCGGCCGAAACAGTCCGTCCCGCCAGAACAGTCCGGTCAGTCGAAGTAGTCCGGCTGCGTCTGGACGTTCAGCTCACGCAGGCGCTGCCACTTCGCCGGGTCCGTACGACGGTCATTGATCTTCAGAACGTCGAAGCCCTTGGCGATGTCGTTCGAGTAGATGTAGCCGTTGTAGTAGTACGCGGACCAGGAGCCACCGGTGACCATGCTCGTGGTGCTCAACGGACCGCGCTCGAAGTAGGCGATCTCCTTGGGCTTCGAGGAGTTGGTGAACTCCCAGACGGAGATGCCGCCCTGGTACCAGGCCTGGACCATGATGTCCTTGCCCTTGACCGGGATCAGCGAGCCGTTGTGGGCCACGCAGTTCTCGGTGTCCGCCTGGTGGCGCGGGATCTTGAAGTAGCTCTTGAAGACGAGCTTGCGCTTGTCGCCCTTGCCGACGATGTCGTAGATGCCGTCGGCACCGCGGTTCGGACCGGTGGCCTCGTTGCAGGTGGCCGCGCCGCCGCCGCCCAACTCGTCGGTGAAGACGACCTTGTTGGCCTTCTGGTTGAAGCTCGCCGAGTGCCAGAACGCGAAGTTCACGTTGTCCTGGACCTGGTCGATGATCTTCGGGTTCTCCGGGTCCTTGATGGAGAACAGGATGCCGTCGCCCATGCAGGCGCCCGCCGCGAGGTCCTTGGAGGGCAGCACGGTGATGTCGTGGCAGCCGGTGGTCTTGGAGACGCCCGGGTTGGTGGGCCCGCCCGGGTTGCCGCCGCCGTCAGGCCCCGAACCGGGGAACAGGACGGGGAAGTTGACGATCTTCGCCTTCTGCGGGGCCTTGCGCGGCACCTTGATGACCGAGATGCCGTCGTGCGGCGGCTGGCAGTCGGGGAAGGAGGCGCTGGGCGAGTACGAGGAGACGTAGATGTAGACGTTCTTGCGCTCCGGCACCAGCGTGTGGGTGTGCGAACCGCAGGCGGTCTCGACGGCAGCGACGTACTTCGGGTTCTTCTTGTCGCTGATGTCGAAGACCTTCATGCCCTCCCAGGAGGACTTCTCGGTCGCGGGCTGCGTGGTGCTGTTGCAGGAGTTGTCGCTGCGCGAGGAGTCGGTGGAGAGGAAGAGCAGGTCGCCGGAGACGGTGATGTCGTTCTGCGAGCCCGGGCAGAGCACCTGGGAGACCGTCTTCGGGGACTTCGGGTTGCTGATGTCGAAGATGCGGAAGCCGTCGTAGTTGCCGGCGAACGCGTACTTGCCCTGGAAGGCCAGGTCCGAATTGGTGCCCGCCAGCGTGCCCTTGGGGATGTTGGCGAGGTGCTCGATGTTGTCCGAGTGGACGATCTCGTCGTGCCCGGGTATCTCGCCGTTCGCTATCGCGGCCCTGGCCTCGGCCGCCTCGCTCTTGGAGACCTTCTGCGACGTGGTCGGCGAGTCCCCGGGGTCTGGGGTCGCGACCGCCGGACCGGCCGTGAGCAGCGCGGCCAGGAGGCCGGCCGCGGTGGCGGCAACTCCCAGACGTCTGCGCCGCGTTCGGTGATTGTTCAACAGGGTCACTGCGTCCTCCCTTGTAGCCGTTCGCAGTCGAACGGTTCAGGTTCCTCCGAAGTATCGTCTTCATCATGCACAGATCAACAGGCGGCAACGCATTCGTAATGAATGTTTTTGATCAATCACGTTCAGCAGCGTGCTAAGACGGTCATCAACACTCACGAGGTGTCTGTTGTCCCGGGTGACTCAGGAGGTCGCTGTGCCGTTTGGCCGTACGTCCCTGTTCCGCGTCGCGATCGCGGTGTCCGCCGTCCTCGCACTCGGGGGCTGCACCGGTTCGGACGACGAGAGCCCGTCCAAGTCCGCGGCGGGCACGGGCCCTTCGGTCATCGCCCCCGGCAAGCCGGGCGAGGCCGCCCAGACGCTCTCCGCCGAGGACGCCGCGAAGCACCGGGCGGAGGACGACTCACCCAACACCGCCGACCGCGACTACGCGCGCATGATGATCGAGCATCACGCGCAGGCGCTGGAGATGACGGAACTCGCCGCGAAGCACGCCGAGTCGACCCGGGTGAAGGGGCTGGCCGACCGGATCACGGCCGCGCAGCGACCCGAGATCAACACCATGAAGAGCTGGCTCAAGAACCACGGCGGTGCCGGGAAGAGCAAGTCCCACGACCACGAGCCGATGCCGGGCATGGCGACCGAGGCGCAGCTCAAGAAGCTGCGGGCGGCACAGGGCAAGGCGTTCGACGAGCTCTTCCTGAAGCTGATGATCACCCACCACGACGGGGCCATCACCATGGCCACCGACGTGAAGGCCCAGGGCAACAACCTTCAGATCGAGGAGATGGCCGACGACGTGATCGCCCAGCAGACGGCCGAGATCAGCCGGATGCGCGACATGTCCTGACGGCGCCCGACCCGGTCGGCGGCGGATCAGCGGCGAACATGACGCGGCGTCAGCAGACCCGCGTCCCGCGCTCCGGCGATCAGCCTGAGCGCGCGTCGGCGGCCGTGTCCGGTCGCGGACATCACCGCGAGCACCGGGTCCAGGCCCGCCCCCTGAGCCGCCAGATACTCCCCGGCGACGAAGCGCCGGCCCTCGATGCCGCGCGGCCGGGCGGGGCGCGCGTGCCGCTTCTCCGGAGCCCCGTCGGCCAACGCGGCGCCCACCGGTTCCACCGCGCCCCCGCACGCCTCCAGGAGCGGGCCCTCGATCCAGTCCGGAAGAGCCGCCAGGTCGTCGAGCGAGAGCGCCGGCCGGGCCCGTACGTCCTCGACGGAGACACATCCGTCGCACACCACGGCAAGCATGTCGACCTGGGCACCGTCGTCGAAGGACAGTCGGACGTTGCACCACGCCGTGGCGGTGTCGCGCTCCTCCCCGTGCTCCCGCACTTCCCAGGCGGGCCACACGGACACGACACCGTCCGGCGCATATCGATCAAAAAGATTAAGAAAGGATGCTTCCAGCACATACTCAACGTAACCGCATGATCACATTCACTGCGAATGGGCACGCATACGTTCCCGGCGGGGCACCCCGTCGGCGCAGCACCGTGTTCTGCCCCTCCCCGGGCGCGCCGTGCGGTGCGATGCTGGAAGCACCAGCGATCTCCTCGTTCTCCTCGGGGAAGGGGCTCAGCCGTGCTGCAGGTCGCCGTCGTCGGCTCGGGGCCGAGTGGGGTGTACACCGCGCAGGGTCTCGTCCAGCAGGGCCAGGTGCCGGAAGTCAGAGTGGATGTCCTGGACCGGCTGCCGTGCCCGTACGGGCTGGTGCGCTACGGCGTGGCACCCGACCACGAGAAGATCAAGTCACTGCAGAACAATCTGCGTACGGTCCTGGAACACGAGCGCGTCCGGTTCCTCGGCGGTGTCCTGGTCGGCCCGGACGGACTGCCTGCCGCCCGGCTGCGAGAGCTCTACCACGCGGTCGTGTACTGCGTGGGCGCCGCCACCGACCGGCATCTCGGGGTGCCCGGCGAGGAGCTGCCCGGCAGTTGGTCGGCGACCGAGTTCGTGTCCTGGTACAGCGCGCATCCGGACTCCCTGTCCGACGGTTTCGTGGTCGGCGCGCGGGCGGCGGTCGTCATCGGCGTCGGCAACGTGGCGGTGGACGTGACCCGGATGCTGGCCCGCGGCACCGCGGAGCTGAGCCCCACCGACATGCCCCAGTCGGCGCTCGCCGCACTGGCCGACAGCCGGGTGCGGGAAATCCAGATGGTGGGACGGCGCGGCCCGTCACAGGCCCGCTTCACCACCAAGGAGCTGCGCGAACTGGGCGGCCTGCCGGACACCGAAGTGGTCGTGGATCCAGCCGAGTTGGCGCTCGACCCGGCGTACGCCGACCCCTCCGCGCTGCCCGCCGCACAGCGCCGCAACGTCGAGGTGCTGCGCGGCTGGGCCGAACAGCCACGCCCTTCCGGCACCCGCCGGATCCGTCTCCGCTTCTTCCTCCGCCCGGTCGAACTCCTCCCGGACGCCGGGCGCGTGGGCGCCGTCCGCTTCGAACGGACACTCCCGGACGGCCGGGGCGGCGTGACGGGGACGGGCCGATTCGAGGACATCGAGGCCCAGTTGGTCCTGCGCTCGGTCGGCTACCGCGGAGTGCCCCTGGAGGGCCTCCCCTTCGACGCGGGCCTCGGCACCGTGCCCCACCTCGCGGGCCGCGTGCTCCGCGACGGCTCGGTCTCCCCCGGCGAGTACGTGGCCGGCTGGATCAAACGCGGCCCCACAGGCGTCATCGGCACCAACCGCCCCTGCGCGAAGGAAACGGTGACGTCACTCCTGGAGGACGCGCCCACGCTCGCGCGTCGCGATGTACTGCCCGACCCGCTGACTGCGCTGAGGGCGGAGGGCCTGCACCCGGTCGAATGGGAGGGCTGGCAGGCAATAGAACGGGCGGAGGCAGCACTGGGCACCTCCCTGGGCAGGCACGTGGTCAAACTCCCCGACTGGCAGTCCCTACTGGAAGCAGCCCGCGCAACAGACGCCCCTTAAGGGGCTCGGGGAACTGCGCGACCAGCCACATCCAGCCCGCGGATAGCCACGCACCTCTCGGGGCATGACACCTGCCGCAACAGACCGGAAATCAACAAACTGTGTAATCCGCATACGGTCTCAGGCAGTCCCCACCTCCCCGCCGCTCCTGGAGTGCCCATGGCAACCCCAACCCCCACCCCCGCACGTCAAGTGCACCCCGTGGACGAGGTCCCACCTGTCCGCCACCTCGCCGCCTTCGGCCTGCAGCACGTCCTCGCCATGTACGCGGGCGCGGTCGCGGTCCCGCTGATCGTCGGCAGCGCGATGAAGCTGTCGCCGGCGGACATGGCGTACCTGATCACGGCCGACCTGCTGCTGTGCGGCATCGCGACGCTCATCCAGTGCGTCGGCTTCTGGCGCTTCGGCGTGCGGCTGCCGATCATGCAGGGCTGCACCTTCGCGGCCGTGTCGCCGATGGTGCTGATCGGTACGGGCGGCGGCGGACTGCCCGCGATCTACGGGTCGGTGATCGTCGCCGGGCTGGCGATCATCCTGCTGGCGCCGGTCTTCGGGAAGCTGCTGCGGTTCTTCCCGCCGCTCGTCACGGGCACGGTGATCCTGATCATCGGGCTCTCGCTGCTGCCGGTGGCGGGCAACTGGGCGGCAGGCGGGGTGGGTTCACCTGACTTCGGCGAACCGAAGAACCTCGCGCTCGCGGCCTTCGTCCTGGCGGTCGTGCTCGCCGTGCAGCGGTTCGCGCCGGTCTTCCTGAGCCGGATCGCGGTGCTACTCGGCATCGCGGTGGGGCTCGCGGTCGCCGTGCCGTTCGGCTTCACGGACTTCGACGGGGTCGGGAACGCGGACTGGCTCGGCATCAGCACGCCGTTCCACTTCGGCGCCCCCACGTTCGAGGCGTCGGCGATCGCTTCGATGCTGGTCGTGGCGCTGGTGACGATGACGGAGACGACCGGTGACTTCATCGCGGTCGGCGAGATGACCGACCGGAAGATCGAGCCCCGCTCGCTCGCCGACGGCCTGCGCGCGGACGGCCTGTCGACGGTCCTCGGCGGTGTCTTCAACACGTTCCCGTACACGGCGTACGCGCAGAACGTCGGTCTCGTCGGCATGACACGGGTCCGCAGCCGCTGGGTGGTCGCCACCGCCGGCGGCATCCTCGTCCTGCTCGGCCTGCTGCCCAAGCTGGGCGCGGTGGTCGCGGCCATACCTGCTCCGGTGCTCGGCGGCGCGGGCCTGGTCATGTTCGGCACGGTCGCCGCGAGCGGGCTGCGGACGCTGGCCCAGGTCGACTTCAAGGGCAACAACAACCTGACGGTGGTGGCCGTTTCGGTCGCCGTCGGGATGCTGCCGGTCGGAGTGCCGACGGTGTACGCGAAGTTCCCCGACTGGTTCCAGACGGTGATGAACAGCGGTATCAGCGCGGGCTGTCTCACCGCGATCGTGCTGAACCTGCTCTTCAACCACCTTCCCTCGAAGGGCGGTTCAGCCGCTCCCGAGGCGGACGGCCTGGCGAGCGGCGGCGGCGAGGACACTGTCGAGAAGCCCCGGGAAGAGGTCGTCTAGGTCGTCCCGCCGCAGCCCGTTCATCTTGGCGGTGCCCCGGTAGATCTGCCGGATCACGCCCGCCTCGCGCAGCACCCGGAAGTGGTGCGTGGTCGTGGACTTGGTGACGGGCAGGTCGAAGTGCGAACAGGAGAGATCGTCGCCGTCGGCGGCGAGCTCTCGCACGACCGACAGCCGCATCGGATCGGAGAGAGCGTGCAGCACGGCCTCCAGCCGGATCTCCGCGCGCCCGGGGTGCGGAAGGTCGCGGCTGCTGCTGGTGGGGGCGGCGGTCGTCACGGCGGCTCCAGTCCGTCGGGGCCGGAGATCTGAGGTCCGAGATCTCCGGAGAACCTCATTGTACGAGAGGTCTCGTAGTTTGACATCCGCCGTACTACGATGCCTATCGTACGAGTCGTAACCCGGCCCCGTCACGAATTGGAGTCCGCCGTGAGCGCGCTCTTCGAGCCCTACACCGTGCGCGATCTGACCGTCCCGAACCGGGTCTGGATGCCGCCGATGTGCCAGTACTCGGCCGCGCCGGAGGGCCCGGAGACGGGCGCCCCGAACGACTGGCACTTCGCGCACTACGCGGCGCGGGCCGCCGGCGGGACGGGCCTGATCATCGTCGAGGCCACCGCGGTCAGCCCCGAGGGGCGGATCTCGCCGTACGACCTGGGCATCTGGAACGACACCCAGGTCGAGGCGTTCCGGCGGATCACGCGGTTCCTGGTGTCCCAGGGCACGGTTCCCGCGATCCAGCTCGGGCACGGCGGCCGCAAGGCCTCGACAGACCGCCCCTGGAAGGGCGGCGCGCCCGTGGGCCCGGACGCGTACGGCTGGCAGCCGCTCGGACCGAGCCCGGTGGCCTTCGACGAGAACCACCCCGTGCCGACCGAGCTGACGGTGGACGGGATCAAGGAGATCGTCGGCCAGTTCGCCGACGCCGCGCGGCGGGCGCTGGACGCCGGCTTCGAGGTCGCCGAGATCCACGGCGCGCACGGCTACCTGGTCGGCGAGTTCCTCTCCCCGCACTCCAACCGGCGCACCGACGCGTACGGCGGCTCGTACGAGAACCGCGTGCGCTTCGCCCTCGAAGTCGTGGACGCCGTGCGCGAGGTGTGGCCGGACGACAAGCCGCTGTTCTTCCGCGTCTCGGCCACCGACTGGCTGGAGGAGAACGGCTGGACGGCCGACGACACGGTCCGCTTCGCCGCCGAACTGACCGCCCACGGCGTGGACCTGCTCGACGTCTCCACGGGCGGCAACGCGTCCGGCGTACGCATCCCCGTCGGGCCGGGCT
Source organism: Streptomyces umbrinus (assembly GCF_030817415.1). NCBI lineage: Bacteria > Bacillati > Actinomycetota > Actinomycetes > Kitasatosporales > Streptomycetaceae > Streptomyces > Streptomyces umbrinus. Next base: position 10,537,402 of record NZ_JAUSZI010000002.1, on the reverse strand, counting down.
ACCAGGTGCCTTTCGCCGCGCGCGTGAAGGGCGAGACGTCGATGGCCGTCGCGGCCGTCGGTCTCATCACCGATGTCGAGCAGGCCGAGAAGATCGTCGCCAACGGTGAGGCGGACGCCGTTCTGCTCGGCCGGGAACTGCTGCGCAACCCGTCGTGGGCCCGGCACGCGGCCCGCGAACTCGGGGGCGATGTGCACGTGCCGGACCAGTACCACCGTTCCGTCTGACGGGACCTGCCTCTGACGCGGCCTGCTTGCTTACGCGGCCTACTTCTGGCGGCCGAGCCATTCCGTGAAGCTCGTCCCGGCGACGTGGGCGTCGGGGCCGGGCAGCAGCTCGCGCCCCTGGGGGTGCGCGCCGAAGTAGCCCACGGACTCGTCGGTGACGACCTCGCGCGGGTCCTTCTCGGCCGCCAGGCCCGTGCGGACGAACTCGTCGAGGTGGAGCTCCTCGGGGCCCGCCACCTCGGTGGTGCCGTTCAGCGGAGCCGCCTCGGCGGCCCGGGCGACCGCCGCGACCACGTCGTCGGACGCGAGCGGCTGGAGGAGCGAGGAGGGCAGCCGGACCGTGTCGCCCTCGGTGGATCCTGCAGCGATGCCCTTCACGAACTCGAAGAACTGGGTGGCGCGGACGATGGTGTACGGGATCCCGGAGCCCTTGATCAGCTCCTCCTGGGCGACCTTGGCGCGCAGGTAGCCCGAGTCGGGCAGCTGTTCGCTCCCCACGACCGACAGGGCCACGTGGTGTCCCACGCCCGCCGCGGACTCGGCCGCGACGAGGTTGCCTGTGGACGTGCGGAAGAACTCCAGCACCGCGCTGTCCTCGAAGGAGGGCGAGTTGGACACGTCGACGACGACCGAGGCGCCCTTGAGCGCGTCGTCCAGGCCCTCGCCCGTGATGCTGTTGACGCCGGTGTTCGGCGAGGCGGGCAGGACCTCGTGGCCGTCCGCCCTGAGCCTCTCCACCAACTTCGACCCGATGAGCCCAGTGCCGCCGATGACTACGATCTTCATGGTGCAAACCTTCCGGTTTCGTCCGACGGAATCGGACCTGCTGACCATGTGGACCGGACAGGGTCCGGGTTTGTGACAGCCGCGGTCCTCTTCCTGGCGCCGCCCGGCTCTCCTCCCGGCGCCCGCCTGCTACGAAGTGCTGCGAGGACCCGACAGCGACCGGACGTACGGGTCGAGCTTGGCGGGGTTCATCACCCACATGATCCGCTCGATGCCCTGCGCGGAGGCGTCGACGGCGAGCAGGGCGACGGCTCGGCCCTCGTGGGAGACGAGCACGGCCGGGCGGCCGTTCGCCTCGGCCCACTCGACCTCGGCGCCGGGCCAGAACCTCGGCGCGAAGGCCGCCAGGTATTTGGCGACGCGGGCACTGCCGAGCACCGGGATCCTCGACGCGCCACGCACTCCCCCGCCGTCCGAGTAGCTGACGACGTCCTCGGCGAGCAGCTCTTCGAGTACCGCGAGGTCACCCGTCCGCGCCGCCGCCAGGAAGGCTTCGAGCAGCCGCCGGTGCTCGCCCGCGTCCACCGGCTCCCGCCGCTCGGCGGCCAGGTGTCGGCGCGCCCGGCTGACCAGCTGACGGGCGTTGGCCTGCCCCGTTTCGAGGATGGCCGCGATCTGCTCGTACGGGTAGTCGAACGCCTCGCGGAGGACGTAGGCCGCCCGTTCCGTCGGCGTCAGTTTCTCCAGGATCAGGAGCACCGCGAGCTCCACCGCCTCGCCCCGTTCGGCCCCCACCTGCGGGTCGAGGCTGGTGTCCACGGGTTCGGGAAGCCACGGGCCGACGTACGTCTCGCGGCGCACGCGTGCGGACTGGGCGACGTTGATCGCCAGACGGGTCGTCACGGTGGCGAGATAGGCGGGCGGGTCCAGGACGACCGTGCGGTCCGTCGACTGCCAGCGCAGCCAGGCCTCCTGGACCACGTCCTCGGCCTCCGCAGCGCTGCCGAGCATGCGGTAGGCGATGCCGAAGAGCTGCCGCCGCACGCCGACGAAGACCCTCGCCGCCTCGTCCAGCGCGCCCTTCTCGGGGTCCTGGTCTGGATCCTCCGAATGCGTCGCCTCTGCGGCTCCCTCCGGATGGTGCGAACCCGTCGTCCCGGCTCTCTCCGGCTGGTCCGAACGCATCGCCGCCGCTGCCTCCGCCTCCGTGAGCCGCTCCGTGAACGTGCGGATTGTTTCACGGGGCACACAACATGCCGCGGGCGGCCGCGGTGTTCACGCCACCGCGGTCCGCCCCCTCAGCCGGTCTTCCAGCCCCACTGGGGACCGACCCGCTCCCACTCCGTGTCCCACTCGTCCATCCGCCGCCGTTCCAGACGGCCGCGGACCACCCGCCCGCCGGCGAAGGGCACGGCCGCGGCACTCACTCCGATCAGAATGCCGATCATCGCCGCCCGCAGAGCGGCCTGGGCCTCCGTCGCGGGCCTGGTGACGAGGAGGCCGTCGGGGTCGGTCCAGACGGTGACCGGGGTGCCGGCCGTGCTGCCGGGGTCGACCCGGGTCTGGCCCTCGTGGGCCGTACCGTCGGGCGCGGTCCAGCGGACCTTCGCCCACACCCGCTCCACACCGGCTTCCCTGGTGCCGGGCGCTCGCTCGGTGAGCAGTGCGGGTACGGGCCGCCACTCGACGCGCTCCCTGGCGAGGGTGCGCTCGACCGACTGAGCGGCCGCCAGTCCCGCGATCATCCCGGCGAGCAGGACGAGCAGCCAGGTGGCGAGCACGGCCCAGGCCTCCAGCCTGTCGCTGCGGCGTCGCAGCGGATTGGGCCACCAACGCCACAGCAACGCCCTCGGACCTCGTAACGCCGCCATCGCGGGCCCTCCCTCATCACCAGCACACCGACGCCCTCCCATACGAACGCCACCGCCCTGTTGCTCAGGAGACGTACCCCACATCGTCGGCGCCACCGAAGAAACGTTCTGACCTGCACGAATGTCGCGTCCGGGGGTGACTGTCAGTGCCGGGGTGCAGACTGGCCGATATCTGAGACACCGACGTCCGGAGGTGGCCGGCATGGCCGAGGTACTGCTCACGGTAGGCACACGCAAGGGACTGTTCATCGGGCGGCGGCGCGGCGGTGCCTGGGAGTTCGACGACAGTCCGTATTTCAATGCCCAGGCGGTCTATTCGGTCGCGATCGACACCCGTGGTGACGTGCCGCGGCTCCTCGTCGGCGGCGACAGCGCGCACTGGGGCCCGTCCGTGTTCCACTCCGACGACCTGGGCCGCACCTGGACGGAGCCGGCCAAGGCCGCCGTCAAGTTCCCCCAGGACACGGGCGCTTCGCTGGAGCGCGTGTGGCAGCTGCACCCGGCGGCGGCCGAGCCGGACGTGGTGTACGCGGGCACGGAACCGGCGGCGCTGTACCGCTCGACGGACCGCGGCGAGTCCTTCGAGCTCGTCCGTCCCCTCTGGGAGCACCCCACCCGCTCGAAGTGGGTGCCCGGCGGCGGCGGAGAGGGCCTGCACACCGTCCTCACGGACGCGCGCGACCCGCGAGCGGTGACGGTCGCCGTCTCCACGGCCGGCGTCTTCCGCACGAAGGACGGCGGGGAGAGCTGGGAGCCGTCCAACTCCGGTGTCGAGGCGGTGTTCCTGCCGGATCCGAACCCGGAGTTCGGCCAGTGCGTGCACAAGATCGCGCAGGACCCGACGACCCCTGACCGCCTGTATCTGCAGAACCACTGGGGCGTCTACCGCAGCGACGACGCCGGGGCGCAGTGGACGGACATCGGCGAGGGCCTGCCGTCCACGTTCGGCTTCGCCGCGGCGGCACATCCGCATCGCGGTGACACCGCCTACGTCTTTCCCATCAACGCCGACTCGGACCGGGTTCCCGCCGAGCACCGATGCCGTGTCTTCCGCACGGCGGACGCGGGAAGGAGCTGGGAGCCGCTCTCGGCGGGGCTGCCGCAGGAGGATCACTACGGCACGGTGCTGCGCGACGCCATGTGCACGGACGACGCGGACCCGGCGGGCGTGTACTTCGGCAATCGCAACGGCGAGGTGTTCGCGTCGGCGGACGACGGGGACAGCTGGCAGCAGCTGGCGTCCCATCTGCCGGACGTCCTCTGCGTACGGGCCGCGGTGATCGATTGAGCCCCGGGACCGGGCTGGCCCCCGCCACCCTCCGGGGCCCCAACACCCGCCGCTGTCACCGCACATACCACCCCGGGCCGTGCGGCGACCACCGGTTGATCGACCATGCGCGTACGGCAGTAGGGTGACGCCGTGGCACCACGACCGTTGCATGAAATCGTCGAACAGGGCTGGGCGAAAGCCCTCGAACCCGTGGCCGGACGGATCGCCGAGATGGGGGACTTCCTGCGCGCGGAGATCGCCGCGGGACGCACCTATCTACCGGCGGGCCCGAACGTGCTCCGCGCCTTCCAGCAACCCTTCGACGACGTCCGGGTCCTCATCGTCGGCCAGGACCCCTATCCGACCCCGGGACACGCGGTGGGGCTGTCGTTCTCGGTCGCACCCGAGGTGCGTCCGCTGCCCGGCAGCCTCATCAACATCTACCGGGAGCTGACCACCGACCTGGGCCTGCCCCCGCCGACGAACGGCGACCTGACTCCCTGGACCCAGCAGGGCGTGCTGTTGCTCAACAAGGCGCTGACCACGACCCCGCGCAAGCCGGCCGCCCACCGCGGCAAGGGCTGGGAAGAGGTCACCGAGCAGGCGATACGGGCACTGGCCGCGCGCGGACGTCCGCTGGTGTCGATCCTGTGGGGGCGCGACGCCCGCAATCTCCGGCCGCTGCTGGGCGATCTGCCGTCGGTGGAGTCGTCGCATCCGTCACCGATGTCGGCGGACCGCGGCTTCTTCGGTTCGCGTCCGTTCAGCCGGGCCAACGACCTGCTGGCCCGCCAGGGCGGCGCCCCCGTGGACTGGCGGCTGCCGTGACCCGTCCCGGCGGGACGTCGGGGGTGTCGGGCGTACTGGCTGTGGATTCCGGGGGTTCGGGGCTGCGTGTCGTCCTGGCCGTCGACGGCGGCCCGGTCACGGCTCCGCTGGCCTCCCGGGAGCCGGTGCGTACCGGCCCCCGGGGCATCGACGCCGGGCATCTCCTCGAACAACTGGTGCCGATGGCCCGGCGGTTGACGGCCGGGACCGGGGTCGAGGGGCTCCGGGCGATCGCGATCGGCGCCGCCGGTCTCACCACCCTGGGCGATTCGCTGCGCGCCGATCTGCCGTCGGCGCTGGCCCGCGAGCTCGGCGTACGGAGGCTCGCGCTGGTCGCCGACGCCGTCACGGCGTACACGGGTGCGCTGGGACAGCGGGTGGGCGCGGTCGTCGCGGGCGGCACGGGGATGATCGCGATCGGCACGGATCTCAAGAGCTGGCGCAGGGCGGACGGCTGGGGCCATCTGCTCGGCGACTGCGGCAGCGGCGCGTGGATCGGGCGGGCCGGACTCGAAGCGGCGCTGCGCGCCGACGACGGACGGCCCGGCGGCTCCGCCGCGCTCCTCAGCCGCGCCGAGGAGATGTTCGGCTCGGCCTCGGCGCTGCCGGGGCAGCTCTATCCGCGCTCGGACCGCCCCGCCGTGCTGGCGTCCTTCGCCCCCGAGGTGGCCGCCTGCGCCGACGACGACCCGGTGGCGTCGGACATCCTTGCCGCCGCGGCCCGGCACATCGCCGACTCGGCGGCCGCGGTGTGCCCGGACGAGGGACCGGGAGAAGTCCACGTCGCTCTCACGGGTGGTCTCTTCAAGATGGGCGACCCCCTCCTCGTACCGCTGCGGGACGCCCTGGCGAAGCGGCTGCCCTACGCCCGGCAGGTCCCGGCAGCGGGCGACCCGCTCGACGGTGCCGTACGCATCGCCGTCGACCTGGCCGACGACCGGCTGACGCTGCCGCGCGACGAGAGCATGCTGTACGTCGTGACGGACACCGCGGAGCCCCCGGACCCCCACCGACCGACGCACTCCCCTTGATCCGTGGACAGCCAGTGAGATCAATCCGTCCGTAACTCATCAGACAAAACCGGACGGATACCGCTCACCTGCACCCTCCCCGAACAGGGGAGCCCAGGAAACCAGTAACATTCGGCGCCATGAGCTCCCCCACTGGGCCCGCGTCCGGCCTGCCAGTACGAATGCCGCGACCCCGCCAGCCCGGCCGGCACCGCCGACCGGAACCGTTGGCGGCTCCCGAGGGCGCGCCCGCGCTCGTCCTCGCGGTGCCGGGCATGCCCAGCGCCGCCACCCGCAGCCTCGCCGAGGAGGTCGTGAGCATCGCGCGCTCCGAACTCCCCGGTCTCGACGGCCGGATCGGGTACCTCGACGGGGACGACTCGGAGTTCCCCACGCTCCAGTCCGTACTCGCGCACGCCTCCGAGGAGCGCATCGCGCGTTTCGAGCAGGCCCGCGCCGCCGGTGTGGACGTGGTGGAGCCCGACGGCCCGGTCGCCGTGGTCGTGCCGCTGCTCGCGGGTCCGGACGGCGCGCTGCTGCGCCGGGTCCGCCAGGCCGTCATGGACAGCCGCGTGGCGGCCGAGCTGACCGATGTACTCGGCCCGCACCCGCTGCTCGCCGAGGGGCTGCACGTGCGGCTGTCCGAGGCCGGTCTGGCCCGCGCCGACCGCGCCCGGCTGTTCACCGTGGCCACGGCCGCGGACGGCATCATCCTGGCGTCCGTGGGCGGCGACGAGGCCGTGCAGGCGGCCGGGATCACCGGCATGCTGCTCGCCGCGCGGCTCGCCGTGCCCGTGATGGCGGCGGCGCTCGACGTGGACGGCGCGATCGCGGCCACCGCCGAGCAGCTGCGCTCCTCGGGCTCGCAGCAGCTTGCGCTCGCCCCGTACCTGATCGGTCCCGAGCTGGACGCGGGGCTGCTCGACGCCGCCGCGAAGGAGGCGGGCTGCTCCGCCGCCGAGGCGCTGGGCCCGTACCCGGCGATCGGCAAGCTGGCGCTCGCGAAGTACACCTCGGCGCTGGGCATCGCGCCCCCGCAGCCGCAGGGCGCGCCGGTCCGCTGACGCGGGCCGCAGTCGCACACGCACAAATCCCGAAGGGCCCGCTCCGCTGACCGGAGCCGGGCCCTTCGGGGTTTCGGGGTTCTTCCCTCGGATGTCCTGGCGGTCCTCCCCGCCGGTGTCCTAGTCGAGCACCACGCAGGACGCCGCGGGTGCCTTGACCGAGCCGCCCCGCTTCGGCACGCCCGTGTCCTGGTCCACCTCGAACCACGTGACGTTTCCCGAGCGCTCGTTCGCCACGTACAGGAAGCGCCCGGTCGGGTCGAGGGCGAGCGCCCGCGGCCAGGTGCCCCCACAGGGCACTGTGGTGACCAGTCGGGGCCCTTCGCCGGGCGGGCCGGGCACGAGCACGGAGAGGACGTCCTGGCCGCGCGTGGCGGTCCACAGGAAGCGGCCGTCGGGCGACACGACGATGCCGGACGGGTAGGCGTCTCCGTCGGGGAGGTCCGGCAGCACGGACGTCTCACCGACCGGCCGGAGCGCTCCCTCGACGGCGTCCCACCGACAGGCCGTGACGGTCGGCGCGAGCTCGTTGAGGACGTACGCGCGCTCGCCGTCCGGGTGGAACGCCAGGTGGCGGGGCCCCGAGCCGGGCCGCAGCGCGAACTCGCGGTGCAGGGCGAGCGCTCCGTCCCGCAGCGCGCACACGCGTACCGAGTCGGTTCCGAGGTCGACGCTCACGGCCCAGCGGCGGCTCGGGTCGGGCTGCACGTGGTGGGCGTGCGGGCCCTGCTGGCGCTGGCCGTGCGGGCCCGATCCCTTGTGCCGCAGCACACCGGAGGCGGTGGCGAGGCTCCCGTCGTGGCGGATCGGGACGGCGCTGACACTGCCGGAGCCGTAGTTGGCCGTCAGGACGTGCCCGTCGAAGAGGCTCAGATGGGTGGGTCCGCTGCCGCCGACCGGCACCAACGGGCCGGCCAGGGAAGGCTCATCGCCCTTCAGCCGGTACGCGGCGATCGCGCCGTCGGCCGTCTCGCTCACCGCGTAGAGCATGTCCCCGGCGGGCGACAGGGCGAGATACGAGGGGTCGGCGACGCTGTTCACGGCGCCCAGCAGCGTCAGGGCGCCGCTCTCCTCGTCCACGGCCGCGGTGAGGACACCGAGGCCCCCTGCCGCCGTGAAGGAGCCGATGTAGGCCCGTCGCCGCCGTCCGTCGTCGTCCGCCACTGCCGTCCCCTCTCGGTACCCAAGCCGTTCGGGGCGACGGTAGCAGTCAATGGCCTAGACCAGACGGGAGGCCTCGGCCGTCGGCCCGCCGGTTCCGTCGCCCGTGAGGCGTTGGCCGGTTCTGTGCGGGGCATTGCGCATCGTGCGCGCTCAGGCGGCCGCGCCCGCGGACCGCTCCCGCGCGGCCCGCGGACTCCGTGCGGCTGACAGCCGCGGGGTTACCCGTCCGACGGCCTGATCCACCCTCTACGTGACCGGTGAAACTGTCTCATTCATGGGCAATGTGTCCAACCGCGGTGCGTACGGAGAGGGTTCAGGCGCTCACGGCGGCCGAGCCGCGCAGGGGCGTGGCCAGCGCGGCGAGCGCTCGTTCCAGGCCATGGAGGTGGGCCAGCGCCTGCTCGGTGCCGGGGTGGTGGACCCGGGCCGCGGAGTGGTGGCCCGGCGCGCCCGCGGTCGTCGTCACGGCGCGTTCGGGCACCGCGCCGACCAGGACCTCCACCGCCGCTTCGACACGCCCGCAGGCGGCCGTCAGGCGGGCGTCGTACGAGGCGTCCGGGTCGGCGACGACGGCCGCGAGACCGCGTGTCTCCCGGGCGCAGTCGTCGAGGAGGGCGAGCACCTGACGGGCCCGGGCCTTGCGGGCCCGCATCGGGTTGAGGGGGTGCACGAGCGGCGCGAGGGCGAACCGGACCCGGCCGAGCATCGCCTCCAGTTCCGCCGCCTGCGGCGCGGGGTCGGCGTCGGGGTCACCCGCGAGGCGTCGGGCCGCCGCCGCGGTGCATCCGTGCACGGCGCGTACGGCCTGGCCCACCCAGCGGTCGGTGACCGCGTGCGTGGTGACGGGCAGGATCACCGCGACGGCGAGCGCGGCGCCGAGCGCGCCGGCGGCGGTCTCCGCGAGACGCAGCCCCAGCAGGCCCGGGTGCAGCACACCGAGCAGCCCGTAGAGCAGGCCGGCCATGACGGTGACGAAGAACATCATCCAGCTGTACGAGAGAGCCGCGGTGTAGAAGATCCCCCAGACGCAGACCGCCACGATCGCCGCGGTGGGTGCGGGGGCGCCGTCCAGCGGTACGGCGATCAGCAGGCCGGCCACGATGCCGGTGACCGTGCCGACGACGCGCCGGAAGCCGCGTACGAGGGTCTCGCCGCGCGAGGACGTGTTGACGAAGATCCACCAGGCGGTGCCGACGGCCCAGTACCAGCGCTCGTGGGAGAGGACCTGGCCCGCGGCGATCGCGAACGCGCAGGCGGCCGTCGCCTGGAAGGCCTGGCGGGTGGTCGGCCGGGAGAGCCCGCGGCCGGCCGGCGCGGCGGGCGTGACGGGCGGAGCGGTGCGCCGCTCGATGCACCACACGCCGAAACGCACCACCGAGGACGCGGCCAGCCCCAGCGCCATCGCGGCGTACAGCTGCGGGAGCTGGCCGGGCACGGCGTGCAGGAACTGCGTGATGAAGAAGGTCATGAACGCGAAGATGCCGAGCGCGTGGCCGCGGGGACCCCAGCGGCGGGCGTACACCCCGCAGAAGATCACGGCGAGCCAGATCGCGTCGCGGACGGTCGGCATCGAGTGGAGCGTGGCCGCGAGGGCGAGCACGGGGAAGCCGACGACGGGCAGCAGGGCGGTGGTGACCGCCTGGCCGCGCACGGTCGGGTCGCTGACGGTGAACAGCGCGAGGAGCGCGGCGAGACCGCCCGTGATCGAGGCGGGCAGCGAGAGTCCGGCCAGCTCCGACGCGGCCACCGCGAGACCGATGCCGAGCACCGCCCGCAGCGAGATCCGCAGCCGTGCCAGGCCCGGATCCGGAGCCATGAACATCTTCTTCACCGTCGGCAGCCCGCCCCCACTTCGTGTCGACCCCACCGTCAGGACGTGCCTTGTTCAAGACGTGCCTTCAGGACATGGCAATGGCGCCGCGGGTCCGGATCCGGCTTCCTTGCCGTCCGGCGCTTCGCGGCGCCATGAATGACGCGTGTCCGCGCCATGGATACCCACAAGGTAAGCAGTGCGAGGGCAGTGGCTCAACCGGCTCGTGATCGACTGAGCCATTGGTACAGTCGGGAACGATCATCCCAGACCGCAGGGAGACCAACGGACCATGGCCGTGGACGAGCTCGACACCCGCATCCTGCGGCTGCTCATGGAGCAGCCGCGCACCAGCGTGCGCGAGTACGCGCGCATCCTCGGCGTCGCCCGCGGCACCCTGCAGGCGCGGCTCGACCGGCTGGAGCGGGACGGCGTGATCACCGGTACGGGTCCCTCGCTCTCCCCCGCCGCGCTCGGGCACCCGGTGCTCGCGTTCGTGCACATCGAGGTCACCCAGGGGCATCTCGACGACGTGGGGGACGCGTTGGCGGCCGTACCGGAGATCATCGAGGCGTTCTCGATCACCGGTGGCGGGGATCTGCTGACGCGGGTCGTCGCGCGGGACAACGGCCATCTGGAGGATGTGATCCAGGCTCTGATCAGCCTGCCGGGCGTCGTCCGCACCCGGACCGAGGTCGCGCTGCGCGAGCGGGTGCCGCAGCGGATGCTGCCGTTGGTGGAGTCGATCGGGCGTACGGCCCAGGGGTGACCGGAGCGTACGGCCCGGGTTGACCGTGGGTGCGGCCCGGGGTTGATCGTCGGCTTTCGGGACCCGGCATCCTGGATCCCATGAGCAATCTCGGCAGCACTTCGGTCATCTTCGATCTCGACGGAACGCTCGTGGACAGCGAGCCGAACTACTACGAGGCGGGACGGCAGACGCTCGCCGGGCAGGGCATCACGGACTTCACCTGGGCGGACCACGAGCGGTACGTCGGCATCAGCACGCAGGAGACGATCGCGCTCTGGAGGGAGCGGTACGCCCTGGAGGCCCCGCTGGACGTGCTCCTCGCGGACAAGAACCGGCGCTATCTGGAGCTGGCCCGCGCGTCCACCCCGGTCTACCCGGAGATGCGCAAGTTCGTGGAGCTGCTGGCCGGGGAGGGTGTGCCGATGGCTGTGGCCTCGGGGTCGTCGCGCGAGGCCATCGAGGCGATCCTGGCGGGCACGGGGCTGTCCGCGTATCTGCGGACGATCGTCTCGGCGGAGGAGGTCGCCTCCGGCAAGCCCGCTCCGGATGTCTTCCTGGAGGCGGCACGGCGGCTCGGGGCGGTTCCCGGGGACTGCGTCGTCCTTGAGGACGCCGCGCCGGGGGCCGCCGCGGCGCACGCGGCCGGGATGCGGTGCATCGCGGTCCCGTACGTCGCGGGGCAGGCCGATGATCCGGCGTTCGCGACGGTGGGGTTGCTGTTGCGGGGTGGGCAGGCCGAGTTCACGGCTCGGGCCGCGTACGAGTGGCTCCGCCGGTTGGGCGGGGAGGCGTAGGTGAGCTTGTGCTTGTCGGCTGCGGGTTGGCTGTGGCTGAGCGCGCAGTTCCCCGCACCCCTGAAGGGGGTGCGGGGAAGTCTTGCGTCTGCGGGTCGGCTGTGGCTTGGCGCGCCGTTCCCCGCGCCCCTGAGGGGGCGCGGGGAGGTTTGCGGCTGTCGGTTGTTCGTGGCTGAGCGCGCAGTTCCTCGCGCCCCTGGAGGGCGTGGCTGGCGCGGGTGGGTCTCCCGGCTCAGCCCCGTAGGGCCCGTGCGCGGTCCTCGTTTTATGCGACGCCCGCCGCGTCCAGCAAGGCCGTTGCCGTTGTGGTGGTCAGGCCGGCCAGGGTTTCTGCCTTTGCTCCGGCTCGGGCGCTTGCTCCGTCGAAGACGAGGGTGAGCTGGCGGGCGAGGAGCTGGGGGTCGCGGGCGCCGCCGCGCTCGGCCTCGACGCGGAACGCCTCGGTCAGGGCGCCCTTGGCCCGCAGGGCGACGGCCCTCGCCGGATGCTCGGGGTCCTTCACCTCGACCAGGGCGGACAGGAACGGGCAGCCGCAGTAGTCGTCCCGCGTCGAGGCCTGCTCCAGCAACTCGAAGACGTGCAGGATCCGGGCACGGGGCGGCCGGGTGTCGTCGGGGTCGAGGTCCAACTGCCGCGCGTACTCCGGCGCACGCCGCTCCAGGCTCGCCGCGAGCACCTCGTCCTTGCTGGCGTAGAGCTGGTACATCGAGCGCTTCGACACCCCGGCGGCCCGGCACAGCGCCTCGACTCCGATGGAGACGCCGTCGCGATAGAAGAGCTCCGTGGCCGCGTCGAGCAGCCGGTCCCTCGTGGATGTCTTGTCCGTACTGGCCATGAGCGGAGGGTACCTCCGTCGGGGAGGGCCCCCAAAACCGATCGGTCTACTGCCGACGCGGTTGCTGGAGGCTAGGCGACGAGCTGCGGATACAGGACCGAGAGGTCCGCGGACAGCCCGGACTTCACCTGGCGGGACAGATCGTCGGCCAGCACCTCGAACGCTCCGCTCTCGATGCCGTCGAGCGCCTGGGAGGCCACATCCTCGGGCGAGGCCTTGGGGGCGTCGATCTTCGCCGTCATGTCCGTGTCGACGTAACCGACGTGGAGCCCGGTGACACCGATCCCACGCGGCTTGAGGTCGAGCCGCAGGGAGTTGGTCTGGGACCAGACCGCGGCCTTGGACGCGCTGTACGAGCCGGCGAGGCCGATCCACGACAGCACGGAGTGGACGTTCAGGATGTGGCCGCCGCCGTTGCGCTCGATGACCGGGACGAACGCCCGCGCGGTGAGCAGCGGTCCGTAGAAGTTCGTCTCGAAGTCCCGGCGCACATCCTCGACCGGCGCCTCCAGGAAGGACGCGTTCACGGAGACCCCGGCGTTGTTGATCAGGATGGTGACGTCGCCGGCCTGCTCGGCCGCCGCCGCGACGGACGCGGGGTCGGTGACCTCCAGCGCCAGCGGGACCGCCCGGGGATGCGTGACCGTCCGCGGATCGCGGGCCGTGGCATACACCTTCTTCGCCCCCCGCTCGAAAAGCCCTTCCACCAGCGCCTTGCCGATCCCCCTGCTGCCGCCGGTCACCAGGACGACGGAACCCTCGATAGCAGTCATGTCACTCTCCGAACTCAGTACACGAACACCTGGAAACCGATCGGTTTCCCTTCATCAGGAACAGTAAACCGATCGGTTTCACAAAGCAAGGCGGGCGAACCTCGGGCGAACGCGAGTGGGGCCCCGTCGCAGTGACGGGGCCCCACATGGCCGGTGAACCGGTGCCGGCCGGTTGGATCAGTGCCGGTCCGCGGAACCGGTGGCGGTCGGTCGTTGTTACGCGCCGCTCGCCCTGAGCATGTCCTCGCGCTCGACGAGCTTCACGCGCTCGCGGCCCTGGGGCTCGCCCAGCGCCTTCTCCGCGGCGTCCAGGCGGTACCAGCCGTCCCACGTGGTGAAGCGGACGCCCCGCTCGGCGAGGAACGCATCCACAGCCTCCGGACCAGGCGAAACAGGCGTGTGCAAACGGCCGTTGGCGTGGTCGTCCAGCAGGCTGGCGACCGTCTCGTTGGCATCACCCTTGGTGTGGCCGATCAGGCCGACGGGCCCGCGCCGGATCCAGCCGGTGACGTACGCCGACTGCAGGTGCTCGCCGGTCTCCTCCATCACCCGGCCGCCCTTGTCCGGGACAGTGCCCGTCTCCATGTCCCAGGGCAGCTTGGGCAGCTTGTCGGAGAGGTAGCCGACGGCCCGGTACACCGCGCCGAGGTCCCAGTCCTTGAACTCGCCGGTGCCCTTGACGTTGCCGGTGCCGTCGAGAGTGGTGCGCTCGGTGCGCAGACCGACGACCTTGCCGTCCTCGCCGAGGATCTCGGTCGGCGACTCGAAGAAGTGCAGGAACAGCTTGTGCGGCCGGTCGCCGACATCGCGGATGGCCCAGTTCTCCAGGGTCTTGGCGACCATGTCGGCCTGCTTGTTGCCCCGCCGGGTGGCGATCGAGCCGTCGTCGTAGTCGATGTCCTCGGGGTCGACGATGACCTCGATGTTCGGGGAGTGGTCCAGCTCCCGCAGCTCCATCGGGCTGAACTTCGCCTGCGCCGGGCCACGGCGGCCGAACACGTGGACCTCAAGAGCCTTGTTGGCCTTGATGCCGTCGTACACGTTCGCCGGGATCTCGGTCGGCAGCAGTTCGTCGGCGGTCTTGGCGAGGATTCGCGCCACGTCGAGCGCGACGTTGCCGACGCCGAGGACGGCGACCTTCTCCGCCTCCAGGGGCCAGGTGCGCGGCACGTCCGGGTGCCCGTCGTACCAGGAGACGAAGTCCGCCGCCCCGTACGAGCCGTCGAGGTCGATGCCGGGTATGTCGAGGGCCCGGTCTGCCGTGGCGCCCGTGGAGAAGATCACCGCGTCGTAGAAGGCACGCAGGTCGTCCAGGTTGATGTCGCCCGGGTAGTCGACGTTGCCGAAGAGACGGATCTGCGGCTTGTCGAGCACCTGGTGCAGGGCGTTGATGATGCCCTTGATGCGCGGGTGGTCGGGGGCGACGCCGTAGCGGATCAGGCCGAACGGGGCCGGCATCCGCTCGAAGAGGTCGATGGACACGCCGGGCTCGACGGCCACTGCGGACTTCAACAGCGCGTCGGCGGCGTAGATCCCGGCGGGGCCGGCTCCGACTATGGCTACCCGCAGGGGGCGAGACATGTTCAGGTTCCCTTCGAGCGATGATCGATCAGGAGTACTCACCCGGAGCCTAAACTAAGGCATGCCTAAGTCAGTAGTCGGGCCCGATCTATGACCCCATAAGGCCGCTTTATGGGGTCCGCGCGCATGAAGAGGCAGGGATCGACTCCCGTGTCGGCTCAGCTGTCGTAGTCGACGGTCAGCGTCTCGGAGACCGGATACGACTGGCAGGTGAGCACGTACCCCGCGTCGACCTCGGACGTTTCGAGGGCGAAGTTGCGGCGCATGTCGGCCTTGCCGTCGGTGACCAAGGCCCGGCAGGTGCCACAGACGCCGCCCTTGCAGGCGAACGGCAGATCGGGGCGGGTCTTCTGGGCGCCGTCGAGGATGCTCCGGTCCCGGGCGAGGGCGGCGGTGGTGGAGCGCCCGTCGAGGGTGATGGTCACCTGGCTGACGGCCCCCTCGACGGCGGCCTCCTCGTGACGCACTTCCCGTACGGGCTCGTCGTCGGCGTAGAACAGCTCCTGATGGACGCGGTCGCCGGGCACCCCGAGACCGGCGAGGACCTCCTGGGCGTCACGGACCATGCCGTGCGGGCCGCACAGCCACCAGTGGTCTGCCGCCTTCACGTCGACCAGGGCGTCGACGAGCGCCGCGAGCCGCTCGGCGTCGAGGCGGCCGGAGAGCACCTCGGCCTCCCGGGGCTCGCGCGACAGCACATGGGCGAGCTGGAAACGGGCCGGATACAGGTCCTTCAGGTCCGCCAGCTCGTCGGCGAACATCACCGTGCCGGTGCGCCGGTTTCCGTAGAAGAGGGTGACGGTCGAGCGGGAGTCCGCGGCCAGGACGGACTCGGCGATGGACACCATGGGCGTGATGCCGGAGCCCGCAGCGATCAGCACGTGATGGCCGTGCGTGGTCAGGTCGGGGGTGAAGAAGCCGGTGGGGGCCATCACCTCGACGGTGTCGCCGGGGCGTACGTCCTGCACGAGCCACGCCGAGAACAGGCCGCCCGGCACCACCCGCACCCCGATGCGCGGCACCGAACCGGCCGGGGAGCAGATCGAGTACGAGCGCCGCTCGTCCCGTCCGTCGATCTCGCGCCGCAGCGTGAGCGACTGTCCGGGCGCGAAGGCGAACTCCTCGGCCAGCTCCTCCGGGATCTCGAAGCTGACGGCCGCCGCGTCCTCGCACAACGGCTGCACGGAGGCGACGCGCAGGGTGTGGAAGACCGGGCGTCGGTTGCGGCCACGCGGACGCACCGCCGGGCCGGAAGCAGGACCGGAAGCGGGAGCGGCGGCCGACACGGCCGCGTCCTTCAGCCCTCCCATCGGCTCTTCCCTCAGGCCTTCCATCAGATCTCCTTGACGTACTCGAACGGCTCGCGGCAGGCGAGGCAGCGCCACAGCGCCTTGCAGGACGTGGCGGCGAAGCGGGAGGTCTCCTCGGTGTCCGCCGAACCGCAGCGCGGGCACGCCACCGTGCGCCGGACGGGCGACAGCACGAGCGGTACGGGACCGGCGACGCGGCGGGGTGCGGCTCCGGGCGGCGCGATGCCGTTCTCGGCGAGCTTGCGCCGGCCCTCCGGGGTGATCCAGTCACTCGTCCACGGCGGGTCCAGGACCGTACGGATCTCCACGCGCGCAAAGCCCGCGCCGCGCAGCCGTGCCGCCACGTCCGCGCGCATCTCGGCCATCGCCGGGCAGCCGGAGTAGGTCGGCGTCAGACTCGCGACCACGGTCCCGTCATCGGTCACCTCGACGGAGCGCAGGACGCCGAGGTCGGCCAGGGTCAGCATGGGCAGTTCGGGATCCGGCACCCGCTCGGCGATGTGCCGGGCGCGCCGCACGTCCGTCAGTACGGTCACCATGTCGCCCCCGGGTGCGCTCGGGCCACGCTCTGCAACTCGGCCAGCAGCGGCGCGAGATGCTCGGTGTGCTCCCCCGCGCGGCCGGCGCCGGGCAGCGGCCGGTACACGGGCATGGGCAGCCCGGCCGCCTCGGTGACCTGCCGCAGCACGGCGACCACCTCGTCCCGCACGTCGTACGCCGTGAACAACTCGCCGAAGTACGGGGCGACCTGCTCCATGGCCCTGCGCGTCCGGCGGCGCGACTCGTCCGTGCCGTCACCGAGACGCACCGCCCACTCGGCCGCGTACTGCCGGTGGTAGGTCAGCTCCTTGACGCCCTTGGCGGCGATGGCCGCGAGGACGGGGTCGGGGTGCGCCGAGAGCTGCTCGAAGTGCGCCAGGCGCCAGCTGGACAGGACCAGCAGCCGCACGATCGAGAACGCGAAGTCCCCGCACGGGAGTTCGGCCAGGCGGACGTTCCCGAAGTCCTCCGCGTCCCGGAAGTAGGCGTACGCGTCCTCGTCGCGCCCGGTGCCGTCGACCTGCCCGGCGCGTGCGTACAGCAGGCGGGCCTGGCCGAGGAGGTCGAGGCCGATGTTGGCCAGCGCGACCTCCTCCTCCAACTCCGGGGCGCGGGTGGTCCACTCGGCCAGCCGCTGTGCGGAGACCAGCGCGTCGTCGGCGAGTGCCACGCAGTCCGCGGCCAGCCGGCCCGCGTCGACACCCTCGGGCACGGTGGTGTCCACGCCGTGCAGCGGGTCCTCGAAGCCGGTGCCGTACGCCCAGCGGGCGTCGTCCTCGTGTCCCTCGGCGAGGGTCATGTAGACGTGGTCGTCACTCATGCCCTGCTCCTCAGATGTGCGGGACGTCGTCGGGGATGTCGTAGAAGGTCGGGTGGCGGTAGACCTTGTCGGCGCTGGGCGCGAAGAAGGGGTCCTTCTCGTCGCGCGTGGACGCCGCGATGTGCTCCGAGCGCACCACCCAGATCGAGACGCCCTCGTTGCGCCGGGTGTACAGGTCGCGGGCGTGGGTCAGCGCCATGGCGTCGTCGGCTGCGTGCAGCGAGCCCACATGGACGTGGTTCAGCCCGCGCTTGCCGCGCACGAACACCTCGTACAGCGGCCAGTCGCCCTTGCCGGTGCCCTGAGTGGGGCCCGGGGTGATGTCACTCATGCCGTCGCTCCTTCGCGCGCGCGTGCCGCCTGCTTGGCCGCGTGGGCCGTGGCCGCCTCCCGCACCCAGGCGCCCTCCTCATGGGCGCTGCGGCGCCGCTCCACCCGCTGGGCGTTGCACGGCCCGCCGCCGGAGATCACCTGCTTCAGCTCCGCCCAGTCGGGGGTGCCGAAGTCGTGGCTGGCGCGCTCCTCGTTCCAGCGCAGGCCCGGGTCCGGCAGCGTGACGCCGAGCTTCTCGGCCTGCGGGACGGTCATGTCGACGAACCGCTGACGCAGTTCGTCGTTGCTGTGGCGCTTGATCTTCCAGGCCATCGAAGCCGCCGAGTTGGGCGAGTCGCCGTCGGGCGGGCCGAACATCATGAGCGACGGCCACCACCAGCGGTTCACCGAGTCCTGGACCATGGCCTTCTGGGCCTCGGTGCCGCGCATCATCGTCATCAGCAGCTCGTAGCCCTGCCGCTGGTGGAACGACTCCTCCTTGCAGATCCGCACCATCGCGCGCGCATAGGGCCCGTAGGAACTCCTGCACAGCGGAACCTGGTTGCAGATCGCGGCGCCGTCCACGAACCAGCCGATGACGCCGACGTCGGCGAAGGTCGGTGTGGGGTAGTTGAAGATCGACGAGTACTTCTGGCGCCCTTCGATGAGCCGCTCGGTCAGGTCCGCGCGGTCGGCACCCAGGGTCTCCGCCGCCGAGTACAGATACAGCCCGTGGCCTGCCTCGTCCTGGACCTTCGCGAACAGGATGGCCTTGCGGCGCAGCGAGGGCGCGCGCGTGATCCACTCGCCCTCCGGCTGCATGCCGATGATCTCCGAGTGCGCGTGCTGCGCGATCTGCCGCACGAGCGTCTTGCGGTAGCCGTCCGGCATCCAGTCGCGCGGCTCGACCCGCTGGTCCCGCGCGATCGTCGCGTCGAACTGCTGCTGCAACTCCTGGAGCGGCACCTCGGCGGAGTGTGTCGTCGTCATCGATACCAGCTTCCCAACCGACCATTCGTTCGGTATCAGTGTGACGTGTTTCTGCCGACCGGGCAAGACCCGGGCACAATCAGGGGCGGTGCGCCTCGGGGCCCGTGAGCACCTGGGCCACCCACGACCGCCGATCATGTGATTGTGGAATAATTCAACATCAGCTACGAAAGGTTACTTTCGTGACCAAGATGAGCAATGAGGCCGGCTACGAGAGCATTCGGTTTGACCGCAGCGGTCAGGCCGAAGCCTTTGACGCCATCGGCGACCGTTATGACGAGGCCTTCCCGCACAAGGAGGGCCAGCTCTCCGCCGGAGAATGGCTGATCGACTCGCTGCCGGCGGGTTCCCGCGTGCTCGACCTCGGCTGCGGCACCGGAGTGCCGACCACGCGCCAGATGACGGACGCCGGATTCGAGGTGGTGGGCGTCGACCTGTCGCGCAGGATGGTGCAGCTCGCCCGGGGGTACGTTCCCGCGGCGACGTTCCACCAGCTGGACATCGCCGACCTGCGCCCCGGCGGCCCGCAGGACCTCGGCCGTTTCGACGCCGTCGCGGCCTTCTTCTCCTTGCTGATGCTGCCCCGCGTGGAGATACCCCTCGCGCTGCAGACGGTCCGCCACCTGCTGGTTCCCAGTGGCCTGTTCGTCCTCTCGATGGTGGAGGCCGATGTGGACAACTACGCGATCCCGTTCCTCGGCAACACGATCCGGGTTTCCGGATACGTACTGGAGGACCTGCACAAGGTCATCGAGGCCGGTGGCTTCGAGATCGTCAAGGAGACCGCTTACACCTATGCCCCGGCGGTCGCCGACGTCCCGCCCGAGGAGCAGGTCTTCCTCTGCTGCCGACGGCTCGACTGAACAGGCACGACCCTTCACCGCGGACCGCGGCGCACCGACGGGACGAAACGCGTGACGGAGCACCCCACCCCACAGGGCCCGCGGGTCACCCGGACCCCTCAGCCGTCCCCTCCGCACGGCCGCCGTGCGGAGGGCGGGGGCTCCCAGTCCCAGGACCCGGTGCCGGGCAGCCCTCCGGAACCAGGTCCTGACAGGGGAGGAGAGCAGACCGACAGGCTCCAGTACCTGGACGTGGCGACCCGACGGATCGCCCGCGGGATGGACCTGGACGAGACGCTCCGCGAGCTGCGCCGGGCTGCCGTCCCCTCCTTCGCCGACGCGATCATCGTCCATCTGCACGATCCGCTCCCCGTCGGGGACGAGAAGTCGGCTGCACCCGTCGTCCTTCAGCTGCACAGCGTCAGCAGGAAGCCGCAGGCTCCCCAGGCCTCCCGATCGCCGCTGTTCAAGACCCATCCCCTGCACTCGGACATCGCCGAGCTCGTACGGCCGGACGTCGCCGGACGGCTCTCGAAACTGCTGCTGGCCGGACGGCCCGCCTTCGGTGACGCGCCCGGGATCGCACCCGCGGTTGCCGAACTGCTCGGACCACTGGCGAGTGTGCCGGAGGCGATTCCGCCGGGGCGCCGGCTGATCATCGCCCCGCTGCACGGCCGCAGGCACGTCATGGGAACGGTCGTCCTCCTGCGCCGGCCCGACCGGACCCCCTTCACCCGCGACGACCTGCTCGTCGCCTCACAGCTCGCGACGCACACCGCCATCGGCGTACAGAAGGCGGTGATGTACGGGCATGAGGCCTCCGTCGCGGACACGCTGCAGCACACCATGCTGCCGTCGTCACTGCCCGAGCCCACCGGGATCCGGCTGGCCAGCCGCTATCTGCCCGCCTCGAAGACCGCCCAGGTCGGGGGCGACTGGTACGACGCGATCCCGCTGCCCGGCAACCGCGTCGCGCTGATCGTCGGAGACGTCATGGGGCATTCCATGACCTCCGCCGCGATCATGGGCCAGCTGCGCACCATCGTGCAGACCCTCGCCGGGCTCGACCTGCCTCCGGACGAGGTCCTGCACCACCTGGACGAGCAGGCCCAGCGCCTCGGCAGCGACCACATCGCGACCTGCCTCTACGCGATCTACGACCCGATCTCGCACCGGCTGCTCATCGCGAACGCCGGCCACCCGCCCGCGGTGCTCCTGCACCCGGACGGCCACGGCGAGGTGCTCCGCGTCCCACCGGCCGCCCCCATCGGTGTCGGCGGGGTCGACTTCGAGTCCGTGGAGATGCACGCCCCCACCGGAGCGACCCTGCTGCTCTACACCGACGGCCTCGTCGAATCGCGCGAGACGGACGTGGGAACAGGCGTCGAGGCCCTGCGCACCAGCCTCCGAACCGTGGCGAGCGGACACTCCGCCCCCTCGCTCGAACTGCTCTGCGACCACATCCTGGGCGTCATGGTCCCCGGCTCCCGGGACGACGACATCGCTTTGCTCACCGCCCGGTTCGAGGGCTTCCCCCCGGACAGCGTGGGGTACTGGCACCTGGACCCCCACCCGCTGACCGCCGGACAGGCCCGCCGCCTGACCCGCAGGGCACTTCGCCGCTGGGACCTGGAATCCATGCTCGACTCGACGGAACTCATGGTCAGCGAGGTCGTGACGAACGCCGTCCGTTTCGCCTCACGGCCCATCGCACTACGGCTGCTGCGCACCGACATCCTCCGCTGCGAGGTGACCGACGACTCCTCCCAGGTGCCCCGGATGCGGCAGGCCCAGCCGGGCGACGAGGGCGGCCGAGGCCTCTTCCTCGTGGATCAGCTCGCGCAACGCTGGGGAGCGACGAGGCTCAGCACGGGCAAGGTCGTCTGGTTCGAGCAGCAGATCCCGAAGAAGCCGAAGGAGTAGCCACCCCAGCCGTCACCAGCCTGACCGGTGATGACCCTTGCATGCCCTGATGTCACCCGTCAGGATGGTGACGTGAATCTGGATCATGCCTTCTTCTGCGGGAACCCCGCGCTCGACTTCGCGGCCACGCTCCGCGCGCGCCGCACGCTCCGGTTCGAGACGCTCGTGTCGCCGGACCGGCTGGACGCCTGGTACGTCGAGTCCGGAGTCGTCGACGCCGTATCCCCCAGCCGGGAGGCCGACGTCGAGCAGGCGATCGTCGTCCGGGAGGCCGTCTACGACCTGATCACCGCCCGGCGGTTCGGCGCGGCCTACGACGAGGAGGCGCTCGCCGCGGTGAACGGCGCGGCCCGCAGGCCCTCGGCGACGCCTCAGCTCACCGCGACGGGGCGATGGACGGCCGCGACGCCCGAAGAGGCACTGGCCACCGTGGCACGCCAGGCCGTCGAAGTCCTCAGCGGACCCGACGTTCCGCTGCTGAAGGAATGCGGCAATCCCGAATGCACCCGCGTCTACATCGACCGGTCGCGCGGTGTGCGCCGGCAGTGGTGCGGCATGGAGTCGTGCGGAAACAAGGTCAAGGCCGCGGCCTACCGGGCTCGCAAGAAGCAGGCGCAGACAACCGCAGCGCACTGACGCACGGGGATCTCAAGGTTCCCGAGCCACGGTAAGCATCCGCGGCCTACGCCGGCAGCCGGGCCCCGAGGATGGCGAGGCAGTTCCTCCAGAGGACGTCGAGGCGCTCGGGGTCGTTGTAGAGCTTGGCGAAGAGCACCTGGCCCTCGAGTTGCGCGACGACGGACCGGGCGGCCTCGCGGTGGTCGCCGACGGCGATCTCTCTCCGCTCCGCGGCCTCGGCGACGACCTCCTCGACCATGCCGACCTGCGCGTCGAAGATTCCTTGCAGGCGCGAACGAACGGCCTCGGTCTGGTTGCTCAGTTCCAGGGTCAGATTCCCGAACAGGCACCCTGAGACCGTGCCGCAGCTCTGCTGTCCGGCGCGCTGGCCCGCCTCGGTCTCCTCGAACAGCCGGCGCAGCCGCTGGAGCGGTTCACCGTCGCCGCGCAGGATGCGGCTCCAGTCACCGCGCTGGGTCTCCCAGCGCTCGTCGAGAACAGCCAGGGCGAGCGCTTCCTTGGTCTCGAAGAAGTAGTAGAAGCTGCCCTTCGGCACGCCCGCGACCTTGCAGATCTCGGCGGTGCCGAGGGCCGAGTAGCCTCGCTGCCCGATGAGTGACTGCGCGGCGGTGAGGATCTTCTCCCTGGCGTTGCTGGTCCGTCCCATACGACCAATATACGACCGATCGACTATTTACCCCGCGGGCCAATCACCCGTGGGATCCGGTCACCCGTCGGTGTTCCGGCGCGGGTTCGGGTCAGAATCCGCGCCAGATGTTGTCGAAGGCCGCGTCCTCGATGGATCGGCGCTGGCGCACGGCCTCCAGTTCCATCACCGCGTCGTTGACCGCGGCCAGTACCGTCGCCACCGCGTCGTCAGTGATGTCCGGGACGTCGGGAGGCTTCGGGGATTCCTCGGCGTCCTCGTCGAGAGGCTCGCCGTGCAGCGCGGCAGCCGTCACGAGGGCGACCAGCACGGGCTCGTGGGATTCCCAGCGGTCGACCGCTCCGCGGCGGGCCGGGGAATCGACGAGTGCCACGTCACCGGCCCGGAAGGACATCAGGCGGCGGCGCTGCCGGGTGAGCCGGCCCTCGGTCTCGAACGCGGCCAGATACACCGAGGACAAGTCACGGCCTCGGCGCCACAGCCAGTCCTCGACCGACTCGTACGGCTCCTGGCGGGTCAGCGCCGACTCGGCCTCGCGCAGCAGGGGGTCGTCCAGGGAGGGCCGGCCGCCGGGGACGATGCGATCGCCGTCCAGCTCGACCGCTCGGGCACCGAGGAGGTCGATGACCTCGGCCCCGGCGAGCGCCAGGGACAGGCTGCCGCGGTCCGCAGGGCGGCCGGACTCCACATCCATGGCAACGATCAACAGGTCCCGCGGTGTGGTCATGATCCGGTTCCCCTCGAAGGTATGAGCAAGCCTACGTCGCCGCCGTCGAGGCCCGCCGTCCGGTCGACCGGACTCACAGGCACGTACGGACGAGCCACTCGTCGGAGTTGTACGTGTCCCTCGCCGGGTCGGGCACGGTCGCCGGCCTCTCCTCGACCATGTCCGCCAGGCCGATGCGCTCCGGCAACGTGCCGAATCGCGTACGGCGTGCGGCCTGGGCGGCGTCCGGAACGTTCTCCTGATGCGTCATCTCGTCCTCCTGAGTTCGGTCCGGGTCCGATCGTGGCGAAGGCGGCGTCACCCGACTCGCTCGCGTCACCTGCGAAACAGGTGATGATGATCGCAGCGGCTTTCGTCACCTGTCAAGGTGGTGACGCACCGGTGATCCCCGTCAGAAGCCCCACCGCGGCCGGAAACGGCAGCCCGGACGCCCGCGGCGACGATCTGTTCGGCAGGACTTACCAAACTTGGAACCTTCGCTTTCTTGAACTGTTCGTGTTTAGGACGCTAGGTTTGGCGCCATGACCACACCCCGTACTCCGACCACCGCAGAGGAGCTGCGCGGTGTCGGCCTGCGGGTGACGGCCGCCCGCGTCGCGCTGCTCGAGACCGTCCGCGGAGGCGACCACCTCGGAGTCGAGGCGATCGCCTCCGGGGTACGCGACCGCGTGGGCCACATCTCCCTCCAAGCCGTGTACGAGGCCCTCCACGCACTCACCGCGGCAGGGCTCATACGCCGCCTCGAACCGCCCGGCAGCCCGGCCCGGTTCGAGGGACGCGTCGGAGACAACCACCACCACCTCGTGTGCCGTACGTGCGGTGTCGTCGTCGACGTCGACTGCGCGGTCGGCCACGCCCCCTGCCTGACCGCGTCCGACGACCGTGGTTTCGCGATCGACGAGGCCGAGGTCATCTACTGGGGCCTGTGCCCCGCCTGTTCCACCAGCAGCAGTTCCTGAGCACCGTGATCCACCCAGTTCGGAAGGACTCTCATGACTGAGAACCATGATGCGATCGTCACTGACCCGAAGCCCGAGGAGGCAGGCGGCTGCCCGGTCGCGCACGGGCGCGCGCCGCACCCGACTCAGGGCGGCGGAAACCGCCAGTGGTGGCCGGAGCGGCTCAACCTGAAGATTCTTGCCAAGAACCCCGCGGTGGCGAACCCCCTCGGTGAGGACTTCGACTACGCCGAGGCGTTCAAGAACCTCGACCTCGCTGCCGTTAAACAGGACATCGCCGAGGTACTGACCACCTCGCAGGACTGGTGGCCGGCCGACTTCGGCAACTACGGCCCGTTCATGATCCGTATGGCGTGGCACAGCGCGGGCACCTACCGCATCAGCGACGGCCGCGGCGGCGCCGGTGCCGGTCAGCAGCGCTTCGCTCCCCTGAACAGCTGGCCGGACAACGGCAACCTGGACAAGGCCCGCCGTCTGCTGTGGCCCGTGAAGAAGAAGTACGGCCAGAGCCTCTCCTGGGCCGACCTCATGATCCTCACCGGCAACGTCGCCCTGGAGCAGATGGGCTTCGAGACCTTCGGCTTCGCCGGCGGCCGTGCGGACGTCTGGGAGTCCGAGGAGGACGTGTACTGGGGTCCCGAGACCACGTGGCTCGACGACCAGCGCTACACCGGCGACCGCGAGCTGGAGAGCCCGCTGGGCGCCGTCCAGATGGGCCTCATCTACGTCAACCCCGAGGGCCCCAACGGCAACCCGGACCCGATCGCCGCGGCCCGCGACATCCGTGAGACCTTCCGCCGCATGGCGATGAACGACGAGGAGACCGTCGCCCTCATCGCCGGTGGTCACACCTTCGGCAAGACCCACGGTGCGGGCCCGGCGGAGAGCGTCGGCGACGACCCCGAGGCCGCCCCGATCGAGGCGCAGGGCTTCGGCTGGAAGAACTCCTTCGGTACGGGCAAGGGCGCGGACGCCATCACGTCCGGCCTGGAGGTCACCTGGACCACCACGCCCACCCAGTGGAGCAACGGCTTCTTCGACAACCTCTTCGGCTACGAGTGGGAGCTCACCCAGAGCCCCGCCGGCGCCAATCAGTGGAAGCCGAAGGACGGCGCGGGCGAGGGCACCGTCCCGGCCGCCCACGACGCCTCGAAGAAGATCGCCCCCTCGATGCTCACGACCGACCTGTCGCTGCGCTTCGACCCGATCTACGAGCCCATCTCCCGCCGCTTCCACGAGAACCCGGCGGAGTTCGCGGACGCGTTCGCCCGCGCCTGGTACAAGCTGACGCACCGTGACATGGGCCCGAAGTCGCTCTACCTCGGCCCGGAGGTTCCGGCGGAGACCCTGCTGTGGCAGGACCCGCTGCCCGCGG
The DNA here is from genome assembly GCF_030817415.1 of Streptomyces umbrinus. NCBI lineage: Bacteria > Bacillati > Actinomycetota > Actinomycetes > Kitasatosporales > Streptomycetaceae > Streptomyces > Streptomyces umbrinus. The sequence goes on along the minus strand of NZ_JAUSZI010000002.1, from coordinate 10,511,615 downwards.
CGGAGGGCGAGGCCATCGCCGCCGAGGACGTCACCGCTCTCAAGGCGAAGATCCTCGGCTCGGACCTGACCGTCTCGCAGCTCGTCTCCGCCGCGTGGGCCTCGGCCTCGACGTTCCGCGGCAGCGACAAGCGCGGTGGCGCCAACGGCGCTCGCGTCCGTCTGGAGCCGCAGCGCGGCTGGGACGCCAACGACCCCGACCAGCTCGCCCAGGTGCTGCGTGTCCTGGAGGGCATCCAGGCGGAGTTCAACTCCGGTGCCAAGAAGGTCTCCCTGGCCGACCTGATCGTGCTCGGTGGCAGCGCGGCCGTCGAGAAGGCCGCCAAGGACGCCGGTCACGACGTCACGGTGCCCTTCACCCCGGGCCGTGTCGACGCCACGGAGGAGCACACCGACGCGGAGTCCTTCGCCGCGCTCGAGCCGACCGCCGACGGGTTCCGCAACTACCTCGGCAAGGGCAACCGCCTGCCGGCCGAGTACCTGCTGCTCGACCGTGCAAACCTGCTGACCCTCAGCGGCCCCGAGCTGACGGTCCTCGTCGGTGGTCTGCGCGTCCTGGGCGCCAACCACCAGCAGTCGTCTCTCGGTGTCCTCACCGAGACCCCCGGCAAGCTGACGAACGACTTCTACGTCAACCTGCTCGACCTGGGCACGACGTGGACGGCGACGTCCGAGGACGCGACCACCTTCGAGGCCCGCGACGACGCCACGGGCGACGTCAAGTGGACCGGCACCCGTGCCGACCTCGTCTTCGGCTCGAACTCCGAGCTGCGCGCGCTCGCCGAGGTCTACGCGGCCGACGACGCGAAGGAGAAGTTCGTGAACGACTTCGTCGCGGCGTGGACCAAGGTCATGGACCTCGACCGGTTCGACCTCGTCTGATCAGTTCATCCTGACGTCCGGGCCGGCCTGCACAGGCCGGCCCGGACGTTCTCGTTCCGGGACCCCTCCCCGAACGGGTCCGTATAAGTGGGAGGGGGATGTCCCCTCGCCCAGAGCTCGGAGCTCAACGGCGGTAGCAGGCGTACGAGTTGACACGCGTCGAAGGGTGAGCGGATGAGCACGGGCAGGGGCCGGGTCGGCGTGGCGGGGGCGCTGACCCTGATGGTGGTCCTCAGCGGCTGCGGAGGGGGTGGCGGCGGCCGGGACGACGGCTCCGGGGAGGGGGCGGAGTCGTCTTCCACGCGTACACCGTCGGAGTCGGCGCGGCCGTCCTCGCAGGCGGCGTCGCCGTCCACCTCTCCGTCCGCGAGTGGACCGGGCACGTCGGACTCCCCCGACGACCGCACCGGCGGCGGCACCGATGCCGACGCCTGCTTCGACGGGCGGTGCGAGATCACCGTGCCGAAGCCCATGACCATCAAGGTCGACAGCCGGTTCGGCGTCAGCAACCTCCGGGTCACGAAGGTCACGGAGGATGCCGTCATGCTCCAGTCCTCCGGCTCCGGCGTGTTCCTGAGCACGTCGGTCGGCGAGGGCGGCACCGGCGGGCTGAACAGCCTGGGCTTCCGCGTGAAGTCCCTGAAGGGCGGCAGCGCGGTGCTGGAGTTCTTCCCCAAGGACTGACTCCCGGCCGGGGGTGATCGGTCGCCCGGCACCACCCGTGAAGGGGCCATACGAACCTCGTACGGCCCCTTCACGGATATTCGCGCTCCCTCACCCGGCCCCTCAGCGCACGACCAACGGTCGGAACGCGGAGCGCACGTCGGACTTGGACTCGCTGACGTACCTGGTCGACGGCGGGCCCGAGTCGGAGTCGCTGGAGGTGAAGTACGTGATGAGGGAGGGGCAACTCGACCCGTTGATCTGGATCTTGCGCTTGGCGACGAGTTTGCCGGTGCGTACCTCGTAGACCTTCACCGGGATCGCGATCTTGTGGAAGGTCACGTACGTGGTGGAGCCGGAGGACCGGCCCTGGTACGGGCAGGTCCGGACGGACGAGCCGAAGGTGTCCTCGCCCATGCAGACCACCAGGACGGCGTCGGCCGCGTCGGCCGCCTTCCAGGAGCCGGGGAGCTTGTCGGAGTAGTCGTCGCCGTATGTGCTGCCGGTGTAGAACAGCGCGCGGTTGGTGCCCTTGCCCATGGGCTTGGCGCCGCTGTACTTCGCGGGGCGGGAGCAGTACTCGGGCTGGGCACCGGTGCCCGGTGTGAGCAGGCTGCGCACGTTGGCCAGCTCGATGCTCTGGGTGGCCTTCCGGGCTCCCTTCCTGGCCTTGTCCGCGAGGTCGTCGCCGGGGTAGCGGTCCAGCAGCTGCTCGTAGTGCGTCAGGGCGTTCTGCCAACTGCTGTCCGCCATCAGCTCGTCACCGCATCCGACGAGCGCGGCGGGTGCGGTCCGCCGGGCCGTGCCGGCGGACCGGTCCAGTACGTCGTGGCTGCGCTTGCGGTCGCGGAGCCATTCGGTGACGGTGACGGTGGTGCAGGGGTCCTTGGCGGGCAGGCCCCCGAGGAAGCCGGTCAGGGTCGTCTCGACCGTCTTCTCGTTGCCGGGTTCGGCGAGGACGGAGGCGAGTGTGCCGAAGCCCTCGTCCAGGGCATCGGTGTTCCCGGTCAGCGCGGTGTTCAGTTCGGTCCGGGCCGACCGCAGCCGGTCGCATGCCTCTACGCTCTCGTCGCCGCGGGCGGACAGCGGGGCGTCGGCGACGCGATGCCCGAACCACACCCTGTCCTGGGCACTCAACACCCCCGCGCAGTCGCCGCTTTCGCGGGCCTCGGTGACGCTCTCCTCGATCCTGGACGCGTCGAATCGCAGCAGTGTCACGGCCAGCACCACCGACAGCGTGATGCAGAGTGCGACCACGCGCCGGCCGCGCAAGGCGACCCCGCTGCCGCTTCTGCGCGCCAGGAACCACCCGTGGGCGACGACCGCGACCCACCACACGAGCACGGCGATCTCGTACGCCGGCCGGGCGGTCGAGACGAGCCGGGAGACGAGCACGACGGTGACGACCGCTGCGGCGACGGCGAGTCTGCGCCGCCGCAGCATCAGGTAACCGACGCCGAGAAGGGAAGCGTTGCCGAGGGCGACGGCCAGCGGGTCGTGCGCCCGGCTCTCGATAGGCGTGGGCTCCGGCACCTCGGGCAGGGCATGCGTCGGTTCGTTCATCCTGGTCTCCCCCGGTCGCAGAACGAGTCTCGATGTCGGCATGGTGCGGCCCCGCCCCCGGGACCCCTCCCGGGGATCTGCGCACTCAGCGCATGAGCGCGCCGCGCAGTGTGAGGCCGTAGTTGGTACGCAGGCGGCGCAGTTCCCAGAGGCCCACCGCGGTGACCGACAGCGGCGCGCCGAGCGTGACAACGATCCGGACGGGCCCCGGCAGGGTGTCGTAGGCCCCTGTGAACATGTCCACCAATGCCATCTCCCACACGAGCGTGATGGCCAGCAGCGGCGGCACCGTCTCATGGATGTCCGCGGTGCGGAAGACATGGACGAGGGACACGCCGATGCCGTAGAAGACGAACGGGAGGACCCAGACGATCGTGAGCAGTATGACGACCACCGTGACCACCGTCATCGCGGGATTGGTGGCGAACCTCCCGCTGACGAAACCCGTGAGCACGCCCGCGGGGAACACGAACATGGCGCCCATGATGGCCAGGATCGAACCGAAGGGCTTCGCGGTGCGGCGCAGCAACTCCTGACGGGCCGGCGGCCGGGCCGCGGCGATCAGCACACCGACGGCCACCGGGAAGGTCACCGCGAGCACAAGTACGTTGTTCCAGGCCTGGTTTCCGCGGTCGCTCGCGATGTCCCCAGCGGACTCGGCAAGTTTGTAGGAGATCGTCACCCACACAACGGCACACAGGCCGACGATGGTGCGAATCTTCTGGATGCGGGCGACCACCTCGTCGTCCACCCGGCCCGGCCGCGACGGCGTGAAGACCTTGCGCCCGATCGCGATGGGCCCCGCTGTGCGCCAGAGCCGCCCGAGCGGTCCCACGCGACGCGGGGGCAGCGGCCCCGGGTACGGCGGGCCGGGCTGCGGAGGATAGGGATACGGGCCGCTGGGATACGGGGCATTGGGATACGGGGCGTTGGGCGGGTAACCGCCGGGCGGCGGTGCGGTGTTGTACGGGTACGGACCCTGGGGCTGCGGGGGCATATTGCCACCGTGCGGGTCGTACGGCGGCGGCCCCTGCGGGTTCCAGGCGTTCATCTCTGCGGCTCCCCCGATTCGCGGCTGAAGTGACGGACGCGTCGCCGCAGTGTATTGGTTGCAGACGGGAAGCATTTTCCGAGGCCGGGGCGAGGGGCGAGGGACTCGGCGGGGTCACTCCCAGACGACGACGTTGCGTCGCACGGGCACCGTCGAGGCGTCGGTGGCGAACAGTTCCGGCGAGTGCGCGCGGATGCGTTCGATGTCGCTGAAGACGGCCCGCAGGTGCGTACGCATGGCCGTGCGGGCGAGCGGGACGTTCCCGCCGACGATCGCCTCGAAGATCTCGTGGTGCTGGGCGGCGAAGACGGCCGGGGACACGTTCTCGTGCAGGCCGAGGCGCCGGGCCCGGTCCAGGTGGCCCTTCGCCGCGGCGACGGTGGTCCACACGTTGCCGTGACCGCTCAGGCGCATCAGGCCCTGGTGGAACGCCTCGTCCAGATCGAAGAACTCCTCCAGGTCGAGGTCCGCGCGCCGCTGGCGGTTCAGGTTGCCCCGCAGCTCCTCGACGACCGCGGGGTCGAGCCGCTCCGGAAGATCGTCGAGCGATGCCAGCTCCACCGCCTCCCGGAGGAACTGCGCGTCGGCGACCTGCGCCGGATCCACCCGCGACACGAACGACCCGATCTTCGGGAAGACCTGCACCAGGCCCTCCTGGGCGAGCAGGATCAGGCTCTCCCGCACGGGCGTGCGGCTGACGCCCAGCGACGCGGCGAGTTCGTTCTCCGAGAGGGCCGCGCCCGGGGGAAGTTCGAGGGTCAGGACCAACTGACGCAATTTCAGATAGATATCGCGCCGACTCGTCCGCCCGTTCGTTTGAGCCATGTGCACATCGTACGTAGGGCTGCGGCACAAGTATTGCCTTGCTGCGCGACAGATGCTTGTATACAAGCACTTCGCGACCAAGGAGTACCTGTGAGCAAGATCGAACGCGTCGAGGTGTTCGTCGCCTCCCCCGGCCGTACCTTCGTCACACTGCGCATCACCACCACGGACGGGGTGACCGGGCTCGGTGACGCCACGCTCAACGGTCGTGAACTGTCCGTGGCGAGCTATCTGCGCGACCACGTGGTTCCCCTGCTGATCGGCAAGGACCCCGCCCGCATCGAGGACATGTGGCAGTACCTCTACAAGGGTGCCTACTGGCGGCGCGGGCCGGTCACCATGACCGCGATCGCCGCCGTCGACACCGCCCTGTGGGACATCAAGGGCAAGACCGCCGGGCTGCCCGTCTACCAGCTCCTCGGCGGCCGGTCCCGCGACGGCGTGCTGGTCTACTCGCACGCCAGCGGCACCGACACACCCTCACTGCTGGACGACGTCGAGCGCTATCTGGAGCTGGGCTACAAGGCCGTACGGGCGCAGGCCGCCGTGCCCGAGGTCGGCGGCACGTACGGCGTGCGCAAGGGCAAGGTCTACGAGCCGGCCGCGACCGAGCTGCCCGACGAGCAGCCCTGGGACACCGAGGCCTATCTCGGCTTCGCACCCACCTATCTGGAAGCGGTGCGGGAGCGCTTCGGTTTCGGCTTCCACCTGCTGCACGACGTCCATCACCGGCTGACCCCGATCGAGGCGGCCCGGTTCGGCAAGAGCGTGGAGGGGTGCCGGCTGTTCTGGATGGAGGACCCGACCCCGGCCGAGAACCAGGAGTCATTCCGGCTCATCCGGCAGCACACCACGACGCCGATCGCGGTCGGCGAGGTGATGAACTCGATCTGGGACGTCCAGCACCTGATCACCGAGCAGCTCATCGACTACGTACGCACCACCGTCGTCCACGCCGGCGGGATCACCCACCTGCGGCGGATCTTCGACCTCGCCGCGCTCTACCAGGTGCGGACCGGATCCCATGGGGCGACCGACCTCTCCCCCGTCAGCATGGCGGCCGCCGTGCACGTCGACATCACCGTGCCGAACTTCGGTATCCAGGAGCACATGGGCCACCCCGACGAGACCGCCGAGGTGTTCCGTACGGGGGTGACCTTCGCCGACGGCATGCTGCACCCCTCCGAGGAGCCGGGCCTCGGCGTCGAGTACGACGAGAAGGCCGCCGAGCGCTTCCCCTACCAGCGGCGCTACCTCCCGGTCGCCCGCCGTCTCGACGGGTCGGTGCACGACTGGTGAGCGCCGACGACCTGTTGAGCCGTGAGGCCCTCCTCCGGCTCCCACCCGAGCAGCGGCCCGCCGTCGATCCGGCCGAACTGCGCACCCGTGTCGTCCACTTCGGGCTCGGGGCCTTCCACCGGGCGCACCAGGCCGTGTTCACCGAGCAGGCCGCCGCGCGCTCGGGCGAGCCCTGGGGCATCACCGCGGTCGCGCCCCGGTCGGCCGCGACCGTGCGCGCCCTGCGGGACCAGGACTGTCTGTACTCGCTCACCGAACGCCGTCCGGACGGGCACCGCACGCGTGTCGTGGGCTCGGTCGTCGGTGCGCTGGCCATGGGCCCCGATGCCAGGACCGTCGACGCCCTGCTCGCCGACCCCGAGGTGACGGTGGTGACGTTGACCGTGACGGAGAAGGGCTATCACCGTTCCCCGTCGACGGGCGGCCTCGACACCGCGGCCGGACCGGTAGCCGCCGACCTCGCCGCGGGCCCCGACGGGCCACTCACCACGGTGGTCGGACGGCTGGCCGCCGGGCTGGCCGCGCGGATGCGGGCGGGCGCTCCCCCGGTCAATGTCGTGTCCTGCGACAACATGGCCGACAACGGCGCAGCGCTGAGCCGTGTGATCCACGACTACATCCGTGCGTCGGCCTGGCCGGACCGTGCGGAGATCCTGGACCGGATGGCCGAGGCCGTCGCCTTCCCCGCGACCGTCGTGGACCGGATCGTGCCCGCCACGAGCGAGGCCGACCGGGCGGCGGCCGTCGTCGCGCTCGGGGTGCGCGACACCCTCCCCGTGACGGGCGAGCCGTACCGGCAGTGGGTGCTGGAGGACTCCTTCGCCGCGCCCCGGCCGCCCTGGGAGCTCGACGGCGCCCTGTTCGTGCCGGACGTCGCGCCCTACCAGCTCACCAAGCTGCGGCTGCTCAACGGCTCCCACTCCGCCCTCGCCTACCTCGGCAGCGCCGCGGGGCTCACCACGATCGCCGAGACCATGGCGGCGGACTGGGGCGAGCGCCTCGTACTGGCGCTGTGCGCGGAGGTAGACCCCACCCTCCCGGCCGACGGCCCCGATCCGGTCGCGTACGCCGACGATCTCGTCGTACGTTTCCGCAATCCCGCCATGCACCACCTGCTGCGGCAGATCGGCTCCGACGGATCACTGAAGATCACGGAACGCTGGCTGCCGGCCCTGCGCGAACTGCGGGCCCGCGGCGCGAGCACCTCGGTCCTCGAACTCGCCCTCGCCGCCTGGGCGGACAGCACCCGCCGGGCCGACGCACCCACCGATCCCGCCGCCGAGGCGCTCACCGCCTGCTGGGAGCCCGCGACCCGTCCCGCCGAGACCGTACGCGCGCTGCTGCGCGTGCTCGGCGCGGCGGACCTGGCGGACGACGAAGCGCTCACCGGCGCCGTCGCGGACCGGCTCCCCGCGCTGCGGGCCGGCCGCGTCGAGCTCTGATCCAGGTCCGTTCCCTCAGCTTCCCCAGTCCCTCCCCGCTGCTTCCCCCCGTCCCCGAACATCGTTCGCCGAACAATGGAGTTCACGATGAAGGACAGCGTCATAGCCGCTCAGCAGACGCCATCCGCTCAGCGCAGCACCCGCGATCTGACCCGGGCCGCCGTCTCGGGCTGGCTCGGCACGGCCATGGAGTTCATGGACTTCCAGCTCTACTCGCTGGCCGCCGCGATCGTCTTCAACAAGATCTTCTTCCCGGACGTCAGCCCCGCCATCGGGCTCATCGCCGCGATGGCCACCTACGGCGTCGGATACGTCGCCCGGCTCGCCGGCGCCGTCTACTTCGGGCGGATGGGCGACCGGATCGGCCGCAAGAAGGTCCTGTTCCTCACGATCCTGCTGATGGGCGCCTCAACCACCCTGATCGGCGCCCTGCCCACCTACGCCACCATCGGCATCCTCGCGCCGATCCTGCTCGTCGTGCTGCGCCTGGTGCAGGGTTTCGGCGCGGGGGCCGAGATCGCCGGAGCGACCGTGATGCTGGCCGAGTACGCGCCCGTGAAGAAGCGCGGGCTGATCTCCTCGCTGGTGTCGCTCGGCACGAACTCCGGGACGCTCGCCGCCTCCGGTCTGTGGGCCATCCTGCTCGCCGTGCTCAGCGAGGACCAACTGCTGTCCTGGGGCTGGAGGTTGCCCTTCCTGCTGAGCTTCGGGTTGATGATCTTCGCGGTCTGGATCCGCCGCAGTCTCAAGGAGAGCCCGGTCTTCGAGGAGCGCCCCGACGTGGTCGACGGTGTGGCGCTGGCCCGTGACGAGGTCGAGTCCGTGATCGCCACGTCGGACGAACACAAGGGCAGCGTCCTGGCGGCGGGCATCCGCCAGCGCAAGGGCAAGGCGTTCTTCCTCGCGCTGGGGCTGCGCTTCGGCCAAGCGGGCAACTCCGGACTGATGCAGACGTTCCTGGTCGGCTACATCGCCACCAACCTCGCGGTCGGCCGGTCCGTACCGACGGACGCGATCGTGTACGGCTCGCTGGTGGGCTTCGCCACCGTGCCCGTGATCGGTCTGCTGGGCGACCGCTTCGGACGCCGCGTGATCTACCTCGCGCTCTCGGCTCTGACCGTCGTCCTCGCCTTCCCGGTGATGCTCCTCATCACCTCCGGCTCGACCCCGGGCATCATGCTCGGCATGGTCCTCGGCCTGAACGTCGGCGTCCTCGGGCTGTTCTCGCTGGAGAGCGTCACGATGGCCGAACTCTTCGGCTCCCGCACCCGGTTCACCCAGCTCGCGCTCGCCAAGGAGATCGGCGGCATCCTCGCCACGGCGATCGGACCGGTCCTCGCGGCCACGCTCACGGCCGTCACCGGCAGCTGGTGGCCCATCGCGGCGATGCTCGTCGTCTACTCACTCATCACCTTCGTCAGCGCGTTCCTCGCGCCCGAGACACGCGGACGCGATCTGGTCCGGCTGGAGGACGCCGTATGAGGGCGGTTGTGGTGCACGGTCCCGGCGACGTACGCGTCGACGAGCGGGCCCGGCCGGTACCGGGCGCGGGCGAGGTGCTACTGGCCCTGGAGTGGGGCGGGATCTGCGGATCCGACATCGCGTACTGGAAGAAGGGCGCGTCCGGCACGGCCGCGCTCGCTCACCCGCTGGTGCTCGGGCACGAGTTCGCGGGCCGGGTCGCCGCGCTCGGCAACGGGGTCACCGGCCTCCGGGAAGGGCAGCCGGTCACCGTGCACCCGGCCCAACTGGTCGGCGACGGCGTCCTTCCCGAGCGGATCGCCGGACGGACCAACCTCTACCCGCGCGTCCGCTACTTCGGCTCGGCGGCCTTCGACCCGCACACCGACGGCGGGTTCAGCGAGTACCGGGCGGTCCCCGCGGCCCAGGTCCGGCCGCTGCCGGACGGTGTCGGCACCGAACAGGGCGCCCTCGCCGAGCCGTTGGCCGTCGCCCTGCACGCCGTCGGCCGGGCCCCCGAGCTGAGCGGCCGTACGGTCCTGGTCAACGGCTGTGGCCCAATCGGTTCCCTGGTCGTCGCCGCCGCGCGCTATCGCGGAGCGGGCCGGGTGGTCGCCGCCGATCTGGCCTCGTCGTCCCTCGCCGTCGCCCGCGCCATGGGCGCCGACGAGACGTGCGACCTCTCCGCCGGTGACGCGCTGCCCGAGGACGTGGACGTGGTCTTCGAGGCGTCCGGCGCCCCGGCCGCGCTCGGTCCCGTACTGCGGGCCACGGCCCGCGGAGGCACCCTCGTCCAGGTGGGCAACCTGCCCGGTACGGCCGTGGCCGCCGCGCTCGGCGACCTGGTGACCCGGGAGATCACCTGGATCGGCTCGTACCGTTTCGTCGAGGAGATCGACGAGGCGCTGCTCGCGCTCCGGGACGGCCTGGACGTGACCCCGCTGATCACCCACCGCTTCCCGCTGGACCAGGCCGAGGAGGCGCTCGCCGTCGCCGCGGACCCGGGGAGCGGGAGCAGCAAGGTGATGTTGCGACTTGGGGCAGATATACCCGATGCACCCGATACGTCCGACGTCACCGCAGCCGCCGCAGCCGTCGGGTTGTGACGCGGCGGGTCCTTGTGCCCGGGCCCGCCCACCACGCCGCCTCGCCATTGAGTCCGCACTCCCGTCCCGCCCCGTCCGCCAGGAGAATCCCGTGTCCCTGCCGTACCCTCCCCTCGCCGCCGACAGCCAGGAACCGGTGGCCGACGTCGTGTGCGTCGGCGAGACGATGGCCGTGCTCAGTCCGCCGGACGCCCGCCCCCTCGCCGAGCAGGCCGTGCTCAGCATGGCCATCGGCGGCGCCGAGTCCAACGTCGCCTGCGGACTGGCCGGACTCGGGCACCGCGCCGCCTGGCTGAGCCGACTCGGTGACGATCCCTTCGCCCGTCGCATCCTGGCCGAACTCACCGCGCGCGGCGTGGACGTGAGCGCCGTCGAGACCGATCCTGAGCGGCCGACCGGCGTCTACTTCAAGGACCCGGGTCCGGACCGCACCCGGACGCACTACTACCGCGGCGGATCGGCCGCGTCCCGGATGGGGCCGGAGCTGGCCGGACGGCCCGCACTCCGCCGGGCTCGCATCGTGCACCTGTCGGGCGTGGCCGCGGCCGTCTCCGACAGCTGTGCCCGCCTGTTGGAGGCGCTGCTCCTGGGCCGGGAGGGCCGCGCCGGGCGTGGTCCGGTCGTCTCCTTCGACGTGAACCACCGTCCCGCCCTCTGGCGCGGCGGCGATGCGGACGCCGCGCGAAACCTGCTGGCGCTCGCCCGCGCCGCGGACATCGTGTTCGTGGGACGGGACGAGGCCGAGGAGTTGTGGGGCACCGCCCGTCCTGACGACATCGCGGCCCTGCTCGCTCCCGCACCCGTCGTAATCGTCAAGGACGCCGAGCACGGAGCGACCTCGTACGCCGACGGGGTGCGGACGTTCGTGCCCTCGCTGCCCACCAAGGTGGTCGAACCGGTCGGCGCGGGGGACGCGTTCGCGGCCGGCTATCTGGCCGGCGTCCTGGAGGACCGCGACGAACGGTCACGGCTGCGCCTCGGTCATCTGGCGGCCGCCGCCGCGCTGCGGACCCGGGACGACGTTCCCGTCATGCCGCCGCGGACGGAGACCGACCGGTGCCTCGCCCTGGACGACGACGCGTGGGCCGCCCCGGCACCACGCTGAGGAAAACGCCGTGCAACAGCCCGAGCCGGGCCCCACCGAGCCAGGCCCCACCGAATCGGGCCCACCGAAGGAGAACTCCCGCCCATGACCGCCGACTTCCTCTCCCAGCTGTCGAAGGACCGCGTGATCGCCGTCGTCCGCGCACCGGAGATACCCGACGCGGCGGCGTTGTGCGCGGCCCTGCGCGCCGGCGGCATCCGCTGGATCGAGTTCACCCGCACCACCCCCGGACTCGCCGCGCACCTGCGACGGGCGGTGGCCGAGGACGGGGACGGCATCGGCGCGGGCACGGTGATGACCGGCGAACAGGCCGAGGAGCTGATCGACGCGGGAGCCAGGTACCTCGTCACCCCCGGCTGCCGCCCGGACGTGGCGAAGGCGGCGTCGGCGGCCGGAGTGCCGGTCGTGCTCGGTGCCCTCTCCCCGACGGAGGTCGGGCTGGCGCTCGACCTCGGCGCCGACGCGGTGAAGATCTTCCCCGCGCGCGCCTTCGGCCCCGGCTACCTCCGGGATCTGGCCGGCCCGTTCCCGGACGTGCCGCTGGTGGCCTCGGGCGGCGTCGACGAGGACAACGCGGCCGCCTTCCTCGCCACCGGGGCACGTGCGGTGTGCGCCGGTTCGAACGTCGTACCGCCCTCCCTGGTGGCCGCCGGGGACTGGCCGGAGATCACCCGACGGGCCCGTGCCTTCACGGACTCCTGTCGATGAGTCGATGACGGCCGGGGGCAGCCTCAGGCGGGCCTGTCCCACAGCACGTGCAGGGTGAGCGGCTTGCGGAAGACCAGACCGTACGGAGTGGTGGGGTGCTCCGGGTCGAGGCGCAGGGCGGGGAGGCGTTCGAGCAGCTGCTGGAGCGCGATCCGGGTCTCCAGGCGGGCGAGGTGTGCGGCGAGGCAGTAGTGGGGGCCGTGGGCGAAGGCCAGTTGGAGGCGCGCGTTCTCGCGGCGCACGTCGAAGCGGTCGGGGTCGGGGAAGACGGCCGGGTCGCGGTTGGCGCCCGTCAGGGAGACGGTGACCAGGTCGCCCTTGCGTATCGAGGCCGGGCCGAGGACGGTGTCACAGGTGGCGTAGCGGTCCACGACCGCGGCCCCGGGTTCGAGGCGCAGCGATTCCTCGATCGCGCCGTCCAGGAGGCCGAAGTCGCCCCGGACCAGGGCGAGTTGGTCGGGATGATGAAGCAGATGCAGCAGCGCGTTGGTGATCATCCCCTCGGTGGTCTCGATGCCTCCGAACATCAGGACCGCCGCGTTGGAAGCCACTTCGGGCACCGCCAGCCGTCCGGCGGCGGAGACGAGGAGCGACGACGTGCCCCGGTCCGCGAGGGTGGCTTCCACGGCGGCCCGTAGTTGCGCATACGCAGCGGCGCCGGCGGGCGCCGCCTCATGTCCGGCGGTGATGTCGGAGACCGACCGCACGATGGTGTCGTACCAGGAGAGCACGGTCTCCGCGTCGGTGCCCACCAGCCCGAGCGCCTCGGTCACGACGGCGACCGCGAGCGGTCCGGCGAAGGCGCGTCGCAGGTCGACGGCGCCGGCCGGTTCCAGTTCGGTGATGAGCCGCTTGGTCTCCCGCTCGATGAACGAGGCGAAGCCGTCACGGACCTCGCGCGGGCGGAAGGGCTGGTTGAAGGGCTCGCGGTGGCGGGTGTGCTCGTCACCGTCCAGCGACAGCATGCTCGGCCCGACGACCTGAGCGGTGGAGAACCGGGGGTCGTCGACCGTGAAGGTCGCCGCGTCCCGCATCACACGCAGCGCGAGGTCCCGCCGGGTCACCAGCCAGCCGTCCAGCTCGGGCAGCCACGAGACGGGCTCCCGCTCACGCAGCTGTGCCAGTCGCGGATGCGGATCCCGGGCGAGCTCGGTGAGCGTGGTCGCGGCCCCGAGCGGGAAGGAGTCGACGACGCTCATCGCGTACTCCGGCATCGCGTACTCCGGCCGTGTGCAGAGAAACCGATCATAGCCAATGCTAGCCGCTGAGTGCGGGAGCAACGAGAAGCGGCCTGTCCCCTCCCCCGTGAGAGGACAGACCGCGGTTCCTCACCTCAAAGGGCGACGATCCGACTCGGCGTCCCCTTTGGTGTCGTCTTCGACGTCAGCAGGGGAAGAAGACGCTGTTGTCGTTGGCGAGCCGCTTGAACGCGGCCTTGGTACCCGATCCTGCGATCCCGTCGATGGCGCCCGTGTAGCCCCAGTTGAAGGCCAGCTTGCGCTGCAGCGCCTTGATCGTGTTGGGGCCGACGATGCCGTCGATGGCACCGGTGTAGCCCCAGTACTCCTTGAGCCAGCGCTGGTACGCCTTCCAGCTGTTGGTGCCCAGCAGTCCGTCGATGGCGCCGGTGTAGCTCGCCGGAGCGTTCCTCAGGAAGCACTGCATGTTCTTGGCCTGCTGAGTGCTCAGGCCGAGGTTGTTCGTCGCGAGGACGGTGACGTCCTGGGCGCTCACCGCCGGCTTCGCGGCCGGTGCGGAGTCCGCGAAGGCGGCGCCCGAGCCCGCCAGGCCGCCCGCGGCGATCCCGACTGCGGCGGTGACACTGACGATCGTCCTCGTCAGAGCTCGCATACTTTCCCCTCCGATGCTTCGGTTCCCTCTGTGCCCTCGGTGGGCGGGGCCAACCGTGTGGTCGGCTCGGCAATCAGACTGTGTGGCGGGCGGTGTGCCGCGCCACGACCGCCGGGAAAGTGACGTCATCGCGGGACGTCCCACCCGCTGACCTGCGAGGACCTCATTCACTGGAACGAACCCGCGGGACGGTTCCGGCCGGGCCGCCGTGGCGGACGATGGCCGATTCGGTACGGAGGCGGAACCGGTGTATGGGGCACATCGTGAAAGCTGATGCAGAATGCGCGGGAAAATCGGACCGCTGACCTCGGTCCGCGAACGCGAGTGGGGGGAACATGTCGCGTTGGAAAGTGCTGCCCGGAGAACTGGATCCGCGTGTACGGCAGTTGGTGGTGCGTCTACGCCGGCTCAAGGACCACAGCGGTCTGAGCCTGCGGCAGTTGGCGGCGAAGACGGGGTACAGCGCGTCGTCGTGGGAGCGGTACCTGGGCGGGCGGTCGCTGCCGCCCCGGGAGGCCGTCGAGGCGATGGCCCGGATCGGCGGTGACGATCCGACCCGGCTGCTCGCGTTGCACGAGGTCGCCGCCGAGGCCTGGGGAGACGGACGCACGGGCACGCCGGCACCGGAAGCGCCGGAAGCATCCGAAGCAACTGGCACGGCTGGTGCGGCTCACACGGTTGACGTTGCTGGGGCGCTTCAGGCAGCCGGAGCCGATGACACCGGGCCGTACAACCTGTCGGCCCCCGACGAGGAGACGCGGCACGGCCGTTCGCTGCGCGTCGCGCTGGTGGCGGGGTCCGTGGCGCTGGTGCTGGCCGTCTCCTCGGCGGTCCTGCTGGCCGTACGGCTCTCGGACGGCGACAGCAGGGCGTCGGCCACTCCTCTCGGCTCGGCCGGCTCGTCCGTGTCGGCGTCACCGTCGCCGTCGGGGCCACGTACGTACGCCTGCGAGGTGGAACGGATCGACGGCCGCTGGTACGCGGGCAACAGCCGTACCCGGGACGCCGTCCTGGCGGAGGGCCTCGCCGGTCCTGAGGTGGCCGAGGCGCAGTGTCTGCTGCGCAGGGCGGGCTTCGCCCCGGGGGTCGTGGACGGGATCTTCGGTCCGCACACCAAGAGCGCGGTCGAGCAGTTGCAGAAGCAGGCGGGCCTCGTCGTGGACGGCATCATCGGCCGGCACACCTGGGGAGCGCTACGGCGATGACGCGCACGACGCCGTCGCCGGAACGTGCACGACTGGCGGCAGCGCTGCGGGACCTGCGGACACGTACCGGTCTGAGCATGGCGGGCCTGGCGGAACGGACCGCGTTCAGCAAGTCGTCCTGGGAGCGCTATCTCAACGGCAAGAGCGTGCCGCCGCGCGACGCGGTGCGGGAACTGTGCCGGCTCGCCTCCGAACCGGAGGGGCGATGTCTGGCGCTGTGGGAGATCGCGGAGTCGGAGTGGAGCGGGCGCGCGGCACAGGCACGGCGTACGGATGCGCCTGCGGAGACGCCGTCGACAGCTCCGGAACCGGTCCCGTCCGAGGCGTCCGCTCCGGCCGCGCGGGATGACACGCGCTCAGGGCACAGGGGCGCGGCCGTGGCGGTGCTCGCGTCGGTGTGTGCCGTGGTCGTCGGCGGTGTGGCGATCACTCTCTTCCTCGTCCTGGGCAAGGACGCGCCATACCCGTCCCCCTCCGCCTCCCCGTCAGCCACCGGGCCACGCTGCCGGGGAGCGGCGTGCGAGGGCAGGAACCCGATGGACATGAAGTGCGGGGTCGGGCCGCAGACCCTCGCCTCGCACCGCACCGCCTCGGGAGCGATGCTGGAACTGCGCCACAGCCAGCCGTGCGGGACCAGTTGGGCCCGGATGTGGGGGACGCGGATCGGCGACCGGCTGGAGGTGACCGCGGACGGCCGCCCCCGTTCCGCCGAGGTCGAGGACGAGGCCGACGCGGAAGCGTACGTCTACACCCCGATGACCACCGCCCGCTCCGGCCAGGTCGTACGGGCCTGCTTCCGTCCGGCGCCGGACGGCAGTGCGGACGGCAAGAAGGAGTGCTTCGAGAGCCGCGTCCGCTGAACGACTGATCGCGCGCCCGGCGGGCCCACCCGAATCGCACGCGCCGGACTGACCGGCCGACCGGACCGGTCCGAGGAGCCGTCACCTCTCCGGACCGGCCTCGGCGGTCAGCCCAGAGTCACCCGCAGGACGCGGTCCGCGCCGTCCGGCTCGCCTCCGTTGGCGTCGGCGTTGGTGGTCGCCAGCCACAGCTGTTCGCGGCCTGGCACCTTGACGACCGTACGGAGCCGGCCGTACGTGCCGATGTAGTACGCCGTCGCCGTGCCCACGTTCTCGGTGTCGCCGTCGATGGGGATGCGCCAGAGGCGTTCCCCGCGCAGTGCGGCCATGTAGACGACGTTGTCGGCGATGGCGATGGCGCTGGGCGAGGCCTCGCCGGTGGTCCAGGTCTTCTTCGGGTTGGTCATCCCGGCGGTCGAGCAGGTGCCCTCGCAGGTGGGCCAGCCGTAGTTGGCGCCGGGCTTGATCAGGTTCAGCTCGTCGAACCGGGTGTTGCCGAACTCGGCCTCCCACAGCCGCCCGTTGCGGTCGAAGGCGAGTCCCTGCGGATTGCGGTGGCCGAGGCTGTAGACATGGTTCCCGAAGGGATTGCCGGGGGCGGGCTGCCCGGAGGTGGTCAGGCGCAGGATCTTGCCGTTGAGGGAGTTCCGGTCCTGGGCGAGAGCCGTGTTCTGGGCGTCGCCGGTCGTGGCGTACAGATAACCGTCGGGGCCGAAGGCGAGCCGTCCGCCGTTGTGGTACCGGGCCTTGCTGATGCCCTGGAGGATCACCGTGTAGCCGGTGAGCGAGGTGCCGTTGTACGTCATGCGGGCGATGCGGTTGCCCTCGGCGGCGGTGTGCATGAAGTACACGTAGCGGTTGGTGGCCCAGCCGGGGTCGACGGCCACCCCCATGAGTCCGCCCTCGCCGTTGGTGGTCTGGCTGTTGGGGACGGTCCCGACCTGGGTCTTCGCGCCGTCGGGGGTGACCTTCCAGACCCGGAAGTCGTCGCGCTCGGTGACCAGGGAGTGGGAGCCGTCGGGCAGCCAGCCGACGCCCCAGGGGACGGTCAGCCCGGTGGTGATGGGGGTGACGCCTGTCGGTACGCCGGCGACTGCCGCCGGGGCGGTGGTGCCGGCGGTGTCGGCCCGGGCCGTGCCGAGTCCGGGGACTCCCGTGAGCAGCAGCCCGGTCAGGAACAGGGCCGCGCCCGCGGTCAGTGCTCTACGGGTCATGCGCCTGCTGGTCGTTCGCATCGGTCCTCCAAGTGGGGGTTGGAAGGGTTCTGGTGGTGGGTCACACCCTCCGAGGGCCCTGCGGGGCGCCTCGCGGGGGATGGGAACGGGGGACCGTCGGCGGGGCGGCCCGCGATACGGGCGCGTCGACGAGTGTCCGTACCAGACCGTGGTCGGGGGACAGCCGGCACACGGGATCGGTGCGGGAGGCGTCGCCGGTGAGCGCGTACGCCTGGCAGCGGCAGCCGCCGAGATCCGTTTCCCGCTCGGGGCAGGAGCGGCAGGGTGCGGCCATCCAGTCGGTGCCCCGGTAGCGGTGGAACGCGGGCGAGTGGCGCCAACTCCACTCCAGGGAACGGTCCTTGACGTTCGGGGCGTCGAGCCCCGGCAGTGTGGCGGCGGCCGGGCAGGGCAGCACCGTGCCGTCGGGGGCCACGGTCAGCGAGACGGCACCCCAGCCGCCCATACAGGGCTTGGCGATCCCGTCGATGTAGTCGGGCACCACCCACACCACGTCCACCCGACCGGCCAGTTGCTCCCGCCGGGCCTCTACGACGGCCCGCGCCCGGTCGATCTGCTCCCGACCGGGCAGCAGGCGGTCCCGGTTGACCAACGCCCAGCCGTAGAACTGGGTGTTCGCCAGCTCGATCCGCTCGGCGTCCCAGTCCAGGGCGAGATCCAGGAGGGCGCCGATCGCGTCCAGGTTGTCCCGGTGGAGTACGACGTTCAGGCCCAACGGCAGTCCCGCCTCCCGGACCAGGGCCGCGGCCTTCCGCTTGGCGGCGAAGGAGCGGGTCCCGGCGATCCGGTCGGAGGCGGCGGATTCGGCGTGCTGCACGGAGAGTTGGACACTGCGCAGCCCGCGGTCGATGAGGGCGGTCAGCCGCTCCCGGGTCAGGCCGACGCCGCTGGTGACCAACTGGGTGTAGATGCCTGCCGCGTCGGCCGCCTCGACGATCTCGGGCAGGTCGCGCCTCAGCAGCGGTTCACCGCCGGAGAGGTGGGTGTGGACGACGCCCAACTCCCCGGCCTGGCGCATGACGTCGGCCCACTCGTCGGTACGGAGTTCCGCGGATCTGCGGACCAGCTCCAAGGGGTTGGAGCAGTAGGCGCAGTGCAGCGGGCAGCCGTGCGTGAGTTCCGCGAGCAGCGCCCAGGGAGGGGCGACGGGCGCGGCGGAGACCTCGGTCATCGAATCCAGCCCTCCTCACGCATCCGCCCGAGGAACTCCGGAACCTCCGTGGCGACCGACGCGTCGGGAAAGCGCTCGGCCAACTCGGCGACGATCGCCGCGACTTGGCGTCGGCCGTCGCAGAGCCTCAGGACGGCACCCGCGCTGCCCCGCAGCACGACCACCCGTTCCGGCATGAGCAACAGGTCGGTGCCGCGCACCCGGTCGTGCCGGAGCATGACGGACCGGCTCAGCGCCGGAGTCCAGTGCCCGGCGTCCGCAACGGTGCCTTCACCCGCCTCCGCGCCCGTGTCCGTGATGGCGTCCTCGTTCGCGGGCGAGGCGCGACCGCCGGGAGGCGCCTCCCTCAGGGGTTTCATGGCCCCTCCCCCGCCCCGTCCACGGCGTCGAGCAGCGACCACAGCACATCGCACTTGAAGGCGAGCGCGGCGACGGCCCGTTCCTGTTCCTCGCGGGTGAGCGCCCACCGTTCGACCAGTGCGAGCGCCTCGGCGCTGTCCCGGCTGCCCTGCTCGACGCGGGTCCGGAAGTAGGCGAGCCCCTCGGCCTCGATCCAGGGGTAGTGGAGTTCGAAGGCGGCGATGCGGGTGCGCATGATGCCGGGAGCGGACAACTCGGTGAGGGAGGCGGCGACGGCTTCCAGCGGGGACCTGAGCCGGCAGAAGTTGACGTATCCGTCGACGGCCAGCCGCACCCCGGGCAGTACATCCTCGGCCGACCACAGCCGTTCCCGGTCGAGCCCGGCCGCCTCGCCGAGCCGCAGCCAGCGCTCGATGCCGCCTTCCCCTTCCCGTACACCGTCGTGGTCGACGATCCTGCGCAGCCACATGCGGCGCAGCGCCGGGTCCTCGAACTTGGCGAGGATCAGGGCGTCCTTGACGGGGATGTGCCGCTGGTAGTGGAAGCGGTTGGCGATCCAACGGCGCAGCTCGGCCGGGGTCAGAGCGCCCTCGTGCATCCGTACGTTGAAGGCGTGGCGGTCGTGGTAGCGGGTGGTGGCGATGTCGCGCAGTCGCTCTTCGAACTCCGGGCGGCTCCAGGGGTTCTGCCGGTCCTGGGCGGTCGTGTCCCGTACAGGTGTTGTCGTCACAGCTCGATGACCATTCCGTCGGCGGCGACCTCTAGTCCCCGGTCGGCCAGTTGTTTGTGCCGGTCGTCGTCCGGGTCGGTCAGGGGGTTGGTGTTGTTGAGATGCGTGTACAGACAGCGGGCGCGCAGCCCGGTCAGCCGGTGCGCGGTGCCGGCGGGGCCGTCGATCGGCAGATGTCCCATGCCGCTCGCGGTCCTGGTGGAGATGCCGGTGCGCACGGGCTCGTCCTCGTCCCAGAACGTGCCGTCGACGATGACGCAGTCGGCGGTTTCGGCGGCCTCCTGCAGCGCCTGGGGCCAGGCGGCGAGGGCGGGGCCGTAGACGAGGGTCTTCCCCGTGGACGGTTCGCGGAGCACGAGGGCGACCACCCAGCGCGGGTCGTCGTCGCCCGTTCCTACCGCGTACCGGGGGCGTTTGGCGGCGATGGGCACGGCGACGGCCTCCAGTTCCGGGCCGAGCGGCAGCGGAGCCGTGCCCAACTCCCGCCAGAGCAGCTCTGTGTACGGTCCGAGCACGGCTCCGAGGCGCGGGCCCGCGAGCAGTGCCTCGCGCACCGGGGCGGTGGCGACCAGTTCCACGCCGTCCGCCTCGCGCAGCCGCGCGACGCCGAGGGTGTGGTCGAGTTCGGCGTCGGTGAGGACGACGCCCGCGACCGGCGTCTGCCGGGCACCGGGGCCGGGGTGCAGTGCGGGGGTGTCCTCGATCTGGTCCCCGATGTCGGGGGTGGCGTTGACGATGTACCAGCGACCGGCGTCCGCTCGCACGGCGAGGGACGCGTGGCGGCGGCGCCGCTCCGGATGGGCGCGTGCCCCGGCACAGCCGGGACACGCGCAGTTCCACTGGGGCAGTCCGCCGCCCGCCGCGGTGCCGAGCACCTGCAGCAGCACAGCGGCGGGGTTACCGCGTGACCAGTGCGTACGCCGTCACTTCGAGCGCGGTGTCGACGACCTCGTACTCGGGTGACTGCCAGCCCGTCCCACCGGTGAAGGTGGCTCCGGACCGGTCCGGCGTCTCCTGGGTCCTGCTGATCTCCTGGGGCTCCCGGATCTCCTGCATGTCTGTTCCTGCCTTCCTGCGTGGGGGTTCAGGATCGAACAGATCATTACTGGTGTACCTGGACAGACTGGACACGGCGTTCATAAGAGTGCTTCGCGTTCAGTCCTCTGCTCCAGCATCACCATCTGACGGAACACGGTCAATCACTCGAACCGAACCGAATCAGATCCGACCCGATTCCGCGCCGGACGGAAAATGCGTCGACACCGCCTCGCCGGGCCCGGCAGAGTGACCGGTCGTGACGAGCAGTGAGCTGTGGACCCGAGCGACCGCCGACCGCTACGACGCCGAGGAGAGCGAGAGGTCCTCGGCTGCCTTTCTGGGACCGGCCCTCGCATTCCTCGCCGACCTCGCGGGAGACGGCCGGGCGCTGGAATTCGCGATCGGAACGGGTCGGGTGGGCCTCCCGCTCCGGGAACACGGCGTGCCGGTGGCGGGCATCGAGCTGTCCGAACACATGGCGGCGGTCCTGCGACGCAAGATCGACGAGGACACGCTCCCGGTCACCATCGGGGACATGGCCACGACCGTCGTGCCCGGCGATTTCACGCTGGTCTACCTCGTCTACAACACCATCACGAATCTGCTCACGCAGGACGAGCAGGTCGAGTGCTTCCGCAACGCCGCGCGCCACCTGACACCCGGCGGCCGATTCGTCATCGAGTTGGGCGTGCCGCCGCTGCGGTTCCTGCCGCCCGGGCAGGTGGCGGTGCCGTTCGACGTGTCCGAGCGGCATCTCGGCTTCGACACCTTCGACCTCGTCGAGCAGATGCTTGTCTCGCACCACTTCACCCGCGACGGCGACGACGACCGCTACCGCCGCGACAGTTCACGGCACCGCTACGCATGGCCGGCGGAGCTCGACCTGATGGCCCGGCTCGCGGGGCTCGAACTGGAACGGCGTGTCGCGGACTGGTCCGGCGAGCCCTTCACCGAGAACTCCGCGAAGCACATCTCGGTCTGGCGCAAACCGGCCTGAAACGGGCCCGCACCGGGGCCACCCGGGAAACGACGGGCGAACCCGACGACTAACATTGTCCCGGTTCACCGTAGGTTCGAGTCCGCTCCCCCAAGGAGCTGCGCTTCCTGCCGGAACCGGCTGCCGTACGAGCTGGTCGTACGAGCTGACCGGAGCCGAGTCCTTCTTGGCGGCGGAGGGAAGTCCGGAAGCCTC
This sequence comes from Streptomyces umbrinus, assembly GCF_030817415.1. NCBI lineage: Bacteria > Bacillati > Actinomycetota > Actinomycetes > Kitasatosporales > Streptomycetaceae > Streptomyces > Streptomyces umbrinus. The sequence goes on along the minus strand of NZ_JAUSZI010000002.1, from coordinate 10,489,869 downwards.
CTCGCCGGGTCGGAGACGGCGGTTCGGCCTCCGGTGAGACCGTAACGCCCGGATCGCCCGTACCCTTCGAGGTGTCTACGGCGTCACATAGCGGGCGCCAAACTACTGGAGGCAACACCTCGTGCTCATTGCTCAGCGTCCGTCCCTGACCGAAGAGGTCGTCGACGAGTTCCGCTCCAGGTTCGTGATCGAGCCGCTGGAGCCGGGCTTCGGCTACACCCTCGGCAACTCGCTCCGCCGCACGCTCCTCTCGTCGATCCCCGGCGCTGCTGTCACCAGCCTCCGCATCGACGGTGTCCTGCACGAGTTCACCACCGTGCCGGGCGTCAAGGAGGACGTCACCGACCTGATCCTCAACATCAAGCAGCTGGTCGTCTCCTCGGAGCACGACGAGCCGGTCGTGATGTACCTGCGCAAGCAGGGTCCGGGTCTGGTCACCGCCGCCGACATCGCGCCCCCGGCCGGTGTCGAGGTCCACAACCCCGACCTCGTCCTCGCCACGCTCAACGGCAAGGGCAAGCTGGAGATGGAGCTGACCGTCGAGCGCGGTCGCGGTTACGTCTCCGCCGTGCAGAACAAGCAGGTCGGCCAGGAGATCGGGCGCATCCCGATCGACTCGATCTACTCGCCGGTCCTCAAGGTCACCTACAAGGTCGAGGCGACCCGTGTCGAGCAGCGCACCGACTTCGACAAGCTGATCGTCGACGTCGAGACCAAGCAGGCCATGCTTCCGCGTGACGCCATGGCGTCGGCCGGCAAGACCCTGGTCGAGCTGTTCGGTCTGGCCCGCGAGCTCAACATCGACGCCGAGGGCATCGACATGGGCCCGTCCCCGACGGACGCCGCGCTCGCCGCCGACCTGGTGCTGCCGATCGAGGAGCTCGACCTCACCGTCCGCTCCTACAACTGCCTCAAGCGCGAGGGCGTCCACTCCGTGGGTGAGCTCGTGGCCCGGTCCGAGGCGGACCTGCTCGACATCCGCAACTTCGGTGCGAAGTCGATCGACGAGGTCAAGGCGAAGCTGGCCGGCATGGGCCTGGGCCTCAAGGACAGCCCTCCCGGATTCGACCCCACCGCCGCCGCCGACGCCTTCGGCGCGGACGACGACGCGGACGCGGGCTTCGTGGAGACCGAGCAGTACTGATCCGTGCGCCACGACCGGGTCACGGGGGACCCGGGACAACAGTGGAGCCGGTGAAGCGGAAACAGCACGCCAGAGGGCGTCCGCCGCGGCGGACGCCCTCTGGCGGCTGGCCTTCTCAGGATGAGCCGGCCGGCACCTCACCCGTTCTGTCCGCGACGCCAACCTCCATGAGCGCCGCATCGGTTGTTCCGAGGCAGACGAGGCTGGACGAGTCGAAGACCCGGCCGTAGCCCTTTGGGGCACCCTCGAATGTAAGACCGACGCCCGCCCGTCCCGCGGCATCCTTGATGTGGTCCACGACGCGTACGCCAGGGAGCTCGGCCATGGCGCGGTAGATCGCGGCGCCGAGGTCGGGCAGCAGGGTGGCGTCGTCGATGCCGGCTCGGAGGCTCTCGACGACGACCTCCGTGCGGCGGCTCGCTGCCACATTCCTGGCGTCGCCGGAGAGCTTCTTCAGCAGCGCGCCGGGATCGGTGGGCAGCGCCTGAAGCTGCCGGAAGCCCAGGTATCCGGCGCCGCTCATGGTCATCACGTCCTTGTGGGCAAGGTCGGGTTCGCCCGTCGAGGACAGCCCGCCGGACTTCCGCACCGTCCCGCTCGCCGTCCACCGAATCCCACTGCTCTCGCCGGACGGTTCCCTCGTACGCCACCGGGACGGGCGTGACGAGCCCCTTGGCGTCCTTCGGGGGCATCGCGGGCCGGCCCAACTCGTCTGACGACCCCTGCGACTTGGTGTAGACGTACTGGTCGTCGCGCACCGTGACCGCGGGGCGGTCGGCCGCCACCACGCCCAGTCCGACGACTGCGGCAAGGCGCAAGCGGCGCGGCGACGAGAACGAGGCACCGCCCGGGGCGCCGGCGTGCGGGAATCACGGGTGAGATGCTCGACGAGGCATTCGTCGTGCCCAACTGCTCGTGGGCGCTCTGCTCGTGGGCGTTTTCGCGGGTGATGTGCTCCATCCTCCATCAGATCGTCCCTCAGTACGCGATGGACCAGCCGTGCCCAGCTTGTCGCGGGGACCTACGTCGTCGTGCCCGCCGAACGCGTGCCACCGTGGCGCCCGGTGCGCGTCATGGTGGGCCGGGCAGGGGAGAATGAGGGCCGTACCCAACGGTCGACCCTTGCGGAGGAGCGGGCACATGCAGAATGCGCGAGCGGGGCAGGTCGCCGGGCCCGAGGACCTCATCGATGTGGCCCGCCTGGTCACGGCGTACTACGCGCTGCATCCCGACCCGGCCGAGCCCGGGCAGCGGGTGGCGTTCGGCACCTCGGGACACCGCGGCTCGTCCCTCGTGGCGGCGTTCAACGAGGACCACATCGCGGCCACCAGCCAGGCCATCTGCGAGTACCGCGCCGCCCAGGGCACCGACGGCCCCCTCTTCCTCGGCGCCGACACCCACGCCCTGTCGGAGCCCGCGAGAATCACGGCGCTCGAGGTCTTCGCGGCCAACGACGTCACCGTCCTCATCGACCAGACCGACGGCTACACGCCCACCCCGGCCGTCTCGCACGCCATCCTCACCCACAACCGCAACCGCTCCTCCGGCCTCGCCGACGGCGTGGTGGTCACTCCCTCGCACAACCCGCCCGCCGACGGCGGCTTCAAGTACAACCCGCCGAACGGCGGCCCCGCAGGATCCGAGGCGACCTCCTGGATCCAGGACCGCGCCAACGAGATCATCACCGGCGGCCTGAAGGACGTACGGCGCATCCCCTACACCCGCGCCCTGGCCGCACCCGGGACCGGCCGCCACGACTTCCTCGGCACCTATGTGGCCGACCTGCCGAACGTGCTGGACCTGGAGGCGATCCGGTCCGCCGGAGTGCGCATCGGCGCCGATCCGCTGGGCGGGGCTTCCGTGGCCTACTGGGGCCGGATCGCCGACGAGCACCGGCTCGACCTCACTGTCGTGAACCCGCTCACCGACCCCACCTGGCGCTTCATGACGCTGGACTGGGACGGCAAGATCCGCATGGACTGCTCCTCGCCGTACGCCATGGCCTCGCTCATCGAGCAGCGCGACCGGTTCGACATCGCCACCGGCAACGACGCCGACGCCGACCGGCACGGCATCGTCACGCCGGACGGTCTGATGAACCCCAACCACTATCTGGCCGTGGCGATCTCCTACCTGTTCTCGCACCGGGAGCAGTGGCCCGCGGGCGCCGGGATCGGCAAGACCCTGGTGTCGTCGAGCATGATCGACCGGGTCGCGGCGGACGTCGGCCGTCCGCTGGTCGAAGTTCCCGTCGGCTTCAAGTGGTTCGTGGACGGCCTGTCCGACGGCACGCTCGGCTTCGGCGGCGAGGAGTCGGCGGGCGCGTCCTTCCTGCGGCGCGACGGCTCGGTGTGGACCACCGACAAGGACGGCATCATCCTGGCCCTGCTCGCCTCCGAGATCACGGCGGTCACGGGCAAGACCCCGTCGCAGCACTATGCCCGGCTCACCGACCGCTTCGGCGCCCCCGCCTACGCGCGCGTCGACGCACCTGCCTCCCGCGAGGAGAAGGCCCTGCTCGCCAAGCTGTCCCCGCGCCAGGTCACCGCCGACACCCTCGCCGGCGAGCCGGTCACCACGGTGCTCACCGAGGCTCCCGGCAACGGTGCGGCCCTGGGCGGCATCAAGGTCGCCACCGCCAACGCCTGGTTCGCGGCCCGCCCTTCGGGCACCGAGGACGTCTACAAGATCTACGGAGAGTCCTTCCTCGGCCCGGACCACCTGCGCCAGGTCCAGGAGGAGGCCAGGTCCGTGGTGCTGGCGGCGCTGAACGCCTGACGCGAACGAGAAGCCGTATCTCAACCGCTCTTGCAGCATGACGCTTGACGGCTGCGGCTGCGGCTGCGGCTGCGGCTGCGGCTGCGGCTGCGGCTGCGGCTGCGGCTGCGGCTGCGGCTGCGGCTGCGGGAACGGTGATGCACGCTACGTGCGGTGTGCAGCCGTTGAGCGCGGTTACTTCGATTCCGGCTGCGGGCGCCACGTGCCGTCGAGCGGAATGCCGGCGGCCGCCGCGATCCGGTTGCGTGATTCGAGCAGTCGGGTCCTCAGCGCCGGCAAGTCCACGCCCACCAGCACGCCGTCGCGTTTCACGACGCGGCCGGCGACTGGGACGGTGTCCACCAGGCCGGGATGGCCGGCGCTGACGACGGTGGCGACCGGGTCGGTGACCGGGAACACGGTCAGGTCGTCGGCGCGCAGAAGGATGATGTCGGCGTCCTTGCCGGGCGTGAGGCTGCCCGTTCGGGCGTCGAGCCCGCACGACTGGGCGGCATCAATGGTGGCGAACTCCAGCAGGTCCCGGGAGCGCAGGCCGCCGTCCGGGCCGCGTTGCACGGCGAAGGCGGTACGCATAGTGGAGAACATGTCCCCGCCGACCGACGGGACGTCGTCGATGGACAGCGTCGGGCGCAGGCCGGCGGCCAACGCCCGGCCGGTGACCGGCGATCCGAACCCCATCTTCAGCTCGACGTCCGGGCTGATCGACAGCGAGCTGCCCGCGTCGGCGAGCATCCGCAGCTCTTCGTCGCTGATCCCGTTGGCGTGCACGAACGTGGTGGTGTCCCGCAGGAGACCGTGCTCGCGCAGGTCGGTGACCGTACCGCTCGCTTCGATGTGCAGGCTGGTGTGCAGGCCGAGTTCGGCCGCCAGCTTCAGTTCGCGGGCGACGGTGTCCATACCGGTGGCCTCGGGTCCCGCGCAGCCCCAGTGCCATGGTGACCAGGCCGTCGCCGGCCAGGTCGGACCGGACGCGGCGGATGTCGGCGCCGAGGAGGTCGGCGGTGCTCCAGCCGGCGCCGAGGCAGAAGATCGACCGTCCCGGCGCGTCCCGCAGCGCGGCGACGGCGGCGTCCTCGTGCTCGTGGCTCTGCGCGACGTACCAGTCCAGCATCGTGGTCACGCCGGAGTGCAGGGCCTCCAGGCGGCCGAGGAGGGTGCCCGCGTAGACGTCCTCGGGTTGGTAGTGGGGTTTGACCGTGCGGTGCATGGCCAGCGCCCACTCGGGGAACGTCCAGTCCGCGCCGACGCCTCGGAAGGCTGTCTGCCAGGAGTGGCGGTGGTTGTCGACGAAACCGGGCATGACGATCCGGTCGGTCGCGTCGATCACCTCGGCGTCGGGCGCGTCGACGCGCTCGGCCACCTCGACGATCACACCGTCCTCGATCAGGACGTCACCGCGGTCGAGATCGCCGACGGCCGGGTCCATGCTGACCACGGTGCCGCCGGTGAGCAGGGTCTTCTTCGTCATCGGATGCACTCCTTCACAGTCACGCACGGGCGCTCACGGGCGCTCACGGTCGCGCACGGGCGCTTTCGGGTGGTTGAAGATCAGGTCTGCGCAGCGTTTCCGGCGAGCCCCGCATCCGCCGCTTCGAGCGCGTCGGCGACCAGGTCGGCCGTGTCCTCCGTGCTCGCGGCCAGCCGGACCAGGCCGGGCGGAACGGACTCCGCGAGCTGTTCCTCGCTGAGCATTCCGCGCCACATCGACGCCGGATGCACGGCCAGCGATTCCACACCGCCGAGGCCGGCCGACCGGCGGGGATGGCGCAGCCGGCCGAGGAAGGCGTCTGCCATCTCGAACCCACCGGCGAACTCGATACCGAGCACCCCGCCGAAACCGCTCATCTGGTCGACGGCCAGGTTGTGTTGGGGGTGGGTCGCCAGACCGGGATAGTGCACCTTCGCCACCACCGGATGCTCGTTCAGCGCCTCGGCGAGCGCCAAGCCGTTGGCGTTGTGCCGCGGCACCCGCAGCGGCAGGGTGCGCATACCGCGCAACAGCTCGTAGTGGCGCAGCGCGCGGACGCTCACTCCCGCCTTCTCGGCGACCTGACCAATACGTACGGGTCTTCGCCTCGTCCGGCAGGTTCGATTTGCACCTGACATCAACGTCAGGTTTTAGCGTAGTGGGCGTCGGCGCTCGCCGAGCATTCACCCCACTGGTTTCGCGAACGGCCGGTTCAGGCCGCGTGGAAAGGCAGAACGTCATGCGCGCAGTCCGCTATCACGAGTACGGCAGTGTGGAGACCCTGGTGGTCGAGCAGGTGCCGGACCCGCATCCCGGGCCCGGCGAGATCCGCGTCCGCGTCGCGGCGGCCGGCGTCAATCCCGTCGACTGGAAGGTGCGTTCCGGTGCGGTGCACGAGGTGCTCCCCGTGGACCTGCCCGCGATTCCTGGGCGTGAAGCCGTCGGCGTGGTCGACGAGACCGGCGAGGGCGTGCAGGGGGTGAGCATCGGCGACCGTGTCTTCGGGCTGGGTGGCGTCACCGGCGCGACAGCGGAGCTGGCCGTGCTCTCGGCCTGGGCCCACGCGCCCACCACGTGGACCGACGAGGAGGCCGCCGGCGCCGGTCTGGCATCCGTGACCGCGATGGGCGGACTGAAGGCGCTCGGTCCCCTGCGGGGGCGCACCCTTCTCGTCGAGGGCGCCGCCGGCGGCGTGGGCAGCGCCGCGGTCGAGATCGCGGTGGCTCAGGGCGCCACCGTGATCGGGACGGCCAGTGAGCGCAACCACGAGTTCCTCACCTCTCTCGGAGCCGTCCCCACCACCTACGGCACCGGCCTCGCGGAGCGCCTCGCCACCCTGGCTCCGGACGGTGTCGACATCGCGCTCGACACCGCGGCCTCCGGATCCCTGGCCGATGTCGTCGCGATCGTGGGCGACCCTGCTCGCGTGTCGACGATCGCCGACCACACCAACGCGCATCGCCTGGGTGTGCACATAGCCAACGCGGAGAACGACTCCACGCTCCTCGCCGAAGCGGGCGAACTCGGCCGGCAAGGCCGCTACACACCGCGCGTCGAGCGGGCCTACCCGCTCGAACGGATCGCGGAAGCGCACGCATACGCCGAGCGCGGACACACCCGAGGGAAGATCGTGGTCTGCATCTGAGCTTGTCCCACTGCTTGTCCCCGTTCGGGGCTTCCCACGGCTTCAGCTGCGGGAAGCCCGCGCCTCCGGATCACCGGTCCTGGAGTGATCCGACCACCTCGGAGATCATTCGTCTGGAGCTCTTGGCCAACCGGCGGGTCACTCCACAGACCGTGGCCGCCTCAGGCGAAGTCCGCTGCGGTGATGCCGTCGGGATGTCCGGACGGCCACTCGACCAGCTCGATCCGGTAGCCGTCCGGGTCCGTGAGCCACGACGTCCTCGGGCCGTGAGGGCCACCCGGGTACTGGAGGGGTTCGGGCCCAAGGCCGGCTTCGGTCAGCGTCTCCAGGGTGGTGGCTAGCGTTTCCACCTGGATCGCGAGGTGGTCGAACCCGCTGCCCACGTCGACCGGTCCGTCGCCGGGGCGGTGGACCAGTTCGAGCGAGGCCGCCGGCTCGTCGGGGAACTTGAGGATCACGAGGTGAGCCCCGTCGCCGCCCTCGACCCTGCCCAGTTCGACGTAGCCCAGGGCGGTGTAGAAACCGAGCGAGCGGTCCAGGTCGGTGACGCGGTAGGAGACGAAGAGCGTCTTCACGCGGCCTCCCCGGACCGACGCACCCGGTAGCGGAGGTGCGTGACGTCTCGATCCTCGAGCCGTCGGACCAGGTCGAGTTCGATGTGATCACTACCCAAGTGGTCGAACAGCCGTCGGCCCTCCCCGAGGAGGACCGGAATCAGGTGGATCTCCATCTCGTCGACCTGCCCGGCCCGGAGAAGCGCTTGCGCAGCCCCCGCCCCATGGACCATGACCGGCCGGTCCCCTGCGGCTGCGCGAGCCTGACGGGCGCAGTCCTCGACATCGGTGACGAAACGCGCGTGGCCGGGTGGCACGTCCCCGTCGTCCACCTGGTGGGTGAGGACGAGGATCGGCACGCCGTCGTGGTGGTCGCCCTGCCAGCGCCCGGCGAGTTCGAAGGTCCGTCGGCCGGAGATCACCGCGCCGGTCGCCAGCGCCTCGCGGTAGACCTGGCCGCTCGGACCGTCGGACTCCCGGTCGTCGAGCCAGTTGAAGAGCCGCCCACCGTCGCGCCCGAGCTCCTGCCCGGGCCGATCGTCCGGGCCGGCGACATAGCCGTCGAGCGACATCGACATGTACAGCCGAATCGGACTCTTCATCCTGGCCTCCGTCTCTCCTCCATGACACCGGGATCCGGCGTTTCCCGATCCGCCGACGGGGCGGGAGTGTCACAAGGGAGACTTCGGACAACCGGCAAACTCATCGGCCCGACCCGCTGCCGAGGCGGCCACCGGCCGCCTCGGCAGCGGTGAGGACGATCTCGCTCATCCCAGGAAGCTCAACCGCACGTGACGGTCGGTATTGGAGATGTTGGTGTCGACCAGGCACACCGACTGCCACGTCCCCAGTTCCAGGCGGCCTCCCAGTACCGGCAGCGTGGCGTGCGGGGGCACGATCGCCGGGAGGACGTGGTCGCGGCCGTGGCCGGGGCTGCCGTGGCGGTGCTGCCAGCGGTCGTCCGAGGGGAGGAGAGTGTGGAGGGCGGCGAGCAGGTCGTCGTCGCTGCCGGAACCCGTTTCGATCAGGGCTACTCCGGCTGTCGCGTGGGGCACGAAGACGTTGAGCAGGCCGTCACGATCGCCCGCGACCTCGCGGAGGAAGGCCTCGCATTCACGGGTGAGGTCGACGACCCTCTCCCTGGATCCGGAGGCGATGTTCAGTACACGGCTGGTGAAGGCATCGGACATGGGCCAATCCTCGCCGATCCCCCGGATTCCGCACCCGCTGTCGGATCCCACGCCCAATACGGCTTGGGTTCCGCGGGCCCGGCCGCTCCTCATCAGTCCCGGCAACTCCCCCGTCCAGCAGTACCGGCCGCTCCCCGGCCCACCAGGGCACCCCACTCGCCCGACCCGTGATACCCGAGGTCCACTCCGCGAGACGCCATTGACCGTACGCGGCCCAGCTGGCTACTTTCAGCCGCATGTTGCGTTCAGTCATGCTCACCACGCGCGGTCACATCGACCTGCTGCGGGTGGCCTCCGCCGCGTGTCGCCGCGGACACTGACGCCTTTTCACCCGCTTCACCTCTCCTGCGCCTCAGCACACCTCTGCGTCCGCACGTCTGATCTGAGCCGGACGCCGGGACGCTGACGCGCGCCCCGCCCCTCGCACACCCCCTGCACCCCGCATCTCCCCTGCGCGTGCCCTCCGTCGCTCTCCTGCCGTGGAGCCCTCATGAGCATCAGCCATGCCCCGCCGGACTCTCATGGACCCGATATTTCGGGAATATCAGAGTTCGCTGACCCCAAGTCCAGTGGCCCAAGGCCCGGCGACACCACGTCCGCCGACCACGCCCTTCCCGAGCTCGAACCCATCGTCCCCGCCTCGACCCGCCGCACCCGCGTCCCCCGTTGGCTGCGCCGCACCTCCGGCCCCGTACTGCTGCTCGTCCTGTGGCAAGTCCTCAGCAGTACGGGCGTGTTGACGGCCGATGTGCTGGCCTCGCCCGGCACCATCGCGCGGGTGGCCGGCGATCTGGTCTCCGACGGGTCACTGACGAACGCGATGGGTGTCTCGCTCCAGCGCGTCGCGGTGGGGCTCCTGCTCGGCACCGTCGTCGGTACCGGACTCGCCCTGGTCTCGGGCCTGTTCAGGATCGGCGAGGACCTCGTCGACGCGAGCGTCCAGATGCTGCGGACCGTGCCGTTCGTCGGCCTGATCCCGCTGTTCATCATCTGGTTCGGCATCGGCGAGGCCCCGAAGGTCGCGATCATCACGCTGGGCGTGTCCTTCCCTCTCTACCTCAACGTGTACGCGGGTATCCGCGGCGTCGACTCCCAGCTGATCGAGGCCGGCGAGTCACTGGGCCTGTCCCGCTGGGGACTCGTACGGCATGTCGTTCTGCCGGGCGCCCTCCCCGGTGCCATGACCGGTCTGCGCTACTCGCTGGGCATCGCCTGGCTGGCGCTCGTCTTCGCCGAGCAGATCAACGCGGACGCCGGCATCGGCTTCCTGATGGTCCAGGCGCGCGACTTCCTGCGTACGGACGTGATCGTGGTCTGCCTGATCGTCTACGCCTTCCTCGGCCTGCTCGCCGACTTCATCGTCCGCTCCCTCGAAAGGCTGCTGCTGCAATGGCGACCGACGTTCACCGGCCGGTGACCACCGAGAAGGTCACGACCGTTCCCGCCGCACCCGCCCCCTCCTCGGTGGTACGCGTCGACGGCCTGACCCGCTCCTTCGACGGCCGCGCCGTCATCGACAACCTCCGACTCGACGTGAGGCCGGGCGAGTTCGTGGCCCTCCTCGGTCGCAGCGGCTGCGGCAAGTCCACCCTCCTGCGCATCCTCGCCGGGCTCGACCGCGACATCGAGGGCACCGTCCTCGTGCCGCGCCGCAAGGCCGTCGCCTTCCAGGCACCCCGGCTGATGCCGTGGAAGAAGGTGTGGCGCAACGTCCTGCTCGGGCTGCCCGGAAAGCCCGAACGCGCCGTCGCCGAGCAGGCGTTGACCGAGGTGGGCCTCGCCGACCGCGCCGACGCCTGGCCCAAGACCCTCTCCGGCGGAGAGGCCCAACGCGCCTCGCTGGCCCGCGCGTTGGTGCGCGAACCTGATCTGCTGCTGCTCGACGAGCCGTTCGGCGCGCTGGACGCGCTGACCCGGATCAAGGCCCAGCGGCTCGTCGGCGAGCTGTGGCAACGGCGGGGCTGCGCCGTCCTCCTGGTCACGCACGACGTGGAGGAGGCGGTACTGCTGGCCGACCGCGTCCTCGTGATGGACGACGGCGTGATCGCGCACGAGACCGAGGTCGAGCTGGACCGTCCGCGGGACATCACCGACCCGCGGTTCGCCGAGCTGCGCGCCGGGCTGCTGGAACGGCTGGGCGTCGACACCGCCGCCGAAGCCGCCTGAACCTCCCCTACAGACAGCTCAGTTACGCCGCCCCCTCCCCCCCCTCTGAACACCCACCGAACGGAATCCTCATGCGACGACACCTCGTCCCCGCCGCCCTGCTCCTCCCCCTGGCCCTGCTGGCCTCGGCCTGCGGCGGGAACTCGTCGGCCAGCACCTCGACGGGCGACGGAACCGACGGGAAGGGATCGCTCATCCTCAACGTCGGTGACCAGAAGGGCGGTTCGGAAGCGGTACTGCGGGCCGCCGGAGAACTCAAGAACCTCGACTACAAGATCAAGTGGTCGACGTTCACATCCGGCCCGCCCCTCCTGGAGGCGGTCAACGCCAAGGCCGTCGACATCGGCGGCGTCGGCAACACCCCGCCGGTCTTCGCGGCCGGCGCCGACTCCAAGATCACAGCCGTCGCGGCCTACCGGGGCAGGTCCAAGGGCGACGCGATCCTCGTTCCCGAGGACTCGAAGCTGAAGAAGGCCGAGGAGCTGAAGGGCAAGTCGGTCGCGGTGGCGCAGGGTTCGTCCGCGCACTACCAGTTGGTCGCGTCGCTCAAGGCGGCCGGGCTGACGCTGGGCGACGTCAAGGTGAAGTACCTCCAGCCCGCCGACGCGCTGGCCGCGTTCACCTCCGGCAAGGTCGACGCGTGGGCGGTCTGGGATCCGTACACCTCCCAGGTGCTGCAGGCCAAGCAGGGCAGGGTCCTGACGGACGGCGACGACGTGGTCAACGGGCTCACCTTCCAGGTGGCGGCGCCCGGAGCGCTCAAGGACAAGAAGAAGGCCGCGGCGATCCGCGACTACCTGGACCGGCTGCGGCGGGCGCAGGACTGGGTCTACGAGCACCCCGAGGAGTGGGCCAAGGTCTGGGCGAAGGACACCGGGCTGCCCTACGAGGTGGCGCTGGCCTCGGTGAAGCGGACCAACGCGACCAGGGTTCCGGTGGCCATCGACAAGCCGCTCATCGCCTCCGAGCAGGAGATCGCGGACACGTTCACCGACCTGAAGCTCATCCCCCGCAAGGTCGACTTCGGCGACTTCGTGGACACCCGCTTCAACGGCGACCTGCCGCCGTCCACCACCACTCCTCGCCCCTCGAAGGAGTCGTGACGTCATGACCGTACATCTGCACTGGTTCCTGCCGACGGGCGGCGACGGCCGCACCCTCGTGGACCGGCACGCCTACGCGGCCAACCCCGTCGACCGCACCCGGCCGGTCAGTGGGGTGCGCCCGCCCGACATCGAGTATCTGGCCCAAATCGCCAAGGCGGCTGAGCAGTTGGGCTTCGAGGCGGTGCTCACACCTACCGGTACGTGGTGCGAGGACGCCTGGCTGACGACGGTGGCGCTGGCCCAGCACACCGAGCGGCTGAAGTTCCTGGTCGCGTTCCGGCCCGGAGTCATCTCGCCGACGCTCGCCGCTCAGATGGCTGCCACATACCAGCGCATCACCCGGGGCCGGCTGCTCCTGAACGTCGTCACCGGCGGCGACTCCACCGAGCAGCGCCGCTTCGGCGACCGACTCGGCCACGACCAGCGGTACGCGCGCACGGACGAGTTCCTGTCCGTCGTGCGCGGGGTGTGGAGCGGGCAGCCGTACGACTTCGACGGGGCGCACTACCAGGTCGAGGGCGGGCTGACCGCGCTGCCACCGGATCCGCTGCCGGAGATCTTCTTCGGCGGTTCCTCGGCGGCCGCGGGGCCGGTCGCGGCGCGGCACGCGGATGTGTATCTGACCTGGGGCGAGCCGCCGGCGCAGGTCAAGGAGAAGATCGACTGGATCCGCTCGCTCGCCGAGCGCGAGGGGCGTACGGTCCGCTTCGGCATCCGGCTGCACACGATCTCGCGGGACTCGTCGGCCGAGGCGTGGCGGACGGCGGGTCGTCTGCTCGACGACCTCGACCCGGAGTCCATCGCCGCCGCGCAGGCGGCGCTCGGCCGCAGCGAGTCCGTCGGCCAGCAGCGCATGCTCGCGCTGCACGGCGGTTCGTCCGACCGGCTGGAGATCTCCCCGAATCTGTGGGCGGGCGTGGGTCTCGTGCGTGGTGGCGCCGGTACGGCGCTCGTCGGCAGCCATGCCGAGGTCGCCGACCGGATCGAGGAGTACCACGCGTTGGGCGTCGAGCACTTCGTGCTGTCCGGGTATCCGCATCTGGAGGAGGCGTACTGGTTCGGGGAGGGGGTCATTCCCGAGCTGGCCGTGCGGGGGCTGTTGTCGCGTGTTCCTGCCTCCGGGGCGCCGATTCTGGTCGCCGGCGGTCGCTGAGCGATCGGCTGGTAGCACCGTTCGCCATCTGCGGGCCGTCCGTGGCTGATCGCGCGGTTCCCCGCGCCCCTGAAGGGGCGCGGGAAGATCCTTGCCATCGGCGGGGTTGGTAGAAGCGTGAACAACACCGGAGCGCAGGCGGGGGCAGTGCGGGAAATCGATGTCGTCGTGATCGGCGCCGGGCAGGCCGGACTGTCCAGCGCCTATCACCTGCGGCGCACGGGCTTCGAGCCGGAGCGGGACTTCGTGGTCCTGGACCACGCTCCGCGGGCGGGCGGGGCGTGGCAGTTCCGGTGGCGGTCCCTCACGTACGGCAAGGTGCACGGCATGCACGCCCTGCCGGGCATGGAGCTGACGGACGCGGATCCGGCGCGGCCGTCCTCCGAGGTCATCGCGGAGTACTTCGACACCTACGAGCGCACCTTCGATCTGCGGGTGCGGCGGCCGGTCGACGTGAAGGCCGTGCGCGAGGGCGATGGAGGCCGGCTGCTCGTCGAGACCTCCGACGGTACGTGGACGACGCGGGCGCTGATCAACGCGACGGGCACCTGGGACCGGCCGTTCTGGCCGCGCTACCCGGGGCAGGAGACCTTCCGGGGGCGGCAGTTGCACACGGCCCAGTACCCGGGTCCCGAGGAGTTCGCCGGCCAGCGGGTCGTCGTGGTCGGCGGGGGCGCGTCCGGCACGCAGCATCTGCTGGAGATAGCGCCGTACGCGGCCGGGACCACCTGGGTGACGCGGCGGCCGCCGGTGTTCCGCGAGGGTCCGTTCACCGAGGACGTGGGCCGGGAAGTGGTCGCGCTGGTGGAGGAGCGGGTCCGTCAGGGGCTGCCGCCGAAGAGTGTCGTGTCGGTGACCGGGCTGCCGCTCAACGACGCGATCCGGCAGGGCATCGAGGACGGTGTCCTGGACCGGCTGCCGATGTTCGACCGGATCACTCCGGACGGCGTGGAGTGGGACGACGGGCGTCGCGTGGCCGCCGACGTCATTCTGTGGGCGACCGGTTTCCGCGCCGCGATCGACCATCTGGCACCACTGCGGCTGCGTGAGCCCGGCGGCGGCATCCGTGTCGAGGGGACCCGCGCGGTCGCCGATCCGCGGATCCATCTGGTCGGGTACGGGCCGTCGGCCAGCACGATAGGAGCCAACCGCGCCGGGCGCTCGGCGGTGCGGGACATCAGGCGGCTGCCGGCGGTCGCCCCGGACACCGCCCCGAGGGCTGCGACGAAGGTTGCGCCGGTGGGATGAGCTCAGCCGGACTTCGGCGACGCGCTCTTGTTGGTGCGGTTGAACTCCGCGACGTTCCTCCGGTGCTCCTCGTAGTCGGCGGTGAAACGTGTGTCACCGGGCTTGACGGTGACGAAGTAGAGCCAGTCGCCCTGCGGCGGAGCGACCGCGGCACGCATCGCCTCCTCACCGGGGTTGGCGATAGGCGACGGCGGCAGCCCCATCCGCACGTACGTGTTGTACGGGCTGTTGAGCCGCGTGTCGTTCTCACTGGTGCGGAGGGTGTTGCGGTTCAGCGCGTAGTTGATCGTGGAGTCCATCTGCAGCGGCATGCCCCGGTCGAGCCGGTTGTAGATCACGCGGGCCACCCTGCCCATGTCCTTCTTGGTGGCCGCCTCGGCCTGGACCATGCTCGCCACGGTGACGGTCTGATAGACGTTCATCGCGTTCCGCTCGGCCCCGGCCGTGACCGTCCCGCCGCCGAACCTCTTGTTCGCCGTATCGACCATGTACGTCAGCAGGGACACCGGGGTCGACTTCTTGTCGATGGGATACGTGGCCGGGAACAGATACCCCTCGGGGTTGCCGCTCGCGTCGTTCGGAAGCTTGAGGTTCGCCTTCTCCAGGGACTTCTTCGTGGTGCCCCCGGGCAGGGCGAGGACCTTGTCGACGGCCTCGTAGACCTGGCCGGCGCGCCAGCCCTCCGGGACCACCAGGGCGAGCGGCTCCTTCTTCTCGTCCGTGCTCAGCAGCGGCACCGCCACGGCGGTGGCCGCCACGACGGCGCCGGTCACGATGAGGGCGGTCCGGCCCCGGCTCGTCAGTCGAATCGTTCTCCGTGGCCGACTGGGCGGCGTGTAGATCTGCATGCGGGCACGGTAACCCGCATATCGCCATAATCTCGACATATATTCATCTTGTTGGCTCCAGTTGGGCGTCTCTGCGGACCAGTGCGGCGTAGCGGCCCTCGCGCTCCAACAGCTCCTCGTGCGTGCCCCGTTCCGCCGGTCGGCCACCGTCCAGGACCACGATCTGGTCGGCGCCCCGAATGGTGGACAGCCGGTGCGCGATGGTGAGGGTGGTCCGGTTGGCCGACAGGGCGTCGATGGCCTCCTGAACGGCTCGCTCGGTGCGGGTGTCCAGGGCGCTGGTCGCCTCGTCGAGGATCAGGACCGGCGGGTCCCTCAGAATCGTCCGGGCGATGGCCAGGCGCTGCTTCTCGCCGCCGGAGAACCGGTGTCCGCGCTCCCCCACCACCGTGTCGTACCCGTCGGGCAGCGACGCGATGTGGTCGTGGATCTGCGCGGCCTTCGCGGCCTCGTACAGCTGCTCGTCGGTGGCGTCCGGCTTGGCGAACCGCAGGTTCTCGGCGACCGTGGCGTGGAAGAGGTACGTCTCCTGGGAGACGACGCCGATCCCGCGGGCGAGGGTGTCGAAGTCGAGGTCGCGCACGTCCACCCCGTCGAGCGTGACACGGCCGCCCGTGACGTCGTACAGACGCGGCACCAGGTAGCTGAGCGTGGACTTGCCCGCGCCGGTGGCGCCGACGACGGCGAGGCTGCCGCCGGCGGGCACGGTGATGTCGATGCCGTCGAGGACGGGGCCGCTCTTGTCGTCGTAGCGGAACTCCACGCCCTCGAAGCGCACGTCTCCCTTGACCTGGTCGAGGTGGATCGGATCCTCGGGCTCGGTGATGTCGATGGGCAGGTCGAGGTACTCGAAGATGCGCTGGAACAGGGCGAGCGAGGTCTGGATCTGGACGCCGGTGGACAGCAGACTCACGGTCGGCCGGAAGAGGCCCTGCTGGAGCGAGACGAAGGCGACGAGCGTGCCGATGGAGATGGCGGGTCCGCCGAACTGGAGGGCCATGCCCGCGGTCCAGTAGATGACGGCCGGCATGGCGGCCATGACGATCCCGATGACGGCCATCCGCCAGCGGCCCGCCATGTTCGACCGGACCTCCAGGTCGACGAGGCCCTCGGACTCGTCGGCGAAGGAGCGGGTGAGCGAGTCCGAGCGGCCCATCGTGCGGCCGAGCAGGATGCCGCTGACGGAGAGCGACTCGGTGACGGTGGCGGCCATGGCGGCCATCTGCTTCTGGCGCTCGGTGGTGATCTTCTTGCGTTCGTTGCCGACGCGGCGGCTGATCCACACGAACGCCGGCAGCAGGAGCAGCGAGACGACGGTCAGCCGCCAGTCCAGGGCGACCATCGCGACGATCGTGGCGATGACGCTGGTGAGGTTCGAGACGAGCGAGGTGGCGGTCGAGGTGACCGTGGCCTGCATACCGCCGATGTCGTTCGCGATGCGCGACTGGACCTCGCCGGTGCGGGTCCTGGTGAAGAAGGCGAGCGACATGCGCTGCAGCCGGCCGTAGACGGCGGTGCGCAGGTCGTGCATGACGCGCTGGCCGACCGTCGTGGAGATGAGGGTCTGCAGGACTCCGAAGACACCGCCGAGGACGGCACTGAGAATCATGCCGAGCGCGAGCAGGCTCAGCAGGCCGGTGCGGCCCTGCGGGATCGCGGTGTCGAGGATCTCCTTGAGCAGGAAGGGCGTGGCGACCGAGACCAGGGACGCGGCGCCCACGAGGAGGCCTACTACGGCCAGTCGGCCGCGGTAGGGACGGAAGAGCTTGAGAATGCGGCGCACCTGCCGGGGCTGTCCGTCCTCGACAGGTGGCGGTGTCCAGTTGATGTCGTCGCGGGGCATGGGCTCCTACGGAGGGTGAGAGAACGATGACTGACGGAGCATAGCTCATTGTTACCTATACTCACAATGAACGAGGTCCTGATATTGTTCCCGTCATGGACACCCCCGACGCCGACGGTCTGCTCGCCGAGCAGCTGCTGCGGTTGACCCGCCGTGTGCACCGCATCCAGAAGCGTCAGCTGGAGAAGCGCGGGCTCGGCATCACTCCGGCCCAGTCCCGGCTCCTGCGCACCCTCGCGCACTACGGCTCGCCGCCGCGCATGGCCGACCTGGCCGAGCGGCTGGAGGTGGTGCCCCGGGCCGTGACGACGCTGGTCGACGGTCTGGAGGCGAGCGGCAAGGTGCGTCGCGTACCGGACCCCACCAACCGCCGGGTGATCCGCATCGAGCTCACGGACGACGGCCGCGGGGCCCTGCGCGAGCTGCGCGCCGCGCGGCGGACCGCGGCGGAGGACATCCTGGCACCGCTCTCGGACGACCAGCGCAAGGTCCTTGGGGGGCTGCTGGACACGCTGGTGGACGGAATGGGCGCGGTGGAGGCGCCCAAGCGCGACTGCTGAACGGGGTGGTGCCGACGGGGGCCGCCGGAAGGCGCGCCGACAGGGTGAGGGGCCCGCTCCCACTGCGGACCACGGGCCGACGCATGCCCCGCTCCACCACCGGGCCGGGCTGGCGATGGCTCCGCGCCGCCCACTCTCACCCGCGCACAGAAGTCCAAAGACCCAGCCCCGGAAGTCCAACTCCCTGGCCACTTCGGCCCCTTGCGACCCGGTCGGCCCCCTAGGAGGGTGACAGCGCGCCGAACCCGCGCTCACCCACCGAGGAGGTCCGATGCACGACGAGCACGCGACACCGGAACCTGACGAGAACCCCAAGGGCTACTCCCGACGCTCGGTCCTGCGCACTGCCGGAGCCGCCGGAGCGGGTCTGGGGATCGGCGCGCTCGCGGGTGGGGGCACGGCTCACGCGGCCGAGCCCGGGGCGGCGGCGGAGGCCGCACCCGGGGCCGCGGCGGAAGCCGAGTCCGCCATGCCCGCCGCGAAGGGCAGAACCATGATCGGCGTGCCCTTCGAGGGGCGCGGCACGGTACGGGTGGGGATCATCGGGCTCGGCAACCGTGGCAACGGCATGATCGACCTGTTCCTCGCCCTCGACGGAGTCCGCGTCGTCGCGCTGTGCGACCCGGTCAAGGACAAGACCGCGAGCGCCGCGGCCAAAGTGGTGGCCGCGGGACAGCCCGCCCCGGCGACGTACACGAAGGGCGATCACGACTTCGTCGGTCTGTGCGAGCGCGGCGACCTCGACTTCGTGTACGTGGCGACGCCCTGGGACTGGCACTTCGAGATGGCGAAGACGGCGATGCTCAGCGGCAAGCACGTCGGCGTGGAGTGTCCGATCGCGATGCGCCTCGACCAGCTCTGGGAGCTGGTCGACCTCTCCGAGCGCACCCGCAGACACTGCATGCAGCTGGAGAACTGCTGCTACGGCAGGAACGAGATGCGGGTCCTGCGCATGGCGCACGCCGGGAAGTTCGGCCGGCTGCTGCACGGCGCGGGCGCCTACAACCACGATCTGCGGGGCCTGATGTTCGACCCGGACTACTACGAGGGCCCCTGGCGGCGGCTCTGGCACACCCGGCTGCGCGGCGACCTCTACCCGAACCACGGTTTCGGGCCCGTCGCCAACTACATGGACGTCAATCGCGGTGACCGTGTCACCCACGTCTCCAGCTTCGGCACGCCCTCGCTCGGACTGGCCGAGTACCGCGCCGCGAACATGCCGCCGGGCGACCCGAGCTGGAAGGAGACGTACATCGAGAGCGACCGGACCATCAGCCTCGTACAGACGGCGAAAGGGCGGGTGATCCGGCTCGAACACGATGTGTCGACGCCACATCCCTACTCGCGGATCAACAGTCTCGGCGGCACGAAGGGTGTCTTCGAGGACTACCCGGAGCGGATTTACCTAGAGCCCGACCACACAGATGACGCCTGGGGCGACTTCGGGGCGTACGCCGACTGGGATCACTGGCTGTGGAAGGAGCACTCCAACCCTCCCGGCGGACACGGCGGGATGGACTACATCATGCTGTTCCGGCTGATGCAGTGCATGCGGCTCGGGCTCGTACCGGACTTCGACGTGTACGACGCCGCCACCTGGACCGCGCCGGTGCCGCTGAGCCATGCCTCGATCAAGGCGCACGGGGCACCGCAGGCGATCCCGGACTTCACGCGCGGACTGTGGAAGAAGGAGCGGTCGGGGGTGGACTCGGAGAAGCCGCAGGGGTGACCGGGCGGGAGTGACCTCCGGTGCGGGTCCTCCTGGAGTCCTTCGGGAGTCCTCCGAGGCCTTCAGGGGCCTTCGGGGATGGGAAGCGTGGGGCCCGGCGTCGAGCGGATGCGCCGGGCCCCGGCGCTCAACTCACCTCGCCCGCAGGCTCCTTGGCCAACGAGGCCTTGGGCCCCGCGGGATCCTCCGCCGTGTCCGCAGGCTCCTCGCCCGCGTCCGGAGCGTCCGCCGGCGCGGTCTGGGCGGTCTTGGCGGTCTTGGCGGTCTGCGAGGGCACTTCCGCCGTCGGGTCGCTGCCGGCGGGCGTCACGTCCTCCTCCACGAAGGCGATCTCGCCGTCGAGCATCTTCTTCGCCCGGTCCATGTCCAGGGCGCCCTCCCAGCGGGAGACCGCGAAGACGGCGACGCAGTTGCCGAGCAGGTTGGTGACGACGCGCATCGAGTCCATGATGCGGTCGACGCCGAGCAGCAGGGCGACGGCCCCGGCGGGGATGGCGCCGAGCGAGGAGGCGGTCGCCGACAGGGCGAGGAAGGCCGAACCGGGGATGCCGGCCATTCCCTTGCTGGTCAGCATGAGCACCAGGATCACGGTGACCTGCTGGCTCAGGCTGAGGTCGACACCCACGGCCTGCGCGATGAACAGCGTGCCGATGGAGAGATAGATCGAGGCGCCGTCGAGGTTGAAGGAGTATCCCGTCGGCAGCACCAGACCCACCGCGTCGTCACGGGCACCCGCCTGCCGCAGCTTCTGCATCATGCGCGGCATGACCGTCTCGCTGGACGCGGTGCCGAGCGCGAGCAGCAACTCCGCGCGCGTGTAGCGGACGAACTTCCACAGGCTCAGCCCGGTGACCAGCTTCAACGCGACCGCGAGCAGCACGAGGAAGAGCACCGCCACGGCGTAGCAGAGAACGATGAGCTTGCCGTACGTCTTCATGACCCCGAGGCCGTACTCCCCCACCAGGTGGACCATCGCGCCGAAGACGGCGAGCGGGGCCAGCTTCATGACGAAGCCGACGATCGCGAAGATGATCTCCTGCGCCTGCTCGATGGCGGGCAGGATCGCGGGCACCTTGGTGTGGCCGAGGTGGAGCAGCGCAGCACCCGTGAGGCAGGCCAGCACCAGGACCTGCAGCAGTGAATTCTCGGCGAAGGCGCCGACCGCGCTCTGCGGCAGCGCGTTGAGGACGAACTCGGTGGTCGACGGCAGCGCGCCACCGGCGGTCTTGTCGTCGACCGCCGAGGCGTCGAGCTTCGACGGGTCGACGTTCATGCCCGACCCGGGGGCGAAGACGTTGGCGGCGATCAGGCCGATGAGCAGCGCGGCCGTGGAGGCTATCTCGAACCAGATCAGGGCCTTGAGGCCGATCCGTCCGAAGGCCTTCAGGTTGCCGGCCTTGGCGATGCCGACGACGACCACGCAGAACACGAGCGGCGAGATCACCGTCTTGATGAGGCGCACGAAGCCGTCGCCGAGCGGCTGGAAGGTCGTGGCCGTGTCCGGCCACAACCTTCCGACGACGATTCCGAGTACGAGCGCGCAGGCGACCTGCGCGAACAGTGAGGTACGCAAGATGCGTGCGACGCGTCGCGGGGACGGTACAGACGGCGGCACGGGCACTCCTCCAGGGGGACTTCTGGGATGCGGAAAGCGGATTCCGCGGTGATCACTATCGGGGGAGTTTGCTACCGCCGGAGACCTCGATGTGACAGGCATGTAAATCATCGAGGGATGTGGCACGTCCCACACCGGACCGTTCAGCAGGCCGCGCGGTCCTCGGTGAGCGTCCCCTGCACGGTCACCAGCGTCCGGTCGTGACAACCGCCCGTTCCGTACAACCGGTAGCGCTCACTGGTCGTACCGACCGCGTGCCGCTGGTCGCGCGGCACGTTCGCCGTATACGTGGCGTCACCCGCGTAACTGTCGTCGAGCCGGGACCACGCCGTGCGCCGGCCGCCTCGCGTCTCCTCGACCGCGGCCCGGTCCCCCAGCGACAGCACCGTCCGCAGCCGGTCGCCCGCGCCGAGTGTCGTGGTGCCGTCCATGGTGTAGGTGCGGTGCGTCCGGGTCGACTTGGCGGGCCCGCGACCGTCCACGGTGACCGTCTCGTCGTCGGTCCAGGTCCCCTTCAGCGCGTCGGTGTTCTCGCCGTCGGTCCAGCGGTGCACGGAGGTGTTGGCCAGCCTGCGATCGACGGTGGTCTTCACGCGGCCGTGCGAGGTGTCGACGTACCCGGCCACGGTCAGCCGATGCCCGGCCTCTGTGTCGAGACGGTGCTCCGAACCCGGCGTGTACGCAGAGGAGTTGTCGAGGTCTCCCGCCCTGTGCGCGGTGAGCTTCCCGGTGACGTGCTTGCTCTTCGCGTCC
Organism: Streptomyces umbrinus; assembly: GCF_030817415.1. Classification (NCBI taxonomy): domain Bacteria; kingdom Bacillati; phylum Actinomycetota; class Actinomycetes; order Kitasatosporales; family Streptomycetaceae; genus Streptomyces; species Streptomyces umbrinus. The sequence goes on along the minus strand of NZ_JAUSZI010000002.1, from coordinate 10,468,069 downwards.
TGCCAGACGAGGACGTTCACCGGGGTGCTCCAGCCGGCCTGCCCCTCGGGAACGCCCACTACGGAGACGTCGATCCGGTGCGGTCGGCCGTCGTTGAGGAGCCCGGCGAACGGTGTCAGGTCGTACTCGACGGGCTTGATGTCGAAGGCGCGCGGGCCCGGAATCACGTACCAGAGGAAGGGGTTGGACCAGCCTCCGGTCCAGACGGTCGGGAACGGCGCCGCGATGCCCGCGAGCCGGCCGTCGACCTTGACCTGCACCTCGCGGTAGGGGCCGTCGCCGGCCTTGCAGGAGTACGGCGCGACGTCGGGCACCGTCAGATACCAGTACTCCTCGCAGCCGCCGCCCGACCCTGTGGCGTATACCTCGGCGACGATGCGTTCACTGTTCCGGGGCGTGGTGAGGGTGCCGTCCTGGAGGGTGAGGACGCGGTCGGGGGTCTTCACGGCGGTCTCGCCCGCGTTGATCGTGGCGGCGGGCTCGCCCGCGTAGAAGGTGAGTGTGACCTTGACGTCGATGATGCCCGTGTAGGTGTCGTCGACGACGTTCCCGATGAGCATCTCGACATCCTGGTCCTCGCGCAACGTGTCGCTGTAGCGCGTGACGTCCTTCTCCACCGACCACTCGATGCCGTCGGGCGAGGGCTGCGGCGTGGACGTACGGAAGACCTCGACTCCGCCGATGTGCAGATAGCCGAGCCGGTCGAACTGCCGTCCCTTGACCTTGCCGTCGAGGCGCAGGACAACCTTGTTCCAGCGGTCGCCGCAGCCGCGCGGGGGTGCGTACGTGCCCTTGTAGGGCGTGAAGTCGCGGAACTGTGCCTCGGCGACGGTGACGTCGCAGGACTTGGTGTCCGGTCGGGTGACCGGTGGGGCGGCGGTGACCGGGTCGTGCCAGTCGGCGCCGAACTCGGCAGGCACGTCGGCCGATTGCGCCGGGGCCGCCCCGAGGAGGGCTCCCGCCACGAGGGTCACCCCGGCGAGCATGGACATGATGATCCGTCTTCTCATGGGCGGTGTTCTACGGGGAGTTGGCCCGGGCCGCAATGCGTCCTCGGGTCATGACGGGCCCCCTCGACCGGATCGGTCCCCCTCAGTACGGTGATGCCACCGGTTGGCGGGGGGACGCTATGGATCGGGAACAGGACGACGCGCCATGCGAGTTACCTCGTTTCACCCTCGGTCCCGTGGCGGCTCTGGCGGCCGTTCTCGCCGCCGTACTGACCGCGCTGTCGGGCCGATACGGGTACCACCGCGACGAGTTGTACTTCCTCGCGGCGGGCGATCATCCGGCTTGGGGGTATGTCGACCAGCCGCCGCTGACGCCGTTCCTCGCGCGGGCGGCCACTGCGCTGTTCGGGGATTCCACCGTCGCGCTGCGGGTCCCGGCAACGTTCGCGTTCGTGGGCGCCGTCTTCGTGGTCGCCCTCGTCGCACGGGAGTTGGGCGGAGACCGCAGGACGCAGGTGGTCGCGGCGGGGCTCGCGGGCGTGTCCGCGCAGCCGTTGGGCGTCGGGCACATGATGTCGACCGCGACCTTCGACCTGCTGGCCTGGCTGCTGATCTGCTGGCTGGTACTGCGCCTGCTGCGCACCGGCGACGGGCGGTGGTGGCTCGCGATCGGCCTGTGCGTCGGGGTCGGTCTGCTGAACAAGTACCTCGTGGCGCTCCTGGTCGTCGCGCTGCTCGCGGGCGTGCTCGCCGTGGGGCCGCGGCGGGTGCTGCGCAGACCGTGGCTGCTCGCCGGCGCTGCCGTGGCTCTCGCGGTGGCCGCGCCCAATCTGTGGTGGCAGGCGGATCACGACTGGCCTCAACTGACGGTCGCGGAGGGGAATGGCACGGACGACGGGACCGAGAACCGGATCCTGTTCGTGCCCGAGCAACTCATCTATCTGTCCCCGCTGTTCGTGCCGGTGTGGGTCGCGGGCTGGCTGCGGCTGTGGCGCGATCCGGCCCTGCGCTGGGCTCGTCCGGCAGCGGTCGCGTACCCCCTGCTGTGCGTGCTGGTCGTGGCGCTGGGCGGCAAGGGGTACTACGTCGTTCCACTGCTGATCGTGCTGCTCGTGGCGGGCTGCGAGCCGGCTCTGGCCTGGACGCGGCGGCACGGCCGTACGTGGCCCGTGGTGGCCGTGCTGGTGACCGTCGCGGTCAACGCGATGGTCACCCTGCCCGTGCTGCCGCCGAGTTCGCTCGCCGTGCCGATGGCGCTCAACAAGGAGCAGGGCGAGCAGATGGGCTGGCCCGCGCTCGCCGACGCGGCCGCGGAAGGCTGGGCCGCGATTCCCGCGGGTGAGCGGGCGCGCGCCGTGGTCTTCACGCAGAACTACGGAGAGGCCGGCGCCCTGGATCGCTACGGCCCCGCGCGCGGGCTGCCTCGGCCCTACTCCGGCCATATGAGCTACGCCGACTGGGGCCCTCCGCAGGACTCGGCCGACGGACCGGTGCTCGTCGTCCGGCAGGAGGACGCGGACGGCATCGAGCGGTACTTCACCGACTGCCGTCGCGTCGCGCGCGTGGACAACGGGCACGGCGTGGAGAACGAGGAGCAGGGCGCGGCCGTGGTGTTGTGCTCTGGGACGACGCAGCCGTGGTCACGCCTGTGGCCGTCGCTTCGCCACTACTACTGAGCGGCCACGGTGGTACGGCTGAGGACGTGTTGGTACGGCTGGGGGCAGGTGGTACTGCTGAGGGCGCGGTGGCCGGTGACGGGCGGTCAGGCGGCCTTGAGGTTGGCCTTGTCGCCCATCACCACGACCGGTTTCTGGTCCGGGTCGAGGGTGCGCAGCAGGTACTCCATGCCGGACTTGGGCAGGCTCACACAGGCCGACGTACCGCTGCCGTGGTCCATGTGCAGCCAGATGCTGCCGCCCTTGGACTGGCCCTGGGGGCGGGTCGGGTCGTTCGGTGAAGTGCCCTTGACGCGGTTGTAGTCGATGGCGATGACGTAGTCGAAGTCGTTCCAGTGCGACTTGGCCCAGTAGTGCGGGGCCTGGAAGCCCGCCGACTCGGTGTACGGAAGCTTGGCACCGGGGTCGGTGAGGACGCCGCCCGCGTCGCTGAGCGTGAAGACCCCGACGGGGCTGCGCTTGTCGTTCTCGCGGTGGTTGGTCGTCCAGCCCTTCTTGCCGTTGTGGCCCTTCCAACTGCGGGTCTTGTCCCAGGTGGAGCCGGACTTGGTGTAGAGGACGATCGTGGAGTCCGCCGAGTTCTCGCCCTCTCCATAGACGGCCACGACCTGGCGGGAACCCGAGGGGATCTGCTTCTGCAGCTTGTCGCCGATGTCGGGGATGGCCTTGAGGTCGACGGTGCGCGCCTGCCCGGTCCCGGTCCCGTCGCCGGCCTGTCCGTCGCTCTTCTTCCCGCTCCCGCCGTCCGAACCGCCGCAGGCCGCCAGGGACATCAGAAGGGCACCGGACACCGCGGCCGCGGCCGTCGTACGCATCGCACCGCCTGTTCGCGTCGCACCGCCTATTCGCATCGGTCCATCGTCGCACCACGATCCGGACGATTGCGTCCGGCCCCCCGGCTTCCGGGCGATATGCGGGCGGTCCGGGCCGAATCTTTGCCTCGCGGCGGAAAACCGTTTGCCTGCGGACACGCTGTGACGCGAACCTTTCACGGTTTGTTGCCTCCCCCACTCCGTTCAACGACCCCCCTGGGACGTCATGCAGATTCAAGACCTTCCGTATCCCGACCCGGGTGTGCCCGACGCACGCTCGGGGCCCCGGTTCCTGGTGTGGCTCGGCCGGAATCAGCTCGGCGGACAGGCGAAGGCCCTGGCCTGGGGGCTGATGCACTTCCTGTCCGTGTCCGGACTGCCCTTCTGTGTGGGCTTCGCCGTCCAGGCCGTCGTGGAGCGCTCCGGTGCGCGGCTCGGCATGGCGGGCGGGCTGATGGCGCTGTGCGGGGTAGGTATCGCGCTGGGCGACTCCATGCTCCACCGGGCCGCGGTCACCAACTGGATCACCGCGGCCGCACGCGTCCAGCAGCTCCTGGCGCGCAGGACCGCCCTGCTGGGCTCCGCGCTGACACGGCGCGTGGCGGCAGGTGAGATCGTCGCGGTCTCGACCGGTGACGTGGAGAAGATCGGCTGGTTCGTGGAGGCCGTGTCGCGGTTCACCGCGGCAGCGGTCACGATCGTGTTCGTCTGCGTCGCCCTGGTGGTCTACCAGCCGGCGCTCGGCGTCGTCGTCGCCGTGGGTGTGCCCGTCCTGGCGCTCGCGGTGCTGCCCCTGCTGCCCCGGGCGACCCGGCGCGCCGACTTCCAGCGCGAGAAGGCGGGACACGCCACCGAGCTCGCCTCGGACACCGTCGCGGGTCTGCGCGTGCTGCGCGGCATCGGCGGCGAGGAGCTGTTCCTCGACCGCTACCGCCGCGCCTCGCAGGAGGTCCGGCACGCGGCCGTGCGCAGCGCCCGCATGTGGGCGCTGATCTCCGCGATCCAGGTACTGCTGCCCGGACTGCTGCTGATCGTCGTCGTCTGGCACGGCGTGAACCTGGCTCGCGACGGCCGGATCACCGTCGGCGAACTGGTCACCGTGTACAGCGCCGTCATGCTTCTCACCTATCCGCTCCGTCACTTCGAGGAGATCGCGATGGCCTACTCCTTCTCCCGGCCGTCCGCGAAACGCGCCGCCCGGGTGTTGTCGCTGGAGCGGGCGACGGACGGCGAGGGCTCGCGCGGGGCCGTCGTACCGGCCGGTGATCTGTACGACCCCGCGACCGGGCTGCTCGCGCCCGCCGGACGGCTCACCGCGGTGGTGTGCGGTGACCCGGACGTGGCGGGTGTGCTGGCCGAGCGGCTCGGCGGTCACGCGGCGGACTCCTCGGAGCTGCCGTCGGCGCTGGTCGGCGGCGTGCCGCTGGACGAGCTGCCGCTCGACTCCGCCCGCAGCGCCGTCCTCGTCCAGGACAAGGACCCGGTGCTGCTCTCCGGCACCCTGCGCGAACTGCTCGACGTGCCCGCCTCCGGGGACGTCAGTGCCGAGAAGGCACTGGCCGCCGCGCAGTGCGGCGACGTCCTGGACGCGCTCGCCCAGGGGTCGCTGGACGCCACCGACCCGATGGACGCCCGGATCACCGAACGCGGCCGCTCCCTGTCTGGCGGCCAGCGCCAGCGTCTCGCGCTGGCCCGGTCCCTGATCACGGACCCGGAGGTGCTCGTCCTGGACGAACCGACGTCCGCGGTCGACTCGCACACCGAGGCACGCATCGCCGACGGCGTCCGCTCCCTGCGCCAGGGCCGTACGACGGTGGTCTTCACCTCGTCGCCGCTGCTCCTGGACCACGCGGACCGGGTCGTACTCGTCCACGAGGGCGAGGTCGCGGCGGTCGGCGTGCACCGCGAGCTGCTGCACAGCGAGCCCCGGTACCGGGCCGTGGTGACCCGAGAGACCGAGGACGAGGCCGGCGCACACGAACTGGGCCGCCTGCGAGAACTGGAAGAAATCGAGGAAACCGCATGATCGGCGTGGCGCCACCGGCCTACGACCCGGCGGCCCCAACGACCGCAGAGACCCTGCCCGTCGGCGCCCCCGCGACCGTACGCGCCTACGTGGCCGAACTGTTCCAACGGCATCGCCGGGCCTTCCTGCTGCTCATCACCGTCAACACGGTCGCCGTCATCGCCTCGATGGTGGGCCCCTATCTGCTGGGGTCGCTCGTCCAGCGCGTCTCCGACGGCACGGCGGCGGCACTCGAACTGCACATGGAGCGCACCGCCGCGCCGTTCGTCCTCGCCCTCGTCGTCCAGGCCGTGTTCGTACGCCAGGTGCGGCTGCGGGGCGCGATGCTCGGCGAGCGGATGCTGGCCGACCTGCGCGAGGACTTCCTCGTACGGTCGGTGGGGCTGCCGCCGGGCGTTCTGGAGCGGGCCGGGACGGGCGATCTGCTGTCCCGGATCACCACGGACATCGACCGGCTGGCCAACGCCATGCGCGAGGCCGTGCCGCAGCTGGCCATCGGTGTGGTGTGGGTGGCGCTGCTGCTCGGCGGACTCGCCGTGACCGCGCCGCCGCTCGCGCCTGCCGTGCTGGTCGCCGTCCCGATCCTGGTGGTCGGCTGCCGCTGGTACTTCAAGCGCGCGCCGTCCGGCTACCGCTCCGAGGCCGCCGGTTACGCCGCGGTGGCCGCCGTGCTCTCGGAGACCGTGGACGCCGGCCGCACGATCGAGGCGCACCGCCTGAGCGAGCGCCGCATCGCGCTGTCGGACCGGCGGGTCCAGGAGTGGACCGCCTGGGAGCGCTACACCCTGTGGCTGCGCTCGGTGCTCTTCCCGGTCATCAACCTCACCCATGTCACGGTCCTCGGCTCGGTCCTGATGATCGGCGGGTACTTCGTCCTCCAGGGCTGGATCGGGGTGGGGCAGCTGACGACGGGCGCCCTGATCGCGCAGATGCTCGTCGACCCGGTGGGTCTGATCCTGCGCTGGTACGACGAGCTCCAGGTGGCCCAGGTCTCGCTGGCCCGGCTGGTCGGCGTCCGCGACATCGAGCCGGACGCCGGTGACGCGTCGCTGGCCCCCGAAGGACGGGACGTGCACGCCGACGGGGTGCACTTCGGCTACCGCGCGGGCGTCGACGTGCTGCGCAAGGTCACCCTGGAGGTCGCGCCGGGCACCCGGCTGGCCCTGGTCGGCCCGTCCGGCGCGGGCAAGTCCACGCTGGGCAGGCTGCTCGCCGGGATCTACGCACCCCGGGCCGGCCGGATCACCCTGGGCGGCGCCGAACTGTCCCGGATGTCCGCCGAACGGGTCCGCTCCCATGTGGCGCTGGTCAACCAGGAACACCACGTGTTCGTGGGCGCCCTGCGCGACAACCTGCTCCTCGCCCGCACGGAGGCCGACGACGCCGAACTGTGGGCCGCCCTCGGCGCGGTCGACGCCAACGGCTGGGCGCGGGCGCTGGACGACGGCCTGGACACCGAGGTCGGCTCGGGCGGGCTCGCCCTCACCCCGGCGCAGGCGCAGCAGATCGCGCTCGCCCGGCTGGTGCTCGCCGATCCGCACACGCTGGTCCTGGACGAGGCCACCTCGCTCCTCGACCCGCGCGCGGCCCGGCATCTGGAGCGCTCCCTGGCCCGCGTCCTGGACGGCCGCACCGTGGTCGCCATCGCACATCGGCTGCACACCGCCCACGACGCGGACGTCATCGCGGTCGTCGAGAACGGCCGCATCAGCGAGCTGGGCAGCCATGATCAACTGGTCGCCGCGAACGGCGCGTACGCGGCACTGTGGCGGTCCTGGCACGGGTGAGCGGGCGCTGCCCCCTGTGTGCGCGTGCACTGCCCCGGGTCGGCCTCCGTGCGGGCCGACCCGGGGCCGCTCCGAGGTCCACACATGAACGGAGCGGGGTCGGGCAACGGCGTGCTCCCCGCCCCGGCCCGTTCCCACCGCTGGTGAGAGGGCCGGAGTCTGCCGACGGGCCCCGTGCCGTTGCGCGGTGTCGAAGAGGGGTGGAAGGGTGGATGTCGCCACCGGCTCGGGGAACGCCCGGGAACCGCCTGGTTCCGAGCGCTCCGTACGCCGTACAGGCGAGGCCTGGGCCGAGCGGCCCGCGCACCCGCCACCGAACACGGTGACAGCAGGCCGGCCCGCACCACCTGGAGGTACCCGTGGACAGCGCCGACGGTTGGGGAGACGACGTCTACCAGCCCGACGGATCCGAGGTTCAGGACGACGCGGGGCTGCTCGACGCCGAGGACACCTTGGAATCCGACGGCGTGGACGATCCTCTGGACCGGGGCTGGTCACCACCGGAGCGACCGTGGGCGGTGGAGCGCAACGACGTGACCGCCGCCGAGCGGCATCGAGGCGAGACCCTGGACGAGCGCCTTCTGGAAGAGGTCCCGGAGATCGCGGCGCCGGACGGTGACGGCATCGGAGACTGCCCGGACTCGGACGGCGAACCCCTGGACAACGAGGTGGGCGACCTCCGCTCCGGCCGTCTCGTGGCGCCGAACGAAGGAGCGCACGAGGATGGGGAGAGCGGCCTGATCGCCACCGACGTGGGGATCGACGGCGCCGCGGCCTCGGCGGAAGAGGCCGCCATGCACATCGTCGACGAGGACTCCCCGTACGGCTGACGGGGCTGATCCCGTCGTCTCCCCCGACCTGTCCGCGCACCTTCTCCCCAGGCAAGGAGCACTCATGCAGCAGGACAAGCAGCCCGACTACCACCCCGTGGTCTTCCGTGACCGCGCCGCCGGATACGCCTTCCTCACCCGGTCCACCGCGACGAGCGACCGGACGATCGACTGGGACGACGGCGAGACGTACCCCGTCGTGGACGTGGAGATCTCCTCCGAGAGCCACCCCTTCTACACGGGCAAGGCCCGGACCGTGGACACGGAGGGCCGGGTCGCCCAGTTCGAGAAGCGGTACGGCAAGGGGAGCCAGGACCAGGCGCCGGGCGGGGGCGACGCGGCCTGATCGTGTGCGGCCTGATCGTGTTCCGGGGCGAGTGTCGGGCCGTCGGGGGACGGCGCTCGTCCGGTGGTCACGGTCGTTCAGATGAAGTTGAGAGCGGCCGCGCAGCCCACTCCGCCGAGCAGCATGAAGGCCGGCATCAGGACCTTCAGCTCGACCCAGCTGCCCGCCCTGAACCGCATCGCCTTCGGCGGTCCGATCGGGTACCAGCGCTTGCGTCCGACCGGGATCGGCCACAGGATCGGGCAGCCCGACACCGTCAACGCGTCCCCGATGTCGTGCACCAGCGCGCCGAGCAGGATCGGCAGTCCGAGCCACAGGTACTCCTGGCCGGGCGCCGTGAACAGCCAGTCGGCTCCGTTGCCGGGCTTGTCCAGTACCCCCGCGAGGATCCAGGCACTCGTCGCGGCCAGCAGCCACACCAGGATGTCGGCGCTGGAGCCGCGCGTCGCCCGCCAGAGCAGGCCCTCGATCGCGAGCACTATGTGCACGAAGAGAAGTGCCAGGACTCCCCAGCGGCCTCCCGTGATCGCGATGGCCGAGGCCCCGGCGCCGATCATCACCGCCCACAGCCAGGTGTGCGTCAGGGTGCGGTGCCCGCCGGAGCGACGCGGGTCGCCCGCCTTCTTCGTCCCCTTGTAGACGGCGTAGGAGAGCTTGTCGACGATCTCGCACAGCCCTCGCGAGACGGGGCCGAAGGCCCGCGAGATGGTGGCCGCCTTGTGGTCCAGATCCGGGGCGAGTGCCGCGCCCGCGCAGATCAGCGCGCCGACCAGGAGGACCGGCCAGGGCATCGTGTGTCCCGTGGCGGCCGCCGCGGCTCCGACGCCCAGCCAGGCCGCCGCTCCCGACAGTGAGTGTGCTGGTCCCATCATCGCCGTACCCCGCCCCATTCCACTTGTACTGACAGCCAGTTGCCCAGGCGCGCTGACGCTCCGTCGGCGCCACAGCGTAGCGTTCGTGATCTTCCGCCCCACAGCCGATTCCCCCCTCAAGGGCGTTCACAGGCAAGATGGGTGCGTGACCCTTATCGATCAGCTGCCGAAGACCGCAGATCCCGACGCCCTCTACGAAGCCTTCGAGTCGTGGGCCGGGGAACGCGGTCTCACGCTCTACCCCCACCAGGAGGAGGCGCTGATCGAGGTGGTTTCGGGTGCGAACGTGATCGTCTCGACACCCACCGGTTCCGGCAAGAGCATGATCGCCGCGGGCGCGCACTTCGCGGCGCTCGCCCGGGACGAGGTCACCTTCTACACGGCGCCGATCAAGGCGCTCGTCTCGGAGAAGTTCTTCGAGCTGTGCAAGATGTTCGGCACCGAGAACGTCGGCATGCTGACCGGCGACGCGTCCGTGAACTCCGACGCGCCGGTCATCTGCTGCACCGCCGAGGTCCTGGCGTCCATCGCGCTGCGCGACGGCAAGCGGGCCGATGTCGGCCAGGTCGTGATGGACGAGTTCCACTTCTACGCCGAGGGGGACCGCGGCTGGGCGTGGCAGATCCCGATCCTCGAACTGCCGCAGGCCCAGTTCATCCTGATGTCGGCGACGCTCGGCGACGTCTCGATGTTCGAGGAGGACCTGACCCGGCGCACCGGGCGTCCCACCTCGGTCGTCCGCTCGGCCACCCGGCCCGTACCCCTCTCCTACGAGTACAAGCTGACGCCGCTCACGGAGACACTCACCGAGCTCCTGGAGACCAAGCAGGCGCCCGTCTACATCGTGCACTTCACGCAGGCGCAGGCCGTGGAGCGGGCGCAGGCGCTGATGAGCATCAACATGTGCACGCGCGAGGAGAAGGACCAGATCGCCGAGCTGATCGGCAACTTCCGCTTCACCACCAAGTTCGGCCGCAATCTCTCCCGTTACGTACGGCACGGCATCGGTGTGCACCACGCCGGCATGCTGCCCAAGTACCGGCGTCTGGTGGAGAAGCTGGCGCAGGCCGGTCTGCTGAAGGTCATCTGCGGCACGGACACCCTGGGTGTCGGCGTCAACGTCCCCATCCGCACCGTGCTGTTCACGGCTCTGACGAAGTACGACGGCACCCGGGTGCGGACGCTGCGAGCTCGTGAGTTCCACCAGATCGCGGGCCGTGCCGGACGGGCGGGCTTCGACACGGCCGGCTTCGTCGTGGCGCAGGCTCCCGAGCATGTCGTGGAGAACGAGAAGGCCCTCGCCAAGGCGGGCGACGACCCGAAGAAGCGTCGCAAGGTGGTGCGCAAGAAGGCGCCGGAGGGCTTCGTCGCCTGGACGGAGAACACGTTCGCGAAACTGATCTCGTCCGATCCGGAGCCGCTGACCTCGCGCTTCCGGGTCACTCACACCATGCTTCTGTCGGTGATCGCCCGGCCCGGCAACGCCTTCGCCGCGATGCGGCATCTGCTGGAGGACAACCACGAGCCGCGCAAGCAGCAACTGAGGCACATCCGGCGGGCGATCGCCATCTACCGCTCGCTCCTCGACGGCGGGGTCGTGGAGAAGCTCGACGAGCCGGACGCCGAGGGGCGCATCGTGCGGCTCACCGTCGACCTGCAGCAGGACTTCGCCCTCAACCAGCCGCTGTCGACCTTCGCGCTGGCCTCGTTCGAGCTCCTGGACCCCGAATCGCCCTCGTACGCCCTGGACATGGTGTCCGTCGTGGAGTCCACGCTGGACGATCCGCGGCAGATCCTCGCCGCCCAGCAGAACAAGGCCCGCGGCGAGGCCGTCGCGGCGATGAAGGCGGACGGCGTCGAGTACGAGGACCGCATGGAGCGGCTCCAGGACGTGTCGTACCCCAAGCCGCTGGAAGAGCTGCTCTTCCACGCGTACGACACCTACCGCAAGAGCCATCCGTGGGTGGGCGACCATCCTCTCTCCCCGAAGTCCGTCATCCGTGACATGTACGAACGGGCCATGTCCTTCACGGAGTTCGTGTCCTACTACGAGCTTGCCCGCACCGAGGGCATCGTCCTCCGGTACCTGGCAAGTGCCTACAAGGCCCTCGACCACACCGTCCCGGACGACCTCAAGTCGGACGACCTGGAGGATCTGATCGCCTGGCTCGGCGAGATGGTGCGTCAGGTCGACTCCAGCCTCCTCGACGAGTGGGAGCAGCTCGCCAACCCGGAGGTGATGACGGCCGAGGAGGCCCAGGAGAGGGCAGACCAGGTCAAACCGGTCACCGCCAACGCCCGCGCCTTCCGCGTACTCGTCCGCAACGCCATGTTCAGGCGCGTCGAGCTCGCCGCCCTCGACCATGTCCGGGAACTCGGCGAGATGGACGGCGAGTCCGGCTGGGACGCCGACGCCTGGGGCGAGGCGATGGACAAGTACTGGGACGAGTACGACGACCTCGGTACCGGCCCCGACGCGCGCGGACCCAAGTTGCTGCTCATCGAGGAGGAGCCGCAGAACGGGCTGTGGCGCGTTCGCCAGGCCTTCGCCGACCCGAACGGCGATCATGACTGGGGTATCAGCGCGGAGATCGACCTCGCGGCCTCGGACGCCGAGGGCCGCGCCATCGTCAAGGTCACCGACGTCGGCCAGCTGTGAGCACAGGAGAGCGCGACACATGACGAATCCAGCGGAGAGACTCGTCGACCTGCTCGACCTGGAGCAGATCGAGGTAAACATCTTTCGTGGCCGGAGCCCGCAGGAGTCCCTGCAGCGGGTCTTCGGCGGGCAGGTGGCGGGCCAGGCCCTGGTCGCCGCCGGCCGCACCACGGACGGCGAACGCCCCGTGCACTCGCTGCACGCGTACTTCCTGCGCCCGGGCCGGCCGGGCGTGCCGATCGTGTACCAGGTCGAACGGGTCCGCGACGGCCGGTCGTTCACCACGCGTCGCGTCACCGCCGTGCAGCAGGGCCGCACGATCTTCAATCTGACCGCCTCCTTTCACAAGCCTGAGGAAGGGAGCTTCGAGCACCAGCTGCCGCCGGCCCGTGAGGTCCCGGATCCCGAGTCGCTCCCGACCGTCACTCAGGAGATCAAGGAGCATCTGGGCGCGCTCCCCGAGACGTTGGAGCGCATGGCCAGGCGCCAGCCCTTCGACATCCGCTACGCGGACCGGCTGCGCTGGACCCCCGAGGAGATCGAGCACGCCGAACCGCGCAGCGCCGTGTGGATGCGTGCTGTCGGTCCCCTGGGCGACGACCCGCTGGTTCACACCTGCGCGCTCACCTACGCGAGCGACATGACACTCCTGGACGCCGTCCGCATCCCGGTGGAACCCCTCTGGGGCCAGCGCGGTTTCGACATGGCGTCCCTGGACCACGCGATGTGGTTCCACCGGCCGTTCCGTGCCGACGAGTGGTTCCTGTACGACCAGGAGTCGCCGATCGCGACAGGCGGCCGCGGGCTGGCCCGGGGCCGGATCTACGACCTGGAAGGACGTCTGCTCGTCTCGGTCGTCCAGGAGGGACTGTTCCGCAAGCTCGAGGGCTGACGCCGACGAGGTCAGGCGTTTCTGCGGCGCAGCCAGCCGAGGAGGCGTCGAGGGCGTTCCGGTTCGTCGATCGTCGGTCGTGCTTCGGCCTGGTCCCGGCGCACTCCTGTCAACTGCCGTACGTCGGCGTGTTCCTGCAGTCCTGTCGGCTGCCATACGCCGGCCGGCCGGAGGGGTTCGGTCGGCTGCCGCACGTCACCGGACCGTCGCCGCTCCTCGATCAATCGCCGCCGCTCCTCGATCAGTTCTGATCGTTCCCGACTCGCGACCGAAGTCGAGGGCTTCGGTGTCGGCCTCGGCGCCCGACGGTGTGCGCGCGCCTCTTGCAGCGTGTTGGCCAAGTCGGACCGGAGCCAGCTGATCTCGTCAGGGTCCTCCGCCGTCATGATCCGTGCGGCGACGTGGGCGGCGGGCGAGTCGGGCGCGCCGTGCGTGGTCCGTTCCGGATCGAAGCGGTTCATGTAGGCGCGTTCGTATGGATCGGCGACGATCTCCGCGACCTGCGCGGGATCGAGCAGTGAGGCGACCGCCGCGGCACGGGCCCAGGGATCCTCGGTCTGCCGCAGCAGGAAGCCCACGTGGCGTCCTCGCCAGTTCCGGGCCCTCAGGTCCAGGCCCGCGTCCAGTTGGTCGCGCAGCCCTTCGGGGGTACGCCCGTTCAACAGCGGAGCGTTCTCCTCGGCCGCGGCGAACTGCCGCAGTTCCTCTGCCAGGTACAGCCAGACGACGGCCCTGTAGCGGTTCAAGTAGAACTTGACGGGCACGACGAATCCCAGGCGCGCGAACCTCGTGAACCGGGCCGCCGTCACATCCATGAGAGCCGCGCCCTCCGACGTACCGACCGCCTCGACACGTTTCCTCAACCCGTCCGGGAACCCGTCCTCGGACATCACCCGGTCGATCTCCGCGCGGGCCACGCGACGGCCTCCGCCGCCTTCGTCCGGGACGGTTCGGATGCAACCGAGTCGCACGGCGAGGTCGAACTCGCCTCGTTTGAGCCCCAGCTCCCGTGCCGCGCGGCTCTGTGCGAGCGTCTGCCGGGGCACCGTGGCGACGGCCGGATTCACGCCGACGACGGTGGCGTTCACAAGAGTGGCAGCGGTGTTGGCGCTGGGCGTGACGGACTGCGTGATGGTGTTGCCGGACATGGTGGTTCTCCCCCGTAGCAGTGGTGTGCACTCGCGTGCGCTTGCTTCGAGAAAAACCGTAGCCGGTTCGCCGCGACTCCCGCAGAGCCTGTGGATAACTCTGGCGGCAGAGCGTTTACGCAGGTCAGAGGTCGATCGAAGAGGAGTGTTCCGGCTGACGAGCATCGACGTGGAGGTGTTCGCCGACGCGGTTGACGAGCAGCGTCATCTCGTACGCGACCTGGCCGATGTCGGCCTCCGCCGCGCTGAGCACGCACAGACAGCTGCCGGTACCGGCCGCCGTGACGAAGAGCACGGCGTCATCGAACTCGATCATCGTCTGGCGCACCCGGCCCGCGCCGAAGTGCCGGCCCGACCCCTTGGCGAGGCTGTGCAGGCCCGAGGAGACGGCGGCGAGATGCTCGGCGTCCTCCCGCCTGAGCCCTGTGCTGGCCCCGGTCACCAGGCCGTCGTTCGACAGCACCAGCGCGTGTCGTACGTGCTCCACACGCTGGGTGAGGTCGTCCAGCAGCCAGCCAAGTCCCTGGTTCTCAGCCATGATCCGTCTCCCCGTGGATATGTGGCTCCCCCTGGCCGGAGGATCTGATCAACCAGCCTTCCCCACCACCGCCGTCCGGGCAAGGAGGATAGGGGCATGGCACACAAGATGACCGATGAGGAATGGCGGGCCTTCGTCTCGAACGGCACCCGCACGGGCAAGTTGTCGACCGTCCGGGCCGATGGGAGCCCGCACGTGGCGCCGATCTGGTTTCTGCTCGATGGGGACGACCTGGTCTTCAACACGGCGAAGACCACGGTCAAGGGACGGAATCTGGCCCGCGACGGCCGCGTCGCCCTGTGCGTGGACGACGACCGGCCGCCGTTCGCGTACGTCGTCCTGCAGGGGCGCGCCCGGATCTCGGAGGACCTCGACGAACTCCGGCTGTGGGCGGGGCGGATCGGAGCCCGCTACATGGGCGAGGAACGGGCCGAGGAGTTCGGCGCCCGCAACGGCGTGCCCGGCGAACTGCTCGTACGCGTGAGGATCGAGAAGGTCCTCGCGGAAGCCGGCGTCGCGAACTGAACGGGCCTGCGGGGCGAGTGAGCAAGGGACCCGCGTCGGCCCACTGAAGGTCTTCGTGCCGGCCGAGCGAAGTCCTTCGTATCAATCCAGCGAAGTTCTTCGCGTCAGCCGACCGAGTCGAGCAGCCGGGCGGTGTGCATCCGCCCGGCGTACTCGACGAGCCGTATCAGCACCTCCTTTCCCGAGTCGCGGTCACGGGCGTCGCAGAGCACCACGGGCGTGCCCTTGTCGAGGTCGAGAGCGCGTGACACGTCGTGAGCGCCGTACGTCCGCGAGCCCGTGAAGCAGTTGACGGCCACCACGAAGGGGATGTGCCGGTGCTCGAAGTAGTCCACCGCGGGGAAGCAGTCCTCCAGCCGCCGGGTGTCGGCGAGGACGACGGCGCCGAGAGCCCCTTGCGACAGTTCGTCCCACAGGAACCAGAATCGGTCCTGGCCAGGCGTACCGAAGAGGTAGAGCGACAGGCCCGACCTGATGGTGATGCGGCCGAAGTCCATGGCCACGGTCGTCGTGACCTTCTGGTCCACCCCGTCGGTGTCGTCCACCGACTGGCCCGCCTCGCTCAGCAGTTCCTCGGTGCGCAGCGGCCTGATCTCACTGACCGCGCCCACCAGGGTGGTCTTGCCCACGCCAAATCCGCCGGCGACGAGAATCTTCAACGCCAAGGCTGTCTCGCCGCTCGTGGCGTCGGGGTGTTCGGAGACCATCGATCACTTCTCTCGTGAGTGCCGACAATGGTCGACATCAGTACATGTGTGCGGATTCAGCATCATGACAACTGCGGCTCCACTTCGAGGGGTTTGACAGCAAATTAGCCGTTCTGGCGGTCCCGTGCCCGTTCGGCGTCGGGATGAGCGCGGAACGCGGTGCGGACCGTTCGGCAGAGGATGTGATCCGTCATCTACAGGGCCCTCAGTCCTTCGATGACCTCGCGCAGGATGCGCTCGTCCGGCAGTTGCGCGGGCGGCACCGGGAGGCTGACCTTGACGCAGCCGAGTTCCAGGAGGTCGCCGAGGAGCACGCGCACCACGCCCACGGGCAGGTCGGCGTCCGCGGCCAGTTCGGCGACCGACTGGGTCTCGGTCCGGCAGAGTTCGATGAGGGCTCTGTGTTCCGGCCCGAGTCCGGTGTCGTCGCGGACGTCTGGTGCCCCTGTGTCGAGTGAGACGAGCGCGATCAGGTCGAAGCGCACCCCGGTCGGGCCGGACTTGGTCCGTCCGCCCGTCATCGCGTAGGGGCGGACGAGCGGCCCGGCCTCGTTGTCGTACCACTGACTGCCCGGCTGTTCAGGAGGGCCTGTCCGGTCCTCGGCCATGTGCGCCGGCATCGTCGCTCACCTGGCCGCGGGCGGGTGAGCGGCTGTGCGGGGAGCCGAGTAGAGGTGCTCCCCCACCCGTTTGACCAGGAGCGCCATCTCATAGGCGACCAGGCCGATGTCGGCCGTTACGGCGCTCAGGACGGCGAGGCAGGAGCCTTCTCCGGCGGCCGCCACGAACAGGAAGCCGTCGTCCATCTCCACCATGGTCTGGCGTACGCCACCGGCGCCGAAGTGACGGCCTGCCCCCTTGGCCAGGCTGTGGAAGCCGGAGGCGATCGCGGCGAGATGCTCCGCGTCCTCGCGCCGGAGTTCGCTGGACGCGCCGACCGCGAGGCCGTCGTTGGACAGCACGACGGCATGCCGCACTTCGGCGACGCGCAGCGCCAAGTCGTCCAGCAGCCAGTCGAGTTCGCCGGACCGCTGGGCGGTCCCCATGCCCGGTTCCTGGATCATGCGGGGTCTCCTTCGCTGCTGTCGCTGCCCGCTACGGGGTCGGGGGTGACGCCGAGGCCGGGTGCCCGGCCGCCGCCGCGGGTCCACCCCGCGCGATAGGCCGCCATGCGGTCCCGTACCGCCTCGGGGGTGCGTTCGTCGTCCGTCCGAGGCGGTGCTTCCGCGGGCTCGTCGGGCCGTCCTTCGCGCAGTTGCGGGGCGAGGCTGGCTTGTCGTACACGCCGTGGGAGTTCGTCGGATTCCACGGTGTCGTCCTCGGGTCGGTGCAGGCGCAGGGTGGTGACGCCTGGCGGCGTTCGGCTTTCGCGTTCGCCTTCGGAGGAGGCTTCCGCCTCGATCGGTATGGGGGGCACCAGGGCCGGCCGCTCGTTCAGCGCCTCTACCGACGGTGCCTCTACGGAGTCGCGTTTCCGGGCGGGGCCGGGCACGCGCGCGTACGTCCGTTCCGCGGCCTTCTCCGGGTCCGCCCGGCGGCCACCGGAACGTTCCTCCGCGGCGGCCTGCAGGAGTGGCGTGGGCAGCAGGACGACCGCGGTGGTGCCTCCGTAGGGCGAGGTCCGCAGGTGGACCTTGATGCCGTGGCGGGCCGCGAGCCTGCTGACCACGAAGAGGCCGAGCCGGTCGCTGTCGAAGAGGTCGAGTGCCTCGGACTGCTCGATGCGGCGGTTGGCCTCGGCGAGTGTCTCCTTGCCCATACCGAGCCCCCGGTCCTCGACCTCCACGGCGTAGCCGTTGCCGACCGGCTCTCCGGTCACGCGCACCCGGGTGTGGGGTGGTGAGAACTGGGCGGCGTTCTCGACGATTTCGGCCAGCAGGTGCGTGAGGTCCGCCACCGCGGCTCCGACGACCGAGGTCTCCGGGAGCTGTCGCACCTCCACGCGCGCGTAGTCCTCGACTTCGGAGACAGCGGCACGGACCACGTTCGTCAGGGAGACCGGCATGCGCCAGGCACGGCCGGGAGCGGCTCCGGAGAGGATGATCAGGCTCTCCGCGTGGCGTCGCATGCGGGTGGTGAGGTGATCGAGCCGGAAGAGGTCGCTCAGCTCGTTCGGGTCGTCGGAGCGGCGTTCCATGGCGTCCAGCAGGCTCAGTTGGCGGTGGACGAGCACCTGGCTGCGGCGGGCGAGGTTGACGAAGACCCCGGAGATGCCGCTGGCGAGTTCGGCGCGCTCGACCGCGGCGCGCAGGGCGGCCCGGTGCACGGTGGTCAGGGCTTCCGCGACCTGTCCCGCCTCGTCCTCCGCGGGTGGTCCCGGCGGAGCTTCGGCACGGACGTCGATCTCCTCCCCCGCGCGCAGTTTCCGTATGGCCTGCGGGAGTTTGCGCCGGGCGATCTCCAGTGCGGTGTTGCGCAGACTCACCAGCTCGATGACGAGGCCGCGTCCGATGCGTACGGAGATGACGAGCGACGCGGCCACGGCGACGAGTCCCAGCAGAACAGCGGCACCGGCCGGGGCGAGCAGACCGCGGCTGAGCGGATCGGCCCGGTCCGCGACACCGCTGCCGGCGTCCGCCTCGATCGTTCGCATGTCGCCCTGCACGCGCGCGTGTGCCGCGTTCCAGGTCTCCTCGGGCGCGGCGCCGAGCGCCCTGCCGCCCGGACCGGCCGCCAGCACGTCGTTCTCGACGGCGTGTACGTCGGCGTACGCGCTGCCCTCCACGAGGTTCTGCCAGGCGACTCGTTCGGAGCCGCGCAGATCGGCGACGGCCGACTCGGTGAGCAGCCTGCGGGTGTCGACCGCGCCGGTGAACATCCGGAGCCGCTGCCCGTCGAGGGTTCCGGCGAGCCGGGCACCCGTGAGTACCGCGTCCTCCTGCGCGAGGGCCTCACCCGCCCGGGAGAACTCGAGCAGCACGCGCGCGTCGGAGCCGATCTCCGCGTCCTGGATGCCGGTGAGCGCTCCGCCCACCGAGAAGGCCATCGAGATGGTCTTGGTGTACCGCTCGTGCGTCTCGTGCCAGCCGGCCCTCCGGTCGAGTACGGCGGTCCGCAGGGAGCGGAGCTGTTCGGCTCCGGAGACGAAGGTTTCGAGGCGTTCGGCCACCCCGGAGGGCAGCTCCTCGCTGTCGGCGACGGTGCTGTCGTCCCCGAGCCGGAGTTTCACCACGGCCCGGTCGGTGCGTGCCGTCAGCCTCTTGAGGTCGCTCGCACGGTCGGCGGCGGGTTCGGTCGCGTAGCCGACGGCCGCCGCCCGTTCTTCCTGGAGCGCGGCGACGGCCGCGGCGACCGGGGCACGCACCTGGGAGTCCACGCGCTGCAACTGGCGCAGCCTGGAGACGTCCTGGGCGGTCGTGACGGTGGCGTACGCCCAGAGGGCGAGCAGGGAGACGACGGGCACCATCAGCAGGCAGACGATCTTCGCCCGCACGGTCCGGGGACGCAGGCTCCAACCTCCCGCGCGCGTGGGTGCGTCAATGAACTCCGTGTCGGCGGATTCCTCGGGGCCGGAGCCCTCGTCGGCCGGCGGTCCGGCGTGCGCGCGGCGGCCCCGCACCGGGTTGAGCGGTGTCTGGGAGCCGTCTGTCGGGGTCCTACGGGGTGTACGCATGGCCTCCTCGCTCGGAGTGGTTCGGTGGACGCGCTCTCCGGGGCGCCGGTCCGGGCCCTCCGCTAGCGGAGGGCGCTCTCGACGGGCCGCTGGGCCGAGGCGGAGGCCTCGCGCTCTCCCGCCGTCGGGGAGAGCGCGACGAACGCCGATGTCAGGAAGAGATAGGACCCGAGGCCGACGGCGAGGGGGAAGATGAACTGCATCGCCGTGGCCCCGGGCAGGACGTCGCCGGAGGGCGAGACCCGCACGCCGACCGCGATCATCCCGGTGTAGTGCATGCTGCTCACCGCCCCGCCCATGACGAGCGAGGCGACTGCGACTGCGATCGGCGACTTGATGTTGAGCGCCGCCCACAGGGCCGCGGTCGCCGCGACCACGGCGATCAGGACGGAGATCCCGACGAGCACCGGGTCGTAGCTGACGTCGCCGTGCAGCCGCAGTGCGGCCATGCCCAGGTAGTGCATGCTCGCCACGCCGAGCCCGGTGGTGAGCCCGCCGAGCACCAGCGCGCGGCCGCGGTCGCGGCCGTAGCCGACGGCGAACACGCCCGCGCCGACGACGACCATGGCGACGAGCAGGCTGAGCATGGTCAGTGGCACGTCGTAGCGGATGTCGGTGCCGCTGACGCTGAAGCCGAGCATCGCGACGAAGTGCATCGTCCAGATGCCCGTGCCGATGGCGGAGGCCGCGGTGAGCAGCCAGTTGCGGCGCGACCGCCCCGAGGCACCGAGCGCACGGACCGTGCAGCGCAGTCCGAGGGCGGCGCCTATGCAGGCCATCACGTACGACAGCGCGGGGGTCAGCCAGCCGAAGGTGGCGTGGTCCAGGTGTCCCATGGCTCCGGGACGCTAGTCCTGCCGGGAGCGCACGAAGGGGGCGCGTTTCGAAAGGTGGTGGAATCTGGCGCAGCAGTACACCGGAACGATCGCGTCACGCTCGAACATGCGCGCCGCGCCGTGCTCCGTGTCGACGTTCGATCGCGTCCCTCACCCGTCGGTACGAGATCATGCGGTGTATGAGCGACGACCACACGCATGTCCAGGAGTTCTTCGGGGCCCGCGCGGCCGACTGGGACACCCGGTTCCCCGACGACGGTCCGGTGTACGCGGCGGCCGTCACCGAACTCGGGCTGCGGGAGGGCGACCGGGTGCTCGACGCGGGCTGCGGTACGGGTCGTGCCCTGCCGCCCCTCAGGGACGCCGTGGGGCCCTCCGGAGTGGTCCTCGGCGCGGACCTCACCCCGGCCATGCTGGAGGCCGCGGTACGGGCGGGCCGTGACCGGGACGGACAGTTGCTGCTCGCCGATGTGGCGGGGCTGCCGTTGCGCTCGGGGTCCCTCGACGCCGTGTTCGCGGCCGGCCTCATCGCCCACCTGCCCAACCCCTCGGAGAACCTACGGGAGTTGGCGCGGGTCGTAAAACCCGACGGGACACTGGCCCTCTTCCACCCGATCGGCCGGGCGGCCCTCGCGGCACGTCAAGGCCGGCAGATCACACCGGACGACCTGCGGGCGGAGCCCAATCTCCGCCCGCTCCTGTCCGGCTCCGGCTGGCGTCTGACCTCGTACGTGGACGAGGACTCCCGGTTCCTCGCGCTGGCCGTACGCCTTCCCTGAGGCCGCGTATCAGGGCGTCCCGTCGGCCTCAGACCGTTCCGTCGACCTCAGACCGTTCCGTCGACCTCAGGCCGTCCCGGCAATCTCGGCGGCGAAGGCGGCCGGGTCGTCGAACATGACGTTGTGCCCCGCTCCGGGCACCGTCACCACGCGCACTCCGGCGTCCTCCAGGGCTTCCCTGCCCTTGAGTTCACCACTGAGAGCGCCCTGCAGATACACCCGGTCGATCGCAAGGCCTTCGAGCATGCGGCGCATCGTGGGGTTCGATCCGCGGAAGAGTCCGGCCGCGGTGCGGTGGAGGGCACGCGGGTCCGCGAGCCGCATGGTCGCCGCCCACTGCGGGCCGACCTTCTCCAGCACGCGCGCGTGGCCGTCGTTGACGTAGTCGTCCTCTTCGTAGGAGGCGATTCCGCTGCTGCCCGCGGTGACAGGAGGGCGCGGATCGAGGTTGGCCTCGGTGAGGACCAGCCGTGAGACGAGATCGGGCCGCCGATGCGCGAGCACGATGGCGACGGAACCGCCCATGCTGTGCGCGATCAGTTCCGCGTCGGTGGCGCCCGCCTCGTCCAGCGCCGCCGCCAGCGCGTCCGCGTGGTCCTCCAACGTGTAGCCAAAGTGCTCCGGCCTGTCGCTGATGCCGTGTCCGGGCAGGTCGACGAACAGGGAGCGCCGACCCGCCAGTTCGGGCCGCGCCGCGATGTGGGCGTGGTAGACGGTCGATGCGGCCCCCAGGCCGTGCACGTACACCCGCGCGGGATCGTCACCCGCCGTCTCCGTCCAGCGGACCCAGTTCCCCTTGCCGTCGAACTCGGCCTGCTTCATCGCCACTCCCCTGTTCCGTCGCATACTTCTCCAGGACAATACATCGGAACCGATGTATTGTTACTCCGATGTACCACGAGAGTGAGGCAGAATACGGGGATGCTGGAACTCGCCATCCTCGGTTTCCTGTACGACACCCCGCTGCACGGCTATGAGCTGCGCAAGCGCATCACCGCGCTCGCGGGCCATGTGCGGCCCGTGGCCGAGAGCACCCTGTATCCGGCGATCAAGAGACTGGAGACGGCCGGTCTGCTGGCTCGCGCGACGGAGCCGGGCACGGTGGCCGCCCCGCGTCACGTCCTGACGCTCACCGAGGACGGCAGGGGCGAACTGCGCCGCAGGCTGACGGAACCCGTTCAGCGCGACATCACCGACGAGAACCGCTGGTTCACGGTGCTCGCCTTCCTCCGGCACCTCGACGACGCCGCGGCCCAGGCCGCCGTTCTGCGGCGACGGCTCGCCTTCCTCGAGGAACCGGCGAGCTTCTTCTACGAAGGTGACCGACCGCTGCGGGCCGAGGAGTTGGACGATCCGTTCCGGCGCGGGATCCTCACCATCGCGCGCGCCACGAGCCGGGCCGAACTGGCATGGCTGCGATCCATGATCGACTCACTTGACCCGGGTGGACGGTGACCGCCCCACGACCCTGCCCCTCTTCTGAAGTCGAAGCTTCAACTCTACTTTGAGTAGCAGTACATGAGCGATCGGCTACGGCAACCGCACAGGGGGAAGGTGGCCCGCATGTCCGGCATATTGGCCAGACTCTGGAAGTTCGCTTCACGCCCGCGACCGATCGCGTCCCCGGAGCATCCGCCTCCGGCGAAGCGCCGTCCGGAGAAGCGCACCCACAACCTGTTCGAGGCCGCCGCGGCGTACGTGTCGGCGTGCGCCGAGGACGACCAGGACGGGATCGACGAGGCCGCGACCTGGGTGTCGCCGGAGGCTCTGTCGTTCGGGGTCAACGAGCTGGCCTGCCGGGCTGTCATCGCGATCGCGCGGGAGCGCGACGAGTCGCCCGCGACGGTGGCCCGGACGCTCCTGGGCCTGCCTGCCGCCTGACGCCGGCGGGTACCAGGACGATCCCGAGGCGGACCCCGGTGGGGACGGACGCGGGACGGGCGGGGCGGCGACCAGCGGTCGTTTCGCCCCCGTCCAGGGGGACAACCGCAGCTCCGTACGCATTCGGGACCCGTGACAAGCGCCGCGGGGGCGCATTAGGGTGCGCCGACGGACGTAGCGATGGGGAGGCAGGGATGGCCGGGACGGACGATGAGGCCGTCGCCGCCGGGGACGACGACGCGCTGTATGTGCTGACGGCGGTGCTCTTGACGCCTGCGCAGTTCCCCAGCGTGCTGGGCGACGACTACCCGGAGGCGTGTGCGGCTCTGGCGCTCGCGCCGCTCTCCGACGGGTACGGCCTGGTGCTCGGCCAGGACGGTGACGGGTCACGGTGGACGGTTGTCATCGACGACGTGTCGCTGGTGGCTGTCGCCATCGCGTCCTGGGACTGCGGCATGGAGTACGACCTGTCGCCGGACGAGCGCTCGATGGTCGCGGCGCTGCCCGGGTGGCCGCTCGCCGTGGCCGTGGCGGCGCCCGGTGTGCCCGCCCCGCACGATCCGCCGCCCGACATTGCGGAACAGGCGCCCCTGTCCCCGCCGGACACGTCCACGTGGGGCCCGGCTCAGCGGCGTCTGGGCGCCGACGAGATCGCCCTCCAGTGGGCGGCGTGGCGGGAGCAGATCGACGACAAGGAGTTCGCCGGCCAGAACGGCGAGGCACCGCCGGCGCAGGACACGCAGGACGACGAGGCCGGCCAGGGCGGCGAGGCCGGTGACAGCGGGAGCGTGCCTCTCACCGGCGTCCAGCGCGTCCTGGCCGAGGCTCGCTCGTACGTGGACTCGGCACCTCCCCTCGGCCGAGTGCGGTCGTCCTTCGCCTCGGGTGACGCGCGGATGCTTCGGGTCGACGGGCCGGGCTGGTCGATGGTGGCCAGGACCGACGACATCGCCTTCGTGCTCCTCGACGAGAAGCCCGGAGAGGTTCTGCCGGTCGGCCGCGGGCCCGAACTGCCCGGGCTGCTGGACGCGCTGGACAAGATAGCCGTACGTCCCAGCTGAGCCCGGTGGAACAGCTTCCGGGGCAGCTGGGGCCGCGTCCGAAGTGCTGCCCGGCTGACGGCAGACGCGATCACGGCGTGGGGTGGAGCAGGGGCGCGCGACCGCTCCCGGGCCATACCCTCGGCAGGGCCCGTGAGCGGCGGCATGGTCAACTCCTGCGCTCTGGAAGGGAATCGACCGGATCGGCGCCGCCTCAGCGGCCCAGCTCCTTGCGGGACACACGGCGCAACCTGCGCCGCTGTGAGGGGTCCAGCGTCAGATACGCTGCCGTCGGAACTCCCAGGACGATCAGGAGGGCAGCCCACCAGGGCAGCCAGATGAGCAGGAGAAGCCCGACCGCCACACCCCCTACGGCGATCTTCGCGTTCTTCGACATGTGCGTAGCCTCCTTCGCGGCCACTGCCGCTCTCTGTCTTGAGAACGGGTCCGTGTTCCCAGCAGTTCCAGGCCGCGACCCTGATACAACCCTGAGTCGCGTCCCCTACTCGACCCTGAGCGGCTCCCCGACCTCGTACATGTGCCGCAGGGCCTGCCGGTAGGAGTCCACGAGTCCCGTCTCCGCGTAAGGGATACCCAACTCTCGGCAGTGTGCGCGCACCAGGGGCCGGACGAGCTTCAGATGAGGACGGGGCATGCTCGGAAACAGGTGGTGCTCGATCTGGTAGTTGAGGCCACCCAGAAACCAGTCGGTCACGGCGCCCCCTCGGATATTGCGCGACGTGAGCACCTGGCGACGCAGATGCCCCCATCCCTCGCCATCGGGGTCGGGCATCTCCATGCCCTTGTGGTTCGGTGCGAAGGCCAGACCCAGGTGCAGCCCGAAGAGCGCCTGGTGGAGCGCGGCGAAGACGAGGGCCGCGCCGAGGGGCATCGAGCCGAGCAGCAGCGTCACGTACCCGGCGACGTGTGCCACCAGCAGGAAGCCCTCGACCGCGCGTTCCCGCGGAGGCTGTCGACGCAGGTCCTGGAAGCCGTGGAACTTCAGTGCGATGCCTTCGAGGAGGGTGAGCGGGAAGAAGAGCCAGGCCTGGTTGCGGGTGAGCCAGCGCCGGAAACCGCTGCGGTCCACGGCCTGTCCGCTGGTGAAGACCAGGACGTCGGCCACGACGTCGGGATCCTTGTGGATGTGGTTGGGGTTGGCGTGGTGGCGGTTGTGCTTGTCGTTCCACCATCCGTAGCTCATCCCGAGCAGCAGATTGCCGTGGATGAGCCCGATGAGACGGTTCACCGAGCGGTTGCCCGCGATCTGGGAGTGCCCCGCGTCGTGGCCCATGAAGGCGGTACGGGCGGACATCACGGCGAGCGGCGGCGCCAGGAGCAACACCCACCAGGAGTGGCCGATCAGGACGACGCCCGCGACGATTCCGGCCAGGACCAGCGCGTTGCCGGCGATGGCCAGCGCGTACCAGCCCTGCCTGCGGTCGAGGAGACCCTGGCCCTTGACGGTGCGCAGGAGCGGTGTGAACTCGCTTCCGGCGGAGACCCTGGGAGGGCGTTCCACGACGGCTGAGACGTTTTCGGGCATGGCTGGACTCCGGT
This sequence comes from Streptomyces umbrinus, assembly GCF_030817415.1. Taxonomy (NCBI): domain Bacteria; kingdom Bacillati; phylum Actinomycetota; class Actinomycetes; order Kitasatosporales; family Streptomycetaceae; genus Streptomyces; species Streptomyces umbrinus. Next base: position 10,442,592 of record NZ_JAUSZI010000002.1, on the reverse strand, counting down.
TCTGGAGACTGGAGGAGCAGGCTGGAAGAGCGCTTGCGGCGGACCGGCCGCGGGGAACGCCGACCTCAAGAAACGTACGGATCAGCGACCCTGGGCGACCATGGCGCCACCCCCCGTGTCCGGGCGGGGGACAACCTCGGCCGCCGGGTGGACCTGACGACACCCCCTGGAGAGAGTGGCCTGTGTCACACCAATCGATGGCCGCCGAGAGTTACTCGTGCTGTATCCTCGGCGACCCTGACCCCAGGTAGTCAAATTTGAGGAACGCGTCATCGCTGTGCAGAGGATTCCTGCGGCAACCCCCTCCGAGATCTCCGAACTGGCCCGCTGCTGTGCCGTTTTCATGCCTGCCGATCCGGCCCGTACCGGCACCGTCGCCTTCTGGATGCCCGACGGTGAAGGGCCTCCCGCGGTCGACTCCGGTGCCGTCGAGGATCTGACGGTCGCGCTGCCCGGCGAGGACGGTGTCGAGCTGGTGACCGTGCCGGCCGTCGTGCTCCCGGTGCGGGCCGCTCTGCCGGTGCTCACGCGCGCGCGTGCCCTGGCGCACGCCCACAGGGCGACCGCCTTCTGGGGTGCCGCGGCCGTGCTCGCGCTCCAACTCGCCGCGCGGGGGCTGCTGCTGCCGGGTCTGAGCGCCGGTGACCACGACGCGTGGCGTACCGGGCCCATGGGGGCGGCGGACCTGGGGCGGATCCGTGAACTGGCCGCCGCGATGCCGCCGCACGCACACGCGGTGCCGATCGACGAGGCGGAGCCGCTGCGGCTCCCCGAGCCCGAGTGGCTGCTGCGTGCCTTCCTCGATGCGGTCGCCGACACACTGCCCCGCTCCCCCGCCGCGACGCTCGCGGCGGGCGGCCACGCCTTCGCCGCTCCCGAGCCGCAGCACGTGCCCGAGCAGCGTGCGTGGGCCGCCGACGTGGCCGCGGGGCACGACGCCGGCGTACGGATCTCGCTGCGCGTCGAGGTGCCGGGCCTCGCGTCGGTCGTGGCGGACGAGACCCGGCTGCCGTTCCGGGCGGTGCCGCAGTTGCACAGCGTGAGCGATCCGGCCCTGCTCGCGGACGCGTCCGAGGTCTGGGGCGGCACGAGTCCGGCTTTCGGCCCGCGCGCCCGGATGGACGCCCTGCTCGCGTTGCGTCGCGCCGCACGGGCCTGGGCCCCGCTCACTCCCCTGCTCTCGGCGAGCGTGCCGGACTCGATCGAACTCGCCGACGAGGAGGTCACGGAACTCCTCGGCGAGGGTGCCCGATCACTCGCGGCCGCCGGTGTGGAAGTGCACTGGCCCAAGGAGCTGGCTCACAAACTGACGGCCCGCGCGGTCATCGGTCCACCGGACGACGAGCGGGGCCCCGACAGGCTGTCGTCGGACACCCCGTCGTTCCTGTCGGCCGACGCGCTGCTGGCCTTCGACTGGCGGTTCGCCCTGGGCGACCAGCAACTGACACGTCAGGAGCTGGACCGACTCGCCGAGGCGAACCGCCCCATGGTGCGGCTGCATGACCAGTGGGTCCTCGTCGATCCCCAGGAGGTCCGTCGCGCCCGCGCCCAGCAGGATCACAAGCTGACGCCCATCGACGCGCTGAGCGCCGTTCTGACGGGCTCCACGGAGGTGGACGGCCAGCGGGTCGACGTACGGCCCACGGGATGGCTGACGACGCTGCGGGACCGATTGTCGGACCCGGAGGGGCAGGAGCCCGTCGGGCAGCCCGCCGCGCTGGACGCGACCCTGCGCGACTACCAGCTGCGCGGGCTCAACTGGCTGGCCCGTATGACCTCGTTGGGTCTTGGCGGCTGTCTCGCGGACGACATGGGCCTGGGCAAGACGATCACGCTGATCGCGCTCCATCTGCACCGGCAGACCGACGAGTCCGCCGCGGGCCCCACGCTCGTGGTCTGTCCGACGTCCCTGATGGGCAACTGGCAGCGCGAGATCGAGCGGTTCGCCCCGGGCACCCCTGTCCGCCGCTTCCACGGTGCGCGGCGGAGCCTCGAAGGGGTGGCCCCCGGCGAGTTCGTACTCACCACGTACGGCACGATGCGGCTCGACGCGCCACGGCTGGCCGAGGCGTCCTGGGGCATGGTCGTCGCCGACGAGGCACAGCATGTGAAGAACCCGCACTCGGACACGGCCAGGCAACTGCGGACGATCGGCGCCCACGCGCGCGTGGCGCTCACCGGAACTCCGGTGGAGAACAACCTCTCCGAGCTGTGGGCCATTCTCGACTGGACGACACCGGGCCTGCTGGGCCGGCTCGGCACCTTTCGCAACCGGTACGCCAAGGCGGTCGAGGGCGGGCAGGATCCAGGGGCGGCGGACCGGCTCGCCCAGCTCGTGCGGCCGTTCCTGCTGCGCCGCCGCAAGTCCGACCCGGGCATCGCACCCGAGCTGCCGCCGAAGACCGAGACCGACCGTGCCGTGTCGCTCACCAAGGAGCAGGCGGGTCTGTACGAGGCGGTGGTCCGCGAGACCCTCGCCGAGATCTCGGGCGCCGACAACATGGCGCGACGCGGACTGATCGTGAAGCTGCTGACCGGGCTGAAGCAGATCTGCAACCACCCCGCGCAGTTCCTCAAGGAGGACAGGCCGAGGATCCCCGGGCGCTCCGGAAAGCTGGAACTGCTGGACGAGTTGCTCGACACGATCCTCTCCGAGGGAGCATGCGTTCTGGTCTTCACGCAGTACGTACGGATGGCGCGGCTCATCGAGCGGCACCTGAGCGCACGCGGCGTCGCCTCGCAGTTCCTGCACGGGGGGACGCCGGTGCCCGAGCGCGAGGCCATGGTGGAGCGCTTCCAGGACGGCGAAGTGCCCGTCTTCCTGCTGTCGTTGAAGGCGGCGGGCACGGGTCTGAACCTGACACGGGCGGAACATGTCGTGCACTACGACCGCTGGTGGAACCCGGCCGTCGAAGCCCAGGCCACCGACCGGGCGTATCGCATCGGACAGACGCGGCCGGTGCAGGTGCACCGGCTCGTCGCCGAGGGGACGATCGAGGACCGCATCGCCGACATGCTGGTGCGCAAGCGGGAGTTGGCGGACTCGGTGCTCGGGTCCGGCGAGTCGGCCCTCACCGAGCTGACCGACACCGAACTGGCCGACCTGGTGGAACTGCGAGGAGGCACCCGATGAGTGACCCGTACGACAACACCCCGGAGCGCACCTTCGCCGCCCTGCCGCCCGCGCACGGGAGGGGCTTCGCGCTGACCTGGTGGGGGCAGGCCTGGCTGAAGGCCCTGGAGGACGCGGCGCTGGACACCCAGCAGGTGAAGACGGGCCGCAGGCTGGCCCGGGCTGGAGCCGTGGGAGCGGTGTCGGTGCGTCCGGGGCGCATCACCGCGGTGGTCCACGACCGCGACCGCACCTCCCACCGCGCCGACGTCCTGTTGCAGGAGCTGTCCGAGGAGCAGTGGGACCGCTTCCTGGGCATGGCCGTCGAGCGGGCCGGGCACATCGCGGCGCTGCTGGACCGCGAGATGCCGACGCACCTCGTCGAGGACGCGGAGGCCGCCGGTGTCGAACTCCTTCCGGGTCTGGGCGATCTGGAGGCGCAGTGCGACTGCGGCGCGTGGGACCACTGCGGTCACACGGCGGCGCTGTGCTACCAGGTGGCGCGGCTGCTGGATCAGGACCCGTTCGTGCTGCTTCTCCTGCGCGGTCGCGGCGAGCGCGAACTGCTGGACGAGCTGCAGGTGCGCAGCGTCCCCCGGACCGAGACCGAGGCTCCAGGGCAGGAGCAGGCGTACGAGGGCGTGGACGCGGCCGAGGCGTACGCGGAGGGGCACCTCCTGCCCCCGCTGCCCGACGCGCCTCCCGTGCCCGCAGAGCCGGGGCTGCCGCCCTCCCTGGACACGGAGACCGATCCGGCGTCCGGGGTCGATCCGGCCGCGCTGGAGTTCCTGGCGACGCAGGCCGCCCGCGAGGCGCACCGACTGCTCGCCGAGGCGCTCCGGGCGGGCCACGAACAACACTCCATAGCGGCCGAGTTGACGCTCTCACAGGACGCCGTGCGACTGGCGTCGGGTGTTCCCGACACCTCAGTGGCCGACCGGCTCGCGGAGGGGTCGGGCCGGGACCGCGAGGGGCTGGCCCTGGCCGTCCGCGCCTGGGAACACGGGGGCACCGCCGCGCTCGACGTGCTGGAGGCCGACCGGCCGGCGCAGCCGGAGACCCTCGCACGCGCGCGTGCCGCCCTGGAGTCGGCCTGGGAGGAGGACCGGCGGCCTGCCCTGCGCGCGTCCCGCAACCGCTGGACCGCGGCCGACGTCCGGACACAGTTGCGTCTGGGGACGGACGGCCGCTGGTGGCCCTATCGCAAGGAACGGGGGCGCTGGGCTCCCGCGGGTCCCGCGTCCCAGGATCCGGCGACCGCGCTCGCTCTGGCGGAGGGGCAGGAGTGACGCCTGCCTGACGGGCGCGCAAGGCGCGCAGGACATGCACGGCACGCACGGCAATTGGAGCACTGAGCACCGGAACCGGCACCGTCCTCCGGATGAGTGGTGGACGCCCGGTGTTCACTCTCCGGCCGTGCGGCGTTCGGGGCGGGGGCGAACTCTGGCCGCTGTCACCGAATTCGTTCCTCAGGAGGCCCCATGTCCCCGTACGCCGCAGGCCGGCGCAGCGTCCACCGTTCCGTCGCCGCGGGCGTGCCGCTCGCCCTGCTGGCCGCTCTCGCGGTGACGGGCACCGCGGTCGGCGCGCCCTCCGGGGAGGCGCGTGTCACGGGTTCCGCGACGCTCGGCGACATTCCGCTCGGCACGTTCAGCAACGCGCTGCTGCCGGGCACGGTGGGCGACGACCGGGGCGTGGACCTCGGCGGCATCGGCAGCGACATCTACCCCGCGGGCCGCAAGGGCGAGTTCTGGACGGTCACCGACCGCGGCCCCAACGGCCAGATCAAGGTGGCCGGCGCGAAGCGCCGCACCTTCCCCGTGTCCGGCTTCGATCCGGCGATCGTGAAGATCCGGGTGTCCGGCGGCACCGTGAAGGTGCTGGACGCGATCCCGATCACCACCTCTTCGGGGAAGCCCGTCACAGGCCTGTCCAACCAGAAGGGGCGCGACGAGGCGCCGTACTCGTACGACGCGAAGACACCGCTCTCGTACAACCCGAACGGTCTGGACACCGAGGGGATCGTGCGGGCCGAGGATGGCAGTTTCTGGCTCGTGGACGAGTACGGGCCCTCGCTGATCCACGTCTCCGCGCGCGGGAAGATACTCACCCGGTACGTGCCCAAGGGACTGAGCCTGACCGGTGCGGACTACCGGGTGGTCGAGGCACTGCCCGCCGTCCTGCTGCACCGGAAGATCAACCGCGGCTTCGAAGGGCTCGCCCAACTGCCTGGCGGCGACCTGGTGATGGCCGTGCAGAGCCCGCTGTCCCTGCCGGACACGGATGCGGGCGAGGCCTCGCTCACGACGCGCATGCTGCGCTTCTCGACGAAGAAGCGGGCCGTCACCGCCGAGTACGCGTACCGGTTCGACCCGGTGAACGTGGTCGACCCGAGCGAGGACGACACCTCCGAGCTGAAGATCTCCTCCGTGGTGGCCGTCGGCCGCGACCGGCTGCTCGTCGAGGAGCGCACCGACAAGGCCGCCCGGTTGCAGGTCGTGAAGCTGACCCGCGGTGCGGACATCCTCGGGGACAAGTGGGACGACGACACGACGTCGCCCTCCCTGGAGCAGCTCGACGACCCCGCGGCCTCCGGCGTTCCGGTGCTGCGCAAGCGTCTTGTCGTCGACCTCGGCGCGGTGAAGGGGGTGCCCGGGAAGATCGAGGGCGTCGCGCGCGTGGATCACGACACGCTGGCGCTCATCAATGACAACGACTTCGGGATGACGGACGGGCCGGAGGCTTTCGACGCCCGGGGACGGCTGGTGGACAGCGGCATCGAGACCACCGTGACGTACGTACGACTGCCGCGCGGGATCTGAATTCCCGCCCCCGCTCGGCGTTTTCACACCTCTGCGCGTACGTGCCTCACGTCAGCGGTTTGGTGAGCTTGCGTTTTCCGGCACCGACGTCAGCGGCCAGACTGCAGGCGACCTTGTCGATGCCGAGCTTGAACCCCGTGGGGTCGGGATACTGCACGAGGGTGCCCCGCACGGTGCCGGCGGGCTGCTTGGCCGCCTTGGTGTCCAGGGGTTTCGCGCAGAGGGCCGATGCCGCCTTCTTGAGGGCGGCATCGGTCGTGTAGGTGCCCTCCAGCTCGGCCACCTTCACGACCTCGGCGTCGTGCGCCGCGCGGCACGAACGCTTCGCGGCCTGGCCCGGCTTGGTGTCGTCGATGTTGAAGCAGTCACCGGTTTGCAGCATGTAGTACGGCACGTCGTCGCCCGCGAGGGACGGGAGCAGCGAGTCCAGGTCGGTCGGAACGTCGCTGGGCAGACCTGACGGCACATCGGTGGGCAGGGAGGGCAGTTCGCTGGGCAGCTCCGAAGGGATACTCAGCGAAGGCGTCGGCAGTCCCCCTGTGGTGGAGTCGCTCTCCGACGGCGACTTCTTGTCGGACGAACCGTCACCACTGGTGGCCACCAGGGCGACCGCGGAGCCGGCGCCGAGGACCACGATCACGGCCAGCACGAGGAACAGCACCCGGCGGCGCCGTCCAGGACCGCCCGGTCGCCCGGGAGGCGGCGATGGTGGCGGTGGCGGTGGGGGCTGCCAGCCTCCTCCGCCGCCCTGCCACGGCGGACCGTTGCCTCCAGGAGGAGGGCCGTAACCCTCTGGAGGAGGTCCGAAGCCTTCGGGCAGCGGGCCGAATCCACCGCCACCCGGAGGAGGCGTGTTGTCCGGCGGCCGAGGAGGCTGAGGCGGTAAGGGCGGCGTGGCCATACCGTCAAGAGTCGCCTCGAACCGGTCACGATGCGACCCCTGCGCGGAACTTGATACGGACTCATGGCGTGGATCGCATGATTCCGGAGGATTCCGCGCAGGAGTTCCAGGCCGCACGCCGACTGGTTACGACCAGTCGCAATCGGCCGTAACCAGTCAGAACGGAACGAAAGCCGAACAGAAGTCGTACGGAATCAGCCCCGGGCGCCCAGCAGGTGGTCCATGGCCAGCTGGTCCAGGTGCTCGAACGCCATCCCGCGCGCGGCGGCCGTCTCGGCGTCGAAGTCCTCGAAGGCCGCACGGTCCGCGAGCAGCGCCTGGAGACCGTCCGAGGCTGTGGGCTGCGCCAGTTCGTCCAGACGCGAGGCACGCAGGGCCTCCTGGACCTCGGGGTCGGCCCGGAAGGCGGCCGTCCGATCGCGCAGGATCAGGTAGTTGCGCATGCAGCCGGCGGCCGACGCCCACACGCCGTCGTAGTCCTCGGTCCTCGGCGGCTTGAAGTCGAAGTGCCTCGGACCCGCGTAACCAGCCGTCTCCAGGAGGTCGACGAGCCAGAACGCGGACCGCAGGTCGCCCGCTCCGAAGCGCAGGTCCTGGTCGTACTTGATGCCGGACTGGCCGTTGAGGTCGATGTGGAAGAGCTTGCCCGCCCACAGGGCCTGGGCGATGCCGTGCGGGAAGTTCAGCCCGGCCATCTGCTCGTGGCCCACTTCCGGGTTGACGCCGTACATCTCGGGCCGCTCCAGGCGCTCGATGAACGCCAGGGCGTGACCGACCGTCGGCAGGAGGATGTCGCCGCGGGGCTCGTTCGGCTTCGGCTCGATCGCGAAGCGCAGGTCGTAGCCCTGGGAGATCACGTACTCGCCGAGAAGGTCGAAGGCCTCCTTCATGCGGTCGAGCGCGACCCGTACATCCTTGGCAGCGCCGGACTCGGCGCCCTCACGGCCGCCCCAGGCGACGTAGATCTGCGCGCCCAGCTCCACCGCCAGGTCGATGTTGCGGATCGTCTTGCGCAAGGCGTACCGGCGTACGTCCCGGTCGTTGGCGGTGAAGGCGCCGTCCTTGAAGACGGGGTGCGTGAAGAGGTTCGTGGTGGCCATCGGCACGGTCATACCGGTCGTGTCGAGAGCCTGCCGGAAGCGCTTGATGTGCGACTCGCGCTCGGTGTCCGAGGACCCGAAGGGGATCAGGTCGTCGTCGTGGAAGGTCACTCCGTAGGCGCCGAGCTCCGCCAGGCGCTGCACGGATTCGACCGGGTCCAGGGCGGCCCGGGTGGCGTCGCCGAACGGGTCCCTTCCCTGCCAGCCGACGGTCCACAAGCCGAAGGTGAACCTGTCCTCGGGGGTGGGCTGGTAGTTCATGCCGCGGCTCCTTGCTTGCTCCGACTATTTCGTCATGGCACTTAACAAATTAGTATGCGGAGGCATCTCTGGGAAGAGACAAGATGTCCTCGAACGGGGACGAGGAGTGGAATGCGCGCCGCGTGGGCCCGGATCCACCCCGAAAACACCAGGTCAGATCCCGCGGAGCCGCGGAAGAGGGAGAGCCCGATGTCAGCAGCCGAGGGTCCGCTCGTCGTCGGCGTGGACACGTCCACGCAGTCCACCAAGGCCCTGGTCGTGGACGCGGCCACCGGCGAGGTCGTGGCGAGCGGCCAGGCGCCGCACACCGTCTCCTCCGGGGCGGGGCGCGAGAGCGATCCGCGGCAGTGGTGGGACGCGCTGTGCGAGGCGCTGCACCAGTGCGGGGACGCGGCACGCGAGGCCGCGGCGGTGTCCGTGGGCGGCCAGCAGCACGGGCTTGTCACGCTCGACACCCAGGGCGACCCCGTCCGACCGGCCCTCCTGTGGAACGACGTGCGCTCGGCGCCGCAGGCCCGCCGGCTCGTCGAGGAGCTGGGCGGCCCGAAGGCCTGGGCCGAGCGCTCCGGCAGTGTGCCGGGCCCGTCCTTCACGGTCACCAAGTGGGCGTGGCTCGCCGAGCACGAGCCCGACTCCGTCCGGGCGACCGCGGCCGTACGACTCCCCCACGACTACCTCACCGAGCGCCTCACGGGGCTGGGCACGACCGACCGCGGCGATGCCTCCGGTACGGGCTGGTGGGCGTCCGGTACAGAGGCGTACGACGAGGAGGTCCTCCGCCATGTGGGGCTCGACCCCGCCATGCTGCCCCGGGTTGTCCGGCCCGGCGAGGTCGCCGGAACGGTGCGCGACAGCGGCGACCTGCCCTTCTCCAAGGGCACGCTGGTCGCACCCGGCACCGGTGACAACGCCGCCGCGGGCGCTCGGGCTGGGGCTGCGTCCGGGTACCGCGGTGCTCAGCCTCGGGACGTCCGGAACCGTGTACGCGGTATCCACACGCCGCCCCGCCGACCCCACCGGCACCGTGGCGGGTTTCGCCGACGCGCGCGGCGACTGGCTGCCGCTGGCCTGCACCCTCAACTGCACGCTCGCCGTGGACCGCGTCGCCGCTCTGCTGGGCATCGACCGCGAGGCCGTCGAGCCGGGCACGAGCGTGACACTGCTCCCCTACCTGGACGGCGAGCGCACTCCCGACCTGCCGCACGCCTCGGGCCTGCTGCACGGGCTGCGGCACGACACGACACGCGGGCAACTGCTCCAGGCCGCGTACGACGGGGCGGTCCATTCACTGCTCGGCGCTCTCGACCTGGTGCTCGACGAGGACGCGGACCGTTCGGCACCGCTGCTGCTCATCGGAGGAGGCGCGCGGGGCACGTCCTGGCAGGAGACCGTACGACGACTGTCCGGGCGGCCCGTTCAGGTGCCCGAGGCCAAGGAGCTGGTGGCGCTCGGTGCCGCCGCACAGGCCGCCGGCGTGCTGACCGGCGAGGATCCGGCGGCCGTGGCCAGGCGTTGGGACACGGCCCGCGGGCCGGTGCTGGACGCCGTGGAGCGCGACGAGGCGGCGCTGGCGCGGATCGCCGGGGTACTCTCCGACGCGGCCCCGCTACTGGAGCGGGAGGCTGATCAGCGCTGACGCCCGCGTCCGAGGAGGCGGGGCCGATCAGCACCGGCGGCCCCCTTCCGCAGGCGGCGCACACACGAACAGATCAGCACGCACGGACAGAACCGCCCTGAGGCGACCGGCCGGACGAGGACTGACGGAGGCATGACCGCACCGCTGCACGAGGCCCATCCCAGCAGTCCCGGCCGTCGGCTGCCCGACACACAACAGGGCATGCGGCGCCGCAACCTCTCACGGGTGCTGCACGCCGTGAACGCCGAGGGGCAGCTGTCCCGTGCCGCCGTCGCCTCACGCATCGGGCTCACCCGCGCGGCGGTCTCCACGCTCGTCGACGAGCTGATCCGCTCAGGGCTCCTCGATGAACTGGGCCCCGAGCGGCCCGGGCGGGTGGGGCGGCCCGGCTCGGCGCTCGCCCTCAGCGGGCGCGGTCCGGCCGGTATCGGTGCGGAGGTGGGCGTCGACCATCTCGCCGTGTGCGCGGTCGATCTGCGCGGCGAGGTACGGGCCCGGGCGGTGCGGCACGGCACCAACCGCGGGCGGTCGCCCGAACCGGTGCTGCGGGAACTGACCCGGCTGATACGGCAGGTCGTCGCCGAGGCAGCCAAGGAAGGCCTGCGGCCCGCGGGACTCGCCGTCGCCGTGCCCGGCCTGGTGGCGCGCGACGCCCGGACCGTGGTGCGCGCCCCCAACCTCGACTGGCACGACACGGACCTCGGCGCTCTGCTGCCGGACGAGGTCCCGCTGACCGTCGACAACGAGGCGAACTTCGGCGGACTGGCCGAACTCTGGCTCAACGAGACCGCGCCGCGCGACTTCGTGCACGTGTCCGCCGAGATCGGCATCGGCGGGGCGGTTGTCGTGGACGGGCGGCTGCTGCGCGGAACTCATGGCTTCGCGGGCGAGTTGGGGCACATCCCGGTACGCCCCGAGGGGCCCGCGTGTGCGTGCGGCGGGCGCGGCTGTCTGGAGCAGTACGCCGGCGAGGAGGCCGTTCTGCGCGCGGCCGGCCTGGAACCGGGCGAGGACCGTGTCGGCCTGCTGGCCGAGCGTGCGGCGCAGGGCGACAAGAACGTGCGCCGAGCATTGCGTGACGCCGGGACCGCGCTGGGCATCGCGCTGACCGGCGCCGTCAATCTGCTCGACCCCGAAGCCGTTGTACTGGGCGGGGCTCTGTCCGGGCTCGCGCCCTGGCTGCTGCCGTCGCTGGAGCGCGAGTTGGCCCGCAGGACCGCCGGTCCCGTCTGCGCGGTGTCCGTCTCGCGGCTCGGCCCCGAGGGCCCGCTGCTGGGTGCCGCGCACTCGGTTGTGCGGGCCGTGATGGATGATCCGGCGGCGGTGGGGGGCGGGGCGTAGGGCACGGCGAGGACGTCCTGGGCCTGCTGGACCTGCTGGACCTGCTGGACGACTCGGGCTCGGGCTCGGGCTCAGGCGGTTCTCGGCCTGGTCTTCAGCCCCCGTCACAGCGCTCCCTTCGCTGCGACCCGGCTCCTCAATCCCCCTTGTGGGTGGCGGAGTTATCCACAGTCACAGCGTTGTCCACGGACCTGAGAGCGTTCTTCCTCCCCAACCGGCGAGAGCCGTACCGTGATTCACGCGAGACGCCACCGTCGGACGAACCGGACGGAGGCGTGTCCAGGCTGACGGCGCCGGTGTCGTACGGGGATTCGGTCGCCGCTGCCTGGATGATGGCCGCAGTGGTGGTGCTCGTGGTGCCGCTGCGACGTCGTCCGCCGCCCTTCGGCAGAACGGAGCTGTGCACCATGAGCGACCCGCGAATCCTGACCGTGCGTCCCGAACCCGGCGAGTACGCCTGGACGTTCGGCGGTGCGCCGCCAGTGGCGCGCATCGCGCCGGGCACGGTCCTCGACCTCTATACGGAGGACTGCTTCGCCGGCCGCGTGCGGTCGGAGAAGGACCTCGTGTCCGAGGTGTGCGAGTTCCCGTTCCTCAATCCGCAGACGGGGCCGTTCCATGTGGAAGGCGCGGAGCCGGGCGACACGGTCGCCGTGCACTTCGTGTCGATCGAGCCGGCGCGGGACTGGGCCGCGTCGACGACGGTCCCCCTGTTCGGAGCGCTCACGTCCACGCACACCACGGCCACACTGCAGCCGCCCCTGCCGGAGACCGTATGGATCTGGCAGCTCGACCGGACGCGCCGCACCGCGCTGTTCAGCGCTCGCGACAGCGACATCCGGATCGAGCTGCCCATGGACCCGATGCACGGCACCGTCGGTGTGGCGCCCGCCAACCTCGAGGTGCGTTCCGCCCTCGTACCGGACGCGCACGGCGGGAACATGGACACACCCGAGATGCGGGCCGGTGTCACGTGCTATCTCGGAGTGAACGTCGAAGGGGCACTGCTGAGCCTCGGTGACGGGCACGCGCGGCAGGGTGAGGGCGAGACCTGTGGGGTCGCCGTCGAGTGTGCGATGAACTCCGTGGTGATCGTCGAGTTGCTCAAGGGGGTCGCCACCCCGTGGCCCCGCATCGAGTCCGACACCCACATCATCTCGACCGGTTCGGCGCGCCCCTTGGAGGACGCGTTCCGCATATCGCAGCTCGACCTGGTGCAGTGGCTGGTGCGGGACTACGGGTTCAGCGAGCTGGACGCCTACCAGTTCGCGACCCAGACCGTCGAGTCGCCGCTGGCCAACGTCTGCGACACCAACTACACGTGCGTCGCCAAGCTCCGCAAGGAATGGCTGCCCGCACGGGAGACCCACCGGGGCCTGCACGCCCGGCTGCGCGAAGCCGCCGCCGCGCTGGGACGTTGAGTCGCCCCACCGCCACCGACACCGACACCACCGCGACTTGGCAAAGGCGCCCTCACCGCTCCCACCCCACTTCCCTTCTCGCAGAGAGGCACTCTCATGGACCGAGCCAAGTTCCTGCCCACGTCCCTTCCCAGCCGCCGGCGTCTGCTGCAGAGTGCGGCCCTCGCCACGCTCTCCACGGCGTTACTGCCCACCACCCGGGCAGGCGCGAAGCCTCAGGGGATCGACTACCCGCCGTCCGAGTGGTCGCCGGCCAGCACGTCCAACTACACGGTCGCCAACCGCCCGACGAGCCATCCGGTCGACTTCGTGATCATCCACGTGACGCAGGCGACCTACTCGGACACCCTGGCCATCTTCCAGAACCCCAAGAAGAAGGTGTCCGCACACTACGTCGTCCGATCGGCCGACGGCCACGTCGCACAGATGGTGCGCGAGCGCGACGTCGCCTGGCACGCGGGCAACTGGGACTACAACACCCGCAGCATCGGCATCGAGCACGAGGGCTGGGTGGACAAGCCCGCCTACTTCACCAACGCGATGTACGAGGAGTCGGCGAAGCTCACCGCGGCGATCTGCACCAAGTACCGGATCCCCAAGGACCGTTCGCACATCCTCGCGCACTACGAGGTGCCGGGCAGCGACCACACGGATCCCGGCCCCCACTGGGACTGGACGCGCTACATCAGACTGGTCAACTTCGCCTGACCAGCGGCCCGCCGAAAAGAAGCTCGAAGAGAGTCGGAGGGAAAGCCGTAGAGAAGCCGGAGGAAAGCCGGAGGAAAGCCGGAGGAAAGTCGGAGGAAAGTCGAAACAGAGCCGAAGGAGGGTCGAAAAGGGGAGCATCGGTAGCCACCACGGCTTGTGGTGGAGCCGGACCCGGAGTGGCCGCGGCACTTGTCCGCATCCGCCACCGGAGTGACGATGTCCCCAGCCGCACAGCCTTCCGGGGAGGCCGAGTTGACCGATCCATGGGTGGCCCTGGAACCGGGCGCCGATCCCGTCGAGCGGGTGCGCGTCCTGCGCCGCGCCCACGAGACGTTCACGGAGGCGGGCACGGTCCCGCGGCCGGTGCGGTCCGTGGTCGCCGACTCGTGGCGGCGTTCGGCACGGGCCGGGGTGGGTCCGGACGGTTCCGCGTGTGTGGAGCTCACGGACGGGGACCTCGGGTCGTATCGGGCGGAGCACCCGCTGGCACGGGTGATGCCACTGTTCCGTGAACTCATGGGGACGTTCGCGGCGGACGGCGAACACCTCCTCGCGGTGTGCGACGCGCAGGGCAGGCTGCTGTGGGTCGAGGGTCATCCCGGGACACGGCAGAAGGCGGACGGGATGAACTTCGTGCCGGGTGCGCGGTGGGCGGAGTCGGCGGTGGGCACGAACGCTCCCGGTACGGCGGTCGCGCTCGACCGGCCGGTGCAGGTGTTCGCGGCGGAGCACTTCATCCGGAGCGTCCAGCCGTGGACGTGCGCGGCGGCTCCGGTTCACGATCCGCGTACCGGACGGCTGCTCGGAGCGGTGGACATCACCGGCGGAGACGGGCTGGCCCATCCGCACAGTCTGGGTTTCGTGCAGGCCGTGGCCCGTGCCGCGGAGTCCCAGCTGGCGCTGCTCACTCCGGCCCAGGCCACGACCGACGTGCTCGAACTGACCGCTCTGGGCCGGGACGAGGCGCTGCTCGTCGCGGGCGGCAGCAAGGTGCGCCTGAGCCGCAGACACAGCGAGATCCTGGTGCTGCTGTCCCGACACCCCGAGGGGCTGACCGGCGACGAGTTGCTGTGCGCGCTGTACGAGGACGAGTCGGTGACGCCGGTGACGTTGCGCGCGGAGCTGGCCCGCCTGCGGCGCCTTCTCGGGGCGGGGGCGCTCGGTTCGCGGCCGTATCGGCTCACGGTTCCGGTCGAGTCCGACGTCGAGGTGGTGGAGCGCAAGCTCGGCGTCGGTGCGGTCATGGCGGCGGTGGCGGCGTATACCGGGCCCTTGCTGCCCGGTTCGCAGGCTCCGGCGGTGGTGCGGCTGCGCCGCCGGCTCGCCGACGGGTTGCGCGCGGCGCTCGTCTCCGGCCGCGACCCGGATCTGCTGGCGGACTGGGCGCACGCGCCGTGGGGCGAGGACGACCTCGACGCGTGGCGGGCACTGGCGGCGATACGTCCGACGCCTCCGGTACGGGCACGCCTGGAGGAACTGGAGGCCGAGCAGTCCGCGAGCCGTGGACGCGCTCCGCGCTGAGGGCCACCACGCTGACGGCTTCGAGGCTCACTCACGCCGACGGCAACAACGGGGAGTTCCCGGCCTAGCCCCACCCGAATTTCCGCACGCCTCACGCCACATGCCGACCCGCACCCCGCACCCCACACCCCGCAAGACTTAGCCCATAAGCCGCCCACGAGCCTCAACCCTCAACCTCCACCCCCGACATCGCAGCCAGGTCGTCGGCGCAACGTACCTGCAACCTCCGCGCGCCTAGCCTCGCGCCGAGAGCCGTCCAACGGCGGGCGGTCCTTCCACGGGAGGCAGAGCACATGACCCGTTACGCGGCGCCCGGCACCGAGGGCGCGATCGTCTCCTACCAGTCGCGGTACGACCACTTCATCGGCGGCGAGTACGTACCACCGGCCCGCGGGCAGTACTTCGAGAACCCGAGTCCGGTGAACGGGCAGCCGTACACAGAGATCGCGCGGGGCACGGCGGAGGACGTGGACCGCGCGCTCGACGCGGCGCACGCGGCCGCGGCCGCCTGGGGCCGTACGTCGGTGACCGCGCGCGCCGACATCCTCCTCAAGGTCGCCGACCGGATGGAGGCGAACCTGGAGAAGCTCGCGGTCGCGGAGAGCTGGGAGAACGGCAAGCCGATCCGCGAGACGCTGGCCGCCGACATCCCCCTCGCCATCGACCACTTCCGCTACTTCGCGGGCGCGATCCGCGCCCAGGAAGGCTCGCTCGGCGAGATCGACGACGACACCGTGGCGTACCACTTCCACGAGCCGCTGGGCGTCGTGGCGCAGATCATCCCGTGGAACTTTCCGATCCTGATGGCTGTGTGGAAGCTGGCCCCGGCGCTCGCCGCGGGCAACGCGGTCGTCATCAAGCCCGCCGAGCAGACCCCGGCATCGATCCACTACTGGATGAGCCTGGTCTCGGATCTGCTGCCGCCGGGCGTGGTGAACATCGTCAACGGCTTCGGGGTCGAGGCGGGCAAGCCTCTCGCGTCCAGCCCGCGTGTGGCGAAGGTCGCCTTCACCGGCGAGACCACGACGGGGCGGCTGATCATGCAGTACGCCTCGGAGAACATCAAGCCGGTCACGCTCGAACTCGGTGGCAAGTCACCGAACATCTTCTTCGACGACGTCTGGGCGCGGGACGACGACTTCCGGGACAAGGCGCTCGAAGGATTCACGATGTTCGCGCTGAACCAGGGCGAGGTGTGCACCTGCCCCTCCCGGGCGCTCATCCAGCAGGGCCACTACAGCGAGTTCCTCGACGCCGCGGTCGCCCGTACCGAGCTGATCAAGCCCGGCCATCCGCTCGACACCGAGACGATGATCGGTGCCCAGGCCTCCAACGACCAGCTGGAGAAGATCCTTTCCTACCTGGACATCGGCCAGCAGGAGGGCGCCAAGGTCCTGACGGGCGGTCACCGTATCGAGTACGACGGCGAGTTGGCCGGGGGTTACTACGTCCAGCCGACGATCTTCCAGGGCGACAACAGGATGCGGATCTTCCAGGAGGAGATCTTCGGGCCGGTCGTGTCGGTCACCTCGTTCGCGGACTTCGACGACGCGATCGAGATCGCCAACGACACGCTGTACGGGCTCGGGGCCGGTGTGTGGACGCGGGACATCAACACGGCGTACCGCGCGGGCCGTTCGATCCAGGCGGGCCGGGTGTGGACCAACTGCTATCACGCGTACCCGGCGCACGCGGCGTTCGGCGGCTACAAGCAGTCCGGCATCGGCCGCGAGAACCACAAGATGATGCTGGAGCACTACCAGCAGACGAAGAACCTGCTGGTCAGCTACTCACCGAAGAGGCTCGGGTTCTTCTAGGGGCACAAAAAGAGGCGGCTGACCTGGGCTTTTACCCGTCAGGCGCCTCTCGCTCGCCAAGCGTAGGGAGGGGTCGTGTCTACCCCGAAACTCCCAGTTCATCCCATCGGTATCCCACTTCTGACCAGCACATCCGGACCAGTCACGGACCAAAACTCCGGCTCAGTCCGCAGGGGCCTCACCTCGGCTGACGCGGTCCCACTCCTCCATGGACTGCTCGATGAGGCGGTTGGCCTGCTCCCGCACGCCGTCCAGGAACTTGGCGTAGCGCCGGAAGAGGACCCCATTCGGCGTGCAGCCCCAGGGGCCGGTTTCTTTCTGGCCATGCGGTGGGGCGGCTGGGCAGCGGGGGATGGGTGCGTGACGGCGGGCCCGTCGTCGTGTTGCGGATCGGATGTGGGCGAGCAGGATTACTCGTGGTCGGCGGCGGCTCGTCGAGTCCCTAGTCTCTTGGGCTCCGAGGCCAACCTTGCGACCGACCAAGCCCAGTGGGTCGGCCTGGAGCTCAACGAGTGTGGAAGGGAACCACGACATGCCGGAAGCCACATCAGCGCTGCACTACGAAACCTTGTGCATGCGCCGGTCAGGTCTGACCCGCGACCTGCCGCCTGGCACTCCGAAAGAGCTCCAGTGGGTGGTCAACACTGCGACGTTGATCTTCGGTGAGCGTGACGCCGTGCTGGTAGACACGTCCCCACCAGCGAGCCCCCGGCTATGTGGCAAGGCCGTCCTTCCTGAGAGGTTCAGCGCCGCGAGGCTGCCATTGACAAGGCCACAAGTGCCCCTGTGGAGCCGGCCTTGGGGCGCGTAACGGGAGCTTCCGAGCGAACCAAGTGGCGCACATGAGCCAGATCGTCAGGAAGGCCGAGACACATGGCGACACGTCGGCTTGCGTTCGTCGACTGGACGTTCTGTAACCATGAGAAGACCCAGGCCGTCGGAACCCTGGGTGGGCATATGGTGACGCTCACCGGGCAGGGCAACGTGACGACGGACCGGCCCCCCTTGGGCGCCGCTTTCCTCGACGGGACGTTCCCGGGCTTTCAAACGGCGGCGTTCACCCCGCCGCTCCCCGCCTCGGACCTGGTGGAAATCGTGGGTCTCAAGGGCGGGAGTTCGTTCAAAGTCGCTTTCGACGCCGAGGTGAAGGATCCCGTCCTTCATCTGGGATCGTTCGCCTCGACCATGGAGTTTCTGGATCTCCCGGTGGGTACGCAGGTCATCAAGCTCAGCGGCGACACCGACTTCATCGTCGACGGCAACAAGGTCATGGGCGAGGCGTACCAACCACCCCCAGGGTCGACCGAGCCCACGGATTCCGACGGCAGCGTGCGCCTCCAAGGCCTCTTCCGCTCTATTGCGTTCACTCTGAATCCGAGGTTCAGGGGCGGCGAAGGACACGACGGCGTGCACTTCCAGATCGGCGGGATGGTAAAAGTACCTCCGTTTGGTATGGGACCTGCTCGTCGCCTCCGATGACACCGAGCTTGTCATCCGGGCGCGCTGCCCGGGCTGGCCGGATCACCGCCATCACCCCCCCTTCGCGGTGCCCGTGCTCACGGCTGCTGCGCCGACGCGGACACCGACGGCACCACCGGGCCGGCCGGGACGGGCTTCGGCGGTCAGCCCCACGTGGACCGACGGGTGGCCCCCGACGGGTACCAGCCCGCCACCACCCGCGGCGGCGCGGGCACGGCGGGTCGGGAGCGGACGAAACGGGTGCGGGAGGCCGTGGCCCCGCCGAGCCGCAGCCGCCGTACGGCGGCCAACGCGCTGTCGCGGTGGCGCTCCCACCTTTCCAGGGCGTCGGAGACGATGGCCGGCGTCTCCACCGGTGGGGCGCGGCACAGGTACCGATCTGGGGACCAGTTGGGGACCACACGGTGTGCGCGATGCCGCGCTACCTGCCTCTGAGCGCATGCCATGCGTCCGTGAAATCGGCTATTCGTCATGATGAGTCGGGTGGCCCGCACTCCTGGGGGTCAAGTGGCCCCGCTGGCCCTTCGAAGTCCCGTGGCACCAGGACGGCAACCGAGAGGCCGCGACCTCCGCCGAATCCCACTGCGGACGGCCGGTGCGATGGAAGCTCATCAGCAGCCGCCGAGGCTCAGCCGCCTGGAAGGGTGTCGGGCCCGCCACCTCGATCGCCCTCAAGGCAGGCCAGGGCGAAGGCGACCCGATCACTTCCCGCGAGATCGCGGTCGCTGAACGCATGCCGGGCCACAGCCCGCTCATCGCTTCCGGCCGAACCGAGACCACCTCCTGGCTGATCACTCCGTGGCACGACGGCCCGTCCACATGGGACGTCCTCCACACCGTCCGTACCCCCGTTATCTTCTTCGCGGTCCCGCAATGGGACCGCTGGCCTCCGGGCCCGGCATGACTGTTCCCCCCTGTCGAAGGCATGACCTGGGGGGTGGTGTCACCGGGCCCGAGAGGCGTCGTTGGAGACGCTGATGAGAGGTCCGACTACCGCCCGGCCGAGCGCAACGCCCGGCCGTGTACGGGCGGCAGGTCTGCATAACGTGGATGCGCGCACGACGCCAACGCCCCGGCCAGCACCGCACGAACCCGTTCGGGAGGACGGCTTGAACGACAGCGACGAGATAGGCGTCTTCCTCGGCCTGGACGTCGGCAAAAGCGCCCACCACGGCCACGGCCTCACCCCGGCCGGCAAGAAGGTCTTCGACAAGCAACTGCCCAACACCGAACCGAAACTGCGGGACGTCTTCGACAAGCTGAAGACCAAGTTCGGCACCGTCCTGGTGATCGTGGACCAGCCGGCCTCGATCGGCGCTCTGCCTCTGACCGTCGCCCGGGACGCGGGCTGCAAGGTCGCCTACCTGCCCGGCCTGGCGATGCGGCGGATCGCCGACCTCTACCCCGGCGAGGCGAAAACCGACGCGAAGGACGCCGCGGTGATCGCGGACGCGGCCCGCACCATGCCCACACCCTGCGCTCGCTGGAGCTGACCGACGAGATCACCGCCGAGCTGACCGTGCTCGTCGGCTTCGACCAGGACCTGGCGGCCGAGGCAACCCGCACCAGCAACCGGATCCGTGGCCTGCTCACCCAGTTCCACCCATCCCTGGAACGCGTCCTGGGACCCCGGCTCGACCACCAGGCCGTGACCTGGCTGCTGGAACGCTACGGATCCCCGTCCGCACTGCGAAAGGCCGGACGCCGCAAGCTCGTCGAAGTCATCCGGCCCAGGGCCCCGCGCATGGCTCAGCGGCTGATCGACGACGTCTTCGACGCGCTCGACGAGCAGACCGTCGTCGTCCCGGGAACCGGCACGCTCGACCTCGTGATCCCGTCGCTGGCCCGCTCGCTCGGCGCCGTCCACGAGCAACGCCGGGCGACAGAAGCCCAGATCAACACCCTGCTGGAGGACCACCCTCTTGCCAAGGTCCTGACCTAATGGCGGTGCACGACGGTGACGGAGGGCCGGAGGACGTCTGGTCCTGACCCGGAGCTCGACTCCTACTTCATTGAGGCTGTGCGCAACCGGCCCTCCGTTCCCGGCACGTCGTGATCATCCGCTGGGTAGTGCGTCTTCCGAGCCGCCGGCAAGGAGACCTCTCATCGACACCAGAGCGACCTGCTCCGCATACAGAGCGAGGCCCTTGCCGACCGCTGGGGATGCGAACTGCCAATCGGATGCCGGACCTGCGAGTCCTCCCATTAGGGCGCGGCGTGTCCCTGCACTGGCTCCTGCACCATCTGTGTTCGAGGAGGGCCTACTTGAAGATCTTCTGCGGCATCGACTGGGCGGAGGACCACCACGACGTCGCCCTGGTCAACGAGCGGGGCGACCTGGTCGCCAAGCAACGGATCACCGACGACCTCGCCGGACTGGAGACCCTGCAGCAACTTCTCGCCGAGGCCGGGGACGGGCCCGAGGATCCGATCCCCGTCGCGATTGAGACCTCCCGCGGTCTACTGGTGGCCTGCTTGCGAGCCACCGGCCGCCCTGTCTATGCCATCAACCCCATGGCGGTCGCTCGTTATCGTGAGCGACGCTCGGTCGCGCGGGCCAAGTCGGACCATGCGGACGCTCTCGCTCTGGCCAACGTCCTGCGCACGGACGCGGACCACCACCGTCCGCTGCCCGCCGACTCCGAACTCATCCAGGCGATCGCCGTCCTGGCCCGGGCCCAGCAGGATGCGGTCTGGAACCGCCAGCAGCTGGCCAACCAACTCCGGTCCCTGCTGCGCGAGTTCTTCCCGTCCGCACTGGCCGCCTTCCAGGTCAAGAACGTGGGCCTGGCCCACCCGGAGGCCCGCGCTGTCCTGGCCGCAGCTCCCACTCCCGCCGCGGCTGCCGCGCTGAGCAAGGCACGGCTGCGGTCGCTCCTGCGCAAGGCCGGCCGCCAGCGCCGCATCGAGACCCGGGCCGAGCACCTCGCCGGGGTCCTGCGCGAGCCGCACATGCGTCAGCTCCCGCGCGTCGAGGAAGCCCTCGGTCAGCAGGTCAGGGCACTTGTCCTGCAACTCGATGCCGCCGCCCAGGCAGCCGACGACCTCGCCGCCGCATGCGCCGAGAGGTTCACCGAGCACGACGACGCGGAGATCATCACTAGCTTCCCCGGCCTGGGTGAACTCACCGGCGCGCGCATCCTGGCCGAGATCGGCGATGACCGGTCGCGGTTCACCGACGGCCGGGCGCTCAAGGCGTACGCAGGCTCGGCCCCCATCACCAGAGCCTCCGGCAAGAGTTTGATCGTCCACCACCGCAAGGTGAAGAACCAGCGACTTGCCGCAGTCGGCTACGTCTGGTCCTTCGCTGCTCTGTCCGGATCTCGCGGAGCTCGCGGCCACTACGACCGCCGCCGACGTATCGGGGACCGGCACACAGCCGCCCTGCGCAATCTCTTCAACCGGCTCCTCGGCCAGCTCCACCACTGTCTCATCACACGCCAGAACTACGACGAGAACACGGCCTTTCCCACCCCACTACCGGTTCCGGCTTGACGCCATAGACCGATCGGATGTCTCGATGCCCGGAATCGCGGTCAGGACCGCCGCCGTCCTGCTGGTCACCGTCGGCGACGGCACCAGCTTCCCCACCGCCGCCCACCTGGCCTCCTACGCCGGCCTCGCCCCGACCACAAAGTCGTCGGGGACCTCGATCCACGGTGAACACGCCCCACGCGGCGGCAACCGCCAGCTCAAACGCGCGATGTTCCTGTCCGCGTTCGCCGCCCTGCACGATCCCGCCTCCCACACCTACTACGACCACTGCCGGACCCGCGGAAAAACCCACACCCAGGCCCTCCTCCGCCTCGCCCGGCAACGGATCAACGTGCTGTTCGCGATGCTCCGCGACGGCACCTTCTACGAACCCAGAACCCCACGCCTCACTTGACGAAAGACATAGAGGCACCCCCCGGGCACCCCAAGGCCCGGGACGCGGCCTTCGAGCTGTGTCTCGCCGTCGCCGCCTTCCACCGACAGGGCTGGGTCCACGGCGACCTCCAGCCCGAGCCCTCGCCCCCTCCCTCATCTTCCGTGGTGGGCTTCCCCCACCTCCTGGCCCCGAGCCGGCCACCGCGATCGAATCCGGCCGCCGGCCGGTCAGAGTCGCCCCGGCTGCCGAGGCCTATACCCTCGCCGCCACCCTCTGGCGCAACGCCACCGGCACCTGGCCCTTACGGTCTCAAGGCTGTTCACGAGAGATGGCGTTGGTGCGCGGGGCGGCCTGCCACCAGCGAGGTGGGCTGTCGCGCGGGCCAGGCCGCCTCGGCGGCTGCGGAGTGCTCTGGCGTGCTGCAAGAATGTGCAATTCGGAGGAGCCGACGGACACCCACCATCCGAGACGACCACAGTCCTGAGCGGTCAGCGGCCGAGCACGAGCGGTCGCGCGGGGTCCTTGGACCACTCCTCCAGCGAGCCGTCGTAGAGCGCGATGTCCTCGCGGCCCAGCAGTGTGAGCGCGAGGGCCGTTCCCGCCGCCGAGATGCCACCGCCGCAGTAGACAACGACGGGCGATTCATCGGCGGTGAGCACGGCGCCGACGCGGGCGGCGAGTTCGGCACGGGGGAGGAACCGGCCGGAGCCGTCGAGCAAGCCCCGAGCCACCACCGTCGCGACCATCGCGCTCCGGTGGCACCTCGCACCCACCTCCTCCCGCGCACCCCGCGAGGTGGCCGGTGCGGCCCTCTCCCCGGACCGCCTGGTCATCACCCCCGAAGGCGCGCCCGCCGACCGGCGTGATCCGCCCCCGGACTGCCTGACACCACAGGAATCCGCGCAGCGGATTCATCCATGGAATAGCGAAAGAAGGACGACACCATGCTCGGACAGGTACAGAAGACCAACATGGACCGGGTCTTCGACACCCTCGACGTCACCCGCGACGGCGTCGTCGGCGCCGACGACTTCCAGATCACGGCCCAGCGCATGCGTTCCCTCCGCCCCAACATCGACCCGCAGGTGCTCGCCGAGATCGAGGAGACCTTCACGGCGTGGTGGGAGACGATCCGCGACGCCGCTGACGCGGACGGCGACGGACAGATCACCCGCGAGGAGTTCGTCACCGCCTCCGCACGGGGCCTGGAGAAGGACCCCGCCTACGTCGACAAGATGGTCAAGGTCTCGGAGGTCACCTTCCGCGCGGCCGACGAGGAGGGCGACGGCCAGCTCACCCCGCTCCAGGTCGACGCGGTCGACCGCACGTACGGTCCCATGTTGATCTGCTCCAGCAAGGGGCTCTTGTCCGTGCCGACGGAAACTTCGCTGCTCGCCACGGCCCCTTCATCGGCCACGACCAGGTACCGCGAGCCGGTGACCGGCAAGTCCCACGAAACCCTGTCAGCGCGATCCGCTCTGTATTCCCGGGCGGTGTTGCGCATTCGACAGCCATGGGGATTCACCACGTGAGGAACGAGTGCGTCCAGGATCCTCCCCCGTGGATCGTCGCAGTGGACACGTACGGGCAGACGTTCCGCTGGGACCGGCTGCTCGTCCGTTCGCGGTTCGCCCACGTCAGGGGGCGCGGGACCGTGGTTCCCGGTCGACACATGGCGTTGCCGGCCACCACCGCCTCGACCGAGCCGTCAGGCAGGGGGCGTCTCGACGCTGCCCTGCAAGGGGGCCTGGGGATCCATGCCGTCACGCCCACCACGTCACCGTCGGCCGGCCGCCCCCGCCGTTCGTCATCGTCCGAGCAGGGCCCGGGCGATCGCGTCGGAGATCGGCTGGGCCGTGTGGTCCTCGTAGAAGCTGTACGCGGGGCTGGGGTTGACCTCGAAGCAGAAGAACTCGCCCTCGTCCGTGAGGACGAGGTCGATGCCGGCGAGGGCGAGGCCCAGCCCGGTGGCGAGGTCCGCGCAGCGCAGCGCCAGTTCTCGGGGTGGGGTCCACGGCGTGAGGTCGGCGCGGCCGCCGTACCGGCCGGCGTAGCGGTAGTCCACTTGGTCGGTCTCGATGCGGGTGGCGAAGACCTCGCCCGCGACTACGTGCACGCGGACGTTCACGCCGGGGACGTAGCGCTGGAACTGGACGGGGCACGAGCGGATCTGCGGGAGCCGGGCGGCGGCCTCGTTGTCGAGCAGCCGTACGATCGAGCGCACTGCGCTGATCGACTTGTAGACGACCCGGCCGTGCCGGTCTCGGAAGGCCAGTGCAAGGTCGGGGTCGTCGGTGACGAGGGTCTCGGGGACGCGGAACCCGGCACTGCGGATCAGCTGGGCCTGGTAGGGCTTGGAGCGGTTGGTCGCCGTCGCGGAGGCGCGGTTCATCACGCGTCCCGGCGCGATCTCGATCCAGGTGCCGAGGGCCTCGTGCCAGGCCTGGCAGTGCCTCAGCGTCTCCTCGCCCGCGCCCCGCGCCTCCGGCAGCAGCCGCCAGTCCATGAGTCGGGTGTAGATGCCGGTGACGTCGGAACACGGGACGGTCCGGCCGTCGCATCGCAGGTGCCCGCGCACGTCCGTGCCGTCGACGCGGATGTCGATCGGGGTGTCCGTGAAGCGGCGCTGGTGCAGCACGGCGTGCGGCAGGCCCCGGCGTCGCAGCGCGTCGGTGACGAGGGCGATCGGGCGCTCGCTGGCGATGCCGCAGACGACGATCACCGGGGCCTCGCAGGCAGCCGGGTCAGGTACGCGTGAAGGCCGTCGAGCATCGAGGCGCCCGCGATCCGCAGGTCGGGCAGGAGCGTCGCCCCCGCGAATCGCGCGCCGTGCCGGGCGTGCGCGTCGGGCTCCAGGTGGATGCCCAGGAGGTCGGCTCCCGCGCTGCGGGCGAGGCTGAGGCAGGCCGGGGAGAGGCCGTCGAGCGCTTCGCCGCCGTGGACGCCGTAGACGTCGTCACCGAGGACGAGCAGGGTACGGGTGGGCGGCCGGTCCGTGGACCGTTCGTGCGTGGTGTCGTCGGTCAGCCTCAGCGGCGGCACCGCCAGTCCCGCCGCGGCGGCGAGCACGGTCCACTCGGCGGGCGAGCGGAGGATGCCGGACAGGCCGAGGGGGCTGGGGCGGTTGACCGTCACAGGGGCGAGGCACTGGAGCCAGCTGAGGACCAGCGCGTCCCATTCCGCCATCGCGTAGGCGGTGTCGGCCAGGGAGGCGAAGCGCAGATGGTCCACGGGTGCGTGGGTGAGCCGGTTGACCACGCCGTGGACGGCGTCGCTCGCGAGGTTGCGCCCGTCGGGCAGGGTGAGCTCGAAGCGCGCCCGATCGCCATCGGCAGCACCGTCGCCGGTCCGGTCCGACTCGATTCGGTCCTGCCCCTCGCCCCGTTCCTCCTCGATCCGGTGCGTGGACCGTGCGGTGCGGGTCAGCGTCGCAGCCTCGACGACCTCCACCGGGTCGAGCCCCCGTTCGCGCAGCCCGGCGGCGGCCCAGTGGGCCGCCCGGTCCCCGGCGTCGCACAGCACCAGCCACATGGCGACCGCCGCCGCGCTACGGCGTCGGGTCCTCGTGGACGAGTGCGCTCGTCGACAGGTCGGGGCGCAGCTCCGGGGGGATGAAGTGCACGTGCGGGGAGGCGGCACCGGTCCAGGCGACGAGCGGTGCGAGGGGTGTGGGGAAGAGGTCGCCGGCCATCATCAGCTCGTCCGGCTGGTCCTTCTGCTCCTTGTCCTTGCCGCCCTCCTTGCCCTCCTTTTCCTTGTTCTCCTTCTCCTTCTCCTTGCCGAGCTTCCGGGAGACTCTGAGGTGGAGCGTTCGCTCCTCCTCGTCGCGGGTGTTGGCCTCCAGGGTGAAGTCGGTGAAGTGATGCATTTGTCCGGCGCCGAAGGGGATGGACTCGACGGGAGGAACCTTGATGGTGAGGTGCCCGCAATCGTGGGGCGCGAGGGTCCGTGTCACCTCGTGCAGGAGGAAGCCGTCGCCCAGGTCGGCGCCCGCCGCGGTGTCGATGAACAGGTCTCTCGTACCGACGTTGGCCATGTTCACCACGATGTCGTCGACGGGGGCTCCCGGGAGGGCGAGCCGGCCGTGGGACCGTTCCATCAAGAGCCGCGGTTGACGGGTGTCCTTCTCGAGGTCCGACACGACCCAGACGAAGAGGAGTTCCGTCGACGCCTTGTTCGTGACGCGCATGTGCCAGAGCCGGCCGGACGGTTTGCTGATGTCCAGCCTGACCAGGAACACGTCCCGGGGCTCGCGGATCCAGGAGGCCTTGGCGACCCGCATCAGGGAGTCGTCGCGGATCACCACGGTGTCCGGTTCGCGCGGCACCAGAGCGAACTTGCCTAGTCCCGCGCGCAGTTCGATGGCCGGGGCCGCTTCCCCGGCTGGCGCGCACTCCGACCCCAGGGCGATGACGCAAAGGAACACGCCCGTCTTCGCGGCGCCCACCTTGAAGGCGACCGGAGCACTGGGAGGCGATCCCGCGGCGAGTCGCAGCGGCCCTTCCTCGGGGAACATCTGGAAGACCGGGTCGACCACGGTCACCACACTCCTAGGGAGACGATGTCGGCGTAGACAAGCCGCCCCGGGCCGTCCACGGCGGATCCCGTCTCGTTCGTGGCGGGCGGATGCGTCTCGTACTCCTGGACGACGATGCGCTGGGGGCGGTCCCCGGTGGCGGGGAGGTCGAGGTCGCGGGCCTGACCGAGGGGCCCGGAGGTCCGGAAGACGGTGCTCCAGCCCGCGCCGCCGCCTGCGGTCGGGTCGGAGCCCACCTGGAGTTCGGTACGGACGAGGTTCGACCGGGGGCCGGCCGGGCCGAGGCCGTCGACGAGCACGGTGGCCCGTCCCGTCGTGCGGGTGACGACGAGGCGTCGGTGGGGCGGGAGCTGGACGGGCTCCGTCCGCACCGAGGGGGACAGGGTGGGCACCCCGTCGACGGTGTGGGCCTGGTAGCGGGACAGGGCCAGCCGGACGAAGGGGAAGTAGGAGGCGGTGACGAGCGGGGACAGGTCGATGTCGGCGTACCAGCGGTCGGCGTCCTCGTCGAAGCGGACGGGGTACGCGATCACGTCGAGCGCGCGTTCCAGCTCCGGCAGGTCCGCCCGGTCGCCGCGCGGTGCGACGACGTCGCTCTGGCTGAGGACCGGGGGCGGGGCGCCGGTGGTCCAGATCGGGTCGCGGCCCGCGACGCTGACGTACCGCAGCACGTCGGCGGGGGCGGACGGGCCGGGCCAGGTGAGGACGGCGAGGCGTTCGTCGTCGCCGGAGACGTACCAGGGACGTTCGAGCAGGACCCGCAGGCCGCCTCCGTACCGCCACCGGGTGAGCGACTTCTGGCCGTCGTGCGAACGGGACCAGCGGAACGTCGGCACGGCGTGGAGGACCTTGGGCGCGGGCGGGCGGGCGGAGCTCGGCACGTCCGTGACCTCCAGGACACCCTCGCTCAGGCAGGCCTGGGAGTCTGCGGCGGTGGCGCGAGGGAAGCAGGACTGGAAGCGGGAGACGGCGGTGGCGCGGTACGTGACGTGTCGGCGGCGGGTGTCGCCGAACTCCTGGCGGATCGTGGGGAACGCCTCGTGCTGGCGGGCGCGCTGGATGTCGTACGGGCCGAGGAACGCGGTCTGCCGGCGCTCGGCCGGCTTCTGCGGCGGGAGGTCCTCGTGGTCGTTCCACTCGGCGCGCAGGTCGAGGCGGCCGGTGCTGGCGATGTGGATGCGCAGGCCGTCGGTGCGCAGGACGGCGCTGGTGTCTCCGGTGGTCCGGCGGGCGGCGAGCAGGCCGGAGGGGATCGCCAGGGGGCGCTGCACGGCGTGGACGAGCGTGACGGTGCGCGGCGGTGTGACGAGGCGGTTGCGGCCCTCGACGATGGGCGCGAACGCGGAGGGGTCGGTGGGGTCGATGCCCAGCCAGGTGACCATGCCGAACAGCTGGACGCTGCGGGTGCCGGGGCAGGAGGGGATGTCGAAGGTGACCTCTTCGGCGGGGCCGAGCGCGACTGTGAAGGTGCGCTGGTCCGGGGAGCGGGTGAGGGTGCAGCCGCCGGGGCCGCCGACGAGGCGGAGCGAGATCGGCGCGTACGCCGGCCAGGTGCCCTGCCACGCGCCGGTTCTCTTGTCTCCCACGACCGTTCCGCACTTTCCGGATTCGGGGTCGACGGGCCTGCGGCGTGGGTTCAGGGCGAGGTGCGAGGTGGCCGGGTCGGGGAGCCAGGGCAGGGAGACACCCGTCTCGGGGAGGAAGACGTACGGGGCGGGCACGGTGGAGCCGGTCTCCGTCCCCACGACCTTCGCGCCGGCGATGTCGGCGACGGAACGGTCGGCTCGCTTGGCGACCTCGAAGAACTCCTTCACCTTCGCGGTCGGTACGTCGGGGCCGAGGGCGGCGTCGAAGGTGCGCTCGTGCTGGAGGGCCAGTTCGAGGGAGCACGCGGGGGCGAGGAGGTGGCGGAGGTCGAAGGCACGGTGGCCGTGGGCCGCGGCGTACGCCTCCACCGTCGTGTCGCGGTCGCTGCGGATGACCATCAGGTCCAGGGTCTCGCCGTCGGCCAGTTCGCGGGTGGGGACGAGTTCCGGGGGCGGGAGGGGCTCGAAGCGGTGGTGCCGGAAGACATTCGTCCGTTCCTCTTCGGGTCCGGTCTCGTCGGGGCGCAGTCCGCCCCCGGCGAGGTCGGCGATCCGGACGCGGAGGCGGTAGTCGCGGCCGAACCGCAGGCGGGGCAGCGATCCCGGGTCGGTTTCGACGACCGCGTCGAAGGGGGGCGGGTCGGCCGCCACCGGCATCTCGTCCCCCGTGTCGACGATCCGCTCGGGTCGCTCCACGACCGGGCTCCAGCCGTCGAAGCGCATCACGATCTGGTGGAGGTACAGGGCGTCCTGCGCGTCGGCTCCGGTCGTCGACGCCTCGGGGCGTACGAATCCCTCCTCGAGGAGGCCGGCGGGGCCGCTGCCGCCGGACGCGTCGTGCCCGATCGTCACGTCGCCGATCTTGTAGCGGACGCGCCTGCGGCAGAGGGGGAACCACTGCCTCCTGGCCACGTCGAAGACGTCCACCCGGTAGCCGCCGAGCAGTGAATCCGCCGTCACCGGCTGGGAGGTGAGGCCGGCGGCCGTGGCTCGCTGGGCGGCCCGCCGGAGCTGCCTGCCGTGTTCCTGTACGCGGTCCCGCTCGACGAGGGCGAAGCCCATCGACCGCAGGGCGGGCAGCGCGCCGACGTCGGCCCGGTCCTGCGAAGCCGTCCGGGCGCGGTCCGACTCGGCGACGCCGACCATGCGCAGGGCGGACCCGTCGACGTCGAACGGCATCACCTCGTACCGCGCGGCGGTGTCGGAACCGGTGGGCGACGCCACGCCGGCTCCGGCCAGGGGCAGCATGCCGCGCTTGAGTTCGGTGGCCGCCGGTCCCGGCAGTGACGCGGTGACGAAGCGCTTCCCCTCCAGGAGGTAGGCGGTCTTCGGGGACAGGTCGTCCTGGGTGGCGTGGGACCAGCCGGACGGCACGGAGCCGTCGGGATTCGGCCAGCGCGGGACGACGCGCAGCTCCTTCGCGCCGCCGGCTTCGGTCAGCGGAGCCGGCTCCACTGCCAGGTCGATCAGCAGTCCGAGCGCGCGGAGGAGCAGCGGATGGTCGGCGAGGCGGGAGACGGTCTCGTGGAACTCGTGCACGGGCGCGACGGTGGGCGGCGGCAGCGCCGTGAACGCGTCGGAGTCGCGCTGGTAGAAGGTGTACGCCTGGGCGAGCGCCGACCGGGGTGCGGACGGGTCGTCCTCCGCGGTGCCGTCCAGAGGCGCGAGTCGCGCCTGCCACATCGCGGTCACCCGGCTCAGCGCGGCCCGCAGCTCTGGATCGGTCTCGGGGACCCCGCCGTCGTGGTCGAGGTGGACGCGGGCCGTGGCCGTGTACGCCTCGCGTACCTCGGTGGCTGCCTCGGCGGCCGGGAACTCGCGGACGTCACGTTCGTCGTAGGAGGTCGTCCGGTACGGGGTCACCGGCGAGTCGCCGGTGAACAGGGCTTTCCATGCGGAGAGTTGGCGGGCGGTGGTGAAGCGGACCTCTTTCTGCTCGATGGTGAGGTGCGGGACCTGGTGGGAGACGACGGGCTGCGTTCCTCGGAAGACGTCGAACCGGAGGGCGGCGAGCCGTTCGGGCCAGGTCTGCATGCCGAAGTCCGACAGCTTCCGGTCTCCCGGGGGTCCCAGCAGCCGGGGGGGGTGAGGAGGACGGACAGCAGGGCCATCGGGGTGGAGTGTCCCGGGACGAGGGCGACCCGCCCGGCCGGGATCGGGGTCCAGACGAACTGTCGCCGCAGGTCGGAGACCAGCATGGGTCACTCCGTAAGTTGTTAGGCGGCCCGGGAGGGCCGGGTGTGGCTTATGGGTTCTTGCCTTCAGTGGCTTCGAAGGAGTGGCCGCCCGGCTCTCCGGGGCGCCCTGGCTGCTGATTGAGATGTGCGCGCTTCGTGCGGTCGCTGATTACGGAGATGACAGCGGGGTGTTCCTCGGGCCGACGGCATGCCGAACGGCGCGAGGAGGGCGAGTGAGCAAGCGGAGGGCCCAGCTCTGGGCCGGTGTCGACGCGGGCAAGGGCCACCACTGGGCGGCTGTGGTCGATGAGACCGGCGCCACGTTGTGGTCGAAGAAGATCGACAACGACGAGTCGGCGATCCTGGCCGCGCTCGGCGAGATCCTCGATCTGGCGGACGAGGTTCACTGGGCGGTGGACATCTCCGGCACGTCCTCGGCTCTGCTGTTGGCCCTGCTCGCGGCCCACGGCCAGCGGGCCGTCTACGTGCCTGGCCGCACGGTCAACCGCATGTCGGGTGCCTACCGGGGTGAGGCGAAGACCGACGCCCGCGACGCCTACGTCATCGCCGAGACCGCCCGCCACCGCAACGACTTCACCGCCATCGACGTGCCCGCCCAGCTGGCCGCCGACCTCGCGCTGCTGACCGCCCACCGCTCCGACCTGGTGGCCGACCGCGTGCGGATGATCAACCGCCTGCGCGATGTGCTGACCGGCGTCTTCCCCGCGCTGGAGCGGGCCTTCGACTACAGCTCGCACAAAGGCGCGCTGGTCCTGCTGACGGGTTACCAGACCCCGGCCGCCATCCGCCGCCGCGGCCGGGCGAGGCTGACAGCCTGGCTGGCCAACCGCAGCGTGCGCAGCGCCGACGAGGTCGCCGCGACCGCACTGGAGGCGGCACAAGCCCAGCAGACCGCGCTGCCCGGCGAGGACGTCGCCGCGCAGATCGTGGCCGACCTGGCCGGGCAGATCCTGGCCCTGGACGACCGGCTCAAGCGGATCGACAAGCAGATCCGCGACACGTTCCGCGGTCACCCGCAGGCGGAGATCATCGAATCCCTGCCCGGGATGGGCCCGATACTCGGGGCCGAGTTCGTCGTGTCCGCCGGCGACTTGTCGGCCTACGCCGACGCCGGCCACCTGGCGTCGGCGGCCGGGCTGGTGCCCGTCCCGCGTGACTCCGGCCGGCGCACCGGCAACCTTCACCGGCCCAAACGCTACAGCCGCCGCCTGCGACGGGTGTTCTACATGTCCGCGCAGACCAGCATCATCCGCGAGGGACCGAACCGGGACTTCTACCTCAAGAAGCGGGGCGAGGGCTGCAAACACGTCCAGGCCGTCATCGCCCTGGCCCGCCGACGAGCGAGTGTGTTGTGGGCTCTGCTGCGTGACGGACGGGTGTTCACCTCCGCTCCGCCGGTCACGCAGGCGGCTTGACTTCGTCATTGAGACTCCTTCGCGAAGGCCCGGCAGTACGTCTGCCACGGGAACGAGGAGCCCTGGGGGCCGAGCGCGGCCTCGACGGTCGAGGCCGACAGCGCCGCGTCCTCGGAGGGCTGCCGTGCCTCCACGGACGTCAGGGCGTCCCGGGGGTCGGCGGCGAGGCTGGGGCCCTTGAAGCTCTTGTGGCATTCGAGGGTGACGGAGGTGGACCAGAAGGTGAGGTCGACGGTGATCACGAGCCGGGCGGAGCCGTGCAGCTCGTTGCGCTCCACGTCGTAGGCGAGGCTGAGCGTCAGCTCCACGGAGACCCGGATCAGGCCCAGGACGGAGACGCTGCCGCCGATCCGCAGATAGCCCGTGATCTCGATCGTCCTGCCCTTCTTGACGAAGACGACACCGCCGAAGACGTGGACCTCGCCGGCCGCGATGCCGAAGTTCATGGCGACGCTGGCGCCGAACTCGATGCCGCCGACGAACCGCTGCAGTCCCCCGTCGGGTTCTCCGGCGCTCACTCCGAGCTCCAGATAGCCGCCGCCTCCGAAGCCGCTGACGGTGACGAGGAACGGCCGTTCTCGGGTGGCGAAGGCGAAGTCGATCTCGATGGGCCGCTGTTCGAGGGAGAGAGTGAGGCCGGTGCGGATGGCCAGGTTCTGCACGGTGAAGACGCCCATGGCGAGGGTGGGCACGGCGATCGTGTAGGTGGCCCTGATCTGGACCGCCGAGGTCTCGACGCGCGGTCCGCCGCGGCCCGCCTGTGGGATCTTCTCCGCCAGCGTCTTGACGAAGT
Organism: Streptomyces umbrinus; assembly: GCF_030817415.1. Taxonomy (NCBI): domain Bacteria; kingdom Bacillati; phylum Actinomycetota; class Actinomycetes; order Kitasatosporales; family Streptomycetaceae; genus Streptomyces; species Streptomyces umbrinus. The sequence goes on along the minus strand of NZ_JAUSZI010000002.1, from coordinate 10,410,073 downwards.
TCAGCTTCCCGGCGAGCCGTGCGTCCGCGAGCTCGAAGGTCAAGGAGGGGTTCTCTCCGGAGTTGCCGGTGAAGCGGACCTTCTTGAAGGTGAGGACGACGAGGGCGCAGGCGCGGGTCGGGATCTCCAGCGTGAAGTCCGTGACCTCACCGGTCGTGCGCAGCCGGGGCCGACCGGCGACGACCTCGGAGAGGACCTCCAGGAAGACCTTGGAGGTGGGCGTCTTGGGGTGGAAGGGTTCGACCTCCGTCGTCAGCTTCTCGCTCCACGTCAGCTTCGCGGACGGCGCGCCGACCACATCGGACCACGTGATCTGCGGGCGCGAGGTGATGACGGACACGATGCGGCGGAGCGAGATGACGCCGAAGAGTCTGGCGTCCTCGGCGAACATGTCCTGCGGTCTCGGCGGGAAGGGGCCGCCGGCGATCGGTCCGGCCAGCCGGGAGATCTCGGTGACGGCCATGTTCGGCGCGGCCACCATGCCCGTACGCGCCCCGGACGCGGCGAAGTCGATGACCTTCGGCTCCAGGAGGGCGAGCAGGACCTCGGGCCGCTGGCCGCCCGTGGCCGTCAGGAACGCCTTCGAGAACTCGGCCGGCACCGTCGGCGACGATCCGATCAGCTGGCGCACCGCCGGCAGCGCGACCTCCATGCGGGTGACGCGGGGGTGGAATCCGACGCCGTTCGCGGCGAGGGCGGCGCCGGTGCCGCCGAAGGACATCGACCGCACTTCCTGGACCGCGCCTTCGAGCGGCTGGGTGGCGGTCTTCATGGCGAGCGCGATCCTGCGGCCGATCTCTCGCGTGGGGTGTCCCGTGGCGCGCTGGACGCCCGAGCGCGGTCCGCGGGCGTACTCGGCGTCGTGAGAGGCGGCGTGGGAGGTGCCGACGGCCGCGTCGTCGACGAACAGCATCGGCAGCCGGAAGTCGACGACCTCCCGGTCCGCCCCCGCACGTACGGTGAACTCGACGGTGGCTCCCGACTGCGTGGGCCAGAACGCCTTGCCGGGCAGCCACACCGCCGCGTCCAGGTCCGTCAGCTGCCGCGGATCGACGGACACCTCCTGGAAGGGGAAGGCACGCTCGTACGCCTTTCCGGCGCCGTCGCCGATCCCGTAATGCCGTGTCGGCTCGGTGACGATCAGCGTGCGCGTCGTGCGGAGCGCCGCCACGGCCGGGGGCTGCCGGTCGAACCGGCGCTCGGTGACCTCGACGAAGGCGGCCCGGTGTCCGAAGGGGAAGAGCGCGCCGCGGGTGAGGACGCGGACGTAGTAGTCGCGGCCCATCGCGGTCTGGTGGGTCCAGTCGAGTGTGGGCCATGAGGCGGAGGCGCCGAACCAGGCGCCGAACGCGCTGAGGATGAGCCGGTCGACCGTCACGGGCGGATCGGCGGACTGCACTCCGAGGGCGGCGATCGTCGCCGTGTAGTGGCCGAGCGGGGTGGCGAGGGCCGGCTCGTCCGGGAGGGCCTTGACGGGCCTCACCCGCAGCGCGTCGGCCCCGTCGGGGCGCGTGATCCGGCTGTGCCACAGCTCGGTGGTGCCGTTGTGGCCGACGGCGGGCAGGGCGTGGTGCGTGCAGCGGGCGCCGTTCGGCAGCTGCAGGAGCAGGCGCCAGGGCAGTTCGAGGCGGGCGCTGTCCGCTCCCGCGGTCTCGGGCGTCGCGACCAGGGGCAGTTTGCGCATGGCGGTCAGTACGCCGTCGACGGTGAGCGGTACGGCCTCCTGGCCGATGGCGAAGGCCAGCCGTGAGGGTCCCGCGATCCGCGCCTGGCTGGTCGTGCCCGTCTCGGAGACGGTCTCGGCGATGTGCTGCGGTGGGAACTCCACGATGAGCCGGGCGTCGGACCGGGCGGCGACGAATTCCACCACGCCGTCGGCGCGGACTCGTTCGCGCAGTCCGCTCCCGCGGACGGTCAGTGCGACGAGGTCGTCGGGGCGCAGCGCCTGGTAGGTCCGCACGTCGGCCCAGATGTCGACGAGCCGCCAGTCGGACCAGGTGCGGTCGAGCTGCCGGTGCATCAGGGCCGTACCGGCCCAGACGGCGAACACGTGGGTGGACCCGGCCTCGTCGTGGACGGCGGCGATGTGGGGGGCCGGTCGTGTCGTCGGTGGTGAGGTCGCCGCCGAGGTCCTCCCATGCGGTGCTCTCCGTCCACATGCGGTGCCACAGTCTGTGACCGGCGACGGCGAAGAGGTCACGTTCCGTCGTGGCGAAGGCGGTAGAGCGAGGGTCGACGTCGGAACGTCGGCCCTCGGAGAGCTGCCTGCGGAGGAGCGTCAACTGCTCTTCCGTCGGGAGCGGGTCGGCCGCCGCGGGCCGCGCGGCGAGCGGGTCGGGCGACGTCCACGGGGTCCAGCCGTGGCCGGCCGCGTCACCGAGGACATCGTCGACGGCATCGCCGACGACATCACCGGCTCCGCCGCCCGCCTCGGCGCCGGCGGCGTCCCCGGCCTCGGCACCGGCCTCTTCGAGGAGCGTGTCGAGGGCGCCGTCACGGGCCGCCGCGAAGAGCCTGTGCTTCGTCCCGCGACCGCTGTCCAGGGCGAGGAGTTCGATCCGGCCGGGGCCGGAACGCACGGCGGTCAGCCAGCCGGTGTGCTCCGGCGCTCCGGGCGAAGGCCACGGCCGGCCGAGCGAGTGCCACGCGCCCCAGCGGCCTCGGAGCGCGTCGGGGGGCGTCGTGCGCGTCCTGTGCCATACGCCGCCGCCACCGTCGCCGACGAACAGGTCAAGGCGGCCGGGGGCGGCCGAACAGGCGGTGAGCGCGGTCACCGTGGAGCCCAGCATGGGACGTCACCTCATACGGCGGTCACAGCGTCTGGTAGGCGGGCTTCCCGGACCCCTGTACCTCCCGGATCGGTTTGGCGGACGCCGGCGCGGCGCCGGGCGGGGAGTCGGCGGCCATGCGGCCGTAGAACCACTGCACGAGGTCGATGTAGTAGTCCCACGGGAAGTACGGACCCGGGTCGGTGTGGCTGTTGTTGGGCACGTTGTAGTGTCCGCCGAAGCCCGTGAACCAGTCGCGCTCGTTCGGGGCGAGCGGCACCTCGATCGGGATGGCGTACGTGTGGCACAAGTACGCCGACAGCTCCGCCGAGGACTCCATCATCTCTGTGGTCCAGTCTCGTGCTCGATGCCGATGTAGCGGGTGTTTCCTCCCTTGCAGTGCCAGGCCGTGTACCGCCCGTCCCGTGGGCCGTTGGTGTCGGGGTCGGGCAGCGGGACCATCTGGATGCGCCGGCCGTCCCTGGCGACGATGAAGTGCGCCGAGACCTTGGACGCGGAGTTCTGGAAGTGGCCGATGGCTCCCTCGTACTTGCCCTGGGTGTAGTGGACGACGATGCCCTGCGGGACCAGCGGACCGTACGCGTCACGGTTCGGACTGTTCGTGTACGGAATACCGAGGCTCCGCAGGTTGCCCAGGTCCTGATGGAAGGCCAGACCCGATTGCTCGGGCGCCTCGCCGTCCGTCTGCACGGCGTACGTCGACACCTCGCCGCAATTCGGGCAGGTGAACTGCATGTTCTTGATGGTCATATCGCTCTCCGGAGACTGATCCGGCTCAGGGAGATGCCCTCCACACAGGGGAGGAGAACGATCGTTGATGTGACAACTTCTCAGCCGTGACAGACGATTCCGGTCCGCACTGAACTGTCTCCTTCCATACTCGTACGCATTCAGCAACCGCTCAACCGGGGAGCCGTGAGCGAGCGCGCGGGGGACGAGACCGCACCGCATGAGCGAACGATCCGGTGAGTACGGGACGGTGTTCCGGACGGCCGCCGGCCTGGTGCGCGGCAGGGAAGCCGACGCCGACGGTGTCGTCGCCGTTCCCGGAATCCCTTACGCCGCCCTGCCGTTCGGCGTCCGGCGCTTCGTCGAGCCGCAGCCCTCGCGGGCCTGGGCGGTACGGCGTTCGGGCCCGTAGCCCCGCAGTCGGCGGAGCTTCCCGGGGCGCCCGTGTGGCGCCCCGCGGACGAGGAAATACTCAGCGTTAACGCATGGCCCCCAGGTGTACGGAGTGTGACGAACTGCCGGTCTTCTTCCGGATCCACGATGGGGCCAACACCTTCGGGTCCGCCGCGCAGCCCGACGACGACGGCGCCGCGCCGGCCCGTGCCGCACTCGTCGTCGTCGGCTGCAACTGCCGTGTGGGGTGCGAGGGTTACGGGCACGTGCTCGGCGCCGTCCCCGACAACCGCGGGCTGCTCGACAAGGCGGCCGCGCTGTCCCGGGTCCAGGAGAACATCGCGGCATGCGGCGGCGACCCCACGAACGTCACCCTCGCCGGGTACTCCTCCGGCGGCAGCGCGGTGGTCTGCCCGCTGGCCATGGAGCGGACGCGGGGGCTGTTCCGTCGGGCCGTCGCGCACAGCGTGCCGCAATTCCTCCACTCGGCCGGGCTCGCGGCGGAGGTGACCGGGCGGATCGCGGAGGAGGCCGGGGTCGCCCCCACGGCGGAAGGGCTGCTGTCCGTTGCGCGCGAGGAGTTGGTGGCCGCCTCCAACAAAACCGCCGCCCGCTGCACCGACGATCCGGTGGCCCCGATCCACGCCTACGCGCCGGCGATCTTCCAGCCCGTCGTGGACGATGAGGCGCTGCCGGCTGATCCGCTGACCGCGCTCACCTCGGGAGCGGCGCAGGACGTCGAGCTGCCGGTGTGCCACGCGACGGAGGAACAGTGGTTCCTCCACACGGTCGGAGCCGTACGGGAGGGCGCCCCAGAGGCGGCGCTCGCGGAGTTCGCGCAGGCGCTGCGGCTCCCCGCCCGCCTGGTCGACGGCTACGCCGGGACGATGCCGGACACCCCGGTCCTCGACCGGCACCTGGCACCCTTCGGCGACGCGCAGTTCGGCGAGTACACCACCCGGCTCGCCGAACAGCACGCGCGCGCGACGGTCGGGCCCACCTGGCCCGCTTCACCCGCTGGCGCGGTGCCGCCCGGCCGTGGCACACCGCCGACGTTCCCTTCGCCTTCGGCAACTCGTCGCGCCGGGCGCGGACTTCCTCATCAGAGGCACCTAGTGTCTCGTGATCCTGTTTGCATCACTTTGAGTTGTTTGCGACGAGCTTCTTGATGTTGGTCTGGACGAGGCGGACCTTCGCCAGGATCTCGTCGGCGGTTGCAGTCCAAGTGAAGGGCCTGGCCTCGGCGTTCCAGGAGTCGATGTAGTTGCGGATCTGCGAGATCAGGACGTTGACGCTGGCGAAGGTGCCGCGGCGGATCGACTGCCGGGTCAGGATTCCGAACCAGGTCTCGATCTGATTGATCCAGGAAGACCCGACGGGGGTGAAGTGAAAGTGGACGTGGGAGTTCTTGGCCAGCCATTCCTTCACGTCCGGTGTGGTGTGGGTGGAGAGGTTGTCCAGGACGACGTGGATCTCCTTCCCTGCATGTGGCTTTACCGCCTTCTTCAGAAAGGCCAGGAAGTTCTTTCCGTTCCGGCTCGGCTTGCACTCGCCGATGACTTCACCGGTGCCGACGTTGAGGGCGGCGAACAGGTTCGTGGTGCCGTGCCGGACGTAGTCGTGGGTGCGCTTCTCGGTGGCCGCGAAGGTGACCGGCAGCACCGGCTGGGTTCGGTCCAGCGCCTGGATCTGCGTCTTCTCGTCGATCGAGAGCACGACTGCGCCACCGGGCGGGGCGAGGTAGAGGCCGACCACGTCCGCGACTTTCTCCGCGAACGCGGGGTCCTTGGAAATCTTGAAGGTTCCGTTACGGTGCGGCTTGAGTTGCTCCTCACGCCAGATCCGCGCGATGTAGTGCCAGGACACGCTGACGTTCTCGGTCCGCTTCAGGTACTTCGCCAACTCGCGCGTCGACCAGTGCGACAGTCCGGTGCAGGCCGGCGGCGTCATACGCGTCAGAGCAATCACCCGTGCCCGTACCCGTGCCGGTACCTGGTCCCGGGCCCCACCGGGGCGATCACCTTCCAGCCCGGCCAGCCCGCGCTGGGAATATCGGGTCTTCCAGCGGTCCACGGTCGGCAGCGACACCCCGAGCAACTCGGCAATGTCCTTGCGTCGCCGCCCCTCGCCCGACCACAGCACGATCCGGGCTCGCGTGGCCAAATCCGCAGGAACATCCCGGCTGTTCGCCAACTCCCGCAACTCGGCGGCCTGTTCCACGGAAAGCTCCATGCCAGCACCAACGAGACACGCAAGATCACGTAACGCCGACGGAATCACGAGACACTAGACGACGAGGACCGCGCACTGTCCCGCCATATGCTCCGCGCCTGGGCCGATTTCGCGACGGACGGCGACCCGGGCTGGCCCGCGTCACCGCCACCGCCACGCCGGTCCACTCCTGGGCCGTTCCCACCGATCTGAAGACCCCCGACGACCTCTCCCCCATCCGCATTCCACCTTCTGACCAGCAGCGACGCGTGAGCGAAACACTGACTCGACGTAAGTTGCGGCCGTGAGACCGGTCCGCGTCGGGCACGGCGCCGGGGCGCCGGGCGCGGAGCGGAGGCGCTGGGGCGCTGGGGCGCTGGGGCGCTGGGGCGGTGCGGCGGTGCGGCGGTGCGGCGGCGATTCGATCCGCTGGTGGAGCCGGAGGACGAACGGCACTGGCGGGCGCAGTTGATCCATGAGGGATTGCTCTTGCCACGGGTGTACGAGGAGTACGAGCGGTACGCCGAGCTCGCGGACCGGCCCGGCGCGATCAGGGAGTTGCAGGGCGAGCGGCTGGCGTCGGTGCTCCGGCACGCCGTCAGCGCCGTCCCCGCGTACCGACGGACGGGGATCACCGCCGAGGACGAGGTGGATCCGTGGCGGCTGCTCTCCGCCTTCGCGCGGGTGATGCTCCAGGCCCGTCTCCCGGACCATTCGCGGTCCAAAGTCCTCCACGTCGCCATCTCGGGTTCAGCAACGAGGCGGCCAAAGCGACCCAGGACGCACCAGGGGCCAAGCCGCTCGGCGATGGTTCGTCGGTCGGCCCGGCCCCGGAGCGGCGCGCGCCTAAGATCACCGGGACGGGGGACGGCGGACGAGACATGGGAGAGGCGGCAGACATGGCGGAGGAGCGCGTGTACCTGGTGACCGGGGGCGGAACGGGGATCGGGGCGGCGACCGCGCAGTCATTGGCCTGGGCGGGACACAAGGTGGCGGTGTCCGGGCGCCGCCCCGAGCCGCTGCGGCTGGTCGCCGAGGAGACCGGCGCCCTGCCCGTACCGTCGGACATCGGTGACCCCGCCGCGGTGGTTTCGCTGGTCGAGACGGTGGTCGGCACGTACGGGCGGCTCGACGGTCTGGTGCTCAACGCCGGCATCGGGCGGGGCGGCGGGGTGGGCGAGGTGACCCTGGAGGACTGGGACGAGGTCATGCGGACCAACCTCACCGGTCCGTTCCTGCTGCTGCGCGCCGCGCTCCCGCACCTGCTCGACGCCCGCGGCGCGGTGGTCGCGGTGGCCTCGGTGTCCGCCCTGCGCAACGGCGTCGGGAACACCGCCTACGCCACCTCCAAAGCGGCACTGCTCCAGCTGTGCCGCTCGCTCGCGGTCGACTACGGGGGCGCGGGGTTGCGCGCCAACACCGTGTGCCCGAGCTGGGTGCGCACCGACATGGCGGACCGCCGAATGAACCGGTTCGCCGACGAGGCGGGCCTGGACGGGAACGGCCTGGAAGCGGCGTACGAGGAGGTGACCCGGGTCCTGCCCGCCGGGCGGCCCGGCGAGCCGCACGAGGTCGCGGAGGCCATCGCCTGGCTGATGTCGCCCGCCACCTCGTTCGTGAACGGTGCGGTGCTCACCGTCGACGGCGGCGCGACCGCACTCGACCCGGGCACCCTCGGCTTCGAGTTCCGGCTGGAGCCACGCGCCCCGCGGGCCTGACCGACAGTCACGGCCGAGGTGACCGGTCACGTTCAACCGACCGGCCACCCCGCACGGACGGGGCGGTCGCGGTCATCCCGCACGATCGGGGCGACCAGCGGCGCGCCGCTGGTGGCGGGGGACCAAACAACCGCCGCACCCATCGCCGCCGCCGCCGCGAGGCGCCGACACGCTCGGGAGCAAATTCTTCTAAGAAGCAGAGAGCTGCGCCTGACCCGGCCGGCCCGGGTGGCTCCGTCCTGACGTGCCTGCGGCGCGCCACAGGCGGACAGGACCGCGAGGGCCTCGCCTGATCGAGTCGGTCTCAACGGCACGCCCCCACGTGATAGCGACGGCCGCCGCATCGTCGACCTGCTCAACGGCCGGAGCTCGGCCCGCGGCTCCAGAAAGAGCCGCATATCGAAGAGCTTCTCCACCCCTCGCCGCTCCAGCAGTTCGGTGTTGCGGTGGCCCGAGAGCGACGCTTGACGACCAGGCCGTCCGTCTCGAGGCAGGCAAGCGCCTCGCACACGGGAGTGGCGGACACACCGATCGACCGGGACAGGAACTCTATGCCGACCCGGCCGCCCGGCTCGATCGCCTGATCCATCACTATGGCCTTGGCCGCCGAACGGGCGGGTCGTCAGGGTTGGGGATCGGCGGGGAGTCGCTGACGACTCGTTTGCCGTCCAGGGTGTAGTCGCGGTGCCGTCGCCGCGGTAGATAGCCCTCGGGGCAGAGCCTTCTGCCCTCCACGGCCGGCGCCGACGGGGGCCCTGACCCTTCTTCCGGGAGATCGGGGGACGGTGGCGGTCCGGCGCGGTCGTCCGTTCGGTCGATCCGGACGCACTCGACGTCCGGATCGACCTCGGACGGGATGACCTCCGGGTGGTCGTCCCGCGCCGGGACGTCACTCGACTCCACCCGGGCCTCCCCAGTAGAAGTGCGATCCCCAGGTCGACGTGCCGGTGAAGTCGGTGGAGATCTGGTAGGCGTTCGGGTTCGTCACATAGGGGTAGCCCACCACCGGCTTCATCGTGCCGGCCGCGTCGGACTGGTAGGTCAGGTTGCGCATGTAGGCCGCGCGGCTCCAGCCCTCGGACGGGAAGCGCCCGCTGCCCATCCAGGTGTACGTGGCCTCGGGGTGGTTGGCGACGTCGTCGACGATCTCGCCGCCCCAGTCGATGGAAGCCGCTTGGTCGCGCAGTCCCGTGGCGTTGAACAGGCTGGTGGGGTAGCCGCCCATCCATTCGTTGCCGATCCGGATCCACCACTTGTTCAGGTACAGCATGACCTTGATGGCGAGGTCGTACTGGTCTCCCGCGTAGACGCTCTCCGCCACGCGGATACCGGGGTAGACCGTGCTCGACAGCTGCTCCCAGCCCTTCACGTCCCGGTTGTAGCCGCCTAGGTAGTTGCCCATCTGCGTGTAGTTGTTGGTGGTGTAGAAGATGAACAGGTGCGGATACCAGTCGCCGTAGAGGTCGTAGTAGGTCTGCACGCCCACTTCGACGGTCTGCAGATCGGTCCCGGCCCCCGATCCCCTTACCTCCCACAGCTGCCCCAGGGAGAACTCGTTGGACCACTGGACGTAAGGCCGCCACGTGTTGATGAAGCCTTCGGTGCCGTAGTTGGTCACGCCCTGGGCGGCGTGGGCGTATTTGTGCACGGCGGTGGCGGCGCGGGGCAGGGCGAGGCCGGGGTCGTCGGGCGGCGTGGACCGCTTCGCGTAGATCCCCTTCGACAGGTAGTCCTGCAGGGTTCCGACCGGGGTGATGCGGTCCAGCGGCTTGCGCAGCATCGGGACGGTGCCGGGGGGACCGGTCTCTTCGCGCGACTGGCCCGCTTCGAAGGGCTGGGGCGAGGACGGGCGGTCGGGGTCGTAGGGGCGGTCCGCCGCTTCGATGTAGGGCGGTTCGCCCTGGGACTCGACGGGGACCCAGTCGAGCGCGTCGCCGGACTCGGTCGTCGTGCGGGCGACGACGTTGCGCTCCGCGTACTGGTCCTTGAAGTACTGCCGGATCTCGTCCAGTCGCTCGGCCGCGTCGTGTTCCAGCTCACGGCCCGATCGGGGGTGTAGTGGTGGCGTCTCCGGCATGTCGGGGTTCCGCTCAATCCTGCCCGATTCCATCGTGCTCTCCTTCGTGGCCGAGGCCTTGGCGGCCGAAGGCCGGCGGCCGTACGCCTCCGCGGACGAATGCGACGCACGGGAGCGGTGGCCCTGGGACAGAGCACCGGCATGGGTTCGGTGCGGCGGAGAGGAATCGGTACGGGGAGGTCGGCCGTCAGCGGCGGAGTCTCACTTGTGCCCCTTCTTCACCGTACGCGCATTTCCCCGGGTCCGCGCGGGGGTTGCCCTCCCGCGCGCAGACAGCCGATTGCAAGGGGTGTTGTCCCGCAGGAGACTGAAGGTGTACCCCGTTCCTGCAGGACTCGGTTCGATTCCCCTCGACATCGGAGGAGTCCGCCATGGGACCGCACAAGACCGACTCGAGACGCACCGTTGCCGGCGTCGGCACCACCAGACCCGGTCAGAGACAGGACGGCTTCGAGTACGTCCAGCTATTCCTGGTTGAGCTCGGGTACATCCCCGCGCGCTCCTACGAAGCGGGGCGCCTCGACGACATCACCGCACTGGCCCTGGCCTGGTTCCAGGAGCACAGCGCGCTCACACCGACAGGTGTCTTCGACCACAGCACGCGTGCCGAGATGCTGAAGTCCCGCTGCGGGTTGATGCGTACCCCTGTCCTCCGCGCGTCCGGAGAACCCAGGCTGGCCAACGGACAGATCCTGCGGCACTTGGGAGGCACGTCCTGGGACACGATCGACACCGACCTCCGGACCTTGGAGATCAGTGTCGGCGCCGGGGACGTGTACCAGCTCCTCGACACGGGAGAGATCTTCCGGTATCCGCCGAGCGGCGGGGTGGAGCAGATGTGCCACCTCCGGCTGCCGGGTCTGCCCATCCCGGTCGCGATCGCCAGTTCGAGCACCCAGCTGTACCACCTGCGGCAACGGAGAGCTGATGCGGTACTACAAGTAGCGCCTACCGGCCGCGTGCGGTGGGGCGTCGTGGAAGTTGAAGTCGGCGGAGTGACGTACGAGAATGGAGGGAGGTACATGCTCATCGGTAGCGCCGCAGTCCTCGCGGCGCCCATCTCCTTCGTACGCAAGGAGGGTCGATCGACATGGAGTTGTTCACTGGAGCGTACGGCGACAATCTCCAAGCCGAGGGGGCAGCCGACCGTAACCGGAGCATGCAGAACGCGCTCAACGGTTTCATGAACGGGCTGTCCGGAGCCGACCGCACCGCACTCGAACGGGTCGCCCTCACCGTGGTGGCTCTGGAAGGCACTGACGAGCGAGCGTGGGCGGGCCACCGGCAGAACGAGGTCCACTTCTCGGGCAGCCTGGTCAAACTCCTCGCCATGTACGCGGCACACACACTCCGTTTCTTCTCCCGTCAACTGCTCCTGGAACAGCAGCCGTCGTCGTCGGACGCGTTCTTCCTCGCCCTCTCGTCCGACTTCGACCACCAGATCACGACCGCGACCCCGAGCACCATCACCGCCCAGCACGGGAGCGACGCCACCAAGATCGTGCCGGCCTACCGGACGGTTCTCGACCCGCAACTCGACGCGACGGGGCGGCCGATCGACGTCGAGTTCACCTTCGACTACCGCACCCAGCTCAGGGGGATGCTCCTCCAGCAGCAGAACCCGGGCGCTGCGGCCAGCATCCATGGCGTCGCGTTCGGCTTCATGAACGCCAAGGCCGGAGACGACGGCTTCTTCCGGAAGCCGACCCAGCAGGGCATCTGGCTCGCCGGTGACTACCTGGGGCAATGGACCCCGGTGCGGATCGCGTCCACGAACGACGGGCAGGTCGCCCAGGCGACCACAGCCGTGGACATGGCGAGACTCGTCACCCGGATGTTCGACGGCAGCCTGGAGAGTGGCAGCCCGACGGATCTCGTCCAGATGCTCCTGGGTGGCGGCCGCAGCTGGTTCCACCGCGAACTCCTGTGGCCGAACGGCGGGCTTTCCGCCACCCACGCGAAGATCGGCATCGGCCCGCTCAAGCCCAACAGCGCCGGTGTCGTCGAGAAGGTGGTCTCGGAGGCACTGAAGGTCCACGACAACAACCGGAACCTCGATTTCGTGGTCGTGTGGCAGAACCTCAAGGTCCCCGCCGATCCGACCAGAGCCGAACTCGAGCGGGTCTCCCGCATGGTCGAGGCCACCATCAGCGGCTTCCAACCAACCGCATGATGGTACGCATTCGGCGTCATGGACCGATGAAGAGCAGGCCGGTGGCCCGGGAGAAGGTTGCCGACCGCTACACCCCCGAAGCGGGTGGAGCGATGTGGCCGACCGTGCTTCGGCGTGATGTCGCTCAGGAGTCACGAAGAGTTGATCTTTTTGAGCCGCTTGGCGCAATAGGTGTGGGTGCGCGTCCGGTCAATGCCGAAGCTGGCAGTGACTGAACCGGGGTTCGTCATCTCGCGAACCTTCACAGAAGAGCGAAGACCGCACTCGACACAGAGGGATCCTCCATGGCCGACCAGCTTCCGAGCATCTACTTCAAGCACCCGCTGTTCCAGAGCGAAGCACTGGCTGGGAGCGTGGAGAAGATGCGTCGGTCCATCACGTCCACCACGGTCCTGGAGGCCGCCTACCGTTCCGGGTCGGCGGAAGCACAGGCCCGCAACCTCAGCGCGACTCCGGAGGAGGGCCGCGAGGCGCTGGACCTGTACAACAAGGCCGTCCGGGATGGGCGGTACATCAAGGAACTCTCCACCGACCCCGTGCGCGTGGCGGAGCAGCTCGACGTGTCTCTTTCACCAGGCGCCGCGGCCCTGCTGCAGGAGGCGACGACGCTGAGCCTGATGCAGGGAGCGGATGGCACCGGTATGGCCCGTAGCGACACCGAACTCATCGCCGTGGCCGTCATCGTGATCATCATTCTGCTCGAAGCTCCCACGCCCGACACAGAGGTGATCGTCGACGAGAGCGGCCAGGTCAAGCTGTAGCACCGGCCCGCGCAGTCTCGCTGAACGTGGAGGGAACGCATTCGTGACGCAGTACGACGTCGTCCTGGTGAGCATGCCCTGGGCACCGCCCGCCGAGCCGACTTTGGGACTCGGGATCCTTTCCGGCTGCCTCAGCGAGGCCGGAATCCGTTCACGAGTGGTCCACGTTGCTCCGCACTTGCTGAGATGGCTCAAGCCTGGCACCTACCAGTATCTGGCAAACGCCTGGGGACTCAACGAGTTCGTCTTCACCGGAGAACTCGATCCGCTACTCGACGAACAGCAGGAGAAGGCCGTCGTCGACCGGATCCTGAAGTACACCCAGGGCAATCCGCCGCCCGAGGGATACGCGGACGCCGCGGCGGTGCTCGAGCTGTTCCTACGCGTACGTCATGAGGTCGTCCCGCAGCTTCTTGACGACGTCGCCGAGCGCATCCTGGCCATGTCTCCCCGACTGGTGGGGTTCACCTGCCTGTTCGACCAGACCATGGCTTCTCTGGCGCTCGCCACCCGGCTCAAGGCCCGCGATCCGGGACTTACGGTCGTGTTCGGCGGCTACGCCCTGGAAGGGGAGCCCGGACGCACCGTCGCCCAGGCCTTCGATGTCGTCGACACCGTGGTGCAAGGCGACGGAGAGCAGGTCATCGTCGACCTCGCCCTCGCCGTTCTCGGGGGTGGTGACCGGGCCTCGTGGCCAGGTCACCTCGCCGACCGGATCATTCGCCCGCCCAGGTTCGACCTCACCCGTACGCCACTGCCCGACTACAGCGACTGGTTCCACGACCTCGACGCACTCGCCGCGGAACACCGCCTTCGTATCCCCACCACAGTGCTGCCCGTGGAGGCGTCACGCGGCTGCTGGTGGGGACAGAGCCAGCACTGCGTGTTCTGCGGTATCGACGACGACACGCTGAAGTACCGGCACCGATCAGCGGCTGACACGCTGCGCATGCTCACGACACTCCGCGAACGGCACGGGGAGACCACGTACCGCTTCTCCGACTACATCATGCCGAAGGACTACTACACGGACTTGCTGCCCAAACTCAGCGAGCAGCAGCCGAAGTTCTCGCTCCACAGCGAGATCAAGGCGAACCACCCACCGGAGCGGGTTCGCGCCCTCGTCGATGCCGGCTACGTGGCGGTCCAGCCCGGCATCGAGTCGTTCGCGTCACCCGTCCTGCGATCCATGCGCAAAGGTGTGCGCGGCATCGACAACGTCTCTCTGCTGAAGGCGGGATACGTCCACCGTCTGGCGATCCACTACAACATTCTCTACGGCCTCCCCGACGACTCACTGGAGGTCTATCAGGAGATGCTCAGAAGGCTGCCCACGCTGTACCATCTGGCCCCGCCGGTGGCACGTTCTGAGACCGTGGTGACGCGATTCGCTCCACTTCAGACGGACCCCGCTCGATTCGGCCTCACGCAGCGCGCAGTCCATCACGAGTGCTACGACGTACTCCTCTCCAGGGCATTCCTGGACAAAACGGGATTCTCCTTGGACGAGTACGCCTACTATTTCCAGCGGAACTTCGAGTACGCACCTGATCTCGATCTTGCCTACGGCCAGCTCCGAACGCAGATCGACCACTGGAAGAAGCAGCACCGCGAGCGGTTCGTCGAACTCTCGTGGACGCAGGTGGGCGCCGCCTTGGTGATCAACGACAGCCGCTTCGACACGGACCCGCACACCTACACACTGTCGCAAGCCGCCTCGTTGCTCTACCAAGAACTCGATGAGCGGCCGCTCAACATCGGGCGTATCACTCATGGACTGGTCGAGGCCGGTGCCCTGTGCGAGGAGGATGCCGAGGGAGCGCTGGCAGAGCTGCTTCACCGTCGCCTGCTCTGGACTGAAGGGGATCTCGCGATCGGCCTGGCGGCACCGTCTTCAGTAGCCGCTTCCCATCGCGCCGAGTCCTGGTCCCGGCAGTGGCCAAGCATCTGGGTCTGATCTGGCCTTCGCGGTCCCCCGCAAGATCCGGACCGTTCCCGGGCCACCTCGGCGACCAGGAGCGCCTGTTCCGGCGTTGCCGCCGGCCAACCCCGCGAGAACGGCGTCGCGCCGACGACGGTCCGGGGCAGGCCTCTGCTGGTCGGGTGAATTCCGCACCGGACCGGGGGCGTCCCGCGATTCGTGGCCGCGCGCCGGTCCTCGGGCGGGGATAGCGTCGGGGGTGTTCCCGATCCCCATCCGCCTCGGTTCCAGAGTCACCCGGTGACCCGTGGGCGGAGAACGGTGCCGATCAGATGAACGTCCCCCATCTCCCCACGGCCCGCTGATGGCAAGCCCATTGCCGCAGTTGGCGGCCGAACTCCGCGCGGGACTCGACCCGGTGCTCCCGCTCCTCTCCGGTCTGTCCCCGGCCGACCGCAGGAAGCGGCTCGCGCAGGCGCTCGGGCTGCCCAGTGACGCGCTGACGGCGGACGCGCTGCTCGTACGGTTCGCCCTGCCGCACGTGGCGGCCCCGGGCGACGTGTGGCCGGTCCTCGTCGACCTGCTGCGGACGGCCGTCAGACAGTCCCCGCCGGGATGGGCGCTGGCTATCGACCAGGTCCTCACAGCTGGGCCGGGTGGCGTGGAAAACCCCCTTGTCGGGGCCCTGCCCCCTAAGATCGACCTTTCCCTCGTCCTCACCGGCGCGCTCCCTCTCGTACCCGGCCTGGCCGTACGCGACGGGGTCAGTCTCGTGCTCTCCCTGCCGTCCGCCGCGCCCGACACCTCCTCGCTGACCTTCCGGGCCGACGGTGTCGACTTCGCGCTCACCGACCACGCGCTGCTGAAGCTCCTCGTCCCCGGCGGCCTCGTCCTCAAGGGCCGACTGGGCGCCACGCTCGGCAAGGGGGGACTGCGCCTGGACGGCGGCGGCAGCGGCAGGGGTATCGCGGTCCCCCTGAGCGGGGCGCCCTCCGGGGTGCGCGCGCCCTCGCTGTACGTGTCCGCCCAGAACGGCGGACTGCGGCTCGACGCGTCCTTCCGGGCGTCGCTGCTCGGTCTCGCGGACGCGGCGGTGGACGGCGCGGGTCTTGAGGTCCGCCCGGCGGGCACGGGGTACACGGCGGCTCTGGTTCCGCCGAAGGGCCTCGGGCTGACCCTCGCCGTCGGCCCCGCCAAGGGCGGCGGGTTCCTCGCCGAGCACGACGGTCAGTACCGGGGGGCGCTGTCGCTCAGCCTCGGCGTCGTCGAGGTGCAGGCCTTCGGGATCCTGGACACCCGGCCGGTGTCGGTCCTGGTCGCGATGAGCGCCGAGTTCACTCCGGCCATCGAACTGGGCCTCGCCTTCACGCTGAACGCCGTCGGTGGTCTTCTCGGCATCGGCCGCGCGCTCGACCGGGCGGGCCTCGCTGAGGTCGTCCAGTCCGGTCACCTGGACGACCTGCTCTTCCCCGCGGACGCGGCTGCCGCGGCGCCTCGCATCCTGGCCTCGCTGGGCGCGGTGTTCCCGGCCCGCTCGGGAAGCACCGTCGTGGGCCCGATGTTCCGGGTCGGCTGGGGCCGTCCGGTCTCCTTCCTCACCGCGGATGTCGGGGTGGTCCTCGAGCTGCCCAGCGGTGTGGTGGGGATCCTCGGCCGGCTCAGGGTCGCGCTGCCCGCCCCGCAGGCTCCGATCCTCGATCTGCGCGCCTCGGTCGCGGGGGTCGTGGACGCGGCGAACGGGCTGGTCGAGATCAACGCCAACCTGGCGGGTTCCCGGCTGCTGACCGCCTCGATTGAGGGCGGTCTCGCGCTGCGGGCCAAGAGCGGGCAGGACGCTACGTTCATCCTGAGCGCCGGCGGCTTCCACCCCCGGTTCACCCCGCCCGCGGGCTTTCCGACGCCCAAGCGCCTCACGATCCCGATCGCGGACAGCCCGCTGCTGCGGATCGTCTTCAGCGGCTACTTCGCCCTCACCCCCGGCACCGTCCAGGCGGGCGCCGAGCTCTCCGCGGTCATCGGTTCCAGCCGCACCGGGGTGTCCGGGCGGCTCTCCTTCGACGCCCTGGTGCGCTGGGAGCCCAGCTTCGGCGTCATGCTCGACCTCGCCGGCTCCTTCGCGCTGCGCTTCGCCGGGGAAACCCTGTGTTCGGTCGGGCTGCGCGTCGACGTGGAGGGGCCGACGCCCTGCTGGCACGTCGCCGGCCGCGCCAGCGTGTCCATCCTCTTCTTCGACGTCAGTTTCCCCTTCGACGAACGCTGGAACTGCACCGGCGAGGCCAAGGCCCCGCCGCCCCCGGACGTCGGCCGACTCCTCGAACAGGCCCTGAAGGACCCCCGGAGCTGGGAACCGGTCCTCCCGGAGGGGGCACGCACAATGGTGTCGCTGCGTTCCGACGACGCCGCCGCAGGGGGGCGTCTGCTGCACCCTCTCGGGCGGCTCCGCTTCAGCCAGCGCACGGTTCCCCTGGACACCGAGGTGGTCCGGTTCGGACCGGGCCGGCTGCCGACGCCGGCGAAGTTCGGTGTGAAGGTCGCGTTCTCCGCCGGGGCGGGCGACGTGAAGCCCGTCGAGGAGGACTTCGCACGGGCCGACTTCTTCGATCTGACCGACGACGAGAAGCTCACCCAGCCGGCCTTCGAGCGGTTGCGCTCGGGCAGCGAGCTGACCCCGCCCGCGTCCTCGGCGGCTGCCCCCCGTTACTCGGTGCCGGTCGAGTACGAGACCAAATGGCTCGGCGGCACGGTCATCACCCCGGGCGCGCACTGGGTGCTCTCCGACGCCGCGCTGACGGCCGCACTGCCCCTCGGGGCCGTCGGCCGCAGTCTCGTGCACGAACTGCGCAGCCGGTACTCCACTGCGCCGATCACGTCGGTCCTGAAGGAGCGGACGTACGCGATCGTGGGGACCGGCACGCTCAAGGAGGCCGGCGGGTTCGTCCGGACGGCCACGTTCACCGAGGCCACCGCCCAGCTGAGGACCGTGTCGGGCCGGTCCGCGCTGTACCAGGTCGTGTCCGCACACGAGGTGAGGCCATGACCACGTACACCTTCGCGTCCTGGCAGCGGGTCGGGGCCGCCGCTTCGCTCGCCGACCCCGACACCCTGGTCAACACCCTGCCCGTACGGGGCTCGCTGGCGGCCACCGCCTCGGTGAACGACCGCCCCGCGCAGCCTGTTCCGGTCCCCGCACTGCAGCTGTACGGGCCGGGCGACGTGCGGGCGCTCGACCCCAAGGAGATCGTGCGGCTCTTCCCGCTGCCCGGCACA
The DNA here is from genome assembly GCF_030817415.1 of Streptomyces umbrinus. NCBI lineage: Bacteria > Bacillati > Actinomycetota > Actinomycetes > Kitasatosporales > Streptomycetaceae > Streptomyces > Streptomyces umbrinus. Next base: position 10,392,034 of record NZ_JAUSZI010000002.1, on the reverse strand, counting down.
CCGGACGCGGAGACCACCAAGTTCCCGATGGTGGAGTTCGAACGGGCCGAACTTCCCTGGCTGTTCACCCCGTTGGCGCCGGGTCCGACGGGCGCCCTGCGGCCCTGGCTCGCGCTGGTCTGCGTTCCGTTCGCGGCGGGCCGGCCGCAGCGGGAGCCAGGCATCCAACTGCCCGTGCTGCGGGTCGACGGGACCGAACTGCCCGATCCGGCCTTACTGCACCTGTGGGCCCACGCACAGACCCTCCCGGGGCACGAGACCGACCCCCGCCGGTCGGTCTCCCGGCTGCTCGCTCCTCGCCGGCTGCTGGCGCACACCGCCTACACCGCCTGTCTGGTCCCCTCCTTCGAGGTGGGGCGGCTGGCCGGGCTCGGCAAGGACGTCGCCGGCGGGAATCTCGCGCCCGCCTGGACTCCGGGGGCCCGCTGCGAGCTGCCGGTCTACTTCTCCTGGACGTTCTCCACCGGCGAGGGCGGCGACTTCGAGACGCTGGCCGACCGGCTGCGGGCCCGCCCGCTGCCGCCGAAGGCCGGCCGGCGGCCGCTCGACGTGAGCCGCCCCGGGCTCTTCGCGACCGGTCCCGGGCCCGTCGTCCAGGAGGTGGAGAGCGCCCTGCGCGACCCGAACGCCCCGGCACGCGACCCGTGGCCGGTCGGCGAGCCGAGCGCCGAGTGGCAGCAGCGGCTCGCGAAGGCGCTGGTGCCGGTGGCGGACGGCACGGGCGACGAGGATCCCGATGTCCTGCCCCCGCTGTACGGCGGTTTCCACGCGCTGTCGAAGGGGGCCGCCCCGGCGTCGTCGGGCTGGCTCGACACCTTGAACCTCGACCCCCGTTGGCGGGTGGCCGCCGGGCTCGGCGCGCGGGCCGTGCAGGCCGACCAGGAGCGGCTCATGGCCTCGGCGTGGCGGCAGCTCGCCGACGTACGGGCCGCCAACCGGCTGCTCGAACTGGCCCGGTTCGCCCGGCTGGTCGCCGGGCGGCTGCACCTGCGGCACGTACGGCCGCTCTCCACCGACGAGGTCCTGCGCCTGGCCACACCCCTGCAGAGCCGTCTCGCGCTGACCGCGGACACCACGCTGTGGTCGTCGATCCGGACGAGTCTGCTGCCGAACGCCATGGCCACCATGGAGTTCCACCGCGCGATGCGCCCGATGGGCGTGCTCAGCCGGCGGGTGGGGCTCATCGCCGGGCGGTCGACGGACGCGCAGCAGCCGCCGTTCGCCACGGTGCTCGCCTCCGTCGCCGGTTCCCCCACCGGCCTCTCCGTGCCCCGGCGGGATCCGGACGGCGCGGTGGCGTTCGCCGTCGCACCGGAGCGGGTCGTGGCCCCGGAGCGTCTCTCCGCGGTACGCGAGGTCTTCGCGCCCGAGGACGGGGCGCCGGACGCCTGGCGGCGGGTGGCGAGCGAGGCGACCCAGCGTTCCGTGCAGCGCGCGGTCACCACCGAGCAGCTCGGCGCCACACGCCCGCTGGCCGCCGGCGCGCTCAACCGCGCGTTCCGGCTGTCGGCGCTGCCCGAGATCGAGGCTCCCGCGGACTTCCTGGCGCGGACGAAGGTCACCCCGCACGGCGACCTGGTCTTCCCCAGTGGCCGGAGCGGTCCGGCCGGACTGGGTCTGTTCACCGGGGAGTCCACCACCGTCCCGGCCCCGGGACGGTTCACCGGCGCGTTCGACGGGCTGTGGACCGGGGAGGAAGCGGGCGACCCCGCGGGAGAGTGGCATGGAAAGTGCACCGGCAGCTGGGACATGGGCGCCGGGCGATCGGGCGTCTGGAAGGGCGACTACGCGGGCAACTGGAGCAACGCCTCCGGGCAGGACGGCGGTGACCCCACCTGGATCGCCTTGTACACCGGCACCTGGGAGTCCGGCACGGAGCACGGCACCTGGCGGGGGGTGTGCACCGGCACCTGGAGCCCGGAGAACATCAGCTCCGACGGCGTCTTCACCGGAACCTGGCAGTCCGCCGACCGCCACGGCACGTTCCGGGGCGGCTGCCCGGGCAGCTGGGACTGGTGCGACGCCGATCCGACGACCGAGCTGTGGTGGGCGGACTGCTCCGGCGTGCTGCGGGTCACCGGCGAGGGCCCCGGCCCCGAGCAGGAACCCTGGACGGCCGACGGCCTCAAGGGCCTCGTCGACGAGTGGTACGAGACGGGTAGCCTCGGTCTCGGCGCGTTCACCCACCCGGGCCCGCTGGCGAAGCAGGGCGATCTGCTGCCCGCCCCGGCCGTGCTCGACACCCGCCCCGAGGACGTCAGGGACATGGTGGTCCAGGCGCACGACAGGGTGCTCGGCCCGTCGCACGCACCGCCGGTCCCGCCGCGGGACCCGTTCCCGGCTCAGCAGGCGCAGCAGAAGATCGTGGATCTGACGGACCCGGCGGTCACCGTGCCCGCCGTGGTCGACACCCTCGTCGAGCGGCCCGCGGGCACCGATCCGGAGGTTCCGGTGCAGTGGGCGCCGGTCTTCGCCGACCCCATGTGGCCCCCGCTGTCCGCGCAGTCCAACGAGTGGATGTTCGCCGGTCTCGAGCACGTTCCGGCCGACACGGCGGTGCTCGCCCTCACCAACGCCCCCTTCGTCGCCGCGTACATGGTCGGGGCCAACCACGAGTTCGCGCGCGAGCTGCGCTGGCGCGAGTACCCCACCGACCAACGCGGCACGTACTTCGCCTCGTTCTGGGGGCAGGCGACGGATCTGCCGCCCCTGCACACATGGAAGCGCGACCTGACGCTCGGGACGCATGTGACCGCGCCGCCCGACCGGGTCGTGCTGGTGCTGCGCAGCGCCCTGCTGCGCCGCTACCCCGGCGCGATCGTCTACGCGGCTCCGCTGCTCGGCACCGAGCCGAAGGATGCCGACGCCCGCCATCCGATCTTCCGGGGCGGCCTGGATCCCGACACGGCCATGATCGGTTTCGACCTCACCAAGACCGAACTCCTCGCCTCGCCCTGGTGCTTCGTGATCGCGGAACAGCCGACCGAGCCGCGGTTCGGGCTCGACGACCCGCCCGACAACGCGCTCACCGACCCTCCGACGCCCGGTATCTGGGGCCGCCCCTACAGCCCACCGCCCAACACCCCCAGCACGGCGGACGACTGGAACAACCTCGACTGGAGTCACCTCTTCGACTCCAAGGAGGCCTATCTGGCCGCGACCCACGCCCCGGGGAACCAGCGGCCCAACGTCGCCCACGACGGTCTCGTGTGGGGCGCGAGCGCCGCCGGGACCGCCCGCCAGTGTTTCCAGCAGCCCGTCAGGGTCGTGCTGCCGGCCGCACGACTCCTGTCCCCTTGAGGAGAACGACACATGACCGATCTCGGCGCACTGCGCCGGGCCGTGGCCGAGGCCGAGGAGCACCGTGCGCTCCTCGGCGCCCGGGCCACCGCCACCGACCGGCAGCACGCCTTCACCCGCCTCGGCACCGCCCGGGGCGCCCTGGACGAGGGCGTACGCGCCTTCGCCGGGACGGGGTTCGCCCCGCTGCTCGCCGGCCTGGACCCCGAAGTGCCCCTGCTGCTCCTGCCCGTGCGGCTGGAGACCCGGGTACGGAGGGACGAGGGCCAGGACAAGCTGCTCGTGCGGATCTTCCCCGACGACATTCACGTCGAGTCGCACGAACCGCATCCCACCGCCGGTGAGGTGCAGCAGGGCCGCCGCTACTGGCGGACGGTGTGGCGGGCCGGCCGCAGCGACAACGCGGACGGGGACCGGGCCCGGCTGCTCCTCGCCGCCTGGGGACAGCTGTCGGGCGCACTCGGTGCGCAGCGGGCCCGCTGGCTCGTACGGCTGCTCACCCCCGTCTCGGACACCCGGCCACCGTCGCCGCTGTCCGACTCCGCGCCGGATCTGGAGCCGTCCTGGCCCGAGGTCCCGGTCCGCGGGCGAGGCTGGAACCGGGCGGCGACCGCCTCGACCCTGCCGGACCTCTTTGTCGTACGGGCGTATCAAGGCGATGTGCTGGTCGGTGAGAAGGAGGGCAAGCCGGTCCCGGACGTCGTGCAGGTCGGGCCCGACCCGGACGCGACGCCCGAGGAGGGCGAACCGCACCTCGACCCGGAGCTGCGCTGGCTGACGAAGTTCTCCGAGGCGGAGGAGAAGGGGCTCGCCGTCACCGTGCTGCTGGACCGGGACGGTTACGAGCCGGCCAGGGAACCACTGCTCACCCGGGTGGTCGCGTTCGGGGTGTCCGGCTCCCTCGACCCCGAGGCCTCGGCGGGACGGCTCACCCGACTGCTGGCCGGCCGGGACGGGGACGGCGAGGCGGCATTCGTGCGGCAGGGCACGGCGACCAACAACACCCGGGACGAGGCCGGTTCCGCACCGCCGCCCCCGGACGTGGACCGGCTGCTCGGTGCCTTCGGCCCCGCCGCAGCGCCCGACGAGTGGGCGAACTGCTCCCGCCTCGCGGCCGCGTTCGGCATTCCGGTGTCCGCGCTCACGGCCCTGCCCGGGGCCGACGAGCCGGAGCAGGCCGACGCGCGCGCCCTGCAGATGGCCCTGTGGAGCGCCACCGGGGACTTCTACCTCGACGAACTCCTGGAGAAGGACCGGGGAGGTACGGAGCTCACCGTCGAACGGTCCTGGCTGCGCCGCCACTACTACGAGAACGTACGGGCCCGGGGGCCGCTCCCTGTTCTGCGGGTCGGCAGGCAGCCGTACGGGGTGCTGCCGGTCACCGCCACCGCGCGCTGGCAGCCCGACGGGCACGAGCCGTCGGGTCTGAAGGGGCTGCACCGCGTCCTCGGCGTGCTGCGCCCGTTCTGGGAGGTCGGCGTCGACACCCTGCCCCGGGTCGGCGGCCCCGACCAGCCCGGGGAGACTCTCACGCTGCCCAAGCCCGAACGTGACGTGCTGCGCGCCCTCGGGATGGCGCCGGTGTCGCGGACGGTGTCGGTGCGTTCCGTCCAGGGCGGGCTCCTGGCCTGTTTCAAGGACGCCTCGCTCAGCATGAGCGGCATCAGCTTTGGTGGCACCGGGTACTGCGTCGGCGACACCCCGGAGGACCGGCACTCCCAGGCACTCAACGCGGCGCTCGGCATCAGCTACCGGCCGAAGATCAGTCACCAGATCAACGGGGCGGCCACCCGGCTGTGGCTGCCGTACGTCCGTCCCGCGAAGCTGCCCGAAGGCACCGACCCGGCGGACGACCTGATCGGGTTCCTCAACGCCGTCGTCGAGCGCTTCGAACTGATCAGGCTCACGGTCCGCAAGGAGGAGGCGCGCACCCTCCTGGAGGCGCTGCTGCGGCACACCGCGAACCTGGAGTACGGGCGGGCCGCGTCCGGAGTCCGTGACCCGGACGCGCCGTGGCCCCGGCTGCGGTTCGCCGACGCCCTGCTCAACCCCACGCACGAGCTGAACACCCTCACCAGCGCCAAGCTGCTCGCCCGTCCCTTCACCCTGGGCAAGATCATGGCGCTGTCCGCGCCGACGGCCGTCGCGGACGGCGGGACCGATCGCGGCTCGACCGTGTACCGGACCATCCTCGACGCTCGTGCCTCCATGGCCGGACAGGTCTTCGAGGCGGCGACCCGGCGCAACGGTGTTCTCGGCCTGCTGGGCACGGAGCGGCCCTGGAGCGTGCGCCTGGCGGAGATCGACGCCGCGTTGCAGTACCTGGCCGGCCGGGTGAAGACCTGGCAGGGCCGCAAGGAGGATCCCTTCGCCGCCATGGAGCGGCTGCTCGGCGAATGCCTCGATCTCGTCTCCCACCGGCTCGACGCCTGGATCGGATCCCTCGCCACCGCCCGCCTCCACGCACTGCGCCGGCCGGGCCGCCGCCCGACCGGGGTGCAGCTGGGCGCGTACGGCTGGGTGGAGAACCTGACGCCCGCCGGCGTGCCGCGCAGCCGGGGATGGGTGCTCGCTCCCTCGCTGCCGCAGGCCGCCACCGCGGCCGTGCTGCACAGCGGCAACCTGTCGCACCCTGCCGACGCCGGTGCCTTCGCGGTCGACCTGTCCTCGCGGCGGATGCGGGTGGCCATGACCGTCCTCGACGGCGTCGCCCAGGGCCAGCCCCTGGGGGCTCTGCTCGGCTACCGGCTCGAACGGCGGCTGCACGACGAACGGGAACTGGCCGACGCACCCCTGGAGTTGGACCGGTTCATCGCTCCCCTGCGGGCCAAATGGTCGGTGCAGGGCGTCCAGCACCCCGCCGCGGGAGCGCAGGAGTTCATCGGTGCCCACGACGTCACGGACGGCGCACGGCTCGCCGGGGTGCCCGTGAACGAGGTCGTCACGCACCTGCGAGCGAACTCGGGCGGCTCACCGATGACCCCCGACGAGGAAGGGGCCGTCCGGCGCCACCTGACCGCACTCCGCGACGACCTCGACGCCGTCGGGGACCTGCTCCTCGCCGAGAGCGTCCACCAGCTGACCCAGGGCAATCCGGACCGCGCCGGTGCCACACTGGACTCCCTCGCCGCGGGCGGGCAGCCGCCACCACGGCCCCAGGTGCTCGACACGCCGCGGCGCGGCATCCCGGTGAACCACCGGGTCCTCGTCGTCGTCCCGGAGGGCTCGCCCCGTGCGGCGGGCTGGGACGGCGCCCAGCAGACCGCACGGCCGAGGGCCGACGCCGAACCGCTGCTCGACACCTGGGCCGGCCACCAGCTGGGGGCCACCCAGCGGATCAGGCTGCGCGCCGAGTGGCTGCGGCCGGGCCAGGAGGTCGGCACGGGCACGGCCACGGTCACCGAGCACACGTGGCCGCTCACGCGGCACTGCGCCCTGGACCTGGTGGCGCTCGCCGCCGCGGGCAGGCTGCGGACCGTGCTGGAGCGCGCGCTGCTGCCGGAACAGCCGTCGACCGTGCCCGACGACGCCGTCCCCGTCCTGCTCGCAGGCCGGGGCTCGGGCTGGGCCCGTACCGCCGTGGACATCGACCAGCTGGAGGCGCTCGGCGCGGCGGCCGCCGCGGTGCTCGCGGCCGCCCGGCCCGGCACCACGGCCGACCTGGCGCCCGCGGACAACGCACCTCCAGCGGCCACGGACCCGGAGTTCACAGGCCGCGCGCAGCGGGCCCTCGCCGGCCTGCGGGCCGCGGTGGCCGCGGCGAACCTGGAGCAACTCGCCGCCTACGGGGTGACCGGGCCGCCGACCGGACCGGTCGACGAGCAGGCCGACCAGCTGGCCGCCGCCCTGCGCGAGGCGAAGGAGCGGATCCGGCTCGCCGAGCAGGAGACGGCGGAGGGCGGACCGGGGGCCGCGGCCGAGGTCCTGGAGGCGGTGTTCGGACCCGGGTTCCGGGCCGTGGGCCGGTCAGCCGCGCCCGCCACCGATGCGCTGGACGCCTCGTTCGGCTCCGGGCTCGACCGCGGCGGCGACGCCCGGCTGGTGCCGGGTGACTGGGCGGAGCTGATGGGCACGGTGCGGCCGGGCACCGGCGCCTTGGCGGATCTGCTGCTGCACACCGGTGCCGCGGCGACGGGTACCGGCTACGCCCTGCGGATCGGGCAGGTGCCCTTCGCGCCGGGCGACCGGTGGGTGGGCGCCCTGCGCAAACCCACCGACGAGGACAAGCCGGCCACCGGTCTGTTGGTGCACGGCCCCGCACAGCCGCTCGGAACGGGCAAGGCCGCCGTGCTCGTCGTCGATGCGTGGGCAGAACTGATCCCCGCTCAGCGGCACACGGCGGGCGCCACGTTCCACTACGACGCGCCCGGGGCGCGGGCTCCGCAGGCGGTGCTGGTCGCGGTGCCGCCGGTGGTCGGGGTGCCGTGGACTCCGGACGTGCTGGCCGCCACCGTCGACGAGGCGTTCGCCCTGGCGAAACTACGGCTCGTGGACCTGGACGCGCTGGGCTGGCTGGGGCGTTACCTGCCGGCCGCGTATCTGCCCGAGGGGGCGATGGGGACGCAGCCCTCGGTGCACCTGCTCAACATCATGAAACGGCCGGACCTGGCCGACGTGATGGAGCAACTGATCAAGAAGGAGTCCTGACGATGTTCGACGTCATTTCCTTCAACCAGTACCACCGCCTGGAGCCGGTGGTACGGCCGAGCGGCACCGGCGGACAGCTCGACGAGTCGCTGGCCGCCCGAGTGGCCGACCCGTTGTTCATGCTCGCCCGGCAGTGGCAGCTGGCGGAGTTCGCGGGCGAGGACGGCGGCTCGCCGGTGTGGTGCGAGATCGCCACCGAGAGCACTCCGCTCGGCGCGTTCCGCCCGGCGGGTGGAGGGGCGGAGATCCCCCTGCCGAAGGGGGTTCCGCTGGAGTTCCTCGCGGAGGCGGGGGGCGCGCCCGGCGAGACCGCGAAGGCGCTGCCCCTGCGGGCCTCCGCCCGGGCCGGGCGGCGCTTCCTCGACACGCTGCGCACCCAGAGCCTGTCGGACACCGTCCTGGAGCAGATCGACGCCGCGGTGCTGGCGAAGGCGCCGCTGCCCCGGCCGCCCGCGCAACCGGAGGAGGATCCGCTCCGGCGCGACCCCGGCGGGCGGGCGTTGCGCGCGGTGCTCGCGGGCAGGGTGCCCGACGGGGTCGCGCTCGCCGGGCACTTGGACGACGGCTGGCGGCCTCCGGGGCTCTCCGGAACGCAGCAGACCGCGTTCGACAAGGCAGCGGAGCTGTGGCTGGAGTGGTTCACCGATCGGTACGGGGCACCGGTGCCGTCGAGTTGGGCCCGGGAGCGGCTCGAGCACCGGTTCGCCGTCACGGCCGAGCCGGGCGGGCGGGCGGTGACACTGACGGCCCCCGAGTTCACCGGGGGCGCCGCCGACGCGTACCACTTCGACCTCGACGCCGGTTCGACCCCGCTGCCCGCGCCGACCGGTGGCACGGCGAAGGGCGTACTGCCCACCCGGGTCACGTATCCGGGCATGCCGGCGAACCGCTGGTGGGAGTTCGAGGACGCGCGGGTCAATCTGCCCGCCGTCGGGGCGGGGGTGCCGGACCTGGCCCGGCTCCTCGTCGTCGAGTTCGCGAACATCTACGGCAACGACCACTGGATGATCCCGCTGGAACTGGCCACGAGCGCGCTCCACCGGATCTCCGGGCTCACGGTCGTCGACACCTTCGAGGACACCACGGTGGTCGGACCGGCCGAGCACGACGCCTGGTCGGTGTTCCGGTTGACGAACGCCCAGGACGGCAAGGCCGGGCCGCCGTTGCTGCCGCTGTTGCCGACCGCTTCGGCTCGGCTGGAGGGCACGGCCGTCGAGGAGGTGCTGTTCGCCCGCGACGAGATGGCCAACCTGGGCTTCGCGATCGAACGGGTCGTGCAGAGCGCCACCGGCAGGCCACGGGTACGCGCCGACGAGCCATCGGACGCGGATCCGCAGGTGCCACCGACCGATCCGGCGGCGCTCGCCTACCGACTGCTCACCCCCGTGCCGGCGCACTGGATCCCGCTCGTGCCGGTGCCCCTTGAGGCGGGATCGGCCGCCGTCTGCCTGCGACGCGGGCAGATTCCCCGCTTCGCGGCGAACGGTACGCGGCTGCCGCAGGTCAAGGCGGCCGGACGGATCCTGGAGCCGGAGGTGAAGCGGGTGTCTTTCCGCGACGAGGAGATCCCCCGGTCGGGAGTGACCGTCACCCGCGTGCCGGTGGTGGCACGCGGTGAGGACGGCCGGGTCTTCCAGTGGGTAGGCCGCCGTGTGCGTGCCGGGAGGGGCGAGGCCTCCAGCGCCCTCGCGTTCGACGGAGCCGTACCGCCGAAGGAGCAGCGGTGAACGCGGGGCGGGGCAGCCCGCTCCCCCGGCTGGGACGGATCCGCACCGAGGCCGCGGGAACCGAGGCACTCGGGATGACGCGGTTCGGGACCGAGGCGTCCCGGATCGATGGGTCCGGGTTCGACATCCGCACGGATGTGTCGGTGATCGCGCTGACCTCCGACGACGCGGAGATCGTCGGCACGGACTGTTACGGAAGGATGTTCCGCTGGGAGAGGCTGACCGGGCTGCAACTGGCCGGTCCGTTCGCTCTGCACGCCAAACGGACCATCTGGGGAATGGTGCTGACGCCCGATGACCTGGAGGTCGTCACCGGGGGCGCCGACGGCACGCTGGGGCGCTGGGAGCGGACGACCGGCACGGCCTTCGCCGACCGCTTCGCCGCCCATGCGGCACCGGTCCTCGGCCTGGCCCGCACCCGCGACGGCCACGAACTGGTGACCGCTTCCCGGGACGGCACGGTCCGCCGCTGGGAGCGGACGACCTGGAGCCCCCTCGGCGAACCACTGCGCGGACCCTTCGGCGCGGTGCGAGCGGTGGCCCTCACCCCCGACGACGACCTGATCGTCACGGCTGGCCAGGACGGCACCGTACGGCGCTGGAACCGTACGGCCGGCACGCCGCTCGGCGAGCCGCTGCGCGGACACGACGGTCCGGTGCAGTCGCTCGCGATCGGCCCCGAGGGACGGGAGTTCGCCTCCGGCGGCCTGGACGGCACGGTGCGCCGGTGGGACCGCGGTGCGGACCGGCCCGCTGGGGCGCCGCTCATGGCGGGGGCGCCGGTGCGGTGCGTGCTGCTCACGGGGGACGGCGAGATCACGGCGGCCTGCTCGAACGGCACTCTGCACCGCTGGGACCGGACCGGGCAGCGTATCGGTGCGGCGCTGCCCGCGCACGCGACCGCCATCTGGTCCATGACGACGACACGGGACGGGTCCGAGCTCCTGACGGGCGGCTGGGACCGGCGGATCCTGCGGTGGGAGCGGATCACCGGCGTGCCGCTGCGGCCCGCCCGCACGCCGACCCGGATCGAGACCGTGCCGCGCCTGGAGATCCAGGGAACCACACCGTTCTGAGCAGCTTTCGGATGCCCTGAGCCGTTCGCCCCTTCTCGGGAGAGCCGATGCCTTCCATCACCATCGACACCTCACAGCTGACGTTCCCCCTCGTCTCGGTCTCCCGGGACGACTCCGGGGCCGGGGCCGGGAACAGCCCCTGGGACGGCCTCGTCGACGGGGCCGCCGTACCGCCGCCGGAGGTGGCGCTACCCGCGGGCACGGGCTATCGGCTGCGTCTGGGCGACGGCACGACGGCCGCCGTCACCTTCGAGGTACGCGAGGACGGAACCCTCGACTTCGCACCCGAGCACGACGCGTTCCTCGACGGCCGCGGCGAACACCACCTCACCGTGCGAGGGGTGCCGGTCACCATCGATGCCAGAGCTCTGGACCACCCGCTCACGCCGGAGCTGCCGGGCGCCGGTCCGCTGTCCTCGGACCGCGTCCACGAGTTGCTCCTGCTGCCCTCCACGACCTACCGGCTGCTGGTCGAGGCGGGCACCTCCGTCGGCGCCCTCGCCTTCTCCGTCGCACCCGACGGGCAGGTCCAGCTCGCCCTGAAGGCCGCGGAAGCCGGTGTCGCCGAGGCCACCGGAAGCACCCTCACGATCCAGGGACGCACCGTCACGGTCGACGGCCGGTCCCTCTCCCACGGCCTGCTGCCGGTCGGCGTGCCGGACGCGGGCATGGGCTCCTTCCTGTCCCCGGACACCGTGCACCGGCTCACGATGCTTCCGGCCGCCGGATACACCTTCCACACCGCACCCGGTCTGCCCGCCGACTTCTCGTACACCGTCCGCGCCGACGGGAACGTCGACTACGACCCGTCCTGCGACACTTTCCTGACCGGGCGCGGCACACGCACCCTCGTCGTGAGCGGGTTCCCCGTGGCACTCGGCGCCGCCGAAGCGGACAGCGACCTCGTCGGCATCGCGGCCCTCGACGGCCTGCCACACAACCCCCGCGAACTGACCGCCGTCCTCGCTCCCGCGAGCGGCTACCAGCCACGGACCGCGCACGGCGTGTGCAGCGGCTTCCGGGTCACGCGCGACGGCACCCTCGTCGTCGCTCCGCCGGGCACCCGCTCGTACTCCTCGGCCCCGAAGGGCTCCCCCGCGACCGCGACCGCTGGATTTGCGGCCCTCACGGTCCGCATCGCCCGGGCCGTCCCGGGCGGAGCCCCGCCCCGGGGCAGGGTCACGTTCACCGCGGACGGGGTGCCCCTCGGCACGGTCCTCCTGGACGAGCTGGGCCTGGCGACGCTGCGCACGGCGGCCCCGCCGAAGGGCGATCAGGAGATCGTCGTCGCCTACGAAGGGGACGACGCGCACCGCCCGAGCATGACGACGCTGCACGTCCGTGGAGGCGCGCACACACCCTGAGGAGCGACAGGGCAGGACCGGGGGGACAACAGCAGGGTGGGGTCCGCTGTCCGAACAGGCCCGGAGACACGTTTCCGTCTGACACGACACCGCGCGGCACACCCGACGACCGCACCACCCGCAGCGCCGTGTCGGCGAGCACGTGGGTGTCCACCGTCACGGATTCGCCGATCACGGGGAGCCCGGGCTCAGGGAGTCACGAAACGGAACTCCGGTCCGTAAGTCTTGCCGCTGCCGTCGGGCAGCGTACGCTTCATCAACTCGCGGGCGGGCGACTTCAGCCCGAACATCTTCACCACCGCGTCGTCCAGCAGGTCCGCGGCCTGGGCAGGGTCGTCTTGCTGCCACACCTGTTCGAGGAGCCGCAGCATGTCGCTGTAGACGCGATTGCACTTGTCGAGGAGAACCGTCACGTCGGCGGCGGGCGCGCCGGGGCCCGTCCGCGGCCAGCCCCCCTGCGGCACGATCCCCATGGGGAGGGCAGGAGGCATCGGGACGGGCGGGCCCTGGAAGTCCCACACATCAGGATGGCCGGGCGGGTGGATCAGTTTGCGTCCGTGCAGGACCTCCAAGAAGGCGTAGTAGTGGGCCAGCTCGCCCGATGCCGCCTCGTTCGGGTGCGGGTTCTGGGGCGACACGGACGTCCCCTCGCCTTGTTCCTTGATGATCGCGACGGCCGTCTCGACGGCGCCGAGCGTGGTGAGAGCCACGAGGCTGTTCCCCGAGCCGTGGTGCGACATGTCCTTGATCACCTGCCGGCCGCCGGTGATCAGGTGCGAGCTCGCGCGCAGGGCGTCGAGGATCGCGCTGTAGAAGGCTCCGATCGAGGTGTACGCCGGAACCGCCCGCACGATCGGGTCGTCGGGCTCCTCGATGCTCGCGTACATGGCGACCGAGTCCTTCGTCAGGCCGCTCAGGAAGACGGTGAGTTCGGGCCGTACACCGCCGGGCAGCGGGCCCGGGTACGCCGGCACCAGCGCCTCGTCCGCGAGACGAGGGGAACCGCCGACGGTGGTGAGCAGATTGCAGGCGAGGCCGAGGTGCGACATCTCGTCGAACACGATGGTGCGCAGGGCGCGGAAGACCTGGGTGTCTCCTCCGCCCGTGGTGTCGATCGACCACATGCCGCACAGGTACGGCGGGAGCGTGGCGAGTTCCAGCAGGACCGCCTGTTGTACCGCGTCCTTCACCCACTCTGCGTCACGCTGCTCCGCGGGCCGCCGCATCAGCTCGACGATCCGGTTGCTCTGCGTGTACTCAACGGCTTTCACCACCGGCCTCCTTACGGACGAGTCCCCCGGAGTCGATCATCAGACCATGCCGCCACCCCACCGTCATTGCCGTCGTCTCAGCGGTTCATCCGTTCCTCACCACCGTTCATCGCGTGCCGGAAGGCCTCGCAGTGCCGGAGGGCCTCGACCAGATTCGATGCAGTCGCTGTCGTCCGAGTCGGGCAGCGGATCGCCCTGGTCCAGCAGTCCCGTCAGCGCGAGATCCACGCGGAGCGGCCCACGGCCGCGGACGGCGTCGAGCGCGATCCCGGCAAGGGTCTCCGCGGCGACGGAACGACGGATATCCCGCCGGAGCCCGACGCAGGCCGGGAGACGCTGGGCGTCGCCGCACTGCCGTGGAGGTGAGGGGGAGGGATTCACATGCCGTCCCTGAACGCTGCGAGCGAGACCCGAACGCGAGTCCCGGTTTCCACCGCCCCGCCCATCATAGGGCGGGGAGCGTCCGGGGGCCTGTCGTGGGAACCGCCCCTCCTGGGCCCTCGCCGACGACCGGCCAAGATCCGGGCCATACACGGACCAGCTGCCTGTGACTTGACCGAATGGCCGCCGTTTCCACAGGTCAGCGGCCTTGCGAGGCGCGTACTACCAGCACACGAAGAACGTTCTTGTTTCATACAGCCCGAAGAAACTTGGGTTCTTCTAGAGCTACAAGTCGGTTGTCTGGAGGGAGCTTTTCCCTCCAGACAACCCAGATCCTCAGCCACTGTACGCAGTCACTCCAAGACGCTCCGGCGCGAACCGTTGCAAATCCACGCAGTCCTCGGACCAGCCACGGACCAGTTGGAGCTCCACCATGTTCCGCGCTCTACGCCGCGTCTGCGCCCCCAGGCGTACCCCCGAGATGAAGCGACCGAGCCAACTCCTCCCGCCCATGCATGATCGGCCGATCCCCTGGCCAGTATGCGCAACCGGGCGATCTGCACCGGCCCGTCACCCGACTTGGCCCGAGCGCGGGCCCGACCGCCCAGCACCGCCCCGGGTCGCGTTCTGGGCATCGAGCGGGTCCGTCTTGCCGCGCCGGCGACGAGCAGTACGGTCGAGCCGGTTCTCGTCGAACCGTCCCCCTGGACCCAATACATTGCGAGACAGCGACGCCCCGAAGGAGCCCGTCCCCCTCCACCCTGGCCCGCCCCACCGCACCCAACTTCCTGGCCCAATCCAGCAGATCGCGGTACCCAGCCGCGGCGGCTGGGAACTCGCCAGTGGCGAGCCCCGCCCCCACGGAGGAGAGCACCACAGCCACATGCTCATCCCGGTGCGTGTCCACTCCGAGAACCGCCTCCCCCACGGGCTGGCGACGGCACGTACGCGGGACAAGCGACGTACCAGACACGCTCGTTGGGTACATTCTCGTTCGCCTCGGAAGCATGGCTTGCTAGCCTCGTTCTCGGTTCGGTGTCCCGCCCACATCGAGCCTGGTTGGCCAGGAGCCCCACCCTTCTGCGGTGGCCGCCGCGGACCACAAGGGCGGGACTCCTAGTATCGGTTGTTCGTAGGTCCCCGTCGGCGCCCGGGCCCTGCGGCCTGCGCCAACCGGCCAACATCATCAGCTTCTCGGCCCGAGCCATCACGATGCAGACCATCTGCTGCAGCGTCAGCCAGGCGTACTTGGTGAAAGGTCAGGACGCGGTCGCGCCAGAAGGTCAGGCGGAGGAAGTTCTCCCCGCTCACCGAGGTCGGTGTCACGGTTGGCAGCACCGCGTCAGTACGCTGCTCCTCGCATCGCACGGCGTCGTGGCGGAGCGTGTCTAAGGGGGCGATACCGATGATGGATCTTGACGGTCGGCGGCAGCCGTTCCGATTTCTCCCACAGGCACCGTCGGCACGGGGTGAATGTGTAGGTGGCGACCGACCCGGCCGGGCGGCTGCTGTGGTTCTCGCGCCCCCACTGCCCGGCCGCGCGCACAACCTCACCGTGGCACGCGCCCACCGGATCATCCGGATTTGTGAGCGCCAGGGCATCCCGGTCCTCGCCGACCGTGCCCATATGAGAGTCGGCCCATGGGTGACGACGGCCCTCAGACGCCCGCCGGGTCGTGACCTCACACCACCCAACAGACCGTCAACCACGCGCTGTCCGCAGCCCGGGCACCGGTCGAGCGTGGCATCGCACGACTGAAGTCCTGGCGGATCTTCCGCTCGCCCGTAGTGCAGCCCGAATCGAATGACGTCAATCGCCACCGCCGGCCTCACCCTGGAGCGGCAACGCTGAGAGAGCTCAGTGCCCCAGACTCTGCGAGCAGCCCTTCCGATGGGCTGCCCGGTCTGCATCGGGCGGCCGAGCCGGCTCGCCCCGGCTGCATGTGCGGGGCCCAGTCGGCTGTGCGACGCTAGGAGGTGGTGGGGGCACAGGCAGGTGATCGGGCTGTGGACGCTGTCCGCCGACCGGAGCCGACCCGGGCCACCACCCTCGGTAGTCAGAACGATCCGGGAGCGAGCCATGTTCGCCACAGTGGACGATTTCGACCTTGACATCCGGCTGGAGCCGACGCCCGCGCCAGCGCCGGAGAATGGCGACAAGAACAGCCCCAAGAACACCGAGCCGGGAAGCACATGCCAGTTCTCGTGCTCCGTGACATGCGGTGGAACCTGTGACTGCCCCACCAATCCGGTGCGCTGCAGCAATCCCCAGGTGCTGACTCGCAACTGCGACTCCACCTCGGTGTGCTGAACGGCACCGGCCGTGACCGCCGTCACCACCCCGCCGTACGAGCGCGGGAGACTCATCACGCGCTACTCGCTCACGACTTCGCCACTGTATCCGGAGGTCCACAACTACCTCGCGCCGCTGAACCTCCCGGCGTCGTCGGCGGCCGACGAGCAGGAGCCCGACCACGTCTTCGGCCGCATGCTGGTCGCGGTGCGCCGGGAGTGCCACCGGTACGAGGCGGTCGCTGAGGCACTGCGCCGCGTAGCCGCCTTCACGGAGGACAGCTTGAGCGAGGAGTACGTCACGGCCTTCTTCCGGATCCGCTCTACGGCGGACGACCTGGTGTCGACCTACGTGTCCACGGTGTACGCCCGCGCGCTGATCCATCTGGGGCGTGAGCCTGACACTGAGACGTTTCCCCAGTACATCCGGGGGTTGCTGGCCCAACCGGTACCGGCGTTGGCCCGATTGAGAGCAGTTCTGGACGCCTGTCCGGAGGATTTCGTCGGGCATATGGTTGCCGAGGCGGTGGCGCGGCGAGGCGAAAACCCGTTCTTTCGTGAACGGCTCGACCACGCCCAAGTGTTGTTCGAGCAGTACAGCGGCCCCGCAGCGTCCTGGCAGGAGCCCGATGCGCAGTCGCTGTCAGAGATCGGCACTGGCCGTCTCGACCACCCCGCCGCGCTGCCTGCCCATATGGCCTTGGTGATGACTCTCTATGAGTAGCCAGTCCTCGGCTCATCGGTCCGCGTCACCGATGGGTGTTTCACCCACAGTCGCCTCGCCCGCCGAGCTCGTCGACGCGGCGGTGCGGATCGCTGGCCGTCTCACCTCAACGGTGCGGGTGGCTGAGACGATTCGCAGCACAGCCGCAGCTGACGGCGGCGTCCCGCCGTGGTTCTGGCAGGCTCACGGCACAGCAACCGGCTTCGGTGGGCTGGCGATGCTCTTTGGCTGCCTTGACCGGGCGCTGCCCGGCAAGGGTTGGGACAGGGTGGCCCACGAGCACCTGACAGCCGCGGTCGATTCGGCACAACGGGTCGGCGTGCTACCCATCGGACTGTCCGATGGTGTGACCGGACTCGCCTTCACTGCTCTGCTTCTGAACCGCGACGGCCTTCGCTACCGCAGGCTGAGGCGTTCACTCGATCAGAATCTCGCCGACAAGCTGGTCGGGTTCCTGGAGGAGCGGCGCTCGCGGGGCGAGCTCTTCTCGCCTGACGTCGACGTGATCAGCGGCGCGGCGGGCATCGCCTCATACCTGGTAAGCAGACCCGAGACCGACACCCTGTCGGCCCTCGGGGCCGAACTGCTGGGCTGGCTGGCCAACTGTGTGACTGAGGAGCGGCTACCGCTGAGACCGGCCAGCCGCGCCGTCGATTGCGGGCTCGCTCACGGGCTGCCCGGAGTGGTTGCCGCGCTGGCTGTGTCGCATATGCGGGGGGCCGCGACGACCAGATCGGCGGCGGCGCTGCGCAGCGGCACCGACTGGCTGTGGGCGCACCGGGTCACCGACCGGTGGGGGCCGAACTGGCCGGTGGACGACGCCCATCCGTCATCCGGGCCGGCGCACGCCGCCTGGTGCTACGGGGCACCCGGCGTGGCGCGGTCGCTGCTGCTTGCGGGGCGAGCTCTCCGGGATACCGCGCTGCAACAGGCCGCCCTGCGGGCGAGTACGGCCGTGGGCCAGCGGCCCGAGAAGGAACGTCGGCTGATGTCGCCGGGTTTCTGCCACGGTACCGCCGGCCTCGCCCACATCCTCCATCGCACGGGCATGGAGAGCGGCCGGGCCGATCTCGTCGCCGAGGCGCACAAGATCTTCGCTGAGCTGGTCGCGGGCTTCGACGCCGACAGCCACTTCGGCTGCCGCAACCCGCACGTCGGCGCACCCACGGACAACTCTCCAGGCCTGTTGGACGGCGCCGCCGGTGTCGCGATCGTGCTGCTGTCGGCGGCCGGTCGCCCCACCCCGCGCTGGGACCGGCTCTTCCTGATCCGATGACCGGCCGCAGCCACCGCCCCTGGCCGTACCGGCCCATGGACTGGTTTACGGTGCGGACGCCCCTGATCCCGGTCGAACCGGCCAGCGGGTTGTCCATGACCGCTCCGTCCATGGCCGATCCCCGGGTGAGCCTCGCGCTGTGGATCGGTAGCCCCGACCTCTGGGACTCCATCCACGGACCGAACCGAGTCGGTGCGGTCCCCGGCTCGCCCCGCCCAGCCCCGGACAGCACGGTGAAGGCCCGGCATTACCTCGACCGCATGTCCAACCGGCCAACGCCGTACGGCCTGTTCGCCGGCGTGGCGCTGGGCTCGTGGGCGTCCCGGACCGATCTCCGTGTGCGGCAGATGCCGGGACGGACCTTCACCCGCCTCGACATGGGCTGGCTGCTCGCCCTCGTGGAGCAGCTCGAAGCCGACATCGTCGTGCGGCGTCAACTCGGTTTCGTATGCCACAGCGCCGTGCTGGTGTCGGCGGGGCGGCTGTACTTGCTGGACCCACCGGCCACAGCATCGCCGGCAGGCGAACCGACGCGAGAGGCGTGGCCGACCGGCTGCCTGTCGCTGCGGGCGACCACGCCGGTGCTGGCACTGCTCGAAGCGGCGCGGAACACCGTGCCGTACGAGCGGCTGCTGGAGGCAGTCGACACCGCCGCGCCGGGAAGTCCGATCGACCGAGTCGAGGTGTTGATCGAGCGGCTGAGACGTGCCGGCGTCCTGCAGAGCGATCTGCGGCCCGCGTTGACGGTACCCGACCCCGGACGGTACCTGGCCCAGCGGCTCGCAGATGTTACGGACGCGGCCAGCCGGCCGCAGTGGCTGCGATGGCTGACCGAGGAGGTGAGCCGCTGCGACACGCTCGATGCGGTTGGCGGCCTCGCGCTGCGCCGTTCCCTGACAGGCGCCGCCCGGAGAGTGCTGCCTGGCGTCTCCCCGGTGCTCCAGACCGACGCCACGGTTGAACTCGCCGGCACCGGGCTGCACCGCTCGGTCGCGCGCGCCGCCATGCAGGCGGTGGACCTGCTCCTGAGGACATCGACTCTGCCCGCACGCCCCGCGGACCTCGTCGCGTACCAGCGTGCGTTCGAGGAGCGCTACGGCTGGCAACGGTCAGTACCACTGCTGGAGTTGATCAATCCACACGTGGGGCTCGGATTCCCGGAAGACCGTGGCGAGACGCCTGCCGGAGCCGTCGTCGGCACAGGAGCGCCGCAGCGCGACGACGTGCTGGTGCAGTTGGCTGCGCGGGCGCTCGCACTGGGCATCCAGACCGTCGAGCTCGACGACCGGATGCTGGCCCACCTCGAGCACGACGTGGACCCGCGCGACCTGCCCCCGACGCTCGAACTGATGGCGACCGTGGAGGCAACCGACGTCGCGTCCATTGACGCCGGGGACTTCGCCTTGGTTGTCTCACCGGCCGTTGGCTCGTCGGCGGCTGGGCGTACGCTCGGACGCTTTCTCTTCCTGCTCGGCGAGCAGGCACATCACAAGCTGCAGGCAGAGCCGCACACCGACTCCGCCTCGCACCGCGGCGGCATCGACGTGGATCTCGTCTACCAGCCGCTACAGGCCCGCGCGGCCAACGTCGCCATCTGCCCGGCGCGGCAAGGACACATCATCAGGATAGGTGTCGGAGCACACCCTCAGGACCCACCAGCCATTCCGCTCGACGAGATCACCCTCTGCCTCGAGGAAGGCGGCCTGGTGGCGCGCTGGGGATCCCGCGGGCCCCGGCTGCGGCTGCACACGCCGCACATGGTCAACTGGGACGGCGCACCGAGACTGGCCAGGTTTCTACTGCGAATCGGCCAACCACCCGTCCTCCAGTCCTTCGACTGGGGAGCCGCACATCGGCTGCCGTTCCTGCCCCGACTCACACGCGGAGCCGTCGTTCTCTCTTCGGCGCGCTGGCGGCTCGGCCCCACGCTCCTCCCGGCGGAAGGGCGGGCCCAATTTCCCGCAGCTTTGCGCGAGTTCCGCACCGCGTGGCGGATGCCCGGTGTCGTGCGGCTGGTCGAGTACGACAATCACGTCACCGTCGACCTGGACCGGGCGGAGGATGTCGAGGAGATCCGCCGCAAACTGCGCCGGTCGGGGACGGTCGTTCTGCAGCAGTACCGTCCACCGCAGGACCAGGCCTGGCTGCCCGGACCGGACGGACGCCGGGTGGCTGAGATCGTCGTCCCCTTCGTACGGAACGTGCAACCGGGCCGCGCCGAACATGCGGTCGACGCGGAGCACCGGGATCGGACGCCGGCATTGCACGGACGGGCCGCGACGGCGGCCGACCGGGTTGTGCGGTGGGCCTGTCCCGGCTCGCAGTGGATCTACGTCAAGGTCTACGCGCCGAGCGTCACCCACGACGACCTGATCACTGGCACGATTCACCACCTCGCCGGCCGATTGCTGCGGTCCGGAACCGTCCTTGCCTGGCACTTCCTCCGCTACCGCGACCCCGATTCGCACCTGAGGCTCAGGTTCAAGCTCACAGACTGCTGCCACTGGCCCGCGGCCGCCGCCGAGCTCTCCCACGGCCTCCAGGCAGACATGGCCGAGGGGCTTATCAGCCGTTTCGCCTTCGACACTTACGACCGTGAGATCGAGCGTTTCGGCGGGCCGGATGGAATCGACTTCGCCGAATGCGTCTTCTGTGCCGACAGCACATCTGTGCTGGGGCTCCTCCGAAGCATCGGACGGCGCAGGATTGCCCTCAACGGAGCGGTCCTGGCCGTCGTCACCATCGACCGCCTCCTTGCCGACCTCGGCTTGGCACCCGAGGACCGGCAGTCACTGGCCGAGTCCATGGACCGGGGCAGCGACCACACCGCCGGCACGGCTTTCCGCGCGTCAAAGGCCGAGCTGCGCGACCTGCTCGGCGCGCGGGGACTGCCACCGCCCGTCGAGTCCATCCTCGCGACACGAGGTTCGGCGATCGCCTCCGCACTCAGGGCTCAGCCTCACGGAGCGGACTGGTTCAGGTACGCCGATCGGGCCACCGACATCGCCGCTGCCTTCACCCACCTGCACTGCAACCGCCTCTTCGGGATCGACCGCGCGCAGGAGCAGTTGGTCTACGGGTTGCTCGCCCGCACCCGGCGGAGCATCTCTCGTTGGTCGACACCCGTGTCCCCGAAGGAGTCGGGCTGACCGGGCCAGAGCCGATGCCCGTACAGTCCCGCCCCGGGGGAATACCTTCGCTCCAAACAGGTCCTTCCTCTTGATGTCCACGCTGATCACCAGCTGTCCGGCGTCCCGGTACCTGTGTGCCTGCTCGTTGAGACACCGGAACTGGGCGTCGCGCTCCGGGCGCTTGCTGCCCTCGATCGTCTTGGCGTTGGCCTGCAGGCTGAAGCCTTCCTCCCTAAGCAGGCCGACGACGGTGTCGGCACTGACGCGGTGCCCGGCCCGGGCACCCCACCCCGCAGGGAGCTCGGTGTGAGTAGCGGAGGTATGAGAGCTAGATCAGCAAGCCCTTCGACCCGTCGACTGGTAGTCCAGCCGCGCGGCGCCGCATTTGGCCAGGTCTGATGCCCTTGTACCATGCGCCTGGAACCCGCCTGACAACACTGACGCCCGGCTACACAAGCTGGGGTGGCGCGTTGTCTTCCCTGGTGGCTGCTGTACCACCCGATGGGCCAGGACATGACGGACCACGACACGCGCCCAGGGGCCGATCAGCTGAACCGGCTGCTGGAGAGGCACGAGACCACCGGGGAGTAGCAAGCCTCCGCAGACAGGTCACGGGGAAGCAAGCTCTGTGCCGATTGGTCCAGCTACCTGTGAGTGGGCGAGATAGCGTTCGATCGAATGCGGCTCGTCACCGTTCTCCACTTTCACGTCCTCGAGCGGAGGGCCCCATTTTTTCCGCAATGGATGCCCAAGGGCGACGATGTCGTTCACGTCGTAGGTACTGAGCCATTCCACTCCAGGGTTCTCTTCATAGGTCGGGTCGCCGAGGTTTTTGCGAACGGCGTCGATGCCCAGCGGTGAGCCGGCCGTCACCCACAGTCTGGTACGGGCGCGCAGGTCAGCGTCGCCGAGCAGATCACGTGCCACCACAGTCCCCAAGCTGTGCGAGACCAGGACGACAGGCCCGTCAGAGGGGATCTGCTCCCTCACCAGAGAAAGGACCCGAGTCCTGGCCCGTGTCAGATAGACAGCCACATCACGCAGATGCGCGGCGATAAATTCCTGGTCGAACGGGGTGCGGCGGGCGAGCCAGTCAAGCGCATCTCGAGCGACTTTCCAGGACAAAACGTCTGAGAGACCTTCCAGCCCATCGTCATCGCTCCCAGGAACCCAGCCTGCTCCTGCGGCCATGTCCAGCAGCATCTTCCGTTCCACAACGCCGATGTCCGACCCCAGGTAGGGGTGCAGCGGACCGGGCCTGTCGGGGTCCGAGGGCAGCGTTTCCAGGTCGATGTCCGCGTGGCTCTGGGCCAGTTCGTCAGTAATTCTGCGCAACAAGTTGCCGAAGTACGGGAAGACCACGGGGGCGTCCATGGGCGGCAAGCCGGCTTTCACAAGCCCTGC
Organism: Streptomyces umbrinus; assembly: GCF_030817415.1. Classification (NCBI taxonomy): domain Bacteria; kingdom Bacillati; phylum Actinomycetota; class Actinomycetes; order Kitasatosporales; family Streptomycetaceae; genus Streptomyces; species Streptomyces umbrinus. The sequence continues at coordinate 10,369,441 of NZ_JAUSZI010000002.1, read as the reverse complement.
TGCCAGCCCTGCCTGCCACTTGCGCTGGAGCTCAAGGGGCTTCTTCCACTCCTGCTTGCGACCGTGGATCAAAACCAACGTTGCACTCATACGCTTGCACCCGCCTCGATCGCTGCGTCGATCAGGCCCCGCATCGGAGCATCGAGCGGGGCCTCCCTCAACCGCTTGACAATTCTGCTCACCCTGGCGCCTTCATTTCCCATGTAGGCGGCTGCGTCGGGGCCCATGTCGCGTGTCCAGCGCTCCCCGCTCCGGGCGAGCGGCGCACCCGATGCGTCAAGCAGTTTGATACCTCTGCGATGGAGCGCGACCATCTCCCACTGATCGTTGAAGACGGGCGCTCCTGACGAGCCTTTCCGGGTGTCGCTTGTATATCGCAGCCAGAGCTCGTCCTGGGCCACCATCCGGTTTTCCCGGATACTGACGCGCTTCCTGTCACCGCCGGGATGATGGATCACGTTCAGCGGCTCGCAGTTGATTGCTTTCCCGGTCTGCTCGATGAGCGGCACCCAACCGTACGCATCTCCCGGCGCCTTTCCGTGCAGGTCGGCGACAGCCACTACGGTGAAATCCAGTTCTTCGTCGGTGAACCAGCACACTTCCGGGGCAAGCGCGTAGGTCACGTACTCGCATTCACGGCCGGCCTCATCGATCTCGAAGCCGAACTGTACAGCCGCTTCCGAAGCATCGACTTCGCCAGGTACCACATGGTTGTTCGTCAGCAGCAGCCTCGGAGAGACGAGTACTCCGGTAGCGAGTGGGACGGGCGGATCCCGACGCAACGCCACGTTGACGACACGACCGACCGATCTGGCAGCGGTAGAACCGCGGCTCAAGAAGTTCGTCCGGACGGAGTCGTCGTCCCCGACGAGCGCCTCCAGGTCGAGTCCCTGTTCGGATAGCCGCCGCTGACGCCGGTCGATCTCGTCCGGGGCGTTGGCGAGAGTCAGGTTGCGCTCGCGTAGCGCTGCCGCTGTATTGGTGACCTGGTCGACACTGGCCGCCCAACGAGCGGCGATGTCAGCGGAGACGGCATTCCCTTCATCTGACATTTAAGAACCTTTTCATAGCTCGATGGCACGAACTCGATCGAACCCCAGGATGACACGACAAGAGTCACGGCAGAGTGCGACAAACGCTTCCCGAGGCGGATTCCCCGTCGAGCAAACGGGTCGGGACCGCCTCTGACGATCCCCACACAGGAAGGCTGGCGAACACGCCGAATGAGATGACCTGTCAGTTCCGTTCCGGGCCGTTGTCGGAGACGAAGCGAAATGGCGGGTCGAACGGGCCCATCACCAAGAGTTGGACGGCCGGGGCCGCGATGTCGACCAGTCGCTGATGCGAGGCGGCCGGGCTCTTCTCGTGGGGGTGTGGGAAGTCAGCACGGTCGACGGATTCCATCCGAACCGTGTTCTCGCTCGCCTGTTTGATCCGGCCCCGGAATTCATTCAACCAGTCTTCCCGGGGGCCGTTCCTCTCGAAGACCTTCAGCATGGCGATCTCGACCGTGCGCGCGGAGAAGTCGGACAGGTCGGGCGGTCTCAGACGGGCCAGATCAGTGGCTGCCTTGAGGTAGACCGCCTCGTCGTCGGGGGTGAGCATCGGGCAAGTCCCTCCACCGAATGCCGAAGGGACGGCGGCCCTCTGTATCGGCCGCCGTCCCTTGCACCGATCGCTCAGGCGATGGCGCGGATGACGTACGGCAGCGCGGTACCGACCACGTCCAGGGCATCGTCCCAGAAGCTCTTCTTCTCCCTGTCACTCATGCCGGCCGGGAGCTCGACGTCGATCTTGCCGACGCTGGGACGCTCATTGGGCTTGAAGTCCTTGGTGATCGCGTCGATGACAATCGGCGCCGCGATACCGATCAGCGTCTCCACGATCCCGAAGAACTTCGGGTCGCCCATCCGTGTCTGCGGGACCGCCCGCGCGATCTCACGGTGCACCTCCTGCGGGTCGGCAGCCTTGGTGTGACCCTTCGCGGGACCGCCGCTCTTGGTGAGCTCGTCGAGGACGGCTGGTACGACGACCCGTGCGAGCCGGGCCGCGGAGTCCCAGAAGCCCTTGTCGAGGAGATTGTCCGCGTCTGCCACGGACGGTTGCACGGCGAAACTCTTGCCGTTGGCCGGGATCGCGGCCGCCATGGCGGGGGCGAGAACGGCGGCGACCGTCTGGGTGTCCAGCCGGTAGGTCAGGTCGGACGTGAGGTCAGTCCAGGCCGACTTTCCCTTACCTGCCGCCTTGACGCCGGCAAGGATCTCTTCGGTGGCCGCGCCGACCGACTTCTCAAGCTCTGCTGTGCTCATTCCTTTTACCTCCGGTGTGTAACTTTTCGTTGAGGCTCCTTCGCCCTTTCCAGGAGCGGAAGGTTTGTGTCCACCGCCTGCGTATGCCACCTCTTTGAGCATCTCCTCGACCTGTCGGATCATCTCCTTGCTCTTTGTCTGCTGCCTGGAGATAAACGTTTCGGTGAGGAGGTGCGGTTGATCCGAGGGAGCGAAGGCGCAAGGCGTCTGGCTCATATTGAGGTCTTCGATGCGCGCCACGGTTCGGTCGCGCAGGGCGGAGACGGAAATTGACGGGTCCAACTCCGTGGTCAGGGCGTAGGTGAACGCCGAGAGCCAGTTGGTCGCGGCGCTGCCGGCCGCCGCCGTCTGGTCCGCCTGACAGGCCGTGAGGAGCACCGCGTTCAGTTCGTTGGCCCCTGTGATGGCGCCCTTGGCCATGGGCGCCTTGTTGGGGACGTGCGCCATGTTCAGGGTCAGGGACGCCTCGTTGCGCAGAGTGGTGCGGCCGAAGGGCTTCAGTGCGCGCGCGAGAGACACGGACTTGGCCCGTTCCAGGAGTTTCTCCCGAGGTGGCATAAACACCTTGGTGCGCACGCTCTCCGGCAGTCCCTTGCGGAAGAGTGCCTTTTCCATTCCGCCGGAGTGGCAGGAGTCGAGGACCACGGTGAGGACGCCTTGGGGAAGAAGGGCGGTGCGGTCGGCGAGCTCCGTGTCCTCCATGAACTCGTCGTACGCGCAGAGCACCTCCGTCATGACGTCACCCTTTAGGTAGCGATAGCCGTGGGAGGACTGGAAGAAGACCAGCCGGTCCCCCTCCTGAGCCCCGTCCACCAGCCAGTCAAGACCGTCCCGAGTAGCCGCCAGGGTTGCGTCCGCGTTGTGCAGCACGCGGATCCCGGAGCTGTCGAAGTCGAGCTGGCCGAGCAGGTCGGTGAAGGCCACGGTGTCGGCGACGCAGCTGTTGAGGTTGTTCAGCGGATCCGGATACTCATCGATGCCTATGAGCAACGCGCGATCTGTCATCGCCCATCCCTTTCTGTGTTTCTTCTGAATGCCGTGCCTGCCGCACAGAATCGATTCTTCGACGTGCAGTGCAACCAAATCGGAGCAATGCGCCGTTCAGTAGAAGGAAGGGTCCAATGTGTCGGCTTGCTTTCATGGTTTACCCCTGTCGTGGAGCGGGCAAGTCGGTGTCGATTGGTACTGCTGACTTAAAGCGAGCCATTCATCAATATGACCGGAAGGTGCTCCGATGCCACGGCCGGGGCAGTTGAGGGCAGCGGCCAGTGACGGATTGTCCGACCGCATTGCCCTCGCACTGCTGATGCGTACATTTCCGCCTGAGGCGGTAGATCGCGTGATCGCAGAATGCGGTAGGACCGAGCGGCGCAACCGGCTTCTGCCCGCCCGCACGGTGGTGTACTTCATCCTCGCCATGTGCCTGTTCGCCCAGCACAGTTACGAGCAGGTGGCCAGAATGCTGGCTGAGGCGACGACCTGGGTGACCCGGCAGGATGGATGCCCTCCTCCGGTGCCCACGTCAGCTGCTATCTCCCGGGCTCGAGTGCGTTTGGGGCCAGAGCCGCTGGCCGCGTTGTTTGCGCAAGCTACGCGGGCACGGCGTGCCGAACGGGAGAGGTGTGCCCGGTACTTGTGGTGGCGGGTGATAGCGGTCGACGCGACAGCGGTGGGCGTTCCGGACACGCCAGAAAACCGGGCCCGTTACAGCTACCCGTCGATCACTGAGGCGGAATCTACAGCCCTGCCGCAGGCGCATCTGACGGCATTGGCGGAATGCGGCAGTCACGCCATCACCCGGGCCGCGCTGGGGAAGCCGTCTGCCGAGACGGGGCACGTACTCACCCACGATCTGCTGGCAACCCTTACACGCGGAGATCTGCTGCTTGCCGACTGCGGATTGGCCGCCCTGGAACTGCTTCCCACAATCCGTGCCGCTGGAGCGGACGTGCTGTGGCGGGCCGGTCCCTGGCCCGTACTGCCGGAGCACACCGTTCTGCCGGACGGCTCCTACCTCTGCGACTTGCGCTGCGGGCCCGCGTTGCCGCGTACCGAGGTCAGGGTGATCGATGACCCTCCGCACCGCCTGATCACGACCCTTGTGGACCACGAAGCACACCCGACGCCCGTCTTGAAAGCCCTGTACCGCCAGCGGTGGGGGATCAGGGCCTCTCTGGAAGCCGTCGGTATGTTGCGGCGGGACACCCCGCCGGTCCTGCGGTCACGCTGGCCGGGCGGTGTTGAGCAGGAGTTGTGGGGGCACCTGCTCGTCCACCACACCATCCGTTCGCTCCTGCATCCTGCTTAAGTAAGCGCTGAACGCTGTCATCATGGATATCTTCGGCAAGCACCCGTTGCTTCGTGAAGTTGATGGGCGGTGACCTGCTTCGACCGGGGCAAGACCTTGCGGGGCCGTAAGGGGCGAAGTCGAGGATCGGCTCGGCGACGGTGCCACCGGCAAGGCGGATCTCGGTGCGCAGCCGTTCGGCGCGTTCTTCGATGCTCTGGGTGGTGTCGGCGTCGCGGATGAGGGCGGCGATGTTAAACGGGCCGCCGGCGGTCGTCGAAGACGGGCTGGCGTATTCCCCGGCGGCCCGGTCCTGGACGTGCCCGCCAAGTCAATCCCGGCGCTGGTGGACTGAGCACTGCGCGAGGCGAAGCCCGGCCAACCGAGGCTGCCCGAGCCGGGCAAGGGCGCCGGCCCGCTGCTCGTGCTCACCGAGGCAGCGCTGCAGCGCTTCGGCCTCGCCACCACCCTCGCGGAGGAGGAGCCACCGGTTCGGAGCGGGCCTGCGTGCGGCTGTGCAATCCGTCGTGGCACGCGCTGGACGCCCAGCACTGGGGCGAGGCCCGGCTAGCTAACGCCGACAGGCCTCGCACGGGTGCTGGGTGTGCACGCGTCCGGCTCGACCGCCGAGACCGGCCTGGAGCTGATGACCGCCCGGCACCCGGCGACCCGGGCCTCCGAGCCGGACGCCGACGGCAAGCTGCACACCGAGCACAACCACGGCTCGCTGGGCAAGGACCCGGTCGACTGCGCGCCGTGCGAGACCCCCAACGGGCACGGATGCGCACATGCATGTCCAGCGGCGAGGGGCGATTTCCAGATCGACGGCCATGACGTAGGACCAGCCGCGGTCCTCCAACGCGAGCCGGAAGCCGACACTGCGTCCGTAGTCGGCATCGGCCACGAGCACCGGCACCGCCAGTCTCTGCCCCAGTGCCAGCCGTGTCTTCGACACGTGTCCGACGTCGTCCGGCACTCTGACCGCATGGCGCCGTCTGTCGTCCGCCGCCCATTCCTGGGGCCGGAGGGGGACGGATGGGAACCGCCAATCGGTCAGGACCGGAGCGGCAACCGCAGGCACAGATCGTCCGGCTCTGGCGGGCGGTGAAGTACTTCAACCCGCCGAAGGTCAATCCGGCGGATCCGGGCGAGAGCATCTTCTCTGTGCAGCAACTTGGCCCACTGCCCTGGGAAGCCAGTTCCACGATCAGTGAGGCTCAGCCCCGTCCGCACTTCGTGTGGCAGCGCGCACCGTGTGAGCCGGGATCTTCGCCGTCGACGAAGTGCGCGACGCGTTGCGGGACGCCTTCCGCGTGCCGGAGTCCGAGTAGGAGGTCTGACCGGCAGCTCCACGCATGACGTCGCATCCACGGGGCGGGCGCGCTGCCGTACGACACTGCCACGAACAGGATCCGGACCAGTCCCGGACCAACTCGGCTTCACATCAGGAGAATCCACGCATTAGTGCAGTACAGAAGGCCATTAGGCCCAATGCCGTTGCGTTATGGGTCTGTGGGTTGGGGTCGTTTGATGAGGATGGCTTGGGTGCCGGTGCGGGTGGGCTGGGGCCAGTGGCGGTGTTCAGCCCGTTTGAGCCAGTAGTTGGACATCTTTCGTTTGACGACGCGGGGCTGGCTGCGCAGGCGTCTGGCGGGGAGGAGTCTTTCCAGCAGGTCTTCCTGGAGTAATCGCAAGGCCTGGACCAGGAGGTCAGGGGGAAAAGCTGCCGGGCGTGACGGTCACACTGCGGCGGGCGGAGCGCAGGGTCTCGGTGAAGGAGATGCGGTCGGGGTCGAGTTGGCGGGTAGCCGCGGTTCTGAGCATCAGTTCCCGCAGTGCATGGTGGACCAGGAGATGGGCCCAGATCTGTTGCAGGACACCGTCGGGTGTCTTGCTGCTGAGGACCACCTTCGCGCCGCGCTGGTGGGTTTTGATCTCGGCGAAGACGGATTCGATCTCCCAGCGTTCGCGGTAGAGGGCGGCCAGTTGCCGGGCCGGATAGCGGCGGGCGTCCAGGAGAGTGGTGATCAGGCGGTAGTCCTGGGCCGTGTCTTTGAGCTGGTAGGCCAGGACACGCACGGTGACCGGGTTGCGGTGGGAGGCGTCGGTGCCGGCATGGATGCGTGAGATCCAGGACCCGTCGCGCAGTGGCCTGTCGATGGGCAGGACACGGTTGGCGGGCACCCGCCACAGCAGGTCGGCGCCGGTGGCGGTGAAGGCCTGCCACAGCGGGACGCCGAGGAACTCGCGGTCGGCCAGCACGAGTTGGCCTGGCCCGCAGGAGCGGGGCAGGCGGCCCACCAGGGTCACTTCCCCGGTGCGGCAGCCGGCGAGTTCGGCGTCCAGCACTGCATGGCTGCCCACCTCCACCAAGGCGGCCATCCGCACCTGCACAAAGGCGCTCCGGCCGGTCCCACGACCGTTGCCGGGACGGCCGAAGGCCGCTTGATTGGCCTCACTGTCGGCGACATCCCAGCAGGTCCCGTCCACCGCCAGAACCCGCAGGCCCCGCCAGAACGCCCCCGGAGTCGCCTCGGTGGCCATCGGCTTCGCGGTCGTGGCGAACAGCACCCGCAGCGGCTCGGATCCCAGCCGCTGCCGGGCCCGAAACAGTGACGACTTCGCCGGAACATGCCAGTCACCCAGCAGTCCCAGACCGCGAAGCCCCGCGACCAGGTGCCGCATCACTTCTAGATACGGGGCGGGAGAGAACAGCGCCAGCCCCAGCACGAAGTACACCACCAGCCGGGCGGGCAGCAGCCGCTTACGCCGCTCGGACCGGCCACACGCTGCCACCACCCGATCCACCAACCCCGGCGGATACACCCAGGTCAACAGCCCCAGACCCGATAAGTCAGACACCCTCGCGGCCACCCGCACCACCCCCGGGACCCACTCCCAACCAGCCTACGCCCAAGGCAAAAGCAACGGCATTGCCATTAGGCCGTGTACCACCAAGAGACGAAGAACCTCCTCGTGTCGTATTCGGCGAAGAAGCTGGGCTTCTTCTAGGCACAGGAAAAGGGCGCCTGACCAGGACAAGTGCCTGTAAGGCGCCCTTCGCCGCGCAGAGCCGAGCAGCGAGCCGAATCACGCCCTTGCTCCGGTTTGCCCCACCCGCATCCCAGTGCCGACCAGCCGTTCCGGGCCATTCGTGGGCCATTCGCGAGCCGATCGACGGCACATCACGGCCCTTGCGGCGGACCGCTCAGCGGGCTTCCCCGGCCGGCACATCGGTGGTGTCGGTCGAGCGGCGGAACAGCAGCCGGGCCGAGAACGCCAGCAGCCTCCAGTACTTGGCCAGGGATGGCGAGAAGAAGGCCACCGGGACCGAGGTCGCGAAGACCAGGATCAGCAGGACGCTGCGGCGGACCGCCTCTTTGAGTACCACGGGAGAGGTGTCCGTCGCCGTCAGCGCGGGCTTTGCGAGCAGGCGGAGGTACATCGAGCACAGCAGGGTGCCGGCCACGGCGATCGACGCCCCGTAGAAGGCGGTGGCCGTGGTCGTCTCGCCATACTCGCTGAGCAGCCGGGTCGGGAAGGGCAGCGCTGCAACGAGCGCCAGGAGCCCGAAGTAGAAGTGGAGCAGCCAGCGGTCGAGCGACCCGATCAGCCGGAACAGGGCGTGCTGGGCCAGCCACATGATGCCGATGACGGCGAAGCTGAGCAGATAGGCACCGATGGCCGGGAGCACCTCCCGGACGGCGTGGACGACTTCGGAGTCGGGCAGGCCCTCCGGAATGGTGATCTCGAGGGCGAGCAGTGTCATCGCGATCGAGAACACGGCGTCGCCGAGCAGCAGTAGCCGTTCGGGGCCTACGGAGACTTCGCGGCGGAGATGGCCGAAAGAGCGGTTGTTCACGTCTGCGCCACCACAGGAATCGTTGACGAGCAGAGCCGGCAGTCGAGCCGGGAATGCAAGAAGGCAAGAAGTTCCACATGGCACTGTGCGACCGGGGTGACTCAGGTGGGCTGTTCCATGCGCACACAGGGTCACAGGGTTGCGGGAGCGCCAAGGCGGGACGAACGGCGGGCATGCGCACCCCCGCGGACGAACGAAGCCTGGCCGGAAGCTGCAACTCGCTTCCTTCACAGCTTACTTCATGCCTTGACGAAAGCGGTCCAGACCTTTAGGTTCACGCCTCAGCATCGCACCGTGTGACACATCCAGCGTTCACAAGGTGAACGGTGCCCCGCTTGCTCATCCCCCCACGAAGGGCCCCTGCGCGCATGCCCAGACCTCTCTCCGCAGTTGTCTCCCTCGCAGCTCTCTCCCTCGCCACCGGCCTGCTCACCGCGTCCCCCGCGCAGGCGGCCACCGGCACCATCACCGGCCTCGCCGGGAAGTGCCTGGATGTCGCCGGGGCGAACTCCGCCGACGGCACGGCCGTCCAGCTCTACGATTGCAACGGCACCGCCGCCCAGCAGTGGACGGTCGGCAGTGACGGCACCGTCCGCGCCCTCGGCAAGTGCCTGGACGTCACGGGCAGTTCGACTGCCGACGGTGCCACCGTGCAGCTGTGGAGCTGCACCGGCGGCGCCAACCAGAAGTGGAAGGTCTCCTCCGGCAACGACATCGTCAACCCGCAGGCCGGCAAGTGCCTGGACGTCACCGGCAACAACTCCGCCAACGGCACCCGCATACAGATCTGGAGCTGCGGCGGCGGCGCCAACCAGAAGTGGACCGCGCCCGCCCCCGATGACGGCACCACCCCGTCCGCGCCGATGGCCGTGGCGCCCTATCTCTACAACGGCTGGGGCAGCCCGCCGAACCCCACCACGGTCACCAACGCCACCGGCGTCAAGTACTTCACCCTCGCCTTCGTGCTCAGCAACGGCTACTGCAACCCCCAGTGGGACGGCGGACGGGCGCTGACCGGCGGCGTCGACCAGCAGACGATCAACACCGTGCGGGCGAACGGCGGCGACGTCGTCCCGTCCTTCGGCGGCTGGAGCGGCAACAAGCTGGAGAGCTCCTGCTCCACCGCGAGCGAACTCGCCGCCGCGTACCAGAGGGTCATCAGCGCGTACGGGCTCAAGGCCATCGACATCGACCTCGAAGCCGACGCCTACAACAGCCCGACCGTGCAGCAGCGGACCGTGGATGCCCTGAAGACCGTGAAGGCCAACAACCCGGGCCTGAAGGTCTACGTCACCATCGGCACCGGTCAGAGCGGGCCAGACACCAGCCTGATCAACCGGGCCGCCGCCTCCGGTCTGACCGTGGACGCCTGGACGATCATGCCGTTCAACTTCGGCGGCGCCGGCCAGAACATGGGCAACCTCAGTACGCGGGCCGCCGAAGGCCTCAAGAACGCGCTGAAGAACGCCTACGGCTACGGCGACGACCAGGCCTACCGGCTCATGGGCATCTCGTCGATGAACGGCATCACCGACCAGAACGAGACCGTCACGGTGAACGACTTCCGGACGATGCTCGCCTACGCCCAGCAACACCACCTGGCCCGGCTGACCTTCTGGTCCGTGAACCGCGACCGTCCGTGCACCGGCGGCCCCGCCGACAGCTGCTCCGGTGTGGGCCAGTCCAACTGGGACTACACCCGCGTCTTCGCCGCGTACACCGGCTGATCCAGCCCCAGCCCCACCCCCACTCCCACCATTCGCCGAACCCTTCGGCCCCCACCCCCCCCATTCGCCGAACCCTTCGGCAAGGAGAATCCGTGTTCACCCACTTGCCCGCCGCGCTCAAGCGCCGCCGCAGATCCACTGCCGCCGCGCTGGTCACCGCGGCCGTCGCTTCTCTGCTCACCTCCGCACCCGCGCCCGCGAGTGCGGCGGCGAGCGCGGCCGCCGCACTGCCCACCGGCTTCGCCACCGTCATGAACGCCGCGAGCGGCAGATGTCTGGACGCCAGGTCCGCCGCCACCGCCAATGGCACCGTCGTTCAGCAGCACGCGTGCAACAGCTCAACGGCCCAGCAGTGGAGCTTCACCGCCACCAGCGACGGCTACATCCGTATCAACAACGGCAACAACACCGGCCAGGTCGTGGACGTCGCCGACACGTCCACGGCCGACAACGCGCCCGTCCACCTGTGGGCCTACGGCGGCGGCACCAACCAGCAGTGGCTGCCGGTCGACGAGGGCGGCGGCGCCTACCACTTCGTGAACCGCAACAGCGGCAAGTGTCTGGACGACCCCGGCGCCTCGACCGCGGACAGCGTGCAGTTCGTGCAGTACACCTGCAACGGCAGCGCCGCCCAGCGCTTCCAGGTGGTCCCCGTGACGCAGTCCGGCACGAATCCGGACCTCGGCCCGAACGTCGTCGTCTTCGACCCGTCGATGTCGTCGTCGACGATCCAGACCAGGGTGAACTCGATCTTCCAGCAGCAGGAGACGAACCAGTTCGGCTCCCAGCGCTACGCCGTCCTGTTCAAGCCGGGCTCCTACAACGCCGATGTCAACGTCGGCTTCTACACCCAGGTCGCGGGTCTGGGTCTGACCCCGGACGCGGTCACGATCAACGGCGCGGTGCATGCCGAGGCCGACTGGTTCCAGGGCAACGCGACGCAGAACTTCTGGCGCGGCGCCGAGAACCTGTCCGTCAACCCGACCGGCGGCACCGACCGTTGGGCGGTCTCGCAGGCAGCTTCGTACCGCCGGATGCACCTGCGCGGCAACGTCGCCCTCGACGACAACGGCTGGTCCAGCGGCGGTCTGCTCGCCGACACCAAGATCGACGGGCAGGTCAACTCCGGCAGCCAGCAGCAGTGGCTGACCCGCAACTCGCAGCTCGGCAGCTGGACCGGCTCCAACTGGAACATGGTCTTCGTCGGCAGCCAGGGCGTCCCGGCCACCAGTTTCCCCAGCCCGCCGTACACCACGGTCGGGCAGAGCCCGGTCAGCCGGGAGAAGCCGTCCCTGTACGTCGACGGCAACGGCGCCTACCAGGTCTTCGTGCCGTCCGTGCGGTCCAACTCCACCGGCACCAGCTGGGCGAACGGAACCCCGTCCGGCAGCTCGCTGTCCCTCGACACCTTCTACGTCGTGAAGCCGGGTGCGACCGCCGCGGACATCAACGCGGCGCTGGCGGCAGGCAAGAACCTCCTGGTCACCCCGGGTGTCTACCACCTCAACCAGACACTCCAGGTGAACCGCGCCGACACCGTCGTGCTCGGTCTGGGCCTCGCCACGTTCATCCCGGACAACGGCGTCACCGCGATGAAGGTGGCCGACGTGGACGGCGTGAAGGTCGCGGGCGTCCTCTTCGACGCGGGCACCACCAACTCACCCACTCTCATGGAGGTCGGCCCGACGGGCTCGTCCGCCTCGCACACCGCGAACCCGACGTCCCTGCACGACGTGTACTTCCGCGTCGGCGGCGCCGCCGTCGGCAAGGCGACCACCAGCCTGGTGATCAACAGCGACAACGTCATCGCCGACCACACCTGGATCTGGCGCGCCGACCACGGCAGCGGCGTCGGCTGGAACACCAACACCGGGGACACCGGCCTGATCGTCAACGGCGACAACGTCACGGCGTACGGCCTGTTCGTCGAGCACTACCAGAAGTACCAGACCATCTGGAACGGCAACGGCGGCCGCACGTACTTCTACCAGAACGAGATGCCGTACGACCCACCGAACCAGGCGTCCTGGATGAACGGCTCCACCCAGGGCTACGCCGCCTACAAGGTCGCGAACTCCGTCACCAGCCACCAGGTGTACGGCTTCGGCAGCTACTGCTACTTCAACGTCAACCCGGGCGTGGCCGCCGAACGGGCCATCGAGGCGCCGACCAACTCCAATGTGCGCTTCACCAGCATGGTGACCGTCTCCCTCGGCGGAGTGGGCACCATCCGGCACGTGGTCAACGGCACGGGCGGCCCCTCCAACTCCACGACCAACGTGGCCAATCTGACCAGCTACCCCTGAACACCCCAGCTCCGACGACGGCCGTCCCCTCGCTCAGGGGACGGCCGTTCCACCCCTTACACCCAAGGAGCGTCCTCGACCATGTACAGACCCCGTTTCCTCGGCCGGACCGCGGTCTTCGCCGCGCTGTCCGCGGTCCTCACCGCCCTGCTCACCGTGACGCCCGCCCAGGCCGCCGACGGCTCGATCACCGGGCTCGCCGGCAAGTGCGTCGACGTCGCGGGCGCCAGCAACGCCAACGGCACCGCCGTACAGCTCTACGACTGCAACGGGACAGGCGCCCAGATCTGGTCCAACCCGGGTGACGGCACACTGCGTGCGCTCGGCAAGTGTCTGGACATCGTCGACCGCGGCACCGCGGACGGCGCGACGGTCCAGCTGTGGGACTGTGCCGGCAGCTCCAACCAGCAGTGGGTGGTCAGCGGCGCGAGGGACATCGTCAACCCGGCCGCGAACAAGTGCCTGGACGTCACCGGGAACAACAGCGCCAACGGCACCCGCCTGCAGATCTGGACCTGCTCGGGCGGCGCGAACCAGAAGTGGAACGCGCCCGCGAGCGGTGGCGGCGGCACACCGTCCGGATTCGTCGTCACCGAGGGCCAGTTCAACCAGATGTTCCCGAGCCGGAACTCGTTCTACACGTACAGCGGCCTGACCGCCGCGCTGAGCGCCTACCCGGGCTTCGCGAACACCGGCAGCGACACGGTGAAGAAGCAGGAGGCCGCCGCCTTCCTCGCCAACGTCAATCACGAGACCGGCGGTCTCGTCCACATCGTCGAGCAGAACACCGCCAACTACCCCCACTACTGCGACTGGGGCCAGCCGTACGGCTGCCCGGCAGGCCAGGCCGCGTACTACGGCCGCGGACCGATCCAGCTCAGCTGGAACTTCAACTACAAGGCCGCGGGCGACGCGCTGGGCATCGACCTCCTGGGCAACCCCTGGCTCGTGCAGAACGACGCCGCCGTGGCCTGGAAGACCGGCCTCTGGTACTGGAACACCCAGAACGGCCCCGGCACCATGACCCCGCACAACGCCATGGTCAACCAGGCCGGCTTCGGCCAGACCATCCGCTCCATCAACGGCTCCCTGGAGTGCGACGGCAAGAACCCCGCCCAGGTGCAGAGCCGTGTGGACGCCTACAACCGCTTCACCTCGATCCTCGGCGTCTCGCCGGGCGGCAACCTCTACTGCTGACGCCGGCCGCTCAGTTCAACCAGGAGTCCGCATGCGCAAGTTGAGATCCCTCGCCAACGCACTTCTCGGCACACTCGGCGCGATGACGCTCGTCGTCGCGATCCCGGCGACCGCCCACGCCAACGTCCTGACCCTGCTGCCGCAGAACGCGAACGGCCTGGAGCAGACCTACTCCCCCGCCTACGACTACGACAGCGACGGCTGCTACGCCACCGCCGCCATCGGCGCCGACGGCACCATCAACCCCGGACTGAAGCTCGGGGGCGACGTCAACGGCAAGTGCCACGACCCCGCCCAGCTGAACAACGCCAACACCTACTCGCGCGAGAAGTGCAACAACGGCTGGTGCGCGGTCATGTACGCCAGCTACTTCGAGAAGGACCAGGTGACGCTCGGCCCGGCGGCCATCGGGCACACCCACGACTGGGAACACGTCATCGTGTGGATCAACAACAACGAGGTCCAGTACGTGTCGGTGTCCCAGCACAACAGCTACCAGACGCTCGCACGGTCGCAGATCCGCTTCGACGGCACCCACCCGAAGATCGTGTACCACAAGGACGGCGTCTCGAGTCACTGCTTCCGTTTCGCCAACAGCAACGACGAGCCGGCGGAGAACGCCACGGGAAACTGGTTCTACCCGCGGCTCGTCGGCTGGGAGGGCTACCCGGCCGGTTACCGCGACAAGCTCAGCAGCGCCGACTTCGGCTCGGCCACATTCAAGATCGACGACGGCGACTTCCAGTGGGCTCTCGACTACACGAGCCCGGCCGGAACCCCCTTCGACCCGTACGCCTGACGAACGGCCCTCCGAGGTCGGCAACGGTCCGCCGAAAAGCCCCCGCAGGCTCTTGCCTGCGGGGGCTCTCCTTTCGCGGGAGGCGGTTCCGGCGCTCGCCGCCGTGCCCGCGCCCCGGACCTCCGTGGCTCAGCCCGGCGCGTCCATCAGGGCGGTGACATAGGCATCCAGCCGCTCCTCCACGACACGCGTCGTCAGCTCCGTCCTCTCTGCCTCCCGCCATGGCTGCGACACCAACCGCACTTCTTCTGAGAACGCCAGCCCGTCCCGCACCCGCCAGTACAGCCGCGCGCTCGCGGTCGCGGCCGGCATCCCGCCGGCCTCCTCGTACGCCTCAGCGAACCGCAGACCCCACGCCGGGCCGTGCAGCAGCGCGAGGTTGGTGGAGCAGTGCGCCACATCGAGATCCACCGGGCCCCAGGAGGCAGCCGCCCAGTCGACGACACCGGTGATCCGGGCCCCTGCGGGCCGTGCGGGCGCCACGTCGAACAGCACGTTGCCGGGGTGGAAGTCCCGGTGCAGGAACCGCCCTTCACAGGGCGGCGCGGGCTTACGGATCACGTCGATCGCCGCGGCCCATACCACCGCGTCGGCGCCTTTCGGAGTCACAACAGTGTCGGCGGTGGTCAGCGCCACATACTCCCGGGGCCGCTCGGCGGGTCGAACAGCGTGGATCGCCACGAGTTGACGGGCCAGCAGAGGGACGCGCGTCTCCAGTCCCTCGTCGTCGAGGACCGTCCGGCCCGCCAAATGCGTCATGAGGAGCGACGGATACTCGCAGTACGCGGCGGTCGGATCAACCCCGACCAGTCCAGGGGCCGGCACGCCGGTCCCCTTGAGCAGGGTCAGGGCGCCTGCCTCCCTGTTCAGCCACTCCTCGGCATGCTCCACGCCGACGAAAGTCCGCAGGACCAGGTCACGGGTGCCGCCGTCCCGCGTGCCGACGGTCAACCGCCGCGTTTCGGCGGTGATGCCGCCGTGCAGCACCTCTGTCCTGACGATCCGTTCCCCGGCTTCCAGGTGCCGGCTCACCCAAGCCAGAGTCAACGGACGGACACCCGCCGCCTCATCGTGGTCGGTCACCGTGCCACCCCACCATCCGGACGACGGCACAGGCAAACACCTTTGCCGGGCGGTCCGGCCGTCATGGTTTCGCTGATCCGCTTGGTCAGCCGTCCACGGTCGAGCGGGGTCCTGCCGGATGGATGTGCGGCAGGCGGAGGCGGAGTCTCGTCCGCCGCTGTCAGGGCCCGGCGCATCCAGCCGTGCTCGACCGTTCTTCGGACATGGCGTCCCCGAGTCCTGCGTCGTCTCCCACTCCGCCCGCCTGACCGTGGTGAAACACCTGCCCGCGAGCGGCAGCACCAGGGCGTGCCTTCCGTACGAGCTCGGTCGCTCCGGCAGGCCGTATCGCGGAGTCCGGCAGGTCCGCAGCAGCACTCGTCTAGGCGGACTTCCGCACGACCAAGCGTGTCGGGGTGACCACGGAGGACAGCGGATGGCTGTCGTCTCGCGACGCGAGCTCGTCCGATGTCTGCTTGAACAGCAGCCGGGCCATCAGGCGTCCCATGTCCTCGATGTCCTGGTGCACAGTGGTCAGTGGTGGCTCCGTCGCCTCGGCGATGGGCGCCAGGTCGTCGAAGCCGACAACCGCCACCTCCTCCGGCACGCTCCGCCCCCGCTCCCGCAGCACCCGCAGGGCACCGGAAGCCATCAGGTCCGAGGCGACGAAGACCGCGTCCAGATCGGGGCACCGGTCGAGGAGCTCGGACATGACGGTGGCACCACCCTGCAGCGTGAAGTCGCCCTCGGCGATCAACCGGGGCGGCGTGTCCAGGAGTACGTCCCGGTAGCCGTCGAGACGGTCGATCGCCGAAGCCTGGTTGAGCGGCCCGGTGATGGTCCCGATGTGTCGGCGTCCCAGTGATACGAGATGCCGCACGGCTTCCCTGGCTCCGCCGCGGTTGTCGGCGTCGACGTACGTGTAGCCGTGGCTGCGGTGGCCGGAGCCGACGGCCGGGCGCCCGCCGAAGATCGCGGGCAGGCCCATGTGCTCGACCATGGAAGGCAACGGGTCGTCGTTACGCAGCGAGAACAGCAGGGCGCCATCGACATGGCCGCCGCCCAGGAAGTTCCCGACACGCGGATAGTCGTCCGGCTCCTCGATGAACAGCAGTACCGGCTGTGCTCCCTGTTGGACGAGTTCCTGCCGGATGCCACGCAGGTGACAGTCGAAGTACGGATCCACGAAGAGCCGGTTCTGCGGTTCGGTGACCACGACGGCGACGGCGTTGTTGCGGCGGGTGACCAGGCTTCGGGCGGCTTGGTTGGGTACGTAGCCGAGTTCGTCCACGGCCTCTCGGATGCGTTCTGCGACCGCGGCCCGCACCCTGGGCTCGCCGTTGATCACACGGGACACCGTGGACTTCGACACCCCGGCCCTGCGCGCCACGTCCTCGAGTGTGGGGCGATATCCGTTCAACCGTTCCGTCAACACCTTCTCCGATTCGCGCAGTTCCTCGGGCGCTGGACACGTTAACCGTCGAGAGCGGGACCAGCAGTTCGATTCGGCCTGGTGCCGGCCCTGTTCCGCCAAACCGGCCGGGTGCTCCGACACGACCGTGGGTCCGTGGGCGATCAGCGAGCACCTGACGGACGCGGCCGGCGTAGCGCTCGGTGCGGCTGCTGACCAAGTTGCGGCCGACTGCGCCGAAGGCCGTCCGGAGTGGCCGGCCGCGTCCATGGTTCGCCCGCCGCTCCAACAGCTACAGCACTCTCCCGAGCCGCTCCGCGCCCAGTCCCGACACGCCCGCCAGCCCCGCGGCCCGGCCCGTTGCCAGGAGGAGCAAGTCGCCTGCCGGGCCCCGCACTTCGTCCTGGCCCACGCCCCTCGACCAGTTCGCGTCGGTGGCGACCAGCCGTACGCCCCGCAGGCGTTTGCGGGCGCCGTAGAACGGGCTGGCCAGGACGTGTTCCAGGGACGCGACCGTCTGCTCCTGAGGGGTGGGGCGTACGCGGCCCAGCGGGCGGGCGATGTCCCGGCCGTGGACCAGGACGTCGACCAGCGGATCCAACGGCGCGGACAGGGGCGCGCGGCGGGCCGAGGCCGCGGTCTCGCGGAACTGCGCGATGAGTTCGGCGGGGCCGAAGTCGGCCGCCCGTCGCCTCGCCGCGTCGAACTCCATGCGCTCCCAGTCGCCGCGCGCCCGGACCATCCCCTTGACCATTCCGGGCAGTGTGGTGCGCGTCGACAGGGTCAGGTGAGCCACCACGTCGTGCACGGTCCAGCCGGTGCAGAGTGATGGCGCTTCCCAGTCGGTGCCTTCGAGATCGTCGAGAAAGTCTGCGAGGCCGAGCCGTTCGGCCTTCGTCCAGGAAAGAACCCGTTCACGGTCCATGGCCGGCTCTCCTCACAGGGAATGCGGGCGATGTCGTCGGTATGACCGGCTGTCTCCGCCGAACTGACCGGCCCCGCTGTGTGACCCGGCGCACACATACCCCATCCTCCGCCACACAGCCGTTCACGTATGAGGACTCCCTGGGCACATCGCCCTGCGGATGTTAAGGGCTTGCTGCACACCCCTTGACGCCTTCGACGCCACCGACTCAATAATGAGCGTCCACATATCTAAATCAGGTTTTTCCATGTGGACAAAGTTCGTGGTCGTAGAACAGCGCGGAGGAACAGTGACCGACCCAGGCTCAGTACGCACTCCTTCGGCCACCCGCATCCGCCGGGGGCGAACGGCGGGCGCGCTCGCGTCCGTTGGCGTACTGCTCGCCGTCTCGGGATGCTCGGTGGCCGGCGGCGACCCCATCGGGGAAGGCCCCGGCACCCTGCGCGTCGTACTGCCCGAGGAGCCTCCGACCCTTGAGCCGTGCGATGCCTCGCTCACCGCGACGGGCCGGGTGACGCGCGCCAACATCACGGAGGCGCTCACCGAGCGCGACCCGTCCACCGGGCGACTGGAACAGGCACTGGCCACCAAGTGGACGCGTAACTCACCCACTTCGTGGACCTTCACCCTGCGCGAAGGGGTCAAGTTCCATGACGATTCTCCGTTCACGGCCGAGGCCGCCGCGTTCTCCATCAAGCGCGCCACGGACTCGGACATCGACTGCAACGTCGACGGATACATCTTCACCGACAGCAAGATCACCGCAAAGGCGGTCGACGACACCACACTTGAGGTCACCACGGCCGAGCCGGACCCGATCCTCCCGCTGCGTCTGTCCTTCGTCGAGATCGTGCCGACGAGCACGGACCCCGATTCCAGAGTGCGTGAGCCGGTCGGTACCGGTCCGTACCGGATCGACGAGTGGAGCCAGGGCCGCTTCCTCCGGCTGAAGCGCTTCTCCGGCTACTGGGGCGAGACCCCCGACTACGCGGCGGCCAAGTACGTCTGGCGCGCGGAGGGCAGCGTACGTGCGGCCATGGTCACCAACAACGAGGCGGATGTGGCGATCGGGCTGGCTCCCGAGGACGGGGCGGGCGACCGGGCCGTCGAGTTCACCACCAACGAGGTCTCGTACCTGCGGATGGACGCCACCAAGGCGCCTCTCGACGACGTGCGGATCCGACGAGCCATCAACTACGCCGTCGACAGGGAAGGTCTGGTCACCGCGGTCTTCTCCGGGCGGCCGAGCGGACAGCTCGTGTCGAAGGGCGTCACCGGATACAACCCGCGCGTCAACCCCTGGCCGTACGACCCGAAGCGCGCCAAGCGCCTGGTCGCCGAGGCCCGGGCCGACGGAGTGCCGACCGGCACCACCATCACGATCATCGGCCGCACCGGCATCTACCCGAAGGCCGCCGAGGCGATGGAGGTCGTGCAGGACGGCCTGCTCAAGGCGGGACTGAAGGTCAAGATCAAGATGCTGGACGTCAACGCCTGGCTGGAGTACCTGCTGCGCCCCTTCCCCAAGGGCATCGGCCCCACCCTCCTCCAGGCACAGCACGGCAACCAGGCGGGAGACGCCGCGTTCACGATGGGACAGATCTACGGCAGCAAGGGCGCCCAGAGCAGCTACGGCACCCCCGAACTCGACGCGCTGACGAAGCAGGCGCAGCTCGCGTCGGGCGACAAGCGACAGAAGGCCTTCGCGGACGCGTTCGCCCACCAGAACGACGAGGTCGTACGGGACGCCGTGATGGCCAACATGACCGGCATCCTCGCCCTCTCCTCGCACGTCCGCTACCGGCCGGACTCGGCGACGAACGACGAAATGCGGCTCTCCGACATGCGCCGCGCGGACCGAGGAAGGAGCTGACCGATGTTCACGATGCTGCGTCGCCGCGCGGTCTCCAGTGTCATTCCCCTGCTGGTCGTGGTCCTGGGAGTGTTCTTCCTGGCCCGGCTCACCGGAGACCCCGCCAATCTGTATCTCCCCCTCAGTGCGACCCCGGAGATGAGGGCCGAGTTCTCCGCCCGCAACGGCTTCGACCAGCCACTGGTCAACCAGTTCGGCGACTACCTGGTCCAGGTCGCCCACCTCGACTTCGGCGAGTCGCTGCGCACCGCCCAGTCGGCGAGCGAGTCGGTCCTGCGGGCCTTCCCCGCCACCCTCCAGCTGGCCGGATGGACGATGCTGCTCGCCATCGTGGGTGCCGTGGTGATCGGCAGCCTGGCGGCCTACCGGCCCAACTCGGCCACCGACCGGATCGCGAGCTTCCTGTCCTCGACGGCCGCGAGCGTGCCCGACTTCTGGTTCGCCATCATGGGCGTGCTGGTCTTCGCGGTGACGCTGGGCTGGCTGCCCACCTCCGGCACGAGCGGCGCCGCGGCCTGGGTCCTGCCCGTGGCCACACTGCTCATCCGCCCCTTCGGTGTGCTGGTCCAGGTGGTGCGCGGCGCCATGGTCTCCGCGCTCTCCGCCCCGTACGTCAAAGTCGCGCGCAGCAAGGGTGCCAACGAAGTGCGGGTGGTCTTCGGGCACGCCCTGCGCAACGCGGCCGCGCCCGCCCTCACCGTCGCGGGCGACCTCGCCGTCGGACTGGTCAACGGTGCCGTCGTCGTCGAGACCATCTTCGGCTGGCCCGGCATCGGCAAGCTCATGATCGACTCGGTTCTTCAGCGCGACTTCGCGGTGTTGCAGGCCGCCGTGCTGCTGACCGCCCTGGTGATCTTCGCGCTCAACATCCTCGTGGACATCTGCCACGCGATCCTCGACCCGCGTGTCCGGCAGCGGGCGGCGGCGTGAGTCAAGGAAGTGACATGCTCCAGAAGAACAACGGCCAGAGCGACATCGCCGGGAGCGGCGACGTCCCGGAGGACGCGGGCAACGGCAGCGGCACAACTCCTGCGGCCGACCAGGTGGTGACGGCTCGGCGGAAGTGGCTCGCCCTGCTCCTCCAGGACCGGTTCGCCTGCGCGGCGGTCCTGATCCTCATCGGCGTCGCACTGTGTGCCGTGCTGGGTCCGCTGCTCATCGGGGACCTGGCGACACGTCAGAACCTCCGCGATCCCGGACGGGAGCCCTTCAGTCTCGACCACGGCTGGGCATTCTTCCTCGGCAGCGACTCCCTGGGCCGACCGGTCGCCGCTCGGCTGATGGCCGCGGCCGGGACCACCCTGTCCGTGGCCGTGCCCGCCGTGCTGTGTTCGCTCGTCGTCGGCTCGGTCTGGGGCATGTGGGCGGGCTACCACGGCGGTTGGCGCGAGAACGTGTCCCTGCGGATCGCCGACGTGATCCTCAGCTTCCCGTCTCTTCTGCTGGCCGTGGTCGTGCTGTACGTGTTCTCGCCAAGCGCCTCCGGGATCGTGCTGGTACTCGCCGTCGCCCGGATCCCCGTGTACCTGCGCACCGCGCGGGCCGAGTCCGCGGAACTGCGCAGTCGCCTGTTCATGGACGCGGCCCGCACCTTCGGCACCAGCAGTTGGGCGAGCATCCGACGCCATGTCGCTCCCACCGTGCTGCCCACCCTGCTCACCGTCGCCGCGCTCGACTTCTGCTTCGTGATGCTGACCGAGTCCTCGCTGAGCTTCCTCGGCATCGGCATCCAACCGCCGGACGTGAGCTGGGGCCTGATGGTGGCCCAGGGGCGCCAGGAGCTCCAGAGCTCGTGGTGGATCGCGGTCTTCCCCGGGCTCGCCATCGTCGTCACCACCGTGTCGGCGACCGTCCTCGCCGCCTGGGCCCGCCTCGCGACCGACCCGGGCCAGCGGTGGCGGCACGGCCTGCGCCGCGGGGGCCGCGGACGGCTCAGCCGGCCGGCGACCGGGGCGAAGGGGGCCCGTCAGAGTTCGACCGCCGAGACGGCCGCGGTCATGGCGGGGGCGGAGCCCGAGCACGGCCCGACCCCATCGGGGTCGGAGATCGAGCACGCCCCGGCCGTACCCGAAGCCGCACCTCATCCCCCAGCCGTACCCGAGGCAGAAGCCGAGCCCGCCCCGGCAAAGCCGGGAGCCGCTCCCGCTCCCGGCGACCGTGCCTCAACCCGGGCCGATACCCTGACCGTTGACACCCTGACCGTCGACGGCCTGTCGGTCGACATCCGTACCGCCACAGGGCCCCTCCCCGTCGTACGCGGCGTGAGTTTCGCCGTGCGTTCGGGCGAGACGCTGGCTCTGCTGGGCGAGTCCGGGTGCGGCAAGAGCATGACGGCGCACGCGGTCGCCGGGCTGCTCGATCCGGCCGCCGAAGTCGTGGGCGGGCAGGCCCTGTTGGAGGGCGAGGACCTGCTCGCGCTCGGCTCACGGGCCAGGCGTCGGCTCGCCGGACCGGGCCTCGCCATCGTCTTCCAGGACGCTCTCAGCGCGCTCAACCCCGTCCAGACGGTGGGGGCGCAGCTCGCGGAGCCGTTCCGCATCCACGAGCGGTTGTCCCGGCGCGCGGCGCGGGCGAAAGCGGTCGAGCTGATGGAACGCGTCGGCATCCCGGAGGCGCGCTCGCGTGCGGGCGCCTACCCGCACCAGTTCTCCGGAGGCATGCGCCAGCGGCTGCTGATCGCGATGGCGGTCGCACTCCGGCCGAAGGTCCTGCTCGCCGACGAACCCACCACAGCGCTCGACGTCACCGTGCAGGCCCAGATCATGGACCTCCTGCGCGAACTGCGGAGCGAGCAGAGGATGGCCCTGGTGCTCATCACCCACGACCTCGGCCTGGTCGCCGAGCACGCGGACCGGGTCGCCGTCATGTACGCGGGTACGGTCGTGGAGACCGGCCCGGTTGCCGAGGTGTTCGGCAAGCCCAACCATCCGTACACGCGGGGCCTGTTGGAGTCTGTGCCGGCCGAGCAGCACAAGGGCACCCGGCTGAACTCCATCCCCGGCAGCCCGCCCGATCCCCGCTCCGTACCCTCCGGCTGCGCCTTCCGTCTGCGGTGTCCCATGGCCCGCGACCTGTGCGCCACGCACCTGCCGGTACTGGCCGCGACCGGAACCGACCGCGCCGCCGCCTGCCACTTCGGGAAGGAACTGGCCGATGCCTGAGCCCGGGACGACACTGCTGGAGGCCACCGGCCTGACGAAGAGCTTCGCGGTTCCGCGTACCGCGAAGGGCAGCACCAGGCTGCGCGCGCTCGAAGGGGTGGACCTGCGTCTGGAGCGCGGGGAGACGCTCGGCCTGGTCGGCGAGTCCGGTTGCGGCAAGACCACGCTGGCCAGGGTGCTGCTGATGCTGGAGCGGCCCGACGCGGGCACCGTACGGTTCGACGGAGTGGACCCGTTCTCGTTGTCGGGGGCGAAGCTGCTCGCCTGGCGCCGCAAGGTGCAGATGGTCTTCCAGGACCCGTTCGGCTCGCTCAACCCCCGGCTGTGCGCGGCGGATCTGATCAGCGAGCCGTGGCTCACCCACCGCGACCTCGTGCCCGCCTCGAAGCGCGCGGCGCGCGTGGGTGAGCTGCTGGAGATGGTCGGGCTGCGCGCGTCCGACGCACGTCGCCACCCGCAGGAGTTCTCCGGGGGCCAGCGGCAGCGGATCGGGATCGCCCGCGCCCTGGCGCTGGAGCCCGATGTCATCGTGTGCGACGAACCCGTCTCCGCGCTCGACCTGTCGGTGCAGGCGCAGGTGCTCAACCTGCTGGGTGATCTGCGGGACGAGCTGGGACTGGCGTATGTGTTCATCTCGCACGACCTGTCCGTGGTCCGGCATGTCGCCGACCGGGTCGCCGTGATGTACCTCGGCAGGATCGTGGAGACGGGACCGGCGGAGGAGCTGTTCGAGCAGCCGCGGCACCCCTATACGGCGGCACTTCTGTCGGCGGCCCCGTCCCTGGCGACCGGGGGCGGGCCGAAGAGGGAGCGCATCCTGCTGACCGGCGAAATCCCGTCACCGGCCGACCCGCCGTCCGGCTGCAGGTTCAGAACCCGCTGCTGGCGAGCGGAGGACATCTGCGCCGAGACCTCCCCCACGCCGACACCCGAGACTGCCCACCACAGGGCGGCCTGCCACTTCCCACTGGAGGAGGCGCTGGCGCCCCTCTAGGGGCGCGGGGCTGTATCGATTTGCGGCTCCGCCGCGGGGCGCGCCCAGCCACAACGAACCCGCAGGTTCACAGCCCCACCAAGCGGAGCGTCTAGCTCGCCGTACGCCGAATCCGCCCCGCATACCGCGTCTCAAGGTCAAGGTTCCCCTCGAACCCCCCGGGCACATTGGCCGACACGTAAACCGGCGGTCGCACCCCCGCGGCAAGCAGCAGCGAGGCCGCTTCGGCGACGGCCATCTGGACGAGCATCACGCCGGTCAGAGTCGACAGGGCACAGACGGAGCCACCGCCGGGGAGTTCGAGCAGAGCGTCCCCCCGTGGCGCGGCGTTGTCCAGGACGACGTCGGCGATGTCGGCGAGTTTCCGGCCGCTGGGGTGGGAGGCGGGGACCGCCCGGGTGTGGCTCAGGGAGGTGATGGCCAGGACGCGGTGACCGCGTTCCTTGGCCCGCAGAGCCATCTCCACGATCACACTGTTGACGCCCGAGTTGGAGATGATCACGAACAGGTCCTCGGGCCGGGGCTCGGCGAGGTCGTAGATCCGCTCGGCGACACCGGGCTCGCGCTCCAGGAGCGGGTCGTCGAGGACGCTCGGGTCGTCGCCGCCGTACAGCACGAGGTCGGCGATGCTCAGCCGGTTCGTGGGCACGAGCCCCCCGGCGCGTCCGGCGAGTTCCAGGACGAGGGCCTGGGAGTGGCCGGTGCCGAACGCCTGGACGACGCCGTCGGTCCGCACACAGTGAGCGATCAGCTCGGCGGCGCGCCGCACTTCACCCTCGGCGGACTCGGCGGACGCGGCGATGCGGTTCAGGGCGTCCAGGCCTTCACGCGCAAACCCGCTGGCGTTCACAGAGTCGACGGACACGCGGCACTCCCCACCGGTGGATGAAACCACCATCCCTTACGAGCTTACTTGAATGAATAAACCATAGGTCACGAGCGGCGGGCAACGCCCCCTCCACCGGCGCCGTCACCGCACCCCGGACCCGGCCCGGGCCAGAGGCACCTTTGGTCCTGAGATTCAATCTGCGAGATGGTGGGTGGCTGATACATTCTCAGCTGCACAGCAGGCACCACCGAGGAGATCGGGTACCCCATGGAACGGACCGGCGCCGGCAACGGAATGCCCCCGACGGACGTCACCTCACTGATCCGCACCGAGCTGCCCCGGCTGGCCGGCTCGCTCCGGAAGGTGGGCGAGCTGATCCTGGCGGATCCCGCGGCGGTCACCCACTCCTCCGCCGCCGAGCTGGGGCGCCGCACGGGCACGTCACAGGCCACGGTGACCCGGTTCTGCCGTGCCATCGGCCTCGACTCGTACCAGCACCTGCTGATCGAGCTGGCCCAGGAGCGCGGACGCGGCGAGGTGTCCGACTGGGGCAGCGCGGAGATCGGCCCCGAGATCTCCCCGGACGACGATCTCGAACGCGTCGTCGCCGTCGTCGGCAGCGCCGACCTGCGCGCGGTCCAGCAGACGATCGACCGCATGGACCTGGACGCGCTGGAGCGGGCGGCCCAGGCTGTCGCCCGTGCCCGCCGCATCGACGTCTACGGCGTCGGCGGCAGCGGCGCGGTCGCCCAGGAGACCGAGACCCGGCTGTTCCGCATCGGCTGCTCGGTGCGGGGCTGGAGCGAGGTGCACGGGGCGGCCACCTCCGCCGCGCTGCTCACCCCGGCGGACGTCGCCATCGGCATCTCGCACTCCGGGGCGACCCGCGAGACCATCGAACCCTTCGAGCTCGCCAAGGAGCGCGGCGCCACCACCGTGGCGCTCACCTCCGACCCGCGCTCGCCGCTGGCCCGGGCCGCCGACATCCGGCTGATCTCCGCCACCTCGGAGACCAGCTTCCGCACCGGGAGCATCGGCGGACGGCACTCCGTGCTCGTCCTCATCGACTGTCTGTACGTCCGGGTCGCCCAGCTCTCCTACCAGCGCGCGAGCGCCTCACTGGCGCTGACCGACCACATCACCCCGCAGCACACGGTGAAGAGCCGCCGGACTCGCTGACCCTGGCCGACGATGACCGGCGATGTATGGATGAACCACCGAGAAAACATGAAGATGGTTGTTTGAACCATCCTCTCGGTGCCACGATGGTGCTCCGCCGAGCATCCTCGTAGGAGCCCCATGCGCGTCACCTCTGTCGAGTCGACCGAGCTCTTCGCCGGAACCACCGAGCAGCCGCGCCAGATCGTGGCCGTCGAGCTGAGCCACACCCCCGGCCGGACCGTCCGTCTCACCGTCGAGGGCTCCGGTATCGCCGGGGAGGCCCTCGTCACGGTCGCCGACGACGGCACCGCACGCGCCGAGATACCCGTGCGCACCGGCATCGCCCCGGGCGAGTGCCGCGGCATCTCGGTGACCGCGACCGACGTGATCGCCACCGACGAGGCCCAAGTGGCCGTGCACCCCGCCGAGTTCACGGCGGCGGAGCCGGGCTGGACGATGTTCATGGTCAGCCACTTCCACTACGACCCCGTCTGGTGGAACACCCAGGGCGCGTACACCGAGACCTGGGACGTCGCCGACGACCCGGCGTCGACGGGGCTGCCCGCGCGCACCTTCGACTCCCGCGGCCAGTCCGGTATGAGTCTCGTACGGGCCCACTGCGATCTGGCGCGCCGCGACCCGGCGTACACCTTCGTGCTCGCGGAGGTCGACTACCTCAAGCCGTACTGGGACGCCTTCCCGGAGGAGCGCGCCTTCCTGCGGGAACTGCTGCGGACCGGCCGGGTCGAGATCATGGGCGGCACCTACAACGAGCCCAACACCAACCTCACCGGCGCCGAGGCCACCATCCGCAACGCCGTCTACGGGGACGGCTTCCAGCGAGCCGTCATGGGCGCGTCGCCGGAGACGGCCTGGCAGCTGGACGCCTTCGGCCACGACCCGCAGTTCCCGGGGCTGATGGCCGACGCGGGACTGTCCTCCAGCTCGTGGGCGCGCGGCCCCTTCCACCAGTGGGGTCCCACGCTGTCCGTGTTCGGCGAGGAACCCCGGGATCCGAACCGGATGCAGTTCCCCGCCGAGTTCTCCTGGATCGCCCCCTCGGGGCGCGGGCTGCTGACCGCGTACATGGTCAACCACTACGGCGCGGGCTGGGCCATCGACAACGCACCGACACTGCCCGAGGCCCAGGCGGCCGCGCTCAAGCTCTTCAAGGGGCTCAAGCAGGTCGCGCTCACCCGCAACGTGCTGCTCCCGGTCGGCGGGGACTACGCGCCGCCGTGCCGCTGGGTCATGGACATCCACCGGGACTGGAACGCCCGGTACGTCTGGCCCCGCTTCGTCAGCGCCGTGCCGCGCGACTTCTTCGCCGCCGTGCGGGCCGAGCTGGACGCCGAGGGGCGCACGGCGTCACCGCAGACCCGGGACATGAACCCCGTCTACACCGGCAAGGACGTCTCCTACATCGACACCAAGCAGGCCCAGCGGTACGGGGAGACGCTGCTCGCCGACGCCGAGGCCTGGGCGACGCTCGCCTCGCTCGTCACCGGGCACCCCTATCCGGACGCGGCCCTCGACAAGGCGTGGCGGCAGCTGATCTACGGCGCCCATCACGACGCCATCACCGGCTCGGAGTCCGACCAGGTCTACATCGACCTGCTCACCGGATGGCGGGAGCTGGCGGACCTCGCCGAGACCGTGCACGCCGACGCGACCGACGCCCTTGCCCGGCACGTGGCCCCGCTGCCGGGCGGCGGCCCCGACCTGGTGGTCTTCAACTCCGCGACCTGGCAGCGGCAGGACGTACTGACCGTCGACGACCCCGGACTCGTACCGCTCGACGACACGGGTCTCCCGCTGCCCGCCGTGCGGGAGAACGGCGAGCTGCGCGTGATCGTGCCGGAGGTCCCCGGCATGGGGCTCAAGGCGCTCCCGCTCGCGCGGGGCACCGTCTCCGAGTGGGTGCCGGGCGTAGGCACCACGATCAGCAACGAGTTCTACGAGCTGACCGTGGACCCGGGACGCGGCGGCGGGGTGAGCCGGCTGCGCGCGCTCACGGAGGGCGGGCGGGACCTGCTGCGCGTCGGCGACATCGGCAACGAGCTGGTCGTACAGGAGGAGTACCCGCGGCACCCCCGCTTCGGCGAGGGCCCCTGGCATCTCACCCCGACCGGCACCACGGCCGCCCGCAGCCGCGACGTGACCGCGGGCGTCCGGGTCGAGCACTCCCCCGCCGGCTCCCGCATCACCGTCACCGCCGACCTCGGCCTCTTCCGCTACACACAGCGGCTGTGCCTGTGGAAGGGGGTCGCGCGCCTCGACGTGTCCACCACGGTCGACGGGTACGACGGCGCCGACCGGCTGATCCGGGTCCGCTGGCCCTCCGACGTACGGGGCGGGCTGCCGGTGCACGAGGTGGCCGACGCGGTGATCGGGCGCGGGTTCGGCTTCGTGGAGGTCGACAGCGAGCGGTTCCCCTGGACGCTGGACAACCCGGCCAACACCTGGTTCGGCCTCGGCTCCACGGCCCGTGCCGAGATCCGCGACGACACGGGCGCGCTCCTGGGCCACCGTTCGATCGGCGTGGCCGAACTCGTCTACGCCTCCTGGGACGAGGCCGGTGAACTCGGCACCCCGCTCGCGGCGGCCCTGGTCCGCGCGGGCGTCACCGCGACCTCGACGATCGCCGACGGACCGCGCTACGGCGACCTGGAGATCGACTCCAACCTGCCCGACATCCGCATCGCCGTCGGCGGCCCCGAACGCAACACGGTCGTCGCCGAAGCGCTCGGCTGGGACCCGGCCGCCGGACGCGAGCTGCGCCGCCAGCTGGCCGCGCACGGCATCGCGGCCGTCTGGGTCGCGCCGCGCGCGAGCCTGCGCGAGGAGTGGGTCCCCGGAGCCGACCTCCGCGACCTCGAACGGCTGCCGCTGCTCGTCGTGGCGGGCGCCCGCCCGCAGGACGACGCCAAGGCGGTCGACGCGCTGGTGGCCGACCTGGACGACGCGGTCCTGGGGGCCACGGCGGCGGGCGGCGGCGAGGCCCTGCCACCCGGCGACGCCTGGGACGGCCGCAGCTTCGCCGTCCTCAACCGCGGCACACCCGGCTGCGTGGTCACGTCGTCCGGGGACCTCTACATGTCGCTGATGCGCTCCTGCACGGGCTGGCCCTCGGGCATCTGGATCGACCCGCCCCGCCGAACCGCCCCCGACGGCTCGGCCTTCCAGCTCCAGCGGTGGTCGCACACCTTCGAGTACGCCGTGGTGGGCGGCGAGGGCGACTGGCGGAAGCTGGGACTGCCGCGCACCGGCCACGCGTACAACCACCCGCTCACGGCACGGCTGCGCGACGGCGACGCATCACCGCAGGACCCCGTCCTGCCGAGGAGGGCGAAGCTGCTGGGACTGGAGCCCGAGGGCGAGGTCCTGCTCGACGCGCTCAAGCCCGTCGGCTCGCCACTGGCCCGCGGCAGCGTGGCCCCGGCGGACCCGGGCCGCGGAGTCGTCGTACGGATGCACGAGGTGTCCGGCCGTCCGGTCCTGGCCCAGGTGAGCGGCCCGCTGGCATGGACGGCCGGAGCCCGGGCCGACGTCCTGGAGAACCCCGGGACACCGCTGGTCCCGGGCCAGGAAGGTGTTCTCGACGTCGGCCTGACCGGGTTCGAGGTCGCGACGGTCCTGGCGACTCCCGAGGCCGGAAAGACTCCGCACGGCCCCGGCGTCGCCGCGCACGAGCCCGCGCAACCCGTCCACACCCGGTACTGGCTGCACAACTCCGGCCCCGCCCCGCGCGGCAACATGCCCGTCGCGGTGTACGTCTCGCCGACCGCGCTCACCGTCTCCGGCCGCCCCGTGACCGCGACGGTCCGTGTCGGCTCGGAGCTCACCGACGCCCCGGTCTCGGGCACGGTCGCCCTGCGCGTACCGCCCGGCTGGTCCGCCGAACCCGCCGAACTGCCGTACGCGCTGGGCCCCGGCGGCTTCACCCTCTCCGAGGTCACCGTCACCCCGGCCCCGGACGCCGCACCCGGCCGCCACTGGCTCGCCGCGCTGCTGTCGTACGGCGGTCAGACGTACGAGGATGTCGTGGCCCTCGACGTGCCGGGCACCGTCCCGGAGGGCGAGCCGGACGGCCGTGCGGGCCCGACTCTCGTGTCCCGCCTGGGGGTTGAGCGCATCAGGGTGCGCGCGGGCGAGCTCGGCCGGGTTCCGGTGACCGTCCGCAACACCACCCGCGGTCCGGTCGACGGCACCCTGTGGGCGGTGTCGTCGTGGGGCACCTGGCCGGGGGTGGGTCCGGGCTGCCAGGGCTTCACCGTGCCCGCCGGGGAGCGGCTGGAGTGCGTGATCGAGGTGGACGGCCGTGCGGTGCCACCGGGTTCGTACTGGCTGATGGCGAAGATCGCCTGGCACGGCAACGTCGCCTACACGGAGGCCGTACCGCTGGAGGTGCTGCCGTGAGCGACCACGTACATGCGCGTTCACATCCACCCGGCAGCCCCGCACACGTCCACCTGCCCGAGGGAGTTGCCGCGCTCGTGCACGGTGACTCCCTCGCCGCGGCGCACGTGGACGCGCTGCTGAGGGTCGTACCGCCGCGCGATCCCGTAGCTCGCCCCGACGCGTCGGCGCGTGCCGAACGGCAGCGGCGGCGCTGGGCGACCCAGGTGGTCGTCGTGGACGAACTGGCCCGCCGGGCCTGCGCCGAGCGCGGGCTGAGGCCTCCCGAAGAAGTCCGGCCGGCCCAGGTGCTCGCCGTGGCCGAGGAGGACGTCGCGGATCTCGGCAGCATCGTCGCCGCGGTGCTCGCCCACTCCCCGGCCGCCCGTGTCCTGCTCGCCGCGCTGGAGAGCGAGCAGGACGTACCGGAGTCGGCGGTACGGGACTATTACGACCGCAACCCGGACCGCTTCCTCACCCCGGACGCCCTGCGACGCGGAGTGGACCCCTTCGGGGGGACGGACACCTCGGACCACCTTCCGTACGAGGGTGTACGCGAGCGTGTCGCCCACGAGTTGCGCCGGTCCGCCGGCCGGCGTGCCTTCTTCGCCTGGCTCGACCGGGCGCGGGCCGGGGTGGTGTACGCCGCCGGGCACGAGCACCCCGGCGATCCGTCGCACCCGGACCACGAGCACCGGCACTGACCCGCACGCCGACCGCGTACGGCCGCGCGCGCCGACGGCGTACTGACCGCGCACCGACCGCGTCCGGAACCTAAAAGCAACACAGCACCCATTGACCTCCGATGAATTCTGGTCCACCTTTTCATCAATCGGAGTCGAAGTTGGTGAATTGAACCAGCAGCAGACTGGGTCTCAGGAGGGCAGCAATGCGCGCAAGAAGACTGACAGGATCCCTGGCCTGGCTCGTCGTGGTGACGTTGACGGCCGCAGGCTGCGGCCTCTCCGGCGGCTCCGACGACGGTGGCGCCACCGCGGGCGGTTGCAAGGTCAACGAGGGAAACGTCGGGTCGGGCAAGCTCACCGGTGACGTCAAGGGGAAGATCACTTTCCAGACGACCAACCTGAAGAAGGACTTCGGGGGCTTCTTCAACGGGGTGATCAAGGACTTCGAGAAGGCCAACCCCGGCACCTCGGTCAAGTGGATCGACGACCCCGGCGACAACACGTTCACCCAGCGCACCGTCGCCGACGCCCAGGGCTGCACGATGCCGGACGTGATCAACATCGACGCCCCCACCGCGACCGCCCTCACCAAGGCCGGTTACCTGCTGAACGTGGGCGTCAAGGACCCGGACGCCGCCAAGCCCTTCGTCCCGGCGTTCTGGAAGTCCAGCACCTACAAGGACGCCTCGGGGAAGGCGGCGCACACCGTGCTGCCCTGGTACACCGGAGGCGTCCTCCTCACGTACAACACCGACATGCTGAAGAAGGCCGGGATCGACCCGGCGAAGCCGCCGAAGACGATGTTCGGTCTGTTCGCCGACTACGAGAAGATCGCCAAGTCGGCCAAGGGCAAGTACTTCGCGACGATGGCCAACCCGATCTGGCGGATCCCGGCCGACTGGGACCAGATGAACATCAAGACCCTCTCCGCCGACGGCAAGTCGACCGCCTTCGCCGACGACCCGAGGACCGCCCAGTGGGTGGCCTGGATGGCGAAGCTGTACAAGGAAGGCGCCATGCCGAAGGACTCGCTGTCCTCCAGCAACGACCCCTCCACGCCGTACAGCCAGGGCCAGGTCGCCTACGGTTCGACGAACCCGAGCTTCGTGCGCTTCGTGAAGCAGAACAGCCCGTCGGTGTACGCCAAGACCGGCGTCGGCCAGCAGCCCTTCGACGCGCTCGGCCACACCACGGCCGCCCCTCAGTACATCTCGGTCGCCGCGACCAGCAAGCACGCCCCCACCGCGCTCGCGTTCGCCAAGTTCCTCACCAACGCCGAGAACCAGACGGCCTGGTGCAAGGATCCGAAGGTCGTGATCTTCCCGACGACCACGACCTCGCTCGACGACCCGTTCTTCCAGAACGCGACCGGCAGCGACCCCTTCTCCCAGGCCCGCAAGCTCGTCGCCGAGCAGCTCAAGACCACCACCGCCTACCAGACCAACGTCTCCCCGGCCGTGCAGAAGGCCATCGTGTCCCAGGTCCAGCTGGCCATGCAGGGCAAGAAGAGCCCCGAGCAGGCCGTGAAGGACGCCCAGGAGAAGGCCGACGAGCTGTTGAAGCAGGCAGGCTGATCGTGGCGACGCAGACCGCGAAGCCGGTGTCGGCGCCCGGTGCGGAGCACACAGTCTCCGTGCCGGGCGCGGCCCCGTCCCGCATACGCCGACTGAGCCGGGCGGTGCTGCCCGGCCCCGCTCCCGGCGCCAACGGCGCGGCGCTGTACCGCCGTTGGTGGCTGCCCTGGCTGTGGACCGCCCCCGCGATCGTCTGCGCGGTGGTCTTCGGCGTGTTCCCGTTCCTCAACACGCTCCTGCTGTCGTTCACCGACGCCAAGCCGCTCGGCGGCGCCGCGAGCTTCGTGGGGCTGGACAACTACACCCGGATGCTGGACGACTCGGACTTCTGGCTGGCGACCCGCAACAGCATCCTGTACGCGCTGATCGTCGTACCGCTGATGGTGCTGCTGCCGCTGCTGCTGGCCATCCTGGTGGAGAAGAACCTGCCCGGCATCGGCTTCTTCCGCTCCGCCTTCTACACCCCGGTGCTCGCCTCCAGCGTGGTCGTGGGTCTGAGCTGGCAGTGGCTGCTGGCCGACGACGGGCTGATCAACACCTGGCTGGAGAAGGCCCATCTGATCAGGGACGCCATCCCCTTCCTGTCCGACTCGTGGCTGATCCTGTTCTCCGCGATGGGCCTGACCCTGTGGAAGGGCCTCGGCTGGTACATGATCTTCTACCTGGCCGCGCTGGGGAACGTGCCCAAGGAACTGCACGAGGCGGCGTCCATGGACGGCGCCGGTGCGGCCCGCCGCTTCTGGCACATCACCGTGCCGGGCG
Source organism: Streptomyces umbrinus (assembly GCF_030817415.1). Taxonomy (NCBI): domain Bacteria; kingdom Bacillati; phylum Actinomycetota; class Actinomycetes; order Kitasatosporales; family Streptomycetaceae; genus Streptomyces; species Streptomyces umbrinus. The sequence continues at coordinate 10,336,118 of NZ_JAUSZI010000002.1, read as the reverse complement.
TGCGGCAGGCCATGATGCTGGTCGGCACCCTCACCGGCATCGGCTCACTGCGGGTGTTCACCGAGCTGTACATGCTCGGCGGTCCCACCGGTGGCCCCGGTGGCGCGGACCGGACCCTGCCCTTCTACATCAAGGACGTCGGCCTCGACCCGATCACCGGCAACGCCGGCTACGGCTCGGCGGTCAGTGTGGCGCTGTTCCTGCTGACGCTGGGGCTGACCCTGCTGGCGCAGCGGCTGACGAGGGAGGACGAGTCATGACGACCGCGACCGCAGCCTCGACCGCAACCGCCGCAGAGACCGCACCGCGCCGCAGGAGACTGCTCCCGCGCTGGCGGGACTACGGCCGCCCCCGCGAACTCGTCGTCCGCTACCTGCTGTTGCTCTTCGTGCTCGGCATCACCGTCGGGCCGTTGGTCTGGCAGCTGCTGGCCTCGCTGAAGAGCACCAGCGAGGACGTCTTCGGCGCGAACGCCTCGCTGTTTCCGCACGAGCCGACCCTGCGGGCCTACCGGGCGGTCTTCGACCAGGTGCCGGTGGCCACGTACATCAGGAACAGCATGTTCGTGGTCCTCCTGTCGGTCGGCAGCCAGCTGCTGTTCTCCACCACGGCCGGCTACATGCTCTCCAAGCCCAACTGGAAGGGCCGCAAGGCGGTTTGGGTCGTACTGATCGCCTCGATGATGTTCCCCTTCGAGTCGATCATGGTGTCGCTGTTCCTGAGCATCCGCGACCTGGGCCTGGTCGACAATCTGGTGGGCGTGTGGCTGCCGGGGTTCGTCGGTGCGATCAACGTGCTGCTGATGCGCGCCGCTTTCATGGCGGTGCCGCGCGAGATCGAGGACTCTGCGATGCTCGACGGCGCCGGCGAGTGGCAGCGCTTCCGGTACCTGTATCTGCCGTCCGCGTGGGGCGCGATCCTGGTGGTCACCATCAACACCTTCATCAGCGCCTGGGACGACTTCCTCTGGCCGCTGATCGTGCTGCGCTCGGAGGAACACATGACGCTGACGCTGGGTCTCTCGCGGCTGCAGAGCTCGTCGTTCGGCTACGACCAGCGGGTGGTGATGGCCGGTTCGGTCATCTCCGTCATCCCGGTGCTGGTGCTGTTCGTGATCACGCAGCGGTGGTTCTACAAGGGGGTTTCGTCGGGGGCCGTGAAGCTCTGACGACCTGCCGGCCGTCGCTGTGGACCGGCGCCGTCAACCGTCGATCCGCAGCACGGCCGGTACGGCGTCCAGCGCGGCCCGCGCCGATTCCGCGACGCGGATCTCCATGGTGCCGGGCAGCACGCCCGTCTCCAAGTCGGCGCCGACCTGCGCGAGTTGGTCGGCGCCGAGGGGGATGGCGACTGTGCGGGTCTCGCCCAGAGTGAGTTCGACGTTCCTGAAGGCGCGCAGTTCGAGCGTGCGCGGCCACACGGGCGTGACCAGTCGCCGGATGTAGAGCTGGACGACAGTACGCCCGGCCCGTTCCCCCGTGTTGGTGACGTCGACCGTGACAGTGCGCCCGGACAGGAGCGGCGGGCCATAGGCGAAGCTCGTGTACGACAGCCCGTGCCCGAAGGAGTAGAGCGGCTCGACGCTCTCGTCGACGTAGGCCCCGTACTCGGTGTCCTTGTGGTTGTAGTACACGGGGAGTTGGGCGGCCGAGCGCGGGACCGAGACGGGCAGGCGCCCGCGCGGCTCGGCGTGCCCGAGGAGCACCTCGGCGAGCGCGTCGCCGCCCCACGGGCCCGGGTACCAGGCGGTGAGCAGCGCGGCCGCGCGTTCCGCCGCCTCCGGGACGGCATGCGGGCGGCCCTGCACCAGGACCACGACCGTGGGGGTGCCGGTCGCCACGACGGCGTCCAGCAGGGCGTGTTGGGCCCTGCCGAGCCGCAGCCCCGCGAGGTCGGCGCCCTCTCCGCAGGTCATCTCGGAGACGGCGCCGAGGGCCGCGCCGTTGGCGGCGAAGTCGGTCTCGGGGGTACGGGCGCTGCTGCCGCCCAGCGCGAGCACGGCCAGGTCGGAGACGCCGGCCTGGGCGATGGCCTCGGGGATCCCCGAGAGGTCGTTGCCGGTGAGGGCGCAGCCGCGGGCGTGGCGGACGTCCACTCCGGGCGGGGCGAGTCGCCGCAGCCCGTCGAGGAGACTGGCGCCGGTGCCGGGGCGCTGCGGGGCCGTGTAGTCGCCGAGTTGGTGGGCTGTGGTGGCGGCGTGCGGACCGAGGACCGCGATGCGGGACACCGCCGGGCGGACGGGCAGGACGCCCCCGTCGTCGTGCAGGAGTGTGACCGCGCCTCGGGCGATGGCGGTGCTCAGTTCCCGGCCGCGGTCAGGTGACGGATCGGTCAACCGGTCTTCGGCACAAGGCCGTTCGAACAGACCGAGGCGGAACTTGAGGCGCAGCACCCGGGCGACGGCGGCGTCGAGCACGTCCTCCTGGACGAGTCCACGCTCGACGGCTTCTTCCAGGTGCGTGAACCCGTCGTCCCAGAGGCTCAGATCGACACCCGCGTCGAGCGCGAGGGCGCCCGCCGAGACCGTGTCGCCGGTGATCCGGGCCAGCCGGTCGACGGCCAGCCCGTCGGCCATGACCAGCCCGTCGAAGGCCCAGCGCTCGCGCAACAGCCCGGTGAGCAAAGCCCTGTTGCCCGCGCAGGGAAGCCCGTCGACCTCGTTGTACGCGGCCATGACGGCAGCGGCTCCCGCCCGGACTCCGGCCCGTGCGGCGGGGAGATGGATCTCGTGGAGCTCTCGGGGCCCGAGCTCGGACTCCGCGGAGTTGCGGCCCCCGACGGTGGCGCCCTGTCCGGCGAAGTGCTTGAGCACCACGGCGGCCTTGTCCTCGGCGAACTGCCCGTCCGCGCAACCGGATTGACCCTGCATACCCCGCACCAGCGCCTCGGTGAGCCGGGCGGCCAGATACGGGTCCTCGCCGAAGCACTCCTCTGTACGGCCCCAGCGGGGGTCGCGCGCGAGGTCGAGGGCGGAGACGAGGGCGACATGGCCGCCACGGGCCCGCAGTTCGGCCGCGGCATGGGCGGCGGCCTGCTCGTACAGCTCGGGGTCCCAGGTGGCTCCGACGGCGAGGTTGACCGGCAAAACCGTGCCGTCCAGGGCCATCAGGCCGTGCGGAACCTCCTCGACGAGGAGCGCCGGGATGCCGAGGCGGCTGCTTTCCATGACGTGGCGCTGCACCAGGTCGGCGAGCGTGGCTCCGTCGGCCGCGCCCGCGCCGGTGGAGTGGTCGACGCCCGACCAGGCGTCGGCGCGCAGGAGTCCGTACAGGGCGCCGAGGCCTGCGAAGCGCTCGGTCTCGGCGTACAGCGCCTCGGTGAGTTCGAAGCCGTCCGGTGTGCGGCGGTAGGCGTCCCAGCCGTACATCCGCTGGTTGAGCTGGCCGGCCTTCTCCCGCAGGGTCATCCGGGCGAGCAGGTCGGCGACCCGGTCGTCGACGGCGGCGTCCGGGTCCAGGTAGAGGGGGCCGTGGGTGTCGTGGCCCCGGGAGACCTCGGGTGTCGGCTCGGGCCGGGCGGCCGCGTGTTCCGGAGTCGGCATGCGACCGGTCCTTCCGTGCTGTTGTCGCGGGGAGTGTCGAGGGGCGTACCGGTCAGGTGGCCGGGGTGGAGGGTGTCGACGAGCGGCCGTGCCCGAGCCGGGCGAGGGCCACGGCACCCCCGCAGCCGTCCGCCACCCAGTCCAGCGTCAGGCCGAGTGCCTTGAGGCGCTCGCTCAGAGGAACGGTCAAGGGTCCTTCGGGGCCGAGCAGTCCGCCGGTGGCGACGATCCGTTCGCCCTGGCGCGGTTCCAGCGCGCGGACCGGCTCCAGCAGATGGTCCGCCGCCTCGTCGAGGATCGCCTGCGCGACCGCGTCCTTGTGCCGGGCCGCCTCGGCGACCAGCGGGGCGAGACGGGCGAGGTGGATCGGGGGCTCGGCCATGACGGCGGGCAGCAGGTGCATGCGGTAGGCCGCGCGCTGCGCGGGCGACCACTTCGGCTCCGCAGGGAGGCGCTCATGGGCGGAGCCGGATGCGACGGAGGTGCTGCCGGAGGCATCAGCACCGCCCGGGCCCACCGGGTGGTTCGGACCGCTCGCACCATTCGGGCTCGCCACGCCATCGCGGCCACCCGCACCACTCGGGCTTCCCAGGCCATCTCCGCCGCCCGCACCACTCGGACTTCCCACACCATCCCGGCCGCCCGCACCGCCCAGGCCGGCCGGGCCTCCGTACGGCCGGTCCTCGGCGTACGGCAGCGCCTCGGCCGGCAACCCCAGTGCCCGGCCGACCGCGTCGGCCAGCGTCGTGGGGCCGCCGCGGCCGTCCGCCATCCGCAATGCCGCCCGTACCGCGCTGCGGCCGATCCAGAAGCCGCCGCCGTCGTCCCCGAGCAGCCAGCCGTCACCGCCGACGGTCACCGCGCAACGGCGGCCCCTGATCCGCATCGCGACCACGCCGGTGCCCGCCACCAGGGCCAGCCCGTCGGCCGGGGCGCCGGGTGCGGAGGCGAAGGCCGCCTCGATGTCGCTGCTGACGCCGACCGAATCCGCCGCGATGCCCAGGCGTCGCAGCGCGGCGGTGAGCGCGGCCAGGGCGTTGAGGCGGCCGGGCTCGTCCGGGGCGGTCTCCGCAGCGCCCGCGAAGCCGCCGGCCACGGCGACGACCCTGGCGCGGTCCGGCTCCGGCACCGCCCGGGCGACGGCCTCGGCCAGGTGTTCGGTGAGCAGCGGCACGGGGACGGTCAGGGCGTTGCCGGGTCCTGCCACGCCCTGACCGAGCACGCGGCCGTCCACCACGGACGCCAGAACGGCGCGGGTACGGGTACCGCCGGCGTCCAGGCCCACCACGAGATCCCGATTCCGCACCCGATCCCGCGCCCGACCTGGATCCTGGTTCAAATCATTGTTCATTGGCGACCATGGTGGTTGATACATTCGCCGAGAACAAGCCCCGGCCGCGCGTCGGCACAGGTTTCCGAGGAGGACCCCATCAGCACTCCCCCCGTATCCAGCGCGCCCGCGCCCCGCTTCGGTGTGAACTACACGCCCCGCCGCGGCTGGTTCCACTCCTGGCACGACTTCGATCCGGCCCACGCCCGCGAGGACCTCGCCCAGATAGCCGGGCTCGGCCTGGACCACATCCGCGTCTTCCACCTCTGGCCGCTCCTGCAGCCCAACCGCACGCTGATCCGCGGCGCGGCCGTCGACCAGTTGGTCCAGCTCGTCGACCTGGCGGCCGAGGCCGGTCTCGACGTCCTCGTGGACGGAGTGCAGGGCCATCTGTCCAGCTTCGACTTCTATCCGGAGTGGACCCGCAGCTGGCATCACCGCAACGTGTTCACCGACCCCGAGGCCATCGAGGCCCAGGCGGAGCTGCTCCGCGTCCTCGGCCGCGCACTCGCCGACCGGCCCAATCTCATCGGCCTCCAGCTCGGCAACGAGCTCAACAACCTGGTCGAGCACAACCCGGTGACGGTCGCGGAAGTGGACCACTACCTCGACACCCTCCTCGCCGCCGCCCGGGACGGTCTGTCCACGGCCCCGCCCGGCCGCCTCGTCACGCACTCCGCTTACGACGCGGCCTGGTACGGCGACGACCACCCGTTCACGCCGGAGGCCTCGGCCCGCAAGGGCGACCTGACCACCGTCCACCCATGGGTCTTCTCGGGCGACTGCGCACGCCGTTACGGCCCCCTCTCGCCGCAGGTCCTGCACCTCGCCGAGTACGGCGTGGAGCTCGCCAAGGCCTACGCCGAGGACGTGACACGGCCGGTCTGGGCGCAGGAGACCGGGGCACCCGAGCCGCACATCCCGGCGGCCGACGCACCGGAGTTCGCCCGCGCCACCGTGCTCAACGCCTCCGAGTGCGCGGGGCTGTGGGGCGTGACCTGGTGGTGCTCCCACGACGTGGACCGCTCCCTGGCCGACTACCCGGAGCTGGAGTACACCCTCGGCCTCTTCGACTCCTCCGGCCGCCCCAAGCCGATCGCCGCCGCGCTCGCCGACACCGTCGCAGAGGTGCGCGCCAAGCCCCGCCCCGCTCAGCCGCGCGACCTGGCCCTGGTCCTGGACTGCACACCCGCCACCCGGTCCGTCTCGGGTCCGGGCGGCGCGTACTTCGAGGCGTGGATGTGGCTGCGGAGCCAGGGCGTCCGCCCGACGGTGGTCCTGGCCTCGCACACGGACGACGCCGACTACCTTTCGGCCCGCGGCATCACGGACCTCGTACGGAATCCGTGACCGCGCCGGACACCGAAGCCGGTCAACGTGACGGAGCGTGCCGGTGAGCGGCTACTCGCCCGCCAGCGCCTCCGCCAGCGCCCGCAGGTTGGCCCGGCCCCGTCCGTACGAGCACAGGTCGTCCCCGTCCTCGGGGAGCCCGGTGGAGACCCGTACGGCGTCCGGTCGCCGGGTCAGCAGGGAGCCGCGGAGGCGAGCCTGCCAGGGGTGGAGCCCGGCGTCGTTCGTGGCGACGATCAGCGGGGAGCCCTCGGCCCACCGCAGGATCCCGGCGACGAGGGCCGCCGGGTCGGCCGGCTCCCCGGTGACCGCGGTTCCCGAGGCCGTGGGGTCGACGGCACGCAGCTCGGTCAGCAGGTCCTCGCCGCCCCAGTTGAGCGCGGGATGCGGCGGCGGGAACAGGTCGACGACATGGGCGCCGGACACGGGGTGCCGGGCGGGCCTGCTGCGTACGGCCCGGCGGGCGGCCTCCGCTCCGGCCCCGGAGTCCCATGCGGCGACCGTGCCCGGGGCGGCCGGCGTCGCGTACCGCTCGGCGAGCCGGCGGACCCGCCCGGCGGCCTCCCACACGCGCTCGTCGGGCAGCGCTCCGGTGCGCAGCGCGCCGAGTACCGCGTCACGGCAGGCCAGTGTGGTCTCCAGGTCCGGTACGGCGACGATGACCTGGTCGGCTCCCGCGGCGAGGGCGATCCGGGCCCCTGCGGCCTCTCCGTAAAGGTCGGCGATCGCCTTCATCTCCAGCGCGTCGCTGACCAGCACCCCGTCGAAGCCGATCTCGTCGCGGAGCAGATCGCGCAGGATGCGGCGGCTCAGCGTGGCCGGGCGGTTCGGGTCGAGCGCCGGGAACACGACATGCGCACTCATCAGCATCGGAACGCCCGCGGCGACGGCCGCACGGAACGCTTCGAGGTCGGGGAGCAGTTCGTCGTACGGCCGTGGGTCGACGGCGGTGTCGTGGTGACTGTCGGTCACGGTGCCGCCATGGCCGGGGAAGTGCTTGGCGCAGGAGGCGACTCCGCGGGCTTCGGTGGCAGTGATCCACGCGCGCAGGTGGCGCCCGACGAGCGCGGGGTCGGCGCCGAAGGAGCGAGTGCGCACGATCGGGTTGTCCGGGTGGTGCTGGAGGTCGGCGACCGGCGCGTACGAGGCGGTGATGCCGAGGGTGGCGAGGTGTCCGGCGAGCGCGTCGGCGCAGCGGGCGGTCAGATCCGTGTCGTCGACGACGCCGAGCGCGAAGTTGCCGGGGACGTCGGGTGCGCCCGCGCCCACCAGGTGGCCGATGCCGCCGCCCTCGTTGTCGATGCCGACGATCAGGTCGGGGCGTATGGCCCGCAGCTCGTCGGTGAGCCGGCGCACCTGCTCGGCGTCGCGCACGTTGCGGGTGAACAGGATGACTCCGCCGAGCCCCCGGTCGACGAGCCGTTTCAGGGTGGTGGGGACGCTCGCGGTCCCGTCGAAACCGGCGACGAGGCAGCGGTGGGCGGCCTCGTCCAGATCGACGGGCAGCCCGGGACCGTCCAGTGCGGCGGGCAGGGGATGGATCACGTCGACTGTCCTCCGGTCGGATGACGGATCGGATGATGCAAGCCACCAAAAGATAACCCGAAGGTGAATCAATCAACCAGCCCCCTTGACGCAGCGTGTGCGCCGCACCACGCAGGGAGGTGGTCGGGAACGATCTCCTGACGCGGCACTGACGCCCGTCCGTCGGCTCGATAGGGTCCGCGACAGCGGTCAGGACCTGGTCCGGTACGCCTCGAAGCGATGAGGAGTGATGCACGGTGATCCCATCCGCCCCGCGCGTGGAGCTGACGCCCGCCGCCGCCGAGCTGCTGCGCCGACTGCGGGCCGCCCACGGTCCGCTGATGTTCCATCAGTCCGGTGGCTGCTGCGACGGCAGCGCGCCCATGTGCTACCCGGAGGGCGAGTTCCGGACGGGCGACTCCGACGTGCTCCTCGCCTCGCTGGCCGTCGAGGGCGTCGACGAGCCGGTGACGTTCTGGATGTCGCGGAGCCAGTACGAGGTGTGGAGCCACACCCGGCTGATCGTCGACGTGGTGGAGGGGAGGGGCAGTGGTTTCTCGCTGGAGGCACCCGAAGGGGTGCGTTTCCTGACCCGTTCGCGTCTCGTCGGCACGTAGTCGTCGTCACGCCACCTGCTCTGTGGTGAACTCCCTTGTGTCCTGGGCCATTTGAGGAGACAGCGGAGAGAGCAGGGGCAGCGTGAGACGACGCACCGGACGACTCAGAACCGCACTGACGGTTGTAGCGGCATGGAGCGCACTGGCCGGTGCCGCCCTCGCGGGGGCGGCACCGGCCAGTGGCGCGCCGGACGGCGGCCCGCCGGGTTTCCACCGGCTCGCACCCGGCGTGCGCTACACCGAGTTCGACATTCCGGCCGCCAAGGGTGTGGCGCACGCACATGTGCTCAGCGTCGATCTCCGCAATCCGCGGGTGAGTGTGGACCTGCTGCACCCCGGCGTGGTCGCGGCGCGGGCTCCCGTGTCGCGGCTGGCCGACGCACAGGGTGCCGTCGCGGGCGTCAACGGCGACTTCTTCAACATCACCGAGACCCAGCATCCGGGGGTCGAGGCGACCGGCGCGTCCGTCGGTCCCGCGATCGCGGGCGGGCGCACGCTCAAGGCCGCGGTCCCCGACGGCCAGCGCTTCGGCCCCGCCCTGCCGCCCGGTACGAGCACCCGGGACGTACTCGGCGTGGGCACGGACCATCGGGCCCGCCTCGACAGCCTCGCCCTCGACGGCTCGGTCGCCACCACCGAGACGCGGCTGCCGCTCGGCGGGCTCAATCAGTACGCCCTGCCGGTCGGCTCCGTCGGCGCGTTCACCTCGGACTGGGGCACCGTCTCGCGGGTGCGGGCCACCTGCGGGACGGACACCGACCGGGCCGCGCCCTGCAGCACGGACACCCATGAGGTGACCGTCCAGGACGGCCGGGTCGTGTCATCGGCCGACACACCCGGCAACGGACCCATCGCTTCCGGCACCACTGTCCTGGTCGGCCGGGAGGCGGGCGCCCAGCAGTTGCGGAAGCTGTCCCTCGGTGAGCGGGTCACGGTGCGGCACCGGCTGGTGGCAGCCGCGTCGAGGATCCCGTACCGGTTCGTGATCGGCGGCTATCCGGTCCTGAGAGGCGGGCAGCCGCTCGCGGGTCTGGACACCACGACCGCGGCGGTACGGACCGCCGCGGGCATCTCGGACGGCGGCCGCCGGCTCCTGCTGCTCGCGCTGGACGGGGCACCCGAGTTCCGCACCGGACTCACCATCGCGGAAGTCGCCGACGCCATGCGGGAGTTGGGTTCCATGGACGCCTTCAGCCTCGACGGCGGCGGTTCGACCACGCTGGCCGCCCGGGAGCCGGGCTCGACGATGGCGACCGTGCGCAACCATCCCAGCGGCGGGGCGGAGAGGCCGGTGCCCAACGGGATCGGCGTGTTCTCGCGGTAGTGATCCGCCCGCCTCACCTCTGCCGCGGGCTCACGGCCTGAGGCTGCTGACGACGTCGGCGGTCGCCGTGAGCCCGCTGTGGATGGTCGGCGCCATGCTCGTGCTCGCGAGATAGAAGCCGAGCAGCACGCAGACCACGGCGTGCGAGAGCTTCAGCGCGCCGTTGCGGAGGAAGACCACCGCAAGGATCAAGAGCAACAGGACCACAGAGATGGAAATGGCCATCGTCAACCTCCTCCGCCACGTCCACACCGCGGCTTTCGGCCGCAAGTGTGGCGTAGCGGGAGGTTCGTCCGGGCGGCTGACGTGTCCGCCGAACGTGTGTTGACTGCGCGTGAAAGCGCTGGGCTACGCCCGTCGGTCGGTGATCGCTGGGCCACGCGCGCTCGTGGACCTACTTGTGGGCGTCCAGGAACGCTTCGAGGCCCGCGAGGTCGTCGGTGTTGACGTAGTCGGCGTCGGCGGCGAGGAGTTCGCCCCAGACCGCGTCACGGGCGGGCCCCGCCAGATCCGGGGTGGCCCAGAAGCGGACCTTCTGCCCGCGGGAGTGCGCCGCAGCGATGATGCCGCGCAGCTTCTGGCGCTCGACCTCGGGGAAGGCGCCGACGCCCTGCCAGGTGAAGTTGAGCGTCCAGTTGTCGCTGATCAGCGGGATGAAGGAGGCGGGGGCCGGCACGGGGGCCAGGAGGTCGAGGAGGCGGCCGTCGTAGAAGGCCCGCCGCACGGTCTGGGCCTCCATCGGGACACGGGCCGCGCGGTCGCCGGAGACCACGGCCGTCACCGCGCCTGGGAGGACCCGGCCATGCGCGTACGTCGTGAACAGGTGCCGGTAGCGGCGCAGTTGGCGGTCGAGCTCCTGGTATGTGGACGCGCCCTCGGTCTTGATGTCGATGAGCAGCTGGAGCGGCTTGCGCTGCCCCCGGTACACCGAGCCGCGGTTGGCCTTCACACGGGCTGCGAGCGGGGCGAGGTAGAGGGATTCCAGGGTCCGGGTCGGGTCGAGCTCGACCGGGTCGTGGGCGACCAGGAGCTGGTTTCCGACGAGGAAGATGTCCGACTCGACGCTTCCGAAGCGGTGGTCGAGCGCGTCGAGGAGGGGCCGGGGGTGGAGGTAGTCGTTGTGCGCATGGGCGCGCCACAGGGGGCGCGGCCGGTGTCCGCCCTCGGTCGCCTGCGCGTACGCGGGAACGGCGACGCTGCCCGCCACCGCGGCGGCGAGGGTGGTGAGGGCTCTGCGACGGGTGGTGAGGGCCATGTCTGCCTCCCTGAGATGCCGTATGGGCCTCAGCGAGTATCGGTCCTCGCGGGGGTCAAGGAGCAGGGCCGTGCGGGGAGTTGGCCGGACTGCCGCTGTGCGTTCACTTCGGTCGACCGCCTCCGGCGGACGTTCACACCGAGGTCAACTCGGCCCACCCGACCGTCCGGTCGCACCACCGCTCCAGCAGTACCCGGTCGTGCCCGACGGCCAGCAGTCCGGCCCCGCTCTCCCGCCGGTAGGTCTCCACGACGCCGACCAGCGCGGCCGTGGTCGAGGCGTCGAGCATCGCCGTCATCTCGTCGCAGACGAGCCAGCGAGGCCGCAGCGCGAGCGCCCGCGCGAGACAGGCGCGCTGCAGCTGCCCATCGCTGACCTCGTGGGGCCGACGGGCCAGCAGGTCCGATCCGAACCCCACGGTTTCGGCCAACTCCCGTACGCCGTCCACGGTTTGCCCAGTGGCCCGGAGCGGCTCGGCGATCAGGTCCGCGAGCCGCAGCCGGGGGTCCGCCGAGAGGCGTGGCTGCTGGAAGACGATCCCGAAGGCGGTGCGCTGGGCGCGCGGCGCGCGATGGCGCCAGCCGCCGGCCGGCTCGCCGTCCATGACGACCTCGCCGGAGTCGGGCCGGTGCAGCAGCGCGGCGACCCGGGCCAGCGTGGACTTGCCGCACCCGCTGGGTCCCTGGAGCCCGACGGCCTCCCCGGCGCTCAGGCTCGATGACCTCCGAGGTGCCCGCCTGCACCTCGACCTCGACGCCGATCTTCTTGGCGTCGGAGGCGTACGCGAGGGCGTGGTCCTGACGGAGCTTGTCGCCGGAGACGTACCAGAGCGGGAAGCTCGCGCGGACGCCGTCCTTCACGCGGATCCCGTCCTTGCCCGGCTTCCAGCCGGCCGCGTCGAGGACCGTCCGCGCCTTCTTCGGGTCGTACGTCCGCTCGGTGCCCTCGGTGAACCACTCGCTGTCCGTCGGGACGGGTCCGTGGGCCACCTTGCTGGCGCCTTCGAGGATGCCGTCGACCATGGCCTGCCGGTCGACGGCGATGTCGAGGGCGCGGCGCACGGCGGTGTTCCCGGTGACCTTGTTGCCGGTCGGCAGGGTGACCGCGCGGTAGTCGAAGCTCTTGGCCGCGTACGTCTTCTGCCCCGACCCCCGGAAGGCCTTGGCGAGGTTCGGCGGGAGGATCGCGCCGTCGAGGTCGCCGGAGCGCAGCCGGGTGGCGCGTACGTCGTCGTCCTTGATGATCGCCATGGTGAAGCGCTCGATCTTCGGAAGTCCGCCCCAGTAACCGGAGTTGGCCTGCAGGACGAGCTGCTCGCCCTTGGACCACTTGGCCAGCTTGTAGGGCCCGGTGCCGACGGGCTCCGTCCCGAACGAGCCCGTGTTGACGTCCTGGCCGCCGGCTATGCGCTCGGGCACGATGGGCAGCACCGTGCGCTCCGCGAAGGGCGCGTAGGGGTACTTGAGCCGGAAGACGACCGTGTCGTCGCCCTTCGCCTCGACACTCTCGATCGCGTCGAGCTCGCCCTTGGAGGCGTTGTTGGTCTTCTCGTCGAGGATCGTCTCGTAGGTGAAGACGACGTCCTTCGCGGTGAACGGCTCGCCGTCGCTGAACTTCACGCCCTCGCGCAACGCGTAGGTGTACGTGCGCCCGTCGTCGCTCACCTCGGGCAGGGCGGCGGCGAGTGCGGGCTTCAGCTTCAGGTCGGCGTCGTGGGTGAGCAGCCCGTCGAAGATCTTGGAGTTGCCGTCCTTGCCGAAGCCGAGGAGCGGGCTGAGGGTCTCCGGTTCGTAGGCGATGCCGACGACGGCCGAGGTCGCCGCATCCCCGCTCGCCCCCTCACCGGGCGCCGAACACGCGGAGGCGACGGTCGCCAGAGCGGCGGCCGTCGCCAGGGTGCCCATGCCTCGTATCGATCGGGCCCTCATGCCACCCCCACCCCTAATGAACATCAACAGTTATTGCGAACAGTTCGCAATTATGCATGATGGGGGACGTGGGTAAAGCGAAGGCCCGCTCCTGTCCGGGGGGTCGGAGCGGGCCTTCGTGCCGTCGGCGGAAGTGGACCAGGTCGAGGTCAGGGGGCCTGAAGGTCCACCAGACCGGCCAGTGCCTCGCGATGGGCGCCCGCCGTGCCGTACGCGATCGAGTCGGCCTTGGCGCGCTTCAGGTAGAGGTGGACCGGGTGCTCCCAGGTCATGCCGATCCCGCCGTGCAACTGGACCGCCTCCTCGGCGGCATGGACCGCGACGGGCGCGGCGTAGGCCTGGGCGACGGCGACCGCCACGTCGGCGTCAGGGCTCCCGGTGGCCAGCGCGTCGGCGGCGTTGCGGGCCGCGGCGCGCGTGCCCACGACCTCCTGCCACAGCGCGGCGAGCCGGTGCTTGAGCGCCTGGAATCCGCCGACCGGGCGGTTGAACTGCTTGCGCTCCTTCAGGTAGCGGACCGTCTCCGTCAAACACCAGTCGGCGAGGCCGAGTTGCTCGGAGACGAGCAGTCCGGCTCCGGTGCGCAGGGCACGCCGTACGGCCGGTGCGGCGTCCGGGGTGAGGAGGCGCGCCGGGGCCCCGTCGAAGGTGACCGTGGCGACCGGCCGGGTCAGGTCGAGGGAGACCCGCGGGGTGACCGTGACACCGTCGGCACCGGCGTCCACTGCGTACAGGCCGCCGTCGTCCGCCGGCACGAGCAGCACGTCCGCGGCGACCGCGTCCGCGATGCCGGTCAACTCCCCGCGCAGAGTGCCGTCTTCATGGCGTACGGACTTGTAGGGCGCCCCGGGAGCGGCGGACAGCGCCACGGCGAGCGCGCCGATGGTGCGGCCGGACGCGAGGGCGGTGAGCAGTTCGGCGGCCTCGTCGGACCCGCACGCGAGCAGCGCCTCGGTCGCGACGACGGCACTCGTCAGATACGGGACGGGGGCGACCGCGCGGCCCAACTCCTCCACGACGACGGCGACTTCGCGGTGCGTGGCACCCTGGCCGCCCTGTGCCTCGGGGACGAGGAGGCCCGCCAGGCCCATGCCGTCCGAGAGTGCCTTCCACAGCTCTGGGTCGTGCGGCCGGTCCGACTCCGTGCGGGCGATGACTCCCGGCGCGTCGCAGTGGTCCGTGAGGAGGTCGCGGACGGCGGCGCGCAGCGCCTCTTCCTCTTCCGAGTACAGCAGGTCGGGGGCGCTCATCGGGCGAGGTCCTTCCAGGCGACGTCCTTGTCGGTGCGCGGCTCGGAGGGCAGGCCCAGCACACGTTCGGCGACGATGTTCAGCAGGACCTCACTGGTCCCGCCCTCGATGCTGTTGCCCTTGGAGCGGAGGTAGCGGTAGCCGGCGTCGCGGCCGGTGAAGTCGACGAGTTCGGGACGGCGCATCGTCCAGTCCTCGTACAACAGGCCCTCCTCGACGAGGAGTTCGACCTCCAGGCCGCTGATCTCCTGGTTGAGGCGGGCGAACGCCAGCTTCATGCCGGAGCCCTCGGGGCCCGGCTGGCCCGCGACGAGCTGCTGGCGCAGGCGCTCGCCGGTGAGCCGTGCGACCTCGGCCTCCACCCACAGCGTGAGCAGCCGCTGGTGCAGGTCGTGGGTGCGCAGATCGGGACGCTCGCGCCAGGTCTTGGAGACCGGGCCGATCATGCCGCCCTCGCGCGGGATGCGCATGCCGCCGATGGAGACGCGCTCGTTCATGAGCGTGGTCTGCGCGACCCGCCAGCCGTCGCCGACCTCGCCGAGGCGGTGGGCGTCGGGGATGCGGACGTCGGTGAGGAACACCTCGTTGAACTCGGCCTCACCGGTGATCTGGCGCAGCGGCCGCACCTCGACACCGGGGTCGGTCATGTCGCAGATGAAGTACGTGATGCCGCGGTGCTTGGGCGCGTCCGGGTCGGTACGGGCGATGAGGATGGCCCAGCGGGCGAGGTGGGCGCTGGACGTCCACACCTTCTGGCCGTTGACCACCCAGTTGTCGCCGTCACGCACCGCACGCGTGCCCAGCGCGGCCAGGTCGGAGCCCGCGCCCGGCTCGCTGAACAGCTGGCACCAGACCTCCTCGCCGACCCAGAGAGGCCTGAGGAAGCGGCTCTTCTGCTCCTCGGTGCCGTAGCCGAGGACCGTCGGCGCGGCCATGCCGAGGCCGATGCCGATGCGCCGCGGGTCGTTGTCGGGCGCGCCCGCGGCCTCCAACTCGGCGTCCACGACGGCCTGGAGGGAACGCGGCGCACCGAGTCCGCCGAGGCCCTGCGGGTAGTGCACCCAGGCGAGTCCGGCGTCGAATCGGGCCTTGAGGAAGTCCACCCGGTCGGTGCCGGCTACCGGGTGCGTGGCCAGCAACTCCTGGGTGCGGCGGCGCAGTTCGGCGGCGTCGATCGCCCCGCTCCCGCCCGCTGCGTCGGTCATGCGACGGCTCCGTTCTCGTCGAGGGAGGGCACCACGGCGACACGGCCGGTGGTGACGCCGTCGGCGACGCGCTGCACCGCGGCGGCGGCCCCGCTGAGCGGCACGCGCTCACTGACGAGCGGCTTGATCCCGCCGCGGGCGGCCAGCTCGGTCAGCTCCTCGTGGCAGCGCAGGACCAGCTTCGGGTCCTTGGTGTTGTAGAGGCCCCAGTGCAGGCCCAGGATCGAGTAGTTCTTCACCAGCGCGTGGTTGAGGCCCGGGCTCGGGATGCTGCCGCTCGCGAAGCCCACGACCACGATGCGGCCCTCGAAGGCCACGACCTTGGTGGACTGCGTGTAGGCGTCGCCACCGACCGGGTCGTAGATCACGTCGGCGCCCCGGCCTCCGGTGGCCTCCTTCACGGCGGCGACGACGTCCTCGGCACGCCGGTCCACGACGACGTCACAGCCCAGCTCACGGGCGACGGCCGCCTTGTCGGCGCCGCCCACGACGCCGATGACCTTGGCGCCCGCGGCCTTCCCGAGCTGCACGGCCGCGCTGCCGACCCCTCCTGCGGCAGCGTGGACGAGCAGCGTCTCTCCGGCCTCCAGACGAGCCCGCCGGTGCAGCCCGAACCAGCCCGTCTGGTAGCCGATGTGCAGCGCGGCCGCCTCGGCGTCGTCCAGCGCGTCGGGTGCAGGCAGGAGAGCGGCGGCGTCCGCGACGGCGTACTCGGCGAAGCCGCCGTACGGCAGCGCCGGGTTGGCGATGACGCGCCGCCCGTCCTCGGTCTCGCCGCAGATCTCCACGCCCGGCGTGAACGGCAGGGGCGGCCTGACCTGGTACTGCCCGCGGCACATCAGCGCG
This sequence comes from Streptomyces umbrinus, assembly GCF_030817415.1. Classification (NCBI taxonomy): domain Bacteria; kingdom Bacillati; phylum Actinomycetota; class Actinomycetes; order Kitasatosporales; family Streptomycetaceae; genus Streptomyces; species Streptomyces umbrinus. The sequence continues at coordinate 10,319,948 of NZ_JAUSZI010000002.1, read as the reverse complement.
TCCGGGAAGTTGATGTTCGCGGCGCGCACCTTGAGCAGGACCTGGCCGTCACCGGACGTGGGCCGCTCCACGTCCTCAAGCCGCATCACCTCGCTCGGCTCGCCGATCTCGTGCACTTGCCATGCCTGCATGCCGGGCCTCCACGGGACTGCTTTGTCTGACCGGGTTCGATTGCATACTAAGCGGTCGCTTGCCCATCAGGGAACAGTCGGCACCTGTCGGTGTCAGTCGTCTTCGCCACGCTTCTTCGGGCGCGCCCGTACGTGCATTCGCTCCCCCTGCCGCCCGAAGAGACTCAGGAACTCCACCGGCCCCTCCCCCGTCGACCCGAACCAGTGGGGCACACGCGTGTCGAACTCGGCGGCCTCCCCCGGGCCGAGGACGACGTCGTGCTCGCCGAGCACCAGGCGCAGCCGCCCGGAGAGGACGTACAGCCACTCATAACCCTCGTGCGTCCGCGGGTCCGGCTCCTGCTTCCGCCGCGGTTCCAGCACCTTGTAGGCCTGGAGACCGCCGGGCTGGCGGGTGAGCGGCCAGTGCGTACGGCCGTGCATGACGATGGGCTTCGCCGCGCGGATGCGGGGGTCGCCCACCTCCGGGGCCCCGACAAGTTCGTCGAGGGGCACCTGGTGGGCACGGGCGATGGGCAGCAGAAGCTCGAGACTGGGTTTGCGCAGCCCGGACTCCAGGCGGGACAGGGTGCTCACGGAGATTCCGGTGGCGGAGGACAGACCCGCCAGGGTGGCTCCCCGCTCCTTGCGGATGCGGCGCAGTCGCGGTCCGACTTCGGCGAGGACGCCATCAGTGTCGGTATCGGTGTCTGCGCCGGTGCCGGTGCCGGTGCTGGTGTCCGTGCCGGTGCCGGTGCTGATGTCCGTGCCGGTCCCCTCGTGCTTCTTGTGCTCGTCGCGCTCGCTCATCTCTTCATTGCAGTTTCGGCAAAGATGTTTGTCAATACGGCAGGAGGTGAGCGACCTTCTCAGTGGAGGTGGTCACCATGACCGAGAGGTACGAAGTGGTCGTCGTCGGAGGCGGCGCGGCCGGACTGTCCGCCGCGCTCGTCCTGGGACGCGCACGACGGAGTGTGCTCGTGATCGACACGGGCGAGCCGCGCAACGCGCCCGCCGCGCACATGCAGGGCTATCTGTCGCGGGACGGCATGTCGCCGATGGAGTTCCTCGCCGTGGGACGCGAGGAGATCACGCGCTACGGCGTCGAACTCGTCCGGGACCGGGCGGTGGACGTGGCCAAGGACGCGGACGGGGAGTTCGACGTGACGCTCGAAGGCGGGCGCACGGTGCACGGGCGCCGACTGGTCGTCGCCACCGGCCTCGCGGACGAACTGCCCAAGGTGCCGGGTGTCGCCGAGCGCTTCGGGCGGGACGTGCTGCACTGCCCGTACTGCCATGGCTGGGAGGTACGGGACCAGGCCTTCGGCGTGCTCGCCACGACCCCCATGGGCGTCCACCAGGCGCTGATGGTCTCCCAGTGGTCGAAGGACGTGACCCTCTTCCTGCACACGGTCGCCGAGGACGAACTCGCGGACGAGGATCTGCGCAGGCTCGCCGCGGCCGGGGTCGACGTGGTGCCCGGCGAGGTCGCCGGGCTGGTCGTCGAGGACGACCGGCTCACCGGGATCCGGCTCGCGGACGGCACGACGCACGAGCGCTCGGTCCTGTTCGTCGCACCCCGGGCGATCCCGCGCACCGGCCTCCTGGAGCGGCTCGGCGCCGAACTGCAGGAGACACCGTTCGGCACGTACGCCGTGGTCGACCCGACGGGTCTGACCAGCGTGCCCGGCGTCTGGGCGGCGGGCAACGCGATCGGTTTCGGCGAGCAGGTGGTGAACGCGGCGAGCGGCGGCTACCGGGCAGGAGCCACGATCAACGGCGAACTGCTCTTCACGGACCTCGACGCGGCCGTGGGGGCGTAGCCCGAGGCAGATCCGCGGACGCGGGCTGGGCGAGCACCGGCCGAAGGGGTGGGCCGGGCGCAGACGTAGGGCGGGCGGACGCGGGCCGAAGACCCTGCCCTGCGGGTGTCCGCCGTGCGGGTGTCCGCCGTGCGGGTGTGGATCGGGCGCCTCCGTTGCACCATGGCTCCATGCTGCTGCACCGGCTCGCCCGTGTGTCCCAGGAGGTCGCCGCCACCTCGGCGCGGTCCCGGAAGACGGCTCTGCTCGCGGAGCTGTTCCGGGACGCCGAGGCGGACGACGTGCCGATCGTCATCCCGTATCTGGCGGGCCGCCTTCCCCAGGGGCGGCTCGGCATCGGCTGGAAGATCCTCGGCACACCCGTCCCGCCCGCCGAGGAACCCACGCTGACCGTGCGGGAGGTGGACGCCCGCCTCACGGATCTCGGCAAGGTCTCCGGCGCCGGCTCCCAGGCCGAACGGGCTCGACTGGTCGGCGAGTTGATGGGTGCGTGCACGGAGCCCGAGCAGCGGTTCCTGCTCGGGCTGATCGGCGGTGAGGTGCGTCAGGGCGCCCTGGATGCCGTCGCCGTGGAGGGCCTCGCCCAGGCGACGGGCGCGCCCTCCGCCGACGTACGGCGGGCGGTGATGCTGGCGGGTTCGCTCCAGACCGTGGCCGAGCGGCTGCTCGCCGACGGACCGGGGGCTCTCACCGAGTTCCGGCTCACCGTCGGCCGTCCCGTCCAGCCGATGCTCGCGCACAGCGCCTCGTCGGTCGCCGAGGCGACCGACAAGCTCGGCGCGTGCGCGGTCGAGGAGAAGCTGGACGGCATCCGCGTCCAGGTCCACCGCGACGGCGACGACGTACGCCTCTACACCCGCACACTGGACGACATCACGGACCGGCTGCCCGAACTCACCTCCGCCGCACGGGAGTTGAAGGGTGAGCACTTCATCCTCGACGGTGAGGTCATCGCGTTCGACGAGGGCGGGCGGCCGCGGTCGTTCCAGGACATCGCTGGCCGCGTTGGCTCCCGCGTGGACGTCGCCACGGCCGCCGAGGCCGTCCCCGTCTCCCCCGTCTTCTTCGACGCGCTCTCCGTGGACGGCCGAGACCTGCTCGACCTGCCGTTCGCGGAGCGCCACACCGAGCTGGCCCGTCTGGTTCCCGAGCCGATGCGCGTACGCCGCACCCTCGTGGCGGACCCGGCGGACGAGCGGGCGCGGGCCGCCGCCGAACAGTTCCTCACCGACACGCTGAAGCGCGGCCACGAGGGCGTCGTACTCAAGGCCCTCGACGCCCCGTACAGCGCGGGCCGCCGCGGTGCCTCCTGGCTGAAGGTCAAACCCGTACACACCCTGGACCTGGTCGTGCTGGCCGCCGAGTGGGGTCACGGGCGGCGCACCGGCAAGCTCTCCAACCTGCATCTGGGTGCCCGCAATCCGGACGGCTCCTTCGCCATGCTGGGCAAGACCTTCAAAGGGCTGACGGACGTGATGCTGGCCTGGCAGACCGAACGGCTCCAGGAACTCGCCGTCGAGGACAACGGCTGGGTCGTGACCGTCCGTCCCGAACTCGTCGTCGAGATCGCGTACGACGGTCTGCAGCGCTCCACTCGCTACCCGGCGGGCGTGACCCTCCGCTTCGCCCGGGTCGTGCGCTACCGCGAGGACAAGACCCCGGCACAGGCCGACACCGTGGAAACCCTGCTCGCCACGCACCCGGAGGTCACCCCGTGACCGCCACCGCGAAACGCAGCGCGGGCCTGCTCCTGTTCCGCCGCACCGACCACGGCGTCGAGGTACTCCTGGGCCACATGGGCGGCCCGTTCTTCTCCCGTCGCGACGCCGGAGCCTGGACCGTACCGAAGGGCGAGTACGAGCCCGACGAACCGGCCTGGGACGCGGCACGCCGAGAGTTCCAGGAGGAACTGGGGCTCCCGCCTCCCGACGGCGACCCCATCCCCCTCGGCGAGGTCACCCAGACCAACCGCAAGGTCGTCACGGTCTGGGCCATCGAGGCGGACCTGGACGTGAAAACGATGATCCCCGGCACATTCACGATGGAATGGCCGCCGGGCTCGGGCCGGGTCCAGGAGTTCCCCGAACTGGACAGAGTGGAATGGCTGAGCCCGGCCCGAGCACGCCCCCTCCTAGTCAAGGCCCAGACAACATTCCTGGACCGCCTCGAAGGGCATACGGGCTAGCTCCAAGGGCACGCGTGCAGTGGAACGCGCCCTTTGGGGGCGCGGGGAACTGCGCGACCAGCCAGATACGGCCCGCGCTTTGAGTACCACACGTTGCGGCACCTCCCACCCAGCGAGAGGGTCGAAGGCACACCCTGCATCAGGAGGTCACAGCCATGCCCATCGCCACCGTGAACCCGGCAACCGGCGAGACGCTCAAGACCTACGACGCCTTGGGCCCCGAGGAGATCGAACACCGGCTCGCGACAGCCGAGGCCGCCTTCCACACCCACCGCACAACCTCGCTCGCGGAGCGCTCAACGCTGATGCACCGCGCCGCCGACCTGCTCGACGAGGACGCGCAGGACATCGCCCGCGTGATGACGACGGAGATGGGCAAGCCGGTCAAGCAGGCCCGCGCGGAGGCCGCCAAGTGCGCGAAGGCGATGCGCTGGTACGCCGATCACGCCGAGAAGCTCCTTGCCGACGAGGAGGGCGACCCGGCCGACGCGCAGGACTCCGGCGCCTCCCGCGTCCTCGTGCGCTACCGCCCGCTCGGCCCGGTCCTGGCGGTCATGCCGTGGAACTTCCCGCTCTGGCAGGTGATCCGCTTCGCCGCGCCCGCGCTGATGGCGGGCAACGTCGGCCTGCTCAAGCACGCCTCGAACGTCCCGCAGACCGCCCTCTACCTGGAGGACCTGTTCCGCCGGGCGGGCTACCCGGAGGGCTGTTTCCAGACCCTCCTCATCGGCTCGGGCGCGGTCGAGGACGTCCTGCGCGACCCGCGGATCAAGGCGGCCACCCTGACCGGCAGCGAACCGGCGGGCCGCGCGGTCGCGTCGGTCGCCGGGGACGAGGTCAAGAAGACGGTCCTGGAGCTCGGCGGCAGCGACCCGTACGTGGTGATGCCGTCGGCGGACGTCGAACGGGCGGCTCAGATCGCCGTGACGGCCCGGGTTCAGAACAACGGGCAGTCGTGCATCGCCGCCAAGCGTTTCATCGTGCACACGGACGTCTTCGACGCCTTCGCCGAGCGCTTCACGGCGGGCATGAAGGCCCTGACGGTGGGCGACCCCCTGGACGAGACCACGGACGTCGGCCCGCTCTCCACCGAACAGGGTCGCGGCGACCTGGAGGAGCTCGTCGACGACGCCGTCGAGAGCGGCGCGACCGTCCTGTGCGGCGGCGAGCGCCCCGACGGGTCCGGCTGGTACTACCCGCCGACCGTCCTCGCCGACATCACCCCTGAGATGCGCATCCACCTGGAGGAGGCCTTCGGACCGGTGGCGACGCTCTACCGCGCCGCCGATCTCGACGAGGCCCTGGCGATCGCCAACGACACGCCGTTCGGGTTGAGTTCCAACGTCTGGACCCGCGACGAGACCGAGATCGACCGTTTCGTACGTGATCTGGAGGCGGGCGGCGTGTACGTCAACGGGATGACGGCGTCCCACCCGTCGTTCCCGTTCGGCGGGGTGAAGCGGTCCGGTTACGGGCGTGAGCTGTCGGGACACGGAATCCGAGAGTTCTGCAACATCACCACCGTATGGCACGGAGCGTGAGCGTTCCGGAGCTACGATCCCCTCTGTGAACCGCGAAGTGACCCTGCCTCTGATCGTCGACGACCGCGGTACCTTGCAGGTTTCCGCGGCCGACGTGAGCAAGCTCCTGCGAACGATGGGTGGTCGGTGGCTGCATCTGGTGGAGGCGGGACAGGATGGGCTCGACGAGGACACCGTCGCCGCGCTCACCATTGAGCTTGCGAAGCTTGCCGACCGGATTGATGTGGCGTGCATCGCGCACAGCAGTGGGAGTGCGTCCGGCTAGGGGTGTCGTTTCTGAGGTCGTCTGAACGCTGCGGGTTCGTTGTGGCTGGTCGCGCCCACGCGGCGGAGCCGCAAATTGATACAGCCCCGCGCCCCTTACGGGGCGATCCGCTGGTCCAGTTCCCACAGTGCGTGCCAGAACTTCGTCTCGTAGGTCTGTAGCAGGCGGCCGTAATGGTGGACGTCGCTCTCGTTCAGCCCCCCGGCGTCGAGGCCTCCCTGCACAGCTGCCAGGGCCCTCTGCTCCAGCTCGGGTGCGGGCTCGGCGAAGAAGTCGAAGAAGCCGCAGGGCTCGTCGTCGAAGCCGTAGTGGCGGCGCAGGGACTCGGCGATCGTGGCGCAATAGCCGCCCCAGGCCGCGAAGTTGGCGCTGAGGGCGAGGACCACCTCGGCCGGTGAGCCGTTGAGGGCCAGCCAGGCGACGTACGCGGGATAGGCCTGGCAGTCGGCGAGGGGCTCGTACGCCGCCTCCCGTGCCGTGTCCACGCCGCAGGCCGCCGCGTACGCCCCGAGCCGGTCCTGGGCCAATGTCTCGCCCTCCGCGAGCATGCCGAAGAAGGCCGCGCACTCGGGACCCGCGGTCGTCCCCGCCGCGGCCGACCGTTCGGCCAGGTGGAGGAAGGCGCGGCGGTCCGCGGCGATGACATGGCGCTGTTCGAGGGCGAGGGCCGCGAGCGTGTCGCGGCGGGCCGCTCCCCGGGCGATCAGCGGGAGGAGCCGGTTGGCGTGGGGGTCGGGGGCGAGCTTTCCGGTGGTGCTCTCCAGCAGTTCCCTGGCCGTCCGCGTCATCGCGTACTCCTTCGGTTCGGCTGACTCGCTGACCCTGCGACCAGGGTGCCACGCCGGCCCCGGGTCCCCGATCTGGAGTAACCCGGCGCGATATCCCCGCCGCGCCGGGTGATCGTGGTGGAACCACCCTTCCGCCGAGGAGAGGGAGTTCCCGGCGGGCGAGAGAAGGCGCAGGCACATGGCGACTTTGTGCAGACCCGCGGTCTCCGTTCCGGAATACGTGATCACGATGGAGGAGACGCTGGAGCTGGCGCGCTCCCGTCACCCCGATCACCCCCAGCTGCCGCTCGCGCTCCGGTTGATCGAGAACACCGGCGTACGCACCCGGCACATCGTGCGGCCCATCGAGGAAACCCTGAAGCACCCGGGCTTCGAGGAGCGCAACAAGGCCTACGAGGCCGAGGCGAAGGCCCGCGTGCCGGCTGTCGTGCAGCGGGCGCTCGAAGAGGCGGGAGTCCTGGCCGCCGACATAGACGTGATCATCTACGTCTCGTGCACGGGCTTCATGATGCCCTCGCTCACGGCCTGGCTGATCAACTCGATGGAGTTCTCCAGCGACACGCGCCAGCTGCCGATAGCGCAGCTCGGTTGTGCCGCCGGGGGCGCGGCGATCAACCGGGCGCACGACTTCTGCACGGCCTATCCCGAGGCCAACGCCCTCATCGTGGCCTGCGAGTTCTGCTCGCTGTGCTACCAGCCGACCGACCTGGGCGTCGGCTCGCTGCTGTGCAACGGCCTCTTCGGGGACGGGATAGCCGCGGCCGTCGTCCGCGGACGCGGCGGCGAGGGCATCCGCCTGGAGCGCAACGGCTCGTACCTGATCCCCAAGACCGAGGACTGGATCATGTACGACGTCCGGGCCACCGGCTTCCACTTCCTGCTGGACAAGCGGGTGCCGACCACGATGGAACCGCTCGCCCCCGCTCTGAAGGACCTGGCGGGCCTGCACGGCTGGGACGCCTCCGACCTGGACTTCTACATCATCCACGCCGGCGGTCCGCGGATCCTCGACGACCTCAGCACGTTCCTCCAAGTGGCACCGGAGGCCTTCCGGTTCAGCCGGGCGACGCTCACCGAGTACGGGAACATCGCCAGCGCCGTCGTCCTGGACGCACTGCGCCGGCTGTTCGACGAGGGCGGCTCCCACCACCAGGCACGCGGACTGCTCGCCGGCTTCGGGCCGGGGATCACGGCCGAGATGGCGCTGGGCCGCTGGCATCGTTCAGACGAAGAAACGGCATGACATGACCATGAGCGAAGAGACGACGGCGACACCCCCGGTACGGCACTGGCCGGCCCTGGACCTCACGGGGGTCGACTTCGACCCCGTCCTGTCCGAGCTGATGCGCGAGGGGCCCATCAACCGGATCCAGCTGCCCAACGGCGAGGGCTGGGCCTGGCTGGTCACGCGCTACGAGGACGTACGGCTGGTCACGAACGACCCGCGGTTCAGCCGCGCGGAGGTGATCGGCCGCGAAGTCACCCGGCTCGCACCGCACTTCATCCCGCAGGCGAGCGCGATGAACTTCGTCGACAAGCCCGACCACGGCAGGCTGCGCAGGGCGGTGAACGCCGCGTTCACGACCCGCGGCATCGAGCGGCTGCGCGACGGCGCCCAGAAGACGCTTGAGGGGATGGTGGACGAGATGCTGCGGGACGGACCGCCCGCCGACCTCATCGACCGTGTCCTGGCCCCGTTCCCTATCACCGTCATCTGCGAGCTCATGGGCGTCCCGGCCACCGACCGGCACACGCTCCACACGTGGACGCAGGCGATCCTCTCCTCCTCCCAGGGGGCGAAGGTCAGCGAGCAGGCCAAGCGGGACATGGAGGCGTACTTCGCCAAGCTGATCGCCGAGCGCCGCGGCGCGACCGGCGAGGACGTGACCTCGCTGCTGGGCGCGGCGGTGGGCCGGGGGGACATCACCGAGGAGGAGGCGATGGCGCTCGCCGGCCCGATCCAGATCGGCGGCGAGGCCGTCACGAACAACACGGGCCAGATGCTCTACGTCCTCCTCACCCGGCCCGCCCTCTTCGACCGGCTCCGCGACGAGCCGGAGCTGCGCCCGCAGGCGATCGACGAACTGCACCGGTACATCCCGCACCGCAACGCCGTCGGCCTGTCCCGCATCGCCACGGAGGACGTGGTGCTCAGAGGCGTACGGATCAGCAAGGGCGACCCGATCTACGTCTCCTACCTGGCCGCCAACCGCGACCCGGAGGTCTTCCCGGACCCCGACCGGATCGACTTCGAGCGCGGCTCCAACCCGCATCTGGCGTTCGGGCACGGTCCGCACTACTGCGTGGGCGGCATGCTGGCCCGCATGGAGCAGGAGCTGATCGTGAACACGCTCCTCGACCGGATCCCGACGCTGCGTCTGTCGGTCTCGGAGGACGAGGTGCCGTGGCGGCGCGGCGCGCTGATCCGCGGGCCCGAGGCCCTGCCCGTCACCTGGTGACCGCCCTCACGCCGCCGCCCGAAGGCCTGCTGGTCCCGCCCGGTCACGGCCGTACGGTCCGTACCCCGGCCCAGCACGTGACCTTCAAGGTGACCGGCACGCACTCCCGGACGGCGTCCAGCTTCGAGGTCGTCGTCCCGCCGGGCTTCGACGTCGGCGCGCACGTCCACTCGCGCAGCGAGGAGCTGTTCTACGTGCTCGAGGGCGAGCTGGACGTGCTCGCCTTCGAGCCCCTCGTCCGCACACCCGACAACTGGCAGCGCTGGCAGTCCGGTTCGGGCAACCAGGTCGTACGGGCGACACCGGGCACGGTGATCGTCGTACCGCCCGGTTGCCCGCATGCGTTCGCCAACCCCACGGGGAATCCGGCCAAAATGTTCTTCCAGGCGTCCCCTCCACCGGATCACGAACGGTACTTCGAGGAGCTGCTGAAGATCCTCGACGGGGGTGGCCCGCCGGACCACGCCGCGATCGAGGAGCTGCGTTCGAGGTACGACATCGAGCAACTCACGCCTTTGAAACACCGCTGATTTTCTGTTGTCGGCACGCTGCGGGTCCATACAGCTAGCGGATCGGCATGCCCGACAGGGTGCGGGCGATCACGAGGCGCTGGATCTCGCTCGTGCCCTCGAAGATCGTGTAGATGGCCGCATCGCGGTGCATCCGCTCGACCGGGTACTCCCGGGTGTACCCGTTGCCGCCCAGGATCTGGATCGCCTGCCCGGTGACCTTCTTGGCCGTCTCGCTGGCGAAGAGCTTCGACATGGAGCCCTCGGCAGATGTGAACTGCTTGCCGTTCACGGCCATCCAGGAAGCGCGCCACACGAGCAGCCGCGCCGCGTCGATGGACGTACGCATATCGGCCAGTTGGAAGGCCACACCCTGGTTGTCGATGATCGGGCGCCCGAACTGCGAACGCGTCTTGGCGTAGTCGAGGGCGACCTCGTACGCGGCCCGGGCTGTGCCGACCGCCATGGCGCCGACGGCCGGGCGGGACGCCTCGAACGTGGCCATCGCCGCGTTCTTCAGCCGCTCGCCGCCGCCGGCCTTCGCCCGCTCACGAGCGCGGGCGAGGCGCTCGTCGAGCTTCTCCTTGCCGCCGAGCAGGCAGGAACCGGGGACGCGTACGTCCTCCAGTACGACCTCGGCGGTGTGCGAGGCGCGGATGCCGTGCTTCTTGAACTTCTGTCCCTGGGACAGACCGGGCGTGTTCGGCGGGATGATGAAGGACGCGTGGCCCTTGGACCCCAGCTCGGAGTCGATCACCGCGACCACGACATGGACGTTGGCTATGCCGCCGTTGGTCGCCCAGGTCTTCGTGCCGTTGAGGATCCACTCGTCCTTGGCCTCGTCGTACACGGCACGCGTACGCATCGAGGCGACGTCGGACCCGGCGTCGGGCTCGGAGGAGCAGAAGGCGGCGACCTTGACGTCGTTGGTATCGCCGTACATCTGGGGGATCCAGGTGCCGATCTGCTCCTCGGTGCCGTTGGCGAGGACGCCCACGGCGGCGAGGCCGGTGCCGACGATGGAGAGGGCTATGCCCGCGTCACCCCAGAACAGCTCCTCCATGGCCATGGGTATGCCGAGGCCGGTGGGGTCGAAGTACTGCTGGGCGTAGAAGTCCAGGGAGTAGATGCCGACCTTCGCGGCCTCCTGGATGACCGGCCAGGGAGTCTCTTCGCGCTCGTCCCATTCGGCGGCCGCGGGGCGGATGACGTCAGCGGCGAACCCGTGGATCCAGTCCCGGACCTCCTTCTGTTCGTCGTTGAGCTCCATGGTGAACTCGGCCATGTCCCCTCCAGCGCTGCACTCACGTGTTACTTGCGGTAACCGTAGCCTGTTACCGGTGGGTAGGAAAAGTCAACTCCCCGTTCCCGCCCGGCAGCCCGTTCGAGGCAGAATTGTGTGCGGGTGTTACGTTGCGCAGGCGTCACCGAATAAGCACGGGTGGGGAGAGCACATGGACACCACGCAGCGGACCGATCAGCAGAGGTCCGCCGACCGCCGACGGCGCGAGCTGTTGGAGGCCGCCGACCGGGTGGTGCTCCGCGACGGCCCCAGTGCGTCGATGAACGCCATCGCGGCGGAGGCAGGCATCACCAAGCCGATTCTGTACCGCCACTTCGGCGACAAGAGTGGACTGTACGCGGCTCTCGCCAAGCGGCACACGGACGCCCTCCTCGGAGCCCTGCGCGCGGCCCTCGACGCACCGGCCGAGCGCCGCGAACGCGTGGAGGCCACACTCGACACGTACCTCGCGGCGATCGAGGCACGCCCGCAGGTGTACCGCTTCCTGATGCATCCGTCGGAGGGCGGCCCGCAGAGCGACCAGGGCTTCGACGCCGGGCAGCATTCCGCTCCCCTGCTGCGCCGCATGGGCGAGGAGCTCGCCGAGGTCATCGAGGAGCGCGTCGACCTCGGCCCGGACAGCCAGCAGCTCGCCCGCGTCTGGGGCCACGGGATCGTCGGCATGATGCACGCCGCGGGCGACTGGTGGCTCGGCGAACGCCCTTGCGCCCGTGCGGAGTTGGTCCGGGCCCTGGCCGACCTCCTGTGGGGTCGCCTGGCGGCGGCGGGCGACAAGCTGGGTGGCCCCGCCTTTTAGCGTTCCGCTGGATGTGCGGTTCGTTCTGGATGCGCGGTTCGTTTGCTGCGGGCCGGTGGGGGCCGATCGCGCAGTTCCCCGCGCCCCTAAAAGATTGCGCAGTTCCCCGCGCCCCTTGAAGGGGCGCGGGGAACTGCGCGGCCGGCCCCCACCCACCCGCAGCCGACCGACGTCCCTCAACGCCCCCAAGAAGCCCGCGAGGCCTGCCACATCACCTTGCGGCGGCGCCATCCGCGAACCCGATCCACGTACAACCCACCGTCAAGGTGATCGCACTCGTGCTGAAGGCACCGGGCGAACCACCCCGTGCCATGGATCCGCACGGGTTCGCCCTCCACGGTGACCCCCTCCACCACGGCGTGGTCGTACCGCTCCGTGCCCGCCTCCAGCCCCGGCAACGACAGACACCCCTCGGGCCCCCGCAGCACCAGCCCGTCCGCCTCGACGAGCCGCGGGTTCACCACATGCCCCACATGCCGCCGCTCCTCGTCGTCGGGGCAGTCGTATACGAAGACCCGCAACGATTCTCCGACCTGATTCGCGGCAAGACCGACACCCTGCGCCGCATACATCGTCGAGAACATGTTCTCGACCAGCCGCGCCAGTTGAGGCCCGAACTCCGTGACTTCTTCACACCGTGTGTGCAACACGGGGTCGCCGAGCAAAGACAGAGGAAGGACGCGCCCTCGGGCGCCCGGGATCGAGCCGTGTCGCATGGCGGCAAGGGTACGGTCCTCAATGTCGCGGGTGCTGCGGAGGTGCCGCGATTCGGGCCGGTGAGTGGATCTCGATAGGCTGAGGGCCACACGTTGCCGGGAGCAGGGCGCGGCGCCGTACGCAAGGAGGATCGGGAACTGATGGCAGGCAACTCGGACCCGCTGTCGCCGCGGGCCAAGCTGGCCGTGACGGCGGGCAAGGCGGTCGCAGCGGCGTCACGCGCCGCGGGCCGTGGCAGCGGATCGGTGATCGGCGGCCGGGTGGCGCTCAAACTCGACCCCGACCTGCTGGCCAGTCTGGCCCAGCACCTGGACGTCATCCTGGTGTCGGCCACCAACGGCAAGACCACCACGACACGTCTGATCGCGGAGGCGCTGCGCGCGGCGGGCCCCGTCGTCTCGAACGCGCTGGGGGCGAACATGCCCGCCGGCATCACGTCCGCGCTGGCCGGCGGCTCGGAATCGCGGTACGCGGTCATCGAGGTGGACGAGAAGTACCTCTCCGGTGTGGCGCGGGACACGGATCCCAAGTGCATCGCCCTGCTCAACCTCTCCCGCGACCAGCTCGACCGCGCGGCCGAGACCCGCATGATGGCCGAGCACTGGCGTGAGGGCCTGGCGGGCTCGAAGGCCGTCGTCGTGGCCAACGCGGACGACCCGCTGGTCGTGTGGGCCGCGTCCTCCTCGCCGAACGTGGTGTGGGTGGCCGCCGGCCAGATGTGGAAGGACGACGCCTGGTCCTGCCCGTCCTGCGGCGGTGTCATGCAGCGCCCCGGCGACGACTGGTTCTGCGGCGACTGCGGTTTCCGCCGTCCCACGCCGAGTTGGGCGCTCTCCGGCGACCACGTCCTCGACCCGCACGGTTCGGCCTGGCCGATCCACCTCCAGCTGCCGGGCCGCGCCAACAAGGCGAACGCCGCGTCGTCGGCCGCCGTCGCCGCCGTCTTCGGCGTGCCTCCGCAGGTCGCCCTGGAACGCATGTACCAGGTGCAGGCGGTGGCCGGCCGCTACGACGTCGTCCAGTTCATGCAGCGCGACCTGCGTCTGCTGCTCGCCAAGAACCCGGCGGGCTGGCTGGAGACGTTCTCGCTGATCGACCCGCCGCCGACGCCGGTGATCCTTTCCGTGAACGCGCGCGGCGCCGACGGCACCGACACCTCCTGGCTGTGGGACGTCGACTACACGCAGCTGACCGGCCACCCGATCTTCGTGCTCGGCGACCGGAAGCTGGACCTGGCCGTCCGTCTCGAGGTCGCGGGCCAGCAGTTCCAGGTCTGCGAGAACCTCGACCAGGCCGTGCAGATGGCACCGCCCGGACGCATCGAGGTCGTCGCGAACTACACCGCTTTCCAGGACCTGCGGCGTCGTGTCGGCAACTGAACCCCGGAGGACCAAGAGAATGAGTGACAACAGCCTGCGGCTGGTGTGGATCTACCCGGACCTGCTGAGCACGTACGGCGACCAGGGCAACGCCCTCGTCGTCGAGCGCCGGGCCCGGCAGCGCGGTCTGGACGTGGCCCGTCTCGACGTACGCAGCGACCAGGCGATCCCCACCTCCGGTGACATCTACCTCATCGGCGGCGGCGAGGACCGGCCGCAGCGGCTCGCGGCCGAGCGGCTGCGCCGCGACGGCGGTCTGCACCGCGCGGTCGGCAACGGCGCGATCGTCTTCTCGGTCTGCGCCGGCTACCAGATCCTCGGCCACGAGTTCATCAACGACCTCGGCCAGCGCGAGCCGGGTCTCGGCCTGCTCGACGTGCACTCCACCCGCGGCGAGGGCGAGCGGTGCGTCGGTGACGTGCTGGGCGACATCGACGCGCGGCTGGGGCTGCCTCCGCTCACCGGCTTCGAGAACCACCAGGGCATCACACACCTCGGCCCCACGGCCCGCCCGTTCGCGAACGTGCGGCTCGGCAAGGGCAACGGCACGGGCGACGGCACGGAGGGCGCGTACAACGACACGGTCTTCGGCACGTACATGCACGGGCCCGTGCTCGCCCGCAACCCGCTGATCGCGGACCTGCTGCTGAAGCTGGCCCTCGACGTCAACGCGCTGCCGCCGATCGACGACCGCTGGTACGAGGCGCTGCGCTCGGAGCGCATCGCGGCTGCTCAGCAGCCCGCCTGACCTCACGGTCAGGGCCCGTCTGGCGGAGCGTCCGCTCACCTGTGCGGGGACGTCCAGCAGGCGGACGCACGATGCGGACCCGCCCCCTGCCGCCGGTAGGGTGGCGGCGTCCCGCCGGACAGCGTGGTCCGGTTCCCGGCCCACGTTGAGAAGGTATTTCGGGCTATGCGTATTGGTGTCCTCACGTCCGGCGGCGACTGCCCCGGCCTGAACGCCGTCATCCGGTCCGTCGTACACCGTGCCGTCGTCGACCACGGCGACGAGGTCATCGGCTTCCGCGACGGCTGGAAAGGCCTCCTGGAGTGCGACTACCTCAAGCTCGACCTCGACGCGGTGAGCGGCATCCTGGCTCGCGGCGGCACCATCCTCGGTTCCTCCCGCGTCCAGCCGGCGCATCTGCGTGACGGTGTGGAGCGGGCCCGGGGGCATGTCGAGGAGCTCGGGCTCGACGCGATCATCCCGATCGGCGGCGAGGGCACGCTCAAGGCGGCCCGTCTCCTGTCGGACGGCGGCCTGCCGATCGTCGGTGTGCCGAAGACCATCGACAACGACATCGCGGTCACCGACGTCACCTTCGGCTTCGACACGGCCGTCGGTGTCGCGACCGAGGCCCTGGACCGGCTGAAGACCACCGCCGAGTCCCACCAGCGCGTCCTGATCGTCGAGGTCATGGGCCGCCACACCGGCTGGATCGCCCTGCACTCCGGCATGGCCGCGGGCGCGCACGCCATCGTCGTACCGGAACGGCCCTTCGACATCGAGGAGTTGGCCGAGAAGGTCGGCGAACGGTTCTCGGCCGGGAAGAGGTTCGCGATCGTCGTCGCCGCCGAGGGTGCGAAGCCTCGCGAGGGCACGATGAGTTACGACGAGGGCCGCAAGGACGCCTACGGGCACGAGCGCTTCGCGGGCATCGCCCGGCAGCTCTCCATCGAGCTGGAGGAACGCCTCGGCAAGGAGGCCCGGCCGGTGATCCTCGGGCATGTGCAGCGCGGGGGTACGCCCACCGCGTACGACCGGGTGCTCGCGACCCGGTTCGGGTGGCATGCGGTGGAGGCTGTGCATCGGGGGGAGTTCGGGAAGATGACTGCTCTTCGGGGGACGGACATCGTGATGGTGTCTCTGGCGGAGGCCGTGGAGACGTTGAAGACCGTTCCGGACGAGCGGTACGCGGAAGCGGAGTGCGTCTTGTAGGTGGTGGGCGGCTGCGGGCTCGTCGTGGCTTGTCGCGCAGTTCCCCGCGCCCCTGAAATGGTGCCCCCGGTCCTCACAGTGACCGGGGGCAGTTCTAGTCTGGGTGCGGACAGACAGCGCAACCAGTACGAAACAGGAGCCGGCGGATGGATCACAGCGGGCACGGCATGACGATGGATCTGCCGCCGTTCACGCTGGGGCGGGGGCTCGCGTGGTCGCCGGACCCGTTCTTCCTCGTGGCCTGCCTCCTCGGGCTCGCGCTGTACGGGTGGGGTGTGGTGCGGCTGGTCCGGCGCGGTGACGCCTGGCCGGTCGGGCGGACCGTGTCGTTCGTCGTCGGTGTCCTGAGCGTCATGCTCGTGCTGTGCACCGGGCTCAACGACTACGGCATGGTCATGTTCAGCGTGCACATGGTGCAGCACATGGTGATCAGCATGCTGTCGCCGATCCTCATCCTGCTCGGCGCGCCCATCACGCTCGCCCTGCGCGCGCTGCCGACGGCCGGACGTGACCGCAAGGGGCCGCGCGAGCTGCTCCTGATGTTCCTGCACAGCCGGTTCATGAAGGTCGTCACGCATCCGGCGTTCACGATCCCGCTGTTCATCGCGAGCCTGTACGCGCTGTACTTCACTCCGATCTTCGACTTCCTGATGGACTCCAAGACCGGCCACATCGCGATGATGTGCCACTTCCTCGCCGTCGGTCTGGTGTTCTTCTGGCCGATCATGGGCGTCGATCCCGGCCCGCACCGGCCCGGCTATCTGATGCGGATGCTGGAGCTGTTCGCGGGCATGCCGTTCCACGCGTTCTTCGGCATCGCGCTGATGATGGCGTCCGAGCCGATGGTCGAGACGTACAAGAACCCGCCCGCCTCGCTCGGCATCGACGCGCTCGCCGACCAGACCGCGGCCGGCGGTATCGCCTGGGCGTTCAGCGAGATCCCGTCCGTGCTCGTGCTGCTCGCGCTGCTCTTCCAGTGGCACCGCTCCGAGGAGCGGCAGGCACGGCGCTCGGACCGGGCCGCCGACCGTGACGGCGACAAGGAACTCGAGGCATACAACGCCTATCTGGCCTCACTCAACGCACGCGGTCGCTGAGCCCCTTTTCCCCTTTCGGTCACTCCGTACACACTGGAAATTCCCCTTGACTGAAAGGCTTTTCCATTCAGTAGCATGATGCGTGACGCCCTGCTTCCGTTCTGCAGGGTTACGGGGGATCCGCTGGGGGGAGCGGTCATGACAATTCACGCATGCTTGCTGAGGACCGGAAAAACCGTGGTCCGAAGGCTTGCCGTGCTACTTGCCGCTGCGGTGATCCTCAGCGGATGCACGGAACAACGCCTGTTCGCGGTGAAGGCCGTCGCCGCCGGAGTGCCGTCACTCGCACCTTTTTTCGAAGAGGACGGCTCGCTCGGCACCGACGAGACGAAGCTCAGGCCGGAGCAGGCGCACAGTGGCCTGCAGCAGGGCAACACCCCTGGTCTGTACGGGGGTACGCAGGAGCCCAAGGTCTGTGACGTCGACCGTCTCAAGGATTTCCTCACCGATCCCAGGAACCGTCAAAAGGCCCGGGAATGGGCCCGCATCGTGGGCATTACGCCTGATCGGATCGAGGGGTACATCGACGACCTCACACCCGTTCTGCTGCGTCACGACACTCTCGTGAAGAACCACGACTACAAAAAGGGCAAGGCTGTCGCCTTCGACGCATTGCTGGAGGCCGGGATCGCGGTATTGGTGAACGACCAGGGACTTCCCGCCGTGAAGTGCTCGTGCGGAAATCCGTTGCGGTCCTTCGACAAGGATCCCGAGAAGATCTCGGTCAAGTTCGAGGACGGCAACAAAAAATGGGACGGCTACGAGAAGTCCGACGTGGTGACCGTCAAGCCCGCGCCCGAGCCGCTGGAGCGGATCGCACTCATCGACGTGGACGACCCGGACCAGGGCATCAACCGCCCCGTCGGCAGCACGGGCGAGAACGACGAGCCGTTCGACGCGACGAAGCAGCACGCGGTGCCGCGCGTCGCCGGGATGACCTTCGACCAGGCCAGTCAGCGGCTGTCCGAGCTCGGCCTTGCGGCGGCCTACTCCGACGGACTCCCGCCGGGGGACGCGGCGGTGACGGCCTCCGATCCGGGGCCGGGGACCGAGTTGCGGTTCGGGGAGGCGGTGACCCTGAGCGTCGCGGACGACGGGGAGGAGCCGGGTACGCCTCCGAAGTCGGACCCGACCAACGGGCCGAGCACGAACGACCCGACATCGGACGACCCGACGTCGGGCGAGCCGACCACCGTAGGACCGACCACGGACGAGCCGACCACGGACGACCCGTCGACGAGCGACCCCACCACGGAGGATCCGGACACGGGCGATCCGGACACGGGCGATCCGTCATCCAGCGAGCCCACCACCGACCGGCCCACGACTGGCGAACCCACCACGAGCGAACCCACGACGGCCGTCCCGACCACCCCCACCACGTCGAGCACGCCGCCCACAGTCGAGCCGACCTCCGCGGAGCCCACATCCGCGGAGCCGACCTCCGCCGATCCGACGTCCGTCGAGCCCACGCGGAGCGAGCCGGTGACCAGTGAACCCGCGTCGAGCGCACCCGGCTCGTCCAGCGCGCCGGCCTCGGGCGAGTCCGCTGTCGTTCCGGCGTAAGCCCACCCAGAGCCGAACCCCGGGAGTGACCGGATGGCATCAGGATCACCGCAGTCGGGAGTCGGCCGGGTCATCGCCGGCCGGTACCTTCTGCTGAACCAGCTGGGCAGCGGCGGCATGGGACATGTCTGGCTCGCCCACGACCAGCGGCTGGCCTGCGAGGTCGCGCTCAAGGAGATCGTGTTCCGCAGCCCGGGCGAGGACGGCGACCGCTCGGCCCGGGTCGCCCGGGCCCGTGCCGAGGCCCGGCACGCCGCGGGGCTGCGCGGCCACCCGCACGTGGTGACCGTGCACGACGTGCTGGAGCACGAGGGCCTGCCCTGGATCGTCATGGAGTACGTGCCGGGCGCGCTCGACCTGCACGCCCTGGTCACCCAGCGCGGGCCGCTGGCCCCCGCCGAGTGCGCCCGCGTCGGACTCGCCGTGCTGGACGCGCTGACCGCCGGGCACGAGCGGGGCGTCATGCACCGGGACGTGAAGCCCGCCAACATCCTGCTGGCCCCGGACCGCGCCGGGTCGCCGTACGCCCGGGTGCTGCTCACGGACTACGGCATCTCCGTGCAGCCCGACGGCGGCGAGACGCGCTACACGCAGACCTCCGTGCTGGTGGGCACCGCCGGGTATCTGGCGCCCGAGCGTGCCCAGGGCGGGCCGCCCACCGCCGCGGCCGACCTGTTCTCGCTGGGCTGCACGCTCTACTACGCCGTCGAGGGCTACGGCCCCTTCGACCGCGACTCGGGGCTCGCGGCGCTGACCGCCGTCGTACTGGAGGAGCCGCGTCCGACACTGCGCGCGGGCGCGCTGGAGTCGCTCCTGGCGGCCATGCTCACCAAGAACCCCGTCCACCGGATCACCGCGGAGGAGGCCGAGGCCGCGCTGTCCGCGATCCTGACACCGCAGTCGCACCCCCGGACCCAGTTCGACCCCGGCTCGGAGCCGCCCTGGGCGGGCGGGCCCACCCATACGGCCGCACCCCGTGCCCCCGAGCCACCCGGGCCCTCGCAGAGCCACGCGAACGGCTCACAGTGGTACGCGCCGTCGGCCGCCCAGGAGTCCTCGGCGGCGCCCGGCCAGGAGACCCCCGCCACCTGGCCGCCGCCCGGGCAGGGGCCCTCCCCATGGCCGATCGGGCAGGGTTACGGGCCTCCCCCGGCCACCACCAGCAGGCGCCGGCCGCGCCACCGCGTCCTGAAGGCCCTACTGGCGACCGCACTGGGGCTGGCCCTGGCGGGCGGCGGGGCCTGGTACGCGATGGCGTACTTGCCGGGGAAGGGTGCCGGGAAGCCGTATGGGGAGGCCGTCGGGCTCACCACGCCGCTCCAGGACGGCGACTGCATCGACGCCGAATGGCCCGGCACGCCGTTCTCGGGCGAGCCCGCGCTCAAGGTCGTGGGCTGCGACGACAGGAACAACGAGGGGCAGGTCCTGGCGGTGTTCGAGACCGGGTCCGCCGAGGAGGCCCGCACCGGAGCAGCCGCCCAGTGCGAGCAGCGCACCGGGGAGACCCGTAAGAAGCTGGCGGACATCCGCGCCTTCGCCGCTGTCCCGACCGCCGACGGATTCGACGCCGCCGACCGTCGCGTCGCCTGTCTGCTGCTGGACGCACATGGCTTTCCCGTGTACGGCCCGCTCGGGGACAACCGCAAGCCGGGCACGCTCTTCAAGGACACCGCCACCATGCAGAAGCGGGACTGCCTCGACAAGGTTTCCGGCAACCGCGCAAAGCTGGTTTCCTGTGACGGTCCTCATGAGCAGCAGGTGCTCGACTTCTTCCGCATGCCTCCGGGTACCAGCCTCGACGACGCACACGACAAAGCACCCGAAACCTGCCAGAAGGAGATCCCGCCCCAGGACTACGGCTACGACCCCAGCGTCTACGAGGCCGCCGCCTGGGTGGGTAACAGCGGGTGGAACTCGGGGACGCGTTTCGTAGTGTGCACTGCAATTCGCCAAGACCGGGGCACCATGGAGAAAGACGAACCATGAGGAGGGTGTTGCGATGCCCGGTTCCACGAAGACCATGGGAGTGCTCACCGTAGGCGGACTGGTGGTGGTCACGGCCTACACGGTGGCGCTCGGGAGCAGCGGCTGGCTGTGGTTCGGCTGGGTGGTGCTCGGTCTGATCACGCTGGCCATGGTGGTGTCGCGCCCCACCTGACGTGTTCCGCAATCAGTCCCCCGGGCAGCTTCGGCGGTTCTTCGCCCGGGGGCTCATTCGCGGGGCAGGCGCCCCGCCGAGTGCACGCCCGGCTGGTATTTCGGCAGCCTGGCGGTGATTTTCATGCCCGCTCCGAGTGCGGTCTCGATGACGAGGCCGTAGTCGTCGCCGTACACCTGCCGCAGCCGGTCGTCGACGTTCGACAGGCCGATGCCGCCTGAGGGGCTGACCTCGCCGGACAGGATGCGGCGCAGCCGGTCGGGGTCCATGCCGGGGCCGTCGTCCTCGATGACGACCAGCGCCTCGGCGCCCGCGTCCTGTGCGGTGATGCTGATGCGGCTCTTGTCGACCTTCCCGGTGCCGCCTTCGAGGCCGTGCTTCACGGCGTTCTCGACGAGCGGCTGGAGACAGAGAAAGGGCAGGGTCACCGGGAGTACCTCGGGGGCGATCTGCAGGGTGACCGAGAGCCGGTCGCCGAAGCGGGCCCTGACCAGCGCCAAGTAGTGGTCGATGGCGTGCAGTTCGTCGGCGAGCGTCGTGAAATCACCGTGCCTGCGGAACGAGTAGCGGGTGAAGTCGGCGAATTCCAGGAGGAGTTCACGGGCACGCTCGGGGTCGGTGCGGACGAACGAAGCGATCACCGCGAGCGAGTTGAAGATGAAGTGCGGGGATATCTGGGCCCGCAGCGCCTTGATCTCGGCCTCGATCAGCCGGGTGCGGGACTGGTCGAGGTCGGCCAGTTCCAGCTGGACCGAGACCCAGCGGGCGACCTCGCCGGTGGCCCGGACGAGCACCGCCGACTCGCGGGGCGCGCAGGCGACGAGCGCCCCGTGCACCCTGTCGTCGACGGTGAGCGGGGCTACGACGGCCCAGCGCAGGGGGCAGTACGGCTCGTCGCAGTCGAGGCGGAAGGCCTCGCCGCGGCCGGTCTCCAGGGGACCGCCGAGCCGCTCCATGATCTGGTCCCGGTGGTGCTCGCCGACGCCCTCCCAGGCGAGGACCGTGTCCTGGTCGGTGAGGCAGAGCGCGTCGGTGCCGAGCAGGGTGCGCAGTCGTCGCGCCGATTTTCGGGCCGTCTCCCCGGTCAGGCCGGCCCGCAGCGGCGGGGCGGCGAGCGACGCGGTGTGCAGGGTCTCGAAGGTGGCGTGCTCGACGGGGGTGCCGAGGCCGCCGAGGCTCGACGGGCGGGAGGTGCGCCGGCCGAGCCAGAATCCGGCGGCCAGCAGCGGGAGTACGGCCACGCAGAGCCCGGCCAGGAAACCGCTCATGCCTTGACCTCCGCGCGTACCTGTCCGCCGGCCAGTTCCTCCGGCAGATGGAAGCGGGCGAGGATGGCGGCCGTTCCGACCGGCACCCGCCCGGGTGTCGCGAGGGACACCAGCACCATGGTGAGGAAGCCCAGGGGCACCGACCAGAGCGCGGGCCAGGCGAGGAGTGCGTGCAGCGAGCCCGTGCCCGGGAAGCCCGCCATCGTGGCGGCGACCGCGAGCAGCGCCGAGCCGCCGCCGACGATCATCCCGGCCGCCGCGCCCGGCGGGGTGAGCCGGTGCCACCAGATGCCGAGGACGAGCAGCGGACAGAAGGACGAGGCGGACACCGCGAAGGCCAGTCCCACGGCGTCCGCGACCGGCAGTCCGCCGACGATCGAACTGGCCGCGAGCGGCACGATCATGGCGAGAACCGTGCCGAGCCTGAAGTGCCGTACGCCGCGCGAGGGCAGCACGTCCTGGGTGAGCACGCCCGCCACCGCCATGGTCAGGCCCGATGCCGTGGACAGGAACGCGGCGAAGGCCCCGCCCGCCACCAGCGCGCCCAGCAGGTCCCCGCCGAGCCCGCCGATCACCCGGTCGGGCAGCAGCAGTACGGCGGCGTCCGCGTCCCCGGTGAGGGTCAGCTCGGGCGCGTACAGGCGGCCCAGCGCTCCGTAGACGGGCGGCAGCAGATAGAAGGCGCCGATCAGGCCGAGCACGGCGACGGTGGTGCGGCGGGCGGCGACACCGTGAGGGCTGGTGTAGAAGCGGACGACGACGTGCGGCAGTCCCATGGTGCCGAGGAAGGTGGCGAGGATCAGTCCGTACGTGGCGTACAGCGGACGTTCCTCGCGGCCGGCGGCGAGGGAGGTGGACATGCCGCCGTTGCTGCCGCGGTCCGCGACGGGGACCGGGTCGCCCTTGGTGAAGGTCAGCCGGGTGCCCTGTTCGATGCGGTGGACGCCGGCCGGGAGCCGGACCCGATCGTCCTCGTACCGCTCGCCGTCGACCGTGCCCGTCGCGGTGACGCTCAGTGGTTGGCCGAGCTTGAGGTCGAGTCCGGCGTCGATGCGGACCACGCGGTGCTCGCGGAACGTGGCCGGTTCGTCGAAGGGGCGGTCCGGGGCTCCGTCGCCCTGCCAGGCGAGGACGAGGAAGAGCGCGGGGACGAGCAGGGCGGTGAGCTTGAGCCAGTACTGGAAGGCCTGCACGAAGGTGATGCTGCGCATGCCGCCCGCGGCGACCGTCGCGACCACGACCACGGCGACGATGATGCCGCCGAGCGGCTTGGACGCTCCGGTCAGGACGTTCAACGTCAGTCCCGCGCCCTGGAGTTGGGGCAGGAGGTAGAGCCAGCCGACGCCGACGACGAACGCTCCGGCCAGCCGCCGTACGGCCTGCGAGGCGAGGCGGGCCTCGGCGAAGTCCGGCAGCGTGTAGGCGCCGGAGCGGCGCAGCGGGGCCGCGACGAAGAGCAGCAGGACGAGATAGCCGGCGGTGTAGCCGACCGGGTACCAGAGCATGTCGGGGCCCTGGACGAGGACGAGGCCCGCGATGCCGAGGAAGGAGGCGGCGGAGAGGTACTCTCGCCGCTGATGGCCGCCGCGTTCAGCCGGGGGCCGACCGTGCGGGAGGCCACGTAGAAGTCCGAGGTGGTACGGGATATGCGCAGGCCGAAGGCGCCGACGAAGACGGTCGCGACGACCACGAGCGCGACCGCGGGGACGGCGTAGTTCTCGTTCACGGGCTGCTCTCGATCACGGGCTGTTCTCGATCACGCGGTGCTCTCGTCCATGGGCTCAGTGGGTCTCGGTCACGGGCTAGCGGTCCTCGACGAGGCGGACGAAGTCCTTCTCGTTGCGGTCGGCGCGGCGCACGTACCAGCGGGCGAGGATCACCAGCGGCGGATAGACGCAGAAGCCGAGCACGATCCACTCCAGGCTCGAACTGTCGCCCATCGAGGCGAACACCAGCGGCAGCGGGCCCACGAGGAGGACGAGCACGGCGAACACGGTGAGCGCTGCGCGCAGTTGGGAGCGCATCAGCGAGCGGACGTAGGTGTGCCCGAGCGTGGTCTGCTCGTCGATCTCGGTGCGCGGCCGGGAGCGGCTCAGCGGGCGCGTACGGCGCGGCGGCCCGGTGACGACGACCCGGCGGTCGGTGGGGTCCTGGGGCATCTCGGGCCTCCTCAGCTCGCGGTCCGGCGCATCAGCAGGTCGCGCAGTTCGCGTGCGTGACGGCGGCTGACCTGGAGTTCGACCGAGTCGACCAGGACGCTGACGGTACCCGCGTCCAGCCGGAGTTCGCTGATGTGGCCGAGGGCGACGAGATGGCGGCGGTGGATGCGTACGAAGCCGCGCGAGCGCCAGCGTTCCTCAAGAGTAGAAAGCGGGATGCGGACGAGGTGACTGCCCTGGGCGGTGTGCAGTCGCGCGTAGTCCCCGTGGGCCTCGACGTGGGTGATGTCCTCCACGGCGACGAAGCGGGTGACTCCCCCGAGCTCGACGGATATGTGGTCCGGGTCGGGTTCGTGCACGGGTATGAGCGGGGCCGCGTCCATCTGCTCGACGGCCCGGCGGACGGCCTCGGCCAGGCGTTCCCGGCGTACGGGCTTCAGGACGTAGTCGACGGCCTTGAGGTCGAAGGCCTGCACGGCGAAGCCCTCGTGGGCGGTGACGAAGACGACGAGCGGGGGTTTGGCGAACCCGGCGAGCAGCCGTGCCATGTCGAGCCCGTCGAGGCCCGGCATGTGGATGTCGAGGAAGACGACGTCGATGCCCTCGTCGCCGCCGGGGCCGCTCTCCAGGGCGCGGTTGATCCGGCGCAGGGCGGCGGTGGCATCGCTCGCACCCTCGACGCTGCTCACCCGTGGATCGGCGTCCAGCAGATAGAGCAGCTCTTCGAGGGAGGGCGGTTCGTCGTCGACGGCGAGGGCGCGCAGCATGAACCCGGAGTGTAGGAGCAATTCGCACGCCTGCACATGCGGCGGGCCAGGTCGTGGCCGCTGGATACAGTGCCCGCATGACACCCACGTCCGCCCCCTTCGACGATCTCGACCGCAAGATCGTCACGGCTCTGATGGCGAACGCCCGCACGAGCTTCGCCGAGATCGGCGCGGCGGTCGGTCTGTCCGCCACCGCGGTCAAGCGCCGGGTCGACCGGATGCGCGAGACCGGCGTGATCACCGGGTTCTCGGCGACGGTGGAGCCGGCCGCGCTGGGCTGGCGTACGGAGGCGTACGTGGAGGTGTACTGCGAGGGCGCCGCCCCGCCGCGGCGGCTCGCGGAGGTGATGCGCAACCATCCCGAGATCACCGCCGCCATGACGGTGACCGGCGGCGCGGACGCGCTGCTGCATGTGCGGGCCCGGGACGTGGAGCACTTCGAGGAGGTGCTGGAGCGGATCCGGGTGGAGCCGTTCATCCGCAAGACGATCAGCTACATGGTGCTGTCGCATCTGCTGCCGGAGAGCCCGGAGGCGGGGGCGAGCCAGCCCGCTCCGGAGGCGTGAGCGTTTCCCGACCCGGACTGCGGGAGCATGAGAGTTCCCGACCCCCCGGACAGCGGGAGCAGGAGCGTTTCCAGGCCCGGACAGCGGGAGTGAGCCCCCTCCGGACCACCCGCGCAGCAATCGTGCGTGGACCGGTCCGAACACGCAGCATCCCTGCGGTGACGCGCAATCCCCGATTCTTGTCGAGACCGGCCTCCGCTTCCTACCGTTGAGGTATCCCACCCAACACCGCAGGAAAGCGGAGGAACCCCTCTGTGCCCATGAGCCGTGTGCCGCGATCGAGGCGCTTTCTTGTCTGCGAACCCAGACACTTCGCCGTGCAGTACGCCATCAATCCCTGGATGCATGAGGACACACAGGTCGACGTCGATCTGGCCCGAGGACAGTGGGCGGAGCTGATCCGCGCCTACCGCGCCCACGGCCACACCGTCGACAGCGTGGAACCGGTCGACGGTCTGCCCGACATGGTCTTCGCCGCGAACTCGGCGCTGGTCGTGGCCGGCCGGGTCTTCGGCTCGCTCTTCCACGCGCCGCAGCGCCGCCCGGAGTCGACCGCGTACGAGACGTGGTTCAAGAACGCGGGCTTCGACGTCTACCGCCCCGAGGCGGTGTGCGAGGGTGAGGGCGACCTGGTCTTCGCCGGCCGCCACCTGCTGGCCGGCACCGGATTCCGTACGGAACGGGCCGCCCACCACGAGGTGCAGGAGTTCTTCGGCGTCCCGACGGTCAGCCTCACGCTGGTGGACCCGCGCTTCTACCACCTGGACACCGCGCTGTTCGTGCTCGACGACGGACCCGAGGCGAACATCGCGTACTACCCGGAGGCCTTCTCCGCGGGCAGCCGTGAGGTGCTGCGCCTGCTGTTCCCGGACGCGGTGATCGCCACACACGAGGACGCGATGGCGTTCGGGCTGAACTCCGTCTCGGACGGCCGTCATGTCTTCATCGCGCCGCGCGCCGAGGCACTCGCGGGCGAGCTCGCCCGCCACGGCTATGTTCCCGTCCCCGTCGACCTGTCGGAGTTCCAGAAGGCAGGCGGGGGCATCAAGTGCTGCACCCAGGAGATCCGCTCATGACCGTCGCTCCCAGCCGCTGCCTGCGTTCGTCCGCCGAGCTGATCCGCGCCGAGGAGCCCGTCCTCGCGCACAACTACCACCCACTGCCCGTGGTCGTCGCGCGCGCCGAGGGCGCCTGGGTCGAGGACGTCGAGGGCCGCCGCTACCTCGACATGCTGGCCGGCTACTCGGCCCTCAACTTCGGGCACCGCCACCCGGCGCTGATCGAGGCGGCACACCGGCAGCTCGACCAGCTGACGCTCACCTCGCGAGCCTTCCACAACGACCGGCTGGCCCAGTTCGCGGAGTCCCTGGCCGAGTTGACGGGCCTGGACATGGTGCTGCCGATGAACACGGGCGCCGAGGCCGTGGAGAGCGCCATCAAGGTGGCCCGCAAGTGGGCGTACGAGGTGAAGGGCGTCGCACCGGACCAGGCGACCATCGTCGTGGCCGCGGACAACTTCCACGGCCGTACGACGACCATCGTCAGCTTCTCCACCGACGAGACGGCCCGCGCCGGCTTCGGCCCCTTCACGCCGGGCTTCCGCGTGGTCCCGTACAACGATCTCGCCGCGCTCGAAGCGGCGATCGACGAGACGACCGCGGCCGTCCTGATCGAGCCGATCCAGGGCGAGGCGGGTGTCGTCATCCCCGACGACGGTTATCTGCGCGGCGTCCGCGAACTGACGCGGCGCACCGGCTGCCTGTTCATCGCGGACGAGATCCAGTCCGGCCTCGGCCGTACGGGACGCACGCTCGCCGTCGAGCACGAGGACGTCGTCCCGGACATGCTGCTGCTCGGCAAGGCGCTCGGCGGCGGCATCGTGCCCGTCTCCGCGGTGGTCGCCCGCCGCGATGTGCTCCAGGTGCTGCGCCCCGGCGAACACGGGTCGACGTTCGGCGGCAACCCGCTGTCCGCGGCGGTCGGCTCGGCCGTCGTGGAACTGCTGGAGACCGGCGAATACCAGCGCAGGGCCGCGGAGTTGGGCATCGTCCTGAGGGGCGGTCTGACCGCCCTCGTCGGCAAGGGCGTCCAGGGCTTCCGGGCCCGCGGCCTGTGGGCGGGCGTCGACATCGACCCCGCCATCGGCACCGGCCGCGACATCAGCGAACGCCTCATGCGAGAGGGGGTCCTCGTGAAGGACACCCACGGCTCGACGATCCGCCTCGCCCCGCCTCTGACGATCACGGGCGAGGAACTCCAGACGGCGCTGGGTTCCCTGGAAAGGGTCCTGACGGAAGGGGCCTGACGGCGAGGGGCGCACCTCCGGGGATGCGGGGGCGCCCCTCCAAGGCCTTCAGGGGGCGGCCCCTCAGCCGACTTGAGGGGCCGCCCCTTCAGACACTCAGCGGGGGGCGCGGGGAACTGCGCGACCAGCCCCCACCGGCCCGCGGCCAACGAACCACCGGGGCAGGGGGCGAAGCCCCCAAGACCCGCTCCGCGGCACGACGGCTCAGCGGAGAAGCCGATCGAACCGAAACGGCGCGAGCCCTTCGGGCCTCCGCCCCGTACGGATGTACTCGGCAAGCCGATGCCCCGTGACCGGCCCCAACGTGACCCCAAGCATCCCGTGCCCGGTAGCCGCGAACGCGTTCTCGTGCCCCGGCACCCGGTCGATCACCGGAAGCCCGTCGGGAAGGAAGGGCCGCCCACCCACCCAGGGATCCCGGATCAGGCTGACGAGGTCGTCCGGATCGTCGAACCAGCGCCCCAGGTAGTGCCGACTCGCAAGCGCGACAGCCACGATGCGACGCCAGTCGAGGCGGTTGTTGTTCCCGCTCAACTCCATCGTCCCGCCGATCCGCGTCGTACCGCCGATGGGCGACGCGACAGCCCTGCGCTCGCCGAAGTACAGCGTGTGCCGGGGCGCCGGATCCAGGTCCACCGAGAAGCTGTAGCCCTTGCCCGCCTGGAGGGGCAACGGACTCCCCAGGGCACGCAGCAGACCCGGCGAACGCATCCCGGCCGCGACCACGACGGCTGAGCAGGGAATCTCGCCCTGGGCGGTGCGCAGCGCGGTGACCTGCCCGCCCGAGGACCGGAATCCGGTCGCCTCCGCGTTCTCGTGGACCTTCACGCCCAGGGTCGCCAGTGCCTCACCGAGCGCCCGGGCGAACGCCTCGGGGTCGACCACGCCCTCCCCCTCGACGAGATAGGCCGCCCGCACCCGGGACGACAGTGCGTCGTCCAGCAGGCGCGCCTCGGGACCCGTGGTCACGTCGTCGGGCATCGGGTAACGGCCGTCCGCCATCTCCCGCTGGACCGCGAGATGGTGCCGGGCCTCGGTAGCCGACAGGAAGGCGTGCACCATGCCGGGCCGGGTCAGCGTCGTGTCGACCCCGGCCTCGCGCAGACCGTCGAAGAGGTCGAAGGTGTCCTGGTTGAGCTCGGCGATCGCCGCGTAGCCGCGCCGGAAGGCGGCCGGTGTGCTGCTGCGCCAGAACCGCCACAGCCACCGTACGAACGCCGGGTCCGGCAACGGCCGCAGATAGAGCGGCGAGTCGGGCCGGCCCAGCGAACGCAACGCGTAGCGCACGACCCCCGGGGCGGGCACCGGTGTCGAATGGCTGAGGCAGACCCAGCCGGCGTTGCCCCGGGACACCCCGGAGCCGAGGCCGCGCCGCTCGACGACCTCCACGGGGACACCGGCCACGGCCAGGTAGTACGCCGTGCACAGTCCGACGACGCCTCCTCCGACGACCACGACGGGGTGGTCGCCGACCGGTCCCCTGGTACCGGCCGCGGTGGACGCAGCGGTCATGACGCGGTTCCGTACGAGGCGAGGAACTCCCGGGTACGGGCCTGGGCGGGGCTGTCGAGGACGTCCTCGGGCCTGCCCTCCTCCACGATCCGGCCGCCGTCGACGAAGACGACGTGGTCGGCCACCTCGCGGGCGAAAGGCAGTTCGTGGGTCACCAGCAGCATGGTCATCCCGTCCGCGGCGAGTTCGCGCATCACGCTCAGTACCTCCCGGGTGGCCTCCGGGTCCAGGGAGGACGTGGGTTCGTCGAAGAGGAGCACCTCGGGCTTGAGCGCGAGGGCCCGGGCGATGGCGACTCGCTGCTGCTCGCCGCCGGAGAGCTGGTCGGGGTGGGCGAGGGCGCGGTGGGCGACCTTGACCCGGCGCAGCAGGGCGACGGCCCGTTCCAGCGCCTCCTGTTCGGGGATGCCCGCCTTGCGCTGGGCGAGGACGACGTTCTCGACGGCCGTGAGGTGCGGGAACAGGTGGAACCGCTGGAAGACCATGCCGACGGTGCGACGCAGCCGGGCCAGGTCGCGGCAGACCGTACGGCCGCCTTGATGGACGATCTCTCCGGCGACCTCGACCGTGCCCTTGTCCGGCCGTTCGAGGAGGTTGACGCAGCGCATCAGGGTCGTCTTGCCGCCACCGCTCTGGCCGATGACGCTCACGATGCGGCCGCGGCCGACCTCCAGGTGGACGTCGTCGAGCACGAGGCGGCCGTCGAAGGACTTGCTCAGCCCGTCGATCCGTACGACCGCGTCGGGAGCCGGAGACTCGGCCGTGGGCTCAGTGGTCTTCGTGGTGGTGACGGGCTCGGTCATACCGTCGCCTCCTTCCGGTCGGCGTCCACGACGAGGTCGCTCGCGAGCAGCGCGCGGGCCGCCCGCATCCGGCGCCGGCGCCACGGGGACAGCGGGACGCCCGCCCGCACCTTCCGCTCCAGCAGCAGGAGGAGCTGGGAGAGCGGGTAGCAGAGGGCGAAGTAGATGGCCGAGATGACCAGGTAGACCTCCAGTGCCCGGAAGGTGGCCGACGTGATGAGCCGTCCCTCGGACATCAGCTCGGCCGCGGAGACGGTGACGAGCAGCGAGGTGGACTTCAGCAGGTCGACCAGCATGGTGTTGGTGCCGGGCAGCGCCTGCCTCAGCGCCTGTGGCAGGACGATGTGGCTGAAGATGCCGGTCCTGCCGAGCCCGAGCGCCTCGCCCGCCTCGGTCTGTCCGGCATGTACGCCGCTGATCGCGGAGCGGAAGATCTCGGACAGGTAGGCGGCGTAGAAGACGACGAGGCTCAGACAGCCGG
This sequence comes from Streptomyces umbrinus, assembly GCF_030817415.1. Classification (NCBI taxonomy): domain Bacteria; kingdom Bacillati; phylum Actinomycetota; class Actinomycetes; order Kitasatosporales; family Streptomycetaceae; genus Streptomyces; species Streptomyces umbrinus. Next base: position 10,289,452 of record NZ_JAUSZI010000002.1, on the reverse strand, counting down.
CCGTGAACACGTCCAGCCGCAGCCCGGCCGAGGCCAGGCCGAAGTAGGTCAGGAAGATGATGGCCAGCAGCGGGACGTTCTTGAAGACCTCGGTGTAGACGGCTGCGACGGCCCGCGCGGGCCATGCCTTGCTCAGCCGCAGCAGTGCCACCGCGAGACCGAGGGCGACCGCGCCGACGAAGCTCACAGCCGTGTAGGAGACGGTGCGCCAGAGCGCGTCGAGGAGGTCGGGCCGGTATTCGGACCAGGGGACCTGGAAGAGGCCGGAGGCGATGTCGTTCATGGATGTTCCTCCCCTCACTGCGCGATGGACGGGGGTGTCCAGTCCTGAGGCCGGTCCACTCCCCGGCGCGCTGTGGCGACGTCGGCGGAGGGCTTGAGGAACTGCTCGGGGTCGCCGCCGTACTTCTTGACGAGTTTCTCCAGCTCGCCGTTCTCGTACATGGCGTCGATCTGCGCGGAGACGGCCTTCTCCAGCTTGGTGGCCTTCTTGGGCAGGTAGAAGCCGGTCTGGTACGGCTGGAAGTACTCGTACGCCGGCTTCGCCTTGACCTGTGCGGCGGTCGGCGGCGTCATGTACTGGGTGTCGATCTTCAGCTCCGGGCGTTCCTTCTGCGCCGCGATGATGATCAGCGGGTCGAGGAAGCCGACGTCCACGCGGCCCGCGCCGAGGTCGTCGAACACGCCGTTGGCGTCGGGGTAGGCGTGCAGTTCGGCGCCGGGCACGGCCTGGATGGACTTGACCCAGACGTACCCCTCGACCGTCCCGAGCTGCAGGCCCTTCAGGTCGTCGACCGTCTTGTACGTCTTGCCGGACCGTACGGCCATCGCCGGGGGCGAGTAATAGGGCGGGTCGGTGAACAGGCCCTGTTTCTGACGGTCGGCGGACCAGGCGACGCCGCCGATGGTGATGTCCACGCGGCGCGACTGCACTCCGGCGAGCATGCCCGCGAAGTCCGTCACCTGGGGCTTGACCTCAAGGCCGAGCTTCTTGGCCGCGTAGGCGAGGATGTCGCCGTCCAGGCCGACGATCCTGTCGCCCTGGACGCTGGTGTAGGGCGCGTACGGCTGGACGGCGACCTTGATCACGCCTGGCGTGATCGTGCCCAGGGCGGCGGTCTTCGCGGACACGTTCTTCGGTTCGTCGTCGCCGTCCGAACCACAGCCGGCGACCGCCGGTATCAGGAGCATCGCTGACAGAACAGCGACAAGTGAGCGCACACGGATCATCGGCTTGGGCCTTCCGTAACGGCACGGGTATCGGCAGTGAAGGGGCCCGCCGTTCACCGCGCTGTGCCCCCGGCGGGGATGTGATGGGCTCATACGCTAGGGACAGGCCGGTCGTGCGTCACCGTTCACTTCGTACGAACTTGCGGCCGAAATCGCGCGGTCTGCTGTACGGTGCGTCCACTTCGACACCTCGGATCCATCGTCGATCCACCCCAGGTCCGTCCCCGGTCCGTCCCGGGATGTTCCCGGGATGTCCCCTCGACGGGAGGAACGCCCGTGCTGAGTCCGTCACTCGCCCAGGAGATCGCCGGGGACACCTCCGCGGTCATCGGCTTCAACGTGCTGATCACCGACGCGGACGGGATGGTCATCGGCAGCGGCGACACCCACCGGGTCGGCACGTTCCACGAGGCGTCCGTCGAGGTGATCCGTACACAGGAACCGGCCACGCACAACGCGTCGCAGGCCCATCTGCTGCAGGGCGTACGCCCGGGTGTCACGCTGCCGCTGGTCACCGACGGGCAGGCGGTGGGGACGGTCGGGATCACCGGTACGCCCGCCCAGGTGCGCCGCTTCGGACTGCTGGTGAAGCGGCAGACGGAGATCCTGCTCCGGGAGTCGGTGATGCTCCGCTCGCGGCTGCTCGCCGAGCGAGCGGCGGAGAAGCTGCTGGCCGACATCGCCTCGTACGACCCGCAGGTGGTGGAGGGTGACTTCCTCGTCTTCCGGGCCGCCGAGCTGGGCTTCGATCTGCGGTTGCGGCGGGTCGCGGTGGCCTTCGAGGTGACCGTGCCGGACACCGGCGGCCGTCGGCACGGCACGCCGACCCGGGACATGGCGCTGGTCCGCTCGGAACTGCTCCGCACGGTCCGCGAGGTGTTCGCCGACCCGCAGGACATCATCGCCACGACGGCTCCCGGCTGGATCGGCGTACTGCACCGGCTCCAGCCCGACCAGCCCGAGGACGCCCTGTCCGTCGGCTGCCGGCGCGTCACCGACCTGATCGCCACGCAGGGCGGCCTCACGGCCCGCGCGGGGATCGGCGAACCGGCCGCCTCGGTCGGCGCCCTGCACGACTCGTACCAGGACGCGTGCGACGCGCTGCGCCTCGGCGCCCGGCTGGCGGGCCGCGCCCCCGTCCACCTGATCACCGATCTGCGGGTCCACCAGGTCCTGGCCACGGTCGGCCAGCCCGCGCGCAGCCGCCTGCTCGCCCTGACCGCCACGGACCTGCGCGCCCAGCCGGACTGGCCGGTGCTCCGCGACACGATCACCGCGTGGTGCGAGAACGGCTTCAACCTCGTACGGGCGTCCGCGGCCCTGCACGTCCACCGCAACACCGTGGTCTACCGCATGAACAAGATCGAGCAGATCACCGGCCGCCCCCTGAGGGAGCACCGGACCACCATGGCGCTGTATCTCGCCTGCCTGGCCGACCAGTTGGGCAGCGGCGACGCGGCAGGATCGAGCCAGGTACTGCCCTGACGGGTGGTCCGGAAGAGGGCAGCGGGGCAGCATGAGTGCGTTCGGAGACGGTTACGGAGATCCGCCTCTGCACATACACTGGCGTCCCGCAGCACACCTGTTGACCAGCCAGAACGCGGCGGTTGAGCCGATCCTGTGAAGTGAGGAGCGACCCCTTGTTCTATTACGTTCTCAAGTACGTGATTCTGGGACCGCTGTTGCGGCTGGTCTTCCGCCCTCGGATCGAGGGGCTGGAGCACGTACCGGCGACGGGTGCGGCCATCGTCGCAGGCAATCACCTGTCGTTCTCGGACCACTTCCTGATGCCCGCGATCCTCAAGCGGCGCATCACGTTCCTCGCCAAGGCCGAGTACTTCACGGGCCCGGGCGTCAGAGGCCGGCTGACGGCGGCCTTCTTCCGCAGCGCCGGGCAGATCCCGGTGGACCGCTCCGGCAAGGACGCGGGGCAGGCGGCCATCCGCGAGGGCCTCGGCGTGCTGAGCAAGGACGAGCTGCTCGGCATCTACCCGGAGGGCACGCGCTCGCACGACGGCCGCCTCTACAAGGGCAAGGTCGGCGTCGCGGTGATGGCTCTCAGGGCCGGGGTCCCGGTCATCCCGTGCGCGATGATCGGCACCTTCGAGGCCCAGCCCCCGGGCCGCAAGATCCCCAAGATCCACCCCGTGTCGATCCGCTTCGGGGAGCCCCTCGAATTCTCCCGCTACGCCGGCATGGAGAACGAGAAGGCGATCCTGCGCGCCATCACCGACGAGATCATGTACGCGATCCTCACCCTCTCCGAGCAGGAGTACGTCGACCGGTACGCGGCCGTCGTCAAGGCGGAGGAGGCCGCCGAGAAGGCGGCACTGGCGAAGCGCAAGTTCCCCCGTATGCCGCTGAGGTGACCGTCACCGGACCGGCGTCCGCCGAGCCGGGACGATCTGCCCACAGCTAATGCACTGGGATCCCGGCGGCCGGGGCCCTACGGTCGCCCCATGGGACGAGCTGTGGTGATCGGAGCGACGGGACAGATCGGGCGGGTGGCCGTGGGGGCGCTCGCCACGGACGGCTGGGAGGTGACGGCCGTCTCACGCGGCGGCGGACGGGACGGGTCCTGGCCCGACGGGGTACGGACGGCCCGGGCGGACCGCACGGACGACTCCGCCCTGGCCGCCGCGGTCGGAGACGGCTGCGACGTACTGGTGGACATGGTGGCCTACGGGCCCGAGCACGTACGGCAGTTGACGAATCTGGCCGGTCGCGTCGGATCGGCCGTGGTGGTCTCAAGCCTGTCGGTGTACGAGGACGACAAGGGCCGCAACTTCGATACGCAGGAGCAGCCCGACGGGTTCCCGGAGTATCCGGTGCCCCTGTCGGAGAAGCAGCGGACCATCGCGCCCGGCGAAACCTCCTACAGCACCCGCAAGGCCGGTCTGGAGCGTGAACTCCTCGCCGTCGCCGACGAGTTGCCGACCACGCTGTTGCGCGCGGGAGCGATCCACGGGCCGCACTGCCGTACCCCGCGTGAGCTGTACTTCGTCAAACGCAACCTGGACGGCCGGCGTCGGCGTGTACTCGCGTACGGCGGGGAGAGCCGCTTCCATCCGGCGAGCGTCCACAACATCGCGGAGCTCGTCCGGCTGGCCGCGCGGAAGCCCGGCGCCCGGGTCCTGAACGCCGTCGATCCCGACGCGCCCACGGTGGCGGAGATCGCCGTCGCCGTCGACGCGGTGATGGGTGTCGAGACCGAGAGCGTCCTGGTCGACGGACCCGCGCCCGCCGAGACCGTGGGCGACACCCCGTGGTCCGTTCCGCACCCGGTGGTCTGCGACATGACGGCCGCCGAACGGGAGTTGGGGTACCGGGCGGTGGCGCGGTACGCGGAGACGCTGCCCGACACGGTCGCCTGGATCGAGCAGCAACTGGCGGGGCGGGACTGGCGGGAGGCGTACCCGAAGATGTTCCAGAACTACGGCGACCTCTTCGACTACGCGGCGGAGGACGCCTGGCTGCGGGCATGAACGAGGGGCGGTCGGAATCCCGGCCGCCCCTCATCCACGTGCTGCTACGGCTCTGCTACCGCTACGGCTTGGGCGTGGCGTGCGGGGTGCACGTCACGTCGGCCGAGTCGACCTTGCCGGTGAGCAGGTAGGTGTCCACCCGCTCGTTGATGCAGGGGTTGGTCAGACCGGTCACACCGTGCGAGCCCGCGTCCTTCTCGGTGATCAGGCGGGAGCCCTTGAACCGCTTGTGCAGCTCGACGCCACCTTCGTACGGAGTGGCGGCGTCACGCGTGGCCTGCACGATCAGGACGGGCGGCAGACCCTTGCCGGACTTCACGTTGACCGGGGTCTGCTGCTTGGCGGGCCAGGTCGCGCACGGCAGGTTCAGCCAGGCGTTGGCCCACGTCATGAACGGGTAGTTCTTGTGCAGCTCGGTGTTGTCGCGGTCCCACTTCTTCCAGCTGGTGGGCCACTTGGCGTCGGTGCACTCGACCGCCGTGTAGACGGCGTTGCCGTTCTCCGAGGCGATGTTGCCCGCGGTGTCCGACGGGTCGGGGGCCGCGGCGTCGACGAGTGCCTGGGTGTCACCAGCGACGTACTTGCTGAAGACGGTCGCGACCGGCACCCACGACGAGTCGTAGTACGGGGCGCTCTGGAAGAAGCCGATCAGCTCGGCCGGGCCGACGACCCCGCCGATGGGGTTCTTCTTGGCGGTGGCACGCAGCTTCAGCCACTGCTCCTGGACCTTGGCCCGGGTGTCGCCGAGGTGGAAGGCCGCGTCGTTCTTGGCGACCCAGTCCTGCCAGTCCTTCCAGCGCATCTCGAAGGCGACGTCCTGGTCGAGGTTGGCCTCGTACCAGATCTTCTCGCGCGACGGGTTGACGACACTGTCCGCGATCATGCGGCGGACGTGGGTCGGGTACATCGTGCCGTACACGGCGGCGATGTACGTGCCGTACGAGACGCCCAGGAAGTTGAGCTTCTTCTCGCCGAGCGCGGCCCGGATGACATCCAGGTCACGGACGGTGTTGGGGGTCGTCATCTGCGGCAGCATGTCGCCGCTGCGCTCGGCACAGCCGTCCGCGTACTCGGCTGCGAGCTTGCGCTGGGCGCGCTTGTCGGCCTCGGAGTCCGGCACCGGGTCCATCTTCGGGGCCTTCACGAACTCCTGCGGGTCGATGCAGGAGATGGGCGCCGAGTGACCGACGCCGCGCGGGTCGAAGCCCACGAAGTCGTACGCCTTCGATGCCTTCACCCACAGCGGGTTCTTGGTGGTGACCCGGAGCGGGAAGCGCAGTCCGGAGCCACCGGGGCCGCCCGGGTTGTAGACGAGTGCGCCCTGGCGCTCCGCCTTCGTACCCGTGTTGCCGATGCGGTCCACGGCGAGCTTGATCTTCTTGCCGTTGGGCTTCGCGTAGTCGAGCGGCACGGTGACCCAGCCGCACTGGACGGGCTTCGCGATTCCCCAGTCGGCCGGACAGTCCGTCCAGTCGATGCCTGCCTTGGCCGCGCGAGCGGCGGCGATCGCGGCGCCGCGCGTCTGGCTGTCCTGGCCGTGGCGGCTCTCCGCGCTGGCCGTCGGGGCCGCGACGGCGCCGGCTATCAGCGTCGCTGTGACGAGCGCTCCGGCCGAGCCGAACGCCGTCGCCCTTCTCAAACCCCTCAAGTGAGTCCTCCCCCTACTGTCTACTGTCGTTGTGGTCAGTAGGGGGATCCTTCCGGCTGTGAGGTCCCTGAGAACAGGGGTGAAGTGGCTTCTTTGCCAATCCGATAGCCGGAACATCACTGCCCGTTGAGCGGTGCGGTTTGTTTCAGGCGAGTGCGCCGAGCGCCTCGTCGAGGATGCGCCGCAGACGCAGCGCGTCGGGCGCGAGCGCGGTCACGAGAGCTCCGGGACCGGCGAGCGGAGTGAGCACGGCGTACTCCCCCAGCAACCGCGCCTCGACCGGCTTCCGGCCGAACTCCGGTCGTACGACGACGAGTTGCCCGAGCGCGCGATGCCCGGCGAGCACGGCGGGACCGTCCCATCCACCCGGCGCCCCGGGCCCGCAGGAGAGCTCCTGATCGAGCAGCGGACGCCCCTCGAGCCGCACGGTGAGCCGACTGGCAAGCCGCCCGGGCTCCTCGTTGGCCCGCCCGAGCACCTGCTCCTCGCGCAGCACCAGCCGCGCACCGGCAGCAAGGTCCACACCGGTGCTGACGCACAGCTCGCTCCCGTTGGCGGAGATCAACTGCTCGGGCAGCCAGCGCAGTTCACCGCCTTCGGCCACCGTGAGCCGTACGTCGTAGCGCGCCTCGCCCTTGGCCTGCCCGGGCAGCGCGATGGTGGCCGCGGCCGACCCGACGTGCAGCCGCGCACCGTCACCGACCTCGGCCTCGACGGTGAAGTGGTCGCCGCCCAGGGGTCCGCTCATCGCACCGACCAGCATGACCCGCGCCTCGGAACCACTGGCCCGCGTGCGGCGCAGGGCGAGCGGCCCCTGCCCCTCCAGCGTGGGCAGCGCGGTACCGCCCCGCCCGTCGGCCCGCGCCCCGATCCGCGCGAGGGCACGCACCCCGGAAGCCCCGGACACCGCAGGCATCCCGGCCTCTCCGGCCGTCATGCCGTCCACGCGGCGAGCTGCGCCCGCACCCAGGCGGCGACGTCCTTCACCCCGTCCTCGGCCCGCAACGACTGGAAAACCACCGGCAGTTCGGCCCGCTGCGCCTTGGCGTCGGCGGCCATCCGCCCGAGGTCGGAACCGACGTACGGAGCGAGGTCGGTCTTGTTGACGACAAGCAGGTCGGCGGTGGTGACCCCGGGCCCACCCTTCCGCGGAATGTCGTCCCCTCCGGCCACATCGATCACAAAAATCTGAGCGTCGACAAGCCCCCTGCTGAAGGTCGCGGTGAGGTTGTCACCCCCCGACTCGACAAGGACGAGATCCAGGGGCCCGACCTCGTCCTCCAGGTCCTCGACGGCTTCGAGATTCGCGGAGATGTCGTCCCGAATCGCCGTGTGCGGACAGGCTCCGGTTTCCACAGCCGTGATCCGTTCGGGCGGCAACACGGCCTCCCGCAACAGGAACTCGGCGTCCTCACGCGTATAGATGTCATTGGTGACAACCGCCAACGACAGCTCATCCCGCAGAACCCGACAGAGCGCTGCCACGGTGGCTGTCTTCCCGGACCCGACGGGACCCCCGAGCCCGATCCGCAGGGCCCGACGCCGCCCGTCCGGCCGGTGGGCGTCGGCGCTGACGGCGGAGGCACCATCGTGGGAGTGGTCAAGATGCATGGATACGGCTCCACTTCTTCAACTGGGTCACATCCAGCCCACCCAGCCCGTCCGGCGCTTGAGGACGAGGCCGTTCAGGCCGATGCGGGGGTCTGGGGGCGCAGCCCCCAGAAAGGGACGGGAATGGGTAGGGGCGGCGGGGGCGAAAAAAGCCCTAGGAGGCAAACAACCGCACAGCCCAAGCAGCATGCACCTCCGCACTGATCTCCAGCACCGGCGCGGAAGCCGCAGGCAACACCCCGACCCCGCCCTCCAACGCACACCGCGCCGCCGCACTCGCCTGCTCCGCCACCAGATCAAGCTCGGGCGCCAACCGAGCCAACACCCCGGTCGCATCGAACGGATCAAGGCTCAGCAACCGCACCGTCGCACTCGCCGGCCCACTGACACTCTCGTACAGAGCGCAGTACGCGGCATCCTCCGCCCCGAGCCCCGCGGCCCGGGCAGCCAGCCCGAGAACGACCGGCTGATGGGCGCCCTTGGGGAACACCCTTGCCAGCGCGTCGAGTTCGGCGGACGGCCACGTCGCCCGAGCGGCGCGCATCAACTGCCGCCCGAGCTTCCGGGCGGCGACCCGCAGGGCGAGGGACGGCGTACGCGCGTCCGCGGCACCGTCCAGTTCCACCGGATCGAGCCCGAGGGCGGCGGCCGCGGCGAGCGAGGCAGACACCAGCCCCGCCGTGTGCAACCGCCCCCGGCAGAACTCCGCCAGGCTCTCCGCACCAGTGATCCGCCCGGCCTTGACCGCGGCCTCGGCCCCACCGGAGTGGGCATGCCCCCCGGCGGGAAACCGGCCGTCGGCCAGCACAAGCAACGCAGCACGCGACATGACGAGCCTCAGAACGCAGAGTCGGAGTCGGAACCGGAATCGGACCCGGAGACGACCCCGGAAGGTCAGAACAAGAAATACCGCTGGGCCATGGGCAGTTCGGCAGCGGGCGTGGCCTCCACCAGCTCCCCGTCGATCGTGACGGCGAAACTGTCGGGATCGACCTGCACCCGCGGCCGCGCGTCGTTCTCCCGCATGTCCGCCTTGGTCACCCCGCGGGTCGACTCGATCGACACGAACCGCTTGCCGAGCCCGAGCCGCTCGGGCAGCCCGTCCTCGATCGCGATCGGTGCGACGAAGTTGAAGGAGTTGGAGGCGGGCGCCCGCCCGATCGCCCCGAACATCGGCCGGGGCAGGATCGGCTGCGGTGTGGGAATGGACGCGTTGGCGTCGCCCATCTGCGCGTACGCGATCTGCCCGCCCTTGACGACGAGATGCGGCTTGACGCCGAAGAACGCGGGCTCCCACAGCACGAGATCGGCGAGCTTCCCGGTCTCGACGGAGCCGACCTCGCGGGCGAGCCCCTGGGCGAGGGCCGGGTTGATTGTGTACTTGGCGACATAGCGACGTACACGATGGTTGTCCGCGCGTCCGTCCCCGGGCAGCGCGCCCCTCCGCCGCTTCATGACGTGGGCCGTCTGCCAGGTCCGCATGATGACCTCGCCCACGCGCCCCATGGCCTGTGCGTCGGAGGAGATGATCGAGATGGCGCCGAGGTCGTGCAGGATGTCCTCGGCCCCGATGGTGGTGGGCCGGATCCGGGACTCGGCGAAGGCGAGGTCCTCGGGCACGGCCGCGTTGAGGTGGTGGCAGACCATCAGCATGTCGAGGTGTTCCTCGGCGGTGTTGACGGTGTAGGGCCGGGTCGGGTTGGTCGAGCTGGGCAGCACGTGCGCCTCGGAGACCACGGTCATGATGTCCGGCGCGTGCCCGCCGCCGGCACCCTCCGTGTGGTACGCGTGGATGGTGCGCCCCGCGATCGCGGCGAGCGTGTCGGCCACGAACCCGGCCTCGTTGAGGGTGTCCGTGTGGATGGCGATCTGCGCGCCGGTCCGGTCAGCCACCGTGAGCGCCGCGTCGATGACGGCGGGCGTGGAGCCCCAGTCCTCGTGCAGCTTGAGTCCCAGCGCCCCGCCGCGCAGCTGGGAGAGCATCGCCTCCTGGGAGACGGTGTTGCCCTTGCCGAGGAGCCCGAAGTTGAGCGGGTACTCCTCCATCGCCTCCAGCATCCGGGCCAGGTGCCAGGGACCGGGCGTGACGGTGGTCGCCTTGGAGCCCTCGGCCGGACCGGTGCCGCCGCCGATGAGCGTCGTGATCCCGGAGGCCAGCGCCTCGTCGGCGATCTGCGGACAGATCAGATGCACATGGGCGTCGATCGCCCCCGCGGTCAGGATCCGCCCGTTGCCCGCGATGATCTCGGTCTCCGGGCCGATCACCAGGTCCGGGTGCACCCCGTCCATGGTGTCCGGGTTGCCCGCCTTGCCGATGCCGGTGATCCGGCCGTCGCGGATGCCCACGTCGGCCTTGATGATCCCCCAGTGGTCGATGATCACCGCACCCGTGATGACGGTGTCCGGGGTGCCGTCTGCGCGCGTAGCACGCGACTGGCCCATGGACTCGCGGATGACCTTGCCGCCGCCGAACACGGCCTCGTCACCGGCGCGTCCGGGACCGCCGGAACGATCCTCCTCGATCTCGATCAGCAGATCGGTGTCGGCGAGCCGGATGCGGTCGCCGGTGGTGGGGCCGAACAGGTCGGCGTACGCGGCACGCGAGATCTCAGGCATCGAGGGCACCTCCGGTCTCGCCGCGCAGGCCGGGCACGACACGGGCGCCGGTGAGCGGGACGAGTTCGACGTCGACGGGGATCCCGGGCTCGAAGCGCACGGCGGTGCCGGCGGCGACGTTGAGCCGCTTGCCGCGCGCGGCGGCGCGGTCGAAGTCCAGACCGGGGTTGGCCTCGGCGAAGTGGTAGTGGGAGCCGACCTGGACGGGCCGGTCGGCGGCGTTGAGGACGGTGAGCCGGGTGACTTCGAGGCCCTCGTTGAAGGCGACGGGTCCGTCGGCGAACAGGATCTCTCCGGGAATCATGGCTGCCGCTCCCCCCGTCAGACGATCGGGTCGTGGACGGTGACGAGCTTGGTGCCGTCCGGGAAGGTGGCCTCCACCTGGACGTCGTGGATCATCTCGGGGATGCCCTCCATGACGTCCTCGCGGGTGAGGATCTTGCGCCCGGAGGCCATCAGCTCGGCGACGGTACGCCCGTCCCGGGCCCCTTCGAGGATGTGCGAGGTGATCAGGGCGACGGCCTCGGGGTGGTTGAGCTTCAACCCCCGGGCCCGGCGCTTCTCGGCCACATCGGCGGCCACATGGATGAGCAGCCTCTCCTGCTCGTGCGGCGTCAGTTGCACGGCGTCCACCTCACAGTCCTCGCTCCGGACCGTGCGGGGTCCGGTTGCCGCAGCCACCACGAAGGATTCGGATGCAGTACGCGACTGCGGTACGCGGCCGGAATGCGCGACTCTGCGCGTCCCGGGCTGCGAAAACCCCTGGTGACGTGGTGGTGCAGGCTAGTTGCGCGGGATTTCAGGGACGTTAACCGCCGCGCGGGGATTGCGGACCACGAGCCGACCGGCGGACCTGATCGTCGGTGTGTGCCGCACGCTCGGACCGGTCGGCGTCAACGCGGCTGCTCCATGCTCATCAGCGCCCGCAGACCGTCCTGGATCACCTCGACCGGCGCCGAGCCGAAGAGCGCCTGCTGGGCGGCGAACCCCTGCGCGGTGGCGATCATCGTCCTGGCGACGTGGTCGGCGGGAATGTCCGCGCGCATCAACCCGGCTTCCTGATAGCCCTCGACGACCTTCACCCAGGCCGCGCGCACGGTGCTGAAGCCCGTGCGCAGCACCTGTGACAGCTCGCTGTCACGGAGTGTCTCCGTCCAGACCTGGATCATCAGCCGGGGGAAGGAGGCATCCCCGTCCCACGCCAGCCCGTGCTTCGCCTCGCCGCCCCCGAGGCCGAGCACCTGGGTCATGACCCGGCCCACGAGTACGTCGGGCGGCGGGGGCGGAGTCTGCCGGGCTGCTTCTTCGAAGGCCTCGCGAATACCGCCGAGGACCTCGGTGACGATGGCCGCGATCAGCTCGTCCTTGCCGCTGAAGTAGCGGTAGACCGCGCCCGCCGAGAGGTCCACCTCCTTCAGCACGTCCTGCATCGACGTGGCATGGAACCCGTTACGGGCGAAGCGGCGGGCCGCGCCGTCGAGGATCTGGCGGCGACGGGCGTCGAGGTGTGCCTGGGATACACGAGCCATGACTGAAAGCTAAAACGAACATTCCTTCTTGACAAGTCACGGCACCCGCAGGACAGTGACGGAACGAGCAAAACGAACGATCCTTCTTTTTAGTGACTGCCGGCCCCCCATCGCCATCCACATCAAGGGAAGAGACCATGTCCGCCAAATCCGCTACGTACACCGGGACCGCGCCACCACGCTCACCGCAGCCGTCACGGTCGCCGCAGCAGTCGGCCTCGTCGTCGCACCGCCGCCATGTCGTCGCCGTCGTGGTACTGGTGCCCGTGCTGGTGGCTCTGGCCCTGTGGGCCTTCGCCTGGCCCGCGGCCCGTACCGCGCCGCGCGATCTGCCGCTCGGCGTGGCGGGCCCGGCGACAGCGGCCGCCCAGGTCGAGAAGCAGCTCACAGAACACGAGGGCGCCTTCGAGATCCACCGCTACGCCGACGAGGCCGCCGCCCGGGACGCCATCGAGGACCGGACCGTATACGGCGCGGCGGTCGTCACCGAGCAGGGGCCGAAGCTGCTGACCGCCTCGGCCGCGAGCCCGTTCGTGGCTCAGCTGCTCCAGCAGTCGGTGACCCAGCAGGCGGGCGGCGCACAGGTGCGTACCGTCGACGTCGTACCGGCCGCCGAGGACGACCCACGCGGCTCGGCCCTGACGTCGAGCGTGCTGCCGCTGACGCTGGCGGGCATCGCCGCGGGAGCCGTCGTGACCCTGCTCGGGCTGCGCGGGCGGCGCGCGATCGCCGCCCTGGTCGGCGCGTCCGCACTCGTCGGCCTGGTGGCGGCAGCGCTCGCCGGCAGCTGGCTCGGCGCGCTCACCGGGAACTGGTGGGCCCAGGCGGGCGCCCTGGGCCTGGCCACACTGGCGGTCGGCGCCGCCGTCGCGGGACTTGCGGCCCTGCTGGGCACTCCGGGCATCGGACTGGGCGCGTTCGTGGTGATGATGCTCGGCAACCCGTTCTCCGGCGCCGCCACGGCACCCGAGATGCTGCCCGACCCGGTCGGGACGATCGGTCAGTGGCTGCCGCCGGGCGCCGGCGTCTCACTGCTCCGCTCGATCTCCTTCTTCGACGGAGCCGCCGCATCCGCCCCGGCCCTCACCCTGACCTGGTGGGCCGCCCTGGGACTCGGCACAGTCCTCCTCGGCAGCGCACTCAAGCGTCGCAGGGAGACCAACGAGTCAGCCCCCTCAGTGCGTGAGCCCGCCCCGGCGAACTGACCCACAGAGCCGACCGTGCACCCCTGAAGTAGCGGACAGGGGTGCACGGTCATACGCGTTCAAGGGGTACGCGACCTCGCGCGCCGACTTGTTCAGGCTTGCGCATGCGACTCACCTCGACGACCACCCACCCAGGGGCGCGGGGAACTGCGCGATCAACCCCCACCCACCCGCACCCGGCAACAATCCGCAACACCCACCCCAACCCGCCCTAGGACGCCCCCGGCGCCCGATGCTCCGCCGCAATCCCGAACCGCTGCCGTTCGCGAGGAGCGGAACCCACCTCCCGAACACTCGACACCGCACTGACCACCGGCGACTCCACCCCCGCCTCGATCGCCGCATCGAGTTTCTCAAGTCGCTCCAGGTCAGCCGCGGACACAAGAGCGACAAGCGGCTTCCCGTGCCGCGTCACGACGACGCGCTCCCCGCCGTACACCACCCGGTTGATCAGGTCGGCGAGCTCAGCCCTGGCTTGCGTCACCGGAATCTCGTAGGCCATGCTCCCCAGTTTACGGCGCGTCTATCTGGTTCACCGTGGTCTGTGACGACATCAAAGTTCCAGGTCAGGGGCTCTCACGTGCTCCCGTGCGCTCTCGTCTGTGAGAAATGTGTGAGACGAGGTGAGACGAAGAGCTATCTGGTCGCACTGAATCCTGGCAGGTCTCCGGTGCGGCGGGACGCCCCGCTCCGAGGGGCCCTGCGCAGAACTCCGGCCGGGCGGGTGCTTGCCCGTCGACGCACCGGAGGCTGGGCGGATCTCCGCCCAGCCTCCGTATCGGCAAGCCGTGGTGGGCCTCATGCGCGCGGCCTGATCCCGGCCGTTTGCCTCGCCCATCGGCTCGGGGGTAGAGCCGGGTGATCGTCACAGCGCTGGCGACCTCGGGGTACCTGCGCAGGCGGCCTTGGTGCGCCGCCGGGAGGACGGGCGGGCATGGGCAGGGCCACCCGCCCGAGCGCGACGGACAGCATGGTCTTGCCGACCCCGGGTGGATAGCGCAAATGACTGGTGGTACCTCGCATGCGATCTCCCTATGACCAGGCAAACGCCGCGACCACCACCTGTGCACTATTGATCAGCCCGGCTCGGCGGAGAGGACGCTTACCGGGTCCGGCTGGTCAACGCCCTGCTCGGCATGGTGCAGAGGGAGGCGGCGCTCGCCGACGGTGTCGTCCTGGACGACGACGCCCGCCACGCGTCGTGGGAGGCACAGCTGAAGGTCGCAGGTGCCGGGCAGGACGACCCGGTCAAGCGTGTCGAGTTCATCCGCTGGCAGGCCCTGCGGGCCGCCACGCCGCTCAGGTTGATGGCCCAGCACCATGCGACCGGGCCGATCCCGCTGGCTGCCGCGCACGCGGCGAGTGGCCTGCACCTGCTGCTCGGCGTGATCGCCGCGAGTCAGGACGCCGTCGCCCAGGGCGACGTGGACACCTTGGCCGCGCAGGCCGAACAGCTGGAGGCGGCCCGGGAGGCGCTGGAGACTGCGATCGGCAACACCGACATCCTGCTGAACATGCTCAAGTCGGTCGGCCTGTAGGAGGCGCTGGTGGCGGGGATGCCGACTCCCGGGAACGTGCGGCGGGTGCGGGCGAAGCAGATGGAGGAGGCCGCGGCGAGGAAGGCGCTGAAGGCCCAGCGGCGTGAGGAGAACGAGTGGAACCGGCTGGCCAAGGAAGCGCGCCGAGGTGACTCATCGGTACACGAACGAGACTCGACGGGGACATCGATAAGACGCCGACTGATGCCGGTGTACCTCTTGGAGTTCTGCGCACGTCCTCACGGTGTCTCGCGCATGCCCCGACAGTGCCGCACTGGCGTCGCACACAGAGCCTTCGAAGGACTCACCTGTGCAGGGATGCCGGGTGGCGTCTCCCAGGAGACACGACCGGGGCTCCACAGGGACGCCGTTCGTACTTCGCTGCGCCTCTTCTGGAAGGGCCAGGCTGGTGCTTCCGCCGGAGGAGCGGCTGGTGGCGCGGGCCGCGAGTATCGAGGCGAAGTGGGTCATGCAACCCCGCGGAGGTCTCGGCCGATGAGGTCAAGGCCGCGCAGCGGGCCGCGATGACTCGCATCGAGGTGGTGGAGGCCGTCCCGACAGCCCTGCGGCGCCGGTACTTGAGCAGCGGCTCAGGCTGACGCTGCCCGGGTTCCGAGCTCCCGGATTCCGTCTCTGCTGGTCAGCGCGCCATCTGCTCATGTAGACCGTCGAGTGCTCATCTACTGCTGAGATACGGACTCGTTTACTGAAGTAGATCGGACCCCTACAGGTCAGAACGAGCCGGGCTCGATGATCTCCTCGCCCTCGTCGTGAGGGGGCTCAAAGCGGGCGTAGAAGTCCTCCAGCGCCGACTCCGAGACGGTCAGCGCGTTGGCGTCCTGGCGTCGGGGTCGTCGGCGGGGGGGGCGCGAAGCTGCAGTGCCCGGTGGGGCCTGCCGGTGTTGTAGTGCGCGGCGTACTCGGTGAGCACGTGCCGGGCGTGCTGCTCGTTGTAGAGGGGTATCCGGGAAATTTCTCTGCCTGGGTCCTCAGACCTGTCGGTGCTCAGCCTTGCCGAGCGCCGACAGCACGCGAGTCGGATCGTCGATCAGATCGAACAGGCCGCTGGTCCGTCGCGCCCACTGCTCTGGATCCTCTCCCTCCGCGAACGCGGCAGCCGACGCGAACTGGTCCTGAAGGTTGACCGGCAGACTGCCGACCAGAGACGCACCGAGCTCTCGGCCCAGGACGGCTCGCGACCAAGGCGGCTGCATGCGGCGGGCCGGCTTGCCGGTCGCCGGGACGGCGATGCCGCTCACGCCCTCGAGAGCCGCGACGGCCTCTCTCACCCAGTCGGCGTCCCAGGCATCCGGGAGCGGAACTGGGACCTGCTGAACGCCGGCGATCACTTCCCGCCCCAGCGCCAGGGAGAGCCCGCCGGGGTCCTCGTGGTAGTTCAGGTAGCGGGCGACGTCGACGCCTGGAGGGCAGACCTTGTCGAGGACGACGTCGCCGACGAAGTCGCTGGGATCGATGAGCCAGCCCTCGCGAACCACGACGGACGGATTCAGATGGACTCGGTACAGGTAGAACTGGTTGCCCCGGTCGGCCTGGTCGCGGATCTGCCTGAGCATGTTGTGGACCGCGGCCTCGTACGTGCCGATGTGGAGCGCCTTTGCCCGCTGGCGTGCGGCCCAAGCGGCGACATGCTCACCGCCGCCCATCATCATGCGGGTCTCGGGCGTGAGGACGGCGGCCGGATCGAAGATGCACGTCGGCCAGTCCGGCTGCGTGCTCGTGTGGTACCAGAAGAACCGCGCTACCCGGTCGTCGTCGAGCGCCGGGTCATCGGGGTCGACCGTCACCCGGGGCGAGTCCTCGTGCTCGCAGGTCATGCCACAGCCGGGGCAGGTCTCCTCCCCCTGCTCCCACCGGTCGATCCAGTCCAGATCGACGCGCCACTGGTGGCCGCACGCCCCGCACAGCATGCGCCGGTCGCGCGAGAAGTCGATCCGCCGTTCCATGGAACCATTCTCCGCGTGAAATAGGTCCGAGGCAGGAAAACACCATCGCGAGTTCGGCACGCGACACACACGACTGTGCGCATCAGTGATGCCTCCGCCAACTTGAAGTCGCAGGTCAAATTGCTTGTGTGACCGATCCTCGGGGTACTCGCGCTGGTCACGGGCGACTGTCTGTGGAGAAGATCGTCCGTCAGCGCGGTCGGAGCCAGAGTCGAAAGGCGGTCGACGGGATTATCTCGTGCAGGGGATCATGCGTAGGTGTCGCCGATCGAAGCCGCAACCGATGACCTGCAAGATCTCGCTGTTCTCTGGAGTATCGGCGAGGCCCATGCTCACGATGTCGTCGAGGCTGGCTGCGCTGCACTCGTTGCCGGACTAGACAGCCCGGCACTGCGCGTTCTCGCCGGATACACACGTGCCGAGGCGGAGTACGACGTTCCCGACCTGCTTCCCGTCGTACTCGACGAGCTGGACCTTGTGTTCTACCCGCGCGACAGCGAGGCCGGGCAGGACGCTGCCGTGCGGGCGCTCGCGCGCCAGATGCTGGCGGGCCGGCTGACGCCGCAAGAGCTTGCTCTGCGCATCCACCAGTGGTTCGGCCACCAGCTACCCCTCGCCGAGCGCCTTGCTGAGCTTGATGACGAGTACGACATCGTCGAGTACGGGAACAGGACGTTGGCCCAGCTCGATGCCGAGGTCACAGCCGAAGCTCAGCGTCTGGCGCATGGTCGGCCCGGCCGGAACCGACATTCGTAGCGATCGAGCCCTGAGTAAGCGGTGTCAACAAGAGCAGGGCGAGACAGCTCTTCCGCGTCCGGGACCGGCTACATGAAGGGAGAATCGTTGCATGCCGGAACTCTCGCCTTCAGGCGACTCGGACGCCAGGACGTCCGCTCTCGACACCAGCGTCATCCCGCTCGGTGAGCGCGCCCTGCGGGGCGTTCTCAACCACGTGGTCGCTGTCGGCGACGAGGCCGAGGCGACCTACCTCGAGGTCAAGAGCCCTCTCGACATGAACAGCAAGGCGACCACGGCCAAGATCGCGAAGTTCCTCCTGGGCGCAGCGAACCGGCGTCCGGGCGAAGCGGCCCGACACTTCCACGGCTACGCGGTCCTGGTCATCGGCGCACAGAAGAACAGCGCTCCCGGAGTACCGCGCGGAACCGAGGCCCACGAACTCGAGGACCGGCTCCGCCCCTACCTCGGGCCCCAGTTCCCGGCCTTCGAGTTCGGCCGGATCGGCATCGACTCCGACCACGAGGTCCTGTTCGTCATCGCCCAGCCGCCGGAGGATGGCCAGACGATCTTCCCGTGTCACAAGAGCTATCAGGGCGACGACCGCCGCGACAACATCGAGGACGGCGCGATCTACGTGCGAGGCACCAGCAACACGCGGCCCGCACGCTCCGGAGAAGTCCTCGCCCTCGTCGAGCGCGTCCGCCGGGGCGGGAAGCCACCGATCGACCTCGAGGTGCAACTGCTCGGCCCGATCTGCAGGGTCGACCACGTGGACGAGATCCTGGAAGGCCTGCGCGGCTACGAAGAAGAGCAGTTCACCAAGCAGCCGACACCGGCTGAAGACACCTTCGCCTCGACGTCGTTCAAATTGGCTTCGAACGTCTTCGGCAGCCCGAAGCGGCTGTCGACGGAGGACCGGGAGCAGGCCCTCGCCGCATGGCAGAGCAAGAAGGCCGCGCACATCGCGAAGGCTCGGGAGCACTTCCTGGGCGTCGGGATGCCGGGTGCCGGCGTCCAGGTGGTCAGCCGCGATCGTTTCGTGGCCAAGCCGCACCTGGTTCTGACGTTCCATCACTGCGAGCTGCTGGATTACCTCGAGCCGGACGACGCCGACGTCGAGCAGACCGTCGAACCAGTGCTGCGGCCGCACGATCCGTTCCTGCCGAGCTTCGACTACTCGGCTCTGCGACCCCTCCCACGGGGGTATCCCGTGACCTGGAGCAACCACGGCGAGGACGCTGAAGTTGTGCTCACTCCGGAGTCGTTCCGCCCGAACGTACCCTGGACGAGCGACCGAGACGACTACGTGATCATCGCGAGGGATCCCCAGGCCAGTTCGGTGGAGGTCTCGTGGGAACTCACCGAGGACGGCAACGACGTCGTGACCAGTGGTGAGCTCCGGGTACCCACCGAGCCCCTCATCGACGCGGCCGACCTGTTCAAGTCGGTCTTCCTCGGCAAGGACTAGCAAGCTCCCAGGAACCGCCGCCCGGCCTCAGAAGACTGGCGCGGCAGATGAGGCCGCGAACTCCCTGGATGACCCCTCGCTCGCTGGAGCGATGTCGCCGGGGTTTGTTCTTTCAAGGGCCTGCCCGGGTGTCCGTGTCCCGGACCTGAACGAGATCAGCGGGAGCGTCGCGACGTGCTGGGCGTTGCGGGTCGCCGCGACGACGAGCGGCACACAGCCCAGCGGAAGGAGGCTGTCGGCACTGCTGGAGATGGACCGGCCGAAGAGCCGCCTGATCTGGCTCCGCAACCCCAGCGCCATCGGGCTCCTCCGGGGCCTGGCCACCGACACCACCCCGCTCACCCACGACGGGCTGCACCAGGAAACGCCCTGGCGAACCGCCGCTCACCTGCGTGATCTGCTGATGGACAGCGGCGTCCTGCCACGCGTCGACCGGCAGCTCATGCTCTATCAGCGTGGGCTGACCGAACGGCTCGCCGTCATCGAGGACCCCGAACACTGCCGGCGTTTACAGCACTTCGTCAGCGGCGGTCTCCGGCGTTCTGGTCCGTGTGATGCAGGAGTGGGCGCAGACCGCGGAACCAGAGCTCCCCGAGGACGGTTCGCTAGAACTGCCCTGGGACTACAGGCATCGCCCGGACCGTCGGCAGCTATCTGGTGGCCACGACCTCCGGACCGCCCGGCGACCTGATCCCCCTCCTGGAGGCATTCCGCACGGTAGCGGCCGCCATGCCCAGCACGGAGTAGCTACGGCCGGGGCCGTACCGGATGCACTCGCCGCCACAGTCAGGGGTACTGGGAACGCCCCATGAGCACGTGACGCAGTGGGCTGTCGGGAGTGGCGGGCCATGCGCAGCAGCTCGCGCACCACTTCGGCTTAGTCTCAGCACCAGCTGGGCGCGGCTCGAACGGTAGTGCCAGATAGGCCGGTTATCTTCGGGCGACTGAGCCGGCCTGACGCCCGTGAGCTGTTCGCCCCACCAGAGGATCCTGGGGTCGACCGCGAGGCGTTGCGGGTGGCCGTTCAGGAGCGATTCGACGGACTGGCGGCCGACGGCATTCTCAGCTTCGAGAAGGTCCGTGAGCAGTCGGCCCGACTTCGTGGCCGACTCAACGAGATCGACAGTCTGCTCGCACCTCAGCCGTCGAACCCTGGCCTTGAAGTGGTGGAGGCTCCAGACGTGGCCGCAGCCTGGAAGGCGCTGGACATCGAGCTCAAGCGGATCAGCCTGCACGTGCTGATGACGGTGACGATCCTGCCGTCTCGGAGTGGCGCCAAGGGCTTCGACTCGTCACTGATTCACATCGACTGGCATTCGTGGTTCCATTGATAGGGCCTTGATAGACTAGTCGAATCGTGTAGAGTGACGTTCATGCCAACACTCTGAACGGATATGAATGCCGTATCGAAAGGCTCTGGCACACAGATGATGATGAGGCCCCGACTGTTATCGCCCGCTTGATCTAGTCGGCAAGCAATCTGCCACTCGAGGGTTGTCTGCCATGTCCAAGCTGGATGTCGAAGCCGCAGCTGCACGGCACGATCGCAGCACTACGGTCACTCGTCGGCGTGCCGTCGCCGACCCCACCTCGCATGAGGCTCACATACGAGCAATTGAGGAGGCTGCGCCGAAGCTCAGCGAGGCGCAAAAGGCCCGTATGGCCATCGCGCTCCGAAGCGGTGGTGTCGTACGGACATCGAGGGCAACGGCCTTCTGATCGTTCGTGAGAACGCTGTCGGCGGCAGGTGATTTTAGGGCGCTCATCGCCGCGTTACCCCTGCTCGACACAGGCCGCAGCCAGGAGGGGGCCGTCTCCTCGCCGAACGACTGCCCGCAGGCGGCCAGCTGCTGGTCGCGGGCAACGGCGGCTCGGCGGCCGAAGCCCAGCACCTGACCTCCGAACTCGTCGGCCGCTTCGGCACCGAGCGGGCGCCGCTGTCCGCCATCGCACTGCACGCCGACTCTTTTCGGCTTCCCAATCTCATGAAAGAGCGCCACGTCCTCAACCGTCCACACCTCAACATTCGTCCGGGTGAGCCGAATTCCAAGACGCCCGGGCAAGGAAGATTGGGCATGAGTTACTCCACATTGGTGCGAGATGAAGCACCCGTGGTCACGCTGCTCCCCGGCCCCGCAGCCATTTCGGCGCACGAGTGGAATGCGTTGGTCAGTCCGGGGGGGTTCTACAGCAGTCACGCATGGGTGGCCGGCCTCGCGCATGCGCACGGCCCGAGTCCCGTCCTCTCAGCCTTCTCTGCGGGCCGGCTTGAGGGCGTCGTCCCTACCTGGACGAATGCGGACTCAACTGGGCTGTTCTCACTGGAGGAAATGACCCGCACCCTCCCGGGCGTAGTGAGCGCCGACTACCTCTGGCTGGGAACTCAACGCAGTACTGCGAATGTGGCGACCATCACGCGCAACCCCGCCAAACGTGCCCGAATCCTCCGGGCGCTGCTGGAACACGCGCGGCACCTGGCCGCCCGGAAGGGACTCAAAGGAGTCCTGTGGCCCTACCTCTCCGGCCCTTCCGCGCAGGAGATCGCCTCGTCCCATCCGCTCGCGCATGCCGTACTGCACTCGACAGATGCTGTCGTGAATGTGCCCACTGACGGGATGGCCGGGCTGGAGTCGTCGGTCTCGAGCAAGGAGCGCATGAAGTGGCGCCGCGAACGGCGCATCTTCCGGTCATCGTGCAGTTCAGTTGAGTGGACATCGCTGTCGCCCGACGTCTGCGAGCGCGTGGCACCTCTTCTGGCGAACACCCGCGACAAGTACGGCTCTCCGGGCGGCACGGCATGGATGCGTCGCACCCTCTCAGGACAGCTTTCATCCGGCGTGGCACGGAATGCCTTCGTGGCGCTCGTGCACAGGGGCAACGACGTAACCGCAGCAGCGCTCTTCTACGGTCACGGTGACTGGCTTTACGGCCGGTACTGGGGCGCGTCCCACGCAGCACCGGACTATGCGTATTTCGTCCTGACCCACTATGAAGCGGTCGATTTCGCGGCCCAACACGGCTTTCGACGACTTCACCTTTCGGTTCCAGCATCGAAATCAAAGACTTCCAGGGGAGCCGCACTCACGCCGTTGGCTCTCGTCGCTGTTCCCTCTGGCGCCACCTCCATCGAAGGCCGGGCCTTGACATTTGTCAACCGCCGCCGCGCACAGGACTGGATTGGAGCTGCCCCATCCGCCGGGCCGGAGACGCTCGATCCGGAATGGATTCCGTGAATACAAGAGAAAGATAATTAGTGCTCTACCTGGAATACACCTTCAAGCCCACCGAACATGCGCACGCCCACCAGGCGGAATTCTGGCGATGGATGAGCGAAAGGGAGCCCTGGTTCTATGCAGACTTCCGCATGGTGCGAGGAACGAGCTGGCGCATGGAGAGCTCAGGTACCCGCCCACTCATCCATCACCTCGTGGAATTCGACGACACGAATTCCATTGCAGAATATCGCGCGGCCGTTGCCGCCAAGGCAAAGGAAGACCCTCTGTGGGAGAAAAAAAGAATGGAGCAGGATCTGTGGTACGAGATCATCGGCCGGAGCGTACAAACCTCCTCACTCGCTGACCTGGGTTTTCAACGGTGATGTGGACCTGGGGTTTATCCCACAGGAACTCAGCATTACGTCGTTGTGCACGGGCGATGGGCCTCAATGCGTGCCCGGCATGACGTACGTCGCGCCCCCCTTGGCTCTCCCCCGCTCCATCCGGCATCGGCCGGGAGCGGGGGCTGGGCCGTATTCTTCCTGGCTCTCTGCCTTCGAACACCCCTGCTCCCTAAGCCCGGATCCCTTCACTCCCAGCCAGACCTTGGCCGCGCGCGGAGGCGCAGGGGGCAGCAGACCATGACCCTGATCGCGCAGCCGCCCGCGGCAGGTGCCCAGCAGCACGGTCCAAAGTCTGCGCGCCACCTGCTCGTCGCCTACTACGCGGGGCTCGGAGTGGTAATGGCCGTCTGGGGCGCGCGGATGCCCGCCGTCCAGGCCGCGGCCCAGCTCAGCGCGGGGCGTCTGGCCGTGGTGCTGCTCGCTGCGGCCTTCGGTATGGTCGCCGCTCTCCAGGTTGGCGGTCGTCTGGTTCACCATTACGGCGCGGCCCGGCTGTTGGTAGGCCCTGCCGTGTTGTTGGGCGTGACCCTGGTGGCTCTCGGCTGGTGCCGCAATTTGCCCGCGCTCATCACGGCCGCGTGCTTCTTCGGCATCGCTCATGGGCTGTTTGACATCGCGACCAACGCCTCCGCGGTGCGGTGCCAGGATGCCTACGGGCGGCCGATCATGTCCGGGTTTCACGCGGCGTACAGCGTGGGCGGACTTGTCGGCGCCGGCCTGGCCGTCGCCACCGCCCGCTGGCCACATGAGGTCCTGTTCGCCGGAGCCGGAGCGGTGGCCGCGTTCGTCGCGCTGGCCAGCGTGCCGGCGACGCGATGCGTGGCCGACCTCGACAAAGCAGCCGTCGCGAACACGGCTGCAGGCCCCGGCCCGGCCAGCGGGCCGCGGCCGCGGGTCTGGCTCCTGGGCGCGATGGCCGGCGCCTGTCTGCTGGGCGAGGGTGCGGCGGCCGACTGGGCGGCCGTTCATCTGCACACGCTTCAGGCGCCTGCCACCATCTCAGCTGCCGCCTATGCCGCCTACAGCGCGGCGATGGCGGCCGGCCGCCTGGCCGGCGACCGCCTCACCGCCCGCTATGGCCCGGCACCACTGATCCGTGCGGGTGCCGCACTGGCCGCCGCAGGCCTCGGCATCGGGGTTGCCGTGGGCACCGTCCCCGCAGCCCTCGTGGGCTGGACCCTGCTCGGCCTGGGCCTGTCCACCGTCGTGCCCGCAGCGGTCACCGCCGCCGGGCACGGTGGTCCACGCGCTGTGGCCTCCGTCGCGGCGGTCGGCTACCTCGGCATGCTCGCCGGACCCGCCGTGATCGGCGCCCTGGCATCACTGAGCAGCCTGCCCGCAGCCCTGTTCCTGCCTGTCTTGCTCGCCGGTGTCGTCGCCGTTGCCTCGCACCGGGCCCTGAGGCCGGCCCGATGACCACACTCCCCACCGGATCTGGCCGGTCGCCGACTCTGACCGCCCGTAAATCGCCCGTCTCGCGCATCTGCGCAGAGCACGGTCCCACAACCCCCTTTCGGAGAGCAGCAGATGTGCGGAATCGCAGGACTGGCCGGACCGGGCTCCGCCCGTCACGAAGACACCGTCGTCCGCATGGGGCGATCGCAGTCCCACCGCGGACCCGACGGCACCAGACACACCACCGCTGTGGACGGCCATGCGGTGCTCGCCATGAACAGTCTCCGCATCGTCGACGCGGAGGCCGACTTCGGTCCGTACGTGCATCCGGGCACGGGCTTGGCTCTCACCTTCAACGGGGAGATCTATAACTACCGTGCTGTGGCCGCCTCGTGGGACATTCCGCTCGCGCCCGGTGAGACGGACGCCCATCTGGTGCTGCGTATCTGGGCGAGGCTCGGCCCGGCCGCGCTCGACCTCCTCGACGGGATGTTCGCGCTCGCCGTGTACGACCCGCGGGACCAAAAGCTGTTCCTGGCCCGGGACCGGCTGGGCGAGAAGCCCCTGTACTGGCGGACCGAGGGCACAGCCCTGGCCTTCGCCTCCGAGGTCTCCGCGCTGCTCGGATTCGGACCGGCGCCGGTCGTCGTCCGGCCGGAAATGCTCGCCGTGGAGACGCCGCTCGGCGTCACCACGCCCTTCGAGGGGATTCAGCTGCTGGCCCCGGCCACCGTGCTGGCTTTCGACATCACCACCGGCGACGTGGACCAGCATGCCTGGTGGTGCCTCGAAGACGTCCACCCGTGGGCCGGGGACGGGGAGGACTACAACGCTGCCCTCGACACGTTCTCAGGCACGCTCACAGAACAGGTCCCTGCGCGCGTACCCCGGGGCGACTTCGCGTTGCTTCTCTCGGGCGGGCTCGACTCGTGTCTGCTCGCCTACCTCATGCGTCCGCCGGTCTGCGTCACCGTTCGCTACCCCGGCCAGGACCGCCTCGACGAATCCGCGATCGCGGCCACAGTCGCCCAGGACATCGGTGCGGAGCTCGTGATCGTGGAGCCTGGCATCGATGATCTGCGCAGCGCACTGCCCCACATCACAACGGCGTTGGACTACCCGATGGGCAATGCATCGACGCTCTCCGAGTACATGGCCTACCGGGCGGTGGCCGACCTCGGGATCCGGGTCGTGGTCGGAGGCCTGGGCCCGGACGAGTTCCTGATGGGCTACGCCCGTCATGCGTTCAGCCTCTTCGGCCCCGACGCTTCCCTCGCGGCCGGGCTGGAGGCCTACCGGCCGCTCGCGGCCAAACTGTTCCACCCCGCCGATGAACCACTGCAACCCGCAGAAAAAATGACCCGGCTGATCCTTCGCGGCCCCGACCCCGACGGACGGATCCACGACCTGGCCGCCGACGCTCTGCGGCGCGCCGACGGAGACCTGTCACGAGCCCTCACCCTCACGGAACTGGCGACCGCCTGGAGGCCTCTGGTGATGACCAGCGACAAACTCGCCTCGGCATTCAGCCTGGAGCGGCGCTCCCCCTACCTCGCGCAAGACCTCGTCGAGCTCGCCTATCAGCTGCCGGCCCACTTCAAGATCCGGCATCCGGCGGAGGGCAAACGGATCCTGCGGGACACCGCCAGGGCACTGGGCCTGCCTCGCGAGATCTGGAACAGCCGCGAGAAATTGGGCTTCGCCAGCCCCGTCCCGACCTGGCTCACCGGTCCCCTCGCCTCCTGGGCCGATTACCAGATCCGTGCCGCGCTGGCGGATGCTCCCGCTGCTCTGCGACCGCTGCTGCAAGGTGGTCTGACACACCGTGGGCGCTGGGACCGTACCCGGATGCAGGCCCTGATGGCTGCGGCCTGGCTGGCCGACCAGCCCGTACCGGCCAGCGCGTGAGCCCCGACCCCCTCTACTCCGGAGAGCTAATGTCTTCCACCTCCACCGCCCGTGGCGCAGTCGCGATCATCACCAACTCAGCGGGAGAACTCCTCCTCCACCTGCGCGATAACTTGCCAGGTGTTGTTTGGCCCGGTCACTGGAGCCTGCTCGGCGGTGCAACGGATGCCGGCGAGGAACCCCCCGGCACCATCGTCCGTGAACTGCAGGAAGAAGCCGGCCTCGCTGTCGAGACGATCACTGAGCTGTTCGACGTGCGCGACGAGTACGGGTCCGGACAGGTGATCACCTTTTTCGGCGCTCGATGGGACGGCGACGAGACGCGGCTGCCCCTGACCGAAGGCGTCGAACTCCGATTCTTCGCGCCCGATCACCTGCCGATGCCGATGCCGCCCTACATCCGCTTGGCCATCGATCGCTACCTCGCCGACACCGCCGTCTGACTCCAGCCCCAGGGAAGCCCTCTTCCTCCAACCGAAGGGAACACTGTGCACCTCACCGTCATCGGCTGCGGCTACCTCGGCGCCGTCCACGCAGCGGCTATGGCCGAATGCGGCCACGACGTCCTCGGCGTCGACGTCGACCCCGACAAGATCGCCGCCCTGAGCGCCGGTCAAGCACCCTTCCACGAACCCTTCCTCGACGCGCTGCTGGCACAGCACACCGCCTCCAGGCGACTGAGATTCACCACCTCCTACCAGGAAGCGGCTGCATTCGGCGAGATCCACTTCCTGTGCGTCGGCACCCCCCAGCGCACGGACTCCGACGCCGCCGACACGACCTACCTCGACGCGGCGGTCGACGCCCTGACCACGCATCTTGGTGGCGGGCCCGCACTGATCGTCGGGAAGTCGACCGTGCCCGTCGGCACCGCGCAACGCATAGCCCAGCGTCTCCCCGCGGGCGCCGAACTGGCCTGGAACCCGGAGTTCCTCCGCGAGGGCTTCGCCGTGGAGGACACCCTCACCCCAGACCGTCTCGTGCTGGGCGTGGAGAGCCAGAACGCCGAGATGATGCTCCGCGCGGTGTACGAGGCCGCCATCGACGCCGGTACACCGGTGGTGATTGCCGACTTCGCCACCGCGGAGCTGATCAAGACAGCCGCCAACGCCTTCCTCGCCACCAAGATCTCCTTCATCAACGCCATGGCGGAAGTCTGCGAGGCCGCCGACGGTGACGTGACCGTGCTGGCCCGGGGCATCGGCTACGACGAACGCATCGGCAGCCGCTTCCTGCGCCCCGGGGTCGGTTTCGGCGGAGGCTGCCTGCCCAAGGACATCCGTGCCTTCGCCGCCCGTGCCACGGAACTGGGCACGGGCCAGTCACTCGAATTCCTCGCCCACATAGACGCGATCAACCTTCGGCGTCGGCAGCGGGTCGTCAACCTGGCGCGGCAGCTGTGCGATGGCTCACTCGCCGGCAAGCGGGTAGCCGTTCTCGGCGCTGCCTTCAAACCCGACTCCGACGACATCCGCGACTCGCCGGCCCTCGACGTAGCAGCCCGCATCCACGCCGAGGACGCCGAGGTCACCGTGCACGACCCCAGAGCCATGGACAACGCCCGCAAGTCACACCCGCAACTCAACTACGCCGCCAACCCAAGAGCCGCCGCCGAAGACGCCCACCTGCTCCTCCACTTGACCGAGTGGCCCGAATTCGCCCGCATCGATCCTGCAACACTGCCGGTCGCCGCCCGCACAGTCATCGACGGCCGCGGCGGCCTGGACCCCGCGCGCTGGCGTGCGGCCGGATGGACCTACCAGACCCTGGGACGCTCCTGACCACGGCTGCCACCAGCCAGCCCGACCGGTCACACCTCATGGTGCACGCCGGCTCAGCAGAGGCCCGAATGCATGGCCACGACCTAGCCCCCAACGCCGGCACGGGCTCAGGTTCCTCGGACGTCAGGCTTCCCGGGCATACGACCTGCCACTTGCTCGTCCATTTGTCGGCGTCCAATTCCGCGTCCCCTTGCCCCGGCCAACCTCGTCACACGCAGAAGCAGCAACGAGTTCATGCACTCGAGTCGAGACGGGGAAGTCGTTCCCCCCGCGGCACGGGATGCGTCGGGCCCCGGAACTCAAGACATGTTCCGGGGCCCGACCACGTCCGACGGTGACGTCAGGCGGGCGTGATGTTCTCCGCCTGCGGGCCCTTCTGACCCTGCGTCACGTCGAAGGTGACGACCTGGCCTTCCTGGAGCTCGCGGAAGCCGGAGGAGTTGATGTTGGAGTAATGGGCGAAGACGTCCGGTCCGCCGCCGTCCTGCTCGATGAAGCCGAAGCCCTTTTCAGCGTTGAACCACTTGACGGTTCCCCTGGCCATGCTGGTGCCTTCCAGTCGATATCGGGAACCGCACCGCGCGGCCCCGGAGGTGATCGCCCTGGTCCTGCACTGCACAGCAAGAAGCCCGCGCCGGAGCGCGGGCAGGTACTGCGAACCACGACATCTGAGGACGACGCTACACGGCGAAACCGGATGCCACCAGAGAGCAACAGCCGTGATCCGGGCCGCGTCGCGCATGCCGGCCCATAGCCCTCCGCGCACTGCCGGCCCAGGTCCGGGGCGTGGGTGCCGTGTCCTCACTTGGCATAGATGACCCCGCCAAAGTGCCAGGGAAGGAAGAGGGGCATGGACAGGGAACCGGAGTGCCACCGGGTCGAGTTCGCGAGCGGTTCCGCCGCCTCGGTGGAGAACCGGCGCTCCTTCCGCGACCACGAGCGGAACGACATAGAACCCGACCTGCCCGGCTGGCCCCCTGGACAGCCCTTCGCCGTACGGGGGTTCTTCGGCAAGCTCGGCCGACACGTTCATACGGTCGTCACCACGCTCCTGATGCTGCCGCTGTACATCATCGCCGGCGCCCTCGGTAGTCCCGCGTCGCCCGACAAGCGGGGGAGGCTGGAGGAGCGTGAGAACGAAGTCGACGACTTCCCCGTCATCTGGGCGGGCGTGGGCGAGACGGCTCGCACGCTGCCCTGGCAGCTCGATCCCTCCCGGCGGTCCTGGCGCATGGTGACCGAGCTCGAACTGACCGAGCCTGACGGGCTCGTGCGCATTACGTCCTACGAGGACACGGCGCGGGGCAGTCGGTTTCTCGCATGGGGCGGTGGCGAGAAGGTTCCGGGATCCGAGGCCGTCCTGTGGACGTTGCCCCGGAAGGAAATCGTCGGCGTGGAGACCAAGCGATTCAGCATGGCCGAGTCCGACTTCAAGATCTCCTTCCGGGACGGGTCGTGGGCCCGGCTGACGACGAATTCGTCGGACGGCGCACGCAGGATCGCGGCACTCCTCGGCTAGGCGCTTCCTCCGGCTCCTGTCCGACGGCCATGCGCACCAGGAGCAGCACGACTGACGTTCGTACGCCGCGCGACGCCTCCTAAGAAGTCATCTCATTTGGCGAGTCTGCGGTAGCAGATCAGGGTGCAGGCGATGCTGGTGAAGGCGAGGAAGTGGTCGGCTTTGCGTTCGTAGCGGCGGTGTAGGCGTCGGCATCCGGCGAGCCAGGACATCGTCCGCTCCACGGTCCAGCGGTGGGCGCCCAGGCGGGCCGAGGACTCGATACCTCTGCGGGCGATGCGGTGCCGGATTCCTCGGCTGGATAACCATCGTCGCAGGTGGTTGTAGTCGTAGCCCTTGTCGGCGTGGAGTTTGTGGGGTCTGCGTCGCCGGGGTCCCCGGCGGGAGCGGATCGGCGGGATGCCCTTCACCAGCGGGATCAGTGCCTGGCTGTCGTGCGTGTTGGCGCCCGAGATGCCGATGGACAGGGGCAGTCCGGTCCGCTCCGTGATCAAGTGGATCTTTGACCCGTACTTGCCCCGGTCTACAGGATTCGGGCCTGTCAGCTCCCCCTTTTCAGGGCCAATGCCGCGTAGTTAAGCGTCGGGTGGGCTGGTCAACGGCGGAGTCTGCAGGGGTAGTTGTTGATCGTTGTGGATCCATGCTGGTGTCAGTACGTAGGTGCCGCGGCTTACTCTGCGTAGGAGTCCGTCTTTGGCCCAGCGGCTTAGTTGAGCGCACAGGCTGCGAAAGTGCGTGTTCTCAAGCGCCTGGGAGATTTCCCGGGCCCGCCAGGGCCGATGGGGGTCGGTGCGCATCAGTTGGAGGGTGCGGTCTTTGCAGCCGTTCCCGGCTGGTGCGGTTGTCTGTTCTCGCGAAGCGTTCTGCGAGGTTGGCGGGAATTCAGCGATGGCTGGGCGGTGATGGATGTTGATGTCCAGATGGGTGATGTTCTGGCTGGTCAGGGGTCGCTCTTCGCCCGGTTTGAGGGGATAACGCGACATCGGGCACTTCACCCTGCGGGCGCTGATGCGTGAGCGGCGTGCGGGCAAGGGAGCGGTCAGGACGGCAGTGGCGATGGTGCTTTCTGTGCCGGGAGTCTCGCCGGTGGGCAGGACACCACCAGCGCTGACCACCTGGTCGCGAGCGGCCTGGAGGGCGGCGGTGAAGCTTGCCCGGTCTGGATCGGAGCCTGGAACGGACTCGACGGCGTCCACCATGGCGCTGCGAAGTGCCTGGTAGAGGGTGAGGAGGGCCCAGATTTCCTGTTCCAGGCCGAAGGGGTCGCAGGAGCGCAGCACCCGCCCGTTGAGCAGAGTATGGCGCAGGGAATAGAAGGCTGACTCGACTTCCCAGCGTTCATGGTAGAGGCGCACCAGGACCTCGGCCGGATCGGTGCGGTGGTCCAGCAAGGTGGTAGCCAGGCGATAGTGATCGCCGACGCGCTTTCCGTCGCTGGTTGTCACGGTGATGCGGGCCTCGATGATACGGAGTTTCAGGCCACCCAGGAGGGTCAGGAAAGAGCCGTCGGGCAGGGTGGCCAGCACTGCCGGGCGGCGCCTGGGATTGCAGCGGACCAGCATCTGAGCACCGGTGTCGGCCACCGAGACAAGGAAGCCATCCGCGTCAAAGCCGCGGTCAGCCAGCAGCAGCATCCTCGCGTTCAGCAGTGGCAGCAGCCTCGAGGCGTAGGCTGTCTCGCCGGTGCTCGTCGGCCCGAACGCGGCGCCGAGCAGTCCGCGGGTTCCCGTCTCACACAAGGCCATCAGCCGAAGCGCCGGATAGCCGGCCAGGCCCCAGTGATGCTGGATCTTGCCCAGCACAGCGCGGACGCGTGGCTGGTCGGGTGCTTTGAGCGAGCCGCAGCCGTCGAAGGCCACAGTCCGCCAGCGCCGGTAGCACACACCTGGTGTCGAAGGCTGGGCCAGCGGCCCGGCCAGTACCTCGAACAGTGCCTTCAGCGGCGCGGGACCCAGGCGACGGCGCAGGTCACGTAGTCCCTTCTCGGAAGGGCGGTGCAGCTTCAGCCCGTGCAATCCCGCAACCAGTCTGTCCCACACCCGCGTATATCCGAGCGAGGGGAACAGCGCCAGGGTCAGGAGAAAGTACACCCCCACACGGGAGGGCAACCGGCGCAGCCGCCGTTGCGCGGTGCGGGTGCGGGCCAGGACATCGTCGACGAGTTCGAATGGAACGTATGGGGTCAGCTCGCCCAGGTGTCCCGGGGCGAAGACGCCCTCGGCGACAGTGACGGTGCGGGTGAGTGTGCAGGTGGCAGACTGGCCAGGCAACGGGACCTCTTGTGGCAGGAAGATCTTGGTCGGTTTCCCTGCTCTACCAGAGGTCCCGTTCGCATACCGGCCGAACCCCCAAGCCCGCACGTCAACTTGACCAGCCCACCCGACGCTTAACTACGCGGCATTGTTTTCAGGGCCCGCATGTTGACCGAGTCGATCGCACACCGGGACCAGTCCAGCTCGCCGCGGGATCCGAGTTCATCGAGGACCAGGCGGTGGAGTTTGGCCCACACACGGGCCTTCGTCCACTCGGTGAAGCGTCGATGGGCCGTCGCGCCGGACGGGCCGAACGAGGCGGTCGGCACCTGCTGCCACGTGCAGCCCGAGGTCGCCACGAAGACGATCGCGGCCAGCACTTCACGGTCGCCGTGCCGACGCCGGCCACCACCCTGAGGTCGCGACGGCGCCTCGGGCACCACCTGCTGGAACAGCTCCCACAACTCGTCCGGCACCAGCCGCTCAACGATCTTTGACACGCCACAAGTCTAGTCACCCAAATGAGATGACGTCTAAACTCCCGTGTCATGCCTTCTCCATCCCCTCATGCCACCGTGCTCCATGCCGGCCGCCGAACCGTGCTGGGCCTCCTGATTGCAGCTGCCATCCCACTCCTCCTGGGGGTCGCGGGAGTCGCCGGACTGGTGACAGGCCGGGTCTCCGCGGCGGTAGTGGTCATGGTGGGGGTTGGCGCGCTCGGCGTACTGCTACTGGTGGTCGCATGGCGGCAGCGGCACCAGAAGATCGCCGCGGACCACACCGGACTGTGGGTGCACAACGGCCGTGCCATGCAGGTCATCCAGTGGCAATCGGTGGCCGGCATCGGCGTGTACTACACCGCACAGGCCGTATCGCTGGAGGTGGTCCCCCGCGGTCCGGCTGATGACCGCGACCCCGTCCTGCGTGCCCTGATCCGCGATGACGAACCTCTGGCACCAGAACTGCCCCGACTCCGCTACCGCATCTCACTGCCCCAGGTCGGATGGCGCACTCTGGCGGAGGCGGTCCGGCGCCACAGCGAACCCCACCCCTCCCTCCTGTGGTGTGGCCAGATCAACTACAACCCGGTCACGGCGGCTCTCGCCCGCCGGCGCGCTGATCGCAACTGACGAGCCCCACACCTGCTGGGTGGATCTCTCCACCCGCCACATCGGTGTCAACGCTCCGCGCGGTGGCCAGACTCCGGCCATGGACGGAATGGATGACCTTGGCCAGCGCAGGTGTGCCATCATCGCCACCGCATCCGCGGCGGTTCTGAAGCGTGGCCGCTGGCGCCGCGAGACCGGAAGTCGTTGCCATGATCTCGGTCGCGCCCGCCGGCCATTCCCGGGGCCGTGGGGCGCGCATTCGTCAAAGGAGCACGCTTCGTCATGCCGTTGAAGAAGATGAAGGGGCGGCGTCGCTCGCACCACGTGGGCGACGTTGAAGACGATCCCCTCCACGCCGGCCGATGCCCACTGCCGCATCCACGCCTGAGCCTCGTCCGGGTCGGCAGTCGCGGGCGTCAGCGCCCACGGTGATCGCAGTTCGTGGCCCCGGAAGAGCGACTCCAAGGCAGCGCGGCGTTCGCGATACGGCCAGAGGGGGTGAGCAACTCGGTGCCCGCGTGGTGGAGCAGGTCGAAGGCGTAACCGCGCGAGTTCCTAGAATCCTGAGCCACGAAGCAGAGGAACCCGTAAGTGAACCCCGCATCAGCGCTGGAGACGCGTACGGGTTGGCTTACGGGGCAGCGTGGCACCACGTGGTGGCTGGTGCTGAGGCACGAAGAATTGCCGGAGCCCGGGTGCGCGCGGTGATCGCAGACCAACCTCGGCCAGCACAAAGTCGTCCGCCACGCGAACCCTGTCGCACCGTCGCCTAAGGCCCAGTAACCTGCGGTTGCACAGGGCAATTGGCGGTTGCAGCGGGGAAAGATTCGAACATGCGCGTGGCGGACGGGCAGTACCCTCATCCCTTCGGCCAGGATGTGGTGGACGCGTTTGAAGACCTGCTCGGCGGGACCATGCGCCCTCGGCTGCGCCGCGATTTCCCCGCCTGGATCCTCAAGGCGCCGTTCGTCGAGGCGAATCGGGGCGTGTTCATGCTGCGGTTCATGGCGAAGTGGCAGGAGTGGGCTGCCACCGAGGCACAGCGGATCGGCATCGACACAAGCGATGTCCTGGCGGGCGAGGCCGGATGGAACCAGCTGACCCTGCTGCATGACGCGCTGCGTGTTCAGTTGCGGCAGATCGCTGATCGACGTTCCGCGTTCAGCTGGCTGGTAATCACGAGTCGGATCAACCCTGCGGATCTGCTGCCTGCCGCCCGTGCCTCGATCTCCGCGGCCGTGTTGTCGTTCGCCCTGAGTGAGGTGGGGTCCAGCAGTCGCCCGTCCAGGTCGGCCGAGCTGATTACGAGCCGGTGGTGGCTTGCCCCCCAGGCCCTGACCGACCTGGACGAGTTGTGCTCGGTCGGGATGCTGCTGTTCAACGTGCACAACGCCCGTAGGCGCGTGGCCAAGGGCCAGAGTCTCAGGCTCGGTGGACCGCACCTGATTCCGGAGGTTGCCGACACGGACGACACCGTTGAGCGTGCGATCTTGCTCTACGACGGCCGGCTGAACTTCGCCGGAGGCCGCGGTAATGACCTGGGCTCGTTCCCGAGACAGGTTACGGATCGCCGCGAGTCTGCGAACATCATCACCTGGGCGGACCTGCGCGGCGAAGACCTCGTCTCGCGCGATGACCTCGCACGACTGCTTCAGAAATACGGCCCAGTCTTCCCTCTCGGCACGAACGTCGAGGACCTCGCGCCCGCGGCCTTCTCCAGCGGCGTCGGCCTGACCCTGGAGACCCAGGCCGCTGCCGCGGTCCTTTCAGCGGCTTGGACCTATCTCGCGGATCACGGAGCAACCTGGAAGTCCGTTCCGGGAGAATGGTCCCAGTACGGCTATCTGCGCTGCCCGCGCGACTGGTTCATCGCTCGCTTGGAGGACGGTCCGGCGCTGCCCGAACTGCTCGGCTCATCCTGGCGCGTGGGCGCGACGGTTCGCGGAGTGATCACGCTGCTGGCCCGCGAGCGGGTGGTGCTGCCGGTCGGGCGCTACTTTGTTGTCGATCTCACGGGCGCCACCTCGTTGCTGATGCGCAGCTTCGAGCGGGCCAGGGAAGGGGCCGCGGCCAACGAATGGGGCAGCTCGTTCGAAGCCGCCGCGCAGACGGCGATCGACACCACGCCCTGGAAGCCGACCGGCGCGCTGCGCTCGGTGATCGGCAAGAAGGTCAAGGACGAGAACGGCAATGTGATCACGGACATCGACGCCGTCGCCTTCCACACAGGGGCCCTGTGGCTGATCAGCGCGAAGGCATTCCAAGCCGGGCCCGACTACGCGGTCGGTACCTACGACGCTGTCAGGAGGATCGCGCGCAAGGCGGTGGCGGCGAGCGAGCAGTGGAACGGCTACCTCGAGAGGATCCGCCGGCGTCCATCCGCGCTCGGGGTGGACCTGCCTGACGGATGCACGCTCGAAGGTCTGGTCGTAATGCCCTTCGTCCCGTACGTGCCGGTCGACTCCTCGGCCGCACAGCCGGTGGGAGACCTCTGCCACGTCTCGAGTATCCATGAACTCATCGCAGTGGCCTTGCGGGCGTAGAGCCGTCCGGATCCCGGCACCCGCCGGGCCACCGACGTCAAATTGCGCGGCCGCGATACTCAGAGGTCGAACTGGCTCCGCGGGGCGGGTCGCGCCAGGACGCGAGCTGCGGCCTCGGGGTAGAGGCTGTTGAGGCCCCGGGTGGTCAGTAGGTGCCCGCAGCAGCTCACCGCGGCAGGGTCCACCGGCACGGGCGCCACCGTCCCGGGGCGCACGAGCGTTAGCACGCGACTTTCGAAATCTGGCACAAAACCGCAGATTACGGTGATCGCTCGCAGAATCTGCGAGTTACTGCTGAGATCTCACACCAGCGAGTGAAGAGCCACCAAGGGTCGATCTACCTGCTGAAATGCTGACTCGCGGTCACCGGTCGGCTCCCGGGAACCCGCGCGTACTCCACTAATGAGATGGGCCGGCTGCTGCCGGGCCAGTTCGGCGACGGTCCGCGGTCGACGGTTCGTACGCCGCTGCAGCGCACCGAAATCGAGCCGGCCCTCGATGTGGATGACGGCCTCGCCGTCGATCACCACGTCCTCGCCGAGCGCGACGGCCGCTTCGGCGATCTCCGGGAACGCGGCGGTCAGGTCACGCAGGTTGCGGGACTGCAGGAACACCCGGCCCGCCTCGCAGAACACCAGCAGGCGGAGAACCGTCGTACTTCGGCTCGAACCGCGTGGCGCCGGGAAGCATGTGCGGTCCCGGCAGGCGCGGGACGGCCCGGGCGAGCATCGGCTCCAACGGCGGCACCAGCACAATCACCATATAAGCACTCAAAAGTGAGAAAATCGACCCAGGTTCCGTCGTCTGCTGGGAGGACGCTGGTGGACCTGGATGCTGTCGCCGACGAGCTGTACGGGCTGCGACCGGATGAGTTCATCGCCGCCCGCGCCGAGCGCGCGGCGGCGGCCCGCACGGCCGGTGACCGCAGGCTCTCCGAACAGATCGGCCGCCTGCGCCGCCCCAGCATGTCCGCCTGGGCCAGCAACCTGCTGGTCCGTGAGCAGCCCGACCAGGTCCAGTCCCTGACCGGCCTGGGCGAGGCCCTGCGGCAGGCCCACCAGGAGCTGGACGGTGAGCAGCTGCGTGACCTCGCCCACCAGCAGCGGCTGCTTGTCGGCGCGCTGTCGCGGCAGGCCGCGCAGCTCGCCGCGCGGGCCGGCCGCCCCATCGGCGATGAAGCCCAGCGCGAGATCCAGGAAACCCTTCAGGCGGTGCTCGGCGATCCCGACGCCGCCCGGCAGTGGGCCGCGGGCCGGCTCGTCAAGCCGCTCGCCCCGGCAGCCGGCTTCCCTGCCGCCACGGCACCGCCACGGCGCTCCAGCCCTCCAGGCCGTCCGGTATCGCCGTCACCTGCCCAGACATCCGCCTCACCTGCTGTGTCGGAGCGACGCCGAGGGCAACTGGACGACGCCCGGCGGGCGGCCGAGGAGAGCGACCGCGAAGCCCGAGCGCGCGAGGAGGAGGCAGGGGCCGCCGGACATCAGGCACGGGATGCCAGGCAGCGGCTGGACGAACGGCAGCAGCGCGTCACCGCCCTGACCGCAGAGCTCGAACGGGCCGAGGAGGAGTTGCGAAAGGCCCGCGTGGACGACCGCGCGGCCCGAGAAAGGGCGCGGGAAGCCGACCGCCAGGCACGTGAGGCCCGGCGCCGGGCCACGACGGCGGCCGCGCGCGCTGACCGGCTGGCCGCATGTGACCGTTCGCGATAGTTGGCGGATGGCCCGCGGACTCCTCGCAGGTCATTGCGTTTCTGTTCATCACAGTTGGCGGGACCTGTTCACGGTAGTTGGCGGCTCCGAGGCCCGAACCAGGTGCTCCACCAGCGAAATCGCAGCTGTGACTGGTCGAGGTAGATGACACCAGCGGGGTCCGCCGAGCAGGCTCGATGCTCCACTCTGGTCTCGATAGTTGGCGCCGTTTGGTCATCGTGGTTGGCACCTGCTCGGGTTGGTCGGCTGACCTGGCACGTCGTGGTCGCCGCCACGCTGGTGGCCGGGGTGGTGCGGCTGACCCTGTGTACCCGACACCGACTCCCGCCGTGGTGTGGATCTACACCGCCGTACTCGTCCTGATCGCGGTCGGTGGCTAGCGGCAAGGGCCCGCAAGCCACCGTGTACGGGACCTTCATACCCGCCACCCTCGTCTCGGCCGTCTACGGCGGCTTCCTCGCCCTGGTCTGGACCCACTCGTACTCCTGCGCTCCCAGGAGGCAGGAAGCGTACGAGCCGGCCGCCTTCGGCAGGGGAGAAGAGGATGCGACGGGGGCATTCACGGATGTCCCGCTGGCCACTATGGTATGGGAGCGCTCCCATTCGCCTTACGGCGATCCGGTCCCTGGCCGGCCGGGTGCCTTGGTGGGTGCGCGGCACTTCTACAGTCGGGCGGTTCGGCGGGCGAGTCGCCGCTCGGCCGACCTGACGTCTGCGCGCCGATGCCGGTCGGCTGCCCGCCGTGCCGCGTCACCGCGGAGGAGATCCCCCACATGATCATCGGATACGTCGGCCGGAGCCGGAAGCGGCTCCGCTTCCACCGCTTATTCGCCCTGCTGGGAGCCGTGTTACTGGCCCTCGCCGTGGCCTCGCTGCCCTCCCCGGCGGCGGCGCACGGCGTCGCCATGGGGCCCGGCTCGCGCACGTATCTCTGCTACCTGGACCTGCTCCAGAACGAATCGACCCAGATGCCCTCCAACCCGGCCTGTCGCGCCGCCGTCCAGGGGGCCGGCACCACGCCGCTGTACAACTGGTTCGCCGTGCTGGACTCCAACGCCGGTGGCAGGAGTGTGGGCTACGTCCCTGACGGGAAGCTCTGCAGCGCCGGCGACAGGAGCCCGTACAACTTCTCCCCCTACAACGCGGCCCGCACGGACTGGCCGAAGACGCACCTCACCTCGGGCTCGAGCATCCAGATCAACTACAGCAACTGGGCACACCACCCGGGCAAGTTCGAGGTGTACATCACCAAGAACGGCTGGTCGCCCACCACTCCCCTGGCATGGGGTGACCTGACGCATCTGCAGACCGTCACCGACCCGCCGCAGACGAGTGGCCCGGGTAGCGTGGGCGGCCACTACTACTGGGACCTGCGGCTGCCGGCGCGGTCCGGTCCGCACATGCTCTTCGTCCAGTGGATCCGTTCGGACAGCAATGAGAACTTCTTCTCCTGCTCCGACGTCGCCTTCGACGGCGGCCAGGGCGAGGTCACGGGTCTGGGCGGTGGCCGGACGACGGCCGACGCGATCGCCGCGAAGGCGGCGGACTCCACCGGCATCCAGGCAGCGGCGGCTCACACCGGGCACGGGACGCATGCCGCCGCGGCGCCGGACGTGGACGCGGTGAAC
Organism: Streptomyces umbrinus; assembly: GCF_030817415.1. Classification (NCBI taxonomy): domain Bacteria; kingdom Bacillati; phylum Actinomycetota; class Actinomycetes; order Kitasatosporales; family Streptomycetaceae; genus Streptomyces; species Streptomyces umbrinus. Next base: position 10,250,957 of record NZ_JAUSZI010000002.1, on the reverse strand, counting down.
GCCGCCGGCGAGGCAACGAGCGGCTCGCCGCTCACCGCGCTGGCCGGCTCGCTGGCGGGAGCCGCGGTCCTGGTGGCCTGCGTCGCGGGTGCGGCGTTCCACCGCGGACGGCGCCGTCCGCAGGCCGACGCCCGACCGTGATCCCCATCCCCTTTGGGCCTGTCCGGTGGATCGTGTCGCAGCACCGGGTGCAGTACCCGCCGGTGCGGTCCCGCAAGGGGCCGTCGCTTACCGCGGCATGATCCGCTGGAGAGGCCCTGACACCAGGCGCGGCCTTGAGGCGGCGAACGTCGCCGCCTCGAGGCCGCGCCACAGCGACGGTCGGCGGGTGTGCTCGCGCACCCGCCGGATGAAGCCCGCACTCACTCGACCGTGGAGCCGACTCCTTCCCGTCCGTGAGGCGGCTCTCCCTCGCCCGTGGAGCCGACATGCTGAAACGACGCTGGGCAATACTCCTGCTGATCGCCTCACTGCTGTCCCTCTCGACCCTTCCGGCAGTCTCCGCCTCCCCGCTGGAGCCCTCGAGACCCGCCGACGCTGGCGCGGAGTCGTCCGTACCGCTGCCGGAGATCGCCGCGCACACCACCCAGGTCGCCTCCGGCCTGAAGCGCCCCACCGCCATCGCCGCGCCCGACGACGGCTCGGGCCGGCTGTTCATCACCGAGAAGCGCGGCACCGTGCGGGTGTACCACCCGGACACCGGCCTCGCGCAGACCCCGCTCATCGACATCACGGCCGCGGTGGACGAGTCGGGCAACGAGCGCGGGCTGCTCGGCATCGCGACGGCGCCCGACTTCCTGGACAGCAGGGAGGTGTATCTGGCGTACACCGCGCTGCCGGATGGAGCGGTGACCCTGGCCCGGTACGACCTCGACGACGCGAGCCTTAAGGCGCTGCTGTCCCAGGAGCACGCCACGTACAGCAACCACAACGGCGGCCAGCTCGCCTTCGGCCCCGACAGCCACCTGTACTGGAGCATCGGCGACGGCGGCGGTTCCGGAGACCCCTTCGACTCCGGGCAGCGGGTGGACACCCTGCTGGGCAAGATCCTGCGCATCGACGTGAGCCGGAGCTGCGGGGACCTCGCGTACTGCGTGCCCGGGGACAATCCGTTCGTCGGCGTCGCGGGAGCCCGCCCGGAGATCTGGACCTACGGGCTGCGCAACCCCTGGCGGTTCTCCTTCGACCCCGCGGACGGCTCGCTGTGGATCGGTGACGTCGGTCAGGGCAGGTGGGAGGAGATCGACCGGCTGCGCCCCGCGGAGCAGCCCGGGGCAAACCTCGGCTGGTCCTGCCGCGAAGGGCTGGTGGTGTTCGACGAGGCCCAGTGCGGGGGCGGCGCCGAGCTCACCGATCCGGTCTTCACCTACTCACCGCGCACCGGCAGCTGCGCGGTCATCGGCGGGCAGGTGTACCGCGGCAAGCAGTTCGCGGACCTGGTCGGGGGCACGTACATCGCCACCGACTACTGCTCGTCCACCGTCTGGGCGCTGCGCGACGACGGCGCGGGCGGCTACCTCCAGGCGGAGATCGGGCAGACGCCAACCCAGGTCACGGCGTTCGGCGCTACGTCGGAGGGGGAGCTCTACGTTGTCAACGACCTGCCCGGTGGACTGCACCGGGTGTCGTTCGAGAGGGTCGCGCCGGCCTGCCGGATCACCCAGACCGCGAACGCCTGGGGCGGCGGCCTGACCGCGAACCTCACCCTCACCAACACCGGCACCACACCCGTCTCCGGCTGGAAGCTCGTCTTCCCCCTCGCCCTGGGCCAGACGATCATCTCGGACTGGAACACCGACCTCGTCCAGAACGGCGACATGGTCACCGCGGCCAACGCCGCGTACAACGGCACGATCGCGCCGGGCGACAGCGTCGAGATCGGCTACCTGGCCAACCACACGGGCGACACCTCGGCCCCTGAGAGATACACCCTCAACGGACACGCCTGCACCATCGGCGACTGACCCGGGCTCCGTTCGCCGGCCTGGCTGCCGAACGGAGCCCGCCCACGAGCGGGTTTGCTCCGGAATCCTCCCGGCCCGACGCGATCCTCGTACGCTCCTTGTGATGAGTGGCGGACGCGCACACCACCATCGCGAGTTTCAGCTCGAGCGTCTCAAGGCCGAGCCGGCCGCTCTGGAGGTAACAGCTCGCGAGGTCATGGCAGGGTTCCAGGACTTGATGCGTAAAGACGAGGTCCCAAGGCTCGACGCCTTCCCCTTGATCTTTGTCACGGTCTTGGCCCGGCGACCGGCATGCGCGGCCGGCGCCAAGGACTCCACCCATCCGTCTGGGCCGGCATGCAGCGGAGTCCGGCGATGGGCATCGATCCCGATGCGCCGTCGGGGCCGATCATGAATCCGTAGGCCATGGACACCCGGCAGCGTCCCGCCGCTGACAACCGGCCCTCAGTGGCCGAGCCCTCGGGACCGTCGGCTTCCAGGATGCGCGGACCGCCCCCGCAGAACGGGGCAGGCGGCAGCGCCAGACCACCCAGCGGTCCTGAAAGGCCGCGGCCCGGTCGATCTCCGCGATTGCGGCAGGCGCGACCAGGATGGGCGATACGGGAGCCGCGGCCGTCATGATGCCGGAGTCCAGCGGCGGGGCCAGGCAGCGCTTCGGGTGTCGGTCGTCGCGACCAGGTGTCATCTATTGCGACCAGTCACAGCAGCTCACGTGACCGTCTCGGCGGCTCCGCCAACAAGCGTGAACACCCGCCAACTACCGCGAACAGTCACACCGCAGACGATCAAGGAACGTGACCCCACCACACGTGGCGGACTCGAACATTTGTACGGTTCTCGGTTATGGTCTGGAGACAGAGGTCAGGGAGGGACACGCGAGAAACAGGAGGTGCAGCGCCGTGGATTTACTCATCTCCGAGTCGCTTCCGGTTACAGCGCCCGCTATGGCGCCGCCCTCCCCGCCGCCCTCGTGCAGCGTGCCGTCGAGCGCGGAATGACGACCCTCGCGCTGACCGACCGGGACACCGTCGCGGGCACGGTCCGCTTCGCCAAGGCCTGCGCGGCCGCCGGTATCCGCCCCGTGTTCGGCGTCGACGTCGCCGTCGCGCCGCTTTCCCCGGCGGACCCGGCCGCCGGCCGGCCGCGTACGCCCGCACGCGGCGGCGCCCACGTGATCGAGCCACCCCTGCGGATCACCCTGCTCGCGCAGAACGCAGCCGGGTGGGCGCGGCTGTGCCGCCTGGTGTCCGCCGCACACGCCGAGACGCACAGCACGACGCCGGTCGTGTCCTGGCCCCTCCTGCGTACGTACGCCGACGAGGACCTGGTAGTGCTGCTCGGCCCCTCCTCCGAACCGGTCCGGGCCCTGTCCTCCGGCCGCCCCGACATCGCCGAGCAGCTCCTCGCGCCGTGGCGTGAGCTGGCCGGTGAGCGGCTGCGGCTGGAGACCGTGTATCTGGGGCGGCAGGGCACCGGCGCGGGCTCGCTTCGGCTCGCCGCGCGCACCGTGGGCCTGGCCGACCAGCTCGGCGTGCGTACGGTGCTGACGAACGGGGTCCGCTACGCCGACCCCGGCCAGCACCGGCTCGCCGACGTACTCGATGCGGCCCGGCTGCTGCGGCCCGTCGACCGCCGGTACCTGGACGGCGGCGAGCGCTGGCTGAAGGACCCTCTCTCCATGGCGGCGGCCGCCGAGCGGATCGCCCAGGCCGTCGGCGACGACCGCGCCCGGGCCGTACGCCTGCTGGCCGAGACTGAGGCCACCAGCCAGTCCTGCACCCTCACCCCGGCCGGTCTCGGACTGGGGCAGACGCACTTCCCCGAGCCGTCCGTCGTGGGCGCGGGTCCGGAGCCCGGTTCAGCGATGCGGCTGCTGCGGCAGCGGTGTGAGACCGGCATGGTCGCCCGCGGCCTGGACCGGGACGAGCGTGCCGTCCGACAGCTCGACTATGAGCTGGAGTGCATCGGCCGTCTCTCCTACGAGGGGTACTACCTGGCGGTGGCCCAGGTGGTCGCGGACACGAGGGCGCTCGGGATCCGGGTCGCGGCGCGCGGCTCCGGCGCCGGAAGCATGGCCAACCACGCGTTGTTCGTGGCCACCGCCAACCCGCTTGACCACCATTTGTTGTTCGAACGCCACCTGAACGATCGCCGCACCTCCCTCCCGGACATCGACCTCGATGTGGAGTCCGAGCGGCGTCTGGAGGTGTACGACGCGATCATCGCCCGGTTCGGGCGGGAGCGGACCGCGGTCACCGGAATGCCAGAGACCTACCGGGCCCGGCACGCGCTGAGGGATACCGGGCTCGCCCTTGGGATTCCGCCGCAGGTCGTGGGCGAGATCGCCAAATCGTTCCCGCACATTCGTGCCCGGGACATCCGCGGCGCCCTGGCCGAACTCCCGGAGCTTCGGCAACTCGCGGCTCAGGCGGCCAGGTTCGGGCCGCTGTGGGAGCTCGCCGAAGGCCTGGACGCGCTGCCGCGCGGCTACGCCATGCACCCCTGTGGGGTGATCCTGTCGAACGGGTCGCTGCTGGACCGGCTTCCGGTGCAGCCGACACCGGCCGGCTACGCGATGCTCATGGCGGACAAGGAGGACGTCGAAGACCTTGGGCTTCTCAAGCTCGACGTCCTGGGCGTTCGCATGCAGAGCGCCATGGCGCACGCGGTCGCCGAGATCCGCCGCACGACCGGCCGCGCGCTCGACCTCGACAACCCCGACCACGTCAGCCTGAATGACCCGCGGGCCTTCGAGATGATCCGCGCCTCGGACACCGTCGGCCTCTTCCAGCTCGAAAGCCCTGGTCAGCAAGATCTCGTGGGGCGTCTACAGCCCCGGCACATGCAGGACGTCGTCGCAGACATCAGCCTCTTCAGACCCGGCCCAGTGAGCGGGGGCATGCCCGCGCTGTTCATCGCCGCCCGGCACGGCGCCGCCCCCAAGTACCCGCACCCGGACCTGGAGCCGATCCTCAACGACACCTACGGCGTGGTGATCTGGCACGAGCAGATCATCGCGGTCCTCGCGAAGATGACCGGCTGCGACCGTGCCGCCGGCGACGTCGCCCGCCGTGCCCTGGCCGACCCCGACCGGCTGCCGAAGGTCGAAGCCTGGTTCCGTCGTACGGCCGGGGAGCGCGGCTACGCCAAGGACGTGCTGGACGAGGTGTGGGAGATCGTCTCCTCCTTCGGCGCGTACGGCTTCTGCCGTGCCCATGCGGTCGCCTTTGCTGTCCCCGCTCTCCAGTCCGCGTATTTGAAGGCCCACTTCCCGGCGTACCTGTATGCGGGGCTGCTGGAACACGATCCGGGCATGTGGCCGCGCCGGGTCATCGTCGCCGACGCCCGCCGCCACGGCGTCCCCGTGCTGCCCGTCGACGTCAACCACTCCCGCTCGCAGCACAGCGTGGAGGAGACCGGACAGGGCCGGGGCGTGCGCCTGGCGTTCTCCACGGTCAAGGGCATCAGCGAGGCGGAGACCGCCCGCCTTACGGCCAGCCAGCCCTACACCGGGCTGCAGGATGTGTGGCTGCGCGCCCGCCCGTCCCTGCCGCTCGTGCAGCGCCTGATCCGTATCGGCGCCCTCGATACCCTCTCCCCCGGCCTGACCCGGCGGGACCTGCTGCTGCAGGCCACCGAACTGCACCGTCAGTCCCGCAACCGCACCGCCACCGACGGGCAACTGCCCCTGGGCGGCGAGCTGGTGACCGCGACCCCGAGTGGCCTGCCGGAGATGACCAGCCGCGACAAGCTCGGCGCCGAACTCGACACCCTCTCCATCGACGTGAGCCAGCACCTGATGGAGCACCACCACCGGCTGCTGCGCGAGCTCGGCGCGACCGACGCCGCCCACCTGCGCGCCATGGTGCCCGGTCAGAAGGTGTTGGTCGCAGGAGTGCGGGCCTCCACGCAGACGCCGCCGATACCGTCCGGAAAGCGAGTGATCTTTTGCACCCTGGAGGACGGCTCCGGCCTGGTCGACATCGCCTTCTTCGAAGACTCCCACGAGGCCTGCTCGCACACCGTGTTCCACTCCGGGCTGCTGCTGGTGCGTGGCGTTGTCGAGGCGCGCGGCCCGCGCCGCACCGTCGTCGGTGAGATGGCCTGGGACCTGGACGAGGTGGCCGCCGCCCGCCGCGACCACGGCCCCCAGGCCGCACTCGACCTCCTCGGCCGCACTGGCCCGGCCCCCACCCCCGCACAGCCGGCCACGCCCCAGCGCACGCTCGCCGACGGTACGGCCGGAGCGCGACTTCATCCCTATGCCGATCTCCAGCCTGCCGGAACCCGCTCCGCGGACCTGCGCCGGCTCGGCCACCGAAGCCAGGGAAGCGCAGGGTGATCATGATGAGCGGCCGCCGTATCCTCCGCCTCTCCTTCGATCTGCCGCCCGACGCCGACGCCGGCCTCCCGGAACGACTGCGCCGCCTGCTGGAGGACTTCACCCCGCGCGTGCAACTGCTCGAGGACGGTGCCCTCCTCGACCTCACCGGGGCGACCCGATGGTGGCAGCGCGATGCCCGCGGCATCACCGAACTCGTCCAGCTCCGCGCGCTCGCCTACTTCGGGCTGCGCAGCTCGGCGGGCGTGGCCAACACCCCGATGCTCGCGGCCATGGCCTGCGCCCTCACCCCGCTTGGGCAGCGCACTGTCATCGACGACTCCCCCGAGGCGATCTCGGCCTTCCTCCGGCCCCGGCCCGTACGGGAGCTTCCCGGTGTAGGCGGGAAGACCGCGACGCTGCTGGGCGAGTACGGCCTGCACACCGTCGGCGAGGTCGCCGACGTCCCCCAGCTCACGCTGCAACGGCTCCTCGGCGCCCGAGCTGGCCGCACCCTCCACCAGCATGCCCAGGGCCACGACACCACGAGCGTCGACCCCGCCCCGGCGCCGAAGACCATCAGCACCGAGCACCGCTTCGCCCGCGACGAACTCGACCCGGCCCGGCACCGGCGCGCCCTGCTCGCCCTCGCCGACGACCTCGGCACCCGGCTGCGCGCCTCCGACCAGATCGCCCGAGGTCTGACGTGCACCATCCGCTACGCCGACGACAGCGGCACCCGACGCAGCCGCACCCTGCCCGAGGCCACCCAGCACACGGTAGTCCTGGCCCGTACTGCGTACGCGGCCTATGAGTCCCTCGGGCTCCAGCGCGCCCGGGTTCGCAGCATCGCCCTGCGCGCCGACGCCCTTGGCCCGGCCGACCGAGCCACCCGGCAGCTCACCCTCGACGCGCAGGACGACAAACCCCTCGCGATCGAAGCCGTCGCCGATCGCGCCCGCGTCCGCTACGGGCGCCAGGTGCTCTACCCCGCCGCCCTCGCCATCAGCTCCCGTCCCACGTCAGCCCCGCATCAGGACGGAGGTGGTCGCCCGGAGGACACGCGTGGACATCGTGCGACGTAAGTACCACAGACGCTCGCGATGTGGCTCATTGCCTGGGTGCTGATGCCGGATCCTCTCGGTTCTGCGACCATCTGCCCCATGGTCGACAGCAGGGATCGTTCAGCGCTGCGCACGCTGGTCGGCGAGGCCGTCGCGGGGCTTGGGTCTGACGCACCGGGAGCTGACCCCGGCCTTCGAACATCTGGGGATGCCACCGGTCCCTGATGATGCCGGGAGCAAGCGCGAGCGCATCGAGCTGAGTGTCGGTCAGGTATCCGACGCTGAGCTGCAACAGGTCACGCGACGCATCCTGGAACAGAGCCCTGTCCATGTGAGTCCGTCGATCCGCTACCAGCTCGAGGACCTGCTGTGGAAAGAGAACGCACCGCCCGAGATACCCAAGAAGGCCCGCCGCGAACGGGCGCGCGCCCTCGACCTGTCGGAGCTGGTCCAGCACCACGACCGCTTCCTGCGGCTACTTGACCGATTCTGGATAGCCGCGGACTCGGGCCTCTCCTTCAAGGAGTTGGAGGGCCTGCTGTTGAACGGGACGCGTCCGGTGACGCTGAGAGACCGCATCGAGCGGTACGTCTTCCGTAATCCAGGTGACTGGTCTACGGAAGACCTTTTCGACAACCTCGGGGTGTTCGAGGCTGGCGACGCAAGGCTCGCCCGCTTCCTGGAGGGCCTTGTATCAGCGGACGTCCTCCTTGATGAGCGCCTCCAGGAGAAAACCGTCGGCACGATCAACGGTCATCTCCGAGCCGCCGGGGTCGAGTTGAGAATGACCGGCAACGATGGTGGCTATCCCGTGTTCACCGTGGTGTCGACACGACTGCATGGCAACCGGCGGCCGAAGAACATCATTTTTGCCTCGTTCACCAAGCCGGACATCCGCTTCCAGTCCTCGGTGGACAACGACATCGAGATCGTCGGAGGCAACCCGGACGACACCCTCGTCTATGACCGTGAGATCCCCATCGAGGGCCTGCGCTGGCGCGATCTGCATGCCTGGTGGCAGGACGTCCGCGAGACCAGCAGCGAGACCGAGGCCAGAGGGGACCTGTACCAAAGACTCCTCAAGAGCCTGCCGGACAACTCGGAAGGCCAGAAAAACCTCTTCATCGCCTACCACCAGATTCTCGGCCCCTCCCCCGGGGATCCGGCGCTCCTGCCCGAAGTGTGGCTGCACTGGGACCACAGGACCGTTCACGAGCGCGGCCCCGAGGCGCTGCTGCGCTCCCGCATGGATTTCCTCCTGCTGCTGCCTCATGGACAGCGTGTTGTCCTGGAGGTCGACGGATCCCAGACCTACACCCGCGACCGCGGCCGCACTCCGGACACCGCCAAGTACGCGGAAATGGTCGCTGCCGACCGAGACCTCAAGCTCAGGGGGTACGAGGTGTTCCGCTTCGGCCACGACGAGCTCAAGCTCTTTGCCGACGCCGAGGCGCTTCTGCGGCAGTTCCTCCCGGACATGTTCCGCCGCCTCAGAGTGAGCAGCTGACGCCTCGGTGCTGGCGCGGGATCCTACGCACGGGCACGCACCCCGGGGTGAGCTCCTCAGGCCAGCGGCAACTGGCCAAGCGGCCGGCCACGGTCGGTCTGCGCCTCCAGCAAAGCGGCCACGTCCGGACTCCTCGTGAATACGGGGCCGTTCCAGTACGCCGGGACTGCCCCGGCCGCGAGGTGCACCTCGGTGCCGTAGACGCGCGCGGCGTCGAAGAGGGTTTGCAGCAGGTGCACGCTCGCCAGGTCGAGCGTGCCAATACGGGCATGCCACGTCCGAGTCTCGGGGGCGTACGTCGCGATCACGCGGAGCTTGTCGAGTTGCTCGTGCCACTGAGGATCGGCGGCCGACGCTGTCTGGATGTTGGCCTCCAACACCCATGCGTTGTCACGGGAAGTTCGGCGAAGTGGTCATGCCTGCACGGTAGACGTCGTCACTGACAAATCGCCCGGTTGAGTGAATCCGGATCCTGATGAGAACCTCGCGATGCACGAACGCGTACTGACAGACGTGGACCCGATCCAAGAAGCGCATCTGTCCGAACCCGGCCTGCTCGTTATCGACGCGGCCAGCATGGACGACGACACCGTGTTCGCCTTCCAGGACACGATCTCCCGCATGTGGGGAGCCTCGACCACCGACACCACCACCCGGGATGCCGGCCAGCCCGGCGTGCGGCTGCGTCTGTACGTCGACCTGCGGCAGGTCCTCACCCAGACCCCGGCCGGAGCGGGCGATGGCCACCAGCACGCAATGAGGTCTGGTCCGCCACCACGGAGGGAGTGACGGACCAGGCCTTCACGCGAGGTGCACCGCAGAGAGGCGACACGTGGCCCGGGAGCGCCGACACTGCCGGGCCACGCCGATGGTGAGGGCTACTGTGCCTCGGTTCTGCGGGTGCGGCGTTTTCGACGTGTCGGCACAATGCGTCGACCGAGCGTGCCAGGTCCTGCGCGTACTTGATCTCGCTGATGTAGTTGAGCCCGAGGGCCGCGCTCATGCGCCGGCGGGCTTCGCCTACGCCCGCCAGGGCCGCCATGCTGGGACCAGCCGCACGGGAGAGGGTCTGCGCCCGGTCCTCGGCGTGAGGAATCAGAACCATGAGATGTCCTCGAAGCTTTTGGATGAGCTGCGGGAGGACGGTGGTTTCTGGGAGTTCGGCGTCGTCACCGATGAGCTGTGCCGCGTCGGCCCTCATCGCGTCGATATCGATCCGGATGCGAGGGTCGGAGTCGCGTCGGCCGCGAGCGATCTCCAGGGCTTGCTGGAGCGTGGCCGTCGGCGTCAGGCCCTGTGAGGGGGCAGCAGCCAGTACGAGCCAGGAGGGGCTTCCCGGTGCTTGGGCGGGAGCACCACATGGGTAGTGCCTTCCGTGCCGCTCAAGGCCGTGGTATCGGGCACCATCCAACCTCCGGTGGTGCCCGCGGGAACGAAGAAGTACAGCACTGGCTCAGGCGAGTTGGGATCGACGGCGACCGCACCGGGATGCTCGATGTGCTTGAGCGCCTGGAGGCCGAGGAACCGGCGTGCCTTGACGACATCCCACTTCACTCCGGCCTGCGCAAGCCGCATGCCGGCCGCGGTCTCCACGGTTGTTGGTTCGTCGAACATGGTGGTCCCCGTCGTCGTGGTGCTGTCCCGCAACCGTAGACCTGTTGCTGCCGGGCAACCCGAACTGTGGGTTCGGGCGAACCGGGCGTTCGCCGTCGGGCGGTCAGGCGAGCTGCAGCCGTTCGACGAGACCGGAGACCTGCCGGCGGAAGACGGGCCGGATCCGCCGCTGCAGCTGGAGGACCATGTCTCGGGCAAGCGGACTGTGCACCAGGTCCTCCGGGGCGAGGTCTTCCAGGTCGAGGAGGTGCACCAGGACGGCAGTCGTCGCGGCGCAGGGCGTGGCAGCTGGCGAACTCCAGGCGGTGCGTGAACTGGCGCTCTCGGCTGGGCAGTTGTCCGGTGTCGATCTGGTCAGCCAGGCGCAAGCCCTCGGCGGCGTCCCCGGCGAGCATCTCGACGCTGATGGCGTGCAGGGCGACGTTGGTCCGTCCAAAGACCGGCCAGGCGATATTGCCCTCACCGACCTGCTCGGCGAGCGGTGCGGCGCGCTCGGCCAGGCGCCAGCGGGCATCCTTCCAGCGGCGGCGCCGTGCGTCGGAGACGACCGCGACCAGTTCCAGAGCGCCCTGTAGGGCGGCCGCCTCCAGCGATGCGTGGGGCGGCATGGCGTAATTGGTCGACCGCCTGGAGCGCGATGTCCTTGGCCTCCTCCACGGCACCGGGGTCGGTGTGGGAGAGCAGCACATGGCCCAGGTTCCAGGTGCCGACGGCAATGCGTACCGGGTCGTCGGCGTCCTCGGCGGCCCGGATGGCGCGGTCGGCGACCATGAGGGACAGGTCGAGGCGGCCGGTTCTGCGGCAGTACGAGCGCAGGAGCCCGTACAGATCGGCCGCTACCCGCAGCACCTCGCGCCGTGCTGCGACATCACCGGCGCTGCGGTGGGTGCGCACGGCATGTTCGATGTCTTCGATCAGCGCGGGCAGCCGGTCGTCGCGGACGGCGACGACCAGGTCGACGTCGGATAACCGGTCCGCGGTGCCGGTGGCGAGCGACCCGCGAACCAGCAGGTGTGTCACGGCGGTTGTGGCCGACAAGGCGTGGACCAGGTCACCCAGGACGGCGAGCTGCGCCGGCCGGTGCGCGTGCGCCAGCTCCTCCAGCGGGGTGAGTTCGGTGGGCGGAAGTACGGGGGGTGGGCATGCGGTGTCCTCTCGGGTGAAGGGATCGGGGCGAGGTCAGGGGCGGGCGAGCAGGTGCGCCTTCGCCGCCCGCCAGCGGCCTACGTCGGCGTCCGCGCGGCGGCCCGCGTGGAGTTCGGCGATCAGGTCGTACGCGCCGCCCTCCGGCCCGCTCCAGTAGCCCGGCCCGGTCGGCCGACGTCATCTCCGGCAGATCCGCCGCGTCCCCATCGCGCAAGTATGGGCGGGCGGCCAAGGCGCCATAGGTGTCGTCTGCGTACACGTCCGCGATCAGGTGGAGCCGGTCCAGGCCCGTGGAGTTGCACACCCCGTGCGCCTGCGAGGGCGTCAGCCGCCACAGAGACCCCGCCCCCATGTGGACCCGGGCCCCCGCGGTGACCAGGACGGCCGACGCGTTCGTGACGAGCGGGACGTGCAGACGGTGCCGGCCACGCTCACTCAGCTCCGCGTAGTCGCGGTGTTCCCACAGATAGGAGTGCGGCTCCAGGCGGGCCAGCCGTACGTACATGAAGTTGAGCCCCAGCGAGTCGAGGAAGCGCGCGGTGGCTGGCATCTCCTCGAGTAAAGAGGTGGGCTGGGGGCAGCCGTCGCCGATCACAACGTCGTGCGGGTCGCCGGAGTGATTCATCAGCGACGTGGTCCACCAGCCTCCCGACTGGGACTCGCCGTACGCGACGCCGCGCGTGGGCGCCCCCAGCGCCTCGGCCCGGTGGAGGTCTCGGAGGACGAGATCGAGGGGCACCGACGAATGTGAAGCGGCCTGCGAATACGCCAGGATGGCGGCCCTGGTTTCCCAAGCACTCAATGGATGCCTCCCGGAGAGCCATGGCTTCATCGGCGAAGGGGCTCCGACACATGGTCAGGGCCCCCACCCGCCGCAGGACTACCACCACCGACCGTGAAACCTCGTCAGCCTGCGCGTCACTCCGGGGTCAGGTCCCCTGGACCGGTGCTGTCGCCCTCAGCAGGGTCTTCGGCCTCCATCCATGCGTGCAACCTGGCCAGTCCTTTCTCGTCGAAGTCGAACTCGCCGCCGGGCGCCTTGCGGCCCACGCGGTCGAGCTGCGCCAGGACCTCCTCGATCGTCACGTCCTGCGACGCTTCGTCGGGGGACGGGACTCCTGCGATGTCTTCTCTCATACCTATACATCTCCCGAGCCGTCCAAGACGTTTAGTCAATGTCGACAATTCAAGTGACGTCCAGGCGTTTTGTCGGCGCAGGATGCCGACATACGTCGGTGCTCCATCGAGGGCGCGCAGGCCCTCATCGACCACATGACCCGCGACAGCCTGGAAGGCAGCGAGTTCGTGGACCACTACGCGGACGCACTCGCAGAGGTCATCAAGGCCAAGAGGGAAGGGCACGCACTCCCCGCAGCTCCCGAAGCGGCGGCGCCGGCCGGGCAGGTTGTCGACCTCATGTCCGCGCTGGAGGCGTCCGTGAAGAAGGCGCGGGCCTCCTGCGGCGAGGACGGCAACGCCGACGTGCACCAACTGCCCGCGAAAAAGAAGACCACGGCCAAGAAGACGGCGAAGAAGGCGGCCGCCAAGAAGACCACCGCGCCAGGAAGACGGCGGCGAAGCCATCAACGCAGCGCGTGATCCGCCGTGGGGAGGGCGTGGATGGTGATGCGACGGCCCCGCGCTGACCAGCCGTGGTCGGGGCGGCAGCCCATCGTCGACGGGCGGTGTGCACGTCTCACTCGGGTGGCGCATGGCCTGGGTGGAAGGCAAAGGCCGTGACGTGGACGCTGCCGGACCCGATGCTCGCCGCTTCCGCTGCCAGCCCTGATCTGCCACCGGGGTGGGCGGGGGAACCGAAGTGGGGTGGCGGGCGCAATTCTCCGTCGACCAGACCCAGATTCAGATAGCGCCATCACCGGGTGGTGCTGCGTTCCCGGCGGGGCACCGACATGGCGCCGGGTTTCCCGGAAGTGGTAGCCGCCGCCGGGCAGCTGCCGGACGCGACGGCACTGGACGGCGTTATGTTGTCTGTCAACCTGTCTCAAGGCCTACGTGTCTCATGGCGGCCTACCAGGTTTCCCGTCCGTGCCAGGGCGAGGACGCGCTCGGTGTTCTCCTCGTACATCCACCACGGGATCACTGGCTCGGGCGCCTCACCGTACGGCAGCAGCCCAATCTCGCGAGCCAGTGCGAGCAGAGCGCGGGCTGTACTCTCTCCGGTTTCGAGGAGACAGCAGGCTTGCCGCAGTCCAGCCGTCACAGTGTGGCCCTTCTGCTGAGCCTCCGCGACGGCCCTGGCCACCACCTCGATGCGGGGAAGGAAGTAGCTGTGCCAGCGCTCGCTCATCCGCTGCCGTAGACGGCCATCGAGCTGAATCTCGGCATATACCCAGGGGAAGATGTCCTTCTGGAGCTTCACCTGCTCCGCCCAACGCCTGTAGGCCACCGTATCCGGGGAGGTTGGCGGTGTCGGTTGCCAACCAATGGGCTTCCAGGTCCACCTGCCGTCGGCGGCGATCGTGATCAAGTTCGGGACCATCACAAGCGCTCGTGTGAGAGGCCCAACCAGATCATCCAGTGCTCGGCCGTGGTCTGCGGCGCACGGCACACCCAGCAGGGGCATGCCGTTGGGCGATGCGAAGGTGCCGTTCTCAACCCGGAAGGCCGCGCACACATCGATGTCCGAGCCATACCGGGAAGCCAAGTTGAGGCGAAACCGGGGCGGGAAGAAGGCCCCCGCCACCGGCACGAGCTGGTCCTTGCGCCATTCCCGCTCGGTGTTGTCATGGAACGTGGGAGTGACGTAAAGCCCTGACCAGAGACCCTCCAGATAGTGCGGCTGTGTTCTCAGAGAGACGTCCATGGCGCCAGGCTACGGACGCCCGGCAGCCTGGGAGTGCGAAACGACCTGTCCCCCTGGCCGGCGCCCATGGATGCCATCGGGGGAGGAAGCTGCTGGAGGGCCTGTGACGGATCTGCCGACTGCCGCCGGGGGATGGACCGCAAGGGAGGCGGTCGCGTTCACCCTGCTTATGGAGTTCTACCTCCTGATGATCGGGATGGGTGTCTATGCGGTGCACGCGCGGAGCGCTGTGTGGGTGGGGGCCACGGCCGTCGCGGGCCTGGGCGCTACGGCATGCCTCACCACGTGGCTCGCGTTCCGTGGAGAACGGCTTCGAACGCGTCCCGGAGAGGCCGGGGGAAGGCCCTAGACAGTTGGGGGCGACGGCGTTACGTCTCATCGGTGAACTGTTCCGGCACGCGTCCGGTCAACCAGCACAGCCGGACGTAGGCGAACTGGCGGTGCTCGTCGTCGAGGGTGGGGTCTTCTTCCAGGGCCGTGAGGAGATCGACAGCACGCTGGCTCTGGATCTTTGTAAGTCCTCCGGCTATGCGATAGAGGCGGATATGAGCATTGTGTCGACGGTCAGGTAATTCCCCACGATCTACATGATCAGCGTCACGTAATTCCCCATCCGTGCGATCACGGCTCCCCATGGGGACGGCGAATCCGTCGGTGTGCACTCGGCAGGCCATGACCGGCCTCTGCGATGATCCGGCATCGATGGCGATTTTCACCATCTGGGGCGGTTTGATCTTTGCATCATGTTCTGTGCCGATTCCTCCTGATTGGCCATGGGTAGCGCGGAGTCCGGGACCGAGGGACCTGGTCGTCGCGGAGCTGCCTGTGTTCCTCGCCCCGTGGTTCGGCAGGCCGATGGGCAGCCCGGATGGCAAGGAGAACGTTCGTCGTGGTCGACATCACCGAGATCTACGTCCACTGGTACGCGGGCCGCTCGAAGAGCGCGCTGGCCGCGTCGCTGGGGGTGGACCGCAAGACAGTCAGGAAGTACCTGGCGCCAGCGGAGGCGTCCGGGATCACCCCGGGCGGCCCGCCGATGACCGAGGCCGACTGGGCCGGGCTGATCGAGGGATGGTTCCCCGGCCTCGTCGACAGGAGACTGCGGCAGGTCACCTGGTCCGACATCGACCAACACCGCGACTACATCAAGGACTTGCTCGGAACGGTGACGGTCTCCACGATCCACCAGCGGCTGCGGGACGAGCACAAACTGAAGGTATCGATCTCCTCATTCCGCCGCTGGGTGCACGCCACGCTGCCCGACGAGGTGAGCCGCTCGCAGGTCACCGTCCTGCGCGACGACATCGAGCCGGGCGAGGAGGCCCAGATCGACTACGGCTTCCTGGGCCAGTGGACCAACCCCCGCACCGGCAAACGGCACCGCGTCTGGGCGTTCGTGATGGTGCTGCCCTGTTCACGGCACATGTTCGTCCGCCCGGTCCTGAACCTGGACCAGCACGCGTGGACCGAGGCGCACGTCGCGGCCTTCCGCTACTTCGACGGCGTCCCGCGTCGGCTGGTGCCCGACAACCTGAAGACCGGCGTCGACAAGCCCGACCTCTACGACCCCAAAATCAACAAGGCGTATGCCGAACTCGCCACCCACTACGGGGCGTTGGTGGATCCGGCGAGAGCCTTGAAGCCGAAGGACAAGCCCAGGGTGGAGCGACCCATGCCCTATGTCCGCGACTCGTTCTGGCGCGGGCGGGAGTTCACCTCGATCGAGCACATGCAGACCGAGGCCGTCACCTGGAGCCAGCAGGTCGCCGGGCGCCGGCAGTGCCGGCCGCTGGGCGGGGCGGCCCCGATGGCAGTGTTCGGCGCCGTCGAGGCCGCCGCCCTGCTGCCGCTGCCGCCCACCCCGTTCACCCTGGCCCGCTGGTCGACGGCCACCGTCGGCCCGGACATCCACATCAAGGTCGGCCGCACCCTCTACTCCGTGCCCTGGAAACTGATCGGCCGCAAGGTCGACGTCCGCTCCACCGCCACGATGGTGCAGGTCTTCCTCGACGGCAACCTGGTCAAGACCCATGCCGCCCTTGACCAGGGGAAACGGACCGACAAGAGCGACTACCCGCCGGAGAAGATCGCCTTCCAGATGAAGACGCCCGTCTGGTGCCGCACCCAGGCGTCCGAGATCGGCGACGCCTGCCGCGAGGTCGTCGACCAGCTCCTGGAGGTCAACGCGCTCTACCGGCTCCGCGCCGCCCAGGGGGTCCTCGGACTGCGCAAGAAGTACGGCGACACACGCCTGGAGGCCGCCTGCGCGAGAGCGATCACGGTCGGCGACCCGTCCTACCGCACCGTCAAGGGCATCCTCGTCGCCGGCACCGAGACCGATCCCGAGCCCGAGACCAGCGGAGACGCGGGCGCCGCGGCCTTCCTCCACGGGCCGCAAGGGCTCTTCGGATCCGCTTCGCCCCCGGACACGCCGGAGGGCACCCGCGACGACCAGGCCCACGGCGAAGACGAGGTGGCAGCACGATGAGCGTGATGGACACCGCCCTGCGCGAGTCACTGAAGTCCCTGCGGCTGTCCGGGATGTTGGAGACCCTCGACGCCCGCCTCGCCCAGGCCCACGGCGGCGAACTCGGCCACCTCGACTTCCTCCAGGTCCTCTGCCAGGACGAGATCACCCGCCGCGAGACCGTCGCCTTCCAACGCAGGCTCCAGCGCGCCAAGTTCGAGCAGCAAGTCACCCTGGAGGAGTTCGACTTCACCGCCTCCTCGAAACTGCCCGCCGCCCAGATCCGAGACCTGGGAGCCCTGCGCTGGCTCCACGCGGGCGAGTCCGTCATCCTGTTCGGCCCGGTCGGGGTCGGCAAGACGCATATCGCCCAGGCGCTGGGCCACCTCGCCGTCCGCCAGGGTGCCCACGTCCGCTTCGCCAAGACCAGCCGGATCCTCGCCGAACTCGCCGGCGGCCACGCGGACCGCACCTGGGAGAAACGGATCCGCGAACTCGTCCGGCCCGACGTGCTCATCCTCGACGACTTCGCCATGCGCCAGCTCTCCGCGGCCCACGCTGACGACCTCTACGAACTCGTCAGCGAGCGGCAGGGCCGGTCCCTGATCATCACCAGCAACCGGGCGCCCAGCGACTGGTATCCGCTCTTCCCCAACCCCGTCGTCGCCGAGTCCCTCCTCGACCGGGTCATCAACACCAGCCACCAGGTCATCATGAACGGCCCCAGCTACCGCCCCAACAAGCGCCCCAAGACGCCGAGCGGCAAGTCGGACTCCACAAAGATCAAATAACCGCTGTCGTGACGCCGGCGGGCCGACGGATGATGCGGCTGCGTGAAACGCTTCGAACACACCAGCACTGCACTTCTGGAGGGACCCATGTCCTGGTCAGCCGGCCACAGCGCGGTCGAACACGAAGACCTGCCGAAGCTTCGTGACCTTCTCGACGACGGCTACGACATCGAGGACGACAACGGCGACGGCTGGACCCTCCTGCGACACGCCATCGATACCGAAATCGACGGCCACATACAAAGCGGCGAGCCCTTGCACATCGACGTGACCGCGTTCCTCCTGGCCCGCGGAGCAGATCCTCTCCGCAGCACCAACGGTGTCCTCCCGGCGGACGAGGCCGACTCTCGCGGTCACTGGCTGGCTGCTGAACTCATCCGAGCCTGGACCACACGACCAGCCACAGCTGGCGACAAGCTGGGCTGAAAACCAGATCCCCGGCACCGACCCACAACGCAGACACCACAGGACGCTCGACCATCCGAGGCTGGGGAATTACGTGAACTCAGCCCCGGGGAATTACGCGATCGTTCACACATTGAAGCTCGTGCCGAGTCCCAGGTCGTAGAGAAGATCCTGCGCGCGTTGGCTGCCGAGTTCCACCAGGGAACCAACTGCCCGGATGCGGTTGTGATGCTCGAAGAGGGTGTCGCGGGCCAGGGTATCGAGTGTGCTGGCCGCAGCATCGGCAACGCCGACGGGGAGTCGTGTTCGCAGATGCACTTGCCGGGCGATGAACTCGCAGCCGTCGAGGGCGTCGGTGGCCCAGCGCATGAGCAGCCGGTTCATACCGGGGTCCTTGTACGCGCGCTCGATGAGAAAGCCAAGGTAGGACGATTGGAACGGGGGCGGCACCCAGGCCATGTGCCCTCGCTCAGGAGCGTCCCCGATGCCGGGTCCTCGCTCAGGGGGCCATTTCACCACTTCCAGCCTCAGCCGGGTGCTGATCGTGTTGGCGAGTGTCTCCTGGTCGCGAGTGGCGTGGCATGCAGCGAAGTACTCCAGGAAGCTCTGGTGCAGGAAGACGAGCTCAGTTCCGCGGAGAGTAAGCAGACCGCTGCGCCGTAGAGCCTCGGCGAGGAAGTCTCTCCAGACCTCCGTGTTGTACTCCGAGAGACGCTCCGGTGGTCGGGCATCGGGATGGGCCGTGAGGATGTCGAGCGCTGGCTCAGTGTTCCCGTCGTACAGTTCGGCGGCGAGGTAACTGATGAGCTTCGGCAGACCGTTGAGTGTGTGCTCGGCCCGGAACACGGCGTCGATTCCCCAGCGCTTCAGGGCCGCACAAGTTTGGGCCTCGACGCCGGAGATGCCGGCGGCGTGCTGATGTGCGTGCAGCAGGCTGACGAACTGATGGTAGATCTCGCCCCGGGTGCGGGGCAGCGACCCGCCGGATTCCTTGACGTGCAGCTGACAGAGCATGGCAGTCATGAGCGGTGTACGAGCCACGTCGGTCAGGTGGGCGTCGCCCAGAGCCGCGGAGAGCCGAACAGCCTCCTGATCGGCATCGGAACGCCCAAGCGCGTGGAACCAACGACAGATGACCTGATGTAGGTCGTCGGGGCTGAAGGGCTCCATTTCGTAGCGGAGCAGGCCCTCGCCAAGGACGTCGAGATCCTCGCTGGGCAGGGGCCGGGTCGCTACTGCGAACCGGTACAGCTCAGTCTGTGGGCCACCGCGCACAGAGGCGATCGTGCTGAGCACTCGGCGCCGGGCGGCGAGGTTAATGATCTCGTCCAGGCCATCGATCAGCACCAGCCACGATACGTCCGGATAAGGGGGTGCGGCGAAGAACTCCGGGGGCAATGCCTCGGTAAGGCCGAAGGGCGCCAGGTTTGCACTGACAGCCGCAGCGAGGGCGGGGGCCAGCGACAGCTGGCTGGCAAGAGCGACAGCAGGCACCAGAACCGGCACAGTGTCCCCGCCTGCGCCCTGGAGCCAGTGCTCGGTGCTCGTGGCGAGATGCATGCGCAGAAGGCTGGACTTGCCGCCGCCGGACCCGGCGAGCACGATGCAGGTCTTCCCGTCGGACAGAACATCGTCGGTGGACAGCCATGCCGCGTCGTTGGCTGACACCAGAGTGCCGTCACGGTGGTCTTCGGCGTCATCGAGGCGGTGGAGCTGCTGGGGCTGGTAGACGGAGGCCAGCGGCAACACCGCGCCCGGGACCACGCCAGCGTAGGGATGCTCATCGGCGGCACGCCGGGCGGCGACAAGGTAGGCGTCGAGTCGGCGCGTGCGCGCATCCGCCCGCTCCCGCAGCCGGAGCAGTTCCTGCAGCAGCTTCCCGGTGATGTTCAGGGCGCCGGCCAGCAGTTCGAGGGTGGAGACTTCCGGCACGGACTTCATGTTCAGGAGATTACTGAGAGCCCCAGTGGAGATCTCCGCCTTCCTGGCGAGCTCGGCTTGCTTCATCTTCTGGTCAGTCATGGCCTTTCGGATTCGCCTGACCAGCTCCTTGTGCACATCCCCAGGGCCGCCGTCCCCCGCACTGGTCACTGAGCCTCCTGACTCCGCCGTTCATCCTCGTTCACATCAACCCTATGAACGCCCATCCAGGCGAAGGTGGTTCCAGACCGGCCGGTCGCCCGAATCGTCACGATGAACACGGAGGAGTACCGGAGATGAGCATCGAACTGGCGTTGGTCAGCGCCCCCGCTCTGCTGGTAGGAGTGCTTGTGGTGCGGCGGCGCAAGGCGCAGTCGAAGACGTTGGGACTGGTCCGCGAGCTCCGCGACTTGATCACGTTGCGCATGGTGCTACGCGATGCGAAGCCTAACCAGCGGGAGAAGCTGCTGGCGGCACACCGCAAGTGGCGGTTCGAGCCGACCGAGAAGTCCCGAGGCTGAAGTCCGGAGACCAGCACGGGCGGGGAGAGCCCCCGGGACTCATGGACGAACCGGCCGTACAGCATGACATCCCGCATGTAATTCTCGTGGCCGTTGTCAGATCGGACGCCCCAGCTGTCGAGCTCGCGGCCGAACCGGTTCGGGTGGAGGTCGTACGCCCAATCCGCGCCGAGAGCGAAGCACTTCCCCTCGCTTGCGCCGGCCCGCTCCAGGACCGCCAGCGCATCGACGTTCAAGCCTTGGGCGATCCGTGAAGGCGAGGTCCGGTGCAGTTGGACAACAGCCTCCGGTCTTCCGCGGGGGCTGATGATGTCGGGCTGGACGTCCGTGCGGTCAGCGGACATTAACGGATCGGCGCTTGGCACATGGCCCCCTGAGAGTGCGGCTACGGCAACGTGATCGCATGATCGATGAGACAGCCTGAAGCGCCAACATAAAGGCCGACCTCGCCGTGGACACCGGCCAGGCCCTCCTGGACCTCGGCGACACCAGCCGCGCCCACCAGCTCATCACCCACGGCGAACGCCTCCTGCCGCCCGCCCGGAACAAGACGAAAGGTGTCTTCCTCGCCTACCGAGCCGCGAGCTATCTCGACTTGAAGGAACCCGAGCCCGCCGCGGCCGCCGCAACCCAGTCCCTTTTGCTGGCCCGTCACATCGGCGCGCCGCGCTGCGTCAGCCTCGTCGACGACCTGCTCCCCCGCTTCCAGCCCTACCGGCATGCTCAGGGCGTTCCGGAGCTCCTCCACCTCGCCGCCGCCTGACGCTGCGTTGAGCCAGGGCTGCGATGGGGCTGGGGCTCCTACTCACGACTTGATGGCTTGGTCAGTCCTCGCGCTGACAGGCCAGCAGCATCTCGGTGATCGGCGCTGGGGAGTATCCGGTCTGGAGGACGACTTGTCGTGCGGCTTGGTGTACAAGCATCGGCAGCCCTCCCACTACGCGCCGCCCGGCTTCTTGGGCGGTGTGCGCGAAACGGCTGGGCCAGGGACGGTAGACGACATCCATGAGGGTGCCGGTGCCTGGTGTCCACAGCGGGGCGAGAGCATCCGCAGCATGGGGTGGCATTGCGGATACGACGAGGTCGACGGCCAGATGATGGTCGGCGGCTGTCCACGGCTCGATGCTGATCTTGATGCCGATTCGTTCGGCCGTCGGCCCGAGCAGGGAACTGGCCCTGCCTGTGTCGCGGGCGATCACGACTGCCTGATCGCAGCCCAGTTCGCGTCCGGCGGCGAGCGCTGTGCAGGCCGTCGCCCCCGCACCGAGCACGGTGACGGTAGTGGCCGTGGTCACGTCTGCCTCGCGCAGGGCCCGCATCATGCCGTAGAGGTCGGTGTTTTCCCCAAGGAGTCGGCCGTTGGGTGTCACGACGATGGTGTTCGCCGCGCCGATCCGCGTGACTGTCTGCGACGCCTCGTCCAGGAGCGGGACAACGGTCCGCTTGAGCGGCATGGTCAGCGAGAAGCCGCGCCAACTGCCGTCGAGGGCGCCCAGGAAGCGCGGCAGATCCTGTGGTTGGCATTCGATGGCGTGGTAAGTCCAGGGCAGCCCCATCGCTGTGTAGGCCGCCCGGTGCAGGGCGGGCGACAGCGCGGCGTCGACGGGGGAACCGAGCAGGGCGAGCCGTGTCACGGCGCGTGGTGAAGGATCGCGGCCACTCCTTCGTCGCTGTGTTCGTAGGCGATGCCCCGCAGCACGGCGACGGGGGCGCCGCGTCCGCGCTGTCCGAGGATCAGGCCGGCTGCTGCGGCCACCAGGTCGGTGAGGGTCTCCTCCTGCCGTTTGGTCTTCCCGTCGGGCTCGGTGTGCTCGGTGACGCGTAGCGGCGCGATGCCGGCGGCGCCGATGCTGATGACGGTGGCGCCGCGCCGGTCTGCGCGTCCGTCGGAGTCGGCGATCACCACTGCGACGGTGGCGCCGCTGAGTGCGGTGATTGCGTCGCGCAGCGCGCGGGCGGATGCGTCGGGGTCCTTGGGCAGCAGCCACGCGCCGTCGGGCCCGGCGCGGTCGATGCCGGCCGACGTCAGCTGATATCCGATGTGGTGTCGGGCGATGATCGGCCCGCGCTCGCCGGCCACGAAGTGGTCGCTGGATTCTCCGAGGATCAGTTCCACGATCTCGGCCGGTTTGCCGGTGCGCGCGGACAGGTCGAGGGCGGCCGGGCCGGGGGTCACACCCGCGAGGTCGACAAACCGCTCCTCGGCGATCGAGACGACCTTCGAGGCGATAACGATCACGTCGCCGTCCTGCAACTCCGTTGCCTGGGCGGCCAGGACCTCCGTGATCACGCCAGAGAGATCATCGCCGCGGGTGATGGTGGGGAATGGTTCCAGAGCGAACGCGCGGAAGGCGCCGGTGGTGGTGCTCATGAGATGCGGCTCCGGGTGGAGTGGGCGGTTAGGACCCCGAACAGCCGGGTGTGGGCGGCGGCTAGCTGCGCCGCCCTTTCGTTCGGCGGTGTCGCGGCGGTGAGCCAGGTGCGGACGCGGTGGACGTAGTGGGGCCACAGGCCGTGGGCTGCCTCGTGAGGGGCGGTGCCGTTCCTGACGGAGTGCCAGGCATCGGCTACAGCCACCGGCCACGGACAGGCATCGTATCGGGGGTCCGCGGGTGCGAGTGCATGGAGCGTGGCCAGCATGGCGGCGCGACGGCCGGGGTCCAGGGTGCGGTGCGCGGGACGGTAGGGCGGAGCACTCGCTGCCGGTGCGAGCCGGTGGGGCCAGTAGGCGGTGAGTGCCAGGAGGACCGGCACGGCCTGGTCGTAGATCTGTGGCAAGTGCGGAAACGACGCGGCGTGCGTCTTCGGAGCCTGCACGGTGACGGAGGTGAGGCGGCCGGTGGGGGCGGCCGTCAGCAGGAGGAACGCGTCGATGCCGTATCCGTTGACAGCCGGGTGGAGTTGCGCGTCCATCGTGTTGACGGCGGTCCGTACGGCGCGGATGGCCCGGGCGGAGAGTGCCAGGTCGCCTGCGAGCGGCTGGGGGACGTCGTGGCCGGTGGCGGCTGCGATCAGCGGGCGAGCCAGGTGTGAGGTCAGGTTGGCCTCGTCCCAGTAGCGCGGGTAGTCGGCGATGGCGAATCCGCGTTCTCCGTGTACGAGGAGTTCGCGGTACACGTCGGGGTCGGGGTTGCGGGTGTCAGTGTCAGCGATGAGGACGGGGCCGTCCGTGTCCGGCAGGTGTGCGAGCGCCTTCAGGATCTGCGCGCCCTTGCCCCGGGGGACGTTGGTGAGGCTGATCTTGCGGGCGCGGGTGGGGGTAGCGGTGAAGTGATCGCTGGTCGTGGGGTGGTCGGAGGAGTCGGTGTGGATGATGACCGCGCGCGGGTCGTTCAGCGCGGTGTCGACGGCCGCGGTGACGGCGGCAATGGTGGCGGGTTCGTCGCGGCTGGGCAGGATCGCGGCGGGCTCCGGCGTCACAGGTACTCCCCGGTGATGAGGTCGGCGGCGGTCTGCGGGTCGGGCGCGTACAGGTAGGTGTACGGGTGCTGTTCGAGCCGCGTGATCAGATGGGTCCGCCAGCGGGCGAGCGGGAGATCGTCCAGTGGCCATACCGGTCCGTACGGCGCTCCGGTGGGGCCGGTCAGCGGGGTGGGGAGTCCGCTGATGTACCGGGCGAGGGCCTCGTGGAGGCGGAGTTGCTCGTTCGCGGAGAACGGTGTGGCCGGTACGAGCTGCGGGCGGGGAATGGCGGGGTGGACGGTGAGGCGGATGACCCCGGCCAGGGGGACGGGGACGCGGAGGAAGGGGGCGAGGTCGACGATGGGCTTCGGGGCCTGCCACAGCTCCGGGTCTTGCGGGCGGACGGCGGCTGTCTCCTTGCCCGGCAGGATCAGCAGCTCGTCCTCATGCTCGGCCAGGACGGTCAGGTCGTCGCCGGCGTGGGTCCAGCCGCGTTCGCCGAGCGCCAGGGTCACGCTGGTCTTGCCCGCGCCCTTGTTGCCCAGCAGCAGGACGCCGCGTCCGCTCGGCGTGACGGCGGCGTTGGCGTGGAGGGTGAGTATCTGCCGCTCCTGGCGGGCTCGCTCCAGCGCGGTATACGTCGTGTACGCGAGCGTCGCGGACCGGGCGGCGCCGCAGGTGAGGCTCATGCGGATCGTCTGCCCGTCCACGGTGACCTTCGGCTCTGCGTCGGCATAGGTCACCTCCACGACCGGGCAGTCCCGGTTCTCGGGGCCCGGGGCGAAGAGGTGCCAGCCGCCGGGGAGCCGGTTGGCCGCCGTGACGGCCGGGCCCGTGTCCAGCCCCGGAGGAAGCTCCAGGGCAGCAGTGAGGTGGCCGGTCGCCAGGGCGGCCGGGTTCACGACAGCGTGGGCGGGTCGAGTTCGGCCAGCAGCTGGTGCACCGGCAGAACGGCGGGCAGGTAGCGCTGGTTGTCCACGAGGTCAGGCACCCAGTCCGTACGGCGTAGCACGTCGCGCACCAGCTCGGCGTTCGCCGGGTCGGGGTGTGTGGCGGTGATGTCGAGCGAGGCGGGCTCGGGGTAGGCGCTCCCGTTGCGCCACATCACCGCGATGCGGCACAGCCCGCCGGTCTTCTCGGCGAGCGTGCGGCTCGCCTCGTCGACGAGCCATCCGCCGACCTTGCCCACGTGGTAGGCGGGATTCTTCCCGAACAGCGCCTCGTTGCCGGCCTGCTGGCCGGGGGTGATCAGCCCGGAACGTGCGTTGCCCCGGCCGACCAGCCCGTCTTCGCCGTAGTCGATCGCCGATCCGGAGACGGTGAAGTACTGGCCCGAAAGTGGGCCCGTGCGGCTGTTGCGGGTGTTGCACACGACCGTGACCGGGCCGGGCAGGTGTCCCAGGAGCTGGGTGGTGAGTTCCTGGGCGGCGTCGCTGACTGCGTCCTCGAACTCCGCGCTGCTGGCCAGGTGTCCGGCCACGGCCGGGACGCACACGGTGACGTTCAGCACGTGCTCGTCGCGGATGACCAGGGCCTTGATGTCGCTGCCCGCCCACGGCTGCTGGCGGAACCAGGCTTCGGTGAGCAGCGCGACGGTCTCGGCCGTGGTGCGCGGCGCGGTGCCGACGAGGAACGCGGTGTCGTTCGAAAATGCGGTGGGGCGCTCCGGCAGGTCCTGATGGCCGTGAGGGGCGAACCAGCGCTCGAACTTGGAGGAGTCGGTCGTCTCGTGCTGGGCCTGCCACGTGATGTGCTCGAACCTCGGCAGGGCGGTGCGCAGTTGCTCGGCGGCAGCGGCTTCGAGGATCTCGCGTACGGGGATCGTACGGCCGGCGAAGGATGTCGAGATCCGGCCGCCGAAGATCACGCGCACGGGCCGGTCGTACGTGCCGTCGGTGTCCCCGAAGCGGGCGCGGCCCCCGAGGACGGCGACCTTGTCGAGGTTGTGGTGCAGGACGGCGCCGAACTCGCGCAGGCAGTATTCGCTGTAGCGGATCGAGGCCAACTCGGCGATGGAGTCGGCGAGGGTGTCTGGGTGCCCGACGCCCTTGCGCTCGACGACCTCGACACTGAGGTCATGCGGCAGTACCGGCCTCAGGAACGTTGCGTGCGGTGCGGTAGGCATGGTCGATGACCTCCAGGATGCGGCGGAGCTGGGGAAGCGGGAACAAGGACGGGTGGTACGGGTCGGCGGTCCCGGCGGGCAGGGCCCGGTACATGGCCTGGCGCAGCGCCAGGTCGCCGGGCGCGGCCAGCGGATCGCCGAGGCCGGCTTCGAGGTTCCGGCCGCGCACATGCACGTGCTGTCCGTCATCCAGGTGCAGCGTGACCTCGTGGCGCCGCTGTTGGTCGACGCTGTCGACCCGGGCGTCCACCGTCAGAAGCGCGCCGTCCGCGAACGTCACCGTCGCTGTGATGCGGTCTTCCGATTCGGCCCACCGCCGTTCGCGGTGCACCTCGGCGGTACAGGAGGTGATGGGCGCGGGGGTCAGGAGGCGCAGGGCGAGGGCCAGGCCGTGAATGGCCTGCTGGTGCAGGACGCCCCCGGCGGTGGCGTATCGGGTGCGCCAACTCCGGTAGTAGGCCTGGTCCCGGCGGCACACCAGCGTCACCGAGGCCCGGCGGACCGCCGGTGCCTGGGCGAGCAGCCCGGCGAGTCCGGGGGCGAAATGCGGCTGGAAGGTGACGAAGATCCGCCGGTCCTCCGGTGCCGGGGTCAGATCGGCGGGATCGAGCGTGACGGGCTTCTCCACCAGGACGGCCGTGCCACCCCGCGCGGCGGCGCGGGCGGCCACCAGGGCAGTGCCGGGCGGCGTCGCCACCACGACTACGTCCGGCGCGAGGGTCTCCAGCGCCGTCTCCCACCGGGCGAGCAGCGGCACCCCAGCAGGCGGGGCAACGACCGGCGAAGGGTCGGCGACGCCCACCAGGCCCATTCCGTCGGTGCGGGTCACGGCTTCGGCGTGCTTGGCTCCGACCTCCCCCGAGCCGATGAGCAGGACCCGCCTCACGCCAGGCCGCCCGCGACGGCACCGCGCAGAAATGCCGCGCCACGCGTCAGCGCCTCGCCCGGACTCTCGCGCACGTGCGTCTCCAGCGCGTACGGCAGCACCGGCCGCACCCGGTGCAGGACGGGAAGCAGGTCCGTATACGGCACATCGCCGGCACCCGCCGCCACGAACTGCTTCATGCCGTCGCCGCGCGGCACGTAGTCCTTGATGTGGATGTACTCGACGTACGGGGCGAGGACCTCGACGGCTTCCGCCGTGCCGTGGCCGACCTCGTACAGGTTCCCCAGGTCGAGCCACAGCCCCAGGCCGGCGTGCTCGCGGAGCACGTCCAGGAGCGATGTCGGCTCGGCGACCGTGCACACCGGCTCGTTCTCCAGCAGCAGCCGCACCCCGGCCCGCTCCGCGGCCTTGAGGGCGTACGTCAGCAGAGGGTCGCCCAGGAACGTCTCCGTCTGCTCGCCCACGGACAAGTGGGAGAAGACGCGGACCCGGTCGGTGCCCAGGATGTCGGCGACGGCGAGCGCGCGGTCCACCCAGCGTTCCCGGTCCTCGGCCGGCACCTGCGTGGGGAAACCGAAGCTGTCGACCTTGCCGGGAACGGCCTCGGGGCGGCACCACTTCCACAGCGGGGACGCCAGCGCCGCCACGCGCAGACCCCGTTCGTCGGCCAGCCGCCGGACCTCGCGAAGCTGCGCGTCGTCCAGTATCAGGGCGTTCGAGCCGTAGGCCGTACGGATCTCCAGGTGGCCCACGCCCAGCGCGAGGGCCAAATCCATGCCGACAGCGGGGTCCTGCCCCAGCTCGTCTGGGTTGAGCGCGATGATTCCCTGCACGAGGTTCTCCTTGTCGATGCCAGCGCCTGAGAGACAGCGACCGTGCGCCCCGCCGGAGACGGGACGCACGGCCTGGTGCCGGGGACTTACGAACCGCCACCCGGCGGGGGCGGAGTCGGGATCGGACCCGGCGGGGGCGGCGGCGGGGGCGGAGAAGGCGGCTGCGGCATGTCGGAACACTCCTTCGACCAGGGGATGAGCCCAGCGCAGAGCTGCGGGAACCGGACCGTTACCGGCCGCTGCGCGGGAGGTTCTCTGTGCACTCACAGCCTGGGAAGAAAGGAGGGGGAAACCCATTCGACGGCCCTATAGGACGGCCATCTGGCGTCCCGGTCAAAGCCCTGACAGGGGGTCACGGTGCCTCTACTCTGAGGCAAGGTCACGCCGCTGCCCCGGAGGGGGAGATCACCGTGCGCAGCCATTCCCCGTTAGTCGTTCCCCTTGATCTGTGGGACCACGAGAAGGCACGACGCGCCCTCGAAGCACGCGATCTTGCCGCCGTGATCAAACACTTCCGGCAGTACACGGGCGCCAGTCAGACCACCGTGGGCTCCCTCGCCGGGCTCGCCCAGTCCGACGTCAGCGCGATCGAGCGGGGCATACGCCAGGTCCAGAGCGTCGATGTCCTGACGCGGATCGCCGAGGGTCTCGCCATCCCGCTCTCCCTGCTGGGCCTTGCCGACGAGACAGGCAGCGCTGATCCCCCGGCTCGCCGCAAAGCGCCCGTCCCGCAGCTGACGGCCGCTAAGGTGACCAAAGCCGAGCTGGAGGACGATGTGCGACGTCGGGAACTGATGACTGGAGCGCTGGGACTCGGCGCCAGTCTGATCGCCGGGACCGGCTCCGATGCTGCTGCGGCAGAAGCGGCCGCCCACAACCCGGCCGCCGCCATGGAACGGGCCCTGTTCGAGCCGGTGAACGGAAGACCAACGAGCCTGAGCGATCTCGCCGACGGGCTCGCGACGGCTCGCGGGCTGTTCTCGGGCGCCCGCTACGCCGCCCTCGGCAGTGCCCTTCCCTCGCTGATCGCCACGGCGGAGGCGACTCGGGATGCCGCCATCGGCCGCACGCGGGAGCGGGCCCAGGCGGCTGTTGCCCGCGCCTACGTCCTGGCCACCGAACTCGCCGTCAAGCAGCACTCCGAGGCTGCGTGGGCCACTGCGGACCGTGCGCTCATCGCCGCACGGGCCAGCGGTGACCCGCGGCCCCTCAGTGACGCCGCGCGGGTCGTGGCAATCACCATGCGCCGTGCGGGCCGCAGCTCGGCCGCCGTGGACTTCCTGGCCCGTACCGCGACCTCGCTGGTCGTGGAGAATGGAGGCCCGCAGGCTGACACCCTTGCCGCCCGCGTCTGCCTGCTCATGACTGCGGCTTACACGGCCGCGTCCGGGGGCCGCCGCAGTACAGCGCTCGACCTGCTCCAGGAGGCGGAGGAAACGGCCGGCCGCATCCCCGTCGATCAGAGCGGAAAGCCCGCAGGTCTTTTCACGATCTCGGCGAGTCCTGCCGAGGTCTCGATGTACCGGATCAGCAGCCTCACCGTCCTCGGCACCCCCGACGACGCCGTTCCGTACGTCCGCAGTGTCGACCCCACGCGGTTGGCCAACACCGAAAGGGTCGCGCGCTACCTCACCGACACGGCCCGCATGTGGCACCAACTCGGCGACGGACGCCGCACCTTCAGCGCTCTGCGAGCCATCGAGCACACCGCGCCCGAAGAAGTCCAACGCCCCGCAATCCGCACGCTCACCGCCGATCTCCTCTACGCCCCGGGGAGCCTGCCCGGCCTGCGGGCGTTCGCGGTGCGCACGGGTGCCGTCGCCGCCTGACGAACACTGCGTGGGCGGCGGCGATTCACTGCCAAGCCGGGCCAGGTCCACCAGGCCCTGCACACCGACGGGCAGCGGCACTACCCCGTTGCCCCCCCACCGCGGACGTCGGAGCGCCGCCACAAAGCGGTGGTGTCAGATGCCGCGCTCAAGTACCGGCCGGGGACGGCAGTCCGTCGGAGGCGGCAGGTAGCCGGGCGGCGAAGCGAGATGCTCGCACACCCCGCCGTACTGGAGGAACGCGGTGCCCATCTCCTTCTCCAGCACAGGGAAGAAGTGCTTCGCCTCCGGGGACTGGCCAGTGGTCTGCCAGGTGTAGCTGGGGCCGTCGTCGAGATTCTGGCGGGGACGACGCGGCACGCCGTGGCCGTCACCCGGCTGAGGTGACTTTGGGAGCGCGGCCGTGGCCCCGGGATCCACCCGTGCCGCGGACGATGGCCCACAGCGTCAGGGCATCCGAGTCCGTGCCGATGCCGATTTCCTCGGCAAGTTCGCGGGCTGCGTTGTGGCGCAGTGCCGCGGCGTCGAGGGGGTCGTTGCCGTCGGGGTATTCAACGGATCCGCCCGGGAGCTGCCAGCGGCCGGGGGTGGCGGTCAGCGGCGACATACGTCCGGCCAGGAGTGCCCCGTTGTCCGTGGGCTGCAGGACGTCGACGTCGCAGAGTACGGCGGCATACGACCGGGAAGGGTGGGTCGGGCGGTGCTGAGTCATGTCCGCAGTCTGCTGCCCCGCGCAGCCTGAGGGACTCAGACGGTCAGGACGACGGGGCGCGGGGGTGCACCGTGCGCGACGACGCCGGTGACCAGGTCGGCGAGACCGTGCGGGTAGACCGTCTCGCCCGTGGCGCGCAGCTCGGCGAGGGTCCACCACCGGTGCTCGCGGATGTTGTCGGGCTGCGATGCCCGGGCCGGGTCGACTTCGGCTGCCCAGACTCGGGTGAGGAAGTACTTCTCCACCTGCCGTACCTCCCGCCCGCCGACGAGGTGGTCTTTGCTGCGCTCCGCGAGCTGCGCCCCCAGCTCGACCGCCTTCTCGTCGATACCGAGTTCTTCCCGCAGTTCGCGGAGCGTCGCAGTGTCGTAGTCCTCCCCGTCCTCCAGGGAGCCGCCGGGTGTGGCCCAGAAGCCGCCGTTCTCGTCGTAGCGCAGCAGCAGGAGGCGATCCTCCGCGTCGAGGACGATGGCGCGGGCGGCTTCCCTCAGCGGCGGAGTGGAGGTCGTCATGTCTTTCAGTGTGGCAGTGCCCGAAGGCGGGTAAAGCAGCCCAGAAGGCGACAGCTGAAAAGACCACAAGCAGCGCCTAAAACGTGGTGCATCATCCCGGCGGGCCTCCGATGAGCTCCTGGTCGCTACTTGGGGACGCAGGCTGCCACCCCGGTACCTGGTCGAGGTCCCCTCAGGGGGGTGTACCCGGCGCACATCGAGATCACGGTACGGGGCAACGACTATTGCTTCTGCGCAACTCCCACGTACAGGGGGACTTGTTGAGTTTCCTGCTGTTGCTCCGGAGGGAGATGCCAGTTCGTGACTACGTCCACGCCGGGCTCGAGGAGGCACAGGCCAGTAAAGAAGTCGGCGAACTCCTCACGAGATCGCACTTGTGCTGGCGTGCCTTTCTGGCGGTAGATCTCAACGATGCGTTCCCAGTCCTCAGGGTCAAAGTCCCCGGTCACGTGGGAAAGGACAAGGTAGCTTCCATGAGGCAGAGGCTCCAGTAGCTCGCGCACCAATTCGTAGGGCTTGAACTCGTCGGAGACGAAGTGAAGGAGAGCAACCATGGAAAGTGCTATAGGTTCCTCGAAGTTGAGGATGTCTCGCGCTGCTTCGAGAATTTTCTGAGGTTCCCTGACATCGGCCTGAATGTAGTCGGTGCGCCCCTCGGGTGTGCTCCGCAAGAGGGCCTCGGCATGGCGCAGAACGATCGGGTCGTAGTCCGTGTACACAACTTTGGAGTTCGGCGAGACTCTCTGGACCACTTGGTGCAGGTTCGGTTCCTCCGGAATGCCGGTGCCGATGTCGAGGAACTGTCGGACCCCCTGCTCAGCCAGCATGCGAGAAGCCCGATGCATGAACCTCCGGTTGGCTTGTGCCAGTTCCGCTACGGCGGGAAAGAACCTCTTGACCTGCTCGCCAGCCTCCCGATCGGCGGGGTACCAGTCCTTACCGCCCAGGTACCAGTTGTACATGCGGGCCGGGTGCGGCGTGCTGGTGTCGATGGGCTCTAACTCTTGTCCTGCATCTGTCATCGATTTCCCCTCCCTGCGGGCATGTGGACCACTTGCTGCTGCGTGAGATCAGGCAAGAAGAAAATCGGCGGCGCCGGCCTTGGCTCCTTCGACGAAGGCACTGATCTCGGCAGCGGTGTAGATCAATGCAGGGCCATCTGGTTCGGTGGATTGACGCAGAGCCACTCGACCGTCGGCGAGTTGCTTCACCTCGACGCAGTTTCCCCCGTTGCTGCCGCTCCAGGGCTTCTGCCACTGTTCCGTTCCCAGGTCGGCAGCTGCATTGATTACATGATTCATGCGGATAGCTCCTTGCGGACGTCAGCAAGAAACTGCTTGGTGCGTCCTATTGGCAATGCGTACGTGCTCATCTGATCGAAAGCCTGACGGTAGAGTGCCACTTCTTCACCGTCCTCGCTGTAGTGCGCACGACTCAGGCTGTCAGTACATACAACGTCGGACATTTCCGGGATGTCAAAGCGGAATATTGTGAACGGGCCGAAGGAACCGGGGTGGAGCCCGGCTTCGAACGGGCAGACCTGCATGGTCACGTTCTGAAGTTCCGCAACCTGCAAAAGGTGGTCAATCTGATCAGACATCACCCGGCGATCGCCCACCCTTTTGCGCAGGCATGTCTCATCCATCACGACCCACAGCTGAGGAGGTCTGGGCTCTACCCGGTTGAGGAGGTCTTGCCGCTTGGTACGGAGACTTACCCGGCGCTCGACGACGTCAGGGGATGGCCGCGGCAGGCCAACCGACAGCACAGCACGAGCATAGTCTTCGGTCTGCAGGAGGCCGGGGATCACTTGGGACTCGTAGGTCCGGATGTGAGTGGCCGAGGTTTCCAGCGATACATGGACGCCGAACCAGCCAGGCAGCGCGTCGCGAAAACTCTGCCACCAGCCGGGAATGCTTGCCTTGTCGATCAGGGCGAGAAACTCGCTGATCTCGGCCTGGCCGACCCCGTAGATCTCGAGGAGCGTCTTCACGTACGCATACTTCAGCGGGGTCTCGGCCCTCTCCATCCTGGTGACCGTCGACACTGCAATGCGTAGCTGCGTGGCAGCATCGAGCGCACTGAGGCTCGCCGCATCCCGCAGCATCGCCAACCGTCGCCCCAGGACGATCTGGAGGACGGTCGGGGCGGCCTTGGGCTCGCTCACGTCTGATCCCTTCCCCCTGCTTCCGGTCGCTTGATGCAGTGTGCCACGGCATCAGTGAACTCAACAGGCTGCAACTCCAGTCATGCAATTTGCATGATGTGGCTTGCCAACTGACGGACGCGGCAAGCATAGTTGCGTAGTGATTCAGATCACCTGACCGCCTGCTTCTTCCCTGCCTTCGCCCCAGGAAGGTCCGAGATGCCTCGCCCCACGTTGTTCCGGCTCCGCCTCCAGGAACTCCACTGGGACGACCCGTATGTGTTCAGCCACCACTACGAGGCGACGGCGCGGGACCTGGGCCGAGAACTCAACTCCCGTGCAGTCGAGACCTCTACGGTCCCACGCAGCACGTTCAACAGGTGGGTCTCCGGCACTTGGTGTGGCACCCCACAGCGTGACGCGAGACTCGTGCTGGAGCGGTTGTTGGGCTACCGGTGCGACGAGTTGTTCAGCCCTGCTCCTGACGGCTACGCGCTGCAGAGCGCAAAGGGCGGGTCCGGCGGCCACGCCTTGGCTCTCGTTGCCGAACGCTGGCCAACCTCGCGAGTCTTCTCGTCCATGGCTGACACCGCCGATCTCTGGGAGTTGACCGGCCGCAACGTCTTCGATGGCACCACAACAGCCGTCCAGGTCCACCCCGCTACTGGTCAGGGTGATTGGATCAGCATCCGCCCCACCAACGGTGATGCCCTTCGCCGGTTTCTCCGGCCGGCGCGACCCGGATTGATCATTGGCGCGGATGATCACGATGCCAGTGGTACGCGCCTCTATGTCATCGACTCAGCGACCGTCCGAAGCCTCACGGCGACTCTGCCTGATGACGAGATGGCCGTGAAGGTGCCACGCGCCTACGAGCTCACCGAGCTCACATACGCCATCATCTGGTCCCTCCGCCAGTGGGATGCCGGCCTGCTGGCCGACGACCACGCCCTGGCTGAGCAACAGGCTGCACTGAACACATACCTCACGCTGACACGGTCCGCAGCAAGCCCGATGGCACGGCCCGCACTCACCTCCGCCAGCGTGAATTGGATGGGATCAAACTTCTGCGCACGGTACATCCGGGGCCACCTGACAGAAGGCGCCGCGCCTACTGCCTTTTGGACGCGAGAGCAGACTGGTGAGCAGGCCTCCTCGTGGCTGTTCTTCAGACATAAGGTGCAGTACGTCAAGGACATGTCCGCGCCGCGAGTGTTCGTGGTCCCAGAGACTGAAGTGGCGCGTAGCGGATGCTACGAGCGCATTCTGTTGTTCCTTGCTGTGGCCCTGATGGAACGCCACGGAGTCCGTGTCGCCATGACAGCGCACTCCGAGCTCTCTGAAGTGGATGGGTTCGCTCTGGTGCCCGGTGACCGCGCGATCGTGGCCAACTGGGCTCGAACGCAATCCATCTGGGATGTGGACACGATTCGTCAGCGCTCGTACTTACGCAGCTGCTGCGACCACTTGAAGGACGCCAACGACCAGAGCGTAATGGCGGGCCCCGATGCCGAGTCTCGACTACGTGCCCTCGCTGACTACCTCCGTCTCGACTGGGCGTGGCTGGTGCACCACTGTCGAGAACTAGGCGAGAGCGGCGTTTCCGGTCTCATCCAGCCCCACTGCAGACATCTCACCCTCGCAGGGGTCGATGAGGCGCTGCGCTTCGTCGGCGCCCGCGACCCGAGCTTGTAGGCCCTCCTCCATGTCCGCGCCCCAATCTGCCTGCACCACGAAAGGCCACGATCTTGCCCAATGCACTCTCCGATACCGAGCGGCACATCAGGGTGGTCTCACTCGGCGGCACCATCACCATGACAAATCCGTCCAACCAGGCATCGGGCGGGGCAACCCCCACCCTCACGGGTTCGGATCTCGTGGGCGCAGTCCCGGAGCTCCAGGACGAGGCGATCATCACGGTCGACGACTATCTACAGGTACCTGGTGCCTCGCTCGCGGTCGAGGACATTGCCCGGCTGGCAGAGCGACTCCATAAAGCGACAGCCGAGGGTGCGACCGGCATTGTCGTCGTCCAGGGCACCGACACGATCGAAGAGACCGCCTGGCTTTTGGACCTGCTGTATCAAGGGGCTGCACCGGTGGTCCTCACAGGCGCGATGCGCCATGCCTCGATGCCCGGGGCCGACGGGCCGGCCAATCTGCTGTCCGCCGTGCGCACTGCCGGAAGCTCCGAAGCCCGCGATCTCGGCGTGTTGGTCTGCTTCGCTGACCACATCCACTCCGCCCGTCACGTCCGCAAGATCCATAGCACCAGCACGGCCGCGTTCGCCTCCCCCAGCACCGGCCCTATCGGGCACGTCACAGAAGGCGTCGCAAAGATCCACTACTGGTTCGACCGAACTCCAGGTGTACCTCTGCCGCTGGCGCGGCCGGTCAGCGTCGAGGTGGTCACCGCGGCGTTGGGCAGCACTGGAGCACTACTCGATGGACTGGAAGCGCATGTCGACGGCGTCGTGATTGCAGCCTTCGGTGCAGGACACGTCCCCAGCTGCTGGGTCCAGCGCCTCCAGGCGCTGGCCACCCGGATTCCCGTTGTACTGGCATCCCGCACCGGTTCCGGATCCGTGCTGTCCCATACCTACGGCTTCGCAGGATCGGAGCGTGACCTCCTTGAACGGGGCCTCATCAGTGGCGGTTCCCTCGACCCGCTCAAGGCCAGAATGCTCTTGATGGCACATCTGGCCGCCGGATCGGACCGTGGAACCCTCCGCACTGCGTTCGCTCGCTACAGCTGACACTCATTCGGACGGAGAGTTCATGCGCGCCACCCGGATCACCACCGGCCGGAAGTTCGTGCTTGTCCTGGACCACGGTGATGACTTCTTCCCCTCGCTGGAGAAGTTCTGCCAGGACAACGAGATCCGATCCGGCCATATCCCGACACTGATCGGGGGGTTCCGTTCCGCTGAGATCGTGGGCACTAGCGGCCCCCTGGAGGATCCCGAAGCCCCCCTCTGGGCAGCAGTCACGGTCCACAACCTCGAAGTGATAGGCAGCGGCACCCTGGCGTGGGACCCAGAGACCGATCGCCTGGCCCCGCACATCCACATCACGACCGGCCTCAAGGAATCATCCGCGGAAGCTCGCACAAGCCATCTCTTCAGCGCTCAGGTTCAGTTCATCGCCGAACTCGTTGTGGAGGAATTTACCGGACCGGCCCTCATAAGACCCACGGGCCCAGGCCTCAAGGTGCCCCTCCTGAGATTCGAGCCGGAGGTGCCACGGGCATGCCGACTGACCCCGTAAGACCAACCGAGTTCCGCAAGAGGGTCATTGAGAACAACTGGACCATGGTTGAGAAATTCAACATGGTTCTTCAGAACGTAGGCAAAGAGCTAGCCGACCAAACGGCCGACCAACAGCGCGCCAGTAAACTCCGGACTATCTTCGTCCCCAAACGCAGATTCGACCGGTGGATGCGCGGTGACGTCGAAATGCCGCAACGTGATATCCGTTTCGTCTTGCAGCACATGTTCAATATGACAGCCGAGGAACTCTTCCGGACCATCCCGGCCAGCGAACCTACTGCCACGGCTCCTGCAAACGACAGCCTCCGCGGAGTCGTAAAGCCCTCCGAACCTCCGACCTACCCGGAATACGTCACTCCCGCTACTCAGGCGGCGCAAGAGTATGTGGGCTCCGCGCCAGGTCCCTTCACCTCGAATGTAGCGCGGACTATAGCGCTGCTCGGATTTGACGATCCTGTGGCAGTTGCCGCCCAAACACGAGCACTGACCACGTCGAACGCGGAACCCGCCGACCTCGCGATGATCGGCAGGGGCTTGCAGGACATTGTCGATGTCTACGAAGACATCGGGCCCGTGCGACTTGCCGGTCGCGTCCGCGGCTGGAGAGACAAGCTGCGCGGCCTCGCCCTGGGCGGACAACAGCCGCCACGCGCGCGCACTGAGACCTTCCGATTGATCGCCCAAGCTTCCGGTCTGATGGCCTACATGGCCGTAAACGCCGGAGCTCCGGTCGCCGTCGCTGACGCGTATTGCACCGAGGCAGAGGATCTCGCCCGAGAAGCAGGTGATACCTCGCTTGAGATGTGGATAGCCGGAACACGGTCGCTGGGCTTGTACTACGCGGGCAAGTACAAGGAGTCCGATGCCGCTGCCGCCGCAGGAATCGAGCTTGCCCCGCACAGCGACCAGGCCATCCGCCTGCTCGTCAACGGGCGAGCCCGGTCTCTTGCACGCTGCGGTGACCGCACGGGTAGCGAGCGCGTCATGGGCCAGGCCCTGGCTCTGTCCGATCGCCACTCAGGCCTTCCCGAGGGGCTGAGCAGTTGTATCAGTTTCGGCCCATACTCCA
This sequence comes from Streptomyces umbrinus, assembly GCF_030817415.1. Lineage (NCBI taxonomy): Bacteria > Bacillati > Actinomycetota > Actinomycetes > Kitasatosporales > Streptomycetaceae > Streptomyces > Streptomyces umbrinus. The sequence continues at coordinate 10,213,630 of NZ_JAUSZI010000002.1, read as the reverse complement.
TGGCCCGCACGTTGGCGAACGCTGTCACGGCCCGTCTCCACCTCGGAGACACGGGCCGCGTCCTGAGGCTTGTGGATGAGATTGATGGTTTGATCAGCCATTCCACCTCTCAATGGAGCCGTGCGCTGGTGGGCCTCGACGTCGCCACCGCGCTGCTCCAGCAAGATGGAGCGGACGTTGAGCAGGCGATGACACTGGGCCACAGAGCTCTCCGGGCCGGCACCACAGCTCCGATCCATTCCGTGTGGAAGCGGGCCAATGAGCTCTACGACCACGCCGGCCGGTGGCACGACCTGCCCGATGTGAGGGACTATGCCGAGGACCTACGGGAGTGGCGATCACGACCGCAGGCCGAACTGATCGTCGCCGGATCGAGTGCGGGAAGCGCGCTCTGAACCCGTAAGGAGACGTGTGGCGCCCGAGCTGCTCCTCGATCAGCGGGCTTTCCCAGCCGCGCCGCCTGATGACCTCGACGATCCGCATGTGATCGTCGAGCACGACTGGTCGTCTTTCGCAGACCTTGAGCGGCTGTCCAATCATTGGGACAGGCCCGGCTGGTCCAACGGGCAGCGCGCTTTCTATTGGATGGTCGTTCCGCGGTCCAACCAGCTCATCAGCCAGGCCCGGCACTGCCAACAACATCTGGACCGTCTCGGCATGGACTCGGTCCCCGACGACGGGCTGCACATCACGCTCGTCCGGATCGGCTCCCTGGACCAGGTGAGCACCGCCGCAATAGATCGCTTGGCCGGATACGTCGAGCAGCTCCCACTGCAGGCCTTTCGGCTCACTGCGCACCCGCTCGCCGGTTCCCGCAGCGCGCTCCGTTTCAGTGTCACGCCATGGACGCCATTGGTCGAGCTTCACGCCGCCCTGTCCGAAGCCGGCCGCAATGCGAACGTACCGGGCGGAAAGCCCACAACGCGACTGCGGCCGCACTTGGGAGTCGCCTACAACAACCACGCGCGGTCTACACAGCCTGTTATCGATGCGGTCGCGGAACTTCGCGGTCTGGCGCCAGTCTCATTCGACGTAACCCGCGTGGAGCTGGTGGAGCTGCGCCGCGAGACGGCTGCCTATCGGTGGGCCGTGCTGCGATCCGTCCCCCTCCAGAATGCGGATCGCTTGGCATGAATCCATGGGCTCCGCGCCTGTCAGGCCCATCTCGGTGGATCGGGCGCCGCCCGGGGACCGCCTTCGCGTAACGCTCAAGCGAAGTGGGCACCTCTGACTTCACCTCCGGCTGGCTTCCCCGTGGCTTCGCATATCCGCGCTCTTTCATCGTCGGCTCTCAGCGACCGTGGAGGCCTGGACGGGCGCCATCAGACTGGCACGCATCTCCGCGAAGGTACCCTCCATGAATGCCAGTTCGTCATTCGTCAAAGGCTCCCCCAAGCAGCCAAAGGATTCAGTTACCTGTGCCTCCGTCCTGAATCCGACCAAGACGACGCTGTGGCTGGCACGCTGGAGGCAGAAGCGCAATGCGGCCCGCGTGAGAGCGCCCGGGTATGGGCCAAAACGGTCACGCAGTGACTGGAGCCCGCGTGCGATCGACCCCATGCTGTGCGGCGCGCCAAGAGCCGTGCCAGCCATCGCGTAGTGAGGGCGGACGGTGGCTGAAGGCGGTGACTTTCCGATCAGCACTCCCTGAGCCAAAGGCGACGTGAGTACGACTCCAACACCGTGCTTCCTGGCGAATGTGAACAGGTCGTCGCCCTCGATCAGAACATTCGGCGTAAGAGCGTTGAATCGGGTCCAGATCACGTCGGGACCAATCGCGTGGAACGCCTTGAGGAAGCCTGTCACCGCAGCGCTTTGTTGTTCCGGGGAGGCCGTGTAGGCAACATCGGGTCCGGGCATGCCAACCGCCCGGATCAGTTCAAGGTCGCGCAGGGTGTGCATCTGGTCGGCCGCGTGTCCGAGGAAACAATCGTGAGGACCGAAGTCGAGGGACTGCAGGGTGTACAGCGCCAACTGATCCACGTAGAGATTGTCCAGGGTCTGCTGAAGCTGGTGGTTGATGCGCCGATCCGCGTACGGGTGTTCAGCGGAACTGCGCAGAGTACCGACCTTGCTGCTGATCTGGAGTGGCAGCCCTGTGTACTCGCGCAGCACTCTGCCGATCAGCCGCTCGGACTTGCCCTTCCCGTACGAGTCCGCCGTATCGAGAAGAATGGCACCTTCCGTGTCTTCGATCGCGCGTCGCAACCCGTCGAGGAAGGCACGGTCGTCCGGGTTGCCGCTCCCCCCGGACCGGACTCCGGAACAGTGCACACCTAGAGGGAAGGCGTTGATGGAGCGGCAGAGTTCCCGTGGAGCAAGATCGGGCATGCCGCTCACAGGCCGCCGCCGAGAGGCAAGAGCGCCGTGACGGCCGAGCCGTAGTCGGTCGAGGCGAACGTCCACACCAGCGAGAGCATGGCTACCAGGACGAGGCCTCTACCGCTCTCATGGTACTCGTCCCCCCGTGGGGAAGGCTCGACCTGGGTGGGAGCTGACACGGATTTCATGCCCGGCCCGGTGTCCTGTACCTCGACCAAGACCGCGCGTTCGTAGAAGGTCAGGCGGCACGAGCACGCTCCGTGGGCGTGAACCAGGGCGTTGACCACGATCTCGTTGACGACGGTGATGACGTCGTCGCACTGCTCGTCGCTGCCGCGTTCTTCCAACAGCTTCCGTACGTGGCTACGGAAGAGGAGCAAGTCCTCGGCGGATTCCATGCGGGCGAGATCAACGTCGTCGTGATCGAGGAGTTCTCCTACGTTTTGGTTCTGGAGCAACTCAACTGCGGTCGGGGGCACTCTTCGTCTCCTCGCACTCGAGACACCGTGCGGCGCAGGGCTCTGTGGACCCGGGTTCCACCGTGCCGGATCCACCGTGGCCATAGCTATGCCAAACTCGCGCCAAAACGCGTCGTTCGTAGATCCCCACGGCACCACATAGCCGTCACGTAGCGCACATTTAGGGGTGTTTCATTGCTCCGTCACGCCAGGAAGCAGCCAGAACGGCAGCGTTTTGGCACAGGTTTGGCATAGCTATGGTCAACGCTTCCGGGGCATCGTGAATCCATCAGTGCCGCCGGTTCGTTTCGTTCGCACGAGCTGGTGCCGCGCGGGTTACGTCTGAGCGTCCACGGTTGGCTATCAGGGAGCGTCCCCTCGTTATGTCCCATTCAGCGGTGTTCTCCAAACAGGCGAGTCTCGGAGCGTTGACGCCGGGCTTGCAGAAGTTTGGCGCGGGAGCCACCACTCTTCTGGGCAACGTCACCGGTATGCACGGGGCTCCGGCCGCCGCGAATCGGACGGAAAGACGCGCGCCGGCGCGCATCGCCGTCCTCAGCGCACAACTCGCTGCTATGGAAGCGCTGTTGAACCAACTTTCGGAAGCACTGCAGCGGTGCAATCTTCCAACGACACGGCCAGAGAACCTTTTTCGCCGGGCCGCGGCCTCCGGACTCCCAACATGGCAGAGGCAGAACGAGGTGAGCACGCAGTGGCTCATCGCTCAAAGCGCTGCTGACGCAATTGTGGCGGCTCGCAGCTGCTTCACGGTTGTCCTCATGGAGGCGACCCCCGTAGTTGCAGTTGCCGCCTACGACGCAGCTGTGGAATTCCGAGGCGATCGTGCCGACCCCGCAGAGATCGGACGCCTCCGGCGGCATCACGAGGAGCACGCCGCGCAGTACGACTTGCTCCTCGTGATGCCGACCGAGTCTTGGGCCCCGATCAGTGATCCGTGGCTTCTATATCAAGCGCTCGTGGACAAACACATCCAGGAGCTCCTCCAGCAGCAGTTCCTTGACCGCGTAGTGGTCACTTCATCCCCCAAGAGCGGGGACGCGGCGATCTGGCACGCCGTAGAAGTGGGACGGCAGGTGGCAGCTGCATGACGATGTCCTCGCCCGGCGGCTGGACCCCCATCGCCGGCAAGAAGGCGTCTCGGCCGGGCCTGTCCACTCGGCGCTTGACGGGGCCGGGCGTTTGGGGAGACTCACCGGACAGACAGGCCGCCCTGGAGTTGCTTCGCGCTGCGGTGCGGGATCACGGCATCTCCCATATCGACACCTCCGATTCGTATGGCCCTCACATCGTGGAGGAGACCATTCGTGAGGCACTCAGCCCTTATCCCGCAGAGCTACTGATTGCCGCCAAGGTGGGCGTTGTCCGGCCCGACCGCGACCGTTGGACGCCCGTGGGCCGTCCTGAGTATCTCCGGCATGCCGTGGAAGGAAGCCTGCGTCGCCTCGGAGTCGAACAGCTGGACGTGTTCTACCTGGAACGGATCGACACCGGGGAGCCCATGGCCGACGTCCGCACCGTGGACGAGGCAAACGACTGGCAGGAGTGTGCTGTGGCACTGCTGTCCGCGTACCGCTGCGCCTACCCAGCTCTGCCCGCACAGGAGTTGACGGCCAGCTCACGGATTGCACTGCTGAAAATGCTGTGCGCGCCGGTGATGTCTGTCCTGCCCATGGCGTGGGAGCTGCGGGCCGAAGCGGTACGGCGCCTGCTCGATGCACTGCCTGATTTGGATGAAGCGCTCCGGCTCTGTGATGGCCCGATGCGGCAATAGACCGGGTCACCGGGAGGAAGATCCGCCACTCCGTTCCCCGGGCTCTTCCCCCCCGGTGGCCCATTCCGACCTTGCCCCGCTGTAATTGGTATCCGAGGAAGCCCATGCCTGACCGTGTGTCCCCCGCCCGTCCGGCCGCGCACCGCCGTGGTCGTAGGCGCCGCCCACCGGCCGAGCGCTTCGTCTACGAACAGGTCCTGACCGCGGTGGCCGTGCCGGGTGCGATCGTCGCGGTGACGGTCGGCGCGGCGGCCGTCGCCTGGCGGGTGGCGCAACTCCCGGCGGGGTCGCTCTTGATCGGCATCGCCTGCGGCGTCGTCATGGCCCTGCTCGTGGGCGTCTGGCAGGCCAGGACGGCGGCCGGCGACGTGTGCCGGAGCCAGGCTCAGGCAGCGGAGCGGCTGAGCCTGGCCGTGCAGTCCGTGGATGCCTGCGCGGCCTGGACGACGGAGGAACTGCGCCGGGGAATCACCCCTCCCGTGCCTGAGCCCACGTTCTTCGTGCCGAGCCGGGACCCCTACACCGATGTCGACCAGGCCCTGGACTGGCTGAAGGGCCAGATGGCTGCCGCAGTGATCCGGGCGTCCCAGCAGTCACGACTGGCTGTGCGGCATGCCATGTTCCGGCACATCTCCAGACGTGAGTACGCGCTGGTCCTTCGACTGCTGGACGCACTGAAGCACCTCCAGAACGACATTGAGGGCGCCGTCCTGCTGGACCAGGTCTTCCAGATCGACAACATGGCGGTGCGGATCCGTCGCATGGTGGACAGCCTGGCCATCCTCGGCGGCGAATCAGCCCATACCGTGCGCCACCCCGTCACCCTGACGACCGTGCTGCGTGGCGCGATTCAGGAGACCGAGGAGTACGCGCGGGCGCGGGTGGTGGCCAGCTCGATCGATCCCGTACTCGCGCTGCCTGGGCATGTCGCCCCTGATGTCCTTCACCTCCTGGCCGAACTCGTCGAGAACGCCACCTACTTCTCTTCTCCGTCCACCGGGGTGCAGTTGAGAGTGGGGCAGGTCGGCGCTGGCCTGGGCATTGAGGTCGTCGACCGTGACATGCCCATGCCTGCCCAACTGCGGGATCAGATGAATGAGCTGCTCACCTCACCCGAACTCGTCGATGTCAGCGCGCAGTTGGAGGACGGGCGGATTGGCCTGCTGGTCGTCGGCATCACCGCGCAGCGGCACGGTATCCGCGTCACACTCAACTCGAACCCTGAAGGCGGGACGACAGCGCTCGTTGTCATCCCGTCGGAGTTGCTCGTCAGCGCGGAGCCGGAACCCGAGCTGGAGCTCGCCGCACCGGTCCTCGCTCCGGTGACGCCCCGCGCGGCGCCGATGGCACAGCCCGCCCTGGCGGCGTCCACGGCCGGCGGTCTGCCCCGACGGCGAACGGCCACCGACGGCGACGCCTGCGTGGAGGGCGGCCCGGCGGCCCGAGGGCGGCGGAAGCTTCCCGTCCGTGTGCCCGGGCCCCTTGCCCCCGCTGATATGCCCGGTCCGGACATGGCCGTCGGCGCGGCCTCCGTTACGGCCAATCCCGGCCTGGCCGGCGCCTTTCGTCAGGGTTCCCAGCTCTCCCAGCAGCAGGGCATCGCCCAGCCTCCCTCCGACCCGAGTTACCAGGGTCCCGGCCGCGCCGGGACCATCCGATCCCAGGAGTCTTCGTCATGAACCCCGACCCCACGGCCCCCGCGCCCACCACCAGTACGGCACCCGAGCTCCCAGCGGAACCGCAGACGCCCTACGCGAAGATGGAGTGGCTCCTGGACCGCTTCGTCACCAAGGTGCCCGGGGTCACGCACGCCCTGCTCGCCTCCAAGGACGGCCTGGTCCTGCTCTCGAGCAACCCCATGTCCAAGGACTGGGCAGACACGGTGGCCGCGACCGTCTCCGGCCACGCCTCCATCGCCCGGGCGACCCCCGGTGCCCGGGGCGAACTCCTGCCCGCCCAGCAGGTCATGATCGAGCGTGCGGACGGCGTGTTCCTCATCATGGTCGCGGGCGAGGGCCATCGGTCGGTGTTTCCCTCCCAGGCCGGAGTCCCGGGCGATGCGATGGTCGAAACACTGCTGGGCGTGCTGGCTGAGCCGAGTGCCGACATCCGCGTCGCGGGCTTCGAGATGAACCAGCTGATCAAGAGGTTCGGTGAGCACATGACGACACCGGTCCGGCAGCCAGCGTACGGCGCTTCTGCGGCCACCATCCGGTGATGGCCCGCGCTCGTGGCGCCCCCTGGAGCGTGGTGGACGGCATCAGCTTGCGGCCCTACGAGGTGGCGGGCGGCCGCACACGCTCCCGCCACTCCGAGAACCTGCGCCTGGAAACGGTGCTTGAGCCGGGGACGCGGCCACCGCCCGGACCGCTCCGACCCGAAACCCAGCAGATCCTCGGGCTCTGCAGCACCCAACGGCGCTCGATCGCCGAACTGTCCGGCTCGCTCAGTCAACCCGTTCCCGTGGTCCGGGTCCTCGTCTCGGACCTCCTCGACGCATCCGCGCTGCAGATTCCGCCTGCCTCCGGCTTCTCCAACTCCCGTCACATCATGCAAGCCGCACTCGAAGGGCTCAGAAGGAAGTGGACCGATGACGAACCAACGGCCTGCTGACGCCTTGCCCGGGGTGGGCCGCGCCGTAGTAAAGATTCTGGTGGCGGGCGGGTTCGGGGTCGGCAAGACCACGTTGATCCGCGCTGTCAGCGAGATCACTCCGCTGACCACCGAGGAAGCCCTCACCCAGGCCAGCACCCCGACAGACAGTCTGCAAGGAGTGGAGAACAAGACCACCACCACCGTCGCCCTGGACTTCGGCCGCATCACCTTCGATGTTCCGCAGCCGATAGAGATGTTCCTCTTCGGCACCCCGGGCCAGAGCCGCTTCCGCCCCATCTGGGATGACCTGGCCTCCGGAGCGATCGGCGCCGTCGTCCTGGCCGACACCCGCCGCCTGGAAACCAGCTTCGACGCCGTCACCCACTTCGAGACGCGCAACATCCCGTTCGTCGTCGCCGTCAACGAGTTCGAGGACGATCCCGAGCGCTATCCCGCGGACGAGATCCGCCACGCGCTCCGTCTGGACGACGGAGTGCCTGTCCTCACGTGCGACGCCCGACGTGACCGATCTGCCGCCCGCGTTCTGATCGCACTCGTCGATCACGCCCTGTCCACCCGCTTCGCCAAGACTGCCGCATTGGACCTCCACTCATGACCGACTCCGACATCGTCCTGGTCACCTCCAGCCATGACCTCGCCCAACTCGATGCCCGCAGGGAACTGCTCAACCGGCACGGGGTGAGCGCCGCCCCCGACGCCGCATTCGACGCCCTCTGCGACCGTCTGGCCCACGACACCGGATTCCCGTACGCGATGGTGAACTTCTACCTCGACCGGCAACGTTTCGCCGGCCTGCACAACCCGCCTGCCGAGAGCGGCCTGCCGATCGTGGACCGGAGCATGGACCGAGTCCACGGCTGGTGTCCCCACGTGGTCAAGCGTCGGCGAGCGCTGCCATTGCCCCATGTCCACGCCAGTCGCCTGTACTCCGGCAACGCGGTGGTCGACGCCATCGGCATCACCGCCTACTTCGGTCAGCCGCTCATCTACCCGGGCACCGACATCGTGCTCGGCACGGTGTGCGTGATCGACCAGACCAAGTACCCGCTCGAAGACGCCGACCGCCTTCTGGCAATCGTCAAGGAGGCTGGGGCCGAGGTCATGACGGACATCCTCGCGCGTCCCAGTATCGGCGCGACGTAGCGCACCGGCTGGCATCTGCCGGTCTCTTCCCCGGGACCTGGTGGCCAACCCGTCCTACATCCACCCGCGCGCCGGCGCCCTCAGCCAACGCACCGACGGCATACCGGATGCCACTGCTTCCCACGACGTCCTCGGGACGCAGCAGGACCCGTCTCCGCCATCTCAGGAAGGGAACCGAATGCCCGCCGCGTCCCTGTCCCTCACCCGCCCGTACCTGACCGACGACCACCAGCCCCTCCAGCAGCAGATCCAGGACATCGTGAACACCCAAATCGCCCCCCTCGCACCGCAGATGGAGGAGCGCGGCCCGCACACCGACCGCGAGGTACGGCGCATGCTCAGCGAGACGGGATGGCTCGGAGTCCTCCTCGGGCCCGACGAAGACGGCATGGACGCGGGGCACGTCGTCAAAACCTGGATGCTCGCGGAGGTCGCCCGGCGCAGCGCGGCCGCCAGCGCCATCCTCCAGGCATCCATACTCGGTGCCGCCCCCATCGCCGAATTCGGCGACGAAGCCATGCGCCGCGACTGGCTCCCGGACATCGCGGCTGGCCGGATCTGGCCGACTATCGCCACGACCGAGCCCGTCGCCGGCAGCCACGTCCTGGGCATGGAGACCACCGCCCACCGCAAGGGCCAGTGCTTCGTCCTCAACGGAGAGAAGGACCTCGTCGGCAACGCCGACCTCGGGGACGTCCACTGCGTGATCGCCCGCACCGGAAAGCGCCCCGGCGCCAAGAGTCTGACCGCCTTCCTCGTCGAGAAGAACACCCCCGGGCTCGAAGTCGTCCGCCGCCCCCTCAACGGGCTGCACGGATTCTCAGCCGACGGACTGCGTCTCAGCAGCGTCCACGTCCCCAGGACCCGCGTCATCGGTGAGATCGGCGACGGACTGGCCGTCGCACTCCTGTCCAGCGTCGTCTACGGCCGCCTGAACCTGGCCGCCGTCGCTCTCGGGATCCACCAGCGGCTCCTGGACGTGACCAAGGAGTGGGTATCCACCCGGCCCCGCTACAAAGGGCACCTTTCCGACCTGCCCCCCGTCCGCAACCGCATCGCGGAGATGCAGGGCCAGCTCATGAGTGCCCAACTCGCGGCCTACCACGCGGCGTACCTGCTCGACGAGGGAATCCCGTGCGATGCAGAACTGATCTACAGCAAGCTCACCAGCCACCGCGCGGGGGTGGCCTCCGCCGAGCACGCCAAGCAGCTCCACGGCGGCCACGCCGGGCGCCTCGGGAACCCATGTGAACAGCTGCGGCGCGACATGGACCTGGTCCACGCACCCGCAGGACCCGACGACCTCCAGCTCATACGCCTGGCTGAGCAGGCACTCGGCCCGTCGCGTACCCAGTGGTCCGCCCGGCACCTATCCCATCGCCACAGATGACGGCGGCACAGACCCCGCGCACGGCACCCCGTGAATCCGCATAGCCGTGTGCGGGTCCCACGTCTCACGCTAGGCACCCCCCGTTGCCGAGCGCGGGACGGCAACCCGGCGCGGGGACGACGAACCGTCCCCGTGCCGGGCGCCCGCCACTGTCTCCCGAGAGCCGAAGGGCTTACCAGCGGCCCATCCGCCCCTGGTTCAGCCGGCTCACCGCTTGCACCACTGAACCCCACCCCCCGTTTCCACGACCTTGCGACCCCCGGGAGGACATCTTGACCAGTACGCGCAGCCGGCCCCGCGAACCCGTGGTCACGGTGATGACTTCCAACATCGAGCACGACGGCGGCCCCGACGAAGACAAGCGAGCCCCTCAGCGGTGGCTCGACTGGGCCAACGGGGACATCACCGACCAGCTGCACATGATGCACCGCACGAATCCCGGCCCGGACGGAACGCGCGTCAGCTGCACCTACGCCGATGAGACCCTCCTGGGCGCCGGCCTGCACGACCCCGCCCGGTATGCCGCGCACACACTTCGCCAACCTGACGCGCTCGTTGCCACCGCCGGTCGGGACAAGCCCGGCCAAGGCGGAGAACGGCGCATCGATCGCATCTACAACGACCCTTGGCTCACCAACGCCGTCATCGCGGTCAGCGTCATCGACACCACCGGCATCAGCGACCACCACGCCGTCAAAGTCGTCTACTCCCGCGCCGGCATGGCCGAAGGGCTGCGCCGCAACGCCACCCGCCTGGCGCCGCACGACCTCACCTCCTGACGGCCAAGGCAGATTCCCAAGAAGTAGATCAAGGACTACGACTGTGCGGCCCGACCATCCCGCCTTCCTCCTTTATGCCGCAGCGCTCCACCAGCCGTGTGGGTCCGCGGCCTCCGGGTCTGAGCCACGGTCGACGACCTCCGAGTCCGCGCACGTCAGGTCACGGAGTTCCATCCACCCCTCGTCACCAGCAGGCCTGGCCGACGAACCACCGCTCTTGGAGAAGACTTTGAACAGTCCGGTCAACCCACGGCACCAGATCGACTCCACGGTGCCGCACTCGGCCCGTATCTGGAACTACTGGCTGGGCGGTAAGGACAATTACCCCGTCGACCAGGAGGCGGGCGACGCCTACCGTGCGATCGCTCCCAACATTGAGACGATGGCCCTTGAGTCCCGCCAGTTCCTGATCCGCGCAGTGACATGGGCCGCGTCCGTGAAGGGCGTCCGCCAGTTCCTGGACATTGGCACCGGCCTGCCGACGGAAGACAACACCCACCAGGTCGCCCAGCGCGTGGCGCCCACGTCGCGCATCGTCTACGTGGACAACGACCCGCTCGTCCTGAGCCACGCCGCGGCCCTCCTCAAAAGCACCCCCGAGGGCCTCACCGACTACATCGAGGCGGACCTGCACGAACCCGAACAGATCCTGGAAGGGGCCGGCAAGATCCTGGACTTCAACAGGCCTGTTGCGCTGATGCTCATGGGCATCCTTGGCCATATCCGGGACTTCGAAGAGGCTCAGAAGATCGCTCATCGCCTCCAGAAGGCCCTGCCACCGGGCAGCTACTTCGTGCACTACGACGGCATCGACACCGACGCCGAACTCAGAAAGGCCCAGCAGGGCTATAACAACACCGGGGCCGTCCCGTACGTGCTGCGCAGCCCCGGGCAGCTCGCTGCCTACTACAAAGGCCTAGAGCTGATCGGTCCCGGCATCGTGTCCTGCCCGCTGTGGCGCCCCGAGCCGGGCACCACGCCTCAGCCGACGGACGTCTACGGCGGTATCGGCCGCAAGCTGTAATGCGGTCCGGTTCGCGAGCGCCACTGGGTCTCTTCATGGGCTCAGGCCTTCGTGCTTCGCACCCGGCGAGGCCAGGAGATGTCCTGCCCTGCGAAGTGCGCCGGGCTACGCCGCGAGCCAGTCGGCCGCCTTGCACCAGCGCGACGGATGGGAGGCGCTGGCTCCCGGCCTCACCGAGACCACGCACTGCCAGCCCGGCAACGAGGCGTCCTCACCGCACAGGAACCTCCCCGGCCTACGCCGCCATCGCCCTCACCCCCCCTTGAAGGACCCCGTGACCAGACAACCTTCCCCGGCCCTCCGTCCGCGTTGGGCGCGACAGCCACCCGATGTGGGCTCCCGAGGGCGGGTGAGCATCCCCACCGGCCGCTACACCGCGATCGTCGCCCCGGTTCACGTCACCCGGCATCCGGGCCCGCCGGTGTCCGGCTGGTCCGGGGCTTCCGGCCCGCCCCGACGACAAGGCGAGGGTATGAGCGTCGACAGTGCGCCGGACACTTGGCCCTCCTTGTTGGCGCGGTCGCCGTCGCGGGCGAGCGGCGGTCGCGATGACCAATGAGATCAGCGCGGCCGTCCAGAGTGCGGTGGTGATCCAGGCCGGCCAGATCCAGGGCGGCATCCACCTCCCGGCCCTGCGCACGCCGCGCCCGGTGCCACGTCAACTGCCCCTCGCACCTCGGCACTTCACCGACCGGTCGACGGAGAGGGAGGCACTGGACGCTGTCCGTGTGGGAGGCACCGACGTCGTCGTGCTCAGCGGGATCGCTGGGGTCGGCAAAAGTGCGCTCGCCGTCCAGTGGCTCCATGGCCAGGACGCATATCCGGACGGTCAGCTGTACGCCAACCTGAGCGGACGGGACGGGCCGGTCAGACCGGAGAGTGTTCTCCAGCAGTGGCTGCACGCACTCGGTGTAGAAGCCTTCCCGGCAGATCTCCACGAACTGACCTCGGTGTGGCGCTCGGTCACCGCCGGCCGCTCGGTCGCGTGTCTGCTCGACAGCGCCCGGACGGCCGACCAGGTGCGGCCTCTGCTGCCGGCCGGGTCCCCGAGCATGACCCTGGTGACCAGCCAGCGCTCTCTGTGGGAACTGGCCGTGGACGGCGCCGACCTCCATCAGATCGGCCCGTTCCCGACCGGAGCGGGCGTAGACCTGCTGGCCCGCTTCGCGGGTGAGGATCGCGTCGCGGCCGAGCCCGACGCCGCCGAGCAGCTCGTACGCGTCTGCGGTCATCTCGCCCTGCCTCTCGTACTGGCCGGCGCGCGCCTTCGCTCTCGCCCCCATCGGCGCCTTTCGTCCCTCGTGGACCCCCTCACTCCCACCACCAACGCCCGCCCACACCCCGAGGACTTCGCCCGGATGGCCACCACCGCAGCCCTGAACAAGGCATACGGCGACCTGGAAGCAGACGCACAGCGCCTCTACCGCCAGCTCGCCATACTGCCCGTCGAGGACATCGACCCCGACATGGCCGCCGCGGTCGCCTCCATACCCCTGGCGACCGCGGGGTACCTGCTGGACACGCTGACCGACGAACACCTGCTGGAAGAACTCGCAGGCGATGAGGCACGGCCCACGCGCTATCGGATGGGCGAATCCCAGCGCGACCACGCCCGGTACTTGGCCCTTCACCACGATAGGGACGAGGCGCGGGACGATGCCCTGCAACGGCTGTGCGCGTGGATGCTGGCGATAGCCACCCAGGTACAGCTGCGGCTCAGCCCCGCCCAGGCCACTCTCCGCCTCAAGCAGGGCCTGGTGCCGGAGGGCGTGCCAGAGCGCCTCCCTTTCGATGACGATCCAGGGGCATTGGCGTGGCTCGCGTCCCATCAGCGAAATCTCCCCGGCATCGTGCGGGCGGCCCGGGACCACGAATGGCATGAGGCTGCCTGGCAGCAGGTCGACGCCGTCTGGCCGCTCCTGCACCGCCGACACCCCTACGACCTGTGGGTAGAGCTCCACGAGCTCGGCGTCGCGTCAGCCCGGCAGGCCGACAACCCGGCCGCAGTGCGCCAGATGCTCCTGTCCGGTGCCATCGGCCTCAGCCAGGCCGACCGCTGGAGCACCGCCATCCACTGGTACACCGACGCCCTGCGCGAAGCCCGCGCCCCCAGCACCGCGCACGACAAGGACGACGCCGTACGCGACGAGGGACAGGCACTGTTGGGGCTCGGCGCGTGCTACCACGACACCGGGGAGCACCAGAAAGCCATCCCCCTCCTCACCGAGGCGATCCAGCTCTGGACCGCCTGCGACTACCCGCGCGGGGTCGCCCTGGCCACGATCGTCCTCGGCGAGATCGCCACCGCCCAGAGCGACCGCGCCCAGGCCCTGGCGTTGTTCACCCGCGCCCGGGACGGGCTCCTCGCGGTCGGGGATCAGTACGACGCTGACCGAGCCCTGGCCTTCCACGGCCACGCTCTCACGCTGAACGGCGACGTCGACGCCGGCATCCGCGAGCTGACGGAGGCCGTGGAGAAGCTGGGTGCCCATGGCAGCACGCGGATGTGCGCCCGGGCCCTCGACATGCTCGCGGGGGCCCACCACGGGCACGGCAATCTCGATGCCGCCCGCCGGCGTTACCGGCAGGCCGCCGATCTGATGGCCACGATCCGCCCTGCCTACGCCGAGCACCTCCGGCAGCGGGAACTGGCCCTGTGACCGGCCCTCATCCCGCAGACGCCACACAAGGCCCAGCGGCCGCGCACTCCAACCACGTGGCGGGGAACATCACGAACGGGACCAGTGTGCAGGCTCACACCATCAGCCAGGTCCATGTCCACGAGGCGGGGTTCACTGCGCCCACGCCCCGACAGCTCCTGCCCGACCCCGGCGCGTGGACGGACCGGACCGACGACCTGGCCAGCCTGACAGCCGGGTTGGACCGTATGGCCCCGGACACCGTGCGCGTCATCGCGATCAGCGGACCCGGCGGCGTCGGCAAGACCACGCTCGCCGGCCGGTTCCTGCGCCAGCATCACGAACGGTTCCCCGGCGGAGCGCTGTACGCCGATCTCCGCGGCTACGCGCCCGGGCGCCGCGCCTCCACCGCCGAGATACTCACCCGGTTCCTGCACGCCACGCGGCCCGGCATCCGCGCCACCACATCCGAGGAACTCGGCGCGTGGTGGCGCTCGGTGACCGCAGCCAACCCCGACCGGCCCGTGTGCGTCCTGCTGGACAACGCGACCGACGCCCACCAGGTCAAAGCGCTGCTGCCCGGTGGCCCCGGCCACCTTGTCGTCACCACGAGCCATGAGCCCCTGGCGGACCTCGCCGGCCACGGGGCGGTACTCCACCGACTGTCCCCCTTCGATGCACAAGCCTCGCTCGCGTACCTTTCGCTGGTCCTGGGCGCCGATCGGATCGCCGGTGACCGCCGGGCTGCTGCCCGGATCGCAAGTCTGTGCGGCGGGCTTCCGTTGGCCCTGACCGTGGCCGTCAACACCCTGGCCGGCCGCCCGGAGCGGGCACTTGGCGAGCTGACCACTGCACTGTGCGGCACGCACAGCACCGTGCACACCGACCGACCCGTCCTCGACCGCCAGGAGGCGGCTATGACTGCGGCCTTCGACACCCGCTACGCGGCGCTGCCCACCACCGCCGCCGCCGTGTACCGGCGGCTGGGCCATCTGTTCGTTCTGGACGTCGACGCCGCGCTGACCGCGGCCGTGTCCGGGCTGACCCGGCAGGCCGCCGCCGAGGTCCTGCAGGTACTGTGCGCCGCGCAACTGATCGAAGCCCGCCCCGCCCCGGACACCGCAGCGCGAGGCCCGGTCTACCAGTTCCACGACAAAGCCCGTGAACACGCCCGCCGCCTCTTCACCCAGGAGGCGGCATCTGGCGAGCCCGCACGAGTGCTGCGACAGGCCCTGGGCTTCTATCTGTACACGGCTACCCGAGCCGAGCGCCGCGCTGCCCCCAACCACCGTCTCCTTGACCGGGACTACCTCTACCCGCCCCAGGAACCACTCGAATTCGCTGATGCCGAGGGCGCGCTGGGGTGGCTGAAGGCTCAGCGGGACAACCTTCGAGCCGCGATCGAGGCGGCAGTCCCCGCCAGAATCGACTCGATGGTGTGGCAGCTCACGCATACGCTCTGGCCGCTGCTGCGCGCCACCCACGACTACGACCTGTGGGACGCGACCCACCGACTCGCCCTCGGTGCGGCCCGCCGCTGCGGAAACGCCATTGCCGAACTGGAGATCCTCGCGACCTGGGCGATCGGCCTGCGCAGCGCCGGCCAGCACGCTGACGCCCTTGAAGCCTTCGAGCAGCTCCTTCACCTGGCTCGGACTGCCTGCGACGCCCGTGCCGAGGCGCACGCCCTGCACGAGCTGGGCGCCACCCACCTTGCGGCCCAGCGCCCGCACGTGGCGGAACGCTTCCTGCGTCAGGCGCGCGAGCACCGCGCCCGGCTCGTCACCGCTGCCAAGGCCAGCGGTGACGAGGACGACCTGATCACGTTCCAGCGCAGCGTGGCCATCACCGGCATGTGCCTGGGCGACGCCCTGACTCAGCTCAACCAAGCCGCCCCCGCGGTCGAGATCCTCGCCGACGCCTGCCAGACGCTGACCAACTTGCGGGACCGTCTCGACGCGGCGCGGGCCACGGCCTTGTACGGCTACGCCCTCACGCTCGACGGCGACCCCGACACGGGCGAGGAGTACGGACGGTGGGCCGTCGATGAGTGCGACCGCATTGGCCCGCCCCGCTCGCAGGCACGCAGCCGTGAGCTGCTCGGCCAGAGCCTCCAGACCACTCGCCGCCGCGGGGAGGCTGCGGCTCTCTACGCCGTCGCGCTGAGCATCTACGAACGCGTCAGCCCGAGCGACGCAGACCGCGTACGCCAGCGGCTGCTCGACCTCGGTTGATCGTCGCCCCGTCCCTCGTGACGGCCGCTTCGAAGAAGCCGAAACATCGCTGCCCGATGTTCCACCCACCCCATGTGCACCGCCAGGAGAGCACGTTGACTCACCCTCCGACACCCGCAGCGGGACTCGCCCATGCCGACCTCACCCAGCAGCCACAGGACCCGCCGCAGACCACGGGTGAGGAGCATCTCAGTACGGTCATACAGGGCCGGCTGGCCGATGGCACGTACGGCCCCGGGACAGTACTGCCCACGGCACGGGTCCTCTCCTGCGAATTCGGTATATCCGAGGGGGGCGTCCACCAGGCGCTGCGGCCCTTTGTGAACACAGGCGTTCTGCACTTCAGACCGCAGTGTGGATACGTTGCGGTCGAACGGCAGGCACCGCCACCAGCCCTCAACGGGGCCCAGAAGGTCGGGCAGGTCCTCGAAGAACGGCTGCGCAATTCCACATATCCCGTGGGGACGTGGCTGCCGCCGCTGGCGGCCCTGGCTGCGGAATTCGGAGTGGCCGTCAGGACGGTCCACGCCGCCATGACACCGCTGAAGCGGGACAAGCTCGTCGCCGCGGCCACCAGCCCGCCGGGGCTGTACGTCATCGACCCGCACCACCCCGGGGCGCCTCCGCCCGGGAAGACGCCGCGGCACGCCGCCCACATTGAGCGGGTCCTCCGGGAGCGGCTGCTTGAAGGCATCTGTCCGCCCGGCAGTCGGCTGCCCACCAATGGTGAGCTGGCCGCCGAGTTCGGGGTGAGCCCCAACACGATCTCGAAGGCAGTCAAGCCGCTCCGGCAACAGGGCCTCGTCGTCCAAGGGCCGGATCTCAGGTTGTACGCCGCCCAACATCCAGCACGTCCGGGAGGACTCCCTGTGCCGACGCTGACACGTCCGCGCACATGCGGCGCGCGCGTCCCTGTCTCCGAGGCCCTCCGGACCCAGGCTCACGCCGACCGGCCCAGCGTCCCGGGGATCGCCCGCTCCTCCATCATGTGCGTCCTCGCCGAACACAGCCGGGACGGTCACTGGGGCATCGCCCGGCAGTTCGACATCCCGCAGGCCGGAGCCATTTGGGCCACCTGGACCGACGACGAAGTGCCCCGCTGCCTGGCCAAGGAGACCTGCCCCAGGACCGGGCCGACGCCACAGGACACATGCGCCCTGTTCTCTGACCACCCCGGCATCTGTTCCTTCTCACTCGACGCCACCCTGGCAGAAAACCCCCGTCGGGCGGGACGCATCAGCGCCGCCCTGAAAATACTGGCAAGCTGCGAAAGCCACGACCAGCAGACGGTGCACGCCGCCGCCCACGACGCGACGCTGCTGACCTGGGACGAGCTTCGCGCCGGCATCTGGACGTTCCTGCCGGACAGCGACCAGGCCGCGGTGTACCGACTCCTGAGCCGCACCGACTCGGTACGGACGATGACGCCACACGCCGTGATGAGTCACGCGAGCGACATCACCGAAGTGACACGGCTGTGGTCGCCGTCGTCCCCATGCCGTCTCACGCACGGGGAGATGGCCGAGGCTCACCTGAAAATCCTCGAAGAGCTCCCCGCGCAGTGGCAAGCGGTAGTCCTGGGCGGCCAGCGCTCCCCGGATAGCGCTTCTCGACGAACACCGCTCGACGAGGCACTGCGAGCATCGTCCCAGCAGGCCCATGCGGGGCAGGCGCCACCACCAGCCGGACGGAACTGGGAGGTCGACTGGGACCGTCAGCAGGACCGTGAGACCGGGGCCCGCATGGCTGCCAGCCTCGCACGACTGCCACGCGGATGGCGGGTGGATGCAATGCGCCGCATGGCAGCCGGTACGGACGCGCTCACCGCCGTGACCGATGCCGTCCTGGCGATCAATATCCTCCGCGGCTTCGGCCTCCGTCTCGCATGAATGCTCCGGACCAGTGCCACCAAGCGGAAGTCCTTCGTCGCCGAGCACCCGCAGCTCGCCTGGCGCCACCCGGTCACGGATCGCCTGACTGCCGTGATGATCAACGCCTGCAGCACTCCCAAACGACCGAGCTCAGCAAGCCAGCGCTGGGCTCGGCATCCACAACCGCACCACCAGACGGAAGTTCCGACATTCGCATGACAGCAACAATCCGGAACGGGAAATTGAGCGTCGAGCGGATTGCCGAACTGGAACGGGGATTCCTCCGTGCCTGAACCCCGAGCACATCGCCGCCTCATGACCCCCGAGCTGATCACAAAGACCATCAAGCGCCGAGTAGCCGATGGCACGTACGGCCGCGGGACGGCGTTGCCCGCGGAGAAGGCTCTGGCCGCCGAATTCGGCGTGTCCCACTGGACCCTTCGCCAGGCGCTCCAACCACTCAAGGACACGGGGGTCGTGCACGCCATCAGCGGCAGGGGAAACCTCGTCCCCGACCCGCAGGCCACGCAATCAGCCGCCCGCCAGGTTCAGGGGATCACAAAGATCATCCGGGAACGGCTGGCCGATGGCACGTACGCCGTGGGGACATGGCTGCCGGGGACGAGCGTCCTTGCTGCCGAGTTCGATGTGAGCCCCAACACGGTTCAAGCGGCCCTGAGATCGCTGAAGCAGGAGAAACTCCTCGCCGCCCTCAACCCTCAGGGAACGTACGTCATCGACCCGCAACACCCCTGCGCGCCCCCGCCAGCCGCGCAATCACACCACGTGGCCATCGCAAAGGTCATCCGGGTGCGACTACGCAACGGCACCTACCCGCCCGGCAGCCGACTGCCCACCTATGCCGAGTTGGCATCCGAGTTCGGCGCGGGCCACACCACGATCTCGAACGCCCTCCAACTGCTCAGGAAGGAAGGGCTCGTCAGCGAACGTCAGCGCAGCAAAAGGGTCTACGCAGTCCGCTCGGCTTCCGAGCACCCCGGAGCCGACAGGAACGTCACCGGGGAGATCGAGCGGATCGTCCGTTCGCGGCTCAGCGACGGCACGTATGCCGTCGGGACGTGGCTGCCGTCAGCGAGGACCCTTGCCGCCGAGTTCGGGGTGTGTCACGCCACCATCCGCGAGGCCCTGGCACCACTGAAGGGGGAGAAGCTCCTGGCCTCGCTCGAAACGCTGGGGACGTACGTCGTCGACCCGCAACAGCCCGGGGTTCCGCCGCCCGGCATGACGTCGCGCACCGTGGTGTACGTCGGGAAGGTACTCCGGGAGCGGCTGCGTGATGGCACCTATCCGCCCGGCAGCCGGCTGCCCACCAATGTGGAACTGGCCACCGAGTTCGATGTGGGGGTCAACACGATTTCGAGGGCAATCAACCCGCTCAGGAGCGAGGGGCTCGTCCTCAGCGGGCTGCATTTCAGGGTCTGCGCAGCCAGGCCGGCCTGCGAGCCCTCTGGCCTCGCAAGCAACGCCACCCGCGTCCTGGACGGGGACCTGAAACGGGGGTTCGACCATGCGTGACGACGTCAACTACGTGCCCCGCAGGTTGCAGGTCCATCCCAGCACGAAGTTCGCCGACACCCTGCGCAAAGAGATCGCCGATGGCACTTGGGCCCCCGGCACGGTCCGTCGATCCGGTGAGCTAAGACGGCGCTTCGGGACCACCCCGCACGTGATCAGCAAGACCGTTCAGCTGCTCCGGGACGAAAGCCTCGTCGGCACGCGGCCCGGCGGCGGAGGCGGCATCACCCCGAGCGGCACCACGCTCTCGACATGGCAGCAGCGCGTATGCAAGGACGACATCGAAGACGCCGTCCGCAGGCGGATCAGTGACGGCACCCACCCCGTCGGCAAGCCCTTCCCCAGCGTCGCCGTCTTGAGTAAGGAGTTCGGCGTCGCAAGATCCATGATCTCACTCGCCCTCAAACCACTCAAAGATCAGGGCTTCCTCACGAACGCCGGCGCGACTGCACGCGACGGCACGGTGGTCGCCCAGCGCATCCCCTCCGACGCCTGTCCCCAGCCTGACGCAGATCACGCGGACACGGATTGCGACCAGGGCCCTGACGTCGACCGCGAGCGGGGGGCCGACCGTGTCTGAACCCTCATCGCGGCACCGCATGCCCCCCGAACTGATCACCAAGGTCGTTGGGCATCGTCTGACCGATGGTACGTACGGTCCCGGGACGGTGCTGCCCACGGAGCAGGAGCTGGCCGACCTCCGCTCCAGCAAGATCGCGCTGGACGCGTTCGGGCCGGCGGCGGTGCGGCACTACGCCTGCGCGGCCCGGCACGAGATCCGCTGGCACCGCCATCGCGTCACGGATACCGAACGGGAACGGGGATTCGACCGTGCCTGAACCCCCTGCACATCGCCGCCTCATGACCCCCGAATCGATCGCACAGGTCATCCGGGAGCGGCTGGCCGATGGCACCTACCCGCCCGGCGAGCAATTGCCCACCAATCTCGAATTGAGAACCGAGTTCGCCGCGAGGCCGCACACGATCGCGAAGGCCCTCAAACCGCTCAGAAACGAGGGGCTCATCTGCAGCGGACTGCACAGCAGGGTCTACGCAGTCGCGCTGCCCTCTGAGCGCGAGGGTCGGGTGGCCGGCGAGCCCACCGAGCCGTTCCGGGAGGAAGGGTTCGTGACCAGCCATCGAGCCGTCGGGGCGGATGTCACGGATCCGCAGGCCGTCCAGTCGATTGCCCGCGGCACCAGAGGAGTCGAGCAGATCATCCGTGCGCGGATCGCTGACAGCACATACGCCGCCCTGACGTGGCTGCCGCCGGTGACGGCCCTTGTCGCCGAGTTCGAGGTGAGTCACTACTGCGTCTACGGGGCCCTGAAATCACTGAAACAGGAGAAACTCGTCGCCACCCTCAACCCACGCGGAACATACGTGATCGACCGGGCCCAGCCCTGGGCACTGCCGCTCGGGAGATTCTCGCAGGCGGCACGCATCGGTCACACGATCCGGCAGCGGCTGGGCGATGGCACCTATCCGCCCGGCAGCCAACTGCCCACCAATGAACAGCTGCGCACCGAGTTCGAGGCGCATCCCAACACGATTTCGAACGCCCTCAGACCGCTCAGGAAAGAAGGGCTCATCTACAGCGGACTTCAGCGCAGGGTCTACGCCGCCCGGCCAGCGCCCGGCCCAGAGGCCCGCCAGAGCACTTTGGCCGCCACACGCACCGCATCCGGGCCCGGTGCACGGCCCGGCCAGCTGCTCGACGGCGTGTCCTGCCCTCCAGCCGCGTCGGGCACGGCGTTACCCGCCAGCCCCGGACCGGGCGAAGTCACCATCAGCGCCAAGAACCTTGAGGACGAACACACGTGACTCACGACTCTTCCGTCCCCGCCGCGGCGTCCCCGGCAGCTGATCGTGCTGGCCCCCTCGCCGAGGCCGCTCCTCCCGACCTGTCCGCGACAGCGAACACGGCCGACCCCGCGCTGATCCGCCGCACGCTCATCCAGGTGAGCGCACTGCTCGTTTCGCTCGCACCACCTGATCCCCCCAGGACTGCCAGTTCCGTCTGCGCCCCCCGTCGCGGGCGGAGCTGGCCTCACCCCGTGCCCTGAAGAGCGTTGAGATCGTGGCCACCTCCGAAGTTTCGAGATAGCCGACCACGGCCTGGTCATCGTGCAGTACGACCTTCCGACGCTCGGCACCATCCTGGCCGCGCCCCTGCCGTGCTCTGCCCCGCATGGCGCAGAGCCCATACCAGCCACACCAACACAGAAGGATCATCAGTGACGCGGTTGACCGAACCTGACACGCTCCGTCGCCCCGACCGGCGGAAACTTCCGTCGATGCGCCCGTATCAGCAGGAGGCGCACGAGGCGATCATCACCGGGCTGACGAACGGTAAATGGGGACAGTTGCACGCGGCGTGCGGGTCCGGCAAGACGTTCATGGCGCTGCGTGCGGTGGAGGAACTGGTCCCGGGCGACGGGATGATCGTGGTCCTGGCCCCGTCGCTGGCCCTGGTCGCGCAGATTCTGCGTGAGTGGCAGGACGCCAGCATGGTCGAGTTCCGTGCGATGGCGGTCTGCTCGGACGAGAAGGTCTCCGATGTCGCGGTACGGATCGAGGATCTTGAGGTGCCGGTCAGTACGGATCCGGACGTGATCGCATCCTGGCTGGGCGGCGGGGGACGCCGGGTGATCTTCGGTACCTATATGTCGGCCCACCGGGTTGGTGAAGGTCTGCGGCAGGCCGGCCTCGAAGCCGACTTGCTGGTGTGCGACGAGGGGCACCACATGTTCGGCAAGCGAGATGCCACCCGTCGTCGGATCGTCACCGACCCGACGTTCCTGCCCCACAGCTGCCGGCTGGTGATGACGGCAACGCCGGACGTGACAGGGTGGCAGGCCGAGGATGCGTTGAGCTGGCGGGACGAGGAACTGTTCGGGCCGGTGCTGTTCCGGTACTCGTTCGCCCGCGGGATCGCCGAAGGCTACCTGAAGGACTACCGGCTGGTGGTGCTGGGCATCAGCGACGCCGAGGCCCGTGCCCTGCTTGCCGACACCGCATCCGACTACGTCGACGGCGAGATCGCCCTGAGGACGGTCGTCGCACAGGCCGCGCTGGCGCACGCCCGCAACACGTACGGCACCGAGCGCGCCATCACCTTCCACCCACGGGTGCAGCAGGCCGTCGACTTCGCACGCACCCTTCCCGCCACCGTCGCCCGCCTGCCTGCCGCCAAGCAGCCAGCGGGCGTGGTAGACGCCACCCACATCAGCGGGGCGATGGACACCGCCGAGCGGGAGGACATCATGGCGCGGCTGGCACAGCCGCCCGCCGACGGATGGACGGTTGTCTCCAACGCGCAGTGCCTGACCGAAGGCGTCGACGTGCCGGCGGTGGACACCATCGTGTTCACCCACCCGTCCCGGTCCGCGACCAGAGTGGCCCAAGCCACGGGCCGGGCCATGCGCCGCAGCCGCCACACTGCCTCCATAGCCACGATCATCGTGCCGATCATCCTTCCGGACGACACCGCCGAGGTCGACGAAGAACTCGACGCCGGCGACTTCGAGGTTCTCTTCGAAGTCGTACGTGCCCTCAGGGCCCACGACGAGAGCTTCGCCGCCGAACTGGACCGGGAGCGCGTGAACCGGTCACTGCGTACCGCCGGAGGGCAGGACTCCGAAGAGCCCGGAGAGCAGGAACCCGAGGAACCCGGCCTACCGAAGAGAGTCACCTTTCATCTGCCGGAGGGCACCTCCGACCGAATCCTCAATCAGCTGCGTCTGCTGACGGTACGCAACTCCACCTCCTCGTGGTGGGAGGGATACGCGGACGCGGTCGCTTTCCGCAATGAGCACGGCCACCTGAACGTGCCGGAGAAGTGCCCCGGCGCCAGTGGCCGCAGGCTGGATTCATGGCTGGGTACCTTGCGCCGGCATCGGCGCAAGGGCTGGGTTCCCCAGGACCGTATCGACGCCATGGACCGCATCGGCCTGGAGTGGGAACCGCTGGATGCCCGTCGGCAGCAGCTACTCAGCGACGCCCGCGCCTACCACCAGGAAAACGGCAACCTCGATGTGCCGAACGACCATGTCACGTCCGAGGGGCGGCTACTGGGCTCGCAGTTCAAGGCGCTGCGGCCCGCATACCGTGAAGGCCGCTTACACCAGTCCCTGATCGACGCGCTGGACGAGATGGGGATGCGCTGGGACCCGCAAGCCGCCAAAAAGCAGGAACTGCTGGACGCCTGCGACCGCTACCGCCAGCGCTTCGGAAACCTCGATGTCCCGGTCAAATTCATCGACGCCGAGGGCTACCGCCTCGGACCGGCCCTCTCCTATGTGCGCTCCGTTGCCCAGGGCGCCATCAAAGACGGGGACGGAACACCGCGGACGCTGGATGCCGACCACCGTGCTGAACTGGAGAGACGTGGCGTCGTCCTAGAACTGCGGGTCACTGCCCTGAGCAAGGACCTGAAGGCGACCCTGATCGAGAAGGTGCAAGCCGGCACGCAGCTCCAAGACGCCCGTGAAGCACTCGGCCTCAGCGATTCCGCTGTCGTGACGGCACGACAGAAGGACACCCAGTTCGACGCCCAGCTGAGAGCCGCTCGCCAGGCGCACTACCGAGTCTTGGATGCGTCAGAAAAGCAGGCCCTTGTCGACAAGGTCGCATCCGGAACCTCACTTCGACAAGCCATCAAAATCCTCGACCTCTCTCGTTCCTCCGTCGTGACGGCACGACAAAAGGACGCACAGTTCGACGCCCGCCTGAAATCTGCTCTTCAGGAACAGGGCCGTCCCCTGGACGCGTCGGAGAAGCAAGCCCTTCTCGACAAAGTCGCATCCGGAACCTCACTTCGACAAGCCTGCGAAACCCTCGGAATCCGGCGTAGCCCCTTGACCATCGCACGGCGCGACGACAGCGACTTCGAAAGAGATCTGGTCAAGGCATCGGGCGGCCGAATACGCCCCGCCAAGAGGCAGGACACCGGATCCGACAGCTCACCCCTCCCCGAAGAGCCCCAGTAAGAAACGGAGCCATCAGTAGTGCCCGCTACACCCCCCAAGTCGCCTCAGCACGCCCGCCCGGAGGTCTTCATGATGCCAAAGTCCAGTGACCGCATCCGTCTCGTGAACTGGAACTTTGAGAGAAACGGCGGTCCAAGTCCCGAGCCCGGGGCGCTCCCCGAACTGTGTCGCCAGGCGTACGCATTCCTGGCCCAGCTGGAACCGGACTGGATCGGCATGCCGGAGCTCCCACACGTCCAGACCGGGCCCGACACCTCCCCGGAAGAGGTGGCCGCCGCCAGACGGCGCCTCCACGCCACCGAGGACATCCTGGCGGGCATGCGCGGCTTCCTCGGGGGAATGGGCGAGGGCAACAACCCAACCGGGGCCTTCGTGCGCGAAAGCACGTTCACCATCGGCCCCCAGCACCACCACCGCACCGGGTTCCACACGCCGCCCACCCAGATCCCCCTGCACCTGGACGAAGTGCCCGATGCCGCGATCCACTCGGCCGTCTTCCGCAACTCGTACTGCTCGCCGCCCGACCGGCTGCGTGAGACGTTCAAGCTGACGCGTCTGGTCGACAAGGTCAACGCCCACAACGGCCGCACCGCCCCGTGGGCGGCATGCTGGCTGCTCGGCGATACCAACGAAATGCCCAGCCCTCACGGCGAGTTGGTCCCGGCCATCGACTGGTCCGCCCCCGAGATCACGGATGATGTCCACCGGCTGCACCGTGCCGAGCAACTGCCGGACGGCTCCTGGCGCAGTTACACGAACTTCGACGACATCATGCTCGCGGCCGGCATGCACGATGCCGCCCGCTGGGCGGCCCACCACGGACAGCTCAACGCCATGGCTGCCACGGCCGGCCGCAAGCGCCCGGACCAGGGCGGCCCCGTCCGCCTCGACCGCGGGCTTATGGACTCCTTCAGTGTCCAAGGCGTGGAGTACGTCTGCGTCATCGACATGTCCGGGCTCAGCGATCACGACCTCGTCGTGATTGACCTGTCGCGCCGCAAGCTCGTCGAAGCCCTCCTCCGGCAGACCATCCGGCCGCTGGCCAAGTGGAGCGACCAACCGCTACTGCCGATGCCGACCCTTCTGTCTCGCCAACAGTTCCTCTCGATGGGGCCCGGGCAGCCACTTCTCGTGCCGCCGCGCGTGACCCTTACCGCGTGACGCAGGACCTCCCCGACGCCGCAGCGCGCCTCCTCCCGCTGCCGCGCTGCGATTCAACCGACTCTCGTGCGTTATCGCGGCACTCTGAACGAAAAGGCCACCCCATGTCACCAGCGCCACGCCGCACCTGCGGTGCACGCATCGCCGTCACCACCGGCTTCCGCGCCCACGGACTTGCCGCCCGGCCTGACATTCCCGGCATGCCACGCGGCTCCGTCCTCTGCGAGTTGACGGAGCAAGGCCCAGAGCAGCACGCGGGCCGCATCCGCCCGCTTGCCCGCCCCGAGGGCGGGGCGGTGTGGGCCACCTGGACCACCCCGGATGAAGTCGTCTGTCTCACCCTGTTCGACTGCAGCCAACACAGCAAGGACCAGGAGCGACCGTGTTCACTGTTCGGTGCACATCTGGGCCCCTGCTCGTTTGCCCGCGATGACGCCTTGGCGGAGGACCCTGCGCGGGCCGCGCGCATCGACGCCGCACTTGGCGTCCTGGCCGAGGCCGACCAGCACGACATGCCAGCCGTCCGATCCGCTGCCCACGATGCCACCCTCCTCGCCTGGGACGAACTACGTACCCGCCACATCTGGACTAAGCTGCCGGCCTGCGACCGGGCCGCGATGTACCGGCTCCTCGCCCGCGCCGACTCCCTTCGCACGACACGCGTGTCCGTCGCAAGCACCGCGAACGAACTCGCGGCTGACGTCGCACAGATGACACGGCGTTGGGAGCCGTCCTCACCGCAGCGACTACCCGACGGGGACACCGCCGCAGCCCTCCTCGACACTCTCGATCGCCTTCCCCCGGAATGGCGCATTTTGGTGTTGGGCGGCCAGCGTGAAAAGCGCTACCAGGCCCGGATGCCGCTCGACGAAGCCGTGGCCTGGGCCGACCGCCGCAGCTCCGAGGGACTGGCCCCGCCGCCCGCCGAAGAGGACTGGACGGCCGAGTGGGACCGAAAAGGGGACAAGAGGCAGGGAGCGGCCGCCAGCAAACGGCTCGCGAATCTACCGACCGGCTGGCGGGTCGATGCGGTGCGCCGCATAGCGCTCGGCACCGTCGGCGACACGGCGACAAGCATCAACGTGATCCGCAGCTATGGCGTCGACCGCGCCCTTCCCGACACCGGGCGTCTGACGTCCACCTGACCGTTCGAACCGAGAACGCCTAAGGAGAAGGACAACACGGATGATCCTTTGGATCAGCGGTGACCACGGCGTCGGGAAGACGACGCTCGCCACCGCTCTTGCCAACGAGCTATTTGGGGCGGTGGTTGCCGATCTCGAGTCGATCGGGCGCGCTGTCCAAGAATCGCTGCGAGGCCACCCCTTCGCACAGCAGGACTACCAGAGCTGCCCTCCGTGGGACGCGACAGCAGTCGCCTATCTCGCTGGCCTGCACGCCTACATCGACGGCCCGGTCATCGTCCCGATGACCGTCATCGACCAAGACCTGCTGGCCACACTGCTGACGGCCCTGAGCGAATCGGCGGACGTACACCACCTCGTGTTGCACGCCGACCCAACGGTGCTCAAAGAGCGCATCGTCTCCGCCCACATGCCCGGCAAGGACTCGATCGGTGCCGCCGAGAGCCGTGTGACCCGGCTGCGTCAGCTGGACAGTAGCGGCCGCGCAGCCGAGTGCGGGCTCCACGCTGACGGTCACGTCATCGACACGAGCACGCTCACCCAGAAGCAGGTCCTTGCCTCTGCTCTCGCCTACCTCGCCAGCAGAGAAGCCACGACCTGTGCGGCGTGTGAGGACGGGAGGTTGCCGAAATGACCGGCGCCAGGCGAGGCGACCATGCTGCTCTCATTGTCGCGGCGGCAACTTACGGAGAGGGCCGGCATGCGGCAGCGGGTCTCGGCTCAGCCGTACTGCCACTGCCGGCCCGTCCCGCGGTACTCCTCTACAGGGATCGGTTGCACACCCGGTCGCATGCGCTCGCGGTACAGCACGCCGCCCAAGTGGTCGACCTCGTGGTGGACGAGCCGGGACAGGCCGCGGGTGAACCGCGACAGGTGGGTGAAGCCGTCGAGGCTGCTGTGAGCGACGACGATGCTCAGCGGGCGAGGCACGAGTCCTCGGACGTCGAAGAAGCTGAGGCAGCCTTCGTACTGCTCGTCCTCGTCCTCGGAGCTCTCGGCGACGTGGGCGTTCAGCAGCACGATGGGGTCTGTCCCGGCATCGGGTGGGAAGACGACGGCGGCGGAGCGGTCGATCCCGATCTGGGGGGCGGCGATGCCCATGCCCTTGCCGAACGTGTGAAGTTGGCGGACGCGGCCGACTGCGTCCATAAGCGCGGTGATGACCTCCTGGGCCTCTTCAGCCTCGGTGGGCAGGTCGAAGGGGCGGGCGGCGCGGGTGAGGACGGGGTCGCCGCCCTGGACGATGCCGGCGTTGGCCATGGCCTGGCTCGCGGACAGGGTGCTCACGGGGTTGTTCGCTTTCTCGTCGGCTGCGTTCTTCAGCCGCCATTCCAGGCGGAAGCGGGCGTGCAGGGGCGGGTCGAGGGTGGCCCAGGAGAAAACGCTGTGCTCGCCTCGTTCCGTGCGCTGTGGCGGTGTGCGCAGTGGGGCGAAGTCGGCGCTCATGGAAGTCTCGGTTCCCCAGACGGACGGTTCACAGTCTCGAGGGAAAGACAGTTCCACAGCCAGACACCGGGTGGGCAGTCGCACCGCGCGCTGGAACCAGGGACCCCACTTCTCGGCGCCGACGCAGTACGAGTAGGAGATCTCGGCTTCCTGGCCGGGGTAGAGAGGGAACCGGCTCGTTGGGTTCTGAAACTGGAGCCACACCTCCTTGAACGCGTCCCGGTCGTGTTTGACGGTCCAGCCCATCGGCTCGTCCCCGCAACGCGCCGTGAGCTGGAGCTCTTCCCAGGTCAGAGGGTTGCGGCGGTAGAGGGCGTTGGACCGTTCCGGTTCGGAGGGGTATCGGTCGACGGCGATTCGTACGAGGTAGCGGGTGACTGGCTCGGTGCCGTTGTTGTGCAGGAGCCTGCGCATGCTGAGGTCGAAGCGTCCGTCGTCGTAGCGGAGCGCCGCCTCGTCCTCCAGGACCAGCAGGCCGGTGCCGGACGGCGGGTCGTTCTGCTCGGCCGCCTGCGGGGAGGCGTCGGTGCGCTGCCATGCCCGCCACAGTGCTCCGCCGGCGTCGAGTTCGGTGTCCGCCCGGCGGGTGAGCTGGGAGCTGCCGTGTTCCCGGCCGGCCTCAAGGTGGCTCACGTACGAGGGGTCGATGTTCAGGCGCTGGGCGAGAGCTGCCTTCGACAGGCCCCGCACGTTGCGCCAGTGCGTGAGTTCCGCAGCGAACGTAGCCCGCTCCTCCCTCTCCAAGGTGGCTTTCCTCTCCGGGAGTTGCTGACGATCGTGAGTGAGCGCTCCTCATGGTCGCCTCATCCTGCCCGGCGAGAGCTCAATGGTGCTAGCTGGCGGGCGTTGTGTCGTGATCGGCGCGCGCGAGCGGTCGCCCTTCACTCGTCGCTGGGGGAGGTCGGGTACTTGAAGCGCTGGGCACGCCTCGCACGATGTCACCTTGCCACCCATTCGGGATCTGCAGCTCGCGTCCGACTGACAACCTTCGCGAATACCACTGGCGTGTCACGCAGCGGCGAGGGCCAGCAGCTCAGGCACTCCTTCGACGTTGGAGTGGGCCTCGAAACGAGGAATGAGTCCTTGCACCAGCTCGACGCACCGGGGGGCGCCGATTCGGTGGGCGACTTGGAGTGCCTCCAGGGCGGCGGCTGCCGCGCAGTCGGGTTCTCCCAGGTTGAGGTGGCTCCTGGCCTGATATGCCTGGAAGACTCCGTGAGTTTTGGCGCGGCGGGTGGGCAGCAGTTTCTGGCCCTCCCGGATGAGTGCGTGCGCGCGGCGAGTGTCCCCGAGTTCGAGCAAAGCCTGACCGGAATCGACGGCCAGGTCGGCCTGAGACATCCACACGCACCATGCTGGCACAGGGTCGCCCGACGACACGTCGAGAAGGTGTTCGGCTGCGCTGAGGGCCCGCAGGGTGGCGCGCTGCTCGCCTTGAGCCGCCAGGGCCCTCGCGAGCCGGAGTTGAAGCAGAGACTGGGCAGCCGGGTGCCGGGTCCCGGACAGGGCTCGCTCGAGAATGCCCGCGGCGGTGCGCGGGTCGTCGCGCCACGTGGCCTGGTAGGCGAGGTCGCCGAGCAGGGCGGCGCCCATGTCGCGGTCGCCTCCGGTGTGGGCGCTGTGCAGTCCGGCGATCCAGTACTGGCTGGCTTCGGCGTGCAGGCCGAGGTCGAACCTGTGCCATCCCACGGTCTGCGCCAGGTTCGCGGCGAGCGCGTGGAGTCGCAGTTTGACCGGCCGGTTGCACCGGCCGCCCTCGATGAGGTTTGTGGTCGTGGTCAGGAGCGCGTCGATCAGGGGCGCGGTGTGCTGGCGCTGCTCTGTTGCCTGGACGGTCAGGCGCGTGCTGGTCTCTTCGAGCAGGGTGACCGTGTCGTCCCCGACGGGTTTGCCTCTGTGCCCGGTGGGCTCGCCTGTGAGGGCCCCGGCTTCGGTCGATGCCCAGGTGCTGGCCAGCGTGACCAGGGCACTGCCGGAGATCGCGGTCAGGAAGGTGCGGCGGGAGCGTTCCATGGTTGTTTGCAATGCCTCTCGGAGGGCTGGAACCGGGCTGGCTGGACCGAGAGGGATCACCATGCCGCCGACGCCCGGCAGCCAGTGCGGCCACGAGCGAGGATCCACCGCTCCCGCTGGGACCCCGAGTACCTCGGCAATGTAGATCTGGGAGTCCGCGTCGGGGGTGACGCGTTGGGTCTCCCACTTGCGGACGCGCTGCTTGTCGACACCCGATCTCAGATCACGGCGTTCGGCAGCGCCGCGGATCTCCCGGGCGAGATCAACTCCTGTCATCCCGCGCGCGAGCCGGGCGTGCGCTAGCGGATGCGTCTTCTCGGCCACGTTGCCATCCAATCAACCGTGCCTGCACTGAGCGTAGCCACGAACCAGCCGGGACTACCGCGGGACTACCGCCAACTCCTGTTTTGGCACGCACAGTTGCCCGACACTCGATCACTCCAGCGACCAGGTTGGCCCCCAGGGCGGTCTGGGCCGGCGCCCACGGGCTGAAGGTTTCTCTCCATCACCAGTACGCCGGACACCGGTGTCGCGCACAGGCATGCATCGTGAAGGGAACTCAGTGATGCAGTGTTCACCGCTCCTCGGCACGGCCCCGGTCCTCGCCGACTTCGCGGTCAGCGGGTTCCAGGTTCGCGCGCACCTGGGGCAGCATTCGTTTCGGTCGCCCGAATCCGTCCGCTGGCTCCTGGAACAGGTGGAGAATCCGGGCGGAGCCCAGGTCACCGGGGTCGGCGCGGGCCTGGGCACGCTGTCCGCGACAGTCGCTGCGGCGGGCTACCGCATCTGTGCGGTGACGGGTGCCGACTTCCGGCTCTCCGATCCCTGGCAGCAGTTGTTGTACCTGGCCGAGCACGCGGCCAACCCTGTGTGCCGGTTCACCGTGGCCCTCTGGTACCTCGCCCGCGGCGGGAACCTGCGAATGATCGGGGACTACACCCCGTCCATGCGTGCCAGCGGCGCCAGGAGGTCGCAGTTCGACCAGGTGGCGGAGTTGCTGCTGGCCGAGGCCGACACCAAATGCGGCGTCTTATGCGCCCTCGGCGGTTCCGTGCACATTGATGGCGGGCGTCAGAGTGCGGACGCGTTCGCGAAGTTCTGTGACGCCGACAGCCGTTACCGGTGCCAGCGCCCCGTCGAGCTGGGCCAGACGGGCGCGCGCGGTGGAGCGCAGACGAACGGCTGGGATCCGCTGCAGAACGTCGAGTGCCCGCTGCGCCGCATCGGACGGACGTACTGGAGCCTCGGCCTGGGCCAGAGTCAAGGATGCTGCGGCCCAGCCCGAGGTTCCGGTGAGACACGTGCCGAGCGAGGCTTCCGCAGCTGCGACGGCCTGGTCTGTACGGCCGAGCATGCGGTGGGCCTCGGCCTCGTGAAGGCGGTGCTCGGCATCGTCGAAACCGAAGCGGCCGGGAGCGGATCCGACGGGATCTTCCTCGAGTGCGCGGGCCGCGTCGGCGAGCGCGCGTTCGGCGTCCTGGACTCGTTCGAGGGCGGCCAGGGTGGGAAGTTCGGCCCAGGCGTGCAGTTGGGCACGGGGCAACCCGCGGGGGACACACGCCAGTCCGCGTTCGGCGTGATCCAGGGCGGCGGTGAGCTGTCCGGAGGCCCGGGTCACCATGGCCAGGGCGCCGCATGCCCAGGCCGCCAGGCGGTTGTCCCCGCTGCGCTAGCCGAGCGAAACGGCGGTCGCCAGGTGCACCCGGGCACCGGTGTGGTCTTCCACGTGGTGGGCGAGGTTGCCCAGCAGAGCACTGAGCCAGCCGATGCTGTTCCGCATGTCGACGGCTACAGCCTCGGCCGTATGCCCGGAAGCGAGCGCCTGGGTGAGCAGGCCGCGGGTCTGGTGGACCTCGTCGAACAGCACCGTGGGCGGGTGTTTGCTGTAGCCGAAGGAGTAGAACTCGATCGCGGCTTGGGCGACCTCCACCACGGTGTGACTTCCGGCCGGATCGACCAGCAAGGCAAGAGTGAGGGATTCACGGACGGCCGGCAGGCCAGCGGCTGTGGTCATGGTCCCACCTTCCCGTACGAGGGCATCGCACGCCTCAAGGGCAACGGCACTGTATCGGCCGAGCGCCTCGGCCGGGCCGAACCGCCACCGATCGAGGCCGAGCTGGGCGGCGCTGGCGCCGTACACCGCGCACAGGGCTTCCGCGTACTCGTTGCTCAGCCATTTGACCCGCCCGTGCTCCCACCGGCACAGCATCGCCTGCATCATCCCCGGAGGCATCAGGCCACGCGAGCGGTACAGCTCGCCGACCCGGGCGACGGTGTCGGCGCGAGACCAGCCCAGGGCCAGGCGCCATGCCTCCAGCAAGCTCACCTCGGGCAGCTCATCGGCAATGGCGCGGGCCGTGGCCTGCGTGTTCTGCCCGGTGTTCAGGCAGCGCTCGCGGATCCGAGCGGCCTTCCTACGGATGGCCTCGCGCCGCGAGCGACTGACCGTGATCATCTGTTCACCCCCCGCGAAGGGAACGGCTGTCCAGCACGGTATCCGAGCCGCGAGCGGGGAGGCAGAGAGGACGTTCGGCCAGGCACCCGCATTGCCACTTACTGGCAATGCGGGTGCGCAGCAGCGGCAATGACGTTGCGTCACCGACTGATGACGATGGAGCTACCGCGCGAGCGCACGGCCCGCCCGGATGCCCGGGGCGTCCGCCGCGCGGGCTCGTTCCCCAAACGTTCCCGCCCGTGCGCGCGTCGGCCGTGTGCCCTGGACCAGTGATCGGATGAAGAACCCGATGGTGAGAAAAAGCCGCCGCGGCCAGCCCTTGCTGGCCACTCTCCTTCGCGGGCGCAAGCGGGCCGGGCACACCACCCGCGCGACGCGCGTCTTGGTGGACGGCATCGACATGGCCGGCAAGACCACGCTGGTGCACGCCCTCGTCGCCGAGTTGCAGGCCCGCGGCTATCCGGCCGTTCGGCACCGGGGCATGCTCAGCCCGCACCATCCTCTCGTCCCGGCTCTACGCATCCTGTCCCAGGCGAGGCAGCCGGACAGTTGGTGGACGACCACCGCCTACGTGTTCGGCGGGTTCCTCCTCGACAGCCTTCTCGTCCGCTTCGACCCACCCCTGCCGCGCAACAAGGTGATCATCCAGGACGGGTACGGCGATCGCATGGTCGCCTTCGGCATGGCTGGCGGCCCGTACCTGGCTGCCGCACTGATGCTGCGCTGGCCCCACACCTTGGCCCCCTTCGACCTGGCCGTCTACGTCCATGCCTCACCGGAGGCCCGTGCACAACGGCTTGACCAAGGGCGCGAGCACATCGACGAACGGGACGTACGCACCGTCACCGACACGACGTTCACCGAGCGGTTCCACGCCTTCCACGTCCATGGCGTGGGACGTCGACACCGTCGCCTGCTGGTGATCGACAGCAGCGACCGCGATCCCGCCGAGATGGCCAAGGAGATCGCCGACCAACTGCTCAGCGCGCCGCCCGAACCCGGACCTGAGCAGCAGCCGTAACCCGCACACCTTCGGCCGGAGAACGGCGGGCCGACACCACCGCCGAGAAGGAGACGACGATCATGAATCGGGCACTCACCGTACGGGAAGCGGACCGCCAGCATCTGTGGCACCCCTGGAGCCCGCTGGACAGCAATCATGAGCGGCTAGTGCTCGTCGAGGGGGACGGCTCACACGTGCGCGACGATCACGGCCGCACGTTCCTCGACTTGCGCGCCGGCACCCTGAACGCGACCGTCGGCTACAGCCACCCGACCGTCGTCCAGGCCCTGAGTCACCAGGCAGGTCGCCTGATGACCTGGGACCTCGCGGAGGTGACGACGCTGCCAGCGGCTGAACTGGCCCACCGGATCGCGTCGTTGCTCCCGCCGCCACTGGGCCGCACTCTGTTCTGCAATTCCGGCTCTGAAGCGACCGAGGCGGCGCTGAAGATCGCCCGCATGTGGCATCACATCGAAGGCTGCGACGAACGGATGGTCGTTCTGTCGTACGCCGACGGCTACCACGGCGCGACGGCAGCGGCGATCGCT
Organism: Streptomyces umbrinus; assembly: GCF_030817415.1. Classification (NCBI taxonomy): domain Bacteria; kingdom Bacillati; phylum Actinomycetota; class Actinomycetes; order Kitasatosporales; family Streptomycetaceae; genus Streptomyces; species Streptomyces umbrinus. The sequence continues at coordinate 10,179,064 of NZ_JAUSZI010000002.1, read as the reverse complement.
ACCACCGCAGCGCCCTTCCGCCGCGAGGGCACCGGTCCTCTCCCCAACGGCTACGCCCATCTGGCCACGCCCCGCTGCGCCGGGTGTGCGTCCGGGACCCATCACGAGCACTGCCGGGTGCCCGGGGCCGTGGAATGGGAGGAGCAGATTCTTGCCATCGGTCCGGAGAACATCGCCGCCGTCCTGGTCGAGCCGGTGCTCAGCGTCGGGGGTGTGATCGTCCCGCCGCCCGGCCGGCTGCACGACCTGCGGGCGCTGTGCGACCGGTACGGCATGCTCCTCATCGTCGACGAGGTCGCCACTGGCTACGGACGGACCGGGAGGCTCTTCGGCTTCGAACACGACCTGAACGCCCAGGCCGCCCCCGACATCGTCACCACGTCCAAGGGGCTCACTGGCGGGTACGCGCCCCTGGCGGCCGTGACGGTGCGCGATGACATCTACTCCGCCTTCGCCCGCGATCCGCTTCTCGGAGGGCTGCGCCACGGGCACACCACCGGTGGGCACGCGACCGCCTGCGCCGCCGCCCTCGCCGTCCTGGACGTGATCGAGAGGGACAGTCTGGTCGCCGCCGCTGCCGACCGAGGCTCTCAACTCCTCGCCCTGCTCCAGATGTTGACCGAGTGCGTCGGCGTACGGGATGTGCGTGGCCGCGGCCTGATGATCGGTGTGGAGATGGCCTCCATCGAGCTGGCCGAGCAGGTCTCGCGGGCCGCGCAGGACGCCGGAGTGCTGGTGCGCGGTTTCGGCCCGGTACTCACCGTCGCCCCGCCCCTGACGATCAGCGCGGACGAAGCCCGAATGGGCGCGGAGGTTCTCACCGACGCGGTCCGGGCCGCGACCACCGTGGCGGTGGCGTCATGAGCGCCGAGCGGGACACGGTCGTCCTTCCCCTGGCCGGTGCCGGCGCACGGCTCGGACTGCCCACGCCGAAGGAACTGCTGCCGATCGGCGAACGGCGTGTGGCGCTCGACGCCACCCTCGACCTTCTCGCACCGCATGCCTCCCGGATCCGGCTGGTGGCGGTCATCGGGGAGGGCCGCGAGCCGACCGTCCGCCATCTGCGCTCCCGCTGCCTGGCACTGGGCCTGCCGCTCGTCCTCGCCTTCCAGGACCCGAGCCTGCCCGAGTCGACAGGCGCCGTGCTGAGCGCCGACCCGTGGTTCGGCCCCGCGACCCTGGTCCTTCTGCCCGACCAGGTCCTTGACGTGCCCGAGCCGACCGCGGTCGGCGACATCCTCGACCTCATCCATGCCGGTCACCCCTCGGCGTTCCTCACCGCCCGTGAGTCCGATCCCGAGCGGCTCGCCGTCGACGGCGCTCTCCACCTGGACGACACCGCCGACGGCCCCCGGGTCACCGCCTTCGCCGACAAACCCGGGCTGCCGGCGGCCGAAGCGTTCAACGCCGTCTGGTTCGGCTACGCCATGGCCCGCCCCGCGGCCGCGGCCTTCGTCTCCGCCCTGCACCACGCCACCATGCACCGTCCGAGCCACCCGGACACGCTCACCGCCCTGTTGGGGACGCCCGTGATCGAGATCGGGCCGTTCCGCGACCTGGGCACATGGCCCGCGGTCACCGACTACTGGAAGGCAGCCCGCCCGTGAGCCGCCACATCGCCATCCTCAGCGGCCCCTACCGCGTCGACGACCAGCTCGGCGGGATCGGATTGCGACTGTGGGAGATCGCCCAGGTCCTCGCCGACGCCGGCCACCGCGTCACCATCACCTCTCCGCACCCGTCCGACTTCACCCACCCCGGAGTGCGGATCGTCACCGGCAGCGAGGGCGAGGTCCTGGACGCCTGCGACGTCCTGTTCACCACGGACCTGCCCGACACGAGGCTGCTGCTGAAGGCCTACGAGCAGGGCGCGTTGATCGTGGCCGAGAACGCGCCCCCGATCGAGCACCTCCACTTCGACACCCTCGCCGGCGACGACGCCCAGCGCCTGTACGAGGACACGGTCGCCCGGTGGCGCCTGCAGCTGCTGCTCGCCGACCACCTCCTGGTCCGCTCCGAGGCCGAACTCGCCTCCACCCTCGGCGCGCTGGTCGCCACCGGCCGCATGTCCGCCGCCCACCACCACACCGACCCAGGGCTGTCGCACCTGGTCAGCCTCGTACCGATCGGCTACAACCGGCACTCCCTCGCTGCCGCCGCCACGGCGCCAGCGCAGGAGTCCGGGGCCTGTGACCTGCTGTGGAACGGCGGCGTGTGGGACTACTGCCACCCCTCCCCCGTCCTGGACGCGCTCGCCCACTCCCAGGAGGGCGCCCCCACGCTGCGCCTGCTGTACGCGCCGAACGCGACACGGCGGGCCGCGCTCCAGAAGCGGGCCGACGAGCTCGGCATCGCCGACCAGGTGCTCTGGCCGACCACGTCAGTTGCGCACCGCAACCGGGACGGCTGGCTGAAGGCGGCACGCGCGCTGGTCATCACCGGCGAGCGCACCGCGGAGAACATGACCTGCCACCGGCTGCGGCTACGGGACGCCGCGCTGTACCGGCTGCCCGTCGTCGCCGACGGCTACGGCGCCACCGGTCACCTCGTCCGCGCCCTCGGCATCGGCCCCGTGGTCGACCCGGCCGACACCGCGGCGCTCGCCGCCGCCCTGCGCCAGGCCACCACCGAGGGCCCCGCCCGCACCCAGTACCTCACCTCACTGGCCTCCGTCCAGGACCGATTCACCCTCGAACACCACCTCACCGCGCTGCTCGAGTTCCTGGAAACCGGCCGCCCGGCGCCCGACCGCGGTCATAGGACGCACCGCACCGCGATCCAGGACCTGCTCACCCAGCACCCGGCCCTGCGCCAGCAACCCCCCGCCGTCATCTAAGACTTCCGGAGGCCCGCCATGCCCACCCCACTGATCGACACCCCCGCGGCCGCGACCACCTGTCTGCCCGACTTCAGCACCGTTCCCGCCCCACCGGTCGAGACCAGCAACTGGTCGCTCCCGGACACGGGCGTACGCCGTCGCGTCGCGGCCGAATACTGCAAGCGCGGCTACGCGATCGTGCACGTCCCCGGCTCCATCCCCTCCCACGACGACCTGGCCGCCCTGGCCGACGCCCTTGGCCTGGGCCAGCCCTTCACTCCTCCGCTGTACGCCGGCAGTTCCCACACCTTGGGCGGGGTCAGCCGCCTGACCGCCGTACGCGATGCCGCCCATCCCTTCCAGGACACCGCCGGGCAGAACGTCCACTGCGACGGCACCCTCCAGCAGCTCGGCGAGATCCCCACCACGGTCATGATGTGCGCCGCCGAAGCCGCCGCCGGCGGGCTGTCCTACCTGGTCGACCTCGTCGACGCCTATGCCGAACTGCGCCGCCTCGACCCCGAGGCCGCCGCCCAACTCGCACACGCCGAGGCACTGGTGCGCACCTCGACCTTCATCGACGACCAGTTCGTGGCCGCGCCGGCGTTCGCCGAGGAGCAGCCCGGGATGTGGATCACCCGGTACAGCCGCACGGCCACCGACACTTACCGGTCCTCTCCCGGCCAGCAGGCCGCGCTCGATCGGGCGCTGGCCATCATGGACGCCGCCGCGATGCCGAGCAGCTCCTACCGCGTCTCCTTCACCCTCCGTTCCGGGCAGGCACTGGTCCTGGCCAACGACCGGCTCGGGCACGGTCGCACCGCCTACCGCGACGACCCGGCCCGCCCGCGGCTGCTGCTGCGCGGCCTGTTCACCCGCCGGCCGCTCGCATGACCGGCCTCCTCGCCCGTTCCCGTCCCCCGTTAGGAGACGCCGCCATGCCGCAATCCGTACGCAACGGAGCCGCGCTGCTGGCCGAAGGGCTCAGCGTGCTCAGGGCCCACCAGGCCCGTGCGTCGCGCACCCTCAGCCTCATCCCCGCCGAGGGCATCATGGCGCCGATCACCCGGCTGCCGCTGATCAGCGACCTGTACGCCCGCTACATGTTCGACGAGGACCCCGACCCGCAGGCGGGCGAGTGGCGGTTCCCGTCGGCGAAGGACGCGGCGTGGCTGGAGACCGGCCTCACCGTCCCCCTGCTCGCCCGCCTCACGGGCACGGACCATGTGAACGTACGGGCCCTGTCGGGGCTGCACGCCATGGAGATGGTCATCACCGCGCTCGGCGGCCCGCCCGGCAGCACGATCGCCTGCCTCGCTCCGGCCCAGGGCGGGCACTACGCCACCGCGGACATGGCCCGCCGACTCGGGCACCAGGTCGCCTTCCTTCCCGGCCGGTCGATGCACGAGCTGGAGCGCGGCGCCCTCGCCGGATTCGTGTCCGACCACCGTCCGGCCCTGGTCTACCTCGACCAGTGCCACGCCCTGCACCCCCTGGACGTGACCCCGCTCGTCGAGGCCGTCCGGGAAGCCGGCACCAACACGCTGGTGCACGCCGACATCTCGCACACCCTCGGCCTGGTCCTCGGCGGAGCCCTCCCCAACCCGCTCGCGGCCGGCGCGGACAGCCTCTCCGCCTCCACCCACAAGAGTTTCCCCGGCCCCCAGAAAGGCATCATCGCCACCCGGCACGCCGCCACCGCACAGCAGATCAAGGAGATCCAGCCCCAGCTGGTGTCCAACCACCACTTCGCCGCCGTCGCCGCGCTCGGCCTGTCGCTGGCCGCGTTCGCCGACCACGCCGCTGCGTACGCGCACACCGTCGTGGCCAACGCGCAGACGTTGGGCAAGGAGCTCGCGCACGCCGGATGGGACGTCGTCGGCGCCGAGTTCGGCTACACCCGAACCCACCAGCTGTGGATCACCGCACCCGCGCAAGCGAGCGCCAAGGACGCAGCCGCGCGCCTGTACGAGGCGGGCCTGCACATCAACTGGCTCACCGACCTGCCCCTCGACGAGCCGGCCCTGCGCCTGGGACTCGCCGAGGCGACCTGGCTCGGCCTGAACCCGGGGGACATGCCGCGCCTGGCTCGGATCATGACCGCCGCGGTCGCCCGGAGCCGCCCGCCGAGCGAACTCGCCGACGAGACCGCTGCGTTGCGGCCCAGCACCCTGTACCCCTATGTACGCCCGCTCGGCGCGGACATGCTCCAGGACGCCTCGGCCGTCGTGCACGCCGTGCTCGGGGAGGTGACGCGATGACCCGGTTGATCGCACCCGTCACCGAGGACGCCCCGTGCGTCGCGGTCTACCGGGAACTGCGCGACGGAGTCTCCCGCGCCAGCTCACAGATCGGCTACGGCTACAACCTGTACCCGGCTGCCGGAGCCGTCCACCGGTTCCTGCACCGGGCCCTGACGACGAGCGCCCGCACGGGCCGGCTGCACGAGTACGGCACCGCGCACGACGCCCACGACCGTGCCCTGGCCGCGGCCCTGGCCGGCGCCTATCTCGGGCTCGACCTCGACGAGGCGCAGATCGTCTTCACCGCCGGCGCGACCGAGGGCATCGGCCTGGTCACCCGCTGGCTGGCCGCGTGCGACGCCGGACTGCTGCTGCCCGCACCCTGCTACTACGCCTTCGAGCAGACACCGCGCCGCTGGGGCGGCGCGGTCGTGGGCCGCTACCGGCACGACGGCACCCTGCACCCCACCGGGGACACGGCCTCCCACACCGCGCTCGTGGAGATCTTCCCCAACGGGGTCACCGGCACCCTCTACACCCCGCCGCCATGCGAGGCGGACTTCCGCCTGGTCGACATCGTCTTCCTCGCCGGCGGCACCGGGCCGCACCCTCATCAGGTCACCCACCAGGTCCGTGCCACGCTCGACGGCCGCATCACGGACACGGCGGTGCTGATGACACCGTCCAAGGACCTGTGCGTCCCCGGCCTCCGCCCCGGCCTGCTGATCAGCGGATCGCCGTCCCTGGCCGAGGCCGCGCGCGACGACATCTTCGACCGCACCGCCTCCGCCAGCCCGCTCGCCGGCCAGCTCGTCCTGCTCTACCTGACCGTCCTTCTGCTCGCCGAAGCCGCTCACGAGCCCGGCCCGCACGCCTTCGAGCACCGGTACCGGTGGATCGTCCAGCAGTACGCCCGCCACGGCGTGGACACCGTCCCCTCCGAAGCGGTCTGCCGCTCGGTCGTCGGCCACCTCGACGCGATGAGCCGCCACTTCGCCAACGGCTTCGACCTGCTCACCAAGCACGCCGACGACCTGCTGGAGACCGGCGACCACCTGCGGCCCGTCTCCGGGTACTCGCTCCTGCCCCGTCTGAACGTCGACCTCGACGACCCTGCCGAGAGCATCGCCTGGATCAACGCGGTCGGCCGCCAGTTCCAACTCAAGCTCAACCCACAGCTGCTGTTCGGCGGCACCAAGCAGTCCTGGCACGCCCTCTCCCCCGGGGCGCCGCGCATCCGCGTGAACCTGTCCGTCCCGCACGACGGACTGCTGACCACCTTGGACCTGCTGCGCGAGGCCCACCGCGGCGTGGTGCTGCCCCAGTCCCGGACGGAGGCCGCCTGAATGAGCACACTGACCAACGTGCTGACCCGCACCGTCGCCGAACACCCGGACGCGATCGCCGCGGCCGACCCGCACCGGCACCTCACCTGGAGCCAGTTGTGGGACGCCGCCGGACGCACCGCGCAGGCCTTGCGTGACGCGGACCTCACAAACCGGGCGGTGATGCTGGCCCTTCCCCCTGGAACCGGATGGATCACCGCACTGATCGCCGCGTGGCGAGCGGGCGCCGTCGCCGTTCCCGTCGACGTCACCCACCCGCCCACACGGCTCGCCCAGATCGCCACGGCGTGCCGGGCATCCGGGGCCCTGACGGCGACCGCCCAGGCTCCCGCCTGGGCGGGACACCTCACCGCCCTCGCCCCCGCCGACGGCGCTGCGACCGCGCCCCACTCCACGAACGCCCCTCTGCCCGCGCCCTGGGACGACGACATCGCCTGTATCTGGCACACCAGCGGCAGCAGCGGCAGCCCCAAACCCGTCCTCATCAGCCACCGAGCCCTTGCCGCCCGCGCCACGGCCCTCCCCGGCGTGTACGGCCTCACCCGCACTGACCGCATTGCCCAGCTGACGTCGCCGACCTTCGACGCCGTGCTGTGGGAGATCCTCGGCGCGCTGGCCACCGGTGCCCGGCTGCAGATCGCCGGCCCCGCCGAGCGGCTGCCCGGGCCGCTGCTCACACAATTCCTCCGGGAGCAGCGGATCACCGCGTTCACCTGCACACCCACCCAGCTGGCGGCCACCGAGTTCGCCGAGCTGCCCGAGCTGCGCCGCATCGTTCTCGGCGGCGAGGCACTGCGTCCCGAGCCGCTGACCGCCTGGCTGCGCGCGTACAAGATCGCCAACGCCTACGGCCCGACCGAGGCGTGCCTGGCGGCGTTGGTCGCCGAGCACGTGAGCAGCGGCGAGACACCCGTCCCGATCGGGCACCCGCTCCCCGGAGTCACCGCCTGGATCCTCAACGAGGAACAGCAGCCCGTGCCTCACGGGGATACAGGCGAGCTGTATCTCGGGGGCACGGGACTGGCGGACGGCTACCTCGGTCGGGACGCCGAGACCCAGCAGGCCTTCCCGCTCCTCGAACTGCCCCTCCCGGACGGAGGCGTGGGACGTGTCCGCGTCTACCGGACGGGCGACCGCGTGTGGCAGCGGCCGGATGGCCAGTACGTCTTCGTCGGCCGTGTCGACGACCAGCTCAACGTCGGTGGCGTCCGACTCGAACCCGGAGAGGTCGAAGCCGCGGCATGCCGGATGCCGGGGGTGCGGGCCGCCGCGCTGCACGCCGAACGACCGGACGACGGAGCCCGGCACCGTCTCGTTCTGCACGTGGAGGCGGACGATGTCGGCCTGCCGCCGCAGCTGCGCCGGCACCTGGCGAGGGTCCTGCCCCCGTCGGCCGTACCCGCGCTGATCACCGTCCGGGCGCGCCTGCCCCGTACCGCGTCCGGCAAGATCGACCGGCTCGCCCTGGCCCATGCGGACGACCAAACCGACCGGGCCGCCGCTCCGGCTGCGGCGCCGACGGGGCGTCTGCCGGACGACGTCGCGCAGTGGTGGCAGGAGAACACCGGTTCGCCGGCTGTCGGCAGTGCCGACTTCTTCGCGTGCGGCGGTGATTCGCTGTCCGCACTGCTCCTGGTGCAGAAGATCAACGAGACCTACGGCACCGAAATCACCATCGGTGACTTTTACGCCGATCCCACCATGACGTTCCTGTCCGCTGCTCTCTCCTCCAGGAGCTCTTCATGACCCGACCGATCCGCGGGGTACTCGTCGACCTGGACGGCGTCGTGCGGCTGTGGAAGAACCGCAGCGCCGCCACAGCGGCGCTGGCCTGCGGTCTCCCCGAACAGGCCGTCCGCCGCGTCGCGTACGGCGGGGTCTTCGACCTGGCCCACCACGGGATCCTGACCCACGAGGAATGGGTCGCGGCCGTACGCGCCGACCTGATCGCGCAGTTCGGGCCCGAGGGCGGGCGCGCCGCCGATCTGTGGGCTGCCGACCGGGGTGAGCCCGACCCGCAGATGGTCGCGCTGCTCCGCCGAGCCCGCAGCGCCGGCCTGGTTACCGGCGTCCTGACCAACAACACCACCGTGGTCGCCGCCGACCTGACCCTGCACGAACTGGACGGCCTCTTCGGCCATGTCGCCAACAGCGCCGCCCTCGGCGTGACCAAACCGTCGCCCGCCGCCTACCACCAGGCCCTCGCGTTCATGGACCTGCCCGCCCAGGACGTGGCCTTCACCGACGACAGCGCGACCAACGTGGCCGCCGCCCTCCACGTGGGCCTGCGCGCCGACCACTACACGAGCGCCGACGCCTTCGAGAAGTTCCTGGCCGGTCTCGGCGTCGCCCTGCCCGCCCCCACGGACGCCGTACTCCTGCCGACAGCCTCGGCCGGCGTCGCGCCGGCCGACGGCCATGCGGAAGCCGATGCCGCCTCCCCCCAGTCCGTCCGCTACGTGAACACCTCCCTGACCGCTGCCGGTCTCGCCGCGCGGCTGACCGCGCACGACGCTGCCCTGACCGCCGTGCCGCTCGGTCCCGACGCCGTCGCATCGATCACGCCGAACGGCAGGCTGACGACCTGGCGCATGCTGCCCCACGGCGCCGACACCGCAGCCGCGGCCGGACAGTTGTCCGCGTGGACGAGCACGACGTGCGACGTGGAGGCCGAGCATCTTCCGCCCTGGCTCCCCGAGGTCCGCACCGCGGCCGCGCCCCGCGCCGAAGCGCTCCTCCACCAGATCGGCTGGGCGCTGCACCAGATCGCCGCTGCCGCGCACACGGGCGACCTCCTGGCGGCTGTCACGCACCTGGACCTCGCCCGTCACCAACTCACCGCGCTGGCCTCCCTCCTGGCCCGCCACCAGCAGGCGCCCTGGCCCGGCGCGACGGCCTCCCGGTATCTGCCGCCCACCGCCCGGATCGCTCTCGCGGCATCCCACTGCGTCGGCGCCACGACCCCGGAAGGGCTGATCGAGAGCCTCGCCCCGTTGCTGGCCCTGCTGCGCCAGCTGCGCCACGGCTCCCAAGTCGTGCTGAACACCAACAGCTGCTGGCCCTGGCAGCACACCACGGCCGCGCTCACCGGCCTGCTCGGCACCTCCCCCGACCTCAGCCCGCGCCCGGCCGACGACCCGCTCTACACCCCGGCCCTGGCCTGTGTTTATGACCGCCACCGTCCCCTGGCCGACGCCATGACCGACGCCTTACGGTCCTTCTCCGCCGAACAACTCGCTGGACGTGATGTGGTGGAGCTGGGCGCGGGCACCGGACGCATCACCCGGCACCTCGCCGCCGGGAGCCCGGCGACGTACCGTGGCGTCGAACCCTCAGCCGCGATGGCCGCCCTTCTGACCCAGCGCCGACTGCCCGGCGTGGACGTGGTGTCCGCGGACGCGCTGATGCTCCCCTTCGCCGTCAACAGCGCGGACGTCGTCATCGAGCACGAGGTCCTGCAGTTCACCGCCGATCCCCTGCTCGCTGCGGACGAGGCGCTGCGGATCCTGCGCCCCGGCGGCCGGCTGATCCGTCTGCTGCTGCACCCCACCGGTCCCGACCCGCTCACCGGCATCGACGCGGCCTACCGCACCGCCGCCTTCGCCGACGGCCCACTCCCCCTCTTCCAGGGCAAGGGCACCGACCAGCGCGTCACCGCCCATCTCGCCGGCCGAGGCCTGGGCACCGACACGCGCACGCTCGTCGTCTTCACCCGTCACCGCACGCCCGTGGAAGGAGTGGAGGCGCTCGCCGACCGGGCCTGGCCGTATCAGCACCAGCTCGCCGACAGCGCGCACGAGCGCGGCATGACTGCCGCCCGGGCGGCTGCGGCTCGCGCCGCCGAGACCGTCCCGGTCGAATACGTCCTGCGGGCGCTCATCACGTCCCACAGCCCCGAGGTGCGCTGATGTCCCTGCTCCCGCAACTGCCGCCCCGATACCGATGGGTTGAGACCGTCGAGGACGACGGCCCGCTGCTGCGGGCCCATGCGATTCCAGTCCTGCTCCCCGCCGAGGCGGACCGCGCACGGCGCTGGGCGGATGTCCTGCACAGCTACGCCCCCGCCGACGAACGCCCGGCTGTCCGAGCCGGAGCGCGAGTGGCGAGCCTGCCCGGCCACGAACGACTCGGCCAGCTGGTCGCGCAGGCTCTCAGCCGCCCCCACCACGTCCTCGACCCTCACCGGCCGCTCGCCGCCGGTGACCGGGGCGGCAGCGTCCTGGTCGTCGCTCCGGCCGCCGCGCTGCCGCTTCGCGTCCTGACGGCGATCGTGACCGCCTGCGCCGAACAGGACACCGAGACCGGGTTCCTCACCGGCCGCGACGCGGCGGCCGTCACCTTCGCCCTGGCCAAGCTCCTCGCCGCCCCCGGGCCGGACCCGGGCCCGGCCCGCAGCGGCCTCGTCGACGGCACCACCGGCCTCGCCCACGTCCTGAGCGGCGGCGAGATCGACGAACGCAGTACCGTCGCCGACGTTCTCGGCCAGCATTGGACCAGCATCATCGTCGACGCCGACGGATCCGCCGCGCACGCCCCGCTCGGCGCACTCACCTTGTGCGGACTCACCGGCGCCGCCGAACACACCCTCGACGGAACCGTTCTGCCCGGCGGCTGCACACCCACCGGCTGCAAGACCGACCCGTCCGGCCGGACCCGCCCCTTCGCCCTCCACAACCTCAAGACCCGCGCGCTGGGGGTCTTCGTCTGCAACGGCATCACCCTCGGTCCCGCGGAGCAGTACCCCTCCAACCTCAGCCTCGCGCTCGACGCCCTGGAGGGATTCCCCCAAGCTGTCTTCGGACTGACGCGCGGTGACCTGGACACCAGCGGCCGCGAGCCCCGCCTCGCCGCCGAGAGCCTGCACGCCGGTGACCGACTCGGCCAGTGCGTCGCGCTCCTCAACACCGACGGTGAACGCCGGGGCATCCGCGGCCCGTCCACCGTCCTGTTGGGTGACCCGGAACAACGCCTCCACATCCCCGGCCCCCGCACCTCCCCGCACCCCCGCCCCCAGGCCCGCCGGCAGCCCGCGGACACTCACCAGCTCGGTGACTGGCAACGCCGCCTCACCGACGCGCACGCCGTCGAGCGCGGTCTCCATGCCTCCCTGCAGCGCCGCCCCGACCCCGACCTGGCCGCCTGCCTGGAGGAAATGACCAGCCACCGCGAGAGGGCCGCCGACCAGCTGCTCGCGGCCGTACGCGACGCGTCCCCGACCGAAGAATGGGAACCACGCCTCCAGGCCCAGAGCGAGGTGTGGGCCCACACGGCCCTGGCCATCCTCAGCCGGACCCGCGGCGGCGCCTTCTCCCGGCAACTCATCGCCTCCCGCGCCCACCACCGCACCGGCCGGTGGTCCGCCGCCGGTCCCTGCCCGTACTGCCACGCCCCGCGGGATGCCGAACATCTGACCAGCCCGATCGGTCTCACTGACCGGCGCACCATCCGGTGCCCCAAGTGCGGCCCCGCACTCAGCCTTCCCGCCGGCCTCCACGAACTCGAGGTCAAGGCCCCTGCCGCGCTGCATCCTGGCGAGGTGGCCGAGATCGCCCTGCGCCTGCCCGAGTCAGCCGGCGGCGTGCTGGCGGTTCACCTGCGTCCGCGCTCGACCCGGCGCGGCTCCTACGATCACCAGGTCATCGCCGCCACCCCCGGCCCGCACACGATCCGGCTCACCATGCCCGAGCACCCGATGCCCGAACTCGACCGCCTGTGGGTGGTCCACGCCCACCGCTTCCACATCGCCTACTACCAGCAGCGCCTCCCCGTCCTCCCTCCAACGACCACGCCCGCCGCGTAACCCCCGGACGAGCAAGCCGGTTCGCCGACCAACAGCATCAACCCACCCGAGGAACCACATGATCATCTGGATCAACGGCCCCTTCGGCGGTGGCAAGACCACCACCGCCTCCCTGCTCCACCAGCGGCTGCCGGGCAGCATCATCACCGACCCGGAAGAGGTCGGCTTCCTGCTGCGCAAGAGCCTCGGCGACCATCCCAGCCGCCAACGCGACTTCCAGAACTACCCGATGTGGCGCACGTTGGTCGCCGCGGTCTGCGCCGAGCTGGACCATCACACCGACAGCGGCCCGGTCATCGCCCCCATGACGCTGCTGTGCCGCGAGTACGCCGACGAGATCTTCGACGCCCTGGGCAAGGCCGGAATCAAGGTGCACCACCTCCTCGTCCACGCCGAGGCCGAGACCCTGCGGGCCCGCATCGAGAGCAGCATGGAGTTCCCCGGCGACGAGGAACGCAGCGAGAAGGTCCGCGCCTTCAGGCGCCGCAAGCTCATCGACTACGAGGATGCCCACGCGACGTGGCTAAGCGAGCGGGCCAAGGTCATCGACACCACCTCTCTCACCCCCGAACAGGTCGCGGACCGGGCCCTCACCCTCCTTCACCAGCCATGACCGTCGCACAGGCATCCGAGATACCCCGCCTCGCCGGGCTGGCCACGGTCGTCGCCGACCACAGCTGGCCCGGCACCTCGGCAACCGTCCTGCGTCTGTTGGACCCGGGCGGCCGGCAGATGATCCTCAAGCACAACACGAGCAAGGGCAGCTTCCAACGCGAGCACGCGGCCCTGGCCCGCTGGACTGAGGCCCTCGGAGCGAGCGCGCCACAGCTCCTCGACGCCGATGAGGCGGAGCAGGACCTCCTCATGACCTCCGTCGCCGGACGCCCGCTGGCTCTGCTGAGCCTGACACGGCGCCAGGAGCATCGCGCATACGGCCTTGCCGGCGAACTCCTGGCCCGGTTCCACCACGCCGCGGCCCCGTCGACACTGCCCCACTTCGGACGCGACCGGGCGGTGTACATCCGCGCCCAGCTGGCGGCCGGCACCGCGCCCCTGACCGCAGCGGAAGCCGACATGGTCCACGAGGCCCTCGACCTCCTCACCCGGATGCCGCCCCAGCAGACACAGCCGTCACACCTCGACTTCACCAGCCGCAACATCCTCGCCCACCCCTGCGGCCGACCCGCCGGGGTCGTGGACTTCGAGACCAGCCGACACGAAGCCTGCGGCCGCGACTTCCTGCGCATCACCCAGCGCACCCTGCTCCATCGGCCAGACCTCCGACAGGAGTTCTATCGCGGATACGGACGCCAGCCCGACGCAGCCGAACGCGAGCTCATCCGCATCTGCACGGTCACCGACGCCGCCGCCATCGCCGTCACAGCCACCGCGCAACGCCGCCACGCCTTCGCCGCCGAAGCCCGCCGCACCCTGACCGCCGCCCTGCGCACATGGCCCGAACCCGCCCCGGGCACCGCCGTCCCACACGCCCGGAGACTGCTGTGATCACGCTTCCAGACGCCGACCGGCGGCCTTCCTCCATTCTCGCGACCACCGACTTCCATTCCAGCCTCGACCAGCCAGTCACCCTCACCGCACACCTCAGCCGCGCCCGACCGACCACTCTGGTCGTCGACAGCGGAGACTTCTTCGAGGGCACCCACTACCCGGTCTCCCGCGGCCGGATCGAACAACGCATCCTCACCGAGTTCTACGACGTGATCACGCCCGGAAACCACGGCTGGTCCCACTACACCTCTCCGGGCCTTCGCCCCCTGGTCGTCTGCGCGAACATCGTCCACCAGTCCACCGGCGCCCCGTACTTCCAACCCTTCCGCCTCGCGGCCGTGGGTGAGCAGACAGTGACGGTGACCGCCATCATCGGCCAGGGAATCTCCGCCATGTGCTGGCGTAGTTGCTTCTCCCAAACACCGGCCTGATCCTGCAGCCGGGGAAAATTCAGGGTTGCGGGGATCGCGAGGCGACGGCTGCCTGGACCGAGTTCAGCGCCTTCATGGTCTCGGCCATCGTCAGCTCATCGCCGGTTCGAAGCGTGTCATTGAGGCATTCCTGCCGACAGGCCCCGGTTCGACTGCCGGTACGCAGGCCACAAGTGGCACCGTAGGGGGCACGGGTACGGCGGGCTCAGCTGTGCGCCCGGGCTGCGGCGGCGCGTGCCACCACGGCGTCGACCAGTGGGTTCTCCTGCAGATGCCGCGCCACATTGACCAGGTGTTCTCGCTCGCGGGCGGCGGGAACATCCTCACCTGGCAGCATCTCGAGCACGTCGTCGGCGGACAGCGGGGGACTGAACGCTGCACGAGCGTGCGAGGCGACCCCCAGCGTGGCGGCGGCTTGCGCGGCTATCTCGTCGTCGTAACCCACGCCGGTACTGATTAGATAGCGGACCGTGTCCACGTTGAGGTCCAGGTGCGCCGCCAGTTCGCCGATTGCTTGTTCGTCCTCGCTCCTTCCGCTGTCGACGAGTTCTCTAACTTCGTGGAAGGCGCGGGCTACAGCTTCGGACGGTGCGGAGCTCATCCAGGGGCTAAGGATTGCCTCGCCGTCCCGGATCTCCACTAGGAGGCGCAGTAGGCGGAAGCGGACATCCCAGCCAGCCAAGCTCGCGCGCCATCGGCGCCACCAGCCAGCCAAGCGTGTGCACCATTGGCGCCACCACGGCGTTCGCTGACCGGACTCGTCATTGTCTGGGTGGTCGTCATCGTCACGGACCACGACCAGTGCCCACAGTGGCTCCAGCGTGTCGCAGTCGCGGGTTTCGGCGCGCCGCGATGCCAGCGCCAAACTGGCCAGACCGTAACTGGCTGCGAACCCGCTCACGTTGGTGGGGACCCAGGCAAACTCAGCCAGGAAGTTCAGGCGGTGAAACCCGCTGACTGCACTCAGCATGGCAAGCAGGGTGCATGCGGCCTTCGCTAGGTCCAGTGAGACGGCCAGGGCGAACATGCGTACCGATTGGTCAAGGCCGGGATTGCCGGGAGCAGCAAGTCCCCCGCACTGCCTTACGGTGACGACGACCGCGATGCTGAGAGCCGTGAGGTAGACGATCTGAAGTGCGAACACCTCAGGGACATGCCCGTAGGCGACGACGAACTGGAGCGGGTGGGCAGGTCCGGAGAGGTCAGCTTCAAAGAACAGCACGGCCATGATCACGATCGCGGCCGCGTAGAACAGGACCCACCTGGAGATGGTGCGGCGCAGCACCCCGCGCTCACGGCGACGCGGATGCCACAGCTGAGTGAGCAGGTGGGCAAGGCCGACGCACACCAGCGTCGCAGTGTCGATCATCAAGGTCGCCACGCTGGGGGAGCTCAGCGCGATGCCGACCCTTCGGTAGACAACAGGAAGCGTCAGAAAGAAGATCATGCCGGCGAAGAGCAGGACCAACGCTGTGATCTTCAGGGTCAGTTCGGTATCCCGGCGGACTGCGACAACCTTGGCGATGCCAACGCCAGTGCAGACGAGCGCCATGAACAGGTTGACCGCGGTCAGTATGGCTGTCACTAGAGCGTGGTACTCCGATGAGCAAGTGCCGAGTTGATGGGACCGGTGCCTCGGGTGCGTGCGTCGAAGCGCAGGAGCGAAAGGATCTCGAGCGCGAAGGTTTCTGCTGGACGCTCGACAGGATCTGTGAGGTGTTTGGTGGTGGTGGTCCGCAGATGAACTGGCCGGGTCAACACCTCTTTCACGACGTCGGCCGGCAAAGCGAGCTGGTCCAGAGGGAAGGCGTCGAGGTCGAGGAATCCGTGACTGTTGATCGAGCATCCGTTGCCAGGTTGCTCATCGTCCATCACGAGGTGACCTATTTCGTGGGCCCTCACGTGGGTACGGTAACGCTCGCTCTTGCGCGTTGTGCCGATCAGTACGTCCTGGTCCGGCAGCTCGAAGCAGAATCCGCTCAGGCCGGGCGGCAAGGGATGGTCGAGCCTCAGGATCTCGCGCCCGCGCAGCTGTTCAGCGGCCGCGACGACGTCCTGGATACCTGGATCCTGTGGAAGCTTCAGCTTCGACACGACTCGCCGAACGCGCGCACGGTCGCGTGCCAGTTCCCGTCGGTGACTGTGGATCGTGTCCTCGATACGGCTAACAGGGCCGGCCGCGCGATGGCGAAGCGAGGCGGCGTTCCCGAAGTCCGTGGCGAGCGAAGTGCGGCCGGTGTGCGGCTCGACCGACCTGTCCATGTGCCTTCAGACCCCCGAACTCGAGACTGTGTGCATCGGACAACCGGCGGCCACGTCCGATGGCCGTGCTCTGTCCGCCGCACGGCGCGGTTTGGTCACTTCCCGCGCGTTGCGCTTGCTCATAGGCAAGTTCACGCCCCCGTCGTCCATTGTAACTGGCTGTGTCTGGCGGCTTGCTCAGGGACGCCATGAGCCCCTGAGACCAGATGCCGAGTGTGCAAAGACGGAACGATGCTCCGGTGGGTGAGGTCAACCACGTCACCGAAAGACCTGTCTACACCGCTGTGAGGGCGGTGGCAATGATCGGTAGCTCCTGCACTGAGTTGGAGGAGTAGGAGGGCACTGGCACCAGGGAATCCAGCTGCGGACACATGAGGTCGAAACGGCCGAAGAGCCCGCCGAGAGCGATGGAGGCGATCATCCGAGCCAACGGAGCGCCCACGCAGAAGTGCATACCGTGGCCGAAGGCGCGATGGCGATCTGCATCAGGTCGCGTTAGGTCGAAGGCATCGTGGGTGGGCCCGAATGCCGAGGGGTCACGTCCGACGCCGGCGAGGAATACGAGCACAGGGTCGCCCTTGCGAATGGTGACCCCAGCTTCAGGGATGTAGAGGTCCTCGATTGCGTAGCGGAACATCACGGTATGTGCGGACCCGTCGCGGCGAAGCGTTTCTTCACCGACCTGGGACCAACTCGCCACTCCTGAACGGACGAGCGCGAGCTGGTCGGGATGCCTCAGAAGATTGAGGGTGGCGTTGGAGATCAAGTTCTGTGTGGTCTCGAAGCCGGCGAAGAGCACCAGCTCCAGGGTCGCGACCAGTTCCTCAAAGGTCAGCTTTTCGTGATCTTCGTCGTGGGTGTTGATGAGCGCTGTGGTCAGGTCATTGCCCCCCTCTTGGCGTTTTAGGGCGATGAGTGCACCGATCACGTCCTGGATACCGGCGTGGGCTGCTTGAGCGCGCGCCATTTGCCGGGTGTCGTGCAGGGCATCGAAGTCGGCGGCGAGCCGCTCACGGGTGGGCTGGTCGCTGAGGCCGATGAGGTCGCAGATAGTGGACATCGGCAGATCGAAGGCGAACGTGGCGCGCAGGTCGGTGACCGTGCCCGGGGGAACGTTGCCCAGCACGTCGAGCAGTTCGCTGGTCTTCTGGGTGACGCGCGGGCGCAGTTCCTGGACCCGCCGTCTGGTAAATGTTTTGGTTATGGGGCCGCGTAGCCGCGCGTGGTTCTTGTCCCTGTACTGGTCGCAGGTGTGGGCGTTGAGTGCGCTGCGCTGCAGGATGAAGCCGAGCAGGTTCCAGTCCCTGGGCACGCGGTCCTCTTGTAGCGCCCTCCAGTGTTCTGGGCCCTTGCACAGGCTGGGGTGGTTGAAAACGATGTCAGCGATGTCGCGGTCGGCGGTGGCCCAAGACGCGACCCCCTCAGGGAGCCATACCGGGACGAGCGGGCCCAGCGCGCGGAGGCTGTGGCCCTCGCCTGGGATGTCGGTGGCGAGGTTGTCGAGGGTGAGCAAGGGCTGCGAAAGAATCATCACTGATCTCCAAGTGAACCGGTCGCGTACGCAGCGCGGCGCCGAGCCCGGGGCGGGACGGGGGTGAAAGACACATGCAGGGACTTCAGGGCCGCGACGATGATGCTCGGCCCTCGGTCCAATTTCTGGTCGGCGTTGAGCAGCGCCAGGTCGGGAAGGCGTGCGAAGAGCGTTTCGACCGCGGTGTGGCAGATGGTGTGGCCGACGGACTGGGCGGGGCACTGGTGCCGCCCGCCGCCGAACGAAAGATGCGCCTCGTTGTAGTCCGTCCATGAGTCACGGCGCACACCCGCGGGGCTCATGCACAAGATGTTTGCTGCGGCCAGTCCGATGACGACCAGGTCGTCCTTCGGGATGACCGTGCCGCCGAGTGCGACGTCGCGTACCGGCCATCGGCCGATGACGTTCTGTACTGGCGGGTTGTCCCACAGCGTCGTCCGGATGGCGCTGCGGATGTCCAGGTAGCCAGCCTTCAGGTTGGAGCGCAGCCGTTCACTCGACACGAGTTTCTCGCCAACGTTGGCGATCAGGTTGGCCGTGGAGCCCATTCCTGCGTTGAGCATGAGCCAGATCTGCTCCGAGATCTCTTCGTCGGAGAGAACGGACTCGTCGGCGATCATCCATGAGATGAGATCGTGAGATGGCTCGGTGCGGCGTTTGGCAACGTGTGCGGCAATGATCCGCATGATTGTGGCGTCTGCCGCCACGGCGCCTTCGCCGCCCTCGAGGAGAACTTGAATGTTCTCCTGAAGCTGTTGGCTGTCCCGTGCTTCGAGGCTGTCAAGCCCGAAGAGGCGCATCAGGAGCAGGAAGGGCAGGGGTGTCGAGAACTGCTGCACCAGATCGGCACGCCCTGCCGTGCAGAACTCGTCAATCAGGGCGTGGGCATGCTCCTCGACAAAACGCCGTAGGTTCTCCGGCTGGATATGCGTGAGGCTTCGTGTCATGGAGCCCCTCAGTCGGTCGTGTTCGTCGCCACCGGCGAAGAGGGCGTTCTTCCGCCAGTCGGTGTGCGGTTTGAGCTCCCAGCCGGGCGGAAGGCTAAGCCGTTCGCGCCACTGACGAGAATCGCGGTCGTACAGGTCGTCACGGCGCATCACCGTCCTGGCTTCTTCATAGCCGACAACCAGCCAGGCCGGGACGCCGCCGTCCAGCCAGACAGGAACGACCGGACCGTGCTGATCGGTAGAGATCGTGGGGTTCGCGGAGCATGTCTTCGCTGGACAGTCGCCACCGCTCGTCGTGCATGGGACCGCCGGGCGATAACGAGGAGTGGTCCGTGGGGCCAGGCAAGTTGGGCGAGGAGGTCATGGCAGCATTCCTGATCGGAGAATGAAACGGGACGCTGATCAGCAGGCGCGGGAGTTCCGGCGTGCGGCGACAACCGTAGAAGATCATGACCTGGACGCTGGGCCCTCCGCCAGAACGTGCCAACCGCCGAGCCCGATCGTGCCAACCGCTGAGGCGCACGGGGCTTACGGAAGGATCCGGAGGTCACCCCCACATCTGCGGCGATGGAGGAGCCACTCGGGAGGATGCCGGAGTTGGCCGCCGCGCAGCGGCCGGTCGGCCGTTGCTGGGAAGCGGTTGGCGCTAGCGTTCCGGCTGGTCTTGGGACTTCCCGGACCTGCCCTCTACCAAGGCCGTGACAGCCTCAAGGGTCGACAGGACGGCCCGTGCCAGGTCCGCTTCAGGGAGCTCTCCGGACGAGCGCATGCCGATCGACTGCACGCCCATGCGCCTGCGTGCATCCCGGAGCGCGAGCTGCACCAGGTCGTGGCCGAGAATACGGCGGAGGTACGCCACGAGGGCCTGGCCCTCGGTCAGTGAACAGAAACCGCGATCGACACGGAAGTACTTCTCCAGTCGTCCAGCATGATCGTTGTTCGGTGCGCGGTCTCCGTTGAGCAGCATGCCCACCTGCGGTTTCGAGATGAGAGTCTCCCGGTGGATCGCTCCCAACGACGCTTTCTTGACGACGCCCGTCGCGGTGCGTGTCAGACGCCGACGCTTGTGAAGGAACTGGATCCGACGCAAGAACAGGCCCTCGTAGAAGGTGTCGCGTTCTCGGGGATCGGCCGGTTCCTCCTGCGGAGGGTCCCCCCGCCCTTCGAGGAGTTCGATCACACGGTCAGGCTCGATCGCGGTGTACCAGGCGACGGTCTCGGGCTGCAGGAGCTGATCGCGATCGACGTCCATCTTGGTGGCGAACTCGTCGACGCGGGCCAGGAGATGCTCAATCTCCTCCCGGGTGGACGCCGGCTCGCGTTCGGCATCGTTCACCAGTGCGTCTCCAAGGGCATGACGGAACACGGCTGCGACCAAGAGCGTATCCGCAGGTGTCAACCCCAGCCAATATCGTCTGCGATCGTTGACACCTGCTCCTGTCCTGACTCAAGATTTGGTGCAGTCCGAGAGTGCAGCCGTCGGCTCGGTGGACGTCTGCGCAGCGTGCCCGGAAGCGTCTCCGCTCCATTGCTTTTACGCGCGCCGATACGTCCTTCCGTGGACGGCTGTGCGGGTTCCATACGCCGATGTTCCCGGTTGTCCGGGACTGGGAGAGCAGCATGCCGCACGGGATCGGCCCGAACTCGAGCTCTGCCATCGCCGGGCGTGTGCTGTCGGTGCTGAGGGCGCTGCATGAACTGGGCCCGGGGGCAACGTCTCTAGCCAAGCTCACCCAGGCGTGCAGGATGCCGAAGAGCACCGTCCGGCGCTTCATGGTGGAGATCGAGGAGGCCGGCTACGCGCAGAGCAGCAACTCAGGGGCCGGCGCGTGGTTTGCAACGATGACCCCCCCGCTCCTGCCGAGACGCTGCGGGAACTCGGTTGCGGCCCGGGCTCTTGGGGTCCTGACGACACTCCACCATCTTGGTCCTGGACCCGTTCCGCTCACTGCCCTCTCAGCCGAGTGCAGCATGAGCAACAGCCGCACACAACGATACCTTCGTGCGATCACTGCAGAGGGTTTCGCGCACCCCAGAGGCGAGCAGAACTGGGAGGCAGTGCGGTGGCAACCGGCTGCGGTCGAGGCACTGCTCGTGTCGCCGCTGGCGACGTATTCCGCTACGGCGAGTCGTCGACTGCGGGAGACACGGGAAAGGACCGGCCAGGTCGTACTCCTGCACAGCCTCGTCGAGGTCGACACCAGGCTCCGGGTATGCACCAGCGCGGACTGCACCGCTGGAGACGGTGACTTCGTCCGCGGACTGGCCTCCGACCCTCGGGCACAAGAGGCTCTGCGTACTGCGCCGCTGGACGCCGACGCGGCTGGTCAGGTCATCTCCGCCTTCCTTGATCCGCTCACTTCTCTCGACGATCAGCGGCTGGTCAGAGTGCGGGGGCGTGGATTCGCCCGCTCACCCGCTCTCCTCGGTGGGTGGGACATGCTGGCTGTCCCGATTGTTCGACCGGTACGGGGCGGGCGCGAGACCGCACAGGCGCCGTACCGCACCCCAACAGCGTCCCGAGTGACAGGTGCGCTGAGCGTCGTCGGCCAACCCGAGGAGATGACTGATCAGCACTGGAACACCTGTCTGATAGCGCTACGCACTGCCGCACGGGCGTACGGCGAGGATATGGCTAGCCGCAGGCACAACGGTGTCGCTGAGCGCTGGTCGGCCTAAGGGCTACAGACGCGTCCACACCTACTCCGCACGACGAGCACGACACGTCACAACTGACCAGTGCCGATTCGCGATGCGCCTTGCACACGTTGACGCGGCGGCACGGCTTCTGCTGTTGCCAGGCGTAGCGGGCCTGCCAACAGCCACCGCCAGGGGAGAGATTGATCTCCTGAGCGACAGTGCGCGGCAGGGGTGTCAGCCTCCCGAAGCTCCTGCCACGCACCGCCAGATGGCCCTGCCGACCCACCAGGGATGGGAGCACGCGGCATCACGCCTGCCACTGGGTGCTGGCAGCTGGCAGCTGGCACTGAGCGTCGTGGGAATTCAGGACGAGGATCGGGACCAGACACGATGCCGGCCGCCTTGTCGGCCCCGTACTCAACAGGGCAGGCAAGGCGAGCTGGCACGGCACGGTGGGCTATGGGGCGCGCAGGTACTGCGGTCCCAGAACCTGCGCTCTGGTGCTGGGGGGAGCAGTTATCGCCTCCGCCTCACCCTTGCCACGATCGACGACGGCCGCAGCGCTTCCAACATCCTGTTGATCGCCTGCAAACGCATGAGTGCCACGTTCGTAGGAAACGGAACCATCTGACCTCTTCTCGTACGTGGAGATCGCCGACCAGTGCCTTCCCGCACCAACGCCTGGAACACCCTCTCCCTGCATTTCTGGCCGGATCCAGTCCAACCTTCGCAGGCGACTGGCCCCAAAGGGCGCCTGTGACACGGTCCTTGACTCTGCCAACAGCAGTGTCGCCACCACGTACGCGAGCGGAACACAGTACCGCCCGTCGCTTCGTCGTCCTCGGTTCTCCCTTAGGGGTCCTTGCAGAAAGATCCTGTTGTGGCACGGTGGGGTTGGAAGTGATTCCGTGTTTTGTGGGGTGTGACCATGGCGCGGCGGAAGCCGTGGGAGGTCAGTGACGAGTTGTGGGCGGTGATCGAGCCACTGTTGCCAAGGCATGAGCGGCGGTTCCGGTACCCGGGACGCAAGCGGATCGATGACCGCAAGACGCTGCAGGGTGTGCTGTTCGTGCTGTACACCGGCATCCAGTGGGAGTACCTGCCGCAGGAGTTGGGTTTCGGTTCCGGTCCCACCTGCTGGCGTCGGCTGGCCGAGTGGCAGCAGGCCGGGGTGTGGGAGGAACTGCAGCGGGTCCTGCTGGACCGGTTACGGGCGGCGGACCGTCTGGACTTCTCCCGCGTCACCGTTGATGCCTCACACGTGCAGGCCAGGCGGGGGCGAAGCAGCCCAAAAGTCGGTCCGAGTCCGGTTGACCGTGCACGGCCGGGCTCGAAGCATCATGTCCTGACCGATGTGCATGGCACCCCGCTGCGGGTGTCGTTGACCGGCGGACACCGCAACGACGTCACCCAGCTTCTGCCCCTGGTCGACGGTGTGCCGCCGGTGCGGGGCAAGCGCGGGCGTCCCCGGCGCAAGCCCCGTGAGTTGTATGCCGACCGCGGCTACGACCACGACAGCTACCGCCGCCGACTGCGCGAGCGCGGCATCGTCCCGAAGATCGCCCGACGTGGCGAACCACACGGCTCGGGCCTGGGCTGCATCCGATGGGTCGCCGAGTCGGCCATCGCTTGGCTGCACGGCCCCCGACGCCTCCGCACTCGCTGGGAGACCCGAGACGACATGCACGACGCTTTCCTCCAGCTCGCACACTGCATGACTCTCGCCCGCAAGCATCCGGCTTTCTGAAAGCACCCCTTAGGGAATCAGGTGGTGCGGCACGTACTGAAAGCGCCGCCCGCCGCCCCGGTCGCCGTGCACCTTCCGGCGAGTGGACCATCTCGCAGCGCCTTCACCGGGCGGGTCGCCCTGCACCTCCGCTGTTCCCGGACTGGTGGTTGGGGTCGTGGCCGGGACGCCCCGGCACGCAGTGGCGAGCCTGGCCCCTGTATTGGGTCCGCGCCGCGCGTGACGCCCGGCGAGAGCCCGATCAACCGGACCTGCGGGCCGCGAGTCGTCGGTGTGCGGTGCAGGGCGCGGGCGCCGCCCGGCTGCTCCTGCCCTGGCACATAGATCGGAGACTGGCTGAAGTCCGTGCTGCAGTTGGCTGCGGACAACAACGCTCCTTTCAGGGCTGTTGTCCCCGATATGTTCTGCCTCCTCGCCGCGGCAACCGAGCCGGGGTGTCCTCGGGGGTCGCGATCGTCTCGGCGGCCAGGTGGAGTTCCGCCCGCACTGTCGCGGACGACAGGTCGAGGGACAGTGCCCTGCCGCACTTGCTCAGCCAGTCGGTGAGCGTGCTCCGGCTCAGCCTCAACTCGGAGGCAGCGGGTGCCGTGCGGCCACGGTGTTGGAGCCAACATCGAAGGGCGATACGCAGCGGCTTGTCCAGAGGTCTGAGGAGGGCGGAGGCCCAGCGCCGGGCGTCGTCGGGGTCGAGCAGATCGGTGGGCAGCGGGCGGTCGGGACCAAGACGTGCGGACGAGCTGATCCGTACGGGAGCAGCCGGGGCCCGCATGGCCAGCAGGAGTTGTGCCTGCACGGTGGGGTTGTCCAGTTCGGCGGCCAGGAGAGTGCCAATCCAGCGAAGGCGTGCACGAACCGTGCCTTCGGACACGTCGAGCACTGCTGCAGCGGCCTGAGCGGACCCCGACCGCAGGTAGGCCTCCAGCGTCCGGTGCTGCTCGCGGTTGAGGGGCTTGAGGACGGCGGCGGACCAACGGGCGAGCCGGCCGGCGGGCACGACACGGAGCAGGCCGTGCGACCCCAGGAAGGTCGCGGACGCCAGGCAGCCGGACGTTGCGCCGTGCCGAGCGTTCCCTGCCTCGGCCCACGCCGTGGCGACCATGTCCAGCGGCAACGGGTCTGAGACGCCGCCGGCCAGCTGATGCCGGGCTGCGATGCGCGCGACGACAGGGCGTGCCACGTGGCGGTCATGGTCGAGGCCGTGGAGCGCGACGACCACCAACTCGTTTCCCTCCATGCACACCAACATGCCGGGGGCTTTGGGAGACACGCTGGGCTGCGCTGCTCGCCAATGAGTCTGATAGGCGGCATGCACAAACTGACCGGACAGCCGGAATACCGTGGCGTGTGTGGCGGCGGTGCCCAGCACGTCGATTGCCAGATGGGGCTGACCGCTCAGCAGGAGATGCAAAACGGCGGTGTGCAGCCGCTGTTCAGCGTGGTGAGTCTCCTCCTCCCGACGGACCCGCGCCCGCATTCTGAGCAGATCAACGGTGGTCCGCGCGACCAGGTCGATGCGGGATGCGGGTGATGCCGTGCCGGGGGTGATGACGAGGACGGCACCGGCCATCTTGCGGATCGTCAGGTTTGGGTAGAACTGGGGGTGCGTGGCGGCACGCACCCCCTCGGGTCCGGCGGCGTGGGGGGCGCTGCAGACGACGTCACCCATGAGATCCACCAGGACCGCCCAGCCCTCGGCCAGAGCCGCGGCCTCAGCGATCAGCTGGTCGTCCGAGTGAGCTGCTGCACGGGTGAGTCGCCGCACCACCTGATACCGCGTCACCTCCACGGGAGAGGCAGGCGCGGGCTCCACACTGCCGGTCTTCATGAGATCCGCGCCACCCCACCCCAGCCCGCGCGGTCGGTAAGAAGGCCGGTGTTCGCGTCGGGGCGCCAGCGCGGCCAGCTCGTGAACCCGGGTTCGACCAGTTCGGTGCCCTCGAAGAGCTCGATGGCCACCGACGGCTCACGGAACATGTAGGGAATCGCCCCGGAGCTGTTGTATTCGTCCTGTACCGCTTGGTGTTCCTCGTCCGCTGCGGTGGAGTGGCTCAGTGACAGGTAGCTGCCCGACGGAAGCTGCTCGACCAGCCGGCTCACCAGACCCCGGGCTTCGGACCAGTTCTCGATATGGCCAAGCACGTCGTTGATGACCAGAGCGATCGGCTTGGTCATGTCCAGCGTCTTGGCCGCGCCGGCTAAGACGGCGTCCGTGTCCCGCATGTCCGCCTGCACATAGTTGGTGGCGCCCTCGGGGGTGCTGGTGAGCAGCGCATGGACGTGCAGCAGCACGATCGGGTCGTGATCGATGTAGACCACGCGGCAGTCGGGCGAGACCCGCTGTGCGACTTCATGGGTGTTGTTGCTGGTCGGCAGCCCGGCGCCCAGGTCGATGAACTGCCGGACCCCTGCTTTGGCGAGGTAGGCGGTGGTACGCCGCAGGAAGTCCCGCGATTCCTTGGCGAACGGAACGATGCTGGGGTATTTGCTGCTGTAGGCGTCGCCGGCGGCTTGGTCTGCGGGGTAGTGGTCTTTTCCGCCCAGCCAGTAGTTCCAGACGCGCGCACTGTGCGCGACGGACGTGTCGATCGGCTGATGCGGGCGGGTCGGCTCAGTCATGTCAGTACGTCCTTCGATTCGTTTGGATGGGGCGCGATGACGCAGGTGTGGTCCATCAACAAGTGATACGCCGACACCGCGTGCAGGCTGCTCGAGACGTCAGCACTTCCGTGCAGATCTCCTTCACGGACCACGTGGTCGGGGATCTCCGGCACGTCAACCCGGTACAGGGACACGGTCGGCATGCCGGTCATGGGGTGGCAACGACCGCCCAGAGGGTGAATCTGCAAGGTCACATCGGGGCGTGCCAGGGCGGTCCTCAGTGCCTGCCGCTGCTCGACCATCACATCCTCGTTGCCTACGAACGTATGCAGCGCCGCGGCGGACATGATGGCCCAGATGCTCGTGTTCTGCTGACGCAACCGCTTCTGGCGTTCCATGAGCAGCTCAGTGCGCCGGTCCTTGTCCGCAGGGGACAGGTCGGGTCTGCGGATGCTGTCGACGGCGCGTGCATAGGACGGTGTACGCAGCAGGGCAGGAACAAGTGCCGGCTCCCACACGCGGATGATCCGGGCTGCGGATTCCACGCTCATGAGGTCCAGCTGCCATGGGTCCATGACGGACCGCCACGGATGCCACCACCCCGGGAGGTTGGCGGCCGCGAGTTCTCCGAGGAACGCTTCGATTTCGGCAGTGCCCGCGCCGTACGCCGTGAGCAGGGCATGGACCTGACCCTCATCCAGGGAGGTCTCGGCCTGCTCGATGCGGCGGACAGTTGCGGTGTGGGCCCCGAGTGCATTGGCGGCCTCGCCTCGGGACATTCCTGCCGCCTCACGCAACGTTTTGAGCCGGGTGGCCAGAACGAGATGCGCGACGGTCCTGCCAGACCTCTCGCGAGCCACAGAAACCCCTCCCGGCACTTTCTACAACCTGCTGTTACTGCAAACTCTGCATCTTGCAATCTTCGTTCACAACCCTTTGAGTATGTCCAACCCGCCTCAGCCGACACACAGTTGCGACTGACGGCAAGCCGCGAGATCGCGGTCGGCCGCCGACGGGAGCTCCGTTCACAGTCGTGGCGTCGCACCGGGCTGGTAGCAAGTCGGGGGCGGCCGACGCCTGTGGGAGCAGGATCGGGAGGACGCATGGACAGACGTGACCCGTTCGGTGTGCCTGCCGACGAGATCAACTACCAGCGCTTCGACCTGGTCCGGCTTCTGCGCGCCAGCACCGCCGCCGGCCCCACACACACGTGTCGGCCACCGAGTGGGATCGCTGGTCCACCACGGCCAGCGCCGCGCCAGTGCCGTGCGGCCACCATGCGCCTGCGGCTGTCGGCTGCGCACCATCCAGGGGTGCGCAGCCGACAGCCCAGGTCAGCGCCCCCAGGGTCGTCCCTGCGCGTCCGCAGCGCTCAGTGGCCGCTGGCCTCAGTCCCGTCACAGCTGATCCCTGACCGCGGGAAGGCTCGCCGTGCATACCACACCGCGCCGCCCACTTCTGCTGGTGGGCCAGTCGGCGCACCAGCACAGCCCCTTCGAACGTTGCGTCACAGAGGCCGCAGGAGACACGCGAGCCCAAAAACGTCTGCGTTCGTTGACACTTTAGACGGGTTGTATGAAGATCTGATGGCTGCCGCCGCTGGCGACTTCGTCGACTCACGTCAGGCTCACGAGACGGGAAGAATGTGCACGAGGCGCCCGTCGCGCTCAGTGTGCGTCCTTTTGTGTCCGGCAGATGTGGATGCCGCCAACTGAAGGTCTGTTCCTGCAAGGGTGGAAGCCAGCCTTCTGGCGGCGCTGCAACTAAGTACACCCTGTCTATCAGCGGGCTCGCCGTCGCACGGCCGAGCAGTACCGAGGAGAGGAAAATGCCAACGCTCGGCTCGTTGCCTGCCGACAAGCCCGACCTCGGACTGACGTTCGCCTGGCCGCAGAATCCGGCGGGCTACCACAAGACGACAGTGACCGGGCTGGCCACCCTGTCGCTGACGCAGCTCTTGGAAGGCCGCCAGTGCCCGCTTCAGGTCGGCACTCTCGTACTGGTCACGGGCCGAACGCCGTTCCGTCTCCGTGGCCAGATAGCAGATGCCCTTGAAACTCTTCTGCGTCAGATGGCTTTGCAGCGGTGCGCGGCCATCGTGATCACAGGCCAATCCGGCGCGCACCAGCCGTTCCCGCAACCGCTGCGTGACCTGTCCGACGAGCTCGCGATCCCCCTCATGACAACGACGGCAGCACCGGAGAGATGGCTGGACCTACATGAAGCGATCCACAACGACCTCCTGGCGCGCGCCGAACACCGGGCTGCCCAGCTCAACATGCTCATACAGCAGTTGCCCGCACAACTTGCGGACACGAAGGCGATGGAGCGCATCGCAGACTGGCTGGCCCAGACCCTGGACGCTCAGGTCATGGTCAGCGAGTCGGAGCGCGTCCTCGCGGCCTCGCCTGCCACTGCAGCAGAGCACCTTGCTCACGCCATTATCCGTCAGTCGGTGGACGGCGCAGGCTACGACGGTCCGTCGGCTGCGCACACCCACCTCATCTCCCTGGCCCCGGCGACGGGAGCCGACACCGTTCTCGCGGTCGCGAGACGGACACCGTTCGACGAGGCTGAACGGCGATTGCTGCGTCATGGCGCGAAGATCCTTGGCTTGGTGGATCAGGCACGCCGCGAATTTCGGGTTACCAGCGAGGCTTCGCATGCTGCCCGCATGGCGGCGGCGGAACTGCTGCTGGCGGGTGAGCCCGCCAAGGCCCGAAGGGTCATGGCCACACTCACCCCCGGACTCCTCGACCCGGACACAGCTCGCGCTTACATCCTCGAGACCACTGCCGCGCTGCGTGATGCCGTGGTGCGAAGGTGTCACGCAGCTGTCAAGGGACGTGCACTCGTTGTTGCCGATCCACGTCACGCTGGCCGTGTCCTGATTGTCAATCCCGTTCGCCCGGATCGCATGGTGGAGACCAGCGTTGCCGGCGACCTGGTGCGGGTTGTCGCGGGTCTTGGACAGGGCATATCGCTGGGAGGCAGCGGCATCTACTCGCTTTCGCTGGTAGCTGACGCCGTAGATGAAGCGCTGACGGCCCAGAGGTTCGCCACACACCAACCTGACAGCGTCGCGCTGTCCGCCCAGAATACCGACCTGGTCAGTCTTCTCCCGGAAGACGAATCCCAGCAGTGGGCGCACAGCCTCCTCCACCCCCTCATGCACAAGGCAGAGCAGTGGATCCCCCTCCGCGAGGCGCTGCCTGCCGCACTCGCCTACCCCTACACCGTGGCGGCGCGCCGACTCTCACTGCATCGCAACACGGTTACCCGGCGTGTAGCCCGCGCCGCGGACCTGCTCCAACTGGACCTGAGCAAAGTCACCAACCGCGTGGCCGTCGGCCTGGCCCTCGAGCTCGTCACTCAGCGAGACGCCCCCGAGCGCTCCGAGACTCTTACCCCGCCCGTGGCCCCGACGCTGCCCTCGCTCCTCGCGGCTCCGCCGATAGCGGCCTGGGCGAGTATCCTGCTGCGCACCGCCCGCGATGACCGGCGGGCTCTCCTCGCCACCGCGCAGTCCTGGTTGTCGCATGACACCCACATCGAATCCACTGCCCGAGCCCTAGAGCTTTCCGAGGTCACGGTCCGCTCGCACCTCAGGGCCGTTGAGGAGCACATGTCCCGCGATCTGGCGTCGATGGCCGGACTGCGCGATCTGCTGTTCGCCCTCCACATTGAGACCGGACGTCCCGAAATCACGGACAGCTGTGCGGCATTGCGGGCGGCTTGAGGAATACCCGAACCAACGCTTGACCTTGGTCTGCCCGGAAAAGCCGCATCCCGTACGCGGTCACCCCGCCCCGTCGTCCAATCGCACTCGGGGCGGCGACGCGACTGGTAGCGAAGCCCGCGCATGACGGGTATCTCGGTTGACCTGGACCACGCGGTGATAAGCGCTAGCCATTCCCTTCGAGGTCGGCGCGGACGCCCGCATTGGAGCGAGCGGCTCGGAGTACCCGAACGTCTCCCAGGGCTCTGGCGCTCTGGCGCTCTGGCCACGGCGATCTCGAAGCATTCCGAAATCCCGAATCTGCACTGCTGGCGTGGCAACAGTTCTTTGCACCGCAACTGCATGCGAATTTACTCCCAACCGCGTGGCGTACGCGAAGGCTTGCCGCATTTTGTCGGCGTACACCCCTGGCTGGCCAGGACGGTTCAACCGAAAGTGCTCAGCTTCCTTGGCGGACCTGAGGGTGCTCGGCGTAATTGGGAGGTGCCGCGGGCGGGGGATGCGGAACACTCCGCAGGATGATCGTGATGCAGCCTGTCTTGGAGGTATACGCGCCTGACGGCTTCGCCCTCTGGCCTGTCGCCGAGGTCGAGTCGTCTGGCTTTCTGCCTCTCAGCGGTGAGCTCTCACCCGCTGAGGTCGGGTCGGCGGTGATGCGCGTCGCCAGCTGCAATGACATCGACCCCGACGGCGACCGCCCGCCTCGTCCGGCCGACGCACTTGACTCGTTCCTTCACGGACTGCTGACCTTCGACAACCTCTTCGCCGCCGGCGGCCTGAGGGTCACCGACAACTCCACAGGCGTCACCTTCCTGCCTGGCTGCTGCGACGGACTGGAGGACTGGCGCGACTGGCACGAGTTCATCGACAACGGCAGCCTGCTCGGTTTCGGCCACGACCCCGTGTCACCGGTTGCGGAGCGCTTCGGCGACACTGTCCGGCTCACTGTCAACGCCGAGCAGAGCGACAGCCCGGTGATTGAGCTGTCCGTCGCCGAGCTCTGCAACCTACTCGCCGGTGCCGAGCGCGACCTGGCCGACTTCCTGACGCTGGCAGCCGATTGGGCCTCCCGGCACCTGCCTGGCCACTGCGCTCTCGTCACAGCCGCCCTCGCTCGCGTTGTCGACCTTCCAGCACCGCCCATACCGCCGGTGGCGTAGAACGGCTGGCCTGGCATCGCCGGCCAAGGCAGGGCTCTGGATGGTCATGGTGTGCGACGCGGTGAGCATGTTCGCGTGTACCTACTTGGGCACTTCAAGG
Source organism: Streptomyces umbrinus (assembly GCF_030817415.1). Taxonomy (NCBI): domain Bacteria; kingdom Bacillati; phylum Actinomycetota; class Actinomycetes; order Kitasatosporales; family Streptomycetaceae; genus Streptomyces; species Streptomyces umbrinus. Next base: position 10,148,193 of record NZ_JAUSZI010000002.1, on the reverse strand, counting down.
GCCCTGGCACACTCCCGCTTCACGGAAATCTTTCCAGGTCCACCTCAAGGTGTACGCCAACACATTTAGCCGGGCTATCCCGTAAGGGCGTTTTGCGGCAGGGAAGTTCATGTGTGCAGATACGAAAGGCGTAGCTGAGCGAATGTGCACCTGTCATGTGCGACACAAAGCGGCGGTGCACAACAGAAAGGTGATGCAGCTCAGTTGGTGCAGACGTGCCGTGGTGACGGCCTAGCTGCACGCATAGCGTTACCTCATGCAAGCACAGCCAGCTGCACCGAAACCGAGGCAGTAGTGCCAGAGCCGCGGGGGTGTTCTCGAAAGCGGCCCGGACGGGCAGCGCACGCAGGGGGCGGAGTACGACACCTGTCGGCTTGCCCGACTTGATGGCTCGGTTCCGCACGCGGCTTCAACCGCAGACGGCACCGGGGGACTGCACGACAGAAAACCCCGGCTGCCCGCGCTCACCAGCAAGACCAGGCCTGCCAGGGACTGGACACAACGACTCTCGGCAGAGTCAGCACCAGCAGACTCAGTAATCCACTGGGGCCACCCGCGTGTTGAGCGCGGGCGGAGTTCAGGACAGATCAGTGCCCGCCGCTGGAACAGCGGTGAAGACTGGGAAGCCTTCGAGCGCCGGGCCCCCGATTTCCAGCGGGGTGAATTGATGCACTTCCACAGGACCCTGTGCCGGCGCCGTCTCCGGTCACGCCGTCCCAACACGGCGTTCACATCAGCAGCTGGTCCTCACCGCGCAGACCACAACACCACGGTGCCGTCTGGACTGGTGGCTAGCAACCGTTCGGGCTGGACGTCGCGTTCGCGTCACCGCGGCACAGCGCACCGCGGTCGGCTCCCGCTAAGGGAAGCTGCGGACTCCCCCCAACGAGTGGCGCGCGGCCGGAGCGCATGGCCTCCCAGCAGCAGCTCCTAGCGCGCCGCACGCGCTGACCCAGACTCCGACCGGCCCTGACCCGGTCGGACCAGCCGAGATCCGGACCGTTCTGCCCCTATTGGAACGGCCGACGCTCACCCCCCGAGCGGCTCGGCTGCGGCTGGGGGTGCCGTCGCCCCCGTCAGCACCCCCAGCCACCTCACCGCCCGGCAAGGCACAGACGCCGTGGTCGCACCAAGGAACACCTATCCCGTTTCCGGAACGCCCGTGCCCACCATCCTGCCCGCCCCCGGCCGAAACCCTCACGCGCGGGCCAACCCAACCGCACCGCCGCACCGGTCGCCACCAGCCAGGTGGGCTCCGCTGAGTCACCCTGGTCGCTCGCAACGTCCTAGACGCCTTCAGACCTGCACTTCCCTCTGCGGTCATCACGCTTTTCCGCCGCCAGACCGAAGCCGTGATCGAACGGATCGAGCCTTCGCGCGCTGCACACCGGCCTCAACCAGCACGTCCGTCGCGCCTGGAACCGCACCTGACGCCAGCGAAGCGGCCTCGTCACGTCCCACCGAACAGAAAGAGCCCTGATGGACATCGCCAGCCTTGCCAAGCGCACGGCGTCCGCCGTGGCCCTGGGCGGACTGATCGTCGTTACAGCGACCAGCCCGGCTTCCGCTGCCAACTCCGGCTGGTGGTACAGCCGAGACAACCCGAGTGGCGCCAAGGGCTACTTCAAGGCGAAGAACGACGTCACCACGGCCTGCGATATCCGCACCGACGGGTACAAGGCGCTGGTCCAGATCATCACCAACAACCAGTGGGAAAGCCTCGTCTACCAGGTCGCTGACAACCACGACAACGGGCGCTGCTCCTCCGTCGACAACAGCAAGTACGACCTGCGCGACGGACGGAGCTACAAAATCCGCGTCTGCAAGGTGAAGGTCGGCACCAGGCCCCTGGACTGCAGCGGCATGCACGTCTTCACCGCCTAGCGTGCACAGCCCGGCGATCGGCAACTGTCTGAGCGGTCGGGCGCCTGATGCACTTCTCCCCGCCCGCCGGTCCGAAGACCACATTCGTGCCGGCGACAAATCCTTCTTGTTCCGAACAGCGACCCGTACGCCTGACGACCTCGTACCTCCTCACCTCGCACAGTGCACCTGGAGTTCGCATGTCCAGCAGCCTCTCGCCCGCGCCACCGACTTCCGATGCCGTGCTGGGCACGCCTGTTTCGGGTTCCGCCGGGGCCGTGATGCCGCACACCGGAGCAGATCCGCGTCTGAGGATCGGGCACCAGGCTCATGACAAGGTCGCGGACACCCGCGGTCTGCTGACATGGATCGAGGAGCTGCGTCGCGAACAGCCGAGAGTGCTCGGGTTTCCCGGCTCCCTCGACTTCTCCCACCGGGAACTCGCGCCGTTGCTGGACGTGCTCGTCAACAATGTCGGTGATCCCTCGCAACCCGACGCCAGCGGCGTGCACGCGAAGGCCTACGAACAGGCCGTCGTCAGGTTCTTCGCCGAGACTGCGTCCGCCAGCGACCCGGACGACGTGTACGGATACGTCACCAGTGGCGGAACCGAAGGACTGGAACGGGGCCTGGAACTGGCCCGCGACAGGCTGCCCGATGCGGTGGTCTACGCCAGCAGTGAAGCCCACTACACCCTCTGCAAAGTCACCGACCGTCTACGGATGAAGCTGCTCACCGTGCAGACACTGGCGGACGGGTCGATGGATCCCAGCCATCTCGAGATGCGCGCCATCGTGCACCGCTCGGTCCGACGGCGCCTCAAACGACGCGACCCGGGCGCAATTGTCGTGGCCACCGCAGGGACGACGTTCCGCGGTGGCTGGGATGACACGGCGCTGCTGCGGCGGGCGGCGGGCGCGGCTGGTGAGGTCTACGTCCATGTGGATGCCGCGCTGGGTGGGCCTGTGGCCGCGCATGCACCCTCCGAGCCGTCGTGGAGTTTCGCCCACGGTGCTGACTCGATCTCGGTATCCGGGCACAAACTGCTCGGCCTGCCCGTTCCGGCGGGCGTCTTCCTGGCCCGTCCCGAGGTGATGCCCGAGGCCACCGTGGCGGCCGAGTACGTCGCGGCCACCGACCGAACCTGGGGATGCTCGCGTTCGGGCCTCGCTGTCCTGCTGATGTGGGCAGCGTTGCGCAGGCTGGGACACGAGGGCATGCGTGCCAGGGTGCAGTCCTGCCTGGACACCGCCGCCTACGCCGCCGAACAGTTGGAGCGGGTCGGCGCGACCCCGGAGCGTGCGCGTGATTCGCTGACGGTCACCTTCGACCGGCCGGCGGACCGTGTGGTGGACCGGTGGCATCTGGCCTGTGAGGGCCGGCGTGCGCACATGGTGGCCGTCGGCCACGTCACCCGGGCAGCAGTCGATGCCCTGGTCGCAGACCTGTCGCTTCCACTCGACCTCCGTTTTGATACTCCGAACCGCTCCGCCAAGGCCGCGGTCGAAACCTGGATCGCCGACTACGTCAGCCGGCCCCACCCACAGCTCGGGCGCTCTGGCGCAGTCTGTCCATACGTCGTGCCCGCCCAACGGGCGGGCCTGGTCCACATCGTCTCCGCGAACTGGACGCCTACCTCCGACCGCGCCGTTGATGAACTTGGCGGCGTCGTGCTCGCGGCCGTTGACCAGTACGAAGCCCACGCCTGGCCCGAGGGACCCGAGCATCTGCGCGCCCTGATCGTGCTCCTGGACCCGCTCACCAAAGACCAAGGGCACCTCCTGGACGCCGCCCACGCGGCGGTCAAAGTGGCGGTCATGCAACGGGGCCTGATGATCGGCCAGCTCCACCCGGACTGCGACGCCCCGGCGGCACACAGCCCTGCCTTCCCGGTCAACCGCGCCCCCCGCCCGCTGATCGCTGTACGTCGCATGGTCCGCAGCGACCACCACTTCGCAGAGAGCGACGACCAGCGGGCCGCCTATCGGATGCATTTCCCTCCCGAGCAGGTGACCCCATGACCCAGGGAGCAATGGAACCTGTCCTCGCTTCGAAGGCCGACCAGACCAAACACGGCATCACTCCAGCCGAACTCGTCGGACCGCGCGGTGGCCCCGGGCGGCACCACCGCGCCGAGGCTCTGCCCCTGCTCACCCCGATGGCTAAGGAGATCGAGCTGTGCACGTCATGAACCAGCCAGCCCAGACTCGCCAACACACGCTGAATATCGCGGTGTTCTGCGCCGACGCGGGCACCGGGCCGTCCTGCCTTCAGACCGCTGAAACGATCGGGCGTGGCCTGGCCGAACATGGCATTCAACTGGTGTACGGAGGCGGCAGCCTCGGTCTCATGGGCGCGATGGCCTCCGCCGCCCTGGACGCCGGGGGCCAGGTCACTGGCGTCATCTCCCGCACCCTCCACGCTCGCGGGCTGGCCCACACCGGTCTCAGTGAACTTCAGGTGGTGGCCGACCCGGAACGCCGAACCAGCCGGATGCGGGCGTTGGCCGATGCGTTCCTGATACTGCCAGGCAACATCGCCACCCTGGACGAGCTGGCCACGGCGTGGGCAGCGACCACTCTCGACAGCCGACGCCGCACTCTGGGAGTCCTCGCCACCGCGGGCCGGTTCCGTTCTCTCCTGCACGTCCTTCACACAGCGGCCGAGGCCGGGCTCCTGGGCATTCCTGCCGACGCGAGCCCTCACGATCTGGTTCTGATCGACGACGATCCAGACCGCCTTCTCGCCGCGGTCATCGACGGGGCCCGCCGAGCCACACTCTCCCGCCCTGAGGCACTGAACGCCGGGAGGGTTCCGTGAACCCATTGAGGCCGCGCGCAGGCCAACTAGTTGCTCGACGTAGCCCGCGGCAGGCACTGAACCTGCTCCGCGAGCTGCATGTCACGCAGTGTCAGGAGCCATGCATGCCAACCGACGCCACCACCGCCGCATTGCGACGTGAGGTGCGCCACGGGCTGACCTTGCGTCCCAGACGTCTGCCTCCGCAGTGGCTGTACGCCGCGACCGGCAGCAGTCCGTTTCCGGAGGTCGCCCGACTTCCTGAGCACTGCCCGACGAGGGCTGAGCGAGCCATTCTCACGCGCTCCTGCCCGGATATTGCCTCCCTCACCGGCGCGCGCACGCTCATTGAGTTCGGTTTCACGTCGTCCACCAAGACCCACCTGCTCGTCGACGCGCTGCAGGACCACGGCACGCTGTGCCACCACATGTATGTCGGAGCCAGCAGCAGTCCTCTGGACGAAGCCGACCGGGCTCTCACCGCCGCTTTCTCCGGTCTGGAGGTCCATGCCGCCGTCGCCGACTTCACCACGATGCCGGAACTCCCTCCCGGCCCCACGCCTGCTGGCCTTCCTTGGAGGCGGCTTCGGCAACCTGCTGCCGTCCGAACGGAGCGCCTTCCTGACCAGCGTGAGGACTGCCCTGGACCCGGGTGACACGCTGCTGCTCGGCGTCCGCCTGGCCAAGGACCCCACCGCAATCGTCGCGGCGTACAACGACGCCGACGGGGGCACCGGACGCTTCAACCGAAATGTGCTGGCCCGCCTCAGCCGCGAACTCGGGGCCGACGTCGACCTCGACTCATTCGAGCACGTCGTGGTCTGGGACGTCGACCATGAGCGGATCGAGGTACAGCTGCGCTCACGGCGAGAACAGTCCGTGACCTTTCACGGACTGGGCGGCACACTCGTTCACTTCGAGGCGGGAGAGGACCTGCGCACCGCACTGTCGGCCACATTCCGCCCCGAAGGCCTGGCAGACGAATTGGCCGTCTCCGGGCTGGAGTTGACCCACTGGTGGACCGACCCCGACCGGCTCTACGGCGTTGCCCTCGCCGCCCTCGACAATGCTCTCCGGCCCTCTCCCTCAGGCCAAGTATCTACAGCGGACACTCGCCCACCGCCGGCTGAAGAGCCCTTGGTGGGTGACTGGTAGGGCATCCATGCCAGACCGAGCCCGGCACCTGAAGTGCCAACAAGCCCCAGCAGTCCGGCGGGACCGGGCTCAGGCCGCTCACAACCAGACCGGCGTCACGCCCTCAGCCACATCCGGCAGTTGCATGCGCCATCCACGCCATCACCTAGAGAAGGACTCTGTTGTGCTGCACCACAAGAACACGCTGCTCATCGTCGCCCCCGTCGCAGTCCTTGCACTCACCCTCAGTGCGTGCGGCGACGCGGACAACAGCGCCAATGCTGACGTAAAGGAGTCCACCACTCCGAAGTCCAACACCGCACCGGAGGCCGCGGCGTCTCAGTCCGAGGAAGCATCCGGTGGTGAGCTGGCCGCCGGCGAGAGCGCCACGGCGACGGTCAAGGAGGAGAGCGGCAACGTTACATACGAGATCACCGCAGAGAAGGTGGAGCTCGGCACGGAGGCCGAAGCCGCGAAGCTGGTCCGGGACCCGGCCGACGCCAAGGGCATGGCCCTCGCGGTCGCCCACCTCAAGTTCACGCATAAGAGCGGACCGGCCCTCACCAGCGACTCCGAGGCCAACGACTCCACCGTCATCTACGCCGACGGCCAGAAGGGCGCCCTGCTCATCGGCGCCTCTGACGACGCACCGGGCTGCGAGGACCCCTACGACATTGAGGGCTGGGCGCCGTCGGAATCGCACACTCTGTGCGAGTCGTATCTGGTACCGGCGGCCGCGAAGGAGGTAGAGGTCCACTGGTCGGAGGAGGACGGCGAGCCGTACATCTGGAAGTTCCCCAACGGGTAGGGCTTTTGACAACTGATCACGGGCGGGACGGGCGAGGTCTCGGCTCCACTCGCAGGAACTGCCCGTGATCGTCCCAGGACCGCACCCCTCAACAGGCGCGGCAAACCCGGCCGGTAACCCTCAACACACCGCGGGAGAAGGGCCGTTGACGCCCAGGCGGTCTCCGCGCTCCACCGGGAGCCTCGCCACCACCCCCTTGCACGTGGCCAACGCCACCCAAAGCGCACGATTGCGCCCAGGGGCGATATGGGCAGTGATGACAGGTCATCACCGTGAAGGGACTGAACCGCCGTGACTACCGCAGCGCCTCCCCCCATACCCAAGGCAGCGGGATCTCTTCCGCTGCTCGGCCACTTCTTCCGGCTCTTCCCTGACCCCCTCCCCTTCATTGCCTCGCTCCGCCAGTACGGGCCCCTGGTGGAGATCACGCTCCAGCCGGGTACCCCCACACTGGTCGTCCAGGACCCCGCTTTGATCCGTGCGATGCTCACTGCCCCGATCGCGGACACCCTCGACAAGGGTTCGTTCTTCGACGAGATGCGCGTACTTCTGGGCACCTCCGTGGTCACTGTCGCCGGGGACGTGCACAGCGCTAAGCGTCGCCAGATGCAACCCGCTTTCGCGCGACCCAAGTTGGGCCGGTACGTCGACATCATGCGCACCGAGACGGAAGCCGCACTCGACAGCTGGACCCCGGGTCAGCGGATCGATGTCCGCGAGAGCATGGTGCAGCTGTCGCTGACCATGCTCACTAAAACGGTGTTCTCCGACAGCCTCGACGCCGCCGCCTTCCGGCAACTACGCCAGAACCTGGCCTCGGTGATGGACAGCGTCGGTCTGCGGATCATGATGCCAGGCTGGGCTAAGCGCTTGCCGCTCCCGCTCAACCGCCGCTTCGACAGGGCCCGGACCGCCATTTGGAGCACTATTTCCGAGGCTGTCGCGGGCCTGCGCTCCACGGGCCACCACACCGGCGACATGCTTTCTGTGATGCTCACCGTGCAGGACGAGGAGACCGGTCGCCCGCTGACGGATGAGCAGATCTGTTCCGAGGTACTCACGCTCGCGTTGGCCGGCACGGAGAACACGGGCTCGGTATTGGCCTGGGTGCTTTACGAGCTGGCTCGGCATCCCAACATCGAGACTGAGGTGCTGGACGAGCTGGAACAGGTGCTGGGCGACCGGCCGGTGACGTTCGCGGACATCAGCCAGCTGCCGACCCTGGACCGGGTGATCAAGGAGGTACTGCGGCTGCATGTCACGGGCTGGATCCTGACCCGTCGCACCCTCAAGGAGACCAGGCTCGGGCCGTGGACGCTGCCAGCCGGTACGAACTTGGCCTACTGCCAGCACGCCCTGCACCGCGACCCGGACCTCTATCCCTCGCCCCTGCAGTTCGACCCCGACCGCTGGTTGGACGGCGCGCAGGAACTCCCGCCAGGAGCTCTTCTGCCCTGGGGTGCGGGCAAACACCGATGCATTGGCGATCGGTTCGCAACTACCGAGCTGATCACAGCCCTGGCCACGATCCTGCGGACGGTGCGCTTCACACTGGCCCCCGGCCAGACGGTGCGCCCGGTGGCACGGGCCACTGTGCGACCCGGAAAGATGCTGATGACCGTGCATGAGCGCAGGTCGACTGTCGTGCACGAGAACGAGCGGGCCGACCCGTGAGGAGAAGGTGGGCATGGTGTGGCCCGCGCAGGTTTCTCCTGCCGGTAAATAGACGGGAATGGCGCCTTCAGAACCTCTGAGCACGCCAGTGCGATGACGAGGTGGTGGGGGTCCTTTTCCCTCCTCGGCAGGGATGCAGCGGAATTGATGGAGAGCTGTCCGGGTGAGGGTGGTCCGCCGTTAGGCTCTGGGCATGACCTCCACCGCTGCCCTGGATCGACTCGCCGCGAGCCTGAAGCGGGGTTTCGTTGACCACCGCATCGAGCTGTCCGACGGCCATGTGATGCTCACGCTCCCGCCCGCGTCGCGGCTAGTCGTGGAGTGGATGTGCGGGAAGGGGCACTTCGAGCCCCTTGACCGCCAGAGGCGCGGAGTAGAGGTTCAGCTCACCTTGAACCTCAGCGAGGCTGCGTACCTCGCTGACTGCGTCGAGAGGATCTATCCTCCAGCAGGCGCCCGTACCGCGGATCTCCAGACTCGGTAGGGTCCCGTCTCCCTCCCCCTCACTCAAAGCCGGAGTGCTACTAGTGGGTGTTGAGGTGGGCGCGCGCAGCCTGGGTGAACGCCTGAATGGATTCCTTTAGATCCGCAAGCATTTTGTCGAGGGGAACCTCACACTCCATCTCCTGTCGCAGGAGTGGCTTGAAGGGGGTGAACGCCGCCGTGGCCCAGCAATGCTGAACGGAGACGGCTTGGCGCCTGATCCGTTCGGCCAGCTCTGCCAGATGGTCAGGACCTTCGAGCGCGACCACGGATTCGGCATGCGCCACGTCGTCGATCTTGTTGGCGTCGTGGATGTCCTGCCGCCAGGTCGGTGACACTCGTTCGAGCCACCTTAGGGCGCGGCCGATGGCTGGCGGAATGTCGGCGGGAGCCAGGACATCGGCCACGTCGTCTCTGCTGAGGCTCGTACGGTCCCACATTCCCCACAAACGAGCACGAGCCTCCGGGGTGAGCTCACGGTCGTTCAGACGGGCACGATTCACTTGCTCCACCAGGTGCTTCACAAGCCCGGCGCTCCCCAAATAGGACCAGGCAGCTCGGGTGAGAGCGGCGTACGCGTCGCGCTGATGCTGCCGGCGTACCGCGTCGATCGGCCCGTGGTGCGCGGCTCGCGCTTGAGCACGTCCAGCTGCGTACGCGGCTGCGGCAGCGATGACGGCCGTTGGGGTGGTGATGACTGCGGCGATGATTGCTGGATCCATGAGGGGATCTTGCCGTGTGCGCCGGACGCACGGAGCGGCCACCTATCGCCGAGTGGCCGCTCCGGGTCACACAGCCCGAACGGGCCGGTCAGGCATCCGGCACCGCGACGGGGTTCACGTCCGGTAACCCCCGGGCTTGGTACTGGTGGGATCTCGTAGTCAACTGTCGCCAGTTCTCCGAGGAGCCAACCGGCTGGTGACCTTATGTGATCGCCAGTCGGTGCGACTTCAGGTCCCGCTGATCTCCTTCATTGACCACAGCCGGGGCCTTCGAGTCCGCTGCTAGATTCCTGCGGTGAGCGAGCAACTGCCCAGCGGCGGCATCGAGCTGTCACCCGGCGAGATCGAAGCCCTCCAAGCCAGGTGGTCATCCTGCTGAACCCCCGGTGAGGTCGCGCAGCAGTTGGCCGGGATCAGCACGCCCTGGTACGTGGCCGCGGGCTGGGCGCTGGACCTGTTCCGCGGCAGGCAGACGCGCACGCATGGAGACACCGAGATCGCGATTCCGGCCGAGAGCTTTCCCGATGTCCGCAACCGCTTCCCCGGATACGTCTTCGACGCGGCAGGCAACGGCCGGATCTGGGAGGACGCCACACCGGAGGTGCTGGCCGCCGTACATCAGACATGGCTACGCGATCCGGCCTCCGGCAACTACCTGCTCGACGTGTTCCGAGAACCGCACGACGGCGACACTGGATCTGCCGACGCGATGAGAGGATCCGGCTTCCGTACAGCGGCATCATCCACCGCCCCCAGGACGGCATCCACACTTCGACGCGACTGTCCCACATATGACCTCGGTTCAGCGCGAGACTGGCCGTTCGCTGCGCCCGCCCGTGGCGGCGCTCTGCCCGAGCTGAACTCTACGACGAGCGGACCCCGTGGGAGACCCCCGCAGCGATGTCCGCACAGCGTTCTGAGACCGCCTTACAGCCAGATTCGTCGGCCCCACCCTCTGGTACCACCCCTAACGAAAACGCCCCGACTCACCGGGGCATTTTCGCGTGTGCGCTCAGGTCAGCGCAGGCCGTCTGTGTCGTCGTGCTCTTCGCCGACTGGGAGCGGCCGACGGTCGTCCCCCGGGTCCTCGCTGTAGATGACCGCGGAGACCGCGCTGTCGTAGGCGTCGTTGAGGCCCTTGCCGCTTGTGCCGAGCATGTTCTCCCAGTCGATTCCCATGCCTACGAGCCTAGACCGTACTGCTCGAGGATCTCGGCGATGCGGGCGTTGAGCTCGTCGGCCCGAGCGAAGAACCCCGCTTCCTCTTCAGGGCTGATGCGCCGTGCCGGTCGTCGAGCCGGCCATGCTCCTCCATGACGAGGGCCATGGCGTCTTCGGGCGAGTCCGCGCGACCCGCGATGGTGCGGTAGACGCCTGCCCGGCGCGAGCACCGAGGAGATCATGCGGGCCGGCCGGTGACGGAAGCCCGAGAGGGTGAACGTCTACGACTGGGAGTTCAACCCGGCCGCCCGCAACAGCGTCATGCGTCTGGGGCTGTGATCTCGTCGGCCGGCTTGTTGCGAGCATCACGCATCCGGGCGTCGAGAACGGCCTGGGTCTCAGGATCGAGCTCGTAGTCGCCGGCGGTTTCAGGGTTGACGTCCAGCGCGTGAGAGCGGAAGGCCTCCCGATCGGCGGAGAGTTGCTGGATGGTCTGGGTGATCCGGTGGATCTTCTGGCGCAGCCTCTCCCATTCCTGCTCGGTGAGGGCGAGCTCGGCGAGCTGGTTCTGGATCTCAGCTTCGTTCTCGCGGGCGTAGTTGTCGCTGACCAGTGTGATCAGAGGGACCCCGAGAGCCTCGGCAGCGGTGACCGCCTCGTCGAGCCTGACCGCGCGGGTCTGCTGCTCGATGCGTGTGATGGCGGTGGAGCCAACGTTCGTGCCGAGCAGTGCGGCCATACGGCGCGCTAGCTCTGCCTGGCTGATGCCGAGGCGTTCGCGTTCTTGACGAAGTCGGCGGGCGAAAAGGTCCCCGGGCAGTGGGTTCATGACGGTTTGGCACTTCCTGGTCAAGATCGCGATCGACGGGGTGCGTGAGGGTGGCCCGCCTCGAAATTGACAGGCCAGCGTCGCAGCAGTGCTGGAGCGGCACATTACACATCTCACACTGCGGATTCCACAGGCGCCCACCGCAGCCCTGCGGTCGCGCGCCGCAACGCCGATTCGCCTCGTTTCCGATCCGCTTTCGACTCTTTATTGACAGACCTTTCATGTGCATCTGCGATTCGCTATTCCAATGGGGTAGATTAGTCACTGCGGATGCACACACATACGAGCCAGCGGGGGGATCCGACAGTACGCCCATCGACCACTCCGGCTTCCATCACTGCCCGGCCTTATGGATGAGCTGCGCTTGTTGCCTTGTGACTCACTGTCATGCCACCGAAGGATTGGAAAGGCGAGAGGAAAGAACCATGACGAAGATCTACGAGGCAGCCGTCCTCACACAGGCCTTCCTGCCGAGCGCAGCCTGGGACCTGACCAGCTTCCTGCAGAACGCCAAGTCCCAGATCCAGCTCTGGGGCGGTCTTCTGCTCATGCTGCTCGGTGCTGCTGGCCTGGTCTGGGGCGGCGTGCTCCTGATCAAAAAGCTGATGGCCAACCCGCAGTCCGCGGGTCACCAGCAGGGCTGGGGAACGATCGCGCTCCTCATTCTCGTCGGCGGAGCCCTTGGCACCGGCGGGTGGTCGCTTGTCGAGACGATCGGTTCCGGCGGCCAGCAGACCATCACAGACCTCGGCGGCGGCACGGTGATCGTCCAGACCGCCGATCAGTTCAGCGGGTTCCTGAGCGGCCCTTCCAAGTAAGAGGCCGTCACAGACCGTGCACACGACCGGGGACAGAGGCGTCGAGCGAACCGGGTCGGTTGAGGTGCAAGGCCTCCTCCGGCCCGGTTCGCCATATCCGGGCCCGCAGCACGGTGCAGGCACGAAAGAGAGCAGAACATGGGGATCAAGGACAAGGCACTGGCCTTCAGCAGGAAGTTCAAGCTCGACTCGCACCACGCGATCGAGCGTTTCGGAGTGTTCTTCGGCATCTTCGCGGTCACGGGCGCGATCGTGATCAGCGCATCGGGAGCCTCGGCGTACCAGGCGGAGCGGGACTCGCTGTCGCAGACGGCGCTGTACACCAGCGACTTCAAGACGTCGAAGACGAATCTCGACGGCACCGTCGACGGGATCTACACCAACAAGAGCGGCAACAAGGCGCTCGTGATGATGCACTTCAGTCCGACCGCCCAGATCTCGTACAACGCCGCGGACTACAGGGCGTTCCTGCTCGGGTCGGACACCTCGCTGAACAGCGAGCCGGTCAGCACCAGCGGGGTCAAGGGCTCCTTCTACGCCTTCGGTTCAACCGGCTACGTCGGGGTCCTCCTGAATGCCGACCGGCCCTTCGACCGCCAGGTGTTGAACCTGACGGTCCGTGCGAACGCCGAACTCACCACGCCCGGAACGGAGCAGACGCAGAGCAGCGGCAAGCTGGCCGGCGACGAGACCTTCTCCAAGTACGACCAGTGGCGGGTCTTCTTCAACCCCGGCGCATCCGGGGTCCAGAAGATCGCGGCGCTCGACGCCCTGACCTTCGACCCTGCGCAGGCCTACTACGAGGTCACGCTCAAGGAGAAGGAGGCCGAGGCCAGGGAGGCCCTGGACCAGAAGCTCGTCGAGATGCGCACGAATCTGACGCAGATTCAGTCGTACACGTCCGACCTGCAGACGACGAAGATCGACGGCCTGTTCCTGCGTCCGCCGACCGTTCCGGTCTCAATCGCCACCGACAAGATCACGGGCGTCTCCGCGGCCGCGGCCAAGGACGGCGTCTCGACGCTGGCGCTGCAGACCAAGCACGTCGTCCCGGGCGGCTTCGACCTCAACTGGCGTGCAGGCAACGTCTACGACGGCTACCTCGAAGCCCTGGTGCCGGCCGGTCAGAGCTACGCCCAGTTCTTCACCAAGAAGCGTGACGAGGGCTCGGATCCGACGAGCCAGCAGATCTCGGACATGCAGTGGATCCTCTCGGACGGCACCAGCCTCACCAAGGACTACCAGTCCTCTGACGTGACGATGCGCCCGCTCATGAACATCATGAACAACCTTTCACAGGCGTATCAGAACTACTCCCGGAACAAGCCTCAGTACGAGTCGGATCTGTCGCTCGACCTGCTCCGACTGGACGCGAGTCTGCGGGACGTGCAGTCCAACAGCACCATTCGCGACGACAAGGACTTCCTCACCACTCTCCATTGAGTGCGGCGAGAAAGTGACGCATCCCGCTACCTGGTATTGAGCCGGAAAGGAAAACGACATGGCCACCGACAAGCCGAATCGGAGTCCCAAGAAGGGGACGACGAAGGACCAGCCGAGCACGTCGGTGAATCAGGGGATGCCCCGGCAGGGTCGCGGGACCAAGAGCCTCGGCCCTGAGGAGGGCATCGAGAAGCCTCCCGAGGGCAGGGCCAGCGTGCCCAAGCAGCTCTCGGGGCCGGGGGCTGCTTCTTCTGGTCCTTCTGGCGCGGCGAACACTGCGCCGAAGATGCCGGATGCGGCAGACACCGCGGAGACCACGGGCAAGGCGGCCGGTGCCGCGAGTGCCGGGTCGAAGATCAAGCAGGGCATGAACGGCGTCGCCGGGAACATGGCCGGAGGCGCGGCCCAGAAGGCGATCGAGGGAGACGGCAGCAGCGCGACCCGCCGTAACGCCGGGCGTTACGCAGGAGCTGCCGTCTCCGGTGCCGTGGCCGGCGCGCAGGCTGGCGGGCTTCCGGGAGCCGCCGTTGGCGCAGCGAAGAACGTCGGCGTCGAGGGGGCCCAGGACGCGGTCAAGGGCGTGTCCAAGGTCACCGGTGGCAGCCCGGACGCCAAGCCGGCCGACCAGCGCGAGCTGGGTGCCGGCGGCACGGGCTACGAGCGTGGTGCGTCGAAGGACGACGAGGGCCTGGGCTCGAAGGCGGCCAAGGGTGTCGCCGTCGGCGGTGGCGCGGCTGCTGCTCCGCCGGTCATGGGCGTGGTCATGGCCATGGCCTTCCTGAACTGGTTGAAGTCCATGTTCTTCGCCGCCATGGCGATGGCCGTCAACGCCGGGAAGCTGCTGTGGACGCTCATCGTCAACATCGCCAAGGCGGTTGGTCATGCGATCGCTGCGCCGTTCATGGCGATCGGCAGCTTTTTAGCCAAGGGGGCCGGCGCGGTCCTGGGCGTCACCGTCACGGCGACGATGACCCCAGTTGCCGCAGCGATGTCGGGTGGGGTCGCGATGACCGCCACCGTGGCCCTGCTGGGCACGGTCTTGACCGGCGTCCTCAACTCGACGGCGCTGACCGAAGGCAGCATCAACGCGAACGGGACGGCGTGCGTCGTCAACGCGGGTAGCGTCGGCAACGGTTCCGGGGCCACCGTCCCGGCGGACGTGGAGAAGAACGCCAAGGAGACCTACTCGGTACTCAGCAGCTGGGGGATGCCGAAGGAGAACATCGCGGGCATCCTCGGCAACTGGTCGCAGGAGTCCGGGATCGACCCGACGAGCGTGCAGAACTTCCCCACGGGGACGTATGCCATGACCGCCGAGAAGGCCAGCGCCGCACAGAACACGGACAAGGGCATCGGTCTCGGGCAGTGGACGTTCGGCCGCAACACGTTGCTGCGCCAGTACGCGAAGAGCAAGGGCGTCGACTGGTTCACGATCAAGGCCCAGCTGGCCTTCATGGTCGATGGTGACAACCCGGGCGATGTCACGGTCTTCAAGGACATGCTGAAGAAGTCGCAGGGGTCGCCGCGTGCGGCGGCGCTGCACTTCCACGAGAACTGGGAGCGCTCCGCTGACGGCGCGGCCGGGCTCACCTCACGAGGCGACAACGCCGAGATGTGGTTCGGCAAGATGAGCGGCTGGTCGGTCGACAGCTCGATCGTGGGCGGCGTCGAGAACATCGTCGGCGGGATCATCGAGAACATCGCCTCCGGCATCAACACGATCCTGGGCAACTGCACCTCCAAGGGCGGCACTTCTGTCTCATTGAAGGACGGCGGGATGACCCAGGAAGAGGCCCAGGCCCTGGTCGACCTCTTCAACAAGGAGGGCGACAAGTTCCTCGACGACCGCTACGGCGACCAGGGTGGTCCTGGCTCGTGCGGGAGCAATCACGCTGAGAACTGCGTGTCGTTCTCGACCTACTTCGTGAACAAGTACACGACGTTCCAGACCTACCCGGCCGGTGCCGGCAAGGAGACGGCCTACACGATCGCGAGGGAGACCGGCAAGCAGTTGTCCTCGACCCCGACGGCATATTCGGTGGGTTCCGGCCCGGGCTCCAGTCCCGCCGGCCACACCCTCGTGGTGCTCGGCGTCCAGGGCGACAAGGTCATCCTCGGCGAGGCCGGCTACTGCGCTTTCATGGGTCGGGTTCGCGTCGACAGCGCGGCGCGGATGGCGGCCGCGGGCTGGAAGTTCGTGGACATGTCGGATTCGATGCTTCCCTCCGGCAAGATCAAGACGGTCTGATGCGCTGTATCTGATCTGGGAGTGAGAAGCCGGTGCCGGGTGATCCGGGCACCGGCTTCTTCATGTCCGGTGCAGGCCCTGCGTGTCGGCTTCACTTTTAGGATCCCTTATCGAATGGATTCAGAGTCGGCCAGGAATACCTTTCCAGATAGACTTGAGTCGCTTATGGGAGCAACGTGAAGTAAGGAGTGCGTTCCGTGACGACAGTCCATGCTGAGTCCGAGAGCACGGGCCCCGAGCAGGAGACCGGGTCGATGCCCGAGGAGAAGCCCGCGGCACCGAAGACGCGCAAGAAGGTCACCGGAGCTGAGCTCGAAGAGCGCTTCGCGGGCTGGACGATGCGCCAGCGCGAACGGGTCCAGACACGCAGCCCGGAGGACAACGCGCGCCTGATCCGACGCAGCGTGACCGCGGTGATGGGGGTCGGGATCCTCGCCCTGGTCGTCGCCACGGGCGTGGCCGGCGAGAGCTTCAAGGCGAGCACGGCGGACAACGAGGCCCAGATCGTCCAGCTCAAGGGGCATCTGGATGATGCCCGGTCCACGCCCGTGCCAGCGGACGCCGGCGCGCAGTTGTCCGAGCTCACCGAGGCGGCAGCCGCCGACGCGAAGAAGGTCGCGACCGGGGAGCAGACCTTCGTCACGCTGTACCGCCAGGCCAGCGTCCAGCCCAGCCCGAACAACGGGGCCCCGAACCAGGCCACGCTGGAGATCATCAAGCACCGCCGGGACATGGCAGCGCTGTTCAGCAAGGACTCCTTCCTGGTCAGTGACAAGGAGGCGTACAGCACCTCGTCGCTGACGCCGTTCGATACGGCCACCGAGATCGATCCGCGCCACGCCTGGTACATCCGCTACGCCGGCCAGAACGCAGCTGCCCCGAGCACGTACGCATGGAAGGTCGAGACGGTGATGCCCGATCTGAGCGTGAAGGACGGCTCGGGCGCGACGAACCAGGCAAAGGTCGTCTGGCTGTGCCGGGACACGAAGAGCGGCGAGGTGCTCGCCTGGGCGAGCGCGCGCTACGTGCGCAACGCCACGACGGGGACCTTCGGCCACGTGGCGCTGGTGGTGACCGCCACCGGTGCTCAGTACGAGAACCCCGCAATCAAGATGCCGGCCGGGTCCGGAGTCCCTGAAATCAGCGGCACGGGCGCACAGAAGAAGGGCGGGAAGCGATGACGGAACAGACGGCAGCACCCACGCGGCGGGGGTTCTTCCGGCGCAATCTCTCGGTCCTGGTGACGGCAGCGGTCCTCGCGGTTGTCGCGACGGTTGCCGGCGCGACCTGGAGCAGCCAGCACACGGCCCTGGCTGAACAGGAAACCCAGATCAACGACGTCGAGGGACATCTGGCAGGCATCCAGAAGAAGAACGCCGAGCAGGTGAACGCGGACATCTTGGCGGCCCTGGGTGTCAGCCAGAACCGGCTGAGCACCGACGGCGAGCGCATCAAGTCGCTGCTTTCGATGGCCTTCACGTGGGACTCGGGACAGAGCTACGAGGCGGCGCGCGCGAGCCTGAAGAGCCGGTTCGGCCTCGCCGAGAACGAGACGTTCCTGAAGTCGTTCATGCCTCCGTCGAGGTTCAACGAGGACTCCCAGGGGCGGCGTTACTACTACATCGACACGGTCGGCCTGAACTCGGCTCTGGGCGAGGATCCGGACGTCGAAGTCGTCGACGTCAAGGCAGGCCTCTACACCTACGCCACCCTGGCCGATGTCGAGGTCACCTCCGACGCGGTGTCCCAGAACAAGTCGAGCAAAGCCAGTGTCACGGCGCACCGGCGCGCGCTGCTCTTCGTCACGGTCGACACCCAGGGCAAGGTCTCGAATCTCTCCGGTGTCCCGGCGAGTGGCGAGACTCGCTATTCCGGATAGTCAAGACTCCCTTTCGACTCGTCTCATTGATAGAGTTGCACTGATGTTCGAGTGAAACGGCGAGTTGAGGACCAATGGCATCGAAACAGACCGATGAGTCGGGTGGGAGCGCAGTGCGCAAGACGCGCTTCGTCGCGACGTGCGCGTCCTCGCAGGAGGGCGCGGACACTCCTGAGCAGACGGAGCCCGCGGGCGGCCTGCGCAAGCGCACCCTCGTGGCCGGCGTGAGCATGGGTGTGGGCGCACTGCTGTGCTTCGTACTCTCCGCGGGGTTCTCCGGCGGTCAGAGCGCGGTGAGCGATACGGCGGCGCCGGAGATCTCCTCTCTGCGGGAGCAGATCAGGATCACCGAGGCGAAGACGGCGGCGCTGCCGAAGGCCGACGACGCCGAGCGTGGTCTGACCGCGGCCCTGACGGCGGCTGGTCAGGTCGCGAAGCTGCAGAACGACTACCGCTACCTGACGCCCAGCGTGGCGGCAGACGGCGGCTCGCTCGACACGGCGACGTCTCAGTCGACGCTGCGCAACCTCATCCCCTACTTCGCCCCCTCGGTGCACCAGGCGGACCTGGGGCCGTGGTACCTGCTCGCCAGTGACAAGGACGTGGCGGCCGGCGTCGGGATCCCGATGAGCTTCAGCTCCGGCTTTGAGTGGGTCGCCCAGGTGCCCTACCTGGTCAACGACGACAGCACCATCACGGTGACCTGGCTGGCGATGGAGACCAGGACGGGTGCGGGCGAGAGGCCGGCGGTGCTGGCCTGGGCCCGCGCCGATTACGGCCTGGTCCGCAAGGCGTTCGTGAACATCCAGACCGGCACGACGGCCACCGGCGAGGCCCTGAAGCAGGAGGTGAAGGCACCGTGAAGGAGGAGATCAAGGACAAGCTGCGCCAGCACGCCGGGAAGATCCTGATCGGCGGCACCGGGGCGCTGCTCGCGCTCTCGGTGGTCACGCTCGGAGCTGGCCTGCTCAGCGACGGCCCGGCCGCGTCGGACACCCAGGCCGATGCGGTTGTTCACAAGCTCGAAGGCAACCTCGGCGACGCCCAGACCAAGCTCGCAACACAGCACACGGCGCTGCTGGTTCAGCTGCCGGGCATGGACATCGAGCGGGTGAACCGTGACAGGGCGACGGGCCGGTCCCTCCTGCTCAGCCTCACCGACAGCTCGGCGTCGACCCGGACCGTCAAGGAGCAGCAGGTACTGCTCGACGCGCGCTACGGCTTCCTCGACCACAAGTCCCGGGTGCTCACCGAGTTCGTACCGGAGTGGATGAATGCGACCGGAGCCACGAAGGGCGCTGGGACGACGTACACGCTCGCTGATCTGGACATCGGTGTGAGTCGGGTGCTGGGCCTGAACTACTCCTACACGGGGGTGGCCCGGCTCGATCCGGTCCGCGTCGGACCGGATCAGAACAGTGCTGCCAAGAGCGAGTTCCTGGTCTTCACCTACTCCACCTCTCACGACGGCCCGGTGACATCGCTGGACGCCTATCGGGCCTCCAGCAAGACCCGCGACGCCCTCGCTGCCGCCAGCGGGGAACAGCCCTCCCCCAAGCCGACCGGGTGAGCGAAGCGCCCACCGCTTCAGCACGCACCAAAGAAGACCCCGACGAGAGGTAAGGACACGAACATGTCGACCCAGACCCTGGAGAAGACCGAGACGACCGCCCCGACGAGCACGGCCGCGACGGCGAAGCAGACCAGGGCGAAGCCCGCGAAGGAACAGAAGGACTCGAAGCTGCGCACCGGATGGCGGCGTCTGGCCCCGAAGAAGGAGACCGGCAGGTTCTCCGTCGCGGTGTGGGCGGGGTTCTTCCGGGTCATCGTCCTTCTCGCCGACTGTCTGCTGGCGTTCATCACGGCCATGGTCATCATCCCGCTGCTGGGCGCATGGCTGCACCAGCAGTCGGGCGCATCCCGGGGTGCGCTCAGTGTGGACGGAACCATCGCCATGTGGCTGATGCCGCTCCTCTTCCTGGTTGCACTGCTCGCCGCGGGCGAGATCGTCGTGATGCGCGGCATGTGGCGCTGGGCAACGCGGATGATCGCGAAGATCCGGGACGCCCGGGGCGAGGCGACCGGGGCCGACGTCACACCGAAGTCCACGACCAGGACCACCAACAAGAGCAGGACCAACCGCAAGAGGAGCACGTGATGCGCACCGCAGGACTGACGATGAACGACGTATGGGCCCACCGTGTCCTGCGTGAACGAGAAGTGGAGACGTATCGGCTGGAGGGGGTGACCGCCGAGCTCGGCGTCATGGTCGAATCGCTCGACCTCAAGCACCGGGGTAAGGAGGAGAACTACCGCCCGTATCTGCACATGACGGGCGAGCTGCGCTCGGTCACCCCGGCCAAGGCCCTGCCGTTCGGCATCTCCCAGGTGACCTACTCCCCCAGCCAGGGCGAGAGGGTAGACGCCTTCTACGAGTTCGACGACCAGCAGCTGGTCGTGCTCGCCAGCAAGGGCTACTTCACGAGCGGCTTCGCAGTGCCCGAACAGGTCACCGGGATCGAGTGGGAGCTGCCGGCCACGGCGGACATGCTTGTCCTCGCTCCGTCGGGGGCGCAGACCGAAGGCGATACGCCCGTGGTCTTCACCCAGATCCACGACATCGGAGGCCTGGAGATCGATCTCGAGTCCAGCGGCTACGACCTCGTCGGCTACTTCGCCGACCACTCCGCGGACGGCGTCCCGCGGGCTGAGGCCGTAGTCGATGCACGCGGGCTGAAGGCACGTTCGGACGCGATCAACTCGCTGTTCACCGAGGACGAGCTGGGCCTGGACACCGAGGTCAAGCAGGTCGTCGGAGCGCCCGCGCCTGAGGCAGCGCCGGTCGCTGGCATGAGCGCGCGTCTGCAGCAGATCGAAGCGGAGATCGCCGCCGAACGGGAGCAGTACCAGACCAAGCGCGCGAGCACCGAAGGCACCACGGAAAACCTCTACCGGGAGCGCGTGGCGGCAGCGTTGCAGACGGCTGAGGAGCAGGAGGAGCCGTTCACTCCCCCGGTTCCGGCCCGTGAGGCGCAGCGCGACCTGAACCTGGATCTCGACCTGGATCTGGAGAAGCAGGAACAGGGGACCCGACGACGTGAGGTCGCGCCCGCTCCGAGTCTGGACGAGCGCAAGCGCCACGTGGCCCAGCGTGCGGCCGATCTGGACTTCGGCGAGGACGGCGAGCAGAGCCTGGGGTCCTGAGGACGGATCAGGCATGACGAGCGCGGCCCCGGTTGCTGGCGGACAGGAGCCGGGGCCGTAGTGCGCCGGTACCGGGACAGGAAGGAGAGCGACGTTGGGCCTGAAGCAGGACATCATCGTGGTCAACGAATTCAGCGTGCCGCTGCCCGGCGGCAAGGGATCACGCGGCGCGACACCGGGCAACTACGTCACCCGGTACATGGCCCGCGAGCAGGCGACCGAGTCGCTGGCTCCCATCCAGCGCCTGCGCACCGACGACTTCATCATGCGCTACATGGCGCGGGAGTCGGCCGTCGAGCGCGCCGGCATCTCGCGGGGCGCGGCGAAGCATGAGATGCGCCAGGCCCAGGGCGACGGCGGCGTGGCCTTCGGCTACGGCTCGGTCTCACTCTCCGACGAGCAGCTGCGCGCGGCCGGCAGGGACATCCAGCACTACTTCGACGCCGGACACACCATGCTCAAGACGGTGCTGTCCTTCGACGAGGAGTACCTGCGGAAGCACAAGATCGTCGACGAGGACTTCCACTGCGAAGCCCGCGGCGACTACCGCGGCCACATCGACCAGATGAAGCTGCGCATGGCGATCATGCACGGTCTGGAGCGGATGAGCTCGGGCACCAGCGGCTTCGACGACCTGCGCTACGTCGGGGTCATCCAGGTCGACACCGAGCACGTGCACTGCCACCTGGCCATGGTCGACGGCGGCCGGGGCCAGGTGACGAAGAACGGTACGCAGCGCGGCAAGCTCCTGGACCGGCACAAGTCCAGGCTCCGCCGCGGTGTTGACGCCTGGCTCGATGAGAAGCAGGCGGTGGCTCATCTCTCCAGCGCCGTCGGCTACGAGCGGCGCAACGTCACCACCTTCATCAAGCGGTGGGCGCACGAGCGGATCCGTGCCGAGTCCCTGCCGCAGTTCCTGCTCGCCTGTCTGCCGACAGACCGAACGTTGTGGCGCGCCGGCTCGAATGACACCCGCATGCGCAAGGCGAACCAACTGGTGACCGAGGTCGTGAAAGCGCAACTCGACCGTGCCGGGTCCCCGATGCCGGAGGCCATGGAACGCATCGTCGACTACGCCAACGAGCGCCGCGCGAAGGAGTCTCTGAACACGGAGGAATGGCAGAAGCTGGTCGAGCAGGGACGTACGCAGATCATGGAGCGCGCCGTCAACGGCGTCTACCAGATGCTGCGGGCCATGCCGGAGTCGGAGCTGTGGGTGCGCACGCCGATGCTCGAAGTCATGGGGATGGACTACCAGCAGATGGCGGTGCTCGCCGCGGACCGGCAGGGCGAAGACGAGAATGCTCAGGCCGACTTGGTCTCCTTCGGCTTCCGACTGCGCAGCTACGCCTCACGCCTGCAGCATCACCGGGAGAAGGCCGGGGTCTACCGCGACCTCACGCACCAGTGGGAACGGGCCGAGAACGCCGGCGTCGCCGCCGAGGACTCGCGCCCGCTCTACGACTTCTACCGCTTCGAGGAGAACTACCACCGGCGGCTGATGAGCAAGTACCGGCACTTCCTGCCCTTCCTCGGGGACGCCGGCCAGTGGTACGAGCAGCAGCAGGACGTGTCGACCTACGGCCAGCGGCTGCTCTCGCTCATGGCGCTGCGCGCGGATGCCTCCCTGCAGCGGATGAAAGACTCCGAGGAGGCCGAGAACCTGGGCCGGACGATCTACGATCAGCCCGGCGGCCGGCTTCTGACCGAAGGCAAGCGCGGCCGGGCGGTGCTGGACGCGCGCATCCGGACGATGAAGCAGTCCTATGACCAGAAGCTGGACGGCCTGCGGGCTGATCTCGCTTCCTCCGGCCTGGTGCTGCGCGTGGGGTCGAGCGCCGAGGACCAGGCGAGTACCGAAACCGACGCGGTCAGCACGGACTTCAAGATTGTTGCCGGTGCCGCGTATGACTTCGCCGAGGTCAAGGCTCTGGACCTGCACCACCTGGGCTACGACTTCGTCACCGACGTCGAGATCGGGCCGCACGCACACCAGACCTTCGTCGAGACGACCAGGGACCGCCGGCGGCTGCTGCTGGCGGCGATGGACTACCTGGACCAGTCCGGCCAGGCCGAGGCAATTCCCGATCTGCCGGTGGCCGATGCCGCGGCGATGACACGGGTCTCCCGGGAGCTGACACCTCAGCCGACGGACGAGGAATCCAGCACCCGTGTGTTGCGCTCCGGGATCGCGGAGCTGCGCGCCGAGCGCGAGCAGGCCGAGCGGATGGGGCGGTCCAAGGCTTCGTCACTGGACGCCGACCTCGTCGTGCGGGTTCAGGCCCAGGTCGATCAGGCTGTGACCACAGCGGACGCCGGAATCGCATTCGACTCGCGGTAACGTCCTATCCAGACCGACTTCAAACGCGACCAGAAAGATTAGTCGCGATTCTTGTCGAATGCTCTATGGCAGTATTAGTGTGAAGAGCGTTCGGCGGGACTCAATGCCTTTTCCGGACGATGTGACTGATCGCGGCCGACTTGTCAGAGGGCAGTCGGAACAAGCGGAAGGAAGAGATCATGGCAGTTCTCAAGGGCAAGGGCGCGATGACCGGAGTCAACCTCATCGCGAAGGTCTACAAGAACGGCGTCACCAGGGGCGGCAAGTCCCAGTACGCCGACGTCCAGATCGACGCTCGAGATCCGCGCGGTCCGGAACAGACGAACCTGCATCTGAAGTCCGATCGGGTTCAGGGTGAGGAGGGCAAGGTCCGCTACAACAATGGCGCGCCGTACTCCACCGGTCAGATGGCGGAGATCGTCAAGGCCGCGGGTCCGAACACCGAGCCGATCCTGAACAAGGACGGCAGCGAGGTCGGCACCATCTACGGCTTCAAGGGCAACGTGATGCCCGCGACGCGCGGCACTGGCCTGGTGGTCAACACCAAGTCCGTCGAGGCCTCCGAGTTCAAGGTCGACGACAAGACGCTGGACAACCAGTTCTCGTCCATGCGCGCCGCCCGCGAGGCACGGGCGGCGGCCAAGGAGTCGCAGGCCCAGGCCCCGGCTCCCGAGGCCAAGCAGGAGCAGGCAGCCGAGGTCGAGGTCGATGAGCCGGCGGTCGGCTGAGACCGAGGTCGAGTCAAGCCCTATCCGAAAGGCCCCTGGGTGTCGCTTGGCGAACTCGCCGTCGTCGCAGGCGGAATGCTCGCTGTCCGCCCCGCTGCCGTGGGTGCCTCGACGCACTCGCGGCGCGGCTCCCCATTGCCTGCCCACCGACCACTCGCCGAGGCACACCCCTACCCGACCGCACCCCCTTTATAAAAGTTTGTACATGTTTGCACGTCGCACAGCCGTGCTCATCGCCACCGCGGCCGCCGTCGTCGTGCCGCTGCTGTCCGCCCCGGCGGCCACCGCCGCGCCGACCGCCGCGTCGAAGACGGTGTGGTCCTGCCCGGACAAGCCGCCGCTGCCGTACACGCTCCACGCCAACGCGGTGACCATTCGCTCGAAGGCCAGCACCAAGACGACGGCCGTCGGGGTCCTCTGCAAGTCGCCCCCGCCCCTCCGCTCCTTCTTCTCTTCCGCGCAGGGATCGCCATACACTCCTTCGCCGTTCCTGCGCCGATGACGCGCAGTTCCCTCATGCGCGCCAGCGACGCCCTGGCCACCCAGACCGCCACCTACGCCATCCCCCTGCTCATCCTGCTGACGACCGGCTCCACCGCCCTGACCGGCGCCGCCTTCCTGCTGGAATGGCTGCCGCGGCTGGCCGCCTTCGCCGTCGGCGGGCCCCTGGTCGACCGCTTCCGCGCCGACCGCGTCTTCCGCGCCGCCGCCCTCGCCCGCACCCTGCTGTGCGCGGCGGCCGCCGCCGCGCTGGCCCTCCTGCCCGCGGCCGGCACCGCGGCAACCGTCGTCGTGATGACCGTCGGCGCCGCCGGCGGACTGCTCTCCCAGGCCTCCTTCCTGGCCGTCGAGACGCTCGGCGCGCACGCCAGCCGCCGCGCCGGAGCCGATGCCCACCGTGTGCAGTCCGTGCAGATCGGCATCGACCAGAGCGCGCTCCTGGCCGGCCCCCTCCTCGGCGGCCTACTGCTGGCCGTCGGCCCGACGCTGATGCTCACCGTCGTCGCCGCACTGTCGGCCACCGCCGCCGCCAGCACGACCACCACCCCGGCCACCCCGGTCGGCACGACTGCCGCCGGAGTGCGCGCCGTGGCGGCCAGCCTGCGCACCGGATGGCATACCGTGCGCGGCATCCCCGCCCTGGCCTGGCTCGTCACCGGCCTCGTGGCCAGCAACCTCGCGCTCGCCGTAACCCAGGCCAGCGCCCCGATCACCGTCATGACCCGCTACGGCCACTCCTCCATCGCGGTCGGCGCCGTCTGGAGCGCGGCCGGCCTGGTCTCCCTCGCCGCCGTCGCCGCCTGCCGCCGGTCCATCGACCGCTTCGGCCTGTGGCCGGTCGGCGCCACGGGCGCCGCCACCGCCTGTGCCGCCTGCCTCGCCACCGCGCTCGCCCCGAACCTCGGCGTGTACGCGGTGACCATCGGCATCCTGATGGCCGGCGAGGGCGCGCTGACCGTCGTGCTGCGCACCCTGCGCGCCCGCCTCATTCCCGCCGCCGTCTTCGGCAGCACACTCAGCGTGACCATCGTGCTCGTCGTACTGCCGATGCCCGTGGCCGGCGCCCTAGTCGCCGTCCTGCCTGCCGGCACCCTGCCCGGCCTGCTCCTGGCCTGCGCCGTCCTGCAGGGCGCGGCCATGGCTCTCGCCTTCCGCGGCCTGTGGCACCACCGCGCCTCCTACGCGCCGAGCCGAACAGCCGCCGATCCCACGGCCACAGGCCCCCCGGCCGCTGCCCAGACCGACGCACCGCGCACGGCCTGATCCCACCTCCAACCCGCGCGTCTCTCCCGGGAGTTCACCGTGTCCCACCCCATGCTCCTCGTCATCGGCTCCGGCCCGCGCCCCCTGCACGGCTACCTGCTGGAGCAGACCGCCGCCCACTACCCGCTGCTACTGATCAACGACGCGCCCCTGACCTGGCAGAAGCCCTACGTCACCGATCACGAAGTCGCCGATCTCAGCGACCCGATCACGGTGAACACCGCCGCCGCCTCCCTCGCCGTGCGATGGCCCATCGCCGGCGTACTGACCTGGGACGAATTCCACCTGATGACCGCCGCCCGGCTCGCACACAGCCTCGGCGGACGGCCCGGCAACACCCTCGCGGCCGTCGCCGCCGCCCGGGACAAGGCCACCTCCCGCCAGCGCTTCGCCGCCGCCGGAGTCCCCTCCGCCGCCTCCACCTGGGTGCACTCCCTGGACGCCGCGGCCTCGGCGGCAGAACGCGTCGACTACCCGGTCGTCCTCAAGCCCGCCGCCTACGCCGGCAGCATCGGCGTCATCCGCGTGGACACCATCACCGATCTGCCCGCAGCCTGGGACATCGCCTCCGCCGGCGCCGCCCACCAGGGCCCGGAAGGAGACGGCGTCCTCGTGGAGGAGTACCTCCACGGAGACGAGATCTCCGTGGAGACCGTCACCCACCGCGGCGTCACCAGCGCCGTGGCCGTCACCCGCAAAACGGTCGGCTTCGCCCCCTACTTCCTGGAGACCGGGCACAGCGTCAGCGCCGGCGACCCGCTCCTGTACGAGGTCGCCCCCATCGCCTCGGCCGCCCTGGAGGCGCTCGGCGTCACCCACGGCGTCAGCCACACCGAACTCCGCCTCACCCCAGAGGGGCCGAAAGTCGTCGAGGTCAACGCCCTCCCCGGCGGCGACCTCATCGGCGAACTCGTACGCCTGGCGACCGGGATCTCCCTGCCCCTTGCCGCCGCCGCCCTCTCCTGCGGCGAAATCCCCAACCTGCGCCCCACCCGGCAGCGCAGCGCCGCCATCGGCATGATCTACCCGCCCGCCGAGGGCATCGTCACCCACCGCGACCTGCGACCCGGCAGCGACCAGCACCTGGAGCACTTCCAGTGGCTGTGCGACGTCGGTGACACCGCCACCCTCACCCCCTCAAGTACTACGCCGAACAACATCCGCGCCGGGTACGCGGTCGTCAGCGGCGACAGCGCGCACGACGCCCAGCAGCACCTCGCCGACGTCCTCGCCCGCGCCGACGTGAAGGTCACCTCCGTCGTGCCCCGCGCCGCGTGAGCAACTCCGGCCCGCCGTACGCCGTTTCGCAGGCCACCGGCCTGAACCTCAACCACGTCCACCGCACGCAACACACCGCACAGAAGACCTCCACCGTCGCCGTTCCCGGAAGGAACCTCAGCATGTCCCCATCCACACGCTTTGCCCATCTGCGTCCGCTGGCGCTCACGGCCCTGGGCACCTCCGTGGCGCTCGCCCTCGGCGCGTGCGACGCAGGCTCGGACACCAGCAGCGCTGGCAGCCCGACACCGAGCGCGAGCCGCACCCCCGCCCCCAAGGGAGCGATCAGCAAGGCGGCCGCCCAGCAGGTGGTCGACCACTTCCAGGCCGTGAACAACGCCGCGAATGCCACACGGGACGCCAAGCTGCTGGGCACCGTAGAAGCAGGGGTTCCCTACGCCCAGGACCAGGGCGTTTACAAGCAGTGGAAGACGTGGACGGCGAAGAAGCAGAAGACCTACTCAAGCCCGTTCGCGTACAAGAACCGCCAGTACCTCATCCCGGCCGCCCCCGCCACATGGTTCGCCATGACGGCCACCTCCTCCGACGGCGACAAGTCCCGCGGCATGTTCGTCTTCGACAAGGCGGACGGCGGCCCGTACAAGATGTCCGGGGCGGTCTGGCTGGGCAAGAAGACCACACTGCCCAAGATCGCCGTCGACCGGCACGGGCTGGCCGAGAGCGTCAACCCCGCACAGCAGGTCGGTGCGCTGGCTCCGAACCAGCTCCGCACCGCGTACGAGGACCTGTGGGAAACCGGAGGGGCGCAGGAGGGCAAGAAACTGGCCTCCACCGCGGAGACCAAGGAAGCCATCAGCCGCTACCGGCACTACAAGGCGCACGGCACCGGCAAGGACGACCAGACCGGAAAGAACATCGCGGACAGCTGGTTCGTCACCGCGGAGCCGGCCTCCAGCACGGTGTACGCGCTGCGGCTGGCCAACGGCGGAGTCCTTGCTGTCGCCGGGACCGCGCACACCCAGAAGACGGTGGTCAAGCCCCAGTACCCCAACGGCTACCTCCAGGCGGGCGAGGCACAGATCGCCCTCGGCGCCAGCGGGAGCGGCGAGATCTACTCGATCAACGACACGTACCAGGGGCAGCTCCTGGCCGCACTCACCCCGCAGAGCGCGCAGGTGATCGACAGCGAGTGGGAGCACGTGGGCTCCGCGAGCACCCAGCGGTAGCGACGCGGCGGACATGCCGCCCTCCTCTGTTCCGTCCCGGGCCACTTGGCTCACTACACACAGGAGCTGTTTTGCTGCACCACAAGATCGCACTGCGTCGCACTGCACCCGCAGCCCTCCGGTACATGAGCGGCGAGACGGTCGTCCCGGGCAAGCAGGAGGCGGTCTGCGACCCGACCGGGCGGCCCGTCGTCGTCGACGTGTACCGGGGACAGGCGTTCGCGGCGCTGTCCCCGACCGGCAAGCCGCGCGTCCTCGGCGCCGAAGAGAGTCTGGTGGATTCCAAGTGACCGGCCGCGAAACGTCCGGGACCGCCCGGCACGAGGCGCCACTGCGCTTCGTGCCCGCCCTCGTCGCCGCGGCCGACACCCTCAACCGGATCTCGCCCTCCCCCGCCCGCGTCCTCTACGCCGGAATCTGGGGGACCACCCTGGCCACCGCCGTACTGCTCGCCCCCTTGCTCGCAGGATGGTGCCTCGCCGCAGGCGGCCACCTCCTGATCGCCCTCGTACTGACCGGCTGCGGCCTGTCCGGAGCCGCCGTCTGCCTCCCCCTCAAGGCCCTGACCAAAACCACCCTGCCCTCCCCAGCCGCCTGACGTTCCTGGAGCCCTCCCATGCCCACCACACCCAAGCCCCTGCTGCTCCTCGGAGCTGGCGGAACCTCTCCCGCCTATCGCCGCGACCTCCTGGAGAGCATTGCCGCCGCCTACCCCGTCGTCCTCGCGGACGCGGACGCCCCCGACTGGGCCCGCCCCTACCTGACCGACCACCTCGCCGTCGACCTCGCCGACACCGAAGCCACCGCAGCCCAGGTCAAGACGTACGCCGCGCACCACGACCCGAGCGGCGTGATGACCTACATGGAGCACCACGTCGTCACCACAGCCCTCCTCGCGCAGCAGCTGAGGCTGCCCGGCACCAGCCCCCAGTCCATGGAGGCATGCCGGGACAAGGCGGCCACCCGCCGCCTCCTGGACGTGCACGGCGTGCCCTCCGCCCGCTCGGTGCTGGCCGACGACGCGGACACCGCCGTCGCATGGGCCGCGGAACACGGCTTCCCCGTCATGGTCAAACCCCGCGCCCAGGCGGGCAGCGCCGGTGTGATGCGGGCCGACACCCCCTCCGAGGTACGGGTCGCCTTCGACCGGGCCGGCCGGGAGACCGTTCTCGGCCTCGACGCCTACGGCCCTCAGGGAGTCCTGGTCGAGGAGTTCCTGGACGGCCCGGAAATCAGCGTGGAGACGGCGGTCCTAGGTCCGGGCAACAGCCGCATCATCGCCGTCACCCGCAAGCGGGTCGGGCCGCCGCCCACCGCCCAGGAATACGGGCACTGCGTCGACGCCCACGACCCTATGCTGGCTGACCCCGAGCTCGCCCGCCTGATCACTGCCGCCGTCGACGCCGTCGGCGTGACCTGCGGAGCCCTGTGCATCGAGGTCATGCTCACCGCCCGCGGCCCGCGCGTCGTCGAGATCAACGGCCGGATCGGAGGCGACCTGCTGCACGTCCTGATCAGCGAGGCCCTCGGCCTGGACCTGGCACGGATCGCAGCCGACATCGCCACCGGAACCCACCCGCAGCTGCGCCCGACCCTCGACCTCAGCGCAGCGATCCAGTTCCTCTACCCAGACCGGTCCGGCACCGTGCAGCGCCTGGCCCTGCCCAGCCGCCTCACCGAACAGAGCTGGGTGGAGCGGCTGGTGACCACCGCCGAGCCGGGAGATCACGTGGCCGCTCCGCCAGCAGCCGCCTACGACGACCGTCTCGCGCACTGGATCGTGCGCGGCACCGGCCCCGCGCAGTGCGCGGCACGCCTGAGCCAGATCGAAGACGCACTGGAACTGCTCATCGCCCCACCGGCCCGCACGACCGCCTGCAGCCGATAGAAACGGCACCCTGCTCTGCCGCAGACCCTGTACTGCTGCGGCTTCTTCGCCGGAGGGCAACGAGTCCAAATACGGCGGGTGAGCGACCCGCGACCAGTGCACGGAACGAAAGGCCCCGGAGTGAACTCCGGGGCCTTTCGCATCTCCATTCAATGCCCTATCGAATGCCAATCGTGATAGGATTTTGACTGATTTTCCAGTTGAATCATCCGTCCAGTCGAGAGGTCTTGCGCGGCATGTTCCACGAGGCACAGCTCAACGAGCGCTACCCACTCCTGTCCAAGCTCTCGGAGCCGCTGAAGAAGGCCGAGCGCGACATCGTCGGCCGTGGGCACGAGATGATGCAGCTGCTGGCCTCGATGAGCCGTCCCGAACTGTGCAATGCGCTCCTGCTGGCCGAAGCCGGTACCGGAAAGCTGCTGCCGCTGGGCACGCCGATTCCGACGCCGTTCGGATGGACGACGATGGGCGATCTGCAGCCCAGCGACTTCGTGCTCGGGCGCGACGGCAAGCCGACCAGGGTCTCGTACGTCTCCGAGGTCGACGAGACGCCGGTGCTGTACGACATCGCACTGAGCGACGGTCAGGTGGTCACCGCCTGCGCGGATCACCAGTGGCTGGTGGCGTCTGTCTCTGGACGGGCGGAGTCGTATCCGACGAATGTCGCGATTACGCAGGCGCGTCGCGATCGTGTCCAGGTCCGCAGGGAGGCTCTCCTGGCACTGGCAAAGGGCGACATCCCCGAGTTCTCCACGGTAGGCGAACTGATCAACTTGATCAGCGAGATCGAGGGCGTGACGTGGCACAGGCCCACGCGTCTGCACACGTACCTGTCGAAGCAGGGTGTGGAGCGGCGCAATGCGACACGGACCACGGAACAGACCTGGAAGAGCGGCACTCGGGTCTCTACGGTGCATGTTCACGAGTTCAATACGCAGATCGCGCTCAAGGCGCTGTCCGAGCAGGTCTTCCGCCGTACGTCGTGGGGTACCAACGGCGAACTGCAGGAGTCGGTCTTCACGACTCAGCAGATGGTGGACGCCGGTGTGCTGTGCGCGGGAGGCAAGCGCCGCCGGTTCTCCATTCGCGTCACCGAGTCCCTAGATCTGCCGAAGGCCGATCTGCTGGTCGATCCCTACGTCCTCGGAGCGTGGCTCGGCGACGGTTCAGTGGGGAAGGGGTCGTTCACGCAGTCCGATCTGCTTGCCGGCGGCGAGACGTTGTCCGATATGGACCACCTGATCGAGCAGATCGACGTGGCGGGCTACAAGCCGCATCGGTTGACGAGCGATGACAAGACCGTGGGTACCGAAGGCCTCCGGGCGCAGCTGCGCCAGGTCGGTGTGCTCAGTCGCAAGCACATCCCGATCGTCTACTTGCGTGGGTCCATCGAGCAGCGCTTGGCACTGCTGCAGGGGCTCATGGATACGGACGGGACGATTGAAGAGCACGGCATTTGCGAGCTGGCTCTCTCCGACGAGACGCTGGCGCTTGGTGCCGAGGAGCTGATCCGCTCGCTGGGCATCAAGGTGAACCGTACGGAGTCAGCCGCCGGATACCGCGACGCCCACGGCGAGCTCGTGAAGTGCAAGCCCCGGCACCGCATGGTGTTCACCACGGCGCAGCAGGTGTTCCGTCTGCCGCGCAAGGCTGCTCGCGTCCCGAGCACGACGCGTTCGACACAGGAATGGCTCTACATCACGGATATCTCCCCCGCGCCGACCCAGCCGGGTAAGTGCATCCAGGTCGACAACGAGGACCACATGTACCTGTGCGGTCCCGGGTTCGTGCCGACGCACAACACCGCATTGGCCCAGGTCACGATGCTCGTGGATCCGGATCGCCTCTATCTCGAAGTGGATCCGGCGCGCATGATCTCTGAGGCGGGCAACGCCGAGAACATGGCCGCGAAGCTCAAGGGCTTCTTCGACGAGGCCGAGGACTTCGTCAAGGACGAGAAGCACGAACTGGTGCTCTTCATCGACGAGTTCCACCAGATCATCCAGCTCTCCGACGCCGCCGTCGAGGCGATCAAGCCGGTCCTCGCGGCCTCGGGAGCCCGAGGCATCAGGATCATCGCGGCGACGACCTACGAGGAGTTCCACAAGCACATCTCGCCGAACCAGCCGCTCGTCGAGCGCCTGCAGCGCATCAACCTCAACCCGCCGGACCAGGCGACGACCATCAAGATCCTGCAGGGCATGGCCGAACGGTACGGGGTGGCCGACGAGTTCTACGACGACCACGTCTTCCGGCAGATCTACGAGTACACCCAGCGTTACATGCCGGCCAGCGCCCAGCCGCGCAAGTCGATCCTCGTGCTCGACTCCATGGTCGGCTGGCATCGCCTGACGCACCGGCCGATGGACCGGGACCTGCTCTCGGACGTGCTCATGGAGTCCCTGAACGTGAACGTCGCATTCAGGGTCGACGGCGCGAAGATCAAGAAGCAGCTGGACGAGAAGGTGTTCAGCCAGGACTGGGCGACCGGCGCGGTGGCGCGTCGTCTGCAGTTGTCGGTGGCGGACCTCAACGACAAGGGCAAGCCGATGGCGAGCCTGCTGTTCACGGGCTCCACCGGTGTGGGGAAATTCTGCATCGACTCGACGCGGGTTCCTGTCTACTCGAGCGGCGGCGAGACCACCTGGAAGCTGCACGGCGACCTGGTCCCGGGCGACAGAGTGTTCGGTCGCCAAGGTCGCCCGGTCGAGGTGCTCGGACACTTCCCGCAGGGCATGCAGGACGTCTACCGGGTCACGCTCTGGGACGGCCGGACTCTCGACGTTGGAGGACCGCACTTGTGGACGGTCTACACAGCCAAGCAGCGGTCGAAGAAGCATGCGGGCAAGGACGTCGCGCCGATGGTTCTGAGCACGCAGGAAATGGTCGAGCGTGGCGTCGTGCGGACCTACCCCGGCGACTCTCGGGAGGATCTGAAGTTCTTCATCCCGGCGAACGGACCGGTGCACTGGCCGGAGCAGGACTTCGACGTCGACCCGTACGTCTTGGGCGTCCTCATCGGCAACGGGTGCCTCACTGAGACGCAGCTGACGCTCTCGTCTGGCGGGGACGACGCCGACCACACCGTGTGGACGGTGGGCGAATGGCTGGGATCGGCACCGAAGTCGTATGGGCACAACTACAGCTGGGTCTTCCCTGTCGGCGTTGGCCCGGTGGACGACCGCCGCGATTCGCTGTACCAGACGAAGGACGTGCTTGCCTCGGTTCCCGATCTGATCGGTGCGCGCTCGGCGGAACGCCGTATCCCGGAGAGGTACAAACACGGATCGGTACAGCAGCGGTGGGCACTGGTGCAGGGCCTTTTCGACACCGACGGATCGATCGGCGGCTCGAACGACCGCTTCAACGTCTCGTACTCGACGTTCTCCAAGGGGCTCGCGGAGGACCTCAGGGAGGTGCTGTTCTCGCTCGGCGTCTCGAACACGATCAAATCGTGGATACGCACGAAGGAGGGCGGGCGCGAACTGGTCGAGTACGGCGTGCACGTGAAGGTCGGCAACGAGGATAAGGCCCGGTTCTTCTCCCTCCCCCGCAAGCACGAGATCGCACGGCGGGCGGTCATCGAGACCTCGGGTCGTAAGCGCGTGAAGAAGTTCGACATGGTCGGCATCGCGTCGATCGAGAGGCTGCCGGAGCAGCAGAGCTCGTCGTGCATCTACGTCAACGACGAGGAGCACCTCTACCAGGCTGGTCAGTTCGTGGTCACGCACAACACGGAGCTCACGAAGCAGCTGGCGCGACTGCTGTTCGGTGACGACCAGCGGCACCTGATCCGGTTCGACATGACGGAGTACGCCGAGGACTCGTCGTTCGCGGCGTTCCGTTCTGAGCTAACCAAGCGCGTGTGGGACCTCTCCCACGCCGTACTTCTTTTCGACGAGGTCGAGAAGGCCTCGGCGATGGTGACACGCGTGCTGCTGCAGGTGCTCGACGACGGCCGGCTCAACGACGACAACAACCGCGAGGTGAGCTTCCTCAACACCTACATCGTGCTCACGACGAACGCCGGCTCGGAGATCTACAAGGACATCGCGCAGTACGCCGCCGACGACACGGGGTCGGGCAAGCAGCTGATGGAGTACGAGAAGCTCATCCGTCGCTCGATCTCCTCGACGACGGGCGACAACCGGTTTCCGCCCGAGTTGCTGGGCCGTATCGACGCGATCGTGCCTTTCCAGCCGCTGTCGTTGCCGACGCAGCAAAAGATCGTGCGGAAGAAGCTGCGCCAGATGGTGCAGGAGGTGTTCGTCAAGCACAACGTGCGCATCGACGTCGATGCGAGGGTCCTGCAGTACCTCATCGAGGACAAGGGCGACACCGACTCTGATGCCGGCGGTGCGCGTGCGGCTGTGGCGAAGCTGACCGACGAGGTCACCACCGCGGTGGCGACCTTCCTCAACGAGCACCCCTCGGAGCGACGGATTCGCATCGACGTCGTCGGCGACCTGGTCAGCGATGACAAGAACCTGCTGAGTTCCGACGCCTACGTCGAGGTCAGCGCGGTGCGATGAGCCGGTCGAGGACAGCGGGAACGAGTCGACTCGTGAGCCAATTACCCTCTAATTCCCTATAGTTGCCCACTCCGATAGGACGTCGATAGGATACTCATAAACCAGGTGAATTGTGTTTTGTTAGCGAAGGGATCGCGCATCAATGGGCATTCTGGGGACGGCAGCGGTCAGCCAGAAGAAGGAACGGAAGAAGAAGCCCGACGAGCTTCTGGCCTCCGTGGTGAGAGAGACGGCGATCCCGGCGGCGGTCGAGCTGCTGCGGTCGAACACGCGGTTCGTCTTTCCCAGCGGTACGGCCTGGGTGATGCTCGTGCTCGCAGCCGACTCGATCGGCGGCTTGAGCAAGCGGCACGGCCGGGACGAGGCGAAGGGCTCGATCATCGAGCTCATCGGCTCCGACCAGATCCGCACGGTGGCCACGGCGGAGATGCTCGAGGAGGAGGTCTTCGGCATCATCCCCACCGCCGAGACTCTCGCGCGCATGGAGGAGTACTCGCTGCTCACCGGTGCCACCTACGCCTGGGCCGTCGTGTGGCAGAAGTCCAGCGGTGATCTGCTCGTCGATCTGGTGAACGATGCGACCTTCGCGCAGGCGCGCTTTGTCGCTGCAGGTACCACGAGCCTCGCAGACGCCGTGGGCAAGAAGGCGTGGGAAGAGCACAGCGGCCTGGTCGCCGAGGCTGGGACCACTGACCCTGTCACCGCGGTCCTCGGAGAGGACGAGGGGGATGCGATCTTCGACAAGATCCTCGGTGACGAGGGGACTGACGAGGGCCTGGACGACGAGCCGCTCTTCAGCGACCTCGTCAACGACGATGGAGGGGCGGACGCACCCATGTTCGAGGCGGACGCCGCAGGTATCGACGACGCGGGCACCGCTCCGGTCGAGTCGGAGTCGGACGACGACGGTGACGAGGTGGCCGGCTACGAGGGTTTCGACGAGACCGACGCCGGTTACGGCATCGAGGGCGACTACCAGGAGGCCGGCGACACTGTGCTGCTGGCCGATCAGGCCCAGGTGCGCGACGTCATCGCCCGCCGGTTCCTCTCCGAGGAGCTGGACCTGGACGTCCGGCTCGATGAGTTCAACGCGACCTTCGCCATCGGCGCGCCGGTCGTGCAGATCGCTGTGCCCGAGGGCGCGACGGAGTGGCTCGGGGACCAGGTCGCCCAGCTCAACCGGCAGGCCAACGCAGACCTGATGCAGCTCCGTTCCGCGCACGAGGATGAGCTGCGTGCGCTCTACGTCAACCTCATGTCGGCGCACACCGAGCAGGTCATCCGCGATGTGGCCACCGACCGCGCGGGCTCCCGGTACAAGCTGCTGAAGGACGCCGCCGAGGCCGAGCACCACCAGCGGCAGACGGAGAAGGATGAGAAGATCCGGGCCCGCCGGGCGGAGATCGCCAAGGACTACGAGTCGCAGGCCTCCAAGGTGGCCCAGCAGGCGGCGCTCTCGGCGGAACTGCAGTACAAGGAGCGCAACCGCTCGAAGATGGAGCGCGAGCAGATCGACTCCGTCGCCGGGATCGAGCGGGACCTCGAGGACACCCACGCACACGACCGGCAGGAGATCCTGCGGGTCCGGCGTTCGGACGCGACGCTGAAGATGCAGACCGGGCAGACGCGGGTCTTCGAGGTGCTGGCCGAGCGGCAGTCGGAGTACCTGGCGGCCGAGGAAGGGTGCCTGAACCAGTGGAAGTCCGAGATCCAGCGGATCGTCGATGACAACCGCAAGGCCGACATCGCCCAGTCCGAGGCGCTGGCCGAGCACCTGCGGACCACGGACGAGATCGGCGTCCTGCGCCGGGAGCAGCAGGACCTCCTGGAGTCGGTGCGCTCTGAGCACGCCGACCGGATCCGCCGGATGGAGGACGAGCTCGAACGCAACCGCAAGGACGCCATCACGCAGATGACGGCTCGGGACGCCGAGTGGCAGCACAACCTCGCCCTGGAGAAGGAGAAGACCAACTCCCAGGTGGCGCGGGCCACCGACCTGCTCCAGCAGCTGTCGACGGTCGAGGATTCAGTGGCCAGGCGGTACAAGGGGCGCCTGACGGAGATGCAGGCCGACAAGGAGTCCTATGCCAACGAGCTGGCTCGGGCCTCCGAGATGCAGAGCCGCTCGAACAAGATCCTCGTCGTCATGATCATCACGCTCTCGCTCCTGATGGGCGCGGCCGGCTTCATCGTCGGGGTGGTCTTGGCCCGTTGAGCGATCCGGTCATGACCGACGGGGTGATCTGACGGCGCATGGGGCGCGTTCCCCATGCGCCGTCGTCGTCTGCGCAGGCAGGCGCACTGGACAGCAGGACAGCAGAACGAGCGAGGCTCGAGAGTAAGGGATCACGATGGCCACGAACAGGCGGAAGGCGGCACGGCCGAAGGCGAGCAGCTGGGACAAGATCTCGGCGCGGACGCCCGGCGAGACGCTGACGAACCGAGACGTCTACGACAGCCAGCAGCTGGACCGCAGCACGTTCCTGACCCTGAGGTCGACCAGACCGGGCATCGTCGTCGCGGTGATTACCGGCGTGCTGGTGACGATCGTCGCCTGGGTCTTCTACTCGCTCATCGCCACGGCGGTGCTCTCGGTGGGCGTGTCCGTGGGTCCGGGTGTGTCCGGCAGCGGCAGCAGCAGCAGCACAGGCAAGCCGAGCGTGTACTACGTCCAGGACACCACGACGGGTGCGGGCGGCTCGGTCGTGAAGTGTTACCGGCCCCTGACCAAGGACGGCAACCCGGACGTGAAGGCGAAGTGCTACCACAGCGCTGAGGCTGTTCCGGTCCCCAGCTGGTACACCGCGGCGAAGGACGGCAAGCCCAGCGCCGAGCGGCCGGCTGAGCCCAAGAAGAGCGCGACGACGGTCGGCGAGCAGCTGGCCGACGTCTCGGGGTTCAAGCTCTTCATCACGCTCGGCTCGGGTCTGATGGTCGCCCTGATCATCGGTACGTGGTTCTCGCGGAAGGTCGCCGCGGCGAACCTGATGAACACCACGAGCGACATCAACCAGTACCAGAACGACCAGCACATCTCCCTGCCGGAAGAGATCCAGCAGAACTACGACTGGTTCCCCGACGCCGGTGCTCACTCAAGCGTGCAGGTCAGCTCGATGCTCAGCCACATGATGCTCAAGAAGAAGGGCCTGGGCACCGTCGAGGTCGCCCAACGCGCCAAGAAGGACGTCATCGACGAGGAGGGGAACCTCGTCTACTACGCCGGCGAGGTCATGGACGACGACGAGGGCGATCCGCTGACGCAGACCCTGCCGATCATCGACGAGGACTTCGGCGACGAGCTGTTCGAGGCATCCGGGCTCCCCGATGACAAGACCCTGCGGCAGAAGTACGACACGACGCGGATCCCGTACAACCCTGACGGCAAGAACCGGGACAAGCTCGGCTTCGAGTCGGACACGTACAAGACCGTCGCCGCCCTGATCAAGGAGGACTGGACGTTCCCGGCGTACGAGGTCCAGCGCCCGGCCGGGGCGTACGTGGTCGATACCGCGCCGGTGAACACCATGGTGCTGGCCATCACCCGAGCCGGTAAGGGCCAGACGTACATCGAGCCGATCATCGACATGTGGTCGCGGGAGAAAAAGCCCTCAAACATGGTCATCAACGACCCCAAGGGCGAGTTGCTGGTGAAGAACTACGTTCCCCTGGTCACACGCGGGTTCGAGCCGGTGCAGTTCAACCTGATCAACTCCATGAAGACCGACATCTACAACCCCCTGGGGCTGGCAGCCGACGCGGCGCGTGAGGGCAACTTCACCAAGTGCGCACTGTACGTGGAGAACATCGCCGGGATCTTCTTTCCGCTCGACGGCGGCGAGGACCCGGTCTGGCCCAATGCCGCCAACAACGCCTTCAAGCGCGCGGCCTACGGACTCATCGACTTCTACCTGGAGGAGGAACGGGAGCTGCGCAGCGCCGCAGCCGTGCTGAATATGGACCCGGCGCTGCTGGAGCAGAAGCTCGATGACCTCTGGGGCAAGGCCACGCTCTACAACTGCTACCAGCTCTTCGTGCAGATGAGCTCGAAGAAGATCAAGAACCCTGAGGCCGAGCTGGAGAAGCGGGTCAAGGCCGGCGAGTTCGAGAACAACGAGGACGCCCTGGCCGAGGAGCAGGAGAACGCGGCGGCCCAGGCCTTCATGTGGGAGGGCAAGGCCGACCAGGACATGCTCAGCCTGTACTTCAACGCGAGCGAGGAGCTGCCCCGCAACAACATGCGCACACTGGTGGGCAACGCCCACAACGCGCTGCGCTCGATGGCCGGCGCGGAGAAGATGCTGGCCTCGGTGTACGGCATCGCGATCACCGCCATGTCGTTCTTCACCGACCCCACGATCTCGACGCTGACCTCGGGCAAGCCCTCGCAGAACACCGACCTGGCCGGCCTGAGCTTCCCGCGCCGCCTCGGCGTGCGCTTCGCGCCGAACTACGTCAAGCGCGACCACCTCGTCGGTCAGCAGGCCGTCTGGTCGGCCTACGCAGACCTGATGTTCACCGAGAACCTGGGCGAGGACTTCGAGCACGAGGAGATCGTCGGCCGCGAAGGTTGGGCCCGGTACAACTTCAAGGGCAAGTTCCCCGGCGACGAAGCCTGGCTCAAGCTGGAGCTGGTCAACCCGCAGACGAAGATGCTGGTACGCACCTTCTACTTCAGCTTCACGAAGAACTACCAGGTCTCGCTCAACGGCCGGCACTACGTGGTCGAGCCGGTGACGGGCAAGAAGATCGTGAAAAACGGCGTGACGCGTGAACTGAAGCCGGTGCGTGAGGGCGGCACCCTGGACGGGAAGATCCTGTCCTTCCAGCCCGGGGACACCCTCTACCCGGACACGCGACTCGACTTCTCCGGCGGCGGCAACCCGGAGAAAGTCTCGTATCAAGCACGGGCGATCACGCAGACACTGTCGCGCTACTCGGAGTCCCCGAAGGCACTGTTCCTGGTGACTCCACCTCACCTGATGAAGTACGCGAAGCTGATCCTGATCCTGGTCAAGCAGCTGTTCGACGTGAGCGCCGACCAGGCGTACATGACGAAGTCAAACCAAAAGCCGCTCTACCGCACGCGGTTCATGCTCGACGAGCTCGGCAACCTGCAGTCGGAGGGCAAGGGCATCGACGGCTTCGAGACGATGCTCTCCATCGGCCTGGGCCAGGAGCAGCAGTTCACGCTCATCCTGCAGACCCTGCAGCAGCTGCGCGACGTCTACGGAGAGAGCGTCGACAAGATCGTCCAAGGAAATTGCCTCGCGCTCGACGCCAAGATCGCCACGCCAGACGGATGGACGACGCTGGAGAAGATCCAGCCCGGTGACGAGCTGATGACCCCGTTCGGCACGGTCACGACTGTGACCGAGAAGTACCCAGTCAAGATTCGTCCGGTCTACCGGCTCAAGCTGCGCGACGGGTCCTCGGTAGAGGCATGCCCTGATCACCTGTGGCCGGTCGAGCGCTGGAAGTCCAGCATCAAGTACCTCGGCGGCAAGGACGAGAACGGCAAGCGGCTCTACGTTGGCGGTGCCGACGGCAAGACGATGGCGCGGGTTACCGAGATCATCAGCACCGAGGAGCTCAAGTCTCGCGTCGAGAAGGGTCGCCAGGTCGACCTGATCGCGATCGACCCGGTCGCCTACCCGGAGATGGACCTCCCGATCGACCCGTACGTCTTGGGCGCGATCCTGGGTGATGGTCACATCAACCCGGAGGGGACGGTTTCCTTCTACAGCAGCGACCTGGAGATCGTGGACGAGATCCGTCGTCGGGGATATGACATCGTCGAGCAGGCCGTCGCGGACGGCCTGTGCCCCAAGTACCGGATCAACGGGCTTCGGAAGCTCATGCGCGAGTTCGACATCGCCGGCAAGCGCTCGTGGGAGAAGTCGATCCCGGAGGCGTACCTTCGTGGCTCGGTCGCGCAGCGCACCGACCTGCTCCGGGGGCTGATGGACACCGACGGCACGATCAGCGCCAAGGGTGAGATGGAGTTCACCTCTGCGAGCCGTGAGCTCGCCGAGGGTGTGCAGACCCTGATCCGTTCGCTCGGTGGTCGCGTGGCAATCAATGTCAAAACGAACATCACGTACACGGCCCCGAACCAGAGCGAGCCCAAGGCGGCTCGGGACGCTTACCGCGTGCAGAACATGCGTCTGCCCAAGGTCAACCCGTTCGCGCTGCCCCGCAAGGCGGAGCGCTGGAGGGATCGCACGCGGGGCTTCAACTGTGTCGTCAGCGTCGAGTATGTGCGGGACGACGAGGTGCAATGCATCCGGGTGGCCGACGAGCGGCATCTCTACCTCACCGACGACTTCATCCCGACGCACAACACCTCGAACATCGTCTTCCTCAAGTCCACGGACGATTCGATGATCGAGACGCTGGAGAAGATGAGCGGCAAGACGCACCGGTCGTACCGGGACAGCAAACAGATCAGCCAGGATCTCGACAAGGTCATCGGCGGCAAGACCGAGGGCCGGGTCTCCTACACGATGAACACCAAGGAGGAGCCGCTGATCAGCTACAACGACATGGCCTTCCTTTCGCCGCGCAACTCGATCGTCTTCCGGGCCGGCGATGCGCCGATCTGGAACCGTAACCAGACGATCCTGCCGATGTCGTTCCGGCTGCTGGGGAACACGATCAAGCATCCGGGGCACACGTACTCGCTGCAGACGATCCCGACGCTGTCCAGTGCCATGGACTTCGACGTGCGGATGAATCAGCCGGACTTCGTGAAGATGCTGGAGAAGCGCATGCGGCAGGCGGTCAAGGCCGCTGCCGCGAAGGCGCAGTACAAGGAGATCTACGGCTACCAGGAGGTCGACATCGAGCGCCTGGACCCGGATGTCTACGCCGACGAGGTCATGGAGGTCATCACGACGATGACCACGGTCGACGAGGGCCAGGACCCCAACGCCCCGGTGGTCGTCGACCCCGACGAGTACGAGGGGATGAGCATGTTCGACGAGGACCAGTTCATCGAGAACGTCGAGGTCGGGGTTGCGGTCGCCGAGAGTCAGGCGGTCAGCGCCGAGCGGCAGCGTCTGCTCTACGCCGAGGGGACGATCAGCAAGGAGATGCTGGTCAACCCCGACGGCTCGGCGAAGGTCAAGAGCCTGGACATCGAGATCGGTGAGGCCTACAAGTCGGCGCAGACCGAGTTGGAGCAGGATCGCGAGCACTTCTCGGTCGGCGGCGACGGCGAGCTGCGCAGCGCCGATGGGTCTCAGACGTACATCAGCCAGATCCGCTCGGACGCGTACGCCCATGCGGTCCGCCGGATCAACGGCCATGTGAACGACGAGGACTCGCGGGTGTTCGCGGAGGAGGACGTCACCGAGGAGGACCTGAAGTCCCTGGCGACGGTGAAGGTCCACTCGGCCTTCTACCAGTACCTGGCCTCACTGCCGAGCTGGGAGGTGCTGGCCGACGGCCGGTTCGACCGGGCCATGGCCATCGAGATGAACGCGAAGTAGCCGACGGCCACTTGGGGGCCAGCCAAGGATCACGACCAATGCCGAGGTCGTCTCTCGACTAAGGGAGACCGCCTCGGAACTGGCCTTTCGGGATGACCTCTAACCTCCTTTCGATAAGGGAGTAGGGTCTATACATGCTTATGTAACCCCGAGCATCCACAGGAAGCTGATTGGCTATGAAGAAGGCACACGGACTGCGCAGGTACTTCTACGAGTACGTCTACTACAAGGCAGTCGAGCAGGCCCGGGATCAGACCGGACAGGTCATTCCGATCTCCCAGGCCAAGGCGATCCGCGCCCGGGTCGACGCGATCCTCGGCCAGCGGGGCACCGCGCTGGCCGACCCGCGGCTGGGCGTCACGGACTGCCTCACCGCCATCGACCAGGCATTCGCGGAGAAGGTGTCCGACTACGAGCCGCAGTTCGGTGACCATTCCCCGCAGAACGAGCGCTACCAGCAGTCGCAGCGGGAGTTCACCCGCGCCACCGGCGTCGGTGCCCAGGCCGACCCGAAGTCGGCTCGGCTGCCGATCAGCCCCTACGACCCCGACTGGTCCGAACGCGCGACCGTGAAGCGCGCCGGGACCGCGCTGGTGTACCTGCCGGACGAGACGATCGGGCGCGTGGCCGGCGGCGAGGTGGAGACCCTGGCCGATCCCCGGCGCGGGAACATGGTGCTCTGGTGCATCGACGACGAAGGCAAGCCTTTCGAGGCCGGCCGAGCGATGACGAACGATGACGCCGCTGGGCTCACCGCGCTGATGGACAAGATGAGCCAGCAGGAGTACGACCAGGTCCGCGAGTGGGTCATCGACGGCGGCCGGGATCCCCAGACGAACCGTGTCGACCGCAACCGCTTCATGTCCCAGCGCGCCGTGGCACGCTCGGCAGCACTGCTCGAAGAGCTGAAGGCCCAGGGCGTGTCCTACGAGGTGATGCGCGACCGCGAGCCCGGTCAGATCAAGGCGAAGATCGCCGGGACCGGCATGGAGATCCGTCTCACCGACACGCGCCAGGAGGAGTACGCCGGAGCCCGGATCTATGACAACGGCACCGTGCTGCGCTACTCGACGAACTACCGGGTTCCCGGCGGCATGGCGGTCTACTCCCCCTCGCCGGCGGAGGCCGTTCAGCTGCTGCGCTTCGCCCAGGGCCACCGCGTCGAGCGCACGGATCTTCGTGGGCACGCCGCCGGCGAGACCGGCACGACGCACCAGGAGCGCGGCCGTGGCCGCACGGTGGTGGATGTGCCCGACAGCTACCACGTCGACCGGGAGTCGATGTTCGTGGTCGGTGACTACGTGGCGCCCGGCGAGTCCGGTCCCCGGCCCGGGGCGA
This sequence comes from Streptomyces umbrinus, assembly GCF_030817415.1. NCBI lineage: Bacteria > Bacillati > Actinomycetota > Actinomycetes > Kitasatosporales > Streptomycetaceae > Streptomyces > Streptomyces umbrinus. Next base: position 10,104,582 of record NZ_JAUSZI010000002.1, on the reverse strand, counting down.
AGGTGATGCTGCGCCGGGGCGCGAAGAACCGCTCCCTGCCGGCCTTCTTCGTCGACGCCGAGCCCGCTGAGGCCTACGCGAAGGCCGCCGTCGAGAGCGCGCGGGAGAATCTGCAGGCAGCCCTTGGCGTCGAAGACCTGATCGCTCGTGCTGAGGCCGAGCTGGAGCGAACCGGCGGAGATCTGGATGCGATCGAGCCGCCGGACTACTCGGCTGACTCTGAGGTCGCTGCGATCCAGCGCTCCTACTGGGATGTGCTCACCGGCGCGCACAGTGATCTGCTGCGTCCGGGTGCGACCGAGGAGATGTACCAGGAACGGCTGGAGGAGATCGGCGAGTTGCAGGCCGACGGGGTGCCCGAGATGGGCAACCTCGTCTACGGCGGCACCGCCGTAGACGAGGTCCGGCAGCACGCCGAGGACGTCCCCTTCGAGCTCATCGGGACCTGGGATGCGGAGCCCCATGGCGTCGACGGCGAGTGGGTCGATCAGCGCTTCAACCCGGACCGGGTGGCGTGGTACATGACCAGCCCCACCGGGCAGTGGTCGAACCTCGACAACCTCGCCTCGGCGCTGCGTCGTTGCGGGATCTCCCCCGACGAGATGATGGGCTCGACCTTCCAGACGACCCGGTTCAAGGACCGGCTCGTCCGCTTCAACGCCGAGCGCTCCGTGCCGATCGCCGATCACGAATCTGCGTTCATGCGGCGCATCGGGGCCACCGTGCGCGAGAGCATCGAGCGCAACGCGGCGACGGTCTCCGAGATCCTGGTCGACGAGCAGGGCGTCATCCGCTGGAGCGGCGAGAAGCTGCGCCGTGACGGCAAGGGGACTCCGATCTCGGGTGAGATCGGCCAGGTCTTCGACGTCGGCGAGTACGGCGAGATCACCACCGCCTTCGCCAGCGGGGAGAACGCTCTGGTCGTGCCGGGCTACGAGGCCACGATCACGGCCCAGACTCCGGGCGAGGCTCCGACCTCGGTCGAGGAACGCACGCGCTTGCGCGGCTACGAGCAGCTCATGCACGAGCGCATCCAGTACCAGATCGCCGGCGACCTCATCGCCGGGCGCAGCGAGACCGGCGAGCCCTCCTCGCTCAACGCGGTCTACTCGCGGCTGTACGGCACGAAGCACCCGATCGACTTCATCGAGCGCGCCACCACGTACCAGATCGACGAATCCACCGGCGAGATCAAGGAGCACCTGGACGAGTGGACGGCCGCGATCCTGCAGACCGAGGCGCGCCGTGTGCGCTACTCCAACGAGATCAAGGTCGGCTCGACGATCTACGCCGAGTACCGGGCTCAGCGCGACCGGACTGACCCGGCTGACGACAACCGTTTCGACGCCTGGCGGCTCACCGGCGGGCGGAACATGACGGTGCTCACCGGCAAGGACCGGAACAACGTCGCTGCGCCCAGCGGCTACTTCGACCCGGTGATGACCGGAGGAGCGACCAACCAGGGCATCGTGCGGTACCTGACCACTCAGGCCCAGGTCGACGCCGACGGCCGGATCGTGCCGGGCGACGAGAGCGTGGCCGGACAGCGTGCGCCGCTCGTGGCTCTCCCCGAGCTCGAGACGCTGCGGTACGACCCGTTCGACCGCCAGCAGATGACGGCCTCGACGATCATGCAGTCTTCTGAGGTCACCGCGCCGGCGAAGACGGCGCTGATGACCTTCGGCGGCTGGACGGCTGATGACCCGATCGTGGTGTCGAAGGAGTTCGCCGAGCGCCACCGCATCCGCGGAGCCGGTGGCCGGGAGCGCGATCTCGTCGTGGGCGACAAGATCTCGGATCTGCACGGCAACAAGGGCGTGATCTCGCTGATCGTCGACCGGGACATGCCGCTGCAGGACGCGCAGGAGCAGGATGTCGTCGAAGAGGTCAACTGGTTCCGGGCCAATCCGGGCCTGGACGTGGTGATGAGCCCGTTCAGCCTGATCTCCCGGCGCAACGCGGGCTCGGCGCGCGAGCTGATGAGCGGGAGCGTCTCCGACCTGCGCTCCCTCAACGGAGAACTGCGGCCGAGTGCCCTGGGCGAGATGCGTTTTGTGGTCACCCACATGGCCGTCGACGAGAAGACGAAGATCTACGACGACGAGCAGGTGCGTGCTGGCAAGGGTCGTAGGGCCTCCTCGCAGCTGGCCTGGGCGCTGCAGTCTCAGGACTGCCCGGCGATCATGCGCGAGTTCTACGGCCACAACAGCGGGGCCGAGTCGAACCTGCGCGAGTACCTGGTGGTGACCGGCATGGACATGGAGGCTGACGGCACGCTGCGGGTGGTCGGCCAGGCCGAGGGCCTCGACGAGCGCCCCGAGCGCCGGTTCATCCCGATGCCCGAGTTGCTGCGCACTCAGCCGCGCAAGGAGGGCCAGCTCCCGGGACTGAACACCACGGCGATGCGCAAGTCCTTCGGCGGTCTCATCGGCGACCGCGGCGGCGACATGGAGATCCCGTTCCCGCTCATGTATCCGACCGATGAGCAGACCGAGACGGTGAGCGCGAGCTCGTGGAAGCTGCCGGTGATGTCCTCGCATCTGCGCAGTGGCCAGGAGTTCGACGACGGGTCCTCCGTCACGCACGACTACACCCGCAGCTATCAGGACGTCTTCGTTGAGGCCTGCCGCTACCGCTACATGGCCGAGCAGCTGGACGGCCAGGGTCTGTCCGCGGAGAAGCGCGCCGAGGTGCGTCGCGGCATGAGCGAGTCGGTCTCGCGCGCTCAGCGCGCCTTCGAGGCGATCACGACCGACGTGCAGAACCGGGTGCTCACGGGCAAGAACAACATCTTTAAGACCGGGCTGATGGCCTCGCGGCTGACCGACTCGGCGACGATGGTGTGGACCGCGGACCCGCGGCTGGACGTCGACCAGGTTGCGCTCAGCTCGGTCAAGGCCGAGCAGTTGGCGCTGGCCGAAGGCGACCACGCGCTGGTGTGGCGTGACCCGGTGCTCCGTGACGCCGGCGTGCGTTACATGCGGGTAGCGATCGACGACCGGCTCACCGGTGCCGCGATCAACCCGGTGATGGATGCCTGCTTCGACGGCGACTTCGACGGCGACGCGGTCGCCGTGGTGAAGCTGCACAGCGAGGCCGCCAAGGCGGAGGCCCTGGCGAAGCTCTCGGTGCCGGCCAACCTGCTGGACACCGGCGTGGTCAAGGGCGACGGCTCGCACCCGCTGGCCATGCAGGTGTCGCTGGACACCCAGGTCGCGCTCTCCAAGGACGCCGGACTGGCTGAGGAGTTGGAGAGTTCGCGCAGCGAGGCGAACCGGCTCCGGCTGCAGGTGCTCACGGGCGCAGAGGCGCCGGAGGACATCAAGCTCGCCCAGCAGGTTGTGACGGAGGAGCTGAGCGGGCTGTACCGCCAGGCGCAGCGTGGCGAGTTCGGCGCGGCACTGACCTTCTCGGACCGCGAGGCGCACCTGCAGAGCGTGCGCGAGGTCTGTGTCGAGACCGGAGCCAAGGGCAGCGAGAAGAAGCTCACCGACTACGCCCGGAACCTGGGCGATGCGCAGGGCACGCCCGGCATCACGCAGGCCGACCAGGAAGCCTCGATGTTCGCCACGGCGATCAAGGCCCACGGCACGGGCCTGGGCGGCTCGTTCAGCCAGCGCGCCGTGCGCGCGCTGCGCGGCGAAGACCTCAAGGCCGTCCTGGAGGTCACCTACCCGGTGACCCAGTCGATCCTGCAGGCCAAGCACGACGCCGCCGAGGCCCGGCACAAGTACGCGATGCTCCAGGGCCCCGGTCGCGAGCTCTGGAGGGGCCGCAGCATCGAACACGTCGGCCCGGGCCAGTGGCGCACGGCGTTCCTCGACGGTGAGCCGGTCCAGGCCACGGCCGAGGAGTGGGAGAAGCAGTTCATCGAGTTCTACGAGTCCAAGGAGGGCTTCGGCGTGACGGTCAACCCGGACTACGTGGCCCGCGTGGCCAGTGCGCTGGAGGACCCGAGGACCGGGCTCATCCGCAACCTCGAAGAGGACCCGTCGCTGGCCGGCACCGTGATGGACCGGATGGCCTACGGCGGTGGCTTCGAGTCGCTCGTGCAGGCGGCCAAGAACCGCGAGAGCGTCTACGACGGCGAGAAGAACGAGCAGTTCGCGTCCTCGGGGACCCGGAAGGCCCGGGCGGAGATGTCCCGGCAGCTTGATCAGCTGGGCTCCGCTGAAGCGCACAGCCTGGACAGCGCTGCGATTGCCGTCGATGACTCGGCGGTCAAGCGAGACGTGATCTCTCAGGACGCAGGGGCCTCCCGCACCCGCGGCTCGCACCGCCGCTCTGTGCATGCCGTGGGCGTGGGCGCGTCGCGCCCGGTCTACACGCCGAGCATCGAGATCGATCAGCCGCAGGGCACAGACAACGACCACGGGATGGGGGACTGAGATGGCACAGCACAAGGAATTGGGAACGGGCCCTGCGGGCCGCCGGCGCGCGACCAAGGAGCTTCCGGTGGACGACGATCGGCAGCGGGCCGACGAGCCTCAGGGCAACTCGTACGCCTACCGGGACTCGCGCTCGGACGAGCCGGTCGACGCCGAGGTGATCGACGAGCCGGGACCGGAGGACGCAGACGGTTCGCGCGCCTGGCGCGAGCGGCTCCGGGACCGTGCCCGCGGGTTCTTCGGTGCGAAGAGCCGGGAGCGGATGGCCGACCACGAGCGCGTGTACCGGATCGACGTCGACCGGGCCGAGGACGAGAGCGAGGGCCTGGACCAGCGCGAGCAGCTGCTCAAGCTCCGGGCGGAGACGCGGCTGGCCGGCGAGAAGTACATGACCTCTCTGCGGGACTCGAAGCTGCTGGTGCCCGGCTTCAACGACGAGGAGCGGACGCAGGATCTCGAGGTCATGCACCACGTCTACATGCAGATGATGATGCAGTCGTGTCTCAAGCCGCTCTCGCGCGGGGTGAATGCCAACTCGGTCGTCCAGGCCGTCGGCATGGTGATGGCGATGCGGATGCTTGCCCCGGACTTCAAGAAGGAGATGGACAGCTACCTCCAGCCCTTCAAGGACAAGATCCAGGAGCGCATCGACACCAGGACCCGCGGCATGCTCGCCTCTGCCGAGAGCGGCATCGCGCACCGGCAGAGGATCTTCAAGGACGTGCCGAGCGACGCCCGGCGCGAGCGCCTCATCGGCAGCACCGATCCGCGTGATCACCTGACGAAGAAGTGGCGCAAGCACTTCGACGCCATGCAGCACCGTGAGCGCGGCCACCGGGAGATGTTCACTCCGGACTCGGCGGCCATGACCGAGGTCGCGCTCATGGAGAACGCCTTCTGGAAGATGCGTGAGCCGGGCGCGGACGCCGGCCTGATCCGCGACAGCTACCGGGCGATGCGCAAGCGGCTGCACGAGCAGATGAGCGAAGACGGCCTGGAGCGCCAGGAGGTCGTCCAGCGCACGCGGATGATCATCGGCGAGCGGATGGAGTACGAGCCCGAGCTGCGCACGATGTTCAGCGGCGTGGCCCACGGCCGGATCGTCAAGGCCCCTGCGCACGAAGAGCGGATCGCGGGCTCGGACAGAGTCCGCACGGTCTGGAGCGGGGAGTTCGACGACCAGCTGGGCCAGCGTCTGCCCGAGGACGGGATGTTCACGCTGCGCCGGCCCATGGACGCGGACGCCCACCAGGTCCAGCTCGCCGAGACGATGAAGACCTCGATGCTCGACGCGCTGGGCCGCGGCGACCAAGAGGGCTACGGGGGCAACATGCTCGGCTACCTGGTCGGCTTCGCGGCACAGAAGCAGGGCTTGGACACCAGCGGGCTGCCCGACATGCTCCAGCACCGCCTGGACCAGTCCGAAGTGATGATCGCGAGCATGGACATCGACGGCCTGCCGCCCGAGGAGCAGCAGCGGGCCTACTCCAACGCCTACGTCGACGCGATGGAGGCAGTGAACGAGAAGTACCCGGATCTCGAGGCCGAACTGAAGCGGAGCCTCGGGGAGAACTGGCAGCAGACGCTGCAGACGGCGGTCGACGACCCAGGTGCCTTCTTCGAGGAGCAGCGGCTCAAGTCACGGTCGCGCTCTACAGGGCCGTCGGCCGAGCAGGAGTCCGGCCCGCAGAGCGACGGCCCGAACGCTGAGGCCGATGCCGAGGACTACCAGCCCGCCTGAGGGCGATCCGAGAATACGAACAAGGAGCAGGAGAATGGGCCATGAGCCAGGAACAGGACGAGGGACAGCAGGTCAGGTTCGGCTCGCGTTTCGCGCGGATGTTCGGCTACGTCACACCGGAGGACAGGAGCCGATGGGAGCAGATGCGGGCGCAGAACAAGCCGAACGTCAACGCCACCAAGCAGGGCACGAAGTCATTGCTGGGCTCGATGATGGAGTTCGGAGAGCGCAACATCGGCGCGAAGCTCGATGCGGCCCACCGTGTGGCGGCGCAGCAGCGGTTCGAGGAGTCCCACGACAAGGTCGTGAACCAGCGCCGCGATCCGAACACGCGGAACATCATCGAGTCGGTCGACTACGAGCCCAAGGACGACCGGGAGGAGATCGAGCCGGATCTGGAGCTCTAGCCGAATGGGCCACGACAAGCTTAGCGAGCGTCATTCGATAAGCCCTCCACTCCTTCTGGACTCGCGACCATCTTCGATAGACTGGTTTCTAAGCGAAACCGCGGCATGAAGGACGACAGGACAGGGTGTGGGTATGGAGACGACGACGAATCCGCGTGTCTGTAAGCGCGAGTTCATCTCTCGGGTCGCGACTCGCAGCGGGTTGCCGGTCCGAGTGGTGAAGAAGGTGTACGAGTCGTTGCTCGGCGAACTCACGGGCGCGGTCAGCTGTGGGGAGACGGTCATGCTCACGAGCTTCGGCCGCTTCTACCGACAGGATCACAAGGGCCACACGGTGCGTTTCGGCAAGAGCGACGTCGGCGACTACGTGGTGCTGAAGTTCTCCGCGTCGAGCACCTTCAACCGCCGGCTCGGTGGTGACGAGGAGGAGATCTCACCGGAGACCTACGGGATGATCGAGGATGCCGACGAGTTCGAGAACGCTATTGAGGATCGTGAGCTGCGAGCCGCGTCGTAGGCAACGAGGAGCCAGCAGAAAAAGAGAACCCCCGCGATGCACAGGCATCACGGGGGTTCCTTCGTGGTGGGACGAGCCCAGTCGAGAGGCTCAGCCGTCGGCGATGGCGAAGATCAACACGAGCACGATGGCCGGGCCGAAGAGCACGCCGGCCCCGGCGAGAAGGTGCTCCCGCCCCAGCGGTGAGTTGATCCAGCCCACGAATTCGTTCCACGGGCCGGCTACGGTCCCTGCGATCGAGCCGAAGAAGCCGGTGACTCGTCCGATGATGGCTGCCAGGCTGGCGCCGCCGATCAGACGGAGGGCGATGATGACGCGGGCGCTCTTGAACATGCTGCCCCGCCCCAATTCCGGTCCTCGAAGAGCAGGTAGTACAGCCCGATGTGCGGGATGACGAGGGGGGCGCCAGTACGATCCAGGCCCCACCTGGGTCCTCGATCACCCAGCCGGTGAAGTCCTTGATGGGTCCGACGTAGGCCAGCACGGGGGCGAGTACCTCGGTGCGGAAGATGCCGGGGGCCATGCCGAGGGCGATCGCCAGTCCGATTCCGCGCCGTACGAAGAGGGCGGAACGATGACTGATCCACCGGCGGCGTCCCGCGGTTGTGCTGGACTGGGGTTCGGCATCCACAGCTGCCGCCTGGGTCACTGGCTCCCAGTCGCACATCGCCACCGCCTCACCCCTATCGAATCGCTATTCATTCCATTCCACGAGAAGCCCTAAATGATAAACGAAATAGCGGATTATAGGTCACTCGAACTGGAGGTCAGGCTCATTCGCGGATGGCGTGTCGAAGCTGCTGACCGAGGGCTGTCGGGGTCGCGAGGGACTCGCGATCGGCTCGCGCTGCGCAGCCAGCTCGGCGAGAGTGAAGCCCACGGGGCGGCCGAGGCGCTGGCCGGCCATGTAGTAGGCCTGCCCGTTCGCGCGTTCACCCAGGGCAATGATCTCGCGGGTGACGGGCTCGCCCGGGCGCTGGGGCGCGCGCTCCTGCCAGACGACCCGGTGCGAGGGCTTCGCATTCGGATCCGCGCCGACGTACGTGGTCTCGCAATCAGAGAGGTCGGGATAACTGGGCATGTACTCCAGCGAGTGCGTGCTCGGCGCGCCCTGCTGGATCCGGCCCAGCTGATTGAGAGCCACGCGCAGGAGCCGGTCCTCCGGTCCATGAGGGTGCATCACCGCAGCGTCGTGGAGCGCCTGGAGGTCCTGCTTGAGACCGGTCGTCGGCAGGAGGCGGATGGGAGGCTGACGCTCACTCATCACGCTTCTCCTGCTGGGCAGCACGATGCTCATCGGCCCACTGCTGACCGAGCTCGCCGAGGCTCTCGGCGAGCTCCTCGATGGTCATGCCCGCCTCGCCGGAGGCGTCGGACTGCTGGATGCGGCGGGAGAGCTCGGCCTGGAAAGGAGCCTCAGCGTGGACGTGGGCAGCGTGGTCGTACTTCATGAGGCGCACGAACGCGGCGAAGGGGATGATCGCGGCCTCGGGCTTGTTGTCGTCGCCGAAGATCAGCGGCGTGATCTCGCCGCGGCGATAGAGGTTCAGCGTCGTGCGGAGGTCCTCGCGCCTGAGCCGGTCGGTCGGGACGACATTGACGGAGAACTTCGGGAGCTCGGCGTCAGGAGTGTGATTGTCGTGAGCGTTACTGTTGTGAGTCATAGCTACAGCCTAATCAGTCGGGAATAGCTTGTCATCGACTCACATACGGATATTCGCCGAGTCGCGAAAAGCGTCAAATGGCCAATGGCTCCGCCTCTGAGAGGCGGAGCCATTGAGAAAAAGAAGAGACCCGCGCTCCAGCCCCGCACGGTGCGGAGCCGGGGCACGGGCTCTCATGGATGGACGGTCGCGACTTCAGAAGTTCCTGTTCGCGGGCACGCTGCTGGACCAAGAAATACCTCAGCTTGCGTTGTTCGAGTTCGCCCTCGGTGAGGATGCCACAGCAGCACAGGTCGTCGATGAGGTCTGAGCCCGGGTTCTCGCACCACGGGTCAAGGCAGTATTTCGTCACCCCGAGCCTCGTAATTCGTCGCTTCCCTAGCCCGCGCGTCAGGTGAGCAGAACGTAGAGGTACACGCCCCGCTCACCTGCCACAGCCAGTTCGGCGTCCGGCCCCCAAGCACACGAGTACAGGGCGCCTTCCGTTCGTGTGATGGCGATGGTCCGCCGCTCGGCAACAGACCAGATCCGCACGGTGCGGTCGCTGGTGGTGGCAAGCCAGGTTCCGTTGAGGGAGATGGCCACGGATGTCACCTCGGTGAGGCGGGTGATGGATTCGGTGAGACTGGTAATGGATCTGGTGGTCCGGTCCCAGATTTCCACGTGACCGCGGCTGACGATGGCGAGCCAGGTTCCATCAGGAGAGATCGCCAGCGAACTGACTGAGCGTCGGAGGCCGCCGGTGCAGCTTCTGGTAGCCCTCTGAATAATCCGTATGGTGTCGTCGTTGCTGGTGGCGGCGAGCCAGGTTCCGTCCGGAGCAATCGCCAGCGAGGTTGCGAAGCCGCTGTGTTCGGTGCGGACCCTGGCAACTACGAACTGGTGCATCGGGTCCCAAAACCGTATGGTTCCGTCGTTGCTGGTGGTGGCGAGCCAGGTTCCGTCCGGGGCGATGGCGACCGAATCGAACGGGGCGCACCATCCCCTGAGAGTGGTGGTGCAGTTTCCGGTGGCAGGGTCCCAGATTTGCACGGTGTCGTCGTTGCTGGTGGTGGCGAGCCAGGTTCCGTCCGGGGCAATCGCCACAGATGCCACCATGTCGGTAATGGCGGTGGTGCAGTTTCCGGTAGTGGGATCCCAGATTCGTACGATTTGGTCGCGGCTGGTGGTGGCGAGCCAGGTTCCGTCTGGGGCAATCGCCACGGCATTCACCGGCCCTGCATAGGCGGCGACGGATGTGTCCTGGGCAGAGGCCATAGTGTCCCAGATTTGTACGCCTCCGTCAGTGGCGAGCCAGGTTCCGTCCGGGGCAACCACCACGGCATTCACAGGCCCCCTGTGTCCGGTGAGAGTGGTGGTGCAGTTTCCAGTGGTGCGGTCCCAGATTCGTACGGTGCCGTTCATGCCGCTGGTGGCGAGCCAGGTTCCGTCCGGGGCAATCGCCAGCGAAGTCACGCTGTGTCCGGTGATAGTGGTGGTGCAGTTTCCGGTAGCGGGATCCCAGATTCGTACGGTGTCGTCGTTGCTGGTGGTGGCGAGCCAGGTTCCGTCCGGGGCAATCGCCAGCGAAGTCACGCTGTGTCCGGTGATAGTGGTGGTGCAGTTTCCGGTAGCGGGATCCCAGATTCGTACGGTGTCGTCGTTGCTGGTGGTGGCGAGCCAGGTTCCGTCCGGGGCAATCGCCAGCGAAGTCACCATGTCGTTGATGGTGGTGGTGCAGTTTCCAGTGGTGCGGTCCCAGATTCGTACGGTGCGGTCGTTGCTGGTGGTGGCGAGCCAGGTTCCGTCCGGGGCAATCGCCACGGCATTCACGGGTCCTCTGTGTCCGGTGAGGGTGGTGCGGGCTCTCGTAGTCCGGTCCCAGATTCGTACGGTTCCGTCGTTGCTGGTGGTGGCGAGCCAGGTTCCGTCCGGGGCAATCGCCACGGCATTCACGGGTCCTCTGTGTCCGGTGAGGGTGGTGCGGGCTCTCGTAGTCCGGTCCCAGATTCGTACGGTGCGGTCCCTGCCGCTGGTGGCGAGCCAGGTTCCGTCCGGTGAGATCACCACCGAAGTCAGATATCCGCTGTGTTCGGTGAGGGTGGTGGTGCAGTTTCCCGTGGTGGGGTCCCAGATTTGTACGGTGCCGCTGCTGTCGGTGGTGGCGAGCCAGGTTCCGTCCGGTGAGATCGCCACCGATTCGGCACCGTCGTATCCGGTGAGGACGCGTCGCAGCGCGGGGTGTGGGGTGTCGGGCGGGAGCCATCGGTTGGCGAGGCAGGGGCGCAGGGTGGGGTCGTGTCGTCGTGCGGTGATCTGGGGATGCCAGTGGGGGTGTGTCTCGAGGCGGTTGTGCAGGACGCCGGTGAGGGCATCGGGTGGGTCGGTGGGGGTGAGGAAATGGGCGGCCTGCGCGAGGCTGCGGGCCAGTGGGCGGGTATGCGGGGAGTCGACGAGAGTGAGGTCCGCCCAGGGTGCGGTAGGTCCGCGCTGGCTGAGCCGGTTTTCCACCCAGCGCACATCGCCGGCCACGTTCTCGGCCAGGGCTGTGCGTCCTGCGGCTAGGACGTGATCGATGAGGTGGTCGAGGAGGTAGCCGGCGCTGAGCTGCCACCAGGCACGCTGAGGATCGGGGGTGGCAGGCGCGAGGGGTTGGGCCGGTGGCAGAGTGGCCGCGATCGCGTCGATGAGGAGGCTGTTGACGCGGGTCAGGCCGGGCTCGCCGAGCGCGTTGCGGAGGTAGTCACGGATGACGTCGTGCACGCCAACCGAGCCACCATTGCTCGGGTCGAGAGTGAGCAGGGACAGGCGTTCCAGGTCCCGGCACAGCGTGCGTGTCTGGTCCTCCGTCAGTCCGCCGCTGGCCTGCCACAGCAGGGCGACGACGGTTACGGGGACGGACTCGTCCTCGGCAAAGATGCCGAGCTCGGTGAAGCGGTCGGCGCCGCCGGGCGGCAGAAGCGTGGTCGCGGCCTCGATCGACGCCTTCACCGCCTGGTTCCGCAGGCGCGGGTCGTCGAGATCCCAGGCTATAGCCGGGTCGTCCACGGCAACAGGCCCCACGTCGCGCAGCCGGCCGAGGATCCGCTCAGCGGCGACGGCAGCCTGGGCTCCGGCGGCGCACTGTTCGGCTATCAGCCGGTTCGTCAGGCGCAGCAGCAGGGCCCAACGGCCCGTGGCCCGCAGCAGACCGCCGACCAGACCGTGGGGCAGCGTCGGCAATCCGCCGGTCAGCAAGACCTTGGCCTGGGCCTGGGACATCTGGTCGACTCGGATGAGGTGGGCGCCGGAGGGCAGTAGGACAGGATTGCGGGTGGTGATGAGCCGGACGCAGTGGAGGCCGCCCTGAAGGAAGGGGACCAGTTGCTCCCTTTCCCATACGTCGTCGAGGACGAGCAGGGTGCGGGGGCGCTGGTCGAGAAGTCGGCCCAGGTGGGCGCCGGCGAGGACGGGGTCGTCGAACTCTTCGGTGTCGCCGGTGATGAACCGGGTGGACTCGGCCACCTTGGCCGCGATCGCGGCGCGGCCTCGGACGTCGCGCCCGATGGTGATCGTGTAGATCCGGGACCGGAACCTGCTGCGCACGCGCTGGTGATTGCACACGGCGGTAGCCAGGGTGGTCTTGCCGAATCCTCCCGCCCCTGACAGGGCGGTTGTGATGCCGACGGTGCGTCTGCCGCGGCACACCGCCGCCACTGTGGCGCGGGTCTGGTCCCGGTCAACGAACCACTCTGGGATGGCTGGTGGCGGCGGGGGCGGGGGATCACTCAGGACTGTCGGCGGATGTAACTGCAGCCAGGCCATGACGCCGCCTGCCACGACGGCCAGCGACCCGATGATGCCGAGAGACCACCACGGGTGCTGCCGGAGCTCGTCCAGGGCCCATGGCCAGCGTGAGGCCTCGGTCGCGGCGTTACCGGCCAGGGCCAGCACAATCGCCAGGGCTATGCCCAGGCTGGCCAGCGCCACGATTCCCGCCGCCCACACCCGTACCCGCATGTGCCCCACCCCCGGCAACGATCTCCTGCGCGGACCCTAGCTTCAAGCCGCCTACCTCATCAGCGGAACGCCGCAAAGCCGCTCAGGTGCCGGGGATCTCGGTGAACGTGGTTGATCGGCCGGAGTTGAAGCGGACCCTGCTCCCGTGGCCGGGCAGGGACGAGCCCGGTGCGGCGGGACGGGGTTTCTGCGCGCAGATCAGGCCGTTTATGGCGTCCCGGTGGTCGTGAGTGCGTTCATGGCTGGTGTCCCTCCGCGTCGAGGTTGGTGCTTCAGTGGGCTCCCGGAGCAGAGCCGGGGAACTCGCGCACGACGGAGACCAGGAGCGTCACGAGGGTGTCGAACGGACCAGCTGCGTGCTGTTCCCCGTGCGGGGAGGCACTGTCGAAGAGAGCAACAGGTTCCTCCGGCAGGTTTCCGGACTCGCCGCACTTGGGGCACGCCCAGGTCCAGCCGACGACGGGAGCGTGGACGATCTGGCCGTCCTGGATGATCCAGTCGAAGCGGTCGGCCAGCCTGTGCTCGTCGGAGGCGACAAAATCGGCGTCGAACAGCTCGTCAGGCACGGTGAGTTCAGACATCGGTGGGCTCCTCTCGGCTGGTAATGGCCCCCGGCAGCGCCGGGGCATCGAATGACGAGGCTTCGATGGAGGGCTCGGTACCCGTCAGCCGGACAACTTCCAGGACGTGGGCCTCGATATCGGCGCGGGCCTGGGCGACGACCTGCTCGCCGGCCTCCACGAGTGAGTCGACGGTGAACTGGGCGTTGCTGCCCGCACCGGCGACGGCGTTCTCCAGTGCGTTGAGTGCTTCCTTGGTGGCTCTCACGCCCTTCTTCTCGTGGATCGCCTCGTGCAGTGCCGCCGTGGCAGCCTTGACGCGGGCGTACATCCGGTCGGTGACCTCGCGAACCTCTCGCAGGTTCTCGGCTGTGCGGGGCCGATGCGGGGTGTCGGGCACGAAAGGGTCGTGCTCGGTACGCCGGATGGTCACCGGCACGCCGCTGCCGAGACCCATGGAGGACACGAGTGAGCCCCACTGCGCGAGGCTCATCTCGATCTCCACGAGCTCTCGGCCCGGATGGACCCAGTCGTGGTTGAGATCGCGTTTGCGCGTGGCCTCGTGGACGGAGAGCGAGATGGTCTCGTTGTGGAGCAGGTCGGATTGGAACAGCGAACGACCTCCGCCGCTCCTCCGCGTCACGACCGCGACGCCGAAGGCGGGGTGGATCTCACGGCCGTGCTCCGCGTCGATCGCTGGGTCCTGGGTTGGACGGCGGCTCATGCTGGCACCGCCTCAGGGGTCTCAGCCTGCTGGGCCTGGTGCTCGGTGGTTTCGCGCAGGAAGTCCGCGTAGGCGTGGGCGTAGGGATTGGTCGGCTTGGTCATGATGGGTGTGCTGCGCCTTCTCTGACGTGCGGTGGGATGTTGTGGGTGAGGCGGTGAGCACGACGGCGTGATGAAGCCGGGGCCTCCGTTGAACGGAGACCCCGGCTTGCCGTACGGGACTCAGCTGACCAGCACGTGCTGCTTCTCCTGGGCCGGGAGCGTGGCGAGGACGGCGTCGGCCACTTCCTTCGCGGGGGTGTTGAGCGGCATCTCGCGCTCGTACCCGTGGCCCCAGGAGAAGTCCTGGAACTCCGCGGTGTCGATGAGCGTGGTCGCCTCGATGGGACACGAGCCGTCCGGGAGCCAGACGTCACAGTCGCGCTGTGAAATTGGCAGCCGCCGCACCATGCCCGCCAGCGCACCGGCTGGGTACTCGTCGCCGCGCCGCCGGATTTCGAGGAGGTGGACCGGGCGTCAGGTGCTGTCTGCGGGTGCCAGGTGCGGGAGAGGAGCGTCAACGGTCGTCATCCAGGGGCTCCAGGACGTCGGCCGCCGTGATGTCGCCCCGGATCAGCAGGAGGGCGACAGCGTGGGCCCGGTCGTGCACGCCGGTCTTCGTGTAGATGCGCCGCAGGTGGGTCTTGATCGTGTCCTCGGAGAGGCATAGGTCCACGCCGGTCTTTGCGTTGGACATGCCACGCGCCACGCGGACGATGACCTGCTTCTCACGGCCGGTGAGCGGGTGCGTCAGCGAGGGCGGAAGCATCCCCAGGTCGCGCAGGTGGCCGAGCCTGCCCCGGTGGAACGCCGCCTCCAGGTGGGGCATGACGGCCCGCAGGTAGGTTGCGACGACGTTGCGCTGCGACAGCCAGGCCGCCCGCGTCTTCTCTGTGGCGTCGGCCAGGTCGAGGGTCAGTTCCTCGCGCCAGGTCGGGGGGCGGACGGTGGGTTGGGCTAAGGACATGTCAGCGCTCCTTGCGCTTAGGGAACTTCGAGAATTGCTGGCCGCGCGTGAGCATCGGGTCGGCCAGGGCTTGGGCCGCCTCGGGCGGCAGTTGGGACACGGGCGCGCCGCAGCCGGGGCTAGACAGGGGCCGAGGCCGGTTTCACGCCTCCTCGGCGTCCCAGGCCGTGCGCGATGCGGAACGGCGCGGGCATGTCCCAGGACCCATCGGTCCCGGGGTGCACGACGCCAGCGGCAGTGAGCTCTTCGAGGAGGTTGTGGTAGCGGGCCAGGTGCCGCATGCCGCTGGGGTACGGGTCCGCCGCGCGGGAGCCGAGACGGCGAAGACGGTCTGGCAGGCGCGCGTGGTCCCACAGGGCGATGACCTGGTCGGAGTCGATCGGCAGCTGCTGCCCGGCCAGCGGAGTGAGCGCCGCCCGCACCCACGGCATGACCTGCTCGACCTCTGCGGCGCGCGCACGCGCTCCCTCCGGCACGCCCCGGCGGATGTCCTGGTGGTGAAGGGCGCACGGGTGGTCGGGGTGATCGTCCAGGGCGTGGCGCACGGCCTGCCTCAGTGCCATGAGGAACGGGCGCGGGCTGAGTCCGCCGACGCCGTCCTGGAGATACGTGAGGATGAACCGGTACGTGGAGCCCCTGCGGACGGTCGCGCCCATGTACGGGTCCGCGATCATGGTGAAGAGGCGTTCCTGCGCGGCGGGATCGGAGTTCAGCTGCTCGGGGGCGCTGAAGCGGCCGTCGGGGGTGAGCCTCCAGCCCGGGGTCAGAGAACGGAAGGCGGCGGCACCCTCACTGGGGTGGTTCGCCAGGAGCTGGAAGAACAGCCCGTAGAGGTGCGTTCCGGTCACCTGGCCCCAGTGGTCCGGCGTACTCCAGTTCAAGTCGGCCGTACGCAGAGCACGTCGGGCCTCGGACGTGAGCGCCCACAGGGCCGCGTCGAGGGTGTCGGGGCGGAGGAAGACCTTCGCCCTCACGCGCGGCCCGAGGCGGGCCAGGTCGGCAGCGAGTTGGAGGACTCCGGAGGCGACGCGATCCGTAGTGCGCTGATCGGGGTGGAGCCGGTCCAGGTTGTCGAAGACAACCAGATGAGTGCGGCCCTGTGAGTTCAGGTCGCCCACGGCCTGGCGCAGGGCGTCGGGGTTACGCAGCAGCCACTGCGCGCGGTCGCGCCAGCTGGGCAAGTGTGTGAGGTCGCAGATGCCCAGGGCGGTCAGGGCGACAGCGGCCCACACCGTCACGGGGCGGATTCCTTCGCCGAGCAGTGCCTCCAGCTCCGGCGCGGCCGGATAGCCGTCGCTGTCTCCTGCGGCTCCGTGGGCGGAGATCACCCGGGTGTCCGCCAGGCGCGGCATCTTCAAGTCATGGGCGGCTGCCGCACGGAGGTCAGGGACGGTCAGGACCCGGGCCCACAACGTCTTGCCGACTCCGGGACCGCCGCGGACCACGCTGCTGTCGATGAACAGCGCGGGGCGGCAGCCGGGCGTGTAGAGCATGGAGGTCGGCAGTGTGGCGGCGTCGCGGGTCAGCGCTGTGGTGAGCGCGTCATGTATGAGCGTGCGCAACTGGCCGGGGGTGGGGAGCGTCATCACAGGGTCCTTCCAGTAGGAGCGCGCGGCAGGCGGGCGTGGTGGTCGACAGTGGGCGATCAGTCGAAATCCGTCTCGGACAGCCATTGAGAGCAGCACTCCCGCAAGAACCAGCCGCGCACGTTGGCGTCGCCAACCTGGGGTGCCGCATCCCGTGTCGGTCGCGGGTGCGTTGTGAAGTCAGTCGAAGTTGGTGGCGGGCGGGATCAGTACGACTGTTTCGCCGCCTTGGTCGACCCAGTCGACGCGGCCGGTCTGCTCCAGTTCCACAGCTGCGGCATACAAGTCGTCGGGGTCACGTGGAGAGTGGTCATGGGCGCGGACATGCGTCTCCTTCAAGGGTGGTTGTCACTGGCATACCGGCGCCGGATTTCTGGTCCCTGGTGGCCCCGATTCCGGCGGATTCTCCGGCGCCGGATTTTCGGGCGCCGGTGGCTCGCCCTGAAGCTTCGGGTCATCGCACACCACCTGCTCGTGCCCGAAGATGCCCTTGCCGGTCGGCTCCCTGGTCCGCTTCAGGTGGCCGAACTGCTCCAACGGCGGCCTGGGTGGTCTCGTATCCGGCCTCTTCGAGGTGGTGGTCGAGCTGGTCAACCAAGTGCTGCAGGTTGTTAGACGTCATTGAAAATGCCTACGAGTGCGGCACTTTGGGCAGCTTTGCGTCGACGAGATCGGTAAGCGTGCCTGCCGACGAAGAGGTGCAGATTTGGGGCGGCACCTTGCCGACGAGGGGCATGCGAAAGGCCCTCCCGGTATCTCTTGGCCGAGCGCCGGGAGGGCCGTGTAGCGCGCGGAGGCGCTGTGCTCACGGTAGAGGTCGACCCGGCGCGGGTCGAAGTTCGCCTGGTGCGGGGCGAGTTGGTTTGTCCTGATTGCTCGGGCGTGTTGCGGCCGTGGGGGTGGGCGCGTTCGCGTGTACTGCGGGATGCTTCCGGCGGGCCGGTGGTGGTGCGTCCTCGGCGGTCGAGGTGTGTGGGCTGCAACATGTCGCATGTGCTCCTTCCGGTGTTCGCGCTGGTCAGGCGGGCGGATCTGGCAGAGGTGATCGGATCGGCCCTGGCGGCGAAGGCGGCCGGGGCCGGGGCCCGGGTCATCGCTGGGAGGCTGGGCCGCCCGGTCGAGACGGTTCGCGGCTGGCTGCGCAGATTCACCTCCAGGGCCGAGGTGGTCCGGCGGTACTTCACGGTGTTGCTGGTCGATGCCGGGGTTGACCCGGCTCCTCCTGGGCCGGCCCGCACGGTCTTCGCGGACGCGGTCAGCGCGGTGGTGGGGGCCTGGTGGTCGGTCATGTCGCGATGGCCGGGCGTCGGCAAGGTGTCGCCGTGGCTGGTGGCCTGCGCGGTCTCCGGCGGGATACTGCTGGCGCCGTCCTGGCCCTCGAAAATGATCAACACGAGCCGACTCTGACGCCACGCCGACACTGCCTGTCACCGTCACGCGTGTGTGTTCACGCTGCGTGAGAGGGCTGGTGGTCAGGTGCCAGGTCAGGAAGACCAGACACGGCTGGAGCGGGCTCAGGCGATCGGTCTGTTCCGCTACATGCTGATCAGAGAAGCGGCCGATCCGACACTGTCGCGGCGCCAACGCGGGGCTCTGGTGCGGGAGTTGGCGGCCATGACACATGTTGATCCGGACGGCCGGGCGGTGCGGATCACCCGGTGGACGCTGGACCGCTGGATCTACGAGTGGCGCCGGGCCGGGTTCGAGGCCCTGGTCCCTTCGCCGCGTCAGTCCCGGCCCCGCACGCCGCCGGAGATCCTGGACCTGGCGGCTTCACTGAAGAGAGAGAACCCGTCGCGTTCGGCCGCGCAGATCCGCCGGATCATCGGGGCTCAGCGGGGCTGGGCACCGGATGAACGCACCATCCAGCGGATGATCGTCCGTGAAGGGCTGGATGCGCTGAAGGCTCCCGCCGCGTCCGCGGTGTTCGGACGGTTGTGTTGCAACCGCTGTCCACGTCGAGGGCCCGTTCGGCGAGGCGCCCCTGATAGCCCTGGTTGAACCAGTGCTCGATGTACTCGCGGATGAACGAGGCGAGCATCGCGGCGTCGGTGGGCCGGGCCTCGGATTCGCGGTCGAAGCAGGCGACGTATCGCCACCTCGGGTGGACGCCGGTCACCGGGATGCGCAGCCTCGTCAGCGGGTCGTCGCGGTCGGCGTCTTCGGCGAACGGTCAGTCGGTCACCATCACGGTCACCGCCTTCGTGGTCGTCGAGGTTGTTTTCCGGCTCCGGGTCCGGCCATGACGCTGCCGTAGGCCACGCGTACTCGTCGTCGAAGGGGTCGCGCTTGACGGAGACAGCGGGCCGTGGTCGTACCGTTCGCCCACCGGGTCGGGGGCGTAGCTGGTGACTTTCAGCCCGATCATGTTGCTGTCGGTGGGCATCACGATGTCTCGCCCCTCGGCGAACAGGCCGTCGTAGTGCCGCTCCAGCCAGGCGACGGCCGTCATCCGGCGGCCTGTCAGCCCTCACCTTCCTCGGTGCCTGCCGTCTCACCGGCGGCGATCTGGTGCGCCAAGGGCCAGACTTCGGCGAGCGTGAACCGCGCCGAGTCGCATTTCGCGCCAGCGATCCCGCCGAAGTGGGCCACCCAATAGCCGTCGCGGTCCCAGCAGTGCCCTTCACGGTCGAGGATCACCCACCGGTCGGCGTGGCCGTAGGAGCGCTGCACAAGCAGCGGCAGCCGACCGGGGCGCGTCACCTCGAACGCGGAGGCGTGCGTCAGCAGCTCGGCGGCCGTCGGTGCGAGCCAGGCCGCGACTTCTGGCGCGTCTCTGGGTCGAAGCACAGCGCCACGGGCCGCCCGTCCTCGGCGACCGCGCCGGCCGTGAAGACCGGCTCTTCCTCCGAGGCGAGCTCCATGGCGACGTCGTGCCGCGAGATGACCAGCGGTTCGGGCTCTGGACGGCTTCCCTTCTCCTTGGCCATGGCCTGGACGATCGCCCGGCAACGGCGCCACGCGTCGGCATAGGAACCGGCGTTGGACGTGCCCTTCAACTCGTCGGGCAGCTTCATTGCGGCGAACTGCTCGTCGACCTCGCGCAGGACCGAGACGCGATCGAGGCGGCGCAGCTCGGCAACGACGGTCTCGGTCGATGGCATGCCGGTGTCGACGAACTCAACGTCGGGGTCCATGTAGGCGGCAGCCCACACCGACCAGCCCTTCGCGGTGCCGACCTCGCGGATCTTCACGGACCAGTCGCGCAGCAACTCTGCGTCGGAAGCCGCCACCAGCGCTTCGGGCGTCTGGGGGGCTGCGTCGTGCCGCTCGGCCCACTGCCGGAGGATCCTGATGAGTGTGTCGCGGGCGCTCACTGGGTCTCGCCTCCCTCGGCTTCGTCGAGGATGAGCGCGGCGGCCTGCTTGGCGGACAGCAGCCCGTTCCGCTCGGACACGGCGCGGCGGATCCGTGCGGCCTCGGCGGTGTGGCCGTGGGCGTCGAGCAGCTCGGCGGCGTGCTTGCCGTGCATGCCCCGCCGGGTCTTGACGGCGTCGAGGATGAGGCGGACGGCCGGGTTGCTGTTGATCCGGGCCTGGTTCCATGCGGCGGTACGTCCTTGGTGCACCTGGGAGTTGCGGGCGCGGGTGCCGCCGTGGCTCGTGCACAGTTCGTCGGCCGCCGAGCCGCAGTCCGGGCAGGCGATGGCGAGCGGCTGCAGGTTGGCGCGCTGCCAGTCGTTCGGGGTCAGGTCCATCAGGC
Organism: Streptomyces umbrinus; assembly: GCF_030817415.1. Classification (NCBI taxonomy): domain Bacteria; kingdom Bacillati; phylum Actinomycetota; class Actinomycetes; order Kitasatosporales; family Streptomycetaceae; genus Streptomyces; species Streptomyces umbrinus. The sequence continues at coordinate 10,084,307 of NZ_JAUSZI010000002.1, read as the reverse complement.
GTCGCCGCCCTTCTGCCTGCTGTCCTCCAGCACCACGGTGTCTTCGACTTCCACGCGCAGCGGCACGGTGCCGTCGGCACGGACCAGCCGGTCTTCCGCGGAGTCGAGGTGCACGGAGATCCGGACGGCGCCAGCCTCATGGTCGAGGTAGGCAAACACCAGGACGCCATCGACCTCGACGCACGGGAGGTCGTTGTCGTCGGTCTGCGGGTGGAAGATGGCGTCCCGGTTCGCCTCCTCGCTCGCATCCTCGTCGGGGAAACGGAAGTCGAGTGGCACGATGCGGGTCCGCCCGCGCTTGACGATGTCCTCGGCGTAGAGGTTGTATCCCTCGTCCGGGCGGCGGTTGCGCTCGGGGCCGTAGTAGAGCCGCGCAGTCTCGCGGTCGTCCGTGGGCGGTTGGTCGGGGACGCCTTCCTCGCCGACGACGTTCTCCCAGACCCGACGGATGTACTCGCCGAGATCGGCCAGCGCGGAGTCTTCGTCGGCGTGAAGCGTCATCTCGTTCTCGTGGCGATCCCAGCGGCGCAGCACCCAGGCCTGGCCCGCTGGGCGCGGGCTGATGAAAGTCACGACTTCAGGGAAGGAAGGCTGCTGGTCAACATGCTCGGCGAGCATGGCATCACGTGCGCGGTTGAGGGTGTCCTGCTGGTGCTCGGAAAGATCGCTGGGGTCGATGTCCTCCCACAACTCCACGGCCGTCTTCACGAGGCATTCGATGTCCGGCGGGTTGAAGCGTGCAGCAATCACAGAGCTCTCCTTGAATAGGGATAGGGGGCGGCGCTCAGATCCAGCACTGCCGATCGCCCCTGCTCATCGCGTGAAGAGCAGCATGATCGGCAGGGTTCTCGGGCGGACTGGGCCGGTGAGTGAAGGGGCCACAGGCGCCTGAGTGATCGGCGCCCAACTTGCAGTCGAACGGGATCGGCCGCCTGCGGCCCCTGCGGCAGGCGCGGGGACGCATGACGTGCTCCAGGGGGGGACCAACCGGGGATTCGCGAACCCGACGTTCTAGGCTGGCCGTTACACACCTCAGCACGCAGGTTCCGGTGAATCAGCGCTTCAGAAATCGCGAACTGACGGGGGATGTGCATGGGACAGGTTGCAGCGGTGTAGGGCAGACACTCGGGGTGCAGTGCTGGTTCTGGCGAGTGGCCCCGGGCGATATCGGCGGGGCGGATGATCAGGAAGCATCGTTCGTCGAGCGGGTGGCCGCAGATCTGGCAGAGGTGGTCGAGGAAGGCGGTGCGGGCTCGGTCGGCGTCGAGGGTGCTGAATGCCGCGTGGCCGCCGTGAATGAGCGATACGTACGGTACGACCAGTTCGCCCGTACGGTACGACCAGTCCGTCCGCGAGGGGTCGGTGCGCACAGCGTTGAGGGATCGGGTGCGTGGGCTGCTTCTTCCGGGTCACGGAGGTGTGGGTGCAGGGGGTGCCGCTCGGGCGGCACCGGACCCGGGCGACACGGTCGGGGGCGCGGGGGTGGGAGCAGCAACCGGAAGGGCCTCACTGGGCTGGGCGTGTTCGGCGTGGCAGGGCGGAGCGTGTGGACGGCCCCACCTGCGGGTGCAGAACGGGGCCTGTACGCGGTACGCGTATGCGGGGTCAGCGGGGCGGGCGGCGGGTGGTCAGCGCTCGCGGATCGTCGCGGTCTCGGCAGCGGCGTTGTCTGGTTCGCCGGTGGAGTTCGGCTCGGCGGGGTCACCTTCCGGGTCCTCGTCCTCGTCGGGCCACTCTTCCCATGGCCACAGGCCGCCGATCCGGTACCGGCCGTCCGCATCCGGCTGGATGATCCGCCCGGGGCTGCCGGGCTCGGTGCGGAGGCAGGGGTCGGAGGCGATGAGCAGTGCGTCGTCCAGCCAGCGGCAGGTGAGGTGGCGGCCGGCGTGTGTCAGGGGCAGGTCGTCTGTGATCTGCTCAGCCGTGGTGCGGGTGACGCTGATGGCCTGCCAGGGGCCCCAGGTGCGGGAGACGGGCAGGGCTTCGTAGGGGCCGTGCTCGTGGTCGAGAGCGAACAGGTCGGGCAGCGGCGGGACGGAGTCCAGGGGCGGGAAGTGGGCTGCGGTGTCTGCGGGGATGATCGCGACCGGCGTGTTACGGAAGTCGATGACGCAGTCCGCATAGTCGTCGGCGGGGTCCAGACACAGATGCCGGTCTGCGGAGGCGCCATTGGCGTGGGCATCCTCGCACTTCCCGCACTGCGCCGGGCAGATACCGAACGCGCTCGGGTGCGCAGTGAACGGTTCCTGGACGTGCTGGGCGTAGCGGATGCCGGGGCCGTCGGTGAAGAAGGAGGCGACGACGTCACCGGTGCGTACCTGGTGGGCCCGGACGACGACGAAGAGGGTGTGGTCCATGCCGTCGGGCAGCATCCGGTAGCGGTCGGTGAGGGTGAGTTGGGGGCGGTCGGTGACGACGAACTGGTCGGTGCTGTCGGGCAGGGTCAGGACGCGCTCGGACACGGGCAAGGCCCCTCATTTCTACGAGTTGTGGGTGGGAGCGGCCCGGCGGCCGAGGGCTCGACCGCACCTGGGCGAGGGTGGTGCGGGAGCATCCGTTCCGGCCACACCGACACTGCCTCCGGCCAGGCCAAGCACTACAACGCCCCGCAGCCTCGGGCGGACGGGGCGTGGGGCGGCCCCGAACCCACAGCGAGATGCCGGGATTCGAGGCCGGACCCGGATCTATGCGGGCAGGGCGGCGGCGCGGGTGCGGGTGAACGCGGCGGCGTTGAGGGCCTGGGCGTGCCGCTTGTGCTCGCCCGCGCGGCGCGAGCCGCGCGCTTGGGCAAGCTGTCCACGGTGGCGGCGGAGCCAGAAGGCGCCGGTCTTCACTCGCGGTTGATGCGGGCGGCGGCGCGCTCCCTTTCAGCCTCCCGCTCGTCGACCTCGTGCTGTACGCGGGGCGGGGCGGCAGCGTGGCTCGCTCGCCGGGATAGCTCGGCGCCGGCAAGCCGGTGCGGGTCGTGCCCGAACCGTTCCTCGTTGGACGCTGCGTCGGTGCGGTGACGGCCGCCGTAGATGTGGTAGCGCTGGATAGCACCAGACCCGTCGAGGGCCCTGACGGCCTTGTCTACACCGCCCGGAGGCCGGAGGAGAACTGCTCTTCCTCGAAATGGTGGAGCTCGCGGGCGTGCAACTCGGCGGTCTGCATAGCAGCCGCCGTGTCGGCCTCCTAGATCCGGGAGATCAGGCGCGCCCACTCCCCCAGCGTCATGTGGATCCGGCCGTCGTGGAACGAGGTGAGCTCGAGCGATCCGGTGGCGGTGATGAGCCGGCCCTTCAGCTCGTTGAAGCGCTGCTCGGGCAGAAGCTCAGTGCTCTCCTCGGAGGGCTTGTCCTGGCACCTGCCGAACAGATGTCTCTCGGACCACTCGCGGTTGTCGCGTTCCTGGTTCTCCGGGGAGGTGTAGCGAGCGGAGGTGTCGCGCTTCGCGCCTCAGTTCGGGCAATTGATTCAGGTCATGAGTTTGCGCTGATGCGTGTCGGGGTGGTCATTACTTCTTGCGCCGGCGCGCGAGACGCCAGCGGTAGAGGGGGCTCGGCACGCGGTTGGACTTCCGCCGGTTGTGCCGTCGGCAGAGCAGCTGGCCGTTCCACAGTTCAGTTGGCCCGCCACGGCTCCAGGGGTGTACGTGATCGGCCTCGGTCCCCGGTGCCGGGCACCGGAACCAGAGGGGCGGCTTGTGCTCGCACCGGCCGTTGGCCTGGCGGATGAGCTGCTGCTTCTGGGACCAGCTGTAAAGCCGGGTGGGGTCCCGCCAGCGCCGCTTACGGCCAACGCCGATGGCGAGGCAGAGGACACCGAGCGCAGCGACGGCCAGGCAGGCGAGCAGCACAGTCGGATCTGGCTGCATGGCACTCAGCGCAGGTCGTTGCCGAAGGAGATCAGCTCACGCCTGGTCGCCCCAGAACAGCTCCTCGGAGTCGACGACCGTGACGAGACGGGCCTTGCCGAGGCAAAGATTGACCCTCGGGGCTCACGATGATTCGCGCCGGGGCCGGGATCGGAGACGATGCGGTACTTGGGCATGGTCGAAGGCTGCTTTCTGTACGGGAACGCGTGAGCCGGACAGCGAACCGCCGAGGAGACCGGAGTGGCTCCTCGGCTGTTCGGATGGGGGCGTCCTCAGAAGTCGATGGAGTACTTCGGGGGACGGCGCAGGATCACCGCGGCGGCACGCAAGTCCTTCTCGTCGTCGGGCGACCTGTCGTCCTCGTCACGGAGGTCGGTGAGCGTGAAGGCGCCATCCGGGAGCTGGTAGCCGTCCTCGGACGGGACGGCGTCGCGCATGCGGAACTGCAGCCCGGTGCCGGTGTCCCAGTCGTTGATGGTCTGCAGGCTGTCGCTGTCGAACAGATCGACACGACCGCCGAAGACGTCGGTGTTGCCGTCATTCCAGATGATGTGAGCCTCGACCCGCGAGCTTGCGTGCTCGCTGCGCTTGATGTTCAGGTCACCGATCACCTCAGCGAACGACTCGCCCAGGCGCAGCTCGAAGGCGATCGCGCGCAAGTGGTCGAAGTTGATGTCGTACTTCCGGGAGAAGTCGACGATCTCGGCCACCTGCTTCTCGGCCACTCCGGGCACCTGGTCGCGCAGGTAGGTGGCAACCGTCTCGGGCTCCGGGTAGGTGAAGCGCATGTGGTAGTGGAAGCGTCCGGGGCGGTTGAGCATGTAGTCGTTGACGCGATGCAGCTCGTTGACCGACAGAACGTAGAGGCGCTTCGTCGTACTCAGCCCGTCGAACAGACTCAGGAACTGGTTCTGCGATCCGTCGTCCTCGTTGGAGAAGACCTTCTCGAACTCGTCGAAGACGACGACGACTTCACCCAGCTCGTCGAGGAAGGCGGCCAGCCCCGGCGTGTCGTGTTGCACGAGCACGGTGGGCAGCTTGTGCTCCTCGCGCATCCGCTCGGCGAGCAGGCGGAGCATGAGGCTCTTACCCATGCCCTTGTCGCCGGACAGGATGACGCCGAGCGAACGGTCCATGGCCGAGTAGCCGGTGGCGATCCGCTGCACTCGAGAGGCGTGGCTGCCATAGACGGTCTCTTCGGCGGATGCCAGCGACTCCGTCTGGCGCAGGCTGTAGCCGGTCATCTGGTCGAAGGTGATGGTGTAGGTGGCCACGGGCAGATCAGCGAAGGTCTGCACGGAGTCCCCGTAGAGGCGGAACTCCCCGCCGGAGGCGACGATCGTGGATGCGGGCATGAAGACTTCTCGCTTTCGCGGGAGTATGTGGGTGATGGCAGCACAGCGACGCTCAACGGATGGGCAGCACGCTGCTGTCCGGGGGTAATAGAGAGGTGCCCCAGGGAGTTGTGCACCTCGGCGATGCGGCCCTGGTGGGCGCCGAGTGCGACGTCGACGAAACTCTGGGAGCGGCGGAACAAGCCGCCTCGCGTGAGGGTGTGCATTCCGAAGGAGAAGAAGCCGCGCCGACCGGGGCCTTGCCATCGTCGTCGAGGTGTGCCGACAGGCTGAGGATCCGGTCGCTCAACCGCGGACGGTGCCGTCGGTGAAGTAGTTCTTCATCAAGTAGGAGCGGTCGATCACGAGGTAGACGGCGGCGCGGTCGCCGAGGCCGTCGCTTTCGCAGAGGCTGCTGCGCGCCGCTCGTGCGACATGGCGGCGCGGATCTTCTTGGGCTGGGCCCGTTGCGGGCATGCGTGGCGGTGCTTGGCTCAGTGGTTCAGAAGCTCGTCGAGGAAGCTGTCGATGTCGACGGATTCAGACTCCCGGCCTGCGGGAACGACCTCGAAGGTCTTGGCGAGCCATGCCTTGACAGAAGCTGCCGGTCCTTCAAGGCGGGCGTATCCGTCGGGGGGTTCCAGTTCGATGCTGAAGCAGCGGTTTTGGAGAGGGCCGATCGGTGTGATCTTCACGTCGCCGAGACCAGCGGGTGCGGTGAGGCCCTGGTCGAGCAGTTCCCGGGCGAACGTCCACCGGACCACATCGTCGGGCGTGACGTCGAAGGAAAACTGCACCGCGTAGGGGTCCGTGTTCTCGTAGTACAGCCGCACGGGGACGAATACACGCCAGTCCGGGCCGGCCACGAGCGTCATGCGGATCTTCAGTTCCAGGCCGGGAAAGTCCATGGGTGGATTCCTGTTCTTCGGCGGGAAAGCGTGGTGGAGGCGGGCGGCGGGAGGCAAGGCCCGGCGTTGCTCAAACACCGCCGCCCCGCCTAGGTCGCTGTGCGGGAGGGGGACATGGCGGGTGTGGCTTGCTGTGCCTGGCGTTCTGCCAGGGCGTTGATGGCGAAGAGGACCTCACGGTGGATGGCCCATTGGTCGAGGTAGTGCCAGGCTTCGGCATGGCTCTCGGCGAGTGGTTCGTCGTACGCCTTCATGCCGGGCGCCCTGTGTGCCAAACACGGTCATGGTGTGACCTTGGGGGCCGGGTCATTCAGGTGTGTGAAATGTGGAAGACCGCAGGGGCGGGTGTCTCGCTCGTCGAGAACACCCGCACCTGTGGCGTGAGGTGGCGGCGGTTGGTCAGACGGCCGCGGTGACCGCGGAGCGGTCGTCGGTGCTGCCGGGAGCAGCGCTGTCGTTGTCGTCCAGGAGGTCCGGATCAATGCCGAGGGCGCGAGCGGCGTTCCTCTTGTCGCGCTCGGTCAGAGCCGTCACGATCTGCTCGTAACTGCTCTGGATCGGCGGGTTCTTCACGGTGCCGTAGCCAAGTACGTACTGGCTCTTCATGGCACGAGTGAAGGCGACGTAGAACATCCGCTTGGCGTCTTGGGTCATCTTCGTGTCCTCCCTGTAGAGGACGACAGCGTTGTCGAATTCGAGACCCTTGGCACCGTGGATCGTCGAAACGACCAGGTCGGCCTTGGACTCGAGGTTCTTCCGCTTGCGCTCCTGGTTCCTCTGCTTGTTGATGTTCAGCTTCTGCTGGTTCCGCTGAATCTCGAACGAGAGCAGGTTGTCGCGCAGTCGATCGAAGAACGCCTTGTTTGTGAGCGTGCCCTGGTGGCAGAGCGTGACCCAGCCGTTGATGGTCGCGCTGTTCTCGATCCACCACTCGGAGATCGTGCGCAGGATCGCCTTCTCAACGTTGGCGTTGGCCGCGTTCTTCGTCAGCTTGTCCATGTTGTCCTTGATCCCCTGGGAGACCACGAACGCGGCGTTGGTCGGTGGTGCCTGCAGGACGTCGTTCCAGAAGAACTTGATGTACTTCGAGAAAATGTCCGTGGCGTAGACGCGATCGCTGACCAGAGAGGCGACGCGGCGGTCCGGGTAGCGCTTTTCGAGCACATCCTGGATCAAGGACACCTCGCGGCGCGAGTAGGCCAGGAAGGCCACCTGCTCGCCCCGGTCCAGGCACTTGTCCACGTAGCCGGGGATGACCGTGTTGCGCACGATCGCCTGCAGGTCCTGGGTGACGAACCCGGTGAGTCTGGCCACCTCGCGGTACTCCAGGGTGACCTTCTCCTGGAACGAGTCGGCCGTGGGCATGGCGAGCGAGTTCGCCTGCAGCTGGATGTTGGCGAACTGGTTGGTCTCCAGGCCGCCGAGCACGACGTTCGCGAAGTCCAGGATCTCCTGGTTGCTCCGGTAGTTCGTCGTGAGCTTGAAGGTCGCGAAGACCCCCGAGCCCTCCAGCGTGTTGAGCGCGCGCGGGTTCGCCGAGCGGAACTCGTACAGCGTCTGCGAGGCATCGCCGACGATGAACAGGGACTGAGCGTGCTTGGTGATGTACTTCAGCACGTAGATGAACTCAAACACGCTGTTGTCCTGCACCTCGTCGATGATGAGGTACTTCGACTGCACGTGGGCCGGCTCAGCCATGTCGTCGATCTTCTGGTAGCAGATGATGATCTGCAGCTCCAGCGACGTCTGTTCGATGCGGTCGAGCAGGGCGATCACCTCGTCGAAGTGGCTCTCGATGAAGGTGTTCAGGGCCGTGAAGGCACCGGTCCTGTTCTGGTCGACCTCCAGAAGGCGGTGGCGGAACATCGCCGCGAACTGGCTGTTCGGGTAGAAGATGTCGATCGAGTTGATGATCGTGTCCGTCGCCGAGACCTTGTGCCTCGGGTGGTTCATCGAGTAGATGTCGATGATCATCTTGGCGATCGTCATCGAGCCGACGTCCGGGTTCTTCTCCGTGATGTTGTCGGCTGCGGCGTTGGTGAACGAGAGCACCGTGATGTCCGAGGCGGGGACGCCGCAGGCTTCGAGGTACTTGATCCGTTCGAGGATCACGGTCGACTTGCCGGTGCCGGCTCCCGCCTGCGTCATCACCAGCGGCTCGTGCGTGGTGAGCGCGTCGAGCTGCTGCTTGGACAGGTGGGGCGGCAGATTCGGAGGCGTAGCCGGCTGCGCAGGCACGATCAACTGAGGCTTCATCTGCTCCAGGTGGTCGAGCGTGTGGTTCATGAGCAGGCTGAGGTTCTGCTTCGACAGCTTCGTGGAGATCTGGTCGGAGAAGGTCGCACCCAGCTGCTTGTGGATCTGGCGGTAGGCCTCCAGCGGGACGTTGTAGTTCTCCAGGTAGCGCAGCTGGACGGCGAGCATGTTCAGCTGCTGCTCCGTCGGGCCCGCGGGCATGTCCTGGATGTAGCGGCAGACCTCGTCGGCGATCGCCTCGGAGTCCCAGATCTGGGCCAGGCGCGTGATGCGCTCGTAGATCGAGTACTGGCGCATCCACGCGTCGAACTCATCACCGAGGTTGGAGGCCGTCAGGCCGGCGGATGTGAGCACGTCCCGGACGTAGTCACGGGCGTTCTCCAGCGGGCTGGTGTCCCACTGCAGGAAGACGGCGGCGTCGTGGTTGCCGTAGCCGACCGAGCGCGGGACGACGGTCGCGTACTCCGGCTCGGGCAGCCCCTTCTTGAAGAAGTACAGCTCCATCCGGTACTGGATGACGAGGTCGCGCGTGGACTTGCCACCGGACTTGTCCTCGTAGAACACGAGGGCCTGCGGGATCATGTCGAAGACGACGCCCCAGTCGTCGAACTGGCTGGACGAAGTGTCCACAGCGAAGCGGTCGTCGGTGTGTGGGCTCGGCAGGGTGAAGGACCCGCCGGCGTTCAGGGCGCGGCCCGTGATCGGCGCGAGCGGGATCGACGTCGTGGTGATGTCGTGCTGCGTCGAGCTCTGCTTGACCTCGATGTCGGTGGCCATGGCGTAAGCGGTGTTGGTGGCCGTGTTGATCGGCAGCAGGGACTCGTTGAGCAGGCCGATCTTCTTGCCGTTGCCGGTGAGCTTCGAGGAGAAGAACTTCGGATCGACGGCCTTCTGAGCAACGGCATTGGCCGAGAGGTCGAGGTCATCAAGCAGGACAGGCATGTCGCCGCCTTTCTTCAGTGGGTCGAGAGGTGGATTGAGAGAAGGCATGAATCACGCCACACAGCAATTCTGACAAGAGATGAATAGTCAGTCGAATGCTCGAAGGCGAGCGAAGAGCGCAGCGACAGGGCTGGGTCATGGGCGCAGGTACGAACACGGGCGGGGCTCTCGTCAGCCGACGAGCCCCGCCCGTGTTCCTCTCAACCCACCCGTCAGGGGCCGTTAGGCCCCTGAATCCGGGGTGTGTGGCGAAGCCACGCCCCGGACACCGCGCGCTACCCAGGCGCGCGGTCGTTCATCAGCGGCAGCTCACCTCACTTCGAGGTCGAGTCCGAGCGCCGGTCGGGACCATCGCCGGCATCGAGATCCCAGGGACAGGCCGTGACGAGGGATCCTGCGGGATCGACCTCGATCAGGCCAAGCATGAGGCCCAGTTCGCGGAGTTCATCTGCGCTCCGGACATGGGTGGTGAGGTTCGCTCGGGCCGCGGCAGAGAGCTCCATGGCTCGCTTTCGGTGCTCTTGGAGCAGAGGTTCGGGGAGCATGGTGGACATGGCTGTCCCCCTTTCTGAGCAATGAGGGCGTGAGGGTGAGGTACGTCGCTGGCATGCTGCAGGAAGACGAGCGGCAGCAGATGGTCCTGATATGGGTGCGGGCTCAGCGGGCCACGCAGCACCTCGGCGGCGCCCAGCAGGTGCCTCTCGAGCTGAGAGAGACAGTGACATGACGGACGTCCTTTGCACTGCCCATGGGCGGTGGAATCAGTGGTGCCCGGCCGGGAGGCGGGGCCCCGAAGTCGTCTGGTGGGGAAGGTCGGTCCGGCCAGGTGCGGGCTGGCCGGAGCCGTCACTGGCCCGTGGCCGCCCGATCAGCGTGTCGATCACATTGGTGGTCACGACCAACGCGGTACTCCCGAGAGGGTTGTGGCGGGTATCCCGCCCGTCTGGGCCGGGGTTGGCGCGCCACATCACGACCGCGAGCGTGTCGCCGGTCGGACATCGCGTGCTCGACTCGCGTCCATGACGGGTCACGCAGTCGGCAGCTGGACGGCGACGGTTCCGCCGGACACGGCCCGGGCGATGACTTCGACCAGCATCTGGCGCACCTGTGCGTCCGCTGTCTCGGGGTCTTGGCGCCCGGCGGCCGCGGCAAGCAGCACCGTCAGCGCCTCGGCCGCAGCGAAGGATTCGTCCGTCGCGCCGACAGGTGATGACGGACGAGCGGTGATCGCGTACTCAAGGTGCCCCAGGAGACCGGAGAGCATGCGGCGGCGGAGCTCGGTGAACCGGATGTCCTCCTCGGCCGCCCGCAGGTCGACCACCCGCAGGACCACCTCATGCTCCCGCCAGAACGCGAAGAAGGCGTCCACCGTGCTCCCAGCCTCGTGACGCCCGCCGCCCCACCCACTGCCGATCTCCGCGTAGATCAGTCCGTCGCTTCCCTCCTGCGCCACGGGCCGGGCCAGGTCCAGGACGGCCGCGTCGACGTCTGCGAAGTACTGATAGAAGGTCGCGGGCGAGGTACGCGCGCGACGGGCGACATCGATCACTCTCGTCGCGTGATACCCGTGCTCGGCCAGCAACTCCTTGAGACAGCGCAGCAGTTGGCTGCGAGTCTTCAGACCGCGTGCCCCGATCGGGCGCCCTGCGGTGGTCCGGATCTCCTCGGTCATGTCACTTCCTGTCAAGTGGGGTGGCACCGGCTGGCCCCTCGGAGCCGGGCCGGCGGCGGCTGCTGTCTGTTCCAGGCCCGGCCGCCCGACGCGGGAGCGTGTTCGGCCCCGCGATGCTGGTCAGGGCCCGGGCCAGCGCCGCCGTGATGTCGTCGACGGACATGGCTCCGAGGGCTCCTGTTCCGGAACACCCGGAACAGGAGCCCTCGGCGCGATGCGAACGGCCGCTCAGTCGTCCGACGGGGATACCGAGGCTGCGCCGCCGGTCTGGGCAGCGAGCAGGTGGTCCTCGATCCAGGCGCGAACAGCCTTGCACGCCGGCCGCGCACCCTGAGAATCCACGTAGGTTGTCTCCTCGATGGCGCGCAGCTCGTCGTCGGGCATCGACACGGGCAGCGCCTGGGCCAGCCGCGGCTTGGCCTCGACGATCCGCTCACGCTGCCGCTCGTAGTCGGCGGCCATGATCTGCCGGTAGGTCTGCCGGTCGATGGGGTTGAACCCCACAACCAGTGAGAACCGACCCAGCAGCTCGGCATCGAAGAACTGCCCCAGTGTCTTGTTGAGGCTCCGGTTCGAGATGGTCTTCGGGTTGTTGCCGAAGCCGATCACCTTGCCGTCGAGCGAAACACTGGCGGCGTTGGTCGTGCAGATGACCAGGGCCTTGGAGAAGTCCAGCACCTTGCCATGGGCATTGCGGATGTAGCCTTCGTCGAACGCCGAGAGGAACAGGCGCTGCACGGCCTTGTCAGCCTTCTCGAACTCGTCGAGCAGGATCACCCGGTGGGGGTTGGACTCCAGCGTGTCGAACGGGAGCTCCTGGTTGGAGTCCGATCCGACATAGCCGGGAGGCGAGCCGATGATCTTCGACGTCGACCACTCGGTGTGGAATTCGGTCATGTTGAGGATGATCGGCTCGGTGCCGGTCGTCTCCTCAGCGATGATCTTGACCGCCTCGGTCTTACCCACACCCGAGGCCCCGGCGAACAGCCACGTCATGGGCGTCTTCGTCGGGAACAGGTCGAGCTCTTCGCGGGCCAGACGGTCCGTGAGCTTGGCGAGCACGTCGTCCTGGCCCTGCAGGCGGCTGGTGAGCGTGGCGCTCAGCGCGGCAACGTCGAGGTCCTTGCGCCGGGCGTTTCCGGTCATCAGGCGCTTGGCCACATCGAGCACACGGGTGCTCGTCAGCGGCACCTGCGGGATGGACCGCAAGGCCTGCGCGAGTGCCGTGTCACCGGCGTTCTCGGCCTGGACGATGAGCTTCTTCTGCTCCAGGACCCGGTCAGCCATCGCGCGGTCGAGCAGGGTGATGGCATTGTCCGGCCGGTGCTGGCCGGCCCGGGAGTTTACTTCGGCGATCTGCACCACCGAGGCCAGGACGTCGTCGGAGACCCCGATCTGGTGACGGTAATGCGCCATCAGGCCGGGCCGGACCGTGGTCATCACGGCCAGCGTCTGTTCCACGCTCAGCTCGTCGACGATGAGCCGGGTGAAGCGGCGGGCGAAGGCCGGGTCCTCGTCGAAGGCCCGAGACTCCGTGCTGGTGGTCGCGCCGATGACGGACATGTCACCGCGGGCAAGTGCCGGCTTGAGGATCTGCGAGATCTTACGGCCGACGGCGTCGCCATGGCTGCCGGACCCTCCGGTGATCTGGTGGATCTCGTCCATGAACAGGATGGCCTTGTTCTTGGGATCCGACGCGAACTCGACGATCGCCTTGACCTTCTCCTCCAACGAGCCGACGACGCCGGTCCCGGCGATGATGTTGGTGATGGGCAGCTCGTAGATCGTGTGGCCCTTGAGCTGGTCCGGGATGAGGGTGTCACCGAGCGCGATGCGCCGTGCAATGTCCTCGACGATCTTCGTCTTGCCGACGCCGGCGGAACCGACCAGCAGAGCGTTGGGCTTGGTCTTGCTGATGACGACCGAGAGGACCTGCCCGATGAGCGTGTCACGGAACATGGTCGGATCGGCATTCTTGAACTTCTCGTTGTAGTCGACGAGGAGCTCCTTGACGTCGTCGGCGCTGCCACCGCTGGACGGCAGTCCCACGGGCGGGAACTGCGGAGGGAAGCTGCCGCCACCGCCGTTGCCCTTGTCGTCGTCGGAGCCGCCGGGTGTGAAGTTGCTGAGACCCACCGGGTCCTCCTTCGGTGCGGGTCGCTCGGCGTGGTGGCGCGCTGAATGGATGCGCCACGGTGTCCCGAGCAGGGATACGGATAGGTGAGAGGGAAGTCAGGAGCCGTTAAAAGCGGCACTGCTCTTGACGGTTTTCGAGGAGCGGCATGGTCAGCTGACCTCGATATCGCCTGGCACGGTGGTGGGCGCCGGCTTGGTAAGCGCGGCGGCAACCACTTCGAAAGCGGCGACCGCCTTGCGAAGATCAGCGACGATCTCCGCGGCGATGTCGGCCGGGTTTCCGAGTTCCTCCACGTCCTGGGAGGGGAGGTCGCGCGCAGGCCAGACTGGCTTTCGATCTCAGCACGGGTCATGCAGCGTTGAAGCTCCCAATGACCATGCCGGGTGGCCCCTCGGAAGTAAGCTCCTCGACCTTGGCGTTGGACCGGTCGAGGCGGAACCCCCGCAACGGCTCGTCATCGAAGTACTGAATCGATGCCAGTGCGGGATCTCTGCTGGGGCCACCGCAGACGGTACGCAGCGCCTCGTCCTTGTTCTCGGCACGGACCACGACGGCGTCATACTCGTCACGTCCGTAGCCGTCTGTGCGGGTCACCTGCCACAGCTTCATAGTTTGTTCAGCCCCCTTCCGGCTTGCGCAGCTTGACAACTGTTTCCTGAGTGACGAACCACTCGAAGCCGTCGTCGACGATGACTTGGGGACCAAGTACGCCATCACGCGCCTCGGCACATGGTGAGGTTGCGTTTTCCCGCGGGGTCACGACCTCACCGGTGGCGAGCACGGGGGCGAGCGCCTCGCCAGCGTCGACGGGGAAAAGGTGCGCGCCCTCGGTCATTGCTCATCCGCCGCCGACCGCTTCGAGAACCTCGTTGACGCGCTTTGCATCAGCGGATCCTCCAGCGCGGACTACTCGGCGTGAGGGATGAGAGAGCGTCAGAGGGCGCCACAGGCGGTGCCGGCCCGAGGAGGTGGACAGCACCGCTCTTGGCAGTTCTTGGGGCAGCAGGGTCAGACGACCATGCCGAGGAGCCGCTGCCGGATGCTCGGATCGATGTGCTGCATCGAGTCGGCGTAGCGTTTTGCCAGGTCAACCATGAACGACCAGTTCATGGCGGAGCACGGTGCGTAGTACAGGTTCTTCGGGTGGTCCTGACGCGTGGCCGGCGGCAGCCAGTCGAAGTCGGTCACCATGAGCGAGAGCCTGCGCTGGCGCACGGGGCTGGCGTTGATGTACTGCCAGATCTGCGCGTACTCCGTTCCGCCCGATACCTTCGGGATCCTGCGGAACTCCTTCCAGATCTGAGTCGTCGACTTGTTCTTCGTGCGCAGCATCACCTCCTGGGACAGGAAGTGGCTGAACGAGTTGAAGTACAAGTCGATGTTGAGCTTCTTGGCGATCCGGATGAGCATCATGACCGCCTCCTGGTAGTTCTCCTCGGAGATCGAACCGGAGGTGTCGATGTAGATGTGCAGGTCGGGCATGTACTGCACCGAGGTGATCCGGCCGGGCTTGTTGAAGTCGTCCGGGTTCCGGCGGTTGGCCTTGAGGAAGGTCGCCTTCGTCGTGCAGAAGATGTTCTGCGACTTGTTGACCTTGCCCAGCCGGCGCAGCACACGGGTGATGTCCTTGAGCAGGTCGAGCTTGCTCGGCGGCTGCTTGCGGAACGCCACCTGGGCGCTACGGCTGCCAGGCTGGCCCGGTTGCTGATGGGCTCCCAGGGCGGCGGCCCGGGCGGCGGCCCGAGGCAGCGATGTGAGCTTGGACAGCGACGTGTTCGAGACGACCTTCACCGGCGAAGCCAGCGACTGGTTGATGAGGTTCCACTCCCCCGTGATCTTCGCCGCGGCGGCCCGGGCATGGGCCTCGACGTTGACCAGGACGAGGGAGCGCGGGCAGAACAGCTCCCCGACCGTGAACGGCAGGACGCCGGTGTCCAGAGCGGTGTTGTGCTGGCTGGCCTGGGCCCGCTGCTGCTCGACGTAGTTCATGAGCATGTGCACGAGCACGCGGGCGAAGGAGTGCTCATCGTTGGCGTCAGAGTCGTCCTTGCGCACCAGCAGCGACTCGGTGAGCCCCTTCAGGGACAGGGTCGTGAAGTCGTTGAGCAGCTTGGTGGTGGCCGGCGGCAGCGCACTGGCCATCGTCTGTGTCTGCTGGGACAGCCAGCTCTTGAAGTCGTCGAAGGCGGCGGAGGACTGGAACCAGAACCCGAGGGTGTCGGGGTGGAAGGTGTAGGCGATCGAGGCGAAGAAGGCGCTCTCGTCGCCGGTCCCCGCCAGCAGAGCCTTCGCGGCCGGGAGGACATCGGCCTGCGCGGTGTAGAGCACCCGCGGGGAGGGCGCGGGCATCTTGTTCTGCTGTCCGGCCTGGACGGCGAAGAGCTCGGCGACCGGCAGCGGTGTGCCCTGGTCGAAGTTGATCAGGGTCTGCCCGAGCAGCTCCTTGAGGGTTTGCTGGCTGGCCACGTTCAGTGTTTCGCCGAGGCAGCTCAGGACCAGATCCGGGATGTTCCCCGTCAGATCAGTGCCCTGGGCGTCGGTGATGTTCGCCGGGGCGTTGGGGTTCAACGGCTCCAGGAGCGGGTCGATGAGGGTCTGCTGGATCGCCGGCATCGGGTCGTAATCACCGGTGCACGAGATGGTGTGCAGTGCGTCGAGTACGGCCGGCTTCTGGTTCGTGACGGTGATCGTCATGGGTCGTGGTCTCCTTCTGAGGACAAGGCAGCGGCAGAAGGCCGCCGGTGGTGGGGAGTTGCAGCAAGGACTGCACCGCAGCAGTCCCCCACCACCGGTGAGCGAGCGATCAGAGGAAGGCCGAGAGGATCGGCTTGGTCTGGTTGACGATCGGAGTGTCGACCTCCATGAAGGCCTCCAGGTTCTGGTGGTCGATCTGCTGGTTGGTCACCATCTCGATGAGCGTGCGGGTGTGCTCCGGCTCGATCTGGGTGATGGTCTGGGCCAGCTGCTCGATGAGGCGCGCGTTGTCTTTGCTCTCCTTGAGCGCGTACAGCAGCGACCCGGACTTCTCGTTCTCGGTCAGCGTCGCGATGACCGCGGCCATGTCGGTCATGGTCGCTGCGGCCTTCAGGCTCTGGTAGCAGTTCGGCTTCGGGACGTTCACCCGGTTGTGCTGCACGCCGCCGGCGTTGCTCGCCAGGTCCTGAGCGATGGTGGCCACGAGCTGCGTGGTGAACATGGTGTCCCCGACGTAGGCCTCGATGGCCTCGTTCAGCAGCGAGGTCTCGCGGTCGCCGATCTGGATCGGGGTGGCCAGGTACTGCGCCAGCTGCTGCGGATCGGCCGCGTTGAGCCACTTCGACAGGTTGTCGATGGTGCGCGGCGTGGTGAGCTGGTTCATCTCCTCGCCGCCGTCGAACAGATCGGCCATCGTGACGTTGCCGTTGTTGTCGTCGTCCTGACCGTCCACGACGATGGCCGCGGGCGTCGACTTCTGGAAGATCAGCCCGGGATACTGCGTGAGCACCGTCTTCACCCAGGGGTTCATGTTGTCGCCGAGGACAGACATGAGGGTGGCGGCGTCGGGCTCGACGTGAAAGATCGCGAAGCGGGACAGGCTCGCCTCGTCGAGCGAGGTGACGTTCCCCCTGTCGTTGCCGGCCACCACGATGCGGACGTTCTTGGGCAGCTCGACGTACCCCATACGGCGCAGCGTGACCAGGGTCAGCGCGCCGGAGGTGACGTCGGAGGTGGTGCGGTTGATCTCATCGAGGAAGAGGATCGGCCACTCACGCGGGTTCTTCTCGGCGTAGTCGATGCACTCCTGAATCACCTGGTGCGGGTAGAAGACCTGCTTGTAGCTCTGCGTGCCGTCGTCCTTGGTGTACAGCACCAGACGCGCACCGGTGAGGTCGGCCTTGTCGGCGAGCTGGTTGCACGGCAGCGTGAAAGCCTGCGTGCCCATGGAGTAGGCCAGGTCCTCGACGAAGCTGGACTTGCCGATGCCGGGTTCGCCCATGAGAGCGGGCGTCGCGCCGACCTCAAGCGACTGCTTGATGAGGGTCGTCAGGGTGTCATTGAACTTCATGTCGATGTCTTTTCTGTGCGCGGGCGAGGAAGAGAGAAAGAGAAGAGATGTCGGAGGACGGCGCTACTGCTCTCGGCGTCGCCAAGGCTTCATGGGCCGTGAACGGTCCCGCGGCGCGGACCGCGCCATCGGAACCTGGCGGAGACCTGCACTCCCGCCATGGGTGGCGATGGAGCCCCGCTGCACATCGCCACCCGATCGCGCTCCGCGCGATCCAGCACTGTCCCCCACCTGTGCACGGCCCCGCTGCAGCGCCCGTCACCCACCTCACCCGCTGCGGGAGGCAGCAGATGAACCAGGAACAGAAGCAGCAGGAACAGAGCGTCAGTTTGTCGACGAGGAACCTGCCGCCCGATCCGCCACGAGCGCAGCCGCCCGGTCGAGGAGGAAGGGCCGGCCGTTGCGCCGCTCGCTGTGCTTGGGGCGCGCAGGGATGACATCGACCGCCGCCTTGTAGAGCAACCACGCGGTATCGCCCGTCGAGTACTCGACGCCGAGCGCGCTGTAGGCGCGCAGTTGCGTCCGCATCCAGCCGTAGAGCAAGGCGAGAACCGAGAACTCCCAGCGGGACATGTCGTGGTTGAAGTCGCCGGGATCCCGGAGCCGCTGGCGTGCACTGGCCAGGGTCTGCTCAACGATCGCCTGCGAGTACGGGATGTCGGGCATGTCCTCAGCAGTGTCGACAGCTGACGCTGAAGCACCGGAGCTCTCGCTGGCGTTCACGGCCAGCTGCGCGTAGAGGTCCTCGATGGAGGCGAAGGCCGGCGCGTTGGTTGCTGCGTTGACACGGGCGACGATGCGATCGGGTACCGGCTGGCGGGTGAAGGTCGACCAGTGGTCCAGGAGCAGCTCGTACCAGCCGTGTTCCTCACGCAGGACACGCTTGCCGGCGGCTACGGGGAAGTCGTGGAAGTTCTTCGGCAGCGGCATGACGAGATGGAAGCCCTGGCCGGACATCGACAGCTCCGAGTAGAGGATGCCCGGCAGCCGCAGCAGGTCTGTGGCCACACCTGGCGGGCAGTCGGCCTCGATGTCGAGGACGAGCAGCCCGTCAGTCTGGGCTTGGAGGTAGAAGGCGGTGTTCGCGGCGCTCGGCATCACCGCGGTGAGTTCGCCAAGGGTGAGCAGGCAGGTCTCGTCCAGGGCGAAAGCTCCGCGTAGTGGACCGGCGTGCTTGCAGCCGGACGTGCAGCCGGCGAGCAGGTGCCGTACGTCGATCGGAACCTTGCGCTTCGGCGCCTTGGCGGGATCGTCGGGGGTCTCTTCCTCGATCTGTCCGGAGATGGTCCACCGACAGGCACTGGCGAGAGTGCGGATCGCGGGGTTGCCGTAGAACTGCGGGAACCAGGCATGGGGGTCGGCTGGAGTCATCGTGGGACGCACGCTTTCGATCGGCGTAGTCAGGAGGGGAAGAGAAAGACAGGACCCCCGTACTGCACGGATGCGAGTAGGGGGGTCTCCTCGATGGTCAGCGTGAAATCAGTCCTGGTAGGTGATCCCCGCCTGCTGGGCCTGGCCGGAGCCGTTCCAGGGGTCGGTGGCCACCGGCGCGCCCACGGGCGAACCGTTGTTCTTGAGGGAGGCGTTCTCGGCCTCAAGACGCGCGAGCTTCTCCTCCAGGGTCTCCTGCTGGGCAGGAGCCGGGGCAGGAGCTGCGACCGGAACAGCAACCGGAGCAGGAGCAGCAGCGACGGGCGCAGCCACGGCGGTCGCCGGGGCCTGAACCTGAACCGGAGCCTGCGCGGCCACGGCCACAGGTGCCGACGCTGGCTGCGGGGCCGGGAAGGACAGGCCGTCCTCCACCTCGGTCGTCACCGGCATGGCGACGGCAGGGGCAGCACTGGCAGGAGTGGCCTGAAGGTGGCGCGGCGTGCCGTTGAGGACGATGCCACGCGCAGCCAGCTCAGCCGGGTCGACGCCGTTGGCGTTGTAGTAGCGCGGCGCCTCGTGGACGATCACCTGTTCGAGGGCCAGACCGCGGTTGCTGAAGTTCTTCGGCTTGTAGGTGCGCAACACGAGCGTGACGTCGAGTCCCTGCGCGAGCTCCTGGCCGGACTCGTCCTGGTCGTAGGTGCCGTCGCCTTTCGAGGAAGGGATCGCGATGACCGGCAGTGTGCTGCCCTTGGAGTCGATGGAGTAGTTGGATCCGGTTTCGGGCCGCTTCGGGGAGTCGTAGCGGCGCTCGGAGACGAACTGCTCTTCGGGGGTGGGGTTGTTCGGATCGGCGAACTGAACCTCGGCGTGAATGATCGTCGCTGTGATGTGCGGTTTGCCGACGGGGGTCATGCCGTTCTGCGTCTTGCGCTGGTCGCTGGCGACCAGCTCCGCACCGTCGATGAGGCGGGCGAGTACGGCGAAGCCGAGCTTCCCGCGGATGAAGACGTTCTTGCCCTCGGTGATCTGGCTGGCGGAGATGGAGTAGTTGGCCATGGTGGTGCGGTTCCTTCGCTCGGTCTGGCGGTCGGTGGTTCAGAGGTCCATGGGGCGGCTATGGGACAGGATTCTGACTGCCATTCGATTCCTCATTCTATCAACTTTGATTCGACCACGAGTAGAGTGCTGAGTCAGGAACGAATGGCCGGCTGCGGTATTCGGAAAGGATCTGGGATAGAGATGACGGCTACGATTCAAAGGCCAGTGGGGACGGCGTCGAGGCCGTCGGCGCAGACGAGAGCAGTGGCCGGGAGTCACGCCGGCCCGATGGGCTTCGGCAACGGACCCGTCATCGCCGCCAGCGTCATGGTGGGCGGAGCGGCGCTCTTCGCCGGATGGGGCCTGACGCAGCTCGCGACGTCCGACGGCGGCTTCATCCAGGCGCTGCAGGGCAATCACGCCCCGGCCGAGGCACCGGTGAATCCCGGCGAGAAGAACGCCGGAGGCGGCAGCGCCCAGCAGCCGAGCGAGGGCGGCACGGGGAAGCAGGACGAGAACGAGGCAGGCCAGGATCCGACGCCGGGTCGCGGCGACGAGGACAAGCCCAACGGATCGGGTGCACCGGCCGAGGCGAAGCCCGCGCCGAAGGCGAAGCCATACACCATCAAGCCAGGCGATACGCTCACCGCGATCTCGGGGACGACCAGGATGCCGATCGGCATCCTGGTCGAGACGAACAAGATCCAGAATCCGGATCTCATCTACGCGGGGGCCTCCCTGCTCATCCCGCCGGTGTGACGACCCGGCAGGGCGGCACTGCCGCAACCGAGCCTGATTCGATGCCCTGATCGCCACGAGGCGGTCAGGGCATCGTCGTCATCTCAGGCGGAGGACTCCGCTTCCCGGCGGGCCTGCAGGTCCATCAGTCGTGCGAGCAGCTGGTGCAGCTGCTCGACCTAGTCGTTCATGGACCGGATGCCATCCGGCGCATAGTCCTGCGGGTATTCGAGCTTGTACTCGCTGAGCAGCTCGATCTTCGCATCGCCGAGATCGAGCGCTGTGCTCAGATCGAGGACGTCGTCCAGCGTGAGCCCGGAATCGGCGAAGGCGGTCACGCTTCGGTCCTGGGCTCTGCCACTCAGTGCCGCTCGAGGTCGGGGGAAGGTTCTGGATGTCCAGCCAGCGGTTCATCGCTTCATCCTGGTCGGCGACGCCGTCTGCTTCTTTGTGCAGGGCCAGAAGCGTGATCTACCCGGTGGGGACGAGGGTCGCAATCTCGAACTCGGCCAGGTCCAGACGCTGGACGACGCGGTAGAGACTTCCCTCAGGGACCTGCCAGATCATGGTCTCGCCACGGTAGACGCCAGCGCGGCTGCTGTGGAACTTGCCCGTGAGGTCCTCCATGCTCAGCGGCTTGCTCATGGTTGCCGCTCCTGGAAGTCGAAGGCGCCGAAGACGAACTGCGGGGCCTCGTAGGGCTCACCGCGAGGCGTTACCCGGGACCGGCGTGAGCCGGTCCACGGCACGTCTCCCCGCAAAGCACTCGACCTGGATCCGACACCCGGATCAGCTGCGCTGATCCCCTCCCCTGTTGCGAAAAGCAGCACTGTAACAGCGTCAGAGATCAGAAAACCCCGCCAGGCTGCCGACGGGGTTTTCTGAGGTACGCGGTCATGGTCTCTCACGCCGCGTCAGTGTCGTCGGACTCACCCCGGCCAAACAGGAATCCGCGGACATCACCGTTCTTCATCATGTCCTGCAGATGCGCCAGGAACACCGCGCGCTGCGTGGCCCGGCGATCGGCCAAGGGGTCATACTCGCGCAGTACCTTCAGGTTGACGACCCAGCCGTTCTCGCGAGAGATGGCCTGATCAAGCTGAGAGTCCGGCACGACGTTCATGCCGGTTAAGTCGTGGTCGAACTCAGGCGCGATATCGAGGGGTTGATTCGGCTCGTCGATGTAGAGCGTGTCGACGCCGACCTGCTGGCCGGCCTTGTCGAATGCCACGAGGAACACACGGTCTGCCCTGGTGGTGTTGTCGACGTGGACCGCTGCAACGTTCGTGTCACCGATGAAGCTCGTCTGCTCGAACCGCTCGTACACGCGGGCACGAGCCTCATGGCACCACATGACTCGCCGGGCTTCGTTGAAGCCTTTGAACTCGTCAGAGTCGGACGCTTCAGGGTGGGGGTGGATCACCGGTGCGCTCCTTCACATGCGAGATCCGGGAGGTTTGCGATGCCAGGGGCGTATTGGCTACGACACATGCCTCGAAGCAGCGAGCCTCAACCGTTCTTCACTGCAGCACGACAGGAGCAGTTACTGGGAGCACGCCTCGCTCCTGCAGTGCGTCGCTCACCAGGGGAGGAAATGCTCTCCCCTGGTGCAAGGCCCGCCACGGGCCTGGTAGTTCGTGACCAGCTCGAACGACGCCGACGAGCGCTGGCGGATGCAAGCCGCTCAGCCCGACTGGGCCGAGGTCCTTCGTACGGTCCGGCTGAGCCCAGGAGCATCGGCGGTGAGCCGACACGGTGGTGCGCGGTGCCGGCTGGTCCGTCGCGTGCTTGGAGGTCATGCAGTTCGCCCCGTCTGGCTCGGGGGGCCTTCTCTCATGAAAGTCCAGCGGCCGCGCTGTTCTCACGCCGCGCACTGGTCTATCCAGAGCACCGCCGACGTGCCCGAACACGCCGGTGGAAGACCCCAGTGGTTCCTCAGATCTGCTAGTGGTGACTCTGCTGGGAGTCGTTATGCACAGGCCCTGGCAGGGGCCTGGTTTTGCGCTGGCGAGAGCGGGTGCCGGGACGGTAGTTGGAGCCGCCCTCTGGTGCCCGCCTCCTGGTGCATGCGGCGCGTTCGTTGCCGCTCACCGGGCCAGCCCGCCGCTGGCCTGTTCGGCTCCCCCGCGGGCGAGTTCGGCTTGCGCCTCACTCGTCCGGTGGTGGGGCCGGGCTTGCATCGGCAACGCTAGGCATATGCTGCGGGCGATGCCATTTCGCCGGTGCACAAACTGATCATTGACACCTGTTGACATTGCACCAGTCGGCCGCACGCCAGCGCGGAAGTGCACCTTTCTCATGACGGTCGTGTCGGGGGTGCCCACATCCCGATTCCCGGCATGACTCATCCGGCACTTGGCATACTGTGCACCACATTCACAACACCACGCCTCGACCAGCCAGTTGGTCGGCAAAGCGCCATTTCACCGGTGGGCCTTTGTAATCTTGGCAGGGTGAGTTCACCCCCTCTCGACGAGCAACTTCCCTCGTGTCCTCCTCGGCCGACGAGGGGTTTGTGGTAGCCCCTCCGATGTGATCGAGCTTCCCGCCGAGCCGATGCTGGCGACACCCGTCGAGACGTTGGCCCTCCCGTTGAATTGGTTTGCCGAACCGAAGTGGGACGGTTCCTCCGGGCTTTCACAGCGCGGGCTGCTGATGGTTCCTCGGTGCTGTGCTCGAGCAGGGGCGGTGTGCTGGCCGCGGCCTTTCCGGGGATCACCGATGTCATCGGCCGGCTGGACTGCTCCGTCGTCTTCGACGGCTAACTGGTCGTGTGGGAAGAGACCAGGCACGTCGCAGTCAATGACAACGTCTGTGTCCTCGGATTTTCCGCGCACCACTTGTGTGCGTGATCTGCGGTTACCGCGACTTCGTGGACGCCTTCTGCTTCCGGGGACCACTGAATGTAGGCCCAATGAATTTCGCGCCCTCCAGGGCTAGTTCCAGGAGCCGCAAAGCTCTATGCCGTCGCCCGTGTTCTGGTTCGTAATCGAAACCCCATCATTGCAGCAGTGACAGCTACGGGCCTTGATGTGGACCTCAAATCCGTCAGCTCCGCTTGCTCGATTACCTTGCGGAGCGCTTCCGCATGTTGCTGGAGATTCAATGGAGTTTCCTTGATGGGAACACGGTGTTCCCGCGCTGCACGTCGACCCCGACGTCAGGGCTTGATCAAGTTCCGTAGGTGTCCGGATCGTTGGTGATGCCCAGGATGGGGAGTGCTCGTTGGGGTTCGTCGCGGATCGCCCGGGTGGTCTTGGCGATGTTGTCGGCTCCGAGGGTTTTCAGCACGCCGATGGCGAGGTTGCGGACAGGGCGGTTGCAAGTTCCGGGGGCGTGCTCGCGGAGTGCGGCGTTCTCCGAGAGGAGGGTCATGATGACGGTCGCGGCGGCGTCGACCTGGTCTTGGAGTTGACGGCACTGTTCGCGGCTTTTGCGGAGCTTGCTGCGCAGCTCTGTGAGTTCGGCGTCGCGTTGTTGTTCCCGAAGGCCGGCGGGGCTGGTCCCGACGCGACTGTCCCAGTCCGCTAGCACATCAGTGGCCCGGTTCATCGTTGCCCGGCTGACCTGAGCCTCGCGGCAGAGATTGTTCTTCGTCAGCTTGCCGTCGGTGCGTTGAGGGGTGCTGGCGAGGAGACGCTCCATCGCCTCGCGAAGAGCCCGTTCGGTCTTGGGGGAAACGGTCACTGCTCGACCTTCTTGATCATGAGGTTGACCTCGTAGAGCTGTGCGTCGAGGTGAGCCCGGCGGTTCCTGGGCAGGGATGTGTCGTCTCGCAGGCGGTTCAGGGACGCTCGCTCGGCCTTCCAGATCGGCAGGTGCTCAGGGGCAAGGATGCTGTTGGCGCATCGGGAGGGCTGGCAGCGGTCCAGCAGCGGGCCTCGATGTCCTTCGGGGACGATGGCGTCCTCGATGCACTTAGCGCCGGAGGGATCGTCGTCGTTCATGGTGCAGTGGTTGAGCTTGCCGAAGCGGATCGAGAAGCGGGTGCGGCGGAGCAGGCTGTCCTCGACGCGGATGTCGCCGCGCTGGGCTTGGCCAGTGGCTCGGAGTTCCTCCGCCTTCTGCCGGACCGCGGCGAAGGCCTCGCGCATCCGGTCGGCGCCGGGGCCGAAGCCGATAGCCTCGCCGCGGCTGTCCGCGGCGAAGAGTTCCTTGAGACGGTCGAAGCGGCGTTCGGCGATGGCGTCGTCGAGGTGTTTGGCCCAGGCCGGGTCCTTGACCATGTAACCGGCGGTGGTCCGGTTGGCCAGGGCCCGGGTGGCGACGTGCTTGAGCTGCATGCCAACAGCGATCTCGGAGCCAGGGAAGTCACGGGTGAGCATGGCCATGGTGCGGCTTTTGTCCGCAGACGCCGTGTGCGAATGATCCCGTGTAGCGATTGAGCATGTGCGTCGGTGCGCGGAGTTTCGTGACGCTGACAGCGGTGTGTGTTGCATTCCAGCGTTTCACCGGGGCGGACGGCAAGCAGCGAGGGGCGCGGGGCTGGTGCTGTGCGCCCTTGGAGGAACTGCCCAGGATCAGTCTGCGTCTCCCGGTGTCTGTGGAGCTTGCAGCCGTGATCGGCCCCGAGGAGTAGCCCATGCATCGCCCCAATCTTGCGCCCGAGGACCCGCAACGCCTTGGCGAGTACTGGGTGGCCAGCCGACTTGGGGCCGGCGGTCAGGGCGTGGTCTACGAGGCGTATGACAAGGATGGATCTCGGGTCGCGCTTAAAGTGCTACGCCGCGATGTGGCCTCGGGGCCGGAGGCGAGGGCCCAGTTCGCCAAAGAGGCCAGGGCGGCGCGGCGGGTGGCGTCATTTTGTACGGCGAAGGTGCTCGCCGCCGATCCGGACGCGGAAAGCCCCTACATCGTCAGCGAATTCGTTGCCGGCGCGGACTTGCGGTCGGCGGTGCACTCCTCCGGGCCGTTTACCGGGGATGACCTGCTGCGATTGGCCATTGGCGTGGCCACCGCGCTGACCGCGATCCACCGGGCCGACGTGGTGCACCGGGATTTGAAGCCGGCCAATGTCCTGCTCGGTCCGGACGGACCCCGCGTGATTGACTTCGGGATCGCCCGCACACCGGAGATGACCCTGACCGAGCCGGGGAGTACCAAGGGCACCTTCGGCTACATCGCGCCCGAGGCTCTGTTCGGGCAGCGTGTCACGGCCGCTGCCGATGTGTTCGCGTGGGGCGCAGTGGTGTTGTTCGCCGCAACGGGCTGTGAGCCCTTTCGGGGCGAGAACATCGGCGAGGTTGTGGTCAAGGCCCTGGAGCACGAGCCCGATGTGGAGGTTCTCCCCCCGTCGTTGCGGCCACTGGTGCGTAAGGCGCTGGCGAAGCAACCCGAGGACCGGCCGAGCGCGGCCGCGGTACTACTGAGTCTGCTCGGCACCGAGGAGCAGGCGGACGACCAGGCGGTGCTGGAGGCCGGCGCGAGTACGGCGGCACGGGTGCGGGTGCCCATCGAGGCGGCCACTGCCAGGGTCCCTGCACTGGGCGAGGTGGCCACTTCCGTCTACGGAGCCCTCTCCCCTGCCGCTCAAGCGGTCGCGCACGAGATATGGCTCCGTCTGGTGGTACCTGGCAGGGCACCGGACGGGTCGCAGGACACGGTACGCACCGCCAGCGAGGAGGAGTTGCTGTCCGGCCGGCCGGAGGCTGAACGGCTCGCCGTGCATGAGGCGATCACTGCGTTCGCCGCAGCGGGCGTGCTGGTGCACGAGCCGACTGGGGTGCGCCCGCCTGGACCGGCCGTACTGCGTGCCTGGCAGCGGCTGCGGGAGTGGGTGGAGGCGGACCATGACGGCCTGCGGATCCATCGACAGGTGGGTGAGGCCGCTGGAGCCTGGGAGCAGCATGGGCAGCGGGCGGACGATCTCTACCATGGCACGGCCCTGCGGCATGCCTTGGGTTGGGCGGCCACCTCCCCGAAACCTCTGCGGCTGAACCTGCTGGAGCGCCAGTTCCTCGACGCCAGCCGCGCGGCAGACGCACGCCGAGCCCGTCGGCGCCGGACCTTGCTGGCCTGCACCTCCCTGCTGGTGGTACTCGCCCTGGTAGCCGGCGCCATAGCCTGGCAGCAGAACCGGGCCGGTGAACGTCAGCGCGTCCTGGCCGAAGCTCGGCGCCTGGCCTCCATCGCCAACAGCATGCGGTTTGAGGATCCGGTCACCGCGATGCGACTCAGCCTCGCGGCGTGGCGGATCGCTGATGTCACCGAGACACGCTCCGCGCTGCTCAGCGCGATGGTGCAGAAGGAGGCCGACACCTTCCGTGCACCCAGCCACGACTGGCCCCGCCTCAGTGGTGACGGCCGGACGCTGCTCACGGTGGACAAGGACCGGGTGGTGCGGTGGGATGTGGTCGGCCATCGGCGAACCGACTCGGTCACCGTGCCCGCTCTTGATGCTGGCCATGTGCGTGCCGTGAGTGACGATGGGCGGATCATCGCCGTGGAGTCGACGCGGGCAGACGGCTCGGTCGGGGATGCCCGGATCTGGGACCTCGGCAGGCGGCAACCTATCGGGAAGGCGATCGACTGGCGGTTGGGGATTGTGCAGTTCAGCCCGAGCGGACGATTGCTGGTTCTCCACGACGATGAACGCCACACGATCCGGCTGTGGGACATCAGGCGTCAGCGGACACTTTTCGAGCATCCGGCTCCGATCGACGTTGTCACCGAATCCCTCAGCCTCGATGACCGTCTCATGGCGGTCTGCTCCATCAATCGCCCCCTTGAGCTGTGGGACATCCGGCACGGCGTGCGGGTGGGAACGAGTTGGGCCCCCGCGAGTAGGCAGAAAAGTTGCAATTCGTCACATATCACCTTCAGCCCCGACAGCCGCACCATGGCGGTCGTGTCCGAAGACAGTGTCCGCATGTGGGACATCGCTTCCGGCAAGATGCGCCAACTCCGCCACGCGTCCGTGGAGAGCGCCGCCTTCAGCGAGGACGGACGGTTCGTTGTGACCGCAGGGAACGACGAGATCTTGGTCTGGCGCATGAGCGCCGCGAGCCGACCCGTGTACCGGCACCCGCTGGTCAATGAGCGCCCCTCACAAGTCAGGATCGACATCGACGCTCGGAAGATCCGCTACTTGAGCGGAGCGGAACCAGCGCCGGAGGTATCCGTGCGCACGCTCGACCTGGGGCTGGCCGTCAGCCCCGACTGGCGCAAGACAGCCCTGAACGCAGCAGTCTTCGGGCCGCACGCTCGTCACCTCGGTGTTGCGTGGAAAGATGGCCGGACGTTGCGGATCGAGATGCGGGACGGGCGCAGCGGCAAGGTCACCGCCGACCTGCCAGACACCCCGCTGCCGATGGATGGCAGCGACGCCATGCACGCCCCAAAACCCATGACCTTCAGCCCTGACGGAGAGTTCCTTGCCTACGGCGTGCGCGAGGCCAGGGTGTGGGACACCGCCAGCAGCCATGTGACGTTTTCTTTCCGATTCGGCGAGGACACGGCCATAGGACCGGACCCCGTCCGTGGAATGGCACTCGATCCAGGTGGTGAGAGACTGGCGCTATCCCACATGGCGAAGCAAGGGGAAATTATCGATATCTGGGATATTCGCCGCCGAGTGAAACTCAAGACACTGCCGCGAACGGGTGGTGCGAACCTAGCGTTCCGCCCGGATGGCCGACTCCTTGTCACCTCAGGCCGGGTCGTCAGCCTGCCCTCAGGCAAATCGGTTCAGGGCGTTCTCAGTCAACAGGGAATCGCAGCCATCGCCTTCAGCCCGGATCGAAAGCGTCTCGCGATCGGCGACTACTCGGGCCGAGTGACCTTGTGGGACGGTGACGCCCGTCGTCGCCTCGGCGTGCTCTCCGGCACCTACACCGGCCCACGACGCGGTGACACCGAAGCAGTGACCACGGTCGCATTCTCAGCCGACGGCCGCACCCTGGCCACCGGCGGCGACAAGGGCACCCTGCAATTGTGGGACGTGGCCTCCAATCAACAGCTGGGCTTGGCACTTCCCACACCAGGGGACAAGATTCTTTCACTCGCCTTCAGCACAGACGGTGACACCCTCTACGCCGCCGGCTCTCATAACCAGCACCAGCAATACACGCTCGACCCGCAGTACATGTCCGCGTTCGTGTGCAAGCGCACCGGAGGAAACCTGTCCCGGAAGGATTGGCGGACCTACATTCCCCACTTGCCCTACCGCACGATTTGCTGAAACCCATCACCGAGCTACTCACGGCGGCCGTTCGATACTGCAGCACGCCCGCAGTGATCTGCTGATTCCAGCCCAGCCGCAGCGTCGGGCGCAAGATGCCCGATCGCCGCTGTACAAGGATAGGCATCCCCTCGGGAAACAACGGCTGGTGCTCGACATCCCAGGACTCCCAGCCCCGGGACGAGGAGAAACTCAGGATGACGGGCGCTGACAGTAGAAACACCACACGGCTCAACGCAAAGCCCAAACCCCAGGCCACCAGACCGGTTGGAGTCAATCGCCACACGGAAACTAAGCGGAGAAAATGTGCCTCAGGTCGTGGTAGCACCAGCAGAGGCGGGGCATCACAGGTGCGTCCTGGTGCGTCGCCCAGGTGACCATTCGGTCCCAGGCCCGCCAGCGGACCCGGTCCCAGCCCGAGGCGCTGAGCATCTTCCCGCCCCTGCCGACAAAGAGCGCGAGGGGCTCTAGGCCGTCGCCGGTCTCCAGCATGGTGATCCGTCGCAGGTCCGGGTCCATGTCCTTGACCACCCGGGTGACCGTGCGGCCTTCCAAGACGCCGCGGAGCCTTCGGCCCTCGGCCTCGATCCGAGTCACCACGAACAGATCCCGGTGCTGGCGCCGCAGCGTGCGCTGTGCCGCCGCGATCATCTCCGGACGCTCGATCGTGAGATAGGGGTCCAGCAGTTCCATCGCGTCGACCGGGACATAGACCGAGCGGCGTTGCTTCCTTTTCGCGCAGGCCGCCAGATCGACGTCCGCCGTTCGGGGCCTGATGCTGGGCATCAGGCCGAGCTCGGGCAGCAGCAGCGTCGACCACTCCTGGATTCTCATCCCGGTCAGCAGAGCCAGTTCGCAGGCCGCCCGGTTGCGGTGCGGACGCCAGCCGCGGAACGACTCGTCCAGGCCGGCGTCCGGCGTCAATCCGCCGAAGCCGACGTCCCGGAGATAGATGTACTGATCGATCTCCATGTGCCGGACACGGACGTCCGTGCTCTTGCCGCTGGCCAGCGACGTGCCTCGTGAAGTCGACCGCCAAGGGCGGGCCGTGACGTAGCCGATGTCGACCAGGAAGTCGTAGAGCTGCCCGATCGCGGCCGCGTCCTTGTCCCAGGTCGGTTCCTCGACGGTCTCCTCGGCGTGCTCGCGCCGCCACTGCTCGAACTGGACGATGTCGGACTCGGTTGCCGAGCGCAGGTCCCGGCCGCGTGCCTGAAGAAAGCCCAGCAGCATCAACACCGCATAGGCGTACGTCCGCATCGTCTTCGCAGCCGTCCGACGCCAAGCCAACCTTCGGAACCACGACGACAGCGGCTCGACCGGCCGCATCACACCGTCCAACAGCACCGGCGTACCGGCAGGCAGCCGATGCCGTTCGAGCGATTCTTCCAGCAGGGCGCGATCAACTCCGGCCACGTCCCCAACCCGCCACACCGCCCGGTGGTTGGCGAAGTACAACTGCACAGATCCTCCGAGCCTCGGCGTACGCGGTTGTGCACGTTCGCGTGTACGTCAAGAGCCAACGGAGGCGCCCTGCACGGGGTACGGGGCCAGCTCAGGAGTCACCCAGATGAGACACAACAGAGTGTCTGGAGAACCGTTGCCGTCTGGGCCTCCTGGTCCGTAGGCGGGCTGCTCCAGGAATGCCGGCATGCAAGGTACCTCCAGGTCCGTCATGAAGGTGAAGTGGAATCAAGGGGCTGAGCGGGCCCGTGCACTCGCGCTGGCGTTCGGGCGTTCCCTGCTCATAGCGAGGAGCGCAGCGTGATCGTCAGCGTTCTCAGGCGGGTGGGGCCGGTGGGTGAAGGGGCTGCACGTTCCTGGGTGTCCGGCGCCGGACTTGCAGTCGAACGGGATCAGGCGGCTACGGCCCTTGCGGCAGACACGGGGGCTCATGGCGTGCGCCTACGGCAATACGGCGCGAAGCCCGTTGGTGAGCAGGGCCACGGCCGCAGACAACTCGCGGGGCGTGGTCAGCGCGCCCAGCTGAGCGGCTGCAGCCGAACTGCTCTGCCCAGCAGCGGCATTGAGTGCCGACTGAACGGCGTGGCGGACGGTTTCCGTGACGCGCATCTGGACTTCGGTGTCCTCCAAGTCGGCAGCTGTGACCTGCCCGCGCCCCATGAGGCGGTTGGTCTTGGAGGCGACATCAAGGGTGGTGAGCGCGTCGTCGTCCGCTGCGGGGGCGAGAGCGGAGAGTTTCGCGCCGCCGAAGGCAGTGCGGAAGCGTGACGGGCAGTGGGTGTGAAGGTTCATGGCGCGCTCGGCGGCGAGGCCGCGAACGGCTACCAGACCGTACGTGTTGGCCAGTTGCGTCATGAGTCCGAGCGCTGCGTGAAGATCCCCCTGCCTGAGGGCTATCAGGTAGGCGTCGGTGACGGTGCGTATGAGCTTCTCGGGAATCGCGGTACTGGACGCGGTGTCCTCCCCGTTCGGGTGATCGGGTGGCTGCGCGCCGGCGGACTCGCAGGTGATGGGGTTGTCCCAGTCGTGATCGGTCATGAGAGCGCTGCTCCTTGAGCTTGTTGGGTACGGCAGCTGGCTGGGGCCAGCAACGAAACTGCCGGTGGAGCTGGGCTGGTTGTTCCAGCACGGCCCCACCGGCAGGCGGGCGTTTCTCTGGCTCCCGAGCCGGCTGTGCCGGACATTCGGCGTACGCGGGCGGGATCTCTTTTGGCACCAGGACGACGTCGCGGACCCAGGCACTGTCGTCCGGAGCCATGATCTGCGGCACAGGTGACGTCAAGTCCGCGCGTCCGCCCTCTACTTGCACCAGCCGATGCGGCGCAGGGTGACGCCACGGTCGGCGAGGTCCTGCCGGGACACGGTCTGCCCGGCCGCCCACACCAGCGGCAGGACGTGGTCACCTGCGGGCATGGTCGGGTAGTCGGACCACAGCTCGCCCGTGTCGTCGAGGTACACCGCCATGTGCCTGTCGGACGGTGGGCCGTCGGGCTCGTACGTGGTGGTGAAGACCTCGGGGGTGCACACGGCGAACTCGCCCTGCTGGTTGCGGATGATCCAGTCGCCGGGGTTCGCCCAGACGACGTCCCCTGGCGTGGGAACCGGCAGCGCGTCCTTCAGGTCGCCGGGTTCATGCAGGTGGGGGTGTGCTCCACATCAGGCGGCGATCTTCTGCCAGTCAGCGTCGTCGGTCAGCTGGATGGCCTCGACGTGAACGGGCCGGACACGGTACTGACTCATTGGCGCGCCTCCTGGTCGGGAAGTTCGATGCGGGCGCGGCAGATCTTGTTGGGGTCGGCCGGCGAGGCCGGGCCGGCGTGTCCCTCTCGTCGGCCCGCCGGATCCGGGACAGGGGCAACGAGTCATACCGGCCCCGGAGGCCACGAGCCCGAACCGGGCTCTACAAGAAAGGTAATTGTGATAGTCGAGCTGCGGCCCGAGTTGGGCTGCTGCCAGGCTCGGCGCCGACGTTCCGGCATGACCCACAAGGTAATTGGCGGCTCGTTGCAGCCTGCCGTACGCCCGAGCTGTCTGCCGGACGTCGGCGTCGGCCTGGCCCACCCCGTTGGCTTGATCAGCAGCTTGTCCGCCATCTCGACGTGACTCATCACAGTTATGCCACGCGGTGACTCCACCCAGGCCGACGCCGACCACGGCCGCCCAGAGCCCGAAGGAGAACAACCGCGTGACCATGCTCGCAGAACAGGTCGACGGCGTCATTGGCGTCGACACTCATCGCGATACCCTCGCCGCCGCGGCCGTCAGCCCCATCGGAGCTGTCCTGGCCACCACTGATTCCCCGGCGAACGCCCGCGGATACCGCCGCCTGCTCGACTTCGCCCGCAGGCAGATCCCCGGCCGCCGCTGCTGGGCACTGGAAGGTGTCGGCAGCTTCGGCGCCGGCCTGGCCGCTTTCCTCGACCAGGCCGGCGAACAGGTCGTCGAGGTACTGCGACCCAAGCGGCCCACCGTTCGCGACGGCCGCAAGACCGACATGATCGATGCCATCGGGGCGGCCAAGGAAGCCCTGTCCACTGAGCACCTCATCCAGCCCCGGCTGAGAGGTGAACGCGAGGCCCTGCGCGTCCTGCTCGTGACCCGTCACGGCGCGGTCCTCGCTGCCACCGCCGCGATCAACCAGCTCAAGGGCTTCATCGTGTCCGCACCGGACGATCTGCGCTCCGAGCTGCGAAAGCTCAAGGGTCCGGCTCAAGTCGTCCGTTGCGCTCAACTGCGGGATCGCCCGACGCACGACGTCGAGCACCGGATGACCGCCCGGGCCTTGCGATCCACCGCCCGGCGCATCCAGGCCCTGCAGGCCGAGGCCAAGGACCTCGAGAACGAGATCCTTGTGCTGGTACGGCAGTTGGCGCCCGAGCTCCTCGATTTGCTTGGCGTTGGTCCGATCACTTCGGCTCAAATCCTGGTGAGCTGGTCGCATCCGGGCCGGTTTCGCTCCGAGGCGGCATTCGCCTCTTTCCCTGGAGCCTCGCCGATCCCCGCGTCTTCGGGACTGACCAACCGGCACCGGATCAACCGCAGCGGTGATCGGCAACTCAACCGGGCCCTGCACACCATCACGCTCATCCGGATGCGGCTCGACCCTGCCACGAAGACCTACGTCGCCCGGCGAATCGCCGAGGGCAAGACCTCCCGCGACGCACAACGCTGCCTCAAACGAGCCATCTGCCGACAGCTCTTCAAGATCCTCGAACGCTCCGACCAGGACACCGGGACGAAGCATAAGGATCTTCCTCAAGCAACTTGACGCGATATAGCAGCCTCGGGCATCGAGGACTGCGGCGAATATGTCGAGCCAGTCACCCTGCGAGCAGCCGCGAATCGTCTGGATGGCGACCGCGTACTTCTTCTCGGGTGGAATATGGCGAGCCAACGGCGCGCCCTGCTTCATCGGCTCCCGGGGTTGCGGTCAACCCTCCTTGGGGTGTTCGTCAATCGGCTGAACAGTGTCCAGATCGACGGTCTGGCCCACTCGAAGGGTGTTCAGTCCGCGCAGCATCGCGATTTCACGCTTGCGCTCCGCGATACCCGCGGGGCTCAGGGGCCGGCCGTCCTGCCTGAAGTCGCCCTCTTCCAGAAGCTGTTCCAGCGCAATCTTCCAGTGGTTGACCTGGTATTGCGTGATCTTTTGCATGCGGGCCATGCGTCAGTCCCTCCTCGAAGGGCGTGATGTGGATTGGATGTCGTGCGGCACGACCTGGTCCAGCGCGAGCACGTCGATGACACGGGAGCTTCTTCCTCAGGTGGCCGGCGGTCACTGGCTCTTCTCCCAGACTTGGCCAGGGCGGGCGCCCAGCAGCGGTGCGCCGCCTTGCGCGCCAGGCCGAGGCTCACCTTGCCCTTGGCGACATAGACACCACTGTGGAAGTCGCCGAGACGAGCCATTGAGCAGCTCGGTGGAGCGGACTCCGCCCGCGGCACCAGCACCCTGAACGACCTGAGGGAACAACTCGGCGCCCACGGCAAGGCGCGCCCCGTTGCCGACTTCCTCGATCTCACCAGGTAGTACGGCGGCTCAGAGCTCACGATCTCAATGGACATCGGAGCAGTGCGGACGGCCGCTGACAGGCTCCCACCGAGATGGGGGAGATGACGCCTGCCTCGTTGGGTGAGGACAGAAGGCATGGGACGAGCTCCTCGGCGATGTGCAGAACACCGCAACACGCCACCGACCCCGGAGCCTGACTCCGGTAGACGTCGCGATTCGGCTAAGTCAGCCCAAGTTGTAGGTGTGCGTGGGCCGGAAGGTCGGGTACAGCAGCTCGAACCAGCCCGGGCCCCGAGGGTCGTCGAAGGCGAGCAGCGCCGGGTCCTCCAGCCTGCAGCAGCCGCAGCTCGGGTTCATCCACGTGATCGTGATGTGGGGAAACTCGGCCCGCATCTGCTGTTCGAGCTCGGCCCACGCTGCCTTGTCCTCGTCGCGCCAGCCGTGCTGTGCTCCGACCTTGTAGGTCGCGTTCAGGCGATCAGCCCACTCTTCGAACGTCATGTTGAGGTCCTCTCAGGATGTTCATGGCCGACTGCGGGGCGCTCAGGTGATTCGGCCTAGCCAGCGGCATCCGGCGTTCCCCCCGTTTCGGGTTGATCGGGTGGTTCCGGCCCGGCGCTGGGGGACGGCCGCAGGTGCTGAAGGGACAGCGGGCCGCCTGCCCACGATGGGGCTGGTGGAGTGGGCCCACCCGGAGGGCGGGGAATCGAACCCTGCGCGCCCGCTCAGCGAGTCGCGCCGCGTCCATAGCGGTCCGTCCGGGTGGGCCGGGCCCGGCCGGGCCGCACGCGGTTGCGTCTGTCACGCGGTCCGGCCGGGCGTCTGGGGGTGGGTGAGGGCGGCTACGATGCCGGCCGCGTGGCGCTGTACAGCTCACGCTTCAGTCCAACCCTCACTGATCAGTACCTGTACGTCCGACATTCGGCACTTCCGGCCGCGCACGGAGTGACGGCCGAGCCTGCCGTTGATCAGATCGACGACCGCACCGCAGTCCGTGGACGGGCAGCGGACGGCCATCACATGCCCCTCGTCGTCGATGAGGGGCAGCTCGGAGCTGATCGCCATCGCGGTCTGCTCGCCTTTCAGGCGTACAGAGAAACTCACCGCACCAGCGGTCTCTACGTCATCGATACACGACCGGCACAGGGGGTGCCTGCGGGCTCTGACCGTGGCCTCTGGCGACGGGGGCACACGGTGACCGTCGGGGCGGATGCCGGGCGGCAAGCCCGTCTCGGGGTCGATCAGGAGGCTCGGGGCGGAGTGCCGCTCCAGCTCGTGAAGAATGGTCGGGCTTCCACAGCAGGGACATTTCATCAAGTAAAACAACGGGTCCGCCCCCTGAAGGCACGCCGGAACTCGGGAGAGTCCTCTTTTTCTGCGTGGACCATGGCGTCGATGTACTCCTCCAGCTCCCGCTGGGACATCTTGCGGGGTCCGTCGAGTCAGCCATCGGAGTCTCCCTCGACGACGCGGCTCTTGCGGGCCGAGCGCCGGCGGATGCTGGCGGCGACGCGGTCATACTCTCGACGTGCCTCGCTCGCCCTGACACGGTGATACTCAGCCTGTCGGTTGTGGTCCCCGATCGACTTCTCAAGTCGGGTGAGCTCGCGGCGGAGGCTGTGCTCTCTGTCGCCCCAGTAGATCTCGCGCACGGCGGCCGTCAGTTCCGATTGGTGCATCATCAGCCACTCACCGGGGATTCGGGCCTGGACCTTGGGCATCATGCTGTGCTTTTCGAGCTGGAGCGCCATCTCGCCGTCGCCTTTCATGGACGGCCGCGCGAACGCGACGCTTGGTGAGCCGAGGAACGGCTTGAGCCGCTGGGGCACGGTCTTGGCGGGGAACTTCGCGAGCACGCGTGAAATCAGGCCCACCATCTCGTCGAGTTCGGCGAACAGCTGGATCGTGGCGTCGACGATCTCTGTGGTCTTGTGCTTCATCACTTCTGGTCCTTGAAGATCGGGTCCTGCTCGGGAACCGGGACAGGGCCGTCCCGCCCGGGTTGGCCTCCCCCTCATGACGTAGAGGAAGGCGCTGCCCGTGACGCAGAGGATGGAGGCCTCTATTCCTTCGTATCCATGGCCAGACCCGTCGTCGGGGCGCGCTCGTGAGAGGCCGCCAAGGGTCTGGTTGGAGGCCGATGCGTGTCCCGGCTGGTGCATTGACGGGTCTCATCGGTGTCTTGCTCGGGGCTTCGGCGATCAGCGCCGTTTTCGCGTCCGGCCGGTGGCAGCAAAGCGTCTCGTCAGGGACACCACCGGAACCCGGGGATGCCCCTGACGAGACGCCGACGGATCAACTGGGAACGGGCCGGGAGCACGAACAACCGGCCTGTTCCGGTATCGATCCCGCCCCCGGGTCGGCTATGCCGACCCAGACCCCCGAGGCCAGCGTCTGTAGGGCGCGAAGCCGAGAGGGTCACGCTGAGCGCGACGCATAGTCCTTGTTCCACCGGGCGAACGTCCGGCTGTTGAACTTGACCTGGTTGACGGCCACGGCTGCTCGGCGCAGAGCCTCCTTGCGGCTGAACAGGCAGCGCGCCAGCCAGTTGTCGTTGCGCAATGACGGCGGCGGCTCGTACTCCCAGGCGCCGCCGGCAGCCAGGCACGCGCCTATGTGCAACACGGCCCAGAGGTCTTCGCCGCTCTCGGGATCCATCCCGCGCCAGGAGACCCGAGGCTCAAAGTGCTCCATGCCGAACACGGAGGACTCGCGGTAGCCGATCGGCAGGATGCGGTACCCCGAGGGATGATCTCCGAGCTGGGCGGCTCGGCGGCGGGAACAGGAGTGTTCTCAGCGATCGGTCCGCTCCTCCCCCGGCTGAGTGACGCTTCGCGTCGGATCGAAGCTGATGGGGAGCTCCTGCGAGAAGAACTCTTCGAGGACCCGGGTGTTGTCGTCATCGGCGAGCCGAACCTCGATGACCAGGTCCTTGTCGACGCCGAAGGCGGCGACAGCGCGGTGCAGATGGCTGGCCAGGTCCTGCATGGACTCGTAAGGGCTGGGCACATCGGACGCGGTGACCTTGGCGCTGCGCGAGAACGCGTGGCGCGTGCGTCCCTCCGAGACGATCACTCTGGGGTCGTACTTGCTGTACAGCCACTCGGTGCGCGCGGCGATCCGAACGGGCTCAGTGCGCATGCCGTCGGTCCAGGGTTCCTCGGCCGGCGGGCGGTACTTCTCGTGGTTGGTGACAGTCACGGCTTGTGCTCCTCTCCGGGCTGGCCCGTGTCGGATATGGCGCGGTCCATACGGTCCGCGATGTCGTAGTACGTGCGCGCCTCGGCGGCATGGGCTTCAGCCTGCTGCGGGTCTGTCGAGGTCCGGGCGAGCTTGCTGTACTGATCGCCGAGGTCGCGGGCCCAGGCACCGCCGGACCGAGGCAGGGGTGCAGGGGCGGCGCTGGTGACGACGGCGGCAGTGTCGTTGTTGGTGCTGGTCATGCGACGGCCTCGTATCCTGAGTCAGTTCGGTGAAGCGACGCAGGTACTGCTCCTGCGTGCGGGATGGGAGCCATCCCGCGATGTCGATGCCTAAGAGGGGCTCATGGCTCGACGACGGTGACGCTCTCATCGATCATCTGGCGCATCTCTTCGATGCGGGCTTGCCCGTCGGCGGTTACGGGCGTCGGGATCAGGGCCGCGTCACTGAATCAGTCTTTGCAGTCGGCTGACGCCTCTTGATCGGCGTGCTGGCGGCGGCGTCGACGACTATGGCGCGCACTGCGGTATCGGCGTCGTCGTCCGGGTCGGGCAGTAGCTCGGCCAGGAAGTGGCCTTCGTCGAGGCCCAGCTGCTCATCAAGTCGCCAACCGGTGATGTAGGCAGTGCTGGTGTGGCTCAGGCCCTTGACATCGTGGACGTGGTCTCCGGTATCGGTGTCCTCAGTGCGCTGCAGCTTGATCTTCCTCTCGTCGCGGTCGATCAGGATGACGAGCTTCATCGTCGGCTGGTTTGCGGGCCACCGTGCCTCGCGGCGACCAGGGGTCTGCCGCAACCAGTCGCGTGCCGCGGCGGACAGTGCGATCTGCGAGCGCCCGTTCTCGGCGTGCGTGACGGTGATCTTGGCGGGACCCCTGGCACGACGGCCCTTGTTCGGGTTGGGGCGGTAGATCTCGAACGACACGCGGGGATCCTTCCGTCAGCGCTGTTCGCGCCTGCTCATCAATGTCACGGGTTTGCCGCGCTCCTCGGCGTAGGCGCCCTCGCGGCTTGTCGACTCCCCGACGTATCCGCCTGGAAAAGCGCCGACCAGCACTTCGTCAGCGAGATCGGGACCTGCCCCAAGGCCCAACGATCTTGCGCAGGCGGAGCTCGTCGAGCATCTGTTTCTCGGTCCCGGTGATCTCGTTGTCACCGTCGTGGGCGAAGGGGGCGGGCGCGAAGACGATCACGGTGATCGGCTCCGGTCGTGCGCGGTGGTGACGGCCCGGCCGTGGGATCCCAGCGGGGCCGTCGTTGAGTGAGTGCAGGTCAGACCCGCTCGGAGGCCCAGAGGTCGTTGAGGTCCTCGCGGATCTCTTCTTCCAGGGCAGCGAGGAGTGCCTGCTCGGCGTTGAAGTCCCCGGACACGGCCTGGATGAGGTCGTCCTGGACCTGCTGCTTGCCGGCGAGCACCGAGGGCATCCGCTCGTCCTGCGTGCCCTTGGCGATGAGCCGGTGGATGGTCACCGGCTTCGTCTGGCCCGTGCGGAAGAGCCGGCCGTTGGTCTGCAGGTAGTGCTCGAGCGAGAACGGCAGCGTGTACCAGATCATCGTCGAGCCGCCGTACTGCAGGTTCAGGCCGTGCCCCGCGGCGGCGGGGTGGAGCAGCATCACCGGGATCTGCTTGGCATTCCACCGGCGGACCATGTCGCGCGAGCCGTCAAAGGCCTGTGCATCGATGCCGGCCTTTCGGAGCCGCATGAGCAGCTGCTCCTTGTCGGACTTGAAGTGATAGGCGATGAGCACGGGCTCGCCGCCGTTGTTCCGCACCAGGTACTCCGTCATCTCGATCTTCTTGTCGTGGATGACCTCGTACCGACCCTTCGTGGCCGGGTCGTCAGGATCCGCGGTGTAGAGCGTGCCCGAGGCGAACTGCATCAGCTTGCTCGTCAGCACCGCCTGGTTCGCGGCGACGATCGATTCGACGCTCTGCGTCAGCTTCCCTTCGTCGTCGGTGTAGGTCTGCACGATGTCCAGGACCAGGTCGCGCTTGAAGTCCTTGTAGGCCTGGAGCAGGTCTGGCGGGAGCGTGACGTTGACGTCCTGGATGCTGAGCGCCGGGAGCTGCAGGCTCGTGTTCTGCGCGCTCATCACCAAATGCGCGATGGCCTGGTGGATCTCAGCCTCGGCGTTCGCTGTGGGGATCCACTTTGCCGGCGCCGTGGTGCCGGGCACCATCTTCGGCGTGAACCAGCGGTTGCGGAACGCGGTGATGTTCTGACCCAACGTCTGGCCCTGGTCGAGCAGGTAGGCCTGGCTCCACAAGTCGTGGAGGCCGTTAGGGGTGGGCGTTCCCGTCAACTCGATGAGTCGGTTCATGGCCGGCCGCACCGTCGCCAGGGCCAGGAAGCGCTGCGAGTCGTGCGACTTGAAACCCTGGGACTCGTCGATGATGACCGTCTGGAAGGGCCAGATGATGGTGTTCTGGCCATTGATGTTCTGGACCGGCAGCTGGTCGATCAGACCGAACCGACATTCAGGGCAGCCATGCCCAGAACAGGTTCGGCATCCATAGGTGTCCCACGTCACCAGGGCCGACTTGAGCAACTCCTGAATCCAGGCGCGGATCTTGGTCTTGGCGGGGACCCGGTTGTTGGCGCTGGCGGCGACTAGGGCACGGTACTCGTCGATCAGCTCGTCGCGGCCCAGTGGCCCCCGTGCCTGGAGCAGACCCAGGATCGCCGTCGCCTCCGGTGAGACGGTCGGGGCAGGCACTGCGCCCGGCACCGGCGTGATCAGCTTCGTCTCCTGGGACGGCTGAGTCAGCAGTTCCTGGTTGATGAAGTACATCGTCGGCGGATCGGTGGCGACCTCCCGGAAGTGCTTCAGTCGCTTGTCCTTGGAGAGCTTCCTGTCGTTCTCGTCGACGATGAGCGACTTCGTCCGGATGGGGAAGCCCCACTTCTCGATCTCGTCGATCCAGGTGGAGCGGGCGATCGCCACAGGCGCGACGACGAGGATGTGGCCTATTGGGCGGACCGTCTGCAGGACGCTGAGGACCGTGAGCGTCTTGCCGGCCCCGATATCGAGCCATGCACCAGCGAAGGGGTGGTCAACGAGGAAGTCGTGGATCTGCTGCTGATGCGGCATCAGCGAGATCGGGGACGGAGCAGTAGTCGTAGTCATGTCGCTGGTCATCCCTTCTCTTCGAGTGAGTGGTCAGGCATGGAATGCCTCTTGAATGAGGGCGAGTCGGGCATGGCCCTCTTCGGCTCTCTGTTTTTGCTGAGCGACCTCGGCCTCCAACTCGGCGACCCTTGCTTCGAGTCGCGTGACGCGCGGGTTGGCCCTGAAGGCTTCACACACGCGCTGTCGCACTGATGCCGGGGGGTGGGTCGCCCGTCCCTCTGGCCCCTGCGCGGTTCCGCAGGGCGTACCCAACCCCGGAGGGCCGGGCGGTGCTGTCAGGTGACATCCAGGCCGCAGCGAGGCAGCACAGTGTCTGGGTGTCGGGGCCGTTGCCGACCCACAGTTGGGGGTCGTCGTAGCGGTAGTGCTCGGGTACGGTCGGGCACCGCACGGCAGATTCCCTGCACGCTGTGAATGCGGCGGCTTGGCCGCTCGCTTTCCCCGCCGACGTGGGGGTGTTTCAGTGGAGGGATCCGCCAAGGCTTGGACGCCTGAGGTTTCGCGTGCAACGGCACCCGCTTACCGGGCGGTGGGCCGTTGCGTTGCTGCCTGGCCCTCGCCGGTGTCGCCGCCCGCGGCGCCTTCGCCCTCCACGGTCCTGCGGTCGCGTTGGTCAGTCTTGCGCGGGTCCAGTTCGTCGACGGTCATGGCGCTGCTCTACGGCGAGGTCTTTGAGGAGGTGCGCGACGAACGCGTCGACGCCCGGCTTGTCGTCGATGACGTGGACCTCGGCCCCGTGCCGGCGCAGCTTGGCGTGCATGAGCTGTTGCAGCTTCCGCAGCCGTCCGCCAGGGCGCTTGACCTCGACGAACACAATGCGGCCCAGGGCAACGACGATCCGGTCGGGCACTCCCCCGCGGCCCGGCGAGACGAACTTCAGACACAGGAAGCCGTGTGCCCGGCACTGGGCAAGGAGGTAGCCCTCGATGACGCGCTCACGCGGGGACGTCATCGGCTCTCAGTCTTCTCGTCCGAAGAGGCCGTCGGCGCGCCGTACTTCAGCTCACCGGGCTCGACGAGCCGGAAGCCCGTGGAGTGCCTGTGCATTCGGGAGGCGCTGATGGTGGAGTGCTTCGTGCCGTAGTGATCCCGGACTTGGGCCTCCCCGTCCGCAACGGACTCGACGACGACGCGGCGCTTGCTCTGCCGGGTGTCGAGGTCCTCCCAGATCTGGCCCCGGCGGACCAGGATGCCCTCGCGGGTCGTGTTCTTCTCCTGCTGGGCCTGGGCCTGGGCGTCGTCGTCCTGGGCGGAGGTGTCGGTCGGCACGGCATCGTCACTCTGCCGCCAGCGCTGACCGGGCTGGACTGGCTCAGTCGCGGCACTCACAACTCGTCGCCCCCCTCAACGGTGCGGACGGGAAGTGTGGTCTGGAGCATGACGTCTCTCGATTCTCTTGCCATGGCGAGCCAGACTCGCCTTCATCTCAAATTCGACTCGGGCACCGAGCAGCGTCGTGTCGACACGGCCTGGCACCCTGTGGTTCGGCGGTGATGCGGGGAGCTGATCAGGCGGCGTTTCTCCAGTTCTTGGTGAACGTCTCGTCGAGCATCCGGGTGTAGATGTCGAGGTCGAGCGCCCCGATGAACTGCTCGACTCGGGCGGCCGGCAGCGCGCGGAGGTCGTCGTTGACGACGATCACCGACCAGTGCGGGTCGATGCCGTTGATCCGGCGGATCACGACGTCCTGGTCATCGGGCAGCAGCGTGAGGCCGTCGGAGGTGCTGGCCTCGCTGCGGTTCTTCGCCCACCCGTGGTGGCGCAGGATCTCCAGCGCGATCGGGTCACGTCGCACCCCGGCGCTGCCGGACTCGCGCCGCTTGCTCTGGCTGGCCGGGGTCACCTTCCATGCGCCGGCGTTGTGCAGGCTCACGGCACCATCGGTGCCGTCGTGGACGATGAAGACCCGGTTGACCATCTGCAGGGCCCGCGGGTTCACCAGCTGCGCATCGGCGTCCTCGTTGTCGTCACGGTCGGGCCCGGCGCTGACCGGGTCGGCGGCGAACGGGTAGGTGATTGATCCACGCGAGGCGGCGAGGACGTTCTGGAACAGCAGCAGCGTCCGCACGGGATCGGCCGGGTTGATCGCCTCCTCGGTCATCTTCCGGCCCAGCACGGGATCGAACGGCTCGGCGAGAGCCGCCTCTCCCCTGCTGGCGACGGTCTGCAGGTAGCGGGCCAGGGCGAAGTCGATCACGGCCGGGTGGGCCAGCGACTTCGTCGGGGTAGGACCCGCGTGACAGGCCAGCGTCCCGCCGGAGGCGGTGATGATCGGGCTGTCGGCGACGTTCCGGTCCTCACTGGGCGACTCCAGCTCGAGCCGGTTGTTCGAGTCCTTGCTGATGAGGAACATCAGTTCCGGTTCGATGTCGATGCCGATGGCGGCCTGCTGCTCGGCGAGCACTCGGTTGTTGGTCGTCTCGTCGAAGCCGTTCTCGCCGCCGACGACGGAGTAGAGGCCGTCGGTGTTCGTCGAGATGATCCGCGCGCCGGCGAGCGTCTGGGCCTGCCCGATCCGCCAGCTGAACAGCTGGCCGATGATCCGCATCGAGATGGTGCGGTTGTTCATTCTGATCGGGGTCCGGTGCGCGGCGTC
Organism: Streptomyces umbrinus; assembly: GCF_030817415.1. NCBI lineage: Bacteria > Bacillati > Actinomycetota > Actinomycetes > Kitasatosporales > Streptomycetaceae > Streptomyces > Streptomyces umbrinus. The sequence goes on along the minus strand of NZ_JAUSZI010000002.1, from coordinate 10,041,427 downwards.
AGCAGCTCCAGAGGCCGAGTTGAGGATCAGCTTCGTGCCGTTGCGCAAGGTCGCGAGCCGGCCCTTCTCCTCGGTGGAGATTCCCGGCTTCTTCATCTCGAAGCCCAGGCGCTCCTTCTCGATGAAGATCGTCGTGTAGCGGTCCTCGCCCAGCTCAGGGTTGTAGAACGCCCTCATGTTGCGCAGCAGGTTCGGGTAGTAGCTCGTGAAGTCCTCGTGGATGACGAGTCCTGCCGAGGTCCGTGCGAACTTCGGGTGCAGCTTGGTGGATTTGTCGGCCTTCGCAGTGAACAGCTCGGGTGCCCGCCTGGCCGGCTCATCGCGATAGACGGCCTTGACCGCCGAGGTGTCGGCCAGGACTACCTTGCCGTCGAGCACGGTCCCGTCGGCCAGGCGCACGTGCATCGCCTCGGTGTCCGGGCGCTGAATGTCCAGCAGCTGGGCCGGATCCGGCACTTGGGCCTGCGCACGCGCGAGCTGCTCGGCCTGGTCCGGGTCGTTCTTCTTCGGCTTGCGGTACCTCACCTTTTTCGGGTCCGAGCCCAGCAGCACCAGCCGCTTGTCGACGGTCGTGCCGTCGGGCAGCGCGAGCAGGTTGTGCTGGCGCTTGGCCTCGGCGACGAAGTCCTTCGCGTCCGGGTAGAAAAGCTGGGCGAGGCCGATCATGGCTGCCTGTTCCCGGTACTCGAAGGAGTCGGCGTCGAAGACTGTCATGTCCGCTTCCGCGCCGTGGATGCCGCCTGTGCTGAACGTGGCGAAGCAGGACGACGGGGAGGCGTCACGGTGGAAGTAGGGCACGTTGTTCGGCGTCTTCGGCAGCTCGCGCAAGGACTTGGCCGGGAGGTCGAACAGGTCGCGGTACTCCTCGGAGACGTTGAAGTTCCGCCCCTCGATCGAGCGGTAGTAGTTGACGACCTGCATGAACTGGTGGTGCGCCTTCGCCTGTGCCGGGCGTCGCGGCTGGGTTCTTGGCAGGGTCGGGGGCCACGTTCTCCTCGAAGAAGCGCACGCACTCGTCGAGCACGTTGACCTGGCAGATGCCCTGCTCCTCGGCCACCTCCTTGGCCGGATAGAGGAACGACACAGCCTCGATGTCGTTCAGCGAGGTGTACGGCGCGAGGATGCGGCCGACGAACTTCGCCGAGGACGAGTCGATGGTCAGGCGGTCCCGGCGCACCGAGCCGTTCTTGGCGTAGACGGTCTCGGAGTATTGCGCCAGCAGGCCGGCCTTGAGGTCGAAGTTGCTGGCGTAGGCCGGGTGCTGGAAGAGCTGGGCCAGGCCCAGGCAGTCGGAGACGTTGTAGGCCAGCAGCTCGTAGAGATCCTCGATCGCAGCGATCGAGGTGTCGTGGCTGAGCTTTTCGGATTCCTTGATCTGGCGGCCGAGCATCCCGAGCAGGCGCTTGAGGCTCACCTTGGTCTGCAGCTCGTTGAGACGGGCGACGTCCAGGTGCCGGCCCGAGTGCATCATGGCGCGACGGATCTTGGCGGCCGGGCCGTCCCAGCCGAGGTAGCCGGGCATGTACTCGATGTGCTCGTTGAACAGCTTGTCGTTGTGCTCGCGCATCTCGCGCGCGGTGGTCGGCTGGACAAGACGACCGGAGTGCGGAGCCGGGAAGGTCTCCATCAGGTACAGCGCGAGCATGGTCATGTCGTAGTTCAGCGAGTTGTACCCGGCCAGGAACGGGTGCTTCAGCGGGTCGTACTCGGGATCCGTGTCGCAGACCGGGCGCAGGCTCGCCGGATAGGACGAGACCTCGCTGCGGTCGTTGACCTGGTCCGCGTTCGAGAGACCCATCAGCTCGGCGAGGCGGAGGTTGCCCCGCTCGCCGCGCAGATTCCACAGCTGGACGCTCACCGCGGGCAGGCCCGGGTTGGAGCCCACCACGGCTTCATAGAGTGCCTGCGGGTCCACAGCGTCGGAGAGCTGCTGGTCGTCGGCGAGGAAGAAGATCTCCACGTCGTCGACGGCTCTGCCTGGCCGCGGGGTGTAGGCGCACAGAGTGAAGACGTCCGACAACGACTCGATGTCGTAGAAGGTGAAGCGCGCCTTCGAGGCCGTGACGGGTGTTCGCTGTGTGGTCATGATGGGGATCTCTTTTCGTCGGTCCGACCATCACGGCCGGTGCCTGGGGAGGAGGCTCGCGTGGCCTCAGAGGGAGTCGTGAGGAGAGCGCCGGCGCGGGGTATCCACGCGCCGGGGCGCCTCACTCATGAGCCGGGCCTTCTCCAAGGGGTCTGCCGTGATCTGCGAGCGGACGATGAGGATGGTGATCCGCTGCTCGCGCACGACGTCGGGCATCGCCGTGATCAGGCGGCCCTGGCCGCAGGCGAGTTCGAGTACGGCCTGGTCGAGTTCGCCGAGTGCGCCAGCAGTTTTAGCCATGGGTGCATCAGTCCTGTTCATCAGTGGTGTCGTCGGTCGGGGCGGATGCGCCCGGCTTCCTGAGCAGTCCGCGGTAGTTGGCCTGCAGCGTCGGCTGAGACTTCTTCTTCGGATCGCTGCCGCTGTAGCTCGGGTGCATCCACTTCTTCAGCTCGTAGTCGGCGATAAGCGTCTCGGGGTCGCTCATCATCTGGCCGGGCCGGATCTTGCGGTTCTTGTCCGGGCAGTGCCACAGGGCATCCGGCCGGACGATCGCCACGAGGTCGGTGATGAACTGCTTGTTGCTCACCGGGGAGCCCGACGGAGAGACGTCGGCGAACCAGGCCTTGTACAGGTCGTAGAGGAACGTGAACGGTGCCAGGTCCCAGACCAGCCGCCCGCGGACCTCTTCCCAGAAGGCGCGCACGGGGTCGTTGGCCTCCTTGTACTCGGCCAGGACTTCCTTGGTGGCCACCGGCTCTGAGAGCTGGTAGTAGTCACCCGGAGATGACGCGCCGGCGCGGTTGATCGCGTACCAGAAGACGTACTCCAGGACCTCGCGGCGCTGGAGGTAGTCGTCCTTGATGTACTTCTTCTCGGCTCCGGTGAAGCTCTTGGTGAAGGGCACGAAGAGCTGCCGGCGGTAGAACGACTCGGACTTGTCCTTCACGCGTGGGAACTCGTTCAGGCACTGGACCATGAAGCCGAAGAACTGGTAGGCGATCGGCATCCGGTACTTGCGGTTGATCTGGATGACGTCGTTGGTCACGATCGCCTTCAGATTGGCCGCCTTGTCGATGAAGGTGCCAACATCGTTCTCGTCGACGATGATCGCGTTGGCGCGCACCAGCGGTTCGAGCGCGAAGTCCTTGCCGAAGTCCGAGAGCGGGATCGAGGTGTGCGCGCCGCTGCCGACGAGGTTGCGCATGAGCGCGCAGAGCGTGCCCTTACCGTTGTTGCCCTGCTCGGAGTAGAACCAGGCGGTCTTGCCCCAGCGCACGTGCGGCCGGATGATCGCGCCGATGATCTCCCAGATCAGGTCGGCGAGGCCCTCGTCACCGGGCTGGTCGAAGAGCTCTTCGATCCAGGCGACGACTTCCCAATCTCCGTCCTCAGGGTGCGTGATGACCTGCTGCGGGGCGTCGTCCACGTAGTCGACGTCGTTCTTGGTCAGCAGCACGATGGCCGGGTCGAAGGGTTGGACCTGCTTGGGCTCGAAGTGGAAGTCCTTGCCGAAGATCGTGACGTCCAGCGGCTCCGTACCGTAGAAGACGATGCCGTTGCGCGCGGCGATGAAGTCGCGGTTCGAACTTTGGTGCCGGCGCGGGCTGTCCTCGCGCAAAACGGCCAGGACCTCGGCGAACTCCTTGAGGGTCAGCTGGGTGTTGTACATGCGCGCCGTGGTGCGGATGTCGTCCTCGCTGGTGGTGTACGTCCCACGCGCGCGGCCCGCGGCCTGGTACATCGCCAGCAGGTCGTACTCGCGGTCGGTGTCCTTGGCGTTGGGCGCGATCCGGATGACGTGGTGCAGACGCAGGAGGATCTGCGCGACCTGCCAGTACGTCAGATATCTCGGCAGGGGGTACTTCTCGGCGGCCGCGGCCGCCTTGAAATTCTCAGCCCTGATGACGCCGCCCACGATCGCCAGCAACTCCTTCTCCAGCACGCGAGGCATCGGAGGATCGGTCGGGTCGATCTGGTCGAGGTAGGCGGCGGTGACGTAGGTGGCGATCTCGTTCTGCGGAGCCATGTCGTCGCGGTTCGAGAAGTACCCCATGACGCTGGCCAGGACGTCGGCGACGGGGTTGGTGCGCGGTCCGGCGTTGGAACCGGCGGCAGGAACGGACATGAGGGCATCGGGAGGCGCCATGTTGCTGCTTTCTCGATCGTGATCGAGTTCCTGCCGGCAATGCGTGGGAAGCCGATTGGACTCGTAATCGAATGGAACGCAATCTTGACTCTATGTCATCAGAGCGACCTTTCGCAACGATTGAGCTACCAGTCAACAAGAGAATCGACTGAGGTCATGGATGGCCACCAAAGAGGTCGAGAAAGGGCTGCCGACAGGGACTAGAGAGGACACACGCGACCACCACGGCCATGCCACACGCGTCGCGAGCCTGGATGAGATGCGAGAAGCCAATGACTCCGTCGGGGGCATGCCCCACGGAGTCATTGGCTTCTCGTGCTCGACCACACACCCGCGGGCGGCATGAGCCGCCCGGCCTGTGGTCGAGGTGCGGAGGAGTTCTTCTGACCGGCCGAGCCCGCTGTCACCAGAGCATCGGCTGGACGCTCTCTAGGAGGATCCCGAGGACCACCACATACCCTCTACGGGTATATGAGACGTGTACCACCTGACGTGGTACACCTGTTTCCCAGGTCAGAGCACGAATTTCGGGAGTTCAAGAGCCGGGTGTACCACGTAGCATTTTCCACGTGGTACAGGTGATTTCCCAGGTCAGACAGGTTTTACATACCCCCCGTACCACTTGTACCAGGAAATAGAGCCTAGATACACGCGCAGGGGGGACATGAGAGCAGACTGGCGAGCTGAGGCTGGAGCTGTCTGGATCACTCCCGAACGCGCCCCCCATGTAAAAGGTCAAAAAGAGGTGGTACTCGTGGTACATGGGCGGGAAACACTGGTTGACCAGGCAAAACGTCGTACCACGTCGGCGCTCTCACGTGGTACACCCGCTGCGGGAAAGAGCCTCGCGGTACAGGCATTTACCCAGTTCAGACGCGGTTTCAGGGGTGTACCACGTCTCGTGGTACAGCTGGCAGCTCGATACGGCCCCTGGCGACCAAGTCGAGGCGGACTTCCACGCCGAGCCGCCGTGCGGCCCCCAGGCGGCACGGCCGAACCTCAGCGGGACCGGAAGTCGCATGGACCATTCTCGGCGTCCTGAGGCTCACAGAAGACTCCTGACGCGCCCTCCGAGTGCGAGTCAGAACTCTGTCCGAGTCGTTCGTCCACGAGGATCCACTGAAAGCGAGAGGGCATTGGACTGACATTCGCTGCTCTTGCGAGTCATCCAAGACAGCTGCTATCGTTGACGCCAGGTGATCGATGTTGCACTGGAACGTGAAAACAGAGAGGCCGGAGAGCATCCCCGTGGGAAGGGAGCTCTCCGGCCTCTCTGCATGTGCTGATGAGTGCGAGGCGTGGATGGCGCGCATCACCCAGGGGTGACCGTGCTCCAGCCTCGCTGGTATCCCGCATTGGGGGACTCGGGACTGCGGCTACGGGATCGTTCGTCTGCTTCGACGACGTAGAGGATCTCGTAGGAAATCGTGGTGTTGAGGTTGAGCCGGTTCTTGCTCTGGCTCTTCTCCATCGTGATCTCGCGGAAGCCGCAAACGGCCTCAGCGCGATCGAAGAACCGGCGCAGCCTCGCGTTCACGCGCTCACGGGCCTGTTCGGCCGTGACGCCCATGTCGGAGACGACGAAGACGTGGGTGTGACCGCGATCGAAGGTGGGCCTCTCACCAGTGTCGAGGTCCAGACGGATCTTCGCACGGCTGATGTCGAGCGTGTCGGGACGGACGAGCTCTCCTCGTGAGTCGTACGTGCAGGTGCTGACGATAGCCATGATGAGATCCTCTCCTCTCCTGATGAGTATGACTGAATAGTTATTTCAGTCACCCCCGGTGACCGGATCACCCCGGTCACCACGAGCATGCCCTCCGCACGAGGCACCGGCGGCTGAAAGGCCGCCAGGTCCCGCAGGGAGGGCACCATCGTTTTTCAGAAGAGGCTGAGTACCTCGATCACTGCATCGCCGACTCGCCTCCCGCGCCCTGGACTGCGCCCGGCGCAGTCCCGCCGGCGACCCGCCGGTAGAGCCCCAAGGCACAACCAGCAAAGGCCAGGCACAGGAACACCGCGGAGACGGGGTTTGCCAGAGCGCCGAGCACCTGTGCTGGGACAAGGGCGGCAGCGAGGTTGAAGCCCAGGTGCAGGAGCACGCAAGGCCACAGCACTCGCGTGCGTTCGTAGATCAGGGCCAGGAGCACCGCCAACGGCAGAGCCGAGGCGAACTGCACGGCACTGCCGTGCACCAGGCCGAACACCACGGCGGTGACCAGCGTGGAGGCGAGGACACTCACCCGCTTACGCAGCAACGGGTAGATCAGCCCTCGGAACAGGGTCTCCTCCCCCGCGGGAGCCGCGACCAGGGTGAGCAGCAGGGTCGCCATGGCCCCGGCCGCGTGCCTGGTCTGGTTCGACGCGTCGAAGCCGCCGGACCCGGCCGTGACGTAGATCCACAAGGCCAACGACTGGCCGGCGAGGAAGGCCAGGACCGCGCAGCCGAGGACGGTCCACCCGGAGCGTGGGATCTTCGGCCTCGGCCGCGGGGCCGGCGCATGCGCGAGCCACCGGGGCCGCTGGATCCTCACCGAACCGACCAGGACGACAACAAGCATGTCCAGGACGGCGGTCGCAGCGATCGGCTCTCCGATGAGGCGGACTGCGACGACGCCGAGGCCGAGGTAGACCGCGACGGCGGCGAAGGGTACAAGGACGCACCACCCGATGCGGAACAGACGCGAAGTGATCGGTGAAGTCGTCAAGGCCTCCTCCTCTATGGGTCTCAAGCAGCCGTGGTGATCTGTTCGTTGATCACGGCCTGGACGCGGGTGTCACCGCGGAAGGTGTTCAGCTGCAGCGCCGCCGTGAAGCGCAGCGTCCCGAGCTCGGTGCGGCTGGCGCGCTGCACGAAGCCCCGGAGCATGTCGAACTTCTCCTCGGCGACGTTCCACCACAGGCAGGACAGGCCGGACCGGGTGACCAGACGCAGGTGCTGTGATTCGGATCCGATCCGGTCCACGCGCAGGCCCAGGGGCTCGATCGCGATCTCGACGACCGGAGCGGTGAAGCCGTGCCCGAAGGGCTTGAGACCCTCGGTCCGGCGCACCAGCTCGAACAACGGCTGCAGGTCCTCGAGGCTGGCGTCGCAGTCGGCGTCCGGGCCGAGCACGAGATCACCGTTCGGGCCATCGGTGCTGACGGCGAGCAGGGCGACCTGGGTGGCCTCCTGCAGCACGGCGACGAGGTCGCCCAGTTTCTCGGCTTTCGCGACGCGGACGCCGCAGGCCTGCTGGTGCCCGATGGCGCTGAGACCGTCGTGCGGCTCCAGGCTGGTGATGATGTCGAACCACCCCGGTGCGCGACCGGAGCCGCTGACGAAATCGTCGGAGCCGGCGGGCCGGTTGACGACGACGACCGGGTGGCCGTTGAGCTCCATCATCCGGTTGGCCAGCAGCCCGTACATGCCCGGGTAGGCGTCCGAGAAGTACACCCACGGGGCCAACGGCTGGTCCCCGGCTGCGAGTTCTTCCATGTGCTCGATGACCAGATGCTTGCGCAGCTCGTTGTTCTCGATCACCTGGTGGGCGGCCTTGAGCTTGACGTCAGCGCCGGCGGCCGTGAACGCCGCGAAGCACGGCTCAAGCGAGGCCCCCGTGCGACGCGGGCTGTTCATTGCCGGGGCGAGGTAGAAGCCGAAGAAACCCTCGTCGAGGTCGTCGACATCTCGGATCTTGCCGACCTGCGCGAAGGCCTTGAGCACGATCGCGAAGCCCTCGAAGGCCCGGAGGAAGACCGGGTGGTGCGGCTCGGTGCGCAGCAGCTGCATCAGGATCGACTGCTCGACGTCGATGGCATCGGGATCAGCGTCGAACCCACCCCAGGGATTGGGGATCGTCTTCGGCGCGGCGACGCGCAGCAGGCGGGCGATCGAGATCGCATCGCGCACCAGCTGGCGGTTCTCGTACAGCACGGGCATGACGTCGGAGACGGTGCCAAGGCCGGCGAACAGGCGCAGCAGGTGGATCTCCCAGCGCTTCTCGGGCCGGTGCACACGGGTGTACGCCTCAAGCACCTGGTAGAGCACGTGCGCACCACAGATCCCGGTGTGGGCATAGGTCTCGTCCATCCGGCACGGGTCAACGGTGACGTCCGCGGTCGAGCCCGGCGCGAGCTCCTCGTGGTGATCGGTCACCAGCGTCATCCAGCCCAGGGCACGCGCGGCGGCGATACCGCGGCGGGAGTTCACTCCCCCGTCGCAGGTGAGCAGGACCCGCGTGTCGGGCCACTTCGCGTGGATCTCAGCGATGTCCTCGGGCGCAAGCTCGTGACCGCGGCGGTAGTCGGGCAGATGCAGCTCGACATCGAAGCCGAGCTCGGACAAACCGGCGTAGCCGAGGACCCCGGAGGAGATGCCGTCCATATCGAAGTCGGGGGCAATGACGATCTTCTTTCCCGTGGCTCGGGCGTCCGCAAGGGCCTCGACCATCTCGGCCAGGTCCAGGAGCTCGTCGTGCTCGGTGGACTCGATCTCCTTCAGGTACTGATCCGACCACCCCCTGCGCTGGCACAGCAGCTCGAAGAGGTCGGTGTCCTCGCCGGTGAGCGAATGGTCGTCGACGGTCTGGAGCATGGACATGGTGGAGGCCTCCCGATCGGGGTCGTTGGTCGGCGGAGAACGGGAAAGGTGACACCCCCGACATTGCTGTGATTTTAGCAGTAGCATTCTCTTGCTCTGCTCATTCAGCAGTACTTTCGAGTCTCATTCGGGTTCTAAATGGCACACTTATCCCGAATGGCTGCGACAGACTTTCCAGGGTCCTTACGCATCGGCTACTCTCGCCAGCATGGCCATTCGAAGCATTGTCGAGTCAGATCTAAGTGGTAAGCCGGATGCGGCTACACAGACGTTTGGCTTGGGTGACACCTGGTACGAAATCGATCTCACCCCTGAGGAGCAGAAGAAGCTTGAGGAAGCGCTGAAGCCGTATCTGAAGGTCGGCCGGAAAGCCGAGAAGACAACGCCAGCCAAGAAGCGAGTCGTACCCGAGACGACTCCCGAGGAGCGCGACGAGATCCGCGCGTGGGGCAAGAAGAACGGCTATGAGTTCGCGGGGCGGGGACGCATCCCGAAGATGATCATGAAGGCCTTTGACGAGGCGCATGGCATCGATCGGAGCAAGTAGTGCTGAGCCGGGCGTTCGCCTCCTGGCCGACTTCTCTCGTTCGTCCCTGAAGGGCCCTGCAGCACACTGCAGGGCCCTTCGTGCGTCCTCAGACCGGATGGATCACGTTAGTCGTCTTGATCCCCGCAGCTCGCGCGCGAGACCTGCAGTGGATGGTGCCGTGCGAGAAGTGCCCCGGCGTATGCGGCATGAGCTGCTCCTGGTCTCGCTGCCGACATCCGGGCTTCCGGCAGAGGTCGAGGAAGGCCGTACACAACACCTGAGCCCCGGCCTCGCGGAAGACCTGGGCGGCGTCGACCATCTCCTGGTTGCGCTGGAAGCCGGCCCGCTTCCTATGAGCCGACCAGGCGGCGGGGAAGGTGCGGATCTCGAAGCCGGCGGCCCGCCACAGGCGCTCGGCCATGGCGTCGGCACCCTCGGGGCAATGCCCCGAGATGAGTACCGGCCGGGTGACGTTCTCCGCTCCCCAGTCGCACCAGGCGTCGTTGAACGCCGAGCGCATGCTCTGCTCGTCGTTCCAGCTGCGGGAACCGGTGATGAGGACGACGTGCGAGAACGATTCTGGAATCATTTCAGCAATCATTCGAGTCTCCTCTCCTTGTGACTCGGCGGTCTCCACGGCTGGAGTCGAGAGCTGTGGCCATGATGTCTGGGCAGGCGTGGCGGCCTGCATGTCGCTGGTTCATACCGGCCGGCTGGTACTGGGCTCGATGACGGCCAGGTCCTTCCCCCGCTGGAGCTCGACGTGGATCTGATCGTCATCACACATCGGCATGAGGTGGACGGTGTACATCCCGTCATCGCTGCGGGAGACGTGCACGGTGACGACCGTGCCGTTCTCGCCGTTGGTGAAGTCGACGTTGCCGATGTCCCTGGCTTCGCCGGCGCACATCACCTCGGCGACGGCTTTGCTGTTCGGTTGTCACAATTTCGGCTCGCAGCGGGCTCCGGTGTCGTAGGGCGAGGTTTCGGGCTGGACGTCATGGTGGCGCCTCTTCGTGGACTCGGGTGCGGGCGGCGACCATCGAGTGCGGACCCCGCTGGGGTCCGCGTGATCTCGATGTTCGACCCAGCTCCCGTGCCAGCTTTGCTGGCTGACGACTCGGAAGATCTTGCTGGCGTGATCCACTCCCGGATGGATCGCGTGGCGAGCCGTCGCATGGGTCGTCACTTCCCGCTGAGCCAGGCGCTCAGCGCCAGGCGATCCACCACTGCTGCACCCTTTGCTGCTGTCCACATCTGTGGACAACTGCAGCGGGACAGTGGTGGGGCTTCCTCCCTCAAGCGCAGCGCTGGGCATAGCCGGAGGGAGCGCCAGCGACCGACGGACCGGCAAGCGGAGCGAGCGGTGGAACCCGTCGGCTATGCCGACTAACACGTCCTCGGAGCGCAGCGGAGAGGCCGAGCGAAGCGAGGGTCCGCAGGACACGTGTTATCAGGTTCCCTTATGCCCTTTTGCTTCCTTGTCGTCGTCATCGCTGTTCCACGGCTGGAGCGTTAGCGGAAGCCTGGAACATCAGGGGAAACGGTCCGTACCCTCTTGACCCGTACCCCTCCCCCTTCTCCGCGCAGCGGGGGTACGGGTCTGGCTGTTTCGCCTGGTCATCGCACCTTCTGGCTGTACTGCTGTTTCGACGTCCGCGATACGGCCGTACCCCCATGCTGATCCGTCCTCGCGAGGCACGAGCGAGGCGGGGGTACGGGTCTGCTCCTGAGGGGCGCAGCCCCGGTTCATCGTCCTGCTGCCGCAGGCAGCACAGCCCTCGCCGCGCAGCGGATCCGTCCTCTCGCGACACCGTCGCTCCGGCTGTGGATAACGCTCTGCTTCACCGCTCGCTGCGGCGGCGCAGCCGGCCTCGCCCCGTCGCGTTGTGCTGGCTGCACCGATGTGGATTCACCGTGCTCCGGTTGTTGCTCCGGTGCTGCCGCGGCAGCGTGCCAGCACCTCACGCACCGCGTCCGAGGCGGGCGTTCGGCACTGCCTTGTCGACGCACGTTCCGGCCCCGGGCTGTGTTCCCTTTCGCGCTTGCGCGGCGAGCCCGGGGTGGTTCTTCGTGGACGCATCAGAAGGAGAGGGGCCCGACTGCTGCGACCAACTGCCCATCGGGCACAGCGAGCAGCTCCAGCGTCATCGGTCCGTTGTCGTCTTCCTCCAGGGGCCTTTGCTGCGGAAGCAAGTCGTTCCCCGCACGCTCACTGCGTGCGGGGACCTACCCCCCTTCGCTCCTTCTCCTTCAGCTCTCCTCTGCGCGACCATGACATCTCCGTACCGACCGTCGCACCAGCGCAGTGCCATCACCGTGCCGACGGCTCGCCGGCGGCTGTGCTGATCTCGCTCCGCCGGCGTTCCGTGGCTGCGCTGCCGTGCCCGCCGACGGGCTTCGGTGAGGGGCACTTACAGGCCTTTCGCCCTCCATGAAACAGCAATGAAACAGCGTCTCCCTCGCGTCTCCGAGATGACTCGTCGGGACACGCAGAGGACACAACTGGGTCACGCATAAGACGCCGACTGACATCGGTGTACCTCTTGGAGCTCTGTGCACGTCCTCACGGTGTCTCGCGTGCGCCCCGACAGTGCAGCACTGGCGTCGCACACAGAGCCTTCGGAGGACTCACCCGTGCAGGGATGCCGGGTGGTGTCTCCCAGGAGACATGATCGGATCGCCAATGGGGCCTCATCCGTACTCCAATGCGGCCCCTCGGCATCAGCACTGTGGCCGCTGGTGCCTCGCAGGTGTCCCGCGTGAGCACTTGCCGCGTCGCAGGGGGGGCACACAGGCGCATGATGCCGACGGTTTGCACGCGGTCGTCCCAGGCGGGAGCACTGTGGCGTCTCGTAGGCGTCCCTGCCAGTACTCGACAGGGACATCAATGGCGCATCACTAGCGTATCGAATGGTACTTGCATAGGACTCGACAGGGACACTAGAGTGGACTCGCGTCGATTCGCATTCGAGGGAGGCAAGAAAGGCGGTGAGTCCATATGACAGAGCAAGAGACATCCGGCGAACGACCGGATGAAGTACAGGAGCGAGTGGCAGGGCGAGGTGAGTTCAATGGCGAGTCAGCCGGGTGAACCTCGCAAGGTCCGCTGGACCGTTCCCGCTGCCGATACCTCGGTGATCGAGTGGCTCAATGTGCAGGCGGACATCTCGCAGTCGCTGCGACTGCTCATTCGGGAGTCCATTCAGCGCGACGGGTACATCGACGTCTTCTACAAGCCCGTCGATCAGCTGCCGCGTCGCGGCCGGCCGCCGCTGGAGAGCGCCGAGCAGCACGAGGACGACGAGGCCGCAACCGATTGCCGTCCGGCCGCCCGGCCGGTTCAGCCGCAGCCCGTGGTCACCGACCAGGCCGACGCTGTCGTCGAGAAGACAACACCAGCGCCGGTAGCCCAGCCCGAGCCGGTTCCCGCACCGGTTGAGACGGCCGAGGAGCCCGCGGCACGCGCCCCCAGCGCACCGCCGGAGCCGCCGAAGCAGGCATCCATCGACGAAATCATGGCGAGTACTCGGCGCTGAGTGACGCGGTCAATTTCATTTTCCAGTCAGACAACACAGACACCGAGGGACCGAATTCATGAGCGCCAACAGCAACGACACCATCACTCTTACCGGCGGCATCGACGTCGGCAACGGCTACGTCAAGGGCGTCATCCAGAACACGAAGCAGGGGACCTTCGACGAGATCGATCTGCCCAGCGCGGTTGTCTCGACTTCCCGCACCTCGCCGAAGGTGCCGCTCCCCGACGCGGATGCGGCCCGCGTGCTGGCCGGCGACTTCTACAACCAGATCGACTGCTCGCTCACCACTCCCCTGGTGGCGGCGTCGGACCGCCGGATCTTCGGCCGCGCAGCGCTGTCTGTGCGTGGCTCGAAGTTCACCGAGTTCGAGGTGCTGGGCAAGCACTCCAAAGCCGATCAGGAGCTGAGCAAGGTTCTGGTCCTGGGCGTCTTCGCCGCGAAGGCCCTGCGCGACTACGCCCGCGAGAACGGCGCGCTGCCCGATCACGAGCTGCGCGTGCAGGTGCGCGCCGGCCTGGCATTGCCGATCTCTGAGTTCGTCGCGCGTCGCCACGCCTACGCCGCCGAGTTCATCGGTCTGCTGGGCAGCGCGGATTCGACGGTGCACCTGGTGACGATCAAGAACTTCAGCACTCCCGTCTCGGTGCGTCTGCAGTTCGTCGACGTCCAGGTGATGGCCGAGGGTGCCTCCGCGCAGTTCGCCATCACCGACAAGGGCGAGCCGCTCGCACAGGCTCTGCTCGATGATCTGCGCGCCCGTGACACGTCCATCGTGGAAGGTGTCTCTGCCTCCGATCTGGTGGCGGTGCAGAACACCATCGGCGTCGACGTCGGCGAGGGCACCGTGAACTTCCCGGTCTTCACCGACGGCCGGTTCAACCCCGAGGCGGCCGACACCCTCGACGAGGGCTACGGCACCGCGCTGATGAACGCCATGGAGCGCATGAGCGAGTCGGACGCCACGCTGCTGTTCTCCTCGCGCAAGCAGCTGGCCGACTTCCTCCACGCGGAGCCGTCGGTGCTGGTGAAGAACCGTCACCAGCGCGCCGCCGGCTTCGTCGAGGACGAGGCCAGCTACCTGGTCGCCGAGATCGCCTCCTCCTTCGGTGACGTCCTCTCCCAGGCCGGCGCGACGACCGAGGTCGTCTACGTCTACGGCGGCGGCTCGGGCCCGATCAAGCACCTGCTGCACCCGGCGCTGCTGAAGGCCGCAGGCGACGTGCCCGTGCTCTACCTCGACTCGAGCTACTCGCGGCACCTGAACCGCGAGGGCCTGTACATCGCGGCTCGCCACGTCGAGCAGCAGGCCCTCGCTGCGAAGCCCGCGGGCAAGCGCAGTAACGAGGTGGCCTGATGTGTGAGGCACTGGATGCGACCTCGAAGGCCGAGGCCGGGAAGACCGGCGACTTCGTCCTCGGCGAGACCGTGACCTTCGCTCACGTTGAGCTCACCGTCTGACTGCAAGACGGGAGAACTGGGCATGGAAATCAGCAAGCTCACATCCGCGGCCGTTGAAGCCCTCCAGCACCGTGAATCCACCGGCAAGGCCGTCACTTCCGTCACGGTCGAACCGACCAGGGACGACTCGGGCTGGATCAGCTACGAGGACACCGCCCTCGTCACCCACCACGATGGCGAGACCCAGACTCTCAACATCCGCGACACCGCACTCTCTGCCGCCCTGGAGCAGCACGCGGACGACGAAGCCGAACTCGGGTCCGTGCCGACCGTGGTCATCCCGGTCCCGCTCCCCGACGTCACCCCGAACAACCGGGTCCGCTGTGAGGAGCATTCCGGCGTGCACATCGAGACCGTCCCGTGCCGGTGGCCGCACAACGTCACCGCCGACGGGGACTGGCCGCAGGTTGGTCATCCCTACCGCGTCACCGACTGACTACCGCCGACACGATCCAATTCACCATCCACGCCCAGGAGAAGAGACGTGATCACGGAACCCGCCTTTGACGAACTGGGCACGGATGAGCTGCACGTCTTGATGACTGAGGCCATCCGCGAACTGCCCGAGACGAACCCGGTGCGCAGGCTCTGGGAGCGCTTGGACGAGATCCTTACGGCAGGTGGCATCGAGTGCTTGCCGGCTCCCTGGGACGGGTACAGCGAACCGGAGGGCGAGGAGCGCGATCCCGCCGCCACCAACGGCTGTCTCCGCTCTGCTGTCACCGATGGGGTTGGCGCTGCCATCCGTAGTGTTCACCAGCGCGGGTACGAGGTTGCCCTGCCCCTGGAACTCCTGGAGTTCCTCACCGGCGGCGCCGAGACCGCCTCTGTGGGTGAGCCCGAGGCAGTCCCTCGGGATGACTTCGAGGTCGTCAACTCCGCGCTCAGCGACAACTGCCAGGTGGCCGAGGGGCTACGGTGCACGAAGTGCGGCGCCATCACCACCCAGGCTGGACGCGAGGGGCAGGGGTGGACGCTGGCCCGCCTCGATCTCATGGCCGACCGCCACCGGTGCTCACCTCGGGTCCCCGACTCCGGCAGTTCCTTGGATGAGGTCCAGGACTGCACCTGCGTGGAGTTCTGCAACGAGGACCCAAAGACCGCTTGCACCCTCTCCGGCCGTCGACACGTTCACCCGGCCAGCCATGGCACAGGCTTCGGGCCTTGTCCCGTTCACCTGGACGCACCCGGTGACGTTTGATCCGCCGCTGCCAACCCGTGTGCCCAGGATTCCTGGAAGCCGCGCGCCTTCGCCTGCGGAGAGAGGAAGTTGCCGGACCCGGGCGTCAACGAGTACGGCAGCCCGCTTCCGGGCTACCCGGCTGGGGAGCTCTACATCGGCGACTACCACCGGTCCCTGCGCGGTGCTGCGGACGCCCTGTCCGACCCCGCGCTGATCTTCATCCTCCGCGCTCCACGGCCACGTCCCGCTCGCCCGGCTCCTGCACCCCTACGACGTCACCCTCAAGGACGAGCGGGCCGTCACGCCAGAGACGATCGCGCGAGGCCTGCTGGAAGAAGGCCGCCACCCTCCACAACGAGCACGCCGCACGGTGAACGCCCCTCGAGGGGCCGCCGGGGCCCCAGCAGAACACCACTGTCCGCTCCGAGTCCGTAGGAACGTCATGACCAACCCGTTCGCCCCGCCCATCGACCTCAGTCACCTGCCGAACTACCGGCAGGCCGACGCGCGTCCTCGCCGCGCGGTGTTCCTCGGCCGTGTCTCCACCAAGGACCACCAGAACCCTGCCTCGTCCATCCCGCGGCAGGTGGTCCTTGCCTCCGAACGCCTGGAGGAGGGCGAGGAGTTCGTCGCGTACTTCTGGGACGTCGAGTCCGGGATGCTGCCCCCGGACCTGCGGGGCCTCGGGCCGCAGGAGATGTACGACGCGCTCGCCGTACCGACCCCCCGGGACGGCGGACTCCAGGACCTCGTGGACCGTGCCGAGCAGCTGGGTGTCACCCACGTCCTGGCCGAGCGCTCCGACCGCATGGCACGCGCCATGCTGACCAGCCTCACCGTGGAGCACGAGCTGGAGCGCCTCGGGGCAGAGGTGGTGTACGCCAACGAGCCGGTCGGTGGCACCAAGTCCGGCCAGCTACGCAGCCGCCGCTACGGCCAGGTCGAGGCGGAGGTCTACCGCACCGTCCTGAACGAGATGTCGATGGGCGGGCAGATCCAGCACGCCATCAACGGCTGGAACCACGGCTATGCGCCGTACCCGTACATCACGCTGATCGACGAGAACGCCCCGGCACGGGAGAAGGGACGCTTCGGCGCGGATCGGCCGAAGAAGAAACTCGCTCCGCACCCCGACTCACGCCGGTTCGACGCCGCCCGGGAGCTGTGCCGCCTCCGGCGCGAGGAGCACCTGAAGGGCCCGGACATCGTCGCGATCCTCAAGGCGGAGCCCGACCGTTACCCGATCGAGGGTGAGTGGACCTACAACAGGGTCGAGGGTCTGGTCTCGAACCCAAAGCTGACGGGATATCAGGTGTACAACCGGCGGGCGAGCCGCACCGGCCGCGCCGGGTTCTCGCGGCGCAATCCCATTTCCCAGTGGGTGTGGTCGCCGAAGGTCGTGCACAAGCCGGTGGTGAGCCTGGAGGAGTGGATGCAGGCCCAGGAGGTCACCGCGGGACTGCGAGCGGGCGTCGAAGGCGGCCCGCTGCTGCGGATCCGGGCCGCGGCCTCCCGGCTCGGGCTCACCGTCACCGCGGTCAGCAGCAACGCCACACACACGCTTTACCGGATCGGGACCCGGCAGATCGTCCTGCCCTCCCCGGTGCCGGACACGCTCGTCCAGCAGGTCATCGAGGACATGGGGAGCGCGGCGTGAGC
Organism: Streptomyces umbrinus; assembly: GCF_030817415.1. NCBI lineage: Bacteria > Bacillati > Actinomycetota > Actinomycetes > Kitasatosporales > Streptomycetaceae > Streptomyces > Streptomyces umbrinus. Next base: position 10,024,239 of record NZ_JAUSZI010000002.1, on the reverse strand, counting down.
GAGACCATCGAGGGCCAGGCCCACCGGCACGGCCGGGCCTGGGCAACGCACCTTGCCGAGCACGGGGTGTACGCACACGGGCGGACGCTGAGGGCGACCGAGGCGAACGTCGCGCAGGGACTCGAACTCGTCGGCGTAAGCGCCGAGGTCACGCTCATCCCGGTGACACCGGAGCTGGAGACGCTCCGGGCCGCCGACGACGCACGCGAACAGGCCCTGCGCGCCGCGGTGCACGCCCTGGCTCTGCGGCGTACCACGCGGCGTGACATCGCCCTGGCAACACGGGCACCGGCCTGGCAGGTGAAACAGATCCTCGCCGAGCAGGCGAAGAAGGACGACTCACAGCCTCCTGCGGAATCAGCCACGACAGCCGAGGGCACCGTATGACTCACGTACGCCCGTACGGGTTCCTGCGGCCCGCCGCTCAAAGTTCCTGGAACCTGCACGTCTTTCCTTTCGATCCGGAAGTCCACCGTGTCGTCCGGACCTCCGAGGCTCCGGTTGCTGTGGTGCCGAGCGCATGAGCAGCTACCGGGAGATCGTGAAGCTCTTGGCGGCGAACACCGGCGCGAAGCGGATGAGCGAAGTCTTCGACAACTTCGTCGAGATGGCAGCGCTGGCTCTGCGCAACGCCGTGGACGTCCGCGGGAGCGAGGCCTGGGAAGCGCGCGAAGGGCAGTACCTCCAGATCGCCGGCCGCTACAGCAGAACAGAGCTGGACCGCTTCGCTGAGGCCCTGGCGCTGGTGACCATGGAGATGCAGCGCAAACCCTGCGACGTGCTCGGCCGCCTCTACATGGAGTTGGAGCTCGGCAACGAGCGGCTCGGCCAGTACTACACGCCCTACGACATCGCCCAGATGATGGCCGAGATGCAGATCGACTCGGTGGTCGAGCAGGTGAACACGCGCGGTTTCGCGGATCTGTACGAGCCCACCTGCGGCGCGGGCGCGTTCATTATCGCCCTGTCGCAGGCGATGCTGGAGCACGGCCTGAACCCACAGACGCAGCTGCATGTGACGGCGGAGGACATAGCACCGCAGGCCATGCACATGATCTACGTCCATCTGACGCTGCTGCACATCCCCGCGGTGGTGCGCCGTCGCGACATCCTCACGCTGGAGACGTTCGACGCGTGGCCCACCCCCGCTCATGTCCTGGGCGGTTGGGACCCGAAGCTCAGGCTGGGTCAGGCCGTCCGTGGATCACGGCGGCTGATCATCGCGTCGCGTCAGGAGACCACCGAAGAACCCGCTGCTGCTGTGGAGGTGCAGCGATGACGATCATGCAGGAACGAACCGATCTCTCTGACGTCGAGAGCGACGACGCTCCGGCGCGCGAGGTGGCCGCCCTGCTCGCCGAGCAGGAGACGGCCGCCCCCTCGATGGGGACGGCTCCCGCCACCTCCGTCGCTGCCGAGGCCCATTCAGCACGGGCGGATTCCACCGCTACCGCTCCGACGAGCCGCGGGAGCTCGTCGTCGGTAGGGGTTCCAGCAGTCGGCTCTGTCATGTCCTGACTGTAGGCATTCCGCCCGACCGGCGCCCTGTGATCTCGGCGCAGGTGGGGGGTCTTTTCGTCACGTCGGCAGTCTGTTCCGGTGCTGACGGTGCGCATCACGAACAGCTCAAGCTGGCCCGGGCAATGCTCGACCGGAGCGGTGCTCTGGGTGAGGTCCATGCAATCACCCTGCCCACTGGGGAACCGGCGCACCAGTCGGGCGTCACGCCCCGGGCAGTGCGGCCAGGACGCGTCGCCTCGTCCTCGCCGATCGCCTCCAGTTCGGGACCCAGGTCCATGAGGTGGACAGCCACGCGGACCTTGTGCATGGGGTTGGAGGCGAGGGTCTCCATGTCCTTGTAGACGAGGACACGGCGGCCGCGAGGCGCTCGAGGTCACGTCCGACGGTGTCGCCGAGCACGAACAGATCGACCGAGAGGGCGCGGACACGGACCTGCCACTGCGGCTCTTCACCGGGCGGGCAGGGGCCGGCGGCTTGGGCGGCGGCAAGGACGAGGTCATGGTGGCTCACGCACTCCATGATGGTGCGTACGACGTTCAGCCGAGGGCCGCGGGTAGGCGCCGATCGGGGCGACGACGGATCCTCGACCGGAACTGACGCCGTACCAGCAGGCGAGCATCATGACGGCCAGAGCGATGAAGGGGCGGGACGATGACGCCGGACGACGAGCTCCAGGACAACACCCTCGCCGATAGGCCGACGGGGATGAGTGCGCAAATGCGGCCACGGCGCAAGTCCCGCTCGGCTCCTGCCCAGCTCGACTTTCCGCTCGTGCGCAACGGGCTGGACTACCTGGCGAGCGTTGTCGACCACCTCGGCAAGAACGAGTCGATGGTGACGGAACAGGACGTGAAGTACGCCGTGCTCCACCTCCACGCGGCCGTGGAGGTGCTCCTCAAGGCCCGACTGCTCTCCGAGCACTGGAGCCTCGTCTTCAGCGAACCCCACCAGGCGACTCGCAAGGCACTCGATGAAGCCACGCTCTCCAGCGTCTCGATCGACCATGCTGTCACCCGCTTGCAGAACATCGCGCTCGTACGCATCTCGGATAAAGAAAAGCTGGCGCTCAAGCATCTGAAAGAGGACCGCAACCAGCTCCAGCACTTCGGCATGACCGCCCCGGCCCCCGTGATCGAGACCCGGGCGGGCGAAGTCCTCGACTTTCTGATCCACTTCGTCGACCACGAACTCCTACCTCACCTCAGCGACAGAGAGAAGATCGAGGCAAGACTGGTGCTTCGCCGGCTGCGCGGCGGCCTGGCCAGCATCAAGGTCTTCGTCCGGAAGAGGACCAACCGCATCCGCGGTGAGGTGACGACAGCTGGCGCTGAGAACCGGACCATCGGATGTCCCGAGTGCGGCTACACCGCCCTGGTGCTCGGTGAGGCGGCAGGTCCTGACGGCGAGCCAGTCTCTGCCACATGCAGGTTCTGCACGACCCTGTGGGAGCAGAAGGAGCTGCTGTACTGCTTCCCGGCGGATGACCGGGGCGAACTCAGCGAGCTCAACACCTGTCCGCAATGCCGGGAGTGGACCCTCGGCTGGGGTGTCCGGGTATTCAGCAATCCTGACAAGGGCGTGCCCTTCTGCTTCGCGTGCTCCGTTGCTTTCCCTTCTTTCGTGCCCTGCGATCGGTGCTCACGGCCAATCGACCACGCAGACGACAGCGATCAGGCCCTGTGCGGAAGGTGCTGGGACAACGCGGTGGAGGAGGACCGCTATGGGCTGGAGGAGCCCATGGACTACGACGACGAGGAACAGGGTTAACCGCTGGCGCCTGAGCCGATGCGGGATCTTTCAACTGCCGTGTGCGCGACGGGTGTCGCGCACAAATCGCGACGCTCCGCGACACCGCTAGGCTCCTGGCCATGCCCGAGCCCCGTCCCGCACCGGCCCGCTCCGCCGCCGACCTCGCCGCGCGGCTCACCCACCAGGCTGCCCGCCTTGGCAGCGCGCTCGACACCCGCGAGCAGCGCACCGACGCAGGTGGCCCCGAGCACGACCACGGCCTGCACAACCTCGCCCGCCGCCTGCTGGCCGGCGTCGGCCAGCACATCACTCCTGAGCAGGCGCCGACGGCGGACGGCGTGGCCCAACTGGTCCTGGACGCCGAGCCGTTGCGCGAGACCCTCGCCCTGCGCGAGGACGACACCACGCACCGCCGGGAGACCGACTGGGAGCTGCACTCGCTGGCGTACATGGTGCTGACCACCATCGACCTGCTCAGCGTCGGCTACCCCGACCTCGATGCGCGCGTCGACGAGGCGATCCGCGAGCGGAAGCGAGCACGTCCGTTCAGCGAGTCGGTTGCCGCCACCCTGGCCGCGTGGCCCGCCGAGCAGCGAGCCCGGCTTGCCGGCGAACTCACCCGCTACGGCCAGGAGTTGCCGCCCGACGTGGCCGCAGCGCTGCGGACCGGGACGGACGGAGGCCCGCGGTGAGCACCCACATGTCCTACCCGGCGACCCGAAGCGTTGAGCACCCCGGCAGCGAGGTGCACTTCCCTCCGATCCCCAACGGCCTGGACTACCTGATCAGTGTGGTCGAACTCCTGGAGATGGGAGACGAGCAGGTCAGTGCCCGGGCCCTCAAGTACGCCGTTCTCCACCTCGCCGCAGGCGCCGAGGTCCTCCTCAAGGCCCGGCTGCAGCGCGAGCACTGGACACTGGTCTTCAAGGACCCCGGCACCGCCACGCGGTCCCAACTCGAAGAGGGCACCCTCAAGAGCTGTGACCCCGACGAGACCGTGCGGCGGCTCCGGGACATCGCCGGCGTCGCCATCACCGCCGAGGACGGCAAGGCCCTCCGCAAGCTGGCCGAGCGCCGCAACGCGCTGCAGCACTACGGCCTGATCGGACCGGCCGCCAACGCCCGCGCAGTGGAGAGCCAGGCCACGGAGGTGCTCGACTTCCTCATCCGCTTCCTCGACGAGGAACTGCTCCCGCACCTGGACAGACCCGAACGCCGGGCCACCCGGTTCGACATGACGCTCATCCGCGCCGGCTTGACGCAGATCCGCGGCTTCGTGAAGAAGCGCATGCAGCGGCTGCGGGCCGGCCTCGAGCCGCTCCGCGACCACACGGTGCAGTGCCCCGACTGCGACCAGATGACACTCGTCGTGGAACGCTTCCCCGACGAACCGAGCAACGACACGGAGGACTTCCTCTCCCCGCTGGTCTTCCCGGTGGCCTGCCTGTTCTGCGGCACCGCAGCGCTGCCTGCGGAGGCCGCCCACGCCTACCTGACCGTCGTGCTCGGCCGGCTCCGGCAAGGCGGGCCCAACCCGTCGGTGCTGAAGTGCCCCGACTGCAGCAACCGCAGCCTGGTGCTCGACGTACGGACCGCCGCGGCGCCGGACGACCCGGCCGACTTCTGCTTCTGCTGCGCCCGCGTGATACCCGGCCTGCACCGATGCGGCGCAGGCATCCACGCCTTCCGCTCGCTGGAGCGCGCAACGGCGTGCCTCTCCTGTCTGTCGCTCACTCGTGGCCACGACGAAGGGAACCCGACGTGACTGCGCGCTGGAATCACGCACGTCGCCCGCACACCGGACCGCCGCACGAGGCGCCCCCCGGCGAAGAAGCCGCGGACTACTTCGCGCTGCTCGACGCCGGCTCCGACGACTCGGGCCGCCTGTACGTGGCCGGGGACGGTGTGACGGCGATGATGCGGGCCATGGCCGAGCAGTGGCAGAAGGAGGCGCGCCGCAAGAGCGACCTCGACGCGCGGACCCTGCTTGTGATGTCGGACCGGCTCATCGCGGACGCCGACCGGCTCGACGCCCAATTCACCAACCACACCGAACGCACCCAGACCTGACCTCGCCCGCAGGGTACGACGGGTGACTGCCCTCTCACCCGTGTGCCTGATCACGGCGTCCAACGGACGCCGATGCGGTACCTCACCCATACACAAGCGCCAATGCCCCCGCCCGTAGGGGGCGTCTGGCGTTCCCTGTCCAGCCCGGAGCGCACCACATGCCCAGCACCGATCGCGTACCCGAAGGAGTCGTCGACGCCGAAGCCCTGCCGTCCCCTGTGGGCGACGGGGTCGACATCAATGACCTGTTCACCGACGAGGCAGAGGAGGACCTGGCCAACTCCGGGCGGGAGAACACCCGGGAGACCTACGACTCCCGCTTCAAGGCCTTCGCCAACTGGTGTGCCCAGCGGGGCTGCCGTCCGGGTCCGCGCACCACGGAGGCGAACCTCGTCTCCTACGTCTCCCACCTTCGGCGGCAAAGCACCGGGCACGACACGATCCGGCTGTCGATCGCAGCGATCGTCGACATGAACGCCCGGGCCGGGCACGAGAAATGGCCGCCCACCGCCAAGGCCCTGAAGATCTACCCGGACGCCCGGCACGAGCAACGGGAGGCCGGCCGCACCCCCGGGAGGCACCGCAGCTGGACATGGAGCGCCGCCTACAGATGCTCGCCGCCTGCCCGGACACCCTGGCCAGCCTGCGTGACCGGGTGCTCGGCCACCTCGGCTACTACTGCCGCGGCCGCCGCTCGGAGCTGGCGCGGTTCCGGATCGCCTCCGTCGAGGATGTAGGGCCGGGCCTGCTGGTCGTACGGAAGTGGACCAGCAAGAACGACAAGAACGACCAGGGCCGAGAGTACGAGATCGACGACCCTGACGCGGTTGCGGACATCCAGCGATGGATCGGCGAGCTGAACAAGCGCGGCCAGGGCGATCCGCGCATGCCGCTGCTGCGTCGCGTCAACAAGGGCGAAGACCTCGACCCGGTCAGTAGGGTGCCTGCCGACCTGGGCCGCCTCGGGTACTCCGCCGGGGAGATCAAGGAGATCACCGGCGACTGGAGCAGTACCGAGCAGGTCGAGAAGTACCGTCGGATGGGTCGGCGTCGAGCGGGCAAGCCAGCCGACGAACGACGCAGCAAGGTCATCAGCGAACTGCGGGAGCTGCGTACCGAGGTTCAGCCGGTGGCCTAGGCACCCGGGGAGCCGCTACCTTCTGCCGGGGGTGGCTCCAGGTCCTCGCGGAGGCGGACGAACCGTACGGTGCGGTGCCGGGTGGTGCCCACCTCGACTTCGGCAAGCAGCAGCGTGGTGACCCGGTGCCCTCCGCCGGGCAGCGCCTCTCGGATGCCGTCGGCGAGCGCCCGACCGGCGGCGGCGCGCTGCGCACTGTCCAGCTGCGCCGTCTGGGCGAGGGAGCCATCCGGGAGCCGGACGACGAGGTAGGCGGGACGGGCCGGGGAACCGGCGATCGCCACGATCTCCGTGTCCACGGTGTCGACGTGCTTGATCTTGAGCCATCGGGTGCGGCCGGGCACAAAAGAGGTTCCCAGGCCTTTGGCCACCAAGCCCTCCAGCCCGTGAGGCCTTAGCTCTTCGTACCAGGTCAGGGCCTCGCTGCGGCTCGTGGTGGCAGGCACCGGCTGAATCACACTGGGCGGTGGCCGCAGCAGCTCGCCGAGCCTGGTGAGGCGCTCCTGCAGCGGGCGCAGACGCAGGTCCGTGCCGGTGGCGGCCAACTGGTCGAAGACCAGGTACACGACCGGCGGCCACCGCCGTCTGTCGCGTCCGCGGCGGTGAGCCAGTGCGCTGAAGTCCAGCCGATCGCCGACCACGGCGCACAGTTCGCCGTCCAGGACCGTGCCGATGGGCAAGTTGCGTAGCTCGTCCAGGACTTCCGGGAACATGGGACCGAGGTTTCCTCCCTGCCGGGAGAACAAGACGGGACGGTGCTCCTCGAGGACGCCGGCGATCGCCCGCCACCCGTCCGCCTTCACTTCGTATCTGGTCGGCCCGTTCGGCCAGTGGTTCTCGGCGGGGAGTTCCCGAGCCATGACGGGCCGTACGACGTCGACGGGCGGGCGTACGGGGACGTCCTCGCTGGTCATGGTCTCCAGCGCAGCGGAAGCGCGACACGGACGGGGGCTGGCGCGCGGGCCACGCGCCGGAGATCCACCAGTTGGCGGTGCGCTCTGCGGCAGCCCTACCCTCCTGGGTCAGGCAGACCCAGGCCCCGTGTCGGAGCGGTGCTGGGCATGTGCCGACATCCCCCCGCCCACGACCGACGGCCCGCCGAGTTACGGCAGCGGCTCACCTCGCGGATTTGGCGGCGTGCGCATCACGTTCGAAACCGCGACGTGAAAATTCGACCGCTCCTCCGACGCGCGCGCCATCACAAGAAGCCACTCGATCCGCGGCCTCTCGAATGGGTCTTGCGAGCCCTGCTTGTGAAGCATGTCGCTCACCTCCCGCCAGACAGCCCGGAGGTCGTGTACCGCCTCCGTGACGGCGGAGGGGCCGAGAAGTTCTGCCTGTTCGAGACGCGGCCGTAGCTCGGGCCAGACTTCGTCCCACTTCCGCGCCGCCACGTCTGACGGGTGAACGACGAAACCGCCCTCCTGGAGGGACTCCACCTGCTCGTTCCATCCGTCTTGGAACCGGCCCATCTCCTGAATGGCTTCGTCCCAGTGGGTGAGCAGATCGGTGTGTGCCTTCAGACGTTGTTCACGGAGCCAGTGGCCATGCTCGACGGTAGCTTGATCGGCGGCCTGTCGGCGGCCGACGACGATGCCGCACAGGGCGCCTGCGATTCCGAAGACGCCGGCGGCTATGGCGGCGATGACGGCCGCCCATCCTTGGTCCATGGCGGTGTCCGGGGCTTACATGTCGTCGCCGAGGACCTCGCGGCGGGCGGCGGCGGCTCGGCGGTTGAGGCGGTTCGTCATCGTCACGGCGGCGATGGTCGAGAGGATGCCGAGCGCGACCAGGAGGATCTGGGTGATGACGCTGACGACGGCGATGTCCTGGGTGGCGAGTGCGATGCCGAGCATGATGAAGCCGCCAGAGAACCAGGCGAACCAGATGCGGAACTTCTCGACTCTGACAGCGCTTTGGACGTCACGGTAATTGGACATCAGGCATCCCCCCAGATGTGTGTGGTGCCCAGCGTGCCGTGCGCGGTCGTGGCGCGCAGGCGAGTTGATCAGGCTGTGACCTGGGAGTGGCCCGGTGCTTGACATGCTTCCGGCCCCTCGACACGAGGTCGAGGGGCCGGAGTTGGTAGCGGGGACAGGATTTGAACCTGCGACCTCTGGATTATGAGCCCAGCGAGCTACCGAACTGCTCCACCCCGCGTCGTTGTGTACCCAGCGTACGCGACGCGGGAGAGGCCGGTTTACGGGCCCCGGTACTGGTGCATCCGTTGGCGCTGAGAACGAGCGGTCGGGTAGCACACCCGCCGGGGGCTTGCTGGGGTTCACGGAAAGATCGTTGGGCGAGTGTCGGTGCTGGCTACGGTTGCGCCATGATTTTCAACTGGGGCGGCTCGGTCTGGGAACTGATGCTGGTGCAGCGCCCCGCCAACACGCACCTCTCGCAGTCGAGCACCCTGGGCGGAAAGAGCCCGCTGGCGCGGGGCGACGACAACACGCTCGTCACGCACGCCGTGCTGTTCGCCGGGAACAAGGCGGTCCTGGGTATCCTCGGCGCGGGCGTCGTAGTGGGAGCCCTTGTGGTGACGGCCGCGCCGCACGTCAAGAGCGGGCTGCTCAGCCTCAAGTCGAGGCTGAGCCGCCGGGTGGCAGAGACCGCCGACGTCGAGACCCCCGTTCCCCTCACGGTCGTTGCGGAGGTCGAGCCGGAGCAGCCTGACGCCCCTCGACTGCGCGCTGTGTGACCGTCAGGCCCGGTTCTTCGGGGGCGGTTTGCGGGGGTGGGCCGGGCAGCGGTGTGCGCGAGGCTCCAGCAGGGGATTCGAACCCCTCGGTGGCACCGGAAGCCGTGTACACGGCAGACCGCGGTCCGCCCGGCCTCGCGTCCGGTGGTGCGCAGAGCCTCGCGCACGACCAGGTTCCCGTGTCTGGCCCAGCCTGAGCAACGGCGTTGTGGTGTCGGTTCGGGAACGGCTATGCGGGCGCTGCCTCGCTGGCCAGCTGGCCGGGGACGGCGGCCAGGGCCGTCGCGGCAGGCGGGCCGGGCACGGGGTCGCCGGGCGCAAGCGGGCGGGGTGTGAAGACCGTGCCCCGTCCCTTGGACATCCTGATCAACACCTTCCGGGCTGATTCGCAGTCACCGAGAGCGCGGTGGCGGCCGCCAAGGCGAAGCCACCGGAAGGCGCCGGGGCAGTAACGGCCGAACCATCTTTCAGGAGGCGGTTGCACCAGGCCGTGTCCATGCTGGCCAGCACCAGGGCATGCGGGAGGACCTTGTCCAGCACTCCACGGCCGAGTAGCACAAGGTCTGCTGGGGAGAGGCCATCGAGCCACAGTACGAACCGGTCGCCACTGCTGAACTGGGTATCGAAATCGGGTCGTGCGCACAACTCGGCGAGATCGAGAGCAGTGAACGGAGCAAGCCGAGCTCTGGGAGGTACTGGACCCCCTCGTACATCGTGCGGGTTACACCCGACAGCGGCGGGCCGTCCAGGAGCACCATGGGATTCAGCGGGGCCGAGGCCGATTTGAGAAGTCGGGCGACCTCCGCAATGGGATCTCCCTGGCTCTCTGGATGGGGTCGCTGGTTCACACCGAATCCTTAAGTCGAGCGAGGCGCGTTCGACCACCATTGTCGCCCGGCACACAGCGGCGATCACTTTCGTACATGGTTTCAACCAAGCCCCGCAGGTGGAAGTCCTCGCCCACGGTGTGGGCGTCCCCGAGGGTGCCGTACCCGTGGTGCTCGGGGCGGCGGGTGATGACCGGCGGCGGTGGGGTCTTCACTGCACGGTCTGCAGCATCAGAGCGGGAAGTGAAAAAGAAGCCCTCCCGCAGCGGAGCATGACGCTCTGCCGGGGAGGGCTTCCGGTGTGACCACAGCCCATCAGCTGTGGTGTGCGCGAATGGCCATCAGCAACTCGCCGAGCATGTTCGTGCCTGGGACCTGCTCGTGCTTCGGACAGAAGCACGAGCCCCAGAACTGGTCATGCCAGTGATTCGTCTCGGCGAGCATCAGGTCACCGGTGGCGACGAGCCGCTGGCTCAGGCCGGGGACGGCGAACTTGGCCATGAGCACACGCTGCATGGCCCAGACGCGCATTCCGGTGTTCCAGCCGGGGCGCAGCGTCACCCGGCGGCCCCGGCGGACTGGGCGGGGGTTCCGCCGGTGCCGCACTTGCACGTGTGGGCGCAGCGCTCACAGTCCTCGCAGACCTGATGCGGGCAGCAACCGCAGGGCAGGAACCGGTTCGGCGGCAGGGTGCAGCGGTGTGTGGCCTCTGCGGCGGCCGCGGCCTCGGCCTCCTCGCACTCCTCGCGCTTGCTGAGGAGTGCCTTCACGCAGGCCTGGCACGACACGTCGGTGTCGGGGTCCTCAAGGCTGCTCTCCGTGTCCCGCGGGAAGTACATGCCGCACGCGCCGGTGTCGCCGATGCCGGCGTTCATCTGCCTGGTGGCGTGCACGGTGCGGCCGCGGTTGGTCTTCTTCCGGCTCGGATAGCCGTAGGGGTCGGTCTGGCGCTCAAGGGCGGCCAGTGCCTGGCGTACGGCGTCGGCATCGGCGTCGGCGCGAATCCCGACGGCGCGCAGCGACTTGCACGGCCACGGCACCTGACCGCCGATCGTGTGCTCGCTGCTCCGGCAGTCTGGCCGGTGCGTCCCCTTGCAGACCTTCGGCGTCGCGCAGCACCCGTGCCGGGGGTTAGCCGTCTTCGGGTGCAGAGCGAGCATCGCGCCCTGGAGGCGGAGCGCGCCCACCGCGGCGCCGGCCCGGACCGCGTCCTCGTGGGCGTCGAGGAGCGCCTTCGCCTCCTCGTGGAACATGGGCCCGTCCAACTCGTCGGCCTGGTCGTCCAGCCGCGAAGCGGAGATGAGGATGGCGTCGTGGATCTTGGAGTCGGCCGTGTCCGGCAGGTTCAGTTCTGTGCGGCGCAGGAACTTCGCGGGCCGGCGCAAGGCGGGGATTTCCTGAGCGATCAGCGCGTACATCCGGTCGACGGCGCCGTCCAGCTCCGACTCGATGTGCCCTGCGGCGTAGGCCCACTGCCGGAGCTTCCTGCGGATGGCTGTCGATGCCTCGGGCTTGGTGGTGGGCTGCGCCTCGGCGGCCATGCGACGCAGCGTCTCGGCTCCCTCCCGCCATACCGCGGCCTGGTCCCTGAGCGCCTTGGCCACGAAGACGGCTTTGTTCCCGACCCCGTCCAGCATCTGCCCGGCGTGCCGGTCGAAGCCGTCGGCGGCTTCGGTGAGGATCGCGGCCCGGTTGGCGGCCGGGTCGGGTTGCGCTGCGGTCCGGCGCGCTGCCCCCTGCAAGGCGGTCCGGTACTGGTGCGCCTCGGCCTGCGCTTGCAGCAGGTCGGCGGCCGGGTCAGGCAACAGGACCAGCAGCGCGGCGGCGAGCGCGTCCACGTCGCCAGCGCACAGGGCGCAGCGGGCGTCGTACCGGTGCTCGCGATGGTTCGCGGCGCCCTCATAGTCGGTGCGGCGGGTGGTGTAGAGGGCTTCGGCGAAGCGGTCGCGGAGGTCGGACGAGACGACCGGCGGCGGGGCCAGCATCTGCGCGAAGGCCAGCGTGGCGGCGGCTGACTCGCCGTAGGTCGGCGCGTTCACGGCGGTCCAGAACGCGTCGCACACGGCCGGAGGCCAGTCGGCGGGGAGATGGCGGGCGGTGTCGGTCGGGTCGGGCTGAGTCATGTCATCTCCAGGTCGGGCGAGTCCGGTCGGAGCAGCCGCCCGTGTCATCAGCACGGGCGGCCAGCGTGTGTGGTGTGGATGGGCGGTAGACGACTTAGCCAGACATGGGCGCGTCGAGGCGGTGACCTCGTCGCCGGCGGCGAGCAGCAGCTCGTGCGAGAGGCGGGCCAGACCAACACTGCGGTGCCGACCGCCGGTGCAGCCCCACGCGATCGTGACGTCGGCGCCAGTGTCCTCGCCGAGGCTGCGGGCGATGACGACCGCGTTGAACGCGAGCCGCTCGACACCCGGGGTGTCCCGGACGTGGTTGTAGACCTCCTGGTCCAGCCCGGTGCGGTGCTTCAGTTCCGGGTCGCGGAAGAGCAGGGCCCGCAGGTCGAAGACCATGTCGGCCGTGGGGGCGGGGCCGTAGCCGTAGCCGAAGGAGACGATGTGGACGGTCCTGTGTTGTTCCTCGTCGGGTCGGGTTGAGCCTGTTGGGTCCAACGGCCCTGACAGGTGTTGGTCAGGGTGTATTCGGTAGCGGTCAGGCCCGGCGCAGGAGCCGGACGAGGCGGCCGGGTGGGGCGGGCGGCAGTGCGTCGGCGAGCAGTCCGTCGCAGTAGCGGATCTGCTGCTCGCCGTACCAGTCGGGCTCCCACATCTCGCCGCCGCAGACCGGGCAGCCGTGGTCGTGCCCGACGAACTCGTACTTGGGAAGGCAGCCGCGCTCTTCGCAGGTCGGGAATGTGGGGTCTTCTCCGTGGCCGCCGCAGTACGCGCAGCGTGTGAACCGGTGGTCGACCGGGGCGCCGCCCGCGAGGTTGCTCTGCAGGGTGGCGATGCCGCGCACGCCCTCCTCGCGCAGCACCGCGTCGGCGCCGGCGACGTGGGCGAGCGGCCGGGCGTCGGGCTGGTGGTCGGTGAGCAGGGTGAAGGCGGCGGCCCACGCCAGGGTGGTGCGGTCGATCTCGGGGGTGCCGGTGGACCAGCCGTTGAGGTCGCTGCCGTCGGGGCGGCCAGGGGCGGTCGGGCCTTCGCCGAGCTGCGCGAGCGCAGCGCGGGCCCGGCCCAGGAGCTGGGCGTCGCGGCTGCCGGGCGAGGTCATCTCGTTGCGGCGGGGGAACTGAGTGTGGCCGTTGTCCATGCGGACGGTGTAGTGGCCGCCGGCGTGGATCTCCTGGATGACGCCCTGCTCGCCCGGGTGGGCGGTGGAGCCCAGGGCGTCGATCCGGGCGGTGAGTTCGATGCGTGCGCCGACGAGCATGGCGGTCTCCTTCGGTCAGATGAGAGCGACGAGCGAGGCAGCGGTGATGTCCCCGGCGAGCCGCAGGCCCCGGTATTTGCGGCGGGCCAACTGCGAGAGGCGGATGACGCACGCGGCGCGGGCGGTGTGGTCGCTGGGGTTCTGCAGGTCCTTCAGCAGGACCTCGGGGGTGCACTCGGCCCAGTAGAGGAAGCTGCCGCGCGCCGCGCCGGCCAGGCGGGGCGGACGACCAGGAGCACCACGAGCATTGCGCCGACCAGCACGCGGACGCGCGCGGCCGGGTGTGCCCGGGCACGGCCGTGACCAGCACCGCGAGCGGCAGGCTGAACGAGGTGAGCAGGACGCCGGACTTGCCGTCCGTATGGAATCTCGGCATGGGCTGTGGTCGTTTCGGCGTCTAGGCGGCGAGGGTCCAGCGCGCCGTCACGGGAGTCGCCGTCGTGGTGCAGGGCCTGCAGGGCGCCGGCCGTGTCCTCGGTGTCGGCGGTGTCGCCGAGGGCGAGTTCGCGCAGCCGGTCCAGGCTCACGGTGATCGTGGCCCGGGCGAGGGTGGCGTCGTCCAGAGGAGCGGCCGTCACCGGCGGCGGAGGTCGTTGTTGGTGCGGGCGATCATGCTGCGCGTGGTCGCGGTGACGCTGCTGTGGTCCTGGACGACCGTGCCCTCGTAGTGGTGGTGGTGCGTGGGCGGGGCGGCCTCCGCGATGTCCTTGGCGCGGCGCAGGACGCTCATGGCGCTGTGCTTCTTGCGGATCGAATCTGGACTGTGGTCTCAGTTCTGGGTCGCACTCATGAGCGCCTTCGTCGCGCGGCGCTTCTCGGCAAGAGCCCGAAGGGTACGCAGGAGGAACCACCAGCACACGCCGCTGAAGGCGATGCTGACGATGATCGGCGTGTACCGACCGGTCATGACGCAGAAGACCGCAGCCGGCGCGAGGACGATGACGTTCGTCGCGATCATGAGGGTGAGTAGGACCCTGCCGATCGTCTTGACGGCGCCGTCACGCCACGTTGAACCCGCGGTGCTGGTGGTGGCGTTCATGCGCTGGGTCCTTCCTCGATGATGTAGATCTTCTCGGCGACGTAGGCGTCGTCCTGCTCCTCGGCTGTGCTCTCGACTTCATGGGAGATCTGGCTGATCACGGGGATGAGCGTCAGCCGGTCGATCGGGGGGTAGGCCGTGCGGATGGTGATCACGGCGGTGGTGAGGCCAGCAGCAGACGGGAACGTCACGTCGTCGAGCTCCGCGTGTGCGCCACGGATGCTGTAGCTCGCCGCAATGGGCACCGTGTGCCGCGGCAGCTCCGGCATCTGCTCTGCGCGTGCGTGCAACGCGGCGCTCACTGCGCCATGAACATCAGCGAACTCACTGGCGTGCAGGACCACCGGCGCAGCGTGCTCGTAGCCCGCCGCCACCTCGAAGGCGACCTTGGCGGCCTCGACGGCGCGCGTCGGACAGTGCGGTCCCGGGTAGACCTCGTCTCGCCCCGTCATCTCGGAGCACAGGTGGCAGTGCGCGGGCCCCAGGTCCTGAACGCAGTTGCAGCGCATGTGCTCCGTCTGTCGTGGATCAGTGGGTTCGAGGGGCTGGCTCACGGCTGTACTCCTGGCGCTGGACGTGATCTTTCGAAGACCAGACCGGATCAGCTCCGCTGATCAGACAAAGAGAGACCCCCGCCCAGCGAGCGTGATGCTCAGCCGGCGGGGGTTCTGCGGAGTTCACCTGCCGACACCCAGAGGCAAGCAAGCCCCAGTCAGCTACGGCTGGATGCTGCCGTCCGGCACGAGGATCGTGATCCGGTCCTGGCACAGTTGCTGGCGGCCCGAGAAGGGATGGTCACCCGTCTTCTCGTCGGACCCATCTCCGCGTCCAGGCGCTTGGCCTCATACACGGCACCCCAGCCGTTCAGCACGGCCTGGCGGAAGAGGGTGATCTCCGTTCGTCATTTTCTCGATCCCCGGCAGAACACCGGGGCGGAGGCGATCCACGTCACGCGCCAACCGAGGCCACGACCCGCCAGAACTCCCGCCACTTCTCCTCTTGGGCCTGCTGGAACGCGTTCCTATCGGCGGTGGTGATCGGCGCCCAGGTAGCCGTGTGGTGGGCATCCTTGGCCGGGCTGGTGGTCGTGACTCCGGTGATGACCCCCGTGGCGGGGTCTTGGGCGACGGATGTGTAGACCCAGTCCTGGCCGCAGTCGGTATAGGTCATCTGGTCGATCCGGTCGCGCACCGCCCGGCCCATGTAGACGCGCGTCCGGCCTTCCCTGCCGTTGGTGAACACCAGGCGCTCGGCGTAATGTCCGTCGTCCTCGATGGTGATGTTGAAGTGCTCGCTCTGCTGTCCGTTCACGCCAGTACTTATCCCGGGTCTTGGACTACCTGCGGCGATGCCGCGAAAGTGCGGCTGACCTGGGCAGAAGGTCATCGTTGATTGCGGTCGATTCCGGTCGCCTCTCGCTGTCTGGTGTCCTGGGCGTGTCCGGAGCATCGCGCCTTCGGCGGACGAGCCGACCTTCAGCCCCCATGCGCCGGTTCGCGGCTCCGACCTGCGGGCGCGGGTCCACACTGGACCTATAACCAAGCTCGAAGAAGATGATCCACCATGCGGTACCGGAAGACAGCCGCAGCGTCGGCAGCTCTGGCCGGGGTGCTGACTCTGGGGGGCGTGGTGGCCTGCGGAGGAGGCGACGACCCCGCGTCGCCATGGCGACAGGAGCAGCAGGAGTCGCCGCAGCGCCAAGAGCAGCAGGAGAAAACGCGGACACAGACGCTGAGGGTGGGGGACAGCGCCGAGTTCCGCTTCACCAGTGCCGTCAGCAACGAAGTGGCCGACTTCAAGCTCACCGTGCAGGGTGTCCAGTACGTGAAGCGCCTGAGCGAGTACACCACGGACAGCGAGCAAGGCACCTACGTTGTGGTGGACGTGACTCTTGCCAACGTCGGAGCTACAAACGGCCACTTCCATGATCCGTTCCACTGGACGGGACCGGACGGCCAGGTACTCAGCACGGGCGTCTTCCATCCCGAGAAGGAGAGCATCAGCACCAGCTATCTGCCTGGCGAGTACGTCAGGGGCGCGATCGTGTTCGATGTACCGGTCCGGGGCGGGACTCTGACCATGCCCGGTCCAGATAGCGGCTCTGACGTCTCGGACACCACAGTTGTGATCGAACTGCCGGATCAGTGAACGGCCGGTACCTCTGCGTAGAGATCAGATCTGGTTCCGGACGCTAGGCCTTCTGCCGGGCAATCCGGCAGGGATTCGAGGTGCTGTCGTCGAATGCCTGCCGCTGCGGAGGTGGAGGAGTGAAACAGACAGCCTGTTCCTGCGCCTGGTGGACGACCAGAGGGTGCCGGGACAACGACGACACGGAGTGCGAAGCCTCGAAGAGTGCTGCAACACAGGCTGGCACGCCGACGACGGAGGCGGCACGGTCGACTTCATGCCGGAGCGGTCGGCGTGCGACTGCAGAGTGAATGAGGGGGTGGAGGAATGATCGTCAGCGCATTGATCGAACTGATCATCCACGTCATCGACGTCGTGTTCAACCGGAAGAAGAAGCGGGGATGAGCGAGCGAGCCCGTGAACGGCCCGCTGCACGCGAAGAGGAGTGCACCGTCTGCGGTGTACGCCAGGACTTCCTGGGGCTGTGTAACGACTGCGAGGACGCCCGGACAGGCAGCCAGAACGGTAAGGGGTCCACCCCCACCTGCACGTATGGTGAAAGCACAAGGCAAGACGGGACCCGTACGCAAGAAGATGATCAGTGATGGGGCTCCTGAACACAGCCAAGGAGCAGAGTGCTCTCGACCAGGCTAAGCACGCGATCGAAGCGGGCAGGCACATCCTGGTGTTCAAGTTCATCGAGGCACACACCAACAGCCTCGTAAGCGGCGCTATGACCGGAATGAACGACCAGATGGAGGCCATCGAATCGCTCGGCTGGAGACTGGACAAGATGTCTGTCTGCGAAGGCAACGTCATCGGTGCGCTGGGCAGCAAGCACGGCGAGCGTGTCGTCATCGTGTGCCTCTACCGACGGACACCGGGCCCACGCCAGCAGCGCGACGAGACGATCTCGGGCAGCACCTCATGGGGTTCCGGGAAGACGTCGCAGTAGCAGGTGGGGAACGCGTCCTTGCGGACGTAGTGCACGGCCTTGCCGTTGCCGACCTGGGCTGGGACGGTGGTGATCGCGGACATGGCGCGGTTCTCCTAGTGGGTAGTGAAAACAAAGGGGTGCAGGGCGCGCATGGTTCGTGTGGCGCGCGGGCCAGAAGCGCTGCGGCGGGACGCCCTCGGGCGAACCCCTAGGCCACGCGCGGCCCGCCGGAGCCGAGTCCGGGTGCGTGTCAGGTGGGGGGGGCTTGGCCAGGGCCGCGCGGTTCAGGCGCGGATCACGCGTGCCCGGCCCGGACGGGCGCCGGGCAGGGCGCCCGTGCGCGCCGGTGATCCGGCCCCGGCCCCCGCTGTGCTGGGTGGCGCGGGTGAAGCGGGCGGCGCCGACCGCTTGCCGCATGCTGGCCGTGTGGCGCCGGACAACCGGCCGCGCGCCGCGGTGATCGTGACCGTCATCGTGTTGGATCCCGTCTCAGTAGCCCTTGCGTGCCGCCGCGCGGGCCTGCGCTTCGGCGTCACGGGCGGGGATGGTGGCGAGGAGTTCGCCGGGGTTCGCAGCCCTGGCGAGGGACTTGGTGCGGGCCGAGTCGGCGTACAGGGTCCACACGTCGCCGCCCATCCGGGGCCAGTAGGAGAGCTGCCAGAACCGGCGGTTGGCGTAGCAGATCTGCCAGGAACGCGGGCCGGACGGGTGCGCGCTCACACCGACCGGAAGGTCCGGCAGTTCCGGCGCGGGACCGAACGCGCGGTCTATGTAGGCGAGGTGTTCGGCCGTCGCCGTGATGGCGACGCGCACCGTGTGCGGCCACCGGTGCCCCTCGGGCAGCATCGGCGTCCACTCCTTCCACTGCGCCACGCTGCTCGCGCTGCCGGTGTACGGCGCCCAGGCCGCGCCGGGCGCGTAGTTGAAGCCGAGCCTCATCAGGTGCCACCCGGCGGCGATCTTCAGTCCTTCCGTGTTCGCGCCGTCGGTGATGGCGTCCAGGTAGATCCCGGCCGGGTCGTTCTCCCGACCGGCTGGGCCGCGCTCCGTGAGCGGGATCATGTGGCGTTCCGCCGTCCCGCCCTCGGCGGTCATCAGCCGCAGCGTGGCGCCCCCACCGGCGAGCGGGTACGCCATCCGGATTTCCGCGACGGTCGGCAGGGCGGCGAGTTGGCCCGCACGCATCCGCTCCAGCCGCTCGGTCATGGTGGCCGACACCTGGGAACGCTCGCCGCCCTCGGCGGCCATACGCCGCGCGGCGCCGTGTGCACGGTTGCCCTGGTCGCGAGTTGCCGGCGCGGCCGTCACGGCGGCCGTCTTCTCCCTCTCGTGGGCAACCGCGTTCACCGCGAGCGCGAGCGCACCCTTACGTGTCGCGCTGTCGGATCCGACCTGCCTGCGCTCGCCCCCCACCTTCCGCACCCTCCAGAACAGCGCGCCGCGCTCGCTCACCTGAAAGACGGCGTACATGGCCTGCGGGAACCGGACCCCGCCGAGCGTCTCGCCGGGCAGCGCGAACAGCCAGCCGTCAACGCCGAAGTCGGCGCCGTCGGGTTTCTTGCCGTTGGTCGGCGTGTACCGGGTGTATTCGGGCTTGACGGTCTCGCGGACGATGCTGCGGGCCTGCGTGGTCATGCTGGGTTTCCTCTCGGGTTGCTGCCGTGGTCGGGTGTGTGCTGAGTGCCCCCGGCCGGTTCGAGACCGACCGACCCGTCCGCACTCGTCGCAGGGTCGGGGGCGCCATGAGGGCTAGAACGGAGGGCAGCACAGGGGGCCGGCGCACTCGTGCGCGGCGGCCTGCGCCTGCGCGGCCTGGCGCTCGCGCTCGGCCTGATCGCTGCGCATGATGCGCCGGGCGACACACGGCGCGTTGTCGCACGTGGTGTGCCCCTTCAGGGCGTCGGTGGAGTCATCGAAGACCTCGATCAACCCGTACTCCTCGCACCAGCCGCACAGCGGCTCCGGGGCGTGCAGGCTCTCGCCGTCCACGCACCCGCTCCAGTTGGACGAGTCGTACCAAGCGCCCTGCCCGTCGGCCTCGATCCACTCGATAACGCGCGCGCAGTGCAGACAGGTGTACTCAGGCTCCGGCACCGTCAGCCCGAAGTGGTCGGCCACGGCGGCAGCACACTGCCCGGCCTGCATGCCCGCGCTCGCCGTGGGCTTGTGCTCGTCGCCAAACCAGTTGAACACGAAACGGGTTGACTCGTCGTCGGTGACCATGGCTGCCACGGCCCACAGTGCGACCGCGGGCAGGTCGTAGTGATCGGAGAAGCGGCGCCCCTTCAGGGTGCGGGCGGACGGGTCGGCCACGCAGTGAATCGACACCCGAGCGCGCCCCGGCACGCTGCACACCACGTACTCCGTAGGCAGGCCGCGCCACGGCTTGTCAACGTGGTAAACGATCCCAAGCGCTTCGAGCGCCTCGCGGAGCATGGCGCCTGTGTGACCGTCGTACGCGGGGCGCGTCTTGGTGAGGCTGGGGCGTGCGAGGAGCGTGGACATGCGGGGTTCTCCTCGGGTTGGTTCGAGTTCCGTGGACGTGGACGCCCCGCCCAGGTGCAGGGCGCCGTAGGGGGGTCGGGTGTCAGGCGCCTGACCGGTCAGGCCGCGCGCGGTGCGGTAGCCGGCGATCAGGTCCCAGGTGGAGCCGAGCCGGTACCACCAGAAGAGTTCGTCACGGTCACGGCCGGTCGCGGTTTTGCGGGTGCCGCCGGCGGTGTAGCGGTCGGCGATAATCAGGGCGGCGGCGGTGTGCTCGGCGTGGGACTAGTCGGGGCCGGTCACATGCCGTTCAGCGGCGATGCGGTCCAGGCGAGCGAGGATTTCGGGGGCGGGCGAGGTCAGGGCAGACGGCCCCGGAGGCCCAGGCCTGGATCGCTTCCGCGAAGAGGGCTCTGCCCTCCCAGGCGAGGTGTCAGGCTTGGCAGTAGTAGACGAGCTTCTGGAGCTTCATCGCGGTCATTGCCGGCCGACCGGGCTCGGCCGCGGCGTGCCTCTGCAGGATGTACTCGGCGACGTCGAAGACGGATGTCTGAGACTGAGCGATGGTTCCAACCTTCATTCCGCTTCGATCACCACCAGTGCCGGAACAGGTAGTCGCCGCGCGGCAGTTCGCCGCGGCGGATCAGATCGGCCAGGACCAGCCGCAGCGACGGCGAGAAGGCGCGATCGGCGAAGAACCGGTCCTCGAACACGGCGTTCTCAAGGTCTTGCGTCGCCGGCGGGTTCGCCTCGACGGTGGCTGGTGTGATTTCGTCGGCGACGCGGATGCTCAACCAGTAGTCCAGCTCCGTCATGCCGGTCTTGAAGGCACTCTCGCCGGTGCGGGAGTCCCAGCTCAGGTAGATCTCGGCGTCGTCGAGGTCGCCGAGTGCCTGCAGGTAGTCCTCATCGGAGGTGAGTTCGTAGAGTTTCACGCTGTCATTGCCGATGTGCTCGTCGTCCCGCTGGCATCCGCGCAGCGAGCTGTACGGCTTGCCGTAGACGCGCTTGGCGATGGCCTCGATCGGAATGTATCCGTTCTCGACGGTCACAAGATCAGCGTGCGGCTCCAGGATGTAGATGCTGCGGGGCGTGTATTCGGGTGCATCGGGCGTGACGAGGCCCCTTTGCGCGGTTCGGTGATGGTTGCGGAGGACGGGCCAGTGCGGCTCAGTGCTCGCCTCGCAGGAGGTCCGCCAAGGCCTGGGCATGGGCGTTCTTCGCCAATTCGACGGCTGCCTGCTCCTGGAGGGAGTGGATCTTCTCCCCCGCCGGGATGCGCTCGTCGACGGCGTCCATGGCGAGAATGGCGGCAGCAAGTTCGAGCCGGGCGTCCGCCACGCGGCGCTTCAGCTCGGGGTGCCGCTCGGACATCACGCTCAGCCGGTGGACGGCGGCGATCTTCTGCTCTTCGCTGACGGTGGACAACGTCATTGGGAATCCTCCTCATCGATTTGGCCCCGTTGTTCGGCGCGGTATCGGCGGACGGCATCGGCCCAGGCTTCGGGCGGGAGGCTGCGTTCGGGTGCTGGCCCGGGTGGGCTGCTGCCTGAGGGCCAGGCGCCGGGCTGGTGTCCGGGCGGTGGTGGGGGTTTCGGTTTCGCTGGTGGTTCGCGGCGGGATTTGCCGATGGTGGTCCGCGCCCGAAGTAGTTGCCGGAGTTCGCCACTGTCCTCACAGCGGACCGCGGCAACGTTCTCGACCTGGATGCCGTCGTCCTGGGGAATCTGGGCGTCGGTCACGACGGGGCCTCCGAGATCTTGCGGCCGGCCGCGGTCTTGGGGGCGCCGCCGGCGGCGAAGGGGTGACCGCGCGACTCGGACGGGGGCTGCTTGCCCGGGGATTCAGGGCGGGAGGTTTCGGATGACAACGGCGCCCGGTACCCCGCGAGGTCGACCTTCCGGCCTCGGGCAATCTCGGCGGCTGGGACGTCGATGCGGAAGCCGCCGACCGGGTAGCTCGGGTGGTCGGAGAACACCACGGCACACATCCAGGAGCCCGAGTGGAGCTTGCGCGGCAGCAGCTCCTCCTCGACGCCTTCAGGCAGAGCGTCCTTCCGGAACTCGATCGGCACCACGACAACGTGGTAGGGCCGGTCAGTGCGCGGTGGCTCCCACGGCAGTTCGACGAGCAGGTCCTTGGGCCACTCTTCGATGGTCACGGGCAGGGTGGACAGGTAGTGGTTGATCGAGCCTTCGGGGGCCTGGGCCAGCCGGGCCCGCTCCTGTTCTTCGGTCTCGATGAAGCCGATGCGGCTGAAGAAACTCATGGTGGTCAGTGCTCCTTGGTCAGTGGTTTGGGCTCGGCCCGGGCCGCCGGCATGGGTTCGAAGAAGGCGAGCTCGTCGAGCTCGCAGCGCACGCCGTAGATGCGTGCGGCCTCCAGGGCGGCGAGGTCCTGGTGCACGAGGTCGTCCGGCCTCGTCAGCCAGTGGCCGAACACCCCGGTGTCGATGCCGTTCCGGGGAAGAGGTGGGGGGGGCGCAACTCCTCCCCCCAGGCGCCGGGCCCCCGGCCGGGTCAAGGAGGACGCGGCCGATACGGAAGAGCGGTTGGGTGCACTCCCCCACGCCGGTAGCAGTGGGGTGGGGAAGGTGGGCGGTATGCAGTCGGGCCAGGTTGGTCCAGAACGGGCCTCAATGCAGCCTGCCTGCCGGGACCTGCGACTTCGGCGCGCGCGGTGTCCGGCGGGGACGGGCCGGTGCGGCCCGTGGTGGGTGAGGCACCGTGCAGCGGCGGTCGGCAAGCCCCGCAAGCGGTGACCGGCGGTGGCCAGGGCGCTGCGCGCGGTGCGCTTCCCGCTTTCACTCAGTCGCGTTCGCGGCAGCCAGGCGTTCGGCCAGCGCGAGCACCTGAGCGAGCTGCTCGGTCGTGAGGTGATATCTGCCGGTTTCCCTGCCGTGTGTCTGGCCGGAGGCGTCCGCGGAGGTGATGCTCACGCACTTGAGACCCACGAGGCGCTCACGCTCGGCCGCCCTGGCCCTGTCCTGCTCCATCTCGTCCCAGAGGAACGCGGCGACCTCCGCGGTCTTGCCGATCTTCCAGCCGTCGGCGCGGCGGACTCCCTGGCCGTCCGGGGCGGTGATCTCGATGGCACCGACATGGTCACCCCACATGCCGGTGAACAGGACGGTGTGGCCGGTCCTCGTGACGGTCCCTGCCCGGACGGAGTTCTTGTGCTTCCTGGCGAGGGCGGCGATCTCGGTGGCGAAGGCGCTGCGCAGGCCGTCGAGCGGAGTGTCCAGGTCGGGCTTCTCGTACACGATGCTGTTCCTGTCTCTTTGCAGTCGGAGGGAAGGAGGAGTTGCTCAGCGCGTCTCGCTGTAGCCGCACTCGGACCACGTGTGCGTGACCCTTTCGGCCTTCTTGCCGGCGCGGACGCCGTGGGCGTTCGACTCCATGTCGATGGCGCAGTTCGGGCAGTCCATGGCTCGGCTCCTGACGCGACGAGGATGTTCTTCAACGCCAGATCCGGATCAGCTCCGCTGATCCCTTGTGCTCACTGCCTTCACGGGACGAGCAAGGCGAGCCGCGAAGAAGAAAAAACGCAGCACCCCGGCGCAGCTGCTGCCCGAAGGCAGAGCGCGCACCGGGGTGCTGCGGAAGCCGGAGCCGCGGAGATCTCCAGGGACACGCCACAGGGATCATCTGCAGCGCTCAGGAATCGAACCTGTTCCGCGGTCGGTCTGCACGGTGTGCCCATTGGCGCACGCCGAGGATCAGTCGGCGCGCTGCGGATTCGAACCGCTCCGTACAGAAGTCGTGGTGGTGTGTCGTAGACCGCACGGATCAGCTGCTCTGATCTCGGACTGCCGGGGTTCGCTTCTCGCGCATCACGGCACTCGCAGGAACCGATGGGGATGCCGACGGTGGTGCCTTCGCACGCGCCGCACAAGGATCTCACGGTGTTCGCGCCCTCCTCGCAGACGATGGCGATGGGGAAGGGGGGGCGGGAGGGGAGCTGAGGGTGGTCCGTTCAGTAAGGCTCGGTGAGCATGCTGGCCAGCGCGCGGTCCAGGTTCGTGAGGAACCCGGGCGTTTCCGCTTCGCGGCCGTAGGGGACGGCCTTCGCGGTCCGTCGGAGAAAGTCGCCGAGCGCCTGACCAGGCAGGCTCAACTCGGCGGTCCCGTGCGGGGAATGCAGGCGAAGGCGCAATGTGTGCGAAGGCAGATCGGTGGGGTGGATCTGCACATCGCCCATTCCCGCGGGCCCGCTCAGTCCGTCCCTCAGCAGCTCCCGCCCTAGGGTCCACATCACTGGGGCATGGTCACCGCCCAGGTCGAAGGCGACCTCGACGCAGTGGGGGGTGTCCGGCGAGTAGGACAGGTGGGCCAGGACACACGCGGCTGCCGGGAAGTCGAGGTGCACGTAAAACTGCGTTTCCATTCGGTGCTCCATTGGAATGTTGACCCAGACGGGCCGGTGCGTTGCCGCAGAGGCGCTCAGAGCCTCCGGCGCGGCGCTCTGCAGCGCCAAGCCAGCCGGCGAAGCGGGCGGGGGTCTGGGTACCGGGCCGGGCGAGGCGGGCACGGGCAGGCCCACCCGGCCTGGGAGGGCGGCGGGGTGGGCCTGTGTGAGGGGGAGAGCTGTGAGGGGGCACGGGTGCGGCGCCGGAACGAAGTCGCGGCGACCCGCGGGGCGTGCCCCGGCAGGTGGCTCCCGGGGCACTTCGTCTTCTTGCGGGGGCTGCGGTTACAGGTGGGGGTTGCGGGCGGCCTCGTCGGCCCAGTCGGCGGCCTCGTGGTCCTCACGGTCCTCGATTCCCGCCGCGAACGCACTCCATCCGCCCATCGCGTTCGCGGCGCTGAGGTAGCCGTGTGCCCACATCGCGACGGCGGTTGTGTCTTCGGGGAAGGCGACTGGTTCGGATGTGCCGTGCCCGGTGAGGTAGAACCTGTGGTGTTCAGCCTCGCTGGGGAACCAGGCGAGGTCGGCGATGACGAATTCAGCCTCGGGGTAGCGTGCGACGACATCTGCGGTGGTCATTCTGCGGTCCTGGTCGTGCTGTGTCGGCTCGTGCCACACGATGAGGAGGTCCGGGTCGTTGGAGCCTTGGCTACGCCAGACTTCTTCGACTCTGGCGGCCGGAGGGGCGCCGCGCTGGGCAGAGGGAACGGTGACGGTCGGGGCACGGGGAACCGGAGAGTTCATGACACTCCTGTTGAGTTGACGGGGTCCTTGGCTGACCACCTGGGATGGCGGGTGTACCTGGCCACCGGCTGTGCAGTACACGCAACAGGGCCCGCTATGAGTGCAGTTGACGTTACGTGGCGGGTCTGGTCTTGAGGTAGGCCAGCGCCGGCCCCGTACGGATGCGGGGCCGGGCAGGTGCAGGTGGCCCCTGAGCGACTAGCGCGGCCCGGGGCCAAAGGGCAGCTGCTCGTCCTGTACGGCGCTGGCGTGCGCGATGACCGGCGCGGCAGCAGCGACGGGCGCAGCCTGCTCCTGCTTGATGGCGTGGTTCTGCGCCTCGGCGGCCTGCACGCGCTCGTTCAGGCGGGTCTGGGTCACGGATCGCGGCTCGAGGAAGGTGATGTCCTCGGAAATCACCTTGAGGTCGAAGACCTGCTCGCCACCCTTGGAGTAGCGGTCCATGCGGAGCGAGAAGCCGACGGCCACAAGATCACCCCTGTGGATGTTGGCGTAGGGGCCCAGACCCTGGGTCTGCGCCCGGACGAAGGCCTCGACCGGCACGGCGTCCGAGTCGCGCTGGTTCTGCGCGTTGGTGTAGGCGCGGTCGGTGAAGACCGTGAAGAGGACCTTCTTGGAACCGTCCTTGTTCTCGAAGACCTTGGGGTCGTTCGCGAGGCGGCCGATGAGCTGTCCGTTGTTGCGGGGGTTCGACATGAGTTCTTCTCCTCGAATACAGCACAGCGCCCGGATCGATGTCGTCGTCCGCGCGCTGTTGGGTGGGTTGAGCTGAGATGTTCAGTTGTCTGTCATGCCACTATCCGGATCAGCTTCGCTGATCAGATGATGTCCTCTTTCAGTGCTTCATCCGAATCAGCTGTGCTGATCGAATGCTTTGTCATTCCGAGTCCCGAATCGGCTTCGCCGATCAGACTCGCGTTCATCGCTGGGTTACCGGCCACTGCCCCGACCCCCCGACGTGATGCCCGGATGTCCCGCAGCTCGGCCTCCACCTGGTCCGCTCTGGCGGTGTCGCCCTTCTTGCAGGCCAGCCGATAGGAGTGCTCGAGATCGGCGATCCTGCCTCAGCGGACGACCGCCAGGGTGAACCAGAACAGCGCCAGGACCAGACCGACCGCAGATGAGGATCCCGACGCTCACAGCGTCACCTGAACCTCGTAGGCCGTGGAGCCGAAGGGCCCGACGGCGAGCGCGTGCACGGGCTTCACCAGACCCGCCTGAGCCAGGCGAGCCGTCAGACCCGAGTGCTCGGACCAGTCCTTGATGAAGACGTTCCCGGGCTCGGGCGTGAGGCCGTAGCCCTGCAGGCTGATCGAGATGGGCTCGGCGGGGCCCTCGGCGTCTTCGAGCTCCAGCACGCGGTGCTCGTCGTCGTGCACGAGCGACCCGGTCAGCGCGATGCGGCCGAAGGCGACGGTGACGTCGTGCTTCGTGGTGGTCGTGGACTCAGCCATGGCGATCTCGCACTTCTCGCGTAGTGGATGCGTTGTGGTGGCCCCCGGGCAGCCGTGACATGTGCCAGGTCTCTGGCGACGCGCGATGCTCCTGGACGGGGTGGCCAGGGGGGACATCGGACGTCCACGGACACGATCAGCAGATGCCTCCGCTTTTGCGTAGCCGGCCTCGTGGGCTCCGGCACAGCAGTGGGATTCGAACCCATGAAGCGATCACGCCCGTGGGCGAGGGGTCGCAGATGCCTCTGCAGAACTGCTTCCGGATCGACTGCGTCGATCCAGATCAGTCACCGACCGGAATCTGTTCGCGATACAGCTCGCTGACCCGGGCAACGGCTTCAGCTGGAGGCTCATAGACCGGCGGCAACTCGCTGATCGCGATGCCGCGGTCTCGGGCATCCGGCAACGGTTCAGGTCGGAGCATCGCTGCTCCGTCGGCAGTGCTCAGGTAGAGCTCGATCGCGCGCTCGATACGCCTGTTGCGGGTCAGTACTCTGCTGATGCCGTTGACCTCGTCGAGGTCCAGGTCGAGGGTCACCGCCCGGTTGAGTGCCCGGCGCATGCGGTGCTCGATGGTGCAGTGCGCGTTCAGATCGATGGTGGTGTCCTTGTATCCGAGCAGCACCACGTCGAAGACGCCCTCGATGCTGTCCGGGAGCTGCCAGCCGGGGAAATGCCCTAAGGTGCCGTCCGTCTCGCGGTCGTCGGCGTCGAGCAGACGGTGCCAGTCGTCGCGCCGGCGCTTCCACTCGTCCTTCCGGATCTCCTTCGGTCGGTCAGCCTGGTTCTGGTAGTGGTAGTCGACGAAGAAGGGCCGGCCGTCGGCTTCGAGAGCCATGAGTGCGTCGGTGTACGTGCGGTTCCCGGCGAAGGGGTACGCCAGCCGGCGCGTGCCGTAGTCGTCGTCGACCTGGCCGAAGACGATGCTGAAACGCAGCGGGTCGTGGAACGTCATGCGGTCATCGAGCCCGGCCTGCTCGTCGAGCCAGAGCTTCCTGGCCCGGTAGACGGTGTAGTTGTGCAGGGGGCCGCCCATGTCGCGTTCGCGCACCTCGGTGTCATCGACGACGCGGGCAACGTTCCTGGCGATGATGGGTACAGCCAGCTCGCGGAAGACCTCGCGCATGCGCTTGGAGATCACGCGGGTGAGTTCGAAGAGGTCGGGCGCGTGCGCGGTCAGCCGCAGCCCCTCGTACAGCTTGGTGCTCATCGGATTTTCCGTTCTCGGGATGCTCCTCTAGCTGTCAAGCAGCTGGAGCGAGGTCGTTTTGAGTGATGTGCGTGGCCGGTGCTTGGTGCGGCGTTCGACGTAGGCGCGGGTGCGTTCGTCGAAGCGCATCCCGACCAGCACGATGGCGTGCAGCGCGTTGTTCGCGGCCCGGTCACCGCCGGAGGAAGTCGGGATCCGAGCAGCACCCGCGAGGTGCACGAACGCCCTCTCGGACCACATGCGTTCGGGATTGTCCCCGGCTGAGGCCAGCTGGCTACGGTGGCGGTCTCGGGGCCGATTCCGAACAGCTCGGCTTGACCGGCGGGCCGATCTCGGCGTCAGGGCCTGGTGGCGGCGGGCGGTCCACAGCGCCCTCACCGCCTCGACCACGCCGTCCCGGCTCTTTGGTGTGCCGGTGGCCAGCCGGACAGCACGGCTGTCGCGGCGGCGTGCATCACTTCGCCGACCTTCCGACCGGCCCGATCCCACCGTCGAAGATCGGCGGGACCCTGACCAGAGTCAAGGCAGTTCAGCGCCGCGTCGGCCCGGACAGCGCTGGCCCGCTCCTCCAGCGGGACGGGCGAGCCGGCCTGTACCACATCGACGACGTCCTGGTGGCCGGTCTCCAGCGGGCCTTCGCCTTGGGCGACGCTCGTCCCGACCTGCTGCGCGGCGAGCCGTCCGGGACGGCTGCCTGACCGGGCGTGGTGCACGTCAGGGCCAGACGGTGTCGGACTCGGGACGCAGATCCGGCCAATCGGCCAGGAAGTGGGTGACCTTGTCGGCGGGCACGACGACTCCGGGGGACTGCGTCAGGAGACGCACCTACTCGACATCTTCGACGACCGCGATGACCTCCTCCCAGGTGTCATCGTCGAAGGTCTGGAGCAGCCCGTAGCCGGTGTCCGTACGCTCCAGACCGGCGCCCCAGCAGAACTCGCGGTAGGCGTCGGCGTCCAGGTGTCGACGGTCACGTATTTGGTTCAGGCCGCGATTCCGTGCATCCCCAGGTCGGCGTACGACTGCGGGAACGTTTCTCGTGGGGATTGCCCTGGTATGGGGGCTGCTGCGGTCGAGGATGTGCTGTTTCCCGGGATCGATGTGCGTGTCACGGCGGTGCACGCCACAGAGGAGAGAGTCGCTGTGGAGGCGTCGTCGTGTGGGCAGCCGCCGGCCTGTCCGGACTGCGGCTGGCCGGGACGTCGCGTGCACTCCCGGTATGTGCGCTGTGTGGCCGAACGCCCCTTGGTGGGGCGGGCGTTGGTGATCCGGCTCAGTGTGCGCCGCTTCTTTTGCGAGCGGGCGTCTTGCCGTCGGCGGACGTTCGTCGAGCAGGCCCCGGATCTGAGTGAGCGGTATCGCCGTCACAGCGTTGGGCTGCGGCGATGGATGCAGGCCGTCGCTACGTTCCTGGGCGGTCGTCCCGGTGAACGCCTATGCCGGGTCCTGCAGTTACCCACGGGCCGTACCCATCTGCTGGGCCTGCTCACGGCCCCGGTAGTGCCCGAGCGTGCGCCGCGGGTGCTGGGTGTCGACGAGTTCGCCTTCCGCAAGGGCTGGCGCTACGGAACCGTCCTGGTCGACATCGAAGCGGCCCGCGTGGTCGATGTCCTGCCCGACCGGGACGCGGCCTCCTTCGCCACCTGGCTGCGCGAACATCCCGGCGCGGAGATCATCTGCCGGGACCGGGCCAGTGCCTATTCCAGTGCTGTCCGTGAAGCCGTTCCAGATGCCCAGGAGGTCGCCGATCGCTGGCATTTGCTCCACAACCTCTCCTCCGCGGTCGAGAAGACGTGCCATCAACACCGCTCCTGCCTGCGCAAACAGGCCGAAGCCGATCGCGATGCGGAGCCCCGGCGGATCATCAATCCCCTGCCACCGCCGATGCTGCCGCCCACGAAGATCGCTGTCCGCACTGTCGACCGGTACTCCGACATCCATCGCCTGCTTGGGCAGGGGCACTCCGTCTCCGAGATTGCACGGCGACTGCACCTGGACCGCAAGACCGTCCGCCGCTTCCGCGACACCGACCTCGACGAGCTGCTTGCATCCGCACGGCACGGGCGCCCCAAAGGGGTGCTGGAGCCGTTCACCGCCTATCTGACCGAGCGCTTCACCGACGGTGTGACCAGCCCGACCGACCTGTTCCAACACGAGCGCGGCTACCAGGGCAGCGACCTGCCTGTGCGCCGCTACGTGGCCGGGCTCAGGACCGGCACTGTCGAACCTGCCCGCGGCGCTATCCCGAGCCCACGCAAGATCACCACCTGGATCATGCTGCCCCGTGGCACTGTGAAGCTCCGCGAGGAGGAACAGCTCCTCAATGTGCGGCTGACATGCCCCGACATCGCCCGGGCGTGCGACCTCGCCTGGACCTTCCACGACCTGCTCCAACAACGGCGCGGCCACCAGCTGTTGACGCGGATACGCGAAGCCGAGCGCGACGCGCCGGCGCCCATCTTGTCCTTCGCGCAGGGCCTGTGCCTCGACCTCGATGCCGTCACCGCCGGCCTCACCCTTCCATGGAGTTCGGGCATCGTCGAAGGCCATGTCAATCGCATCAAGACGATCAAGCGGGCCATGTACGGACGAGCCTCACTCCGCCTCCTCCGCACCCGCATCCTGCTCCGATCATGAGCCGGGGATTCACGGAATCGCGGCCTGAACCACGTATTTCCTCATCGCCAGCGTCAGCTTCCCCGCTCAGACGTTCGACCCGTCGTCACACCATCGTGGTCGTTTAGCGACTGACCGACACACGCCGCCGAGCAGGCGCTGACCAGCAGGGGCAGTACGTCAGTGGCTACGCGCAGTGAGATCCACACCTGATGGAGTGCGCTCTGCTCGATCGGACGGGCACAGACACTGCAGCTGTGGTGGCGGTGACGCCCCAGTGCCGAGGATCCAGGTTTCCCGGATCGAGGTCCGCGACGGAGTTGAGGGAAGGCTGTAGCTGTGGGAACGGCGATCGCAACTTGTAGTTGCCGAACAATGCGCGCGTGCTCACCGTGCTGCGGGTCAGCTTCCGGCAGCGGGTGATCTCGTAGGGGAACCAGTGCAGCCGATAGGAGGTGTAGGGGGACTCTTCCAGGTTGGTCATGGCTCCGATCTGGGGCGGGATCCGGACCAGATTACTGCTGTAGAGCACGAGGTGCTTGACCGCCGTCAGCTGGGCGATGCTCGGTGGCAGGGTGATGATCTGCCGCCGCTCTTCAGGACTGAGCTCGGTCAGGGGGCGGAACTCTTCGCGCCCGTCGGCGGCGGCCTCGTCGATCAGCTCCAGCAGGCGGCGCCAGCCCGGAGCTGAGGTGTCCCCGCCGCTCGGCGTGAAATCCGACTCGGGCTCGCGGATGCGGCCTGGACTGGTCGAAGCACGAGCACGCATCCTGGCGGGGCCCCGTCGCTCCGAGTCCGGGTCCGATGTGTCGCGCCCCAGCGGTTCAGATTGAGCCTCGGCACTGCCTCGTCCGTCATGGCGCCAAGATACGGAGGCCGCCCCAGGCCGTCCCAGAATTATCCGGGTGAGAACACAGCGACCCCATTGCCGCGCTCGAACGTTTGGCTGGGGAACCTGACGCTGCCGATGGGGAATTACGTGGAGTTCCACAGGGCTGCTGGCGACCCCCGAAACAGGTGGCACGCCCCAGAACGAACCGGGGTACGTTTGCCGAGGCCAAGCGACCGCCTCAGCTCAGCAATGCGGCCGGACGGGCAACGGCGCTGTCCAACAAGCACCAACCAGGAATAGGCCCGAATCCCCCGTACAGCCCCGTTGCGTCGTCCGTCGCTCCGTTGGCAGACGCCCGCCGTGCAACGGATACTGGAGGAAAAGGTTCCGGCTCCAGGACCCAGCTAGTAGGGAGCTGCCCACGATTCGCAGGCGGTGGTCCCACAGCTCCCAAGAGGAGCAGACGATGGCTGATCAAGCCGACCCTCCAGGTCATGACAGATACAAGGACATTAACGGTCCTCAAGATCCATTGGTCGACGAGTTGCGGCCGACACCGAGCGAGCCCCCAGTCGCGGGGTTGACGCTGAAGGGTCTCTTGGGAGACAGCGACCGCCCGGGGCGCCGGCGCTTGTACTTCACGGCGAAGCTCGACCATTTCGCGGAATTCGCAACCGAAGACGTCGTGAGTGTCTCCCGTATTCCTCCAGACCGCTCGCCGTTCCGCGACGAGGAAGCGACTAAGATCACCTTCAAGAAAGGGGCAGAGATCGAGTACACGCGCAGCCGCTCAGTGCGCCAGCCCGATGAATTCGATCTCGACATCCGGCGCATGCCCGGCCGATCCCGCGCAAATGAGAGTTCCACCGCAACGTACTATCAAACTGACTGCTGCAATTGTAGTGACGACTGCCCTGAGCAACAGTGGTCGGACAGCTGGACCTGCACCTGCTACGCCACCTGCTACGAAACGTGCAACACCTGTGGAGAATTGACCTGCCGGGGTGAGGGGCGCGGCTGTTACACGGATGACCCGGATCCCATCCCGAACCCGACCGACGTCCCAACCTTTTGCGTTGGCACTTGCTAGCCCTCACCGTCACGCGAAGGCTGTCCTGCGCAGGCACGCCTTCCAACCTTGGAGGTCCGGTGCCGGATTCCCTTCTCCAGATGAAGTCCGCTCGTCCCTGGACAAGCATCCTCAGCGCGGGACAGCAAAGTGCAGCGCTGTTCGTTGCCCAGGACGTCGTCGGGCGTGTCACCGACCATAGAATCCTGATGGAGACGCTGGCCGCTGCACATCACCAGACACAGTATCCAGACTCGATCGTTTGGCAACCACACGGGCTTGCCAGTGGTAACGCCGGGATCGCCGTAGTGTGCTCCTACGTCGATCAGTATCTGCCGAACAAGGGCTGGGACGCGGTCGGCCACGAATTCCTCGTCGCCAGCACGCGCGCCGCGCAGCGGTCCCCGCAGCTCAGTTCTGGCCTCTTTGCCGGTCTGAGCGGCCTTGCGTTCGCAGTACACTCGCTCAGCCGGGACGGCGAGCGTTACCGACGCTTGCTATCCGCCCTCGACCAGGATCTTGTGCCCCGCACGGCTTCGATCGCGGCGCAACTTCGGAGGGATGCCACCGGCATGCCGGTAAGCGCCTTTGATGTGGTCTCCGGGGCAAGCGGCATTGCGGCCTACCTCCTGGCACGAGACCCGTACCGCCTTCTGCCAGACCTCCTCACGGCTCTGGTCCAGCTAGCCGCACCGACGGATGGCATCCCTCGTTGGGCCACCCCGCCCGAATTCCTCCTCAACGACCCTATACGCGACTCCTTCCCGTCGGGATGTCTCAACTGCGGTCTTGCACACGGCATACCGGGTCCGCTGGCTGTCCTGTCGCTTGCCCTACGCGCAGGGCACGAGGTGCCCGGGCAGGCCGAAGCCATCAGCAGTCTCGCCGGATGGCTCGTCGCCCATCAGGTCCACGATGCCTGGGGAGCCGCTTGGCCGGCGGCTCTTCCGCTTGCCCCGCCGACAGGGCCACCGCTACCCGTCGGTGGCTCCAGGCGCGCACGCAGCGCCTGGTGCTACGGCGGCCCCGGGGTCGCCCGAGCCCTGTGGCTCGCAGGTGAGGCGCTGGAAGACTCAGGCTGGCGCCGGCTGGCGGTCGAGGCGATCGCAAGCGTGCTCCGGAGCCCAGTCAGTCAGCGGCACGTCGATTCGTCGACCTTCTGCCATGGGGTATCCGGGTTGCTGCACATCGTTCTGCGATTCGCTCATGACACGGGCGACGACGTGCTGGTGGACGGGGCTCGAACGCTCGTCGATCAGCTGCTGAGGGCCTACGAACACGACAGGCCCTTCGGCTACGCGGACTTGGAGCCGGGGGGTAACTCAGTGGATCGGGCAGACCTGCTCAGCGGGGCATCCGGGGTTGCAATGGTGCTGCATGCCGCCGCCACCGGTGCCGAGCCGGTCTGGGACCGGATGTTCCTTCTGTCATGACGAGGAACGGATCCGGGGCCAGGCCGCATCCCAGCAGTGAGGGGTACGTCGGTCGGGCCGCAGGGACGGCGTGCACACCAATGTACGAGCCGCTGCAATGGGTGCTGGTGAGAGCTCCGCTACTGCCCGTAAGCGCCCGGTGTACATCGACGGCGGTTACTTCCGGCGGCTCTCTCCTGCCCAGTGATCCGCAGGTAGGGGTCGCGATCGCGCTCGCAAGTCCCGATCTGGCCGCAGCGCTGGAGAGAACACGCCCGTCGAGCCAGGAAGCACCGCGGCTACGCCGGAAGGTGCAGCGGTACGTCACAAGGATGAGTACCCGGCCCACGCCCTTCGGGCTCTTCGCCGGTGTCGGACTGTTGAAATGGGCCGCGGCGACGGACCTCGCCCTCGCCGCGTCGCCCCCACACACACGCACCCGCCCCGACATGGCGTGGTTGCTCGATCTGGTCGCTCGAGCCGAACGCGACCCCGCCATCCGCGCCGGGCTCCGTTACATCACGCATTCGACGGTCACGATGCACGGCACTCGGGCCCTCCTGCCCGATGGTCCCCATGCCGGCACATCTATTCGCGCCACCAAGGCGGTCCGGTGTGTGCTCGAAGCAGCCCGGGCCCCCACCACACCGGCACAACTGGCGAACGAAGTCCTGCGCATTCCCGGCGCCACGCCCGAAAATGCCGCTCACCTGGTGGACGAGCTCTGCGCTCAAGGCTTCCTCCTCTCAGAACTCCACCCACCTCTCACCGGAGGCGACCCGGCTTCGCATGTACGCGCGTGCCTAGCCGAGATCCCTGCAGGCCAGAAAACGGCTTGCGAACTCGAAGCACTAACGAAGGAGCTGGCCTGTTGGGACCGGCTCGCACTCACCGAGCGAGCCGCGCATTGGCCGACCCTTCTCCAGCGTATGGAGCAGATTCACCCAGCTTCGTCGGACCCTGGTCGGGCTGGCAAAAGCCTCCTGCAGGCCGACATGGCACTCGCTCTTCAAGGCACCGGCTTGCACGCCACGGTGGGTGCCGAAGCA
Source organism: Streptomyces umbrinus (assembly GCF_030817415.1). Taxonomy (NCBI): domain Bacteria; kingdom Bacillati; phylum Actinomycetota; class Actinomycetes; order Kitasatosporales; family Streptomycetaceae; genus Streptomyces; species Streptomyces umbrinus. The sequence goes on along the minus strand of NZ_JAUSZI010000002.1, from coordinate 9,989,484 downwards.
GCCGCCACAGCCGAGCTCCTCCTCCGGCTCAGTCCCCGTCCGACCAGCACGCAGGCGTTGGAAAGCTACCGGCGTGCTTTTGAGAACCGGTACGGGCCCGAGCGTCAGGTTCGACTGCTGGAGTTGCTCGACCCCTCAACGGGGCTTGGAACTCCGTACGGTCGCATCACGAACGGAGGCGAGACACTAGGCCATCAGGAGCGCAACCGACTGCTACTCACTCTCGCCCTGCAGGCCAACCGTGATCACCAAACGGTGGTGGAACTCGACGACGAACAGATCGCCTGCCTAACCACCTCGGATCCCGCCCCCGAGAACTGCCCGCTGTCGCTAGACCTCTCACTGTTCCTCACGACCTCATCTCCTGCAGCCCTCGATGCTGGCGACTTCCAACTCATCGTCGGACCGAACCTCGGCGCACCTGCTGCGGGCCGCGGCCTCGGGCGCTTCGTCGAGCTACTGGGACCTTCCGCGCGCGCCGCGCTGGAGGAGGTCGTACAGGCCGAGCAGGAGCTGCTCCCTGACACGGTGATGGCCGAACTGGTCTACGCACCAGAGCGCGCTCGCGCCGCCAACGTGGCGATCAGGCCCGCGATCCGATCACACGAGATCGTCATCGGCAGCTGGCCAGGTGTGCCGACGGAGAGCGTCGTGCCCCTCCAGGAGCTCATGGTCGGCGTCCGGTCCGGGCGCTTCGTCGTGAGCTGGCCTGCGGGTGGAGCGGAAGTGGTCGGACTTCAGGGACACATGCTCAACTCCGGGATGGCACCCGTCGCCGCTCGCTTCCTGCTCGACGCCGCGACCGATGGCCGCTGCCAATTCATGCCGTTCTCCTGGGGTCCGGCCGCTGGTCTCCCGTTCCTACCTCGGATACAGCGAGGCCGCAGCGTCCTTTCCCTTGCCCAGTGGCGCCTCGGTCCCGTCGGCGAGCTCGGTCCCGACTTCAGCGACCGCTTCGCTGGGGCACTGTCTACGTGGCGAATGGAATGGGGCGTTCCTCGGGACGTCTACCTGGCCGTCGGTGACAACCGTCTGCTCCTCGATCTCATGTCACCGCAGGACGTCGAGCTGCTGCGGGAAGAGCTGAAGGGGGTTCCCTCAGGCGGCTCGGCAGTGGTCCAGGAAGCGCTGCCCGGCCCTCACGACGCGTGGCTGCCTGGAGCGACCGGTGACTACCTGTGTGAGATCGTCGTCCCCCTGGTTCAGCGTCTCACCCGACGCGAGGCCATTACACCCGCGTCTCCACGGCCTCCTGTCGAAGTCGTCGAGCCACCTTCCCGGCTCCGCCCACCAGGCAGCGACTGGCTCTACCTGAAGCTTTACTGCAGCCTCTGGCAGCAGGACGAAGTGATCGCGGGGCCACTGCAGGCCTTCGGGGAATTCGCCACGGGTTCGGGGCTATCGGACGGCTGGTACTTCGTCCGCTACGCCGACCCGGAACCACATTTGCGGATCCGGCTCCACGGAGAACCGTCGGCCCTCATAGGCCCGCTGCTGGAACAGGTCTGCTTGTGGGCGGACGACCTGTCGGCAGGCGGCATGTGCACGAAGTTCTCCTTCGAGACGTACGAACGCGAGGTGGAGCGCTACGGCGGTGAGGCCGGGATGCGGGCGGCGGAAGCCATCTTCACGGCGGACAGTCCGGTCGTCGGCGAGATGCTGCAGGCGAGCAAAGAGGGACTGATCACAGCCAGCATGGTGGACCTCGCGGTGATCAGCATCGATGACCTGCTCGACTGTTTTGGCGTAGACCCGGAGGAGAGAGCGCGCTTCTCCTACGGACCCTTCCCGCCCTGCTCACGCGAGGGCGGCAACGCGTACCGAGAGCGCAAGAGAGCCCTTCGACAAGTGCTCGGCTGCCCCGGTGCCTGGGATGCGGAAACCACTCGGCTGTTGCGGGCCCGGCGTCTGGCACTCAGGCCGGCCCTCGACCTCCTCGACTCGCTGCACAGCAACAACCTGCTGCAGTGTTCACGCACTATGCTGCACCGCCACTACGTCCACCTGCACGCAAACCGCCTCCTAGGTACGGACAGAAACCAGGAGCGTCTGGTTCTCGAACTGCTTCGACGAACGCGCGCAGGCTTGTCCCGCGCTCCCGTCGAGCAGTGACCCCGGCGTCCGTCGCTCCCGGGCCGGGTCCGATGTGTCGCCCCAGCGGTTCAGATTGAGCCTCGGCACTGCCTCGTCCGTCATGGCGCCAAGATACGGAGGCCGTCCCAGGCCGTCCCAGAATTATCCGGGTGAGAACACAGCGACCCCATTGCCGCGCTCGAACGTTTGGCTGGGGAACCTGACGCTGCCGATGGGGAATTACGTGGAGTTCCACACAGGGTGGCGGGGGTGACGCGCTACCCGACGGATTTTGATCATTCGGATTCCTCTGTGCTGGCGATGGCCCCTCACGGGTGGCCCTGGGGCAGCTACGGACTCGTTTGCGGGTGTGCCGTGGTGTTCGGCGTGTGGCCGCGCGTGCGTACGCAAAGGGGCTCAGGGAGAGCACTTCGGGGGCCTTCGCCACTCGGATGGGTGACGGTCCGAACGTGATTGCCTGGCGCTCGCGCCGGAGGGCCGGCGACCGGCATGCCGGGCTCCCGGCGGCCTGGAGTCGAACTAATATCGCGTCTTGGCGTACGACTATCCCGACGATCTTCTCAAAGCGCAGCGCGACCTCCACGTGGTGCGCGCCGACCTAGCCGCCCTGTTCAAGGCGTTGCCGTACAGCGTGGAGCCGATGGAAGCCTGGGCGAGGCCTGAGGGCTACTGGCTCTCCACGTCCCCCGCCCACCCGGACTCTCGCGGCTGGACGGATTCGGAACAGCGGCAAGTCGCCCAACTGCGCGAGCGGGAACGCGAACTGGCCCCCACGATCGTCACCCACGGTTTCTGGAATGAGGTCGCCGAACCGGAACGCCCGGACGCTCGCAGCGGTCTCCGGCATGCAGTCCTGGCGGCGGCCGCGGCCCCGGGCAGCGGGGAGCAGGAGGCGTAGCCGTGGCGGACACGCCGCCCGAGCTGCCGGCCGTGACGGTGATCTTGCCGGGCGGCCATGTGGCGGTATCGCCAATTCAGGTGAAGCCCCGGCGGCGCTGGAGCCGCCGGGGCCCTTGTCCGATCAGCCGGAGCAGAAGGCCGCGCTCGAAGGTGCTTCCGGTGTGGGTTCCACTGAGCCGTCGCCCGGCGAACTGGAACAGTTCTTCCATCTGGACGCCGAGGCCCTGAAGATGAAGCGGGTGTCCGAGCCGGCCAGCGGCTGGGCCCGATGTGGGTGTCCGACAAGGCGATGGAGCTCGCTCTGGAGCGCACTCGTGACGTGCGGCTTCTGGGCGCCGGGACGGTCGCTGTCGGGCAGGTGCCGGCCGCACGGATGTCGGGCGGCCTTCTTCGCGCTCCCAAAGTAGATTTGGCTCACGATGGCCGGATGGCCCGTTTCCTGCCCTGGGAGTCGTCCTGTCGCTCTGCCCCGGAGGCTTCTGTTGCCCTTCATTGGATTGCGACGGTCAGTCCTGCGGGGGCTGACGGTCAGTGCATGCCTCATCGTGTTCTCTGGGCTGACCGGTATGCCCCCAGCTGGCCGCATGGCAGCGCCCGCCGATCCGATGGAACTGGAAGCGAAGGTGCTTCAGGTACTGCCGCATGACGCCAGCGCCTTCACCGAGGGCCTGGAAGTTCTGGCCGGCTCGTTGTACGAGAGCTCCGGAATGTACCGACAATCCTGGGTACAGAAGGCACATCTGTCCTCGGGCCGGGTGAGCCAACGCGTGGCGCTGCCGCCCTCTTGGTTCGGCGAAGGCCTGACCCTAGCCAACGGCGGACTATGGCAGCTGACGTGGCGTGAGCGTACGGCCGTGTTCCGGGACAGCCGGACCCTGGCCGAGCTGCGCCGGGTGACGTACGACGGTGAGGGCTGGGGCCTGTGCCACGATCGAGCACGTGGCCGGCTCATGATGAGTGACGGCAGCGCAACCCTGTCGCTGCGCAACCCGCAGTCCTTTGGGCTGCTGGGCCGGATCACGGTCCACGACCGTAACGGGCCCGTGAGCGGGTTGAACGAGCTTGAGTGCACCGGCACGGACGTGTGGGCCAATGTCTGGCCCACCGATGACATCGTCCGCGTCGATCCCGGTACAGGGCGCGTAAAGGCGACCCTGCACATCGGTGCCCTCCCAGATCTTCCGCCCGCTGCTCGGCGTCCCGGCAACGTGAACGGCATCGCCGTGGACCCTTCCACGCACGACTTGCTCATCACCGGGAAGCATTGGCCGCACGTCTACCGCGTCCGCCCACAGCCTGCCGACCGATAAGACGACGCGGCAGGCCGGAGCGAGATCGGCTCCGGGTCGTTCTCAGAACCCTCGCAACCGGTCACGGCATTTACTGCGACACCATCCTGATGGGCCGGCAGTGAGCGGGAGTCCGAGAAACCGACCTCGAAACAGAACGACTGCTACCGGCATCCGCTGTACCGTCGGCTCTCGCGTCGACCGCAGACCTGAGCGCTGCGCAGTGCTACATGCCATCTGGCCGCAGGCCGACCCGGGGCTGCTCGTACGTGTGCAGACGCCCACCGAGACGTCCCGGCCGCTGCCGGTCTGCCTCGGCTGCTATCACGACCTGGCTCGCTCGCCGCCTGAGCCAACCCCCGGCTTACCGCCCGCGTTTCCACAGATGGGAATGCGGGCGGTCAGCTGTCTGCGGCGTGGTCGTTCAGGAGTTGAGGAACATCGCCCTATGTGAACACAGGGTCGTCACGGGAGCGTCAACGTGATCGTGGGGACCGGGAAGAAGACTCCCAGGAGAGGCGACCAGTCGACAAGGGCTTGATGCAGATCGCGGTTAGCCAGGACGAGCCGGATGGCCGCTTCATTGACCTGCGGGTTTTTTGTACTTGTGCCGTACTTCGCGACCACAGCGTTGTACTGCTCAAGCGCGGTGTACCACTTGACTCCCTGGACGACGACCCGTCCGAAGTTGATGCCGTAGTCCACCCTGCCGAGGACGCCGATCGCCTTGCTGGCTCCCGACTCTGACCACGTCGCGTTGCAGTGGAGCGCTACGCACAGGTCATTGCCCGTGCTGACAATTTCCTTGATCAGCGTCTTCACCGCATCGGCGTTTGGCTGGAGTTGGGGGAGTGTCGGCAGGCGAAGCTGCGTCTTCGGGAAGATCAAGCGGCCAAGGCCGCTTGATGTGTGCCCATGCGTCCGCGCCGCCTTCTCGATGACCGACTTGTTGACGTCGTAGATCGATGGCCACTTCACGCCGGAGCCCAGGAACTTCTGCGCGATCCCCCACAACGTGTCGCCAGGCACCACTGTGTGCGTGACTTCACCGGAGGGCTGCGAGGGCACGACCGGCGTCGTCGGCGCTGGCGGCTCGGCCGGAGGTTGGATCGGAGCCGGCGCGGTGGTGTGAGTGTCCTCGGGAGCCGGAGGCTCGACCGGAGCAGGGGGCGGGACTGGAGCCGGGGGCGGGACCGGAGCTGGCGGCTCGGTGGTGTGAGTGTCGGACGGTGAAGGCGTGGGCGGCTCGGTGGTGTGAGTGTCACTGGGTGACGGCGTCGGTTGCGCGAGGGCTGTGTAGCCCGACGAGAGGACGATGGAGCCTGCGGCCAGGCTGCTGGCAGTAGCCAAGGCTATGCGGCGGACCGCGCGTATTCGGGGTGCTTGTCTCGGCTTTCTTTGCATGGTCGACCCTCCTAAGAGTCTCGTAGCGTCATCGATCGATTACGCTACGTGTCCCGCTTGGAGGCGTCCTTCCGTGGTAGCCCAGACAGGGCAACCGCCTGCGCAGGCAACACCTCAAGGGCGTTGTCGCTGGTCAACCACGTCGCAGTGGCGTGCCCGGCCCGCGAGCTGTAGCGGACTGCCCAGGCTCCTTGTCTCAACACCCGGGGACCATACAGCTACTTGGTCACTGACCGAGTGTGCACAACCCAGGGCCCTTCGGGCCGTACGGCGGCAGGACCGAGCACGACGCCGACGAGCAGGATCAGGCGCACACCGAGCCGGCCGAGGGAGGCACAGACCGATGACCGCTCTGTGGCGGAACGTGCTGTCCGCGCTGTCCGACCCCGCATCCGCCGACCGGGACCGCGTCCTCGCGCACGGCGCCGCCGAACTCGCCCTCAAGCGTGACCCCGCGGCGCCCCCCACCGACGTACTGGACGTCGGCCTGCACGAGTTCGGGATCGCGCTCGACGCCGCCACCGCGGCGACCGCGCTCGACACCCGCCGCGCCGCGCTCGCGCAGCCCGGCTGATCCGGCCGACGCCACACAGGCGCGGGGAAGGGCGACCGCCCCTACGCCGTCCTGCGGCCCCGACCCCAGTTCGTCGACTGGGACCAGCTCAAGGGGCTGCTCATCTTCGTCCGCAACCTCGACGAGCTGCGCCTTCTCGGCCGTACCGCGCCCAACGGCACCCGCATCATCGTCCTGCCCGACCAGCGGGACCCGCCCCAGTGATGCGTCCGGGCGCGGGAGGTGCCAGAGCCAGCTCCCGTCCCGGGCCGCAGGGGCCGAAGCCAGCGGCCTACAGCACTGCCGCCCGTCGAGGCGGCGATCGGTCGTAGCCTGGATGTATGGGCGGTTTGATGACGAAATACATGCTGGCTGCCCGCGACGAAGCGGAGCAGCTGCTCATCTGGGGCAGTCAAACCGCTGCCGCCCCTCCCTTCGCCGAGCACACGCCCCTGCTCGCCCACGAGAGCATCCGACTGGTAGGAGCGGGCTGGGAGTGGGGGCCGACAGCCACCGCGCCGGAGCCGAACATCGTCGGCGTGGGACTGCGAGAGAAGGTCACCGCCGGGCACCGCACCGGTGTGCCCAGCATCGCCGTGTACGTCGTCCAGAAGGAACCCGTGTTCGCCGTATCGGGACCCGCGGTCCCCAAGGAGATCGACGGAGTCCCCACCGACGTGGTGGAGACAGGGGGTTTTATGCCCTTCAGCCCGCGCCTCCGGCTCCGCCCGACCGCGAGCGGCGCCTCCATAGGGCACAGCGCCGGGACCCTGGGGTCGCTCGGCTTCTTCGCCCGACGCGGCTCCTCCCGGCAGCTGTATCTGGTGAGCTGCAACCATGTGCTCGCACGCACCAACCGCGCCCACAAGAACGACGCCGTCCTGCAGCCAGCACCGTACGACGGAGCCGATCCGGACCATGATCAGGTCGGCTGCCTCGACGACTGGGAAGAGCTGTACTTCGATGCGCCCAACCGCATCGACGCTGCTCTCGCGGAGATCGCAGACGCCGCAGAGGTCTACTCGCCCGGCGTCTACAACGTAGGCGACATCGATCCGCGGCCGCAGGACCCCGCAGAGCATCTGCCGGTGCTGAAATCCGGAAGAACCAGCCAGGTGACGCACGGCGAAGTGACCGACCCCATGAACACGCTCGTGATCCCTTACGGCAGCCGGAAGGCGATCATGCGCGAACAGGTCATCGTCGAGGCCACCACCAAAGGGCAGCGTTTCAGCAAGCCCGGCGATTCGGGGGCCCTGGTGCTGGAGGAAGGGACTCTCCGGCCCGTCGGAATGATCTGCGGTGGCTCCCGGCGGTTCCGTTACACGATCGCGAATCGGATCACGAACGTTCTCGACGATCTGGGAGTATCGTTTTGGCAATGAGCAAGACGACCCGTGCCCAAGCGAAGGCCGGAGAGGTGAAGCAGCGCCATGAGCTGGAGCTTCTCCGTCTCAAAGGCGTGCACGGCGTAGGTCTGGGCACACGGGGAGGAGTCCCTGTGATCCGTGTGTACGTCGACCGGGCAGCTGATGACATCCCTCCCACTCTTGAGGGCGTGCCGGTGGTCATCAAGTCGGCCGACGGCGGTTTCCGCCCCTACTGACTACCTCACGCTGGCCGCGATGTGCCCTGCCGTCACGGCATCTTTCGCCTCGCGCGTTTCCACGAACACGCTCAGGCAGACGAGAGCGACACCCACGACCAGCATGATCACACCGGGGCGGTAGCGGGACTCGAACTTGTCCAGCATGTTGTTGATCTGCTCCAGGATGTCGCTCACGTCCAGGCCGTGCGGTTCGACATCCTCCCGCTTGTTGCGCGGGAGGAACATCCAGACAATGCCCAGGCCGATGATGACCAGGCCGGCGATGAGCAAAATGAGTGCCATGTTCTGACCATGGCAGGCTCCTTCAGGCGCGCAACCGTGCTTACGCCACTTAGACCAGCGGATCAGGGCGGGGACGGGCGCCTGACCCGGGACATCCTGCGGCAGGCGTGGAACGACATGCTCGGCGTGTGCGCCGACTGACGCGACCACTCTGAGCGCCCCGAAGACCTCCGGCCCCTGGCCACCGCGAAAACCGCTTGAGCCCTGACTCGGCCTCCCGGCATCGAACGCGCCGCGGCCCCGGGTGCCGGGCAGGTACCGGGGCCGCCGACCGGCACGAGTCCCGTGGGGTCCATCAACCCGTGCACGCGTCACCCCGTCAACGCCCCCGGCCCCCACAGGGACACGACCGGCGTCAACACCGGCAGCATGTCCGCCCCTCCTGCGACGATGCCCCCATGGAGCCGCTGCCCACCCCGTGCCCCGCCGAACAGGTCCCCGACGCCACGGCCGTCGACGCCTTCAACGCCGCGTACCGGCAGGCCAAGCACCAGTGCGCCGTGTTCGTCGCCATTGAGAACCAGGGCCGCCGCTGGACCGTCAAGGCCGACGCCCTCACCGCCGGCCCAGGCCACACCGTCGCCGATGACGCGTACGACGCGATCCGCGCCGCCGTCATCCGCCTGATCCGCGCACGGGAGATCCGCTCCGACTCCTCCGCCGGCCCCGTCTACTTCGTGCTGTACGACGTCGAGACCGAACACCGCGCCCGCGAGCTCGCCGCCGCGCTGTACGGCGACCTCGCGCCCCTCACCCGCGCCGCGCCCCAAACGTCCTGACCACAGCTGGCGGACATCCGGCTGGCCGCACCATGTGACCGTGCGGATGGCACTGACACCTCCCGTGGCAGCGACACTGACGTTTTCGCGGCAGACGACAACAGAGATCGACTGGCGCCCTGAAAGGGCAGCCGCGGCACTTGCTGGCCCGTACGCGGACATCTATCGAAACCACCTGGCAGTCGCCCGGTGGGCCGACGGTTATACCCAGCCGTACCAGGCGAGCAACGTGGCCGCCGCGTCCCCCGAGCACAGGGACGGGTTCGTGGAGGGAGTTCTGTAGATGGCCGCCTTCCTGCGGCAGGGTGACCTGCTCCCTGACGGTCAGCTGCTGCAACAGGACCAGCCGGGACTCCCGGACCGGGACAGCACGCCCGATTCGTAGAGTGACGGGATGGACTCCCAGACCCAGGCTCCGGACCCCTACGCGATCCTGCACGGCTGGCTCGCCGGTTCGTACGTCCGGCCCGACGGCCAGCAGGTCATCGGGCGCGTCTGGGACGAGGACACCAAGTACCGTTACCGCCTCTACCTCGCCGGGATCGACGCCCCGCCCGGCTGGAAGCAGGACTGGTTCACCTACATCGGCGATTTCGTCTGGCGCTTCGAGCCCCTGCACATCCAGGACTGGGCCGCACGCCTCACCGCCTTCGACGGTGCCCCGCTCGCCGCCACCTCCCGCGGCCGCGCCGTCTCCGCCGTCCGCAGCTTCTACGCCCACTGCGAGGATGCCCTCGGCGCCGCCCGCTGGAACCTGCCGCCCCGGCGTGCGCTCGCCGGGCCCACCCCGCCGGCCGCGCGCGAGACCCTCACCCGGTTCCAGACCGACGCGCTGCGCACCGCCGCCGACCGCTACCGCGGCCCCCACCCCGAACGCGCCCGCCTCGCCACCTACATGACCCTCGCGGGCCTGCGCCCGGGCCAGTCCATCGCGGCCGTCATGCAGTACGTCCAGCGCGACAACCAGGCCGGTCCCACCTGGAAGCTGCCGGTCAAGAACAACAGCGCCTCCGCCGTCGGCCCGCTCGCCTCCATCCCCCGCCCGCTGGTGTGGGCACTGGACGAGTACCTGCCGGTGCGCACCCACAAGGCCCCGCACTCCACCGAGACCGAGGGCCCGCTACTGGTCTCCCGCACCGGCCGCGGGCTCGATCACGTCACCTTCACCCGGCTGCTGCGCGAGGTCGCCGCCACCCACCCCGACCTCAATGAGATCGCACCCGCGCTGCACCCGGACGTCGTCGCCCACTCGCCGAGCCCGTTCGCCGACGAGAGCGCCGCGGCCGGCGGAGACGGGCGATGACGGCGTACCGGGCGATCCTCCAGTTCGTGGAGGACGGCCCGGCCGTCACCGGCTACTGGGACAACCCCGCCGTCGCCCACACCATGTACAAGGGATGGGTCGGGCTCTACACCCACGACCCCGCCGTCGTTGTCCAGTTCGTCGCCGTCGAGGACGACGGAGCCCAGCGGATCATCCGCAAGTGGGTCGTCGACCGGGAGGTCGTCACCGAACCCGGCGAACCGCTATAGCGACGGAAATACGAGTGGGCGACGGCACGGCGATACGTCGCGGTGAATCCGGTGCGTCTGCGCTCGGTCCGTACGCGGGACGGCTCGATGGTGGAGGTCCCTGAACTGGCCCCGGCGGACGTGCGGACGTCGGATGTGAAGACGATGCCGCTGCCAGCGGGCAACCGTTGTTAGTCGGTGCTGCAACACGCCCATAGAATAGAAGCGGCGATTCAGTCCTCTGTGCGGGCGACGCTAACGATCAGCGCCATGTCGTCGGCGTCTCGCCATTCGCCGATCACTCGCCACCCAGCATCGCTCAGAAGCCGCTCAGCCTCGCGCTTGCCGCCCTCGGGGTCCCCGCCCTTGGCGGCGATGGTGGTGCGCTCTCCGAACGCAGCAGGCGTGTCATAGTCGGGCGACCATGCCCGCTCGTCCCCCGGGTGCTCGCCGGTCAGCTTGTCCTGCCATACCGAAACATCCATGTGTGGCTGAGAGAGGTGACCGGTGCCGTAGGTCATCCAGGCACTGAAGTGTGGGCGGCTCGACCATTCGGCCTCACGCTCGTTCTCCAGGTCCCAACGCTTGAACAGCTCGCCGAGCTGAGCGTAGATATGGCGGGCCTGCGCCTCGCTCAGGGTGAGTGTGCCGCCCCGGAGCCTGCCGTCTTCGGTGGGGGCAATCGGTGCGTAGTACTCAATGCCTGCGCGGTACCGGGTGATGTCGCCGATGATCAGCTCATGGCGACCGAGCAACGACTGCTCCACCGGCAGCAGATGGTTGAGGTCGGCCTTGTAGTAGGGCGGAAGCTTGCGGACGTCGACGATGTCGGGTTCGGACATAAGGTTCCTCTTTCCGGACGGCGTGAAGTCGGCCAAGAGCCGCTCGTAGAAGCTGCTGCCGGTGAAGTCCCTGAGCACGGCCCACATGCCTGCCTCCCGGCTCTCCGTCTCGCCGATCACCTTGTTGTCGATCCGGACGTCGAACTGCCTGTCCTCGTGGTGCTCGAGGTAGCCGATGCCGCTGCCCACGCCCCAGGTGTTGCAGTCGACCAGGAAGTCCCCGCTGCCCCGCATGGGCATGAGGGAAACGAGGACGCCGGGGTGAGGAATGAGAGAGGGCCGCACCCGGTAGGACTCTTCCGTGTCGGGCTGCTCGTCCATGCGGGAGGCGGTCTTGCCGGCCGGCCGGCTACCGAAGGACTGCGCCGGCGGGGCGAACCAGTAGAGGGCGCCGGCCGCGTCGTCGCTGTCCTTGAATCCGGGCATGGCGACGTGACCCCGGGTACCCCAGTCGGCAACCCATCCGGCCCCGGCGGTCTCGTGGACGATGCCGAGGTAGCGCCAGCTCTCACGGGCGGCGCCGGGGGCGCCTTCGTGTACCGCGAAACGGGTGCCGTCCTGGTTGAGGGCCTCGTAGTGGAAGTGCGGTTCGGACACGGCTGTCTCCTATTCGTAGATGCAGGTCTGGAAAGTGATGTCGGCAATGGCACCGAAGGTGTCGCACACGGCGTCGGTCACCTCGGCCAGCGGGTTACCCGGGCGTGTCAGGCCGGTCAGGCGCAGCACGGCTCTGATCTGCCCGTCGGCGCCGTGGAGAATGACGTCCTGACGGCCGGGGGTCCAGGTGACGAAGTACGTGTTCTCGTACTTGTTCTCCAGGCCGTGGATGTGGAAGACGACCTGCTTGTAGGTGGTCTCGTACTGGGTGTTAATCCGGTCGGGCCGGAGGCGGCCCCGGTTCTCCAGCTTCTCGGCCCAGATGTAGGTGCCGTCCTGGGAGTGCCGCAGCCCGTACTCGCGGTCGCGGAAGGTGAACGTGGCGGCGAGGCAGGGATGGTTCGCGATCAGACGCCAGTCCTCGATGCCCATGCCGAGATCGTGGGTCGTGTACCTCCACCAGAGGCCAGCCAGCTCGTCGAGCGTGAGTGTTTGGTACGCGGCGCGGTTGGGCAACAGGTCGCTGTTCACTGACTCGGGCCGGGCACAGCAGCCATGCAGCCTCTTCTGCCGCCCCTGCCGGAAGTATTCGACCGACCCCAGCAGAAGGCAGTCGTGGCAGGCCGCCTCATGAAACGGGTGGTCGACCAGCCGGTGTCCTCCAGCAATGTCCTTGAATTCGGGGGTCGGGTTGTAGATGTGCAGCGGCACCAGTACGGCCCGGTAGTAGTCGCGGCGGATGAACTCGTATCCGCACGGTTTACACACCGGGTCCAGGTACCGGGAGGTCTCCCCCGGCTCCCGGTCCATGTCGGGCGTGGAGTAAATCAGCATGTGCGTCGCGGTGCCCTCACAGCGGGGGTTGGCGTGGGGCTGGGTGTAGCAGCGCACGATCAGTTGCCCATCTTCCTGTCGGGGTGCGGGTTGCGGAGGATGCGTAGCCAGCGCTCGTCGGTGTCGTTGTAGCGGCCGTGGTACGACAGGTCGAAGCCGTCGCCGGCCACGCTCAGGCGCACCGGCCCGGCCGCCTCGATAGCGGTCTGGGACGCCGTGTGCAGCTGCGAGCCGGTCTTGCATTGCGTCGGGTCACGGAACGCCTCGTGCACCGTGTACGCCTTCCGCATGAGCTTCAGCAGGTCGTACTTCGCCTCGGCCGCGGGCAGCATGTACGTGCCTTCGCGGATATCACCGGTCTGGCCGGGGTGCACCCAATGCGAGGACATGTCCGCCACGCCCTCCAGCGGCACGCGGTTCGCCCAGTGCTGGTCGACTGCCTCACCGGCCCGCTGGTCGAAGATGTAGTCCCAGCAGTCCGCAGCTTCCTTCGCCAGCCGGATGTACTCGCGCACCGCGCGCAGCGCCCGGTACGCCTCGTGCTCCGTGGGCAGGTCGTAGTAGGTCGCATACCACCACTCGCCGTTGTCGCCGAACCCGTCCCGCATGCTCGTGCCGGTGAACATCCGGCCCGCGACCCACTCGCCGTCCCTCTCGCCGAGGAACACCCCGTCGTACTTGCCGCGCCACTCGCTGCGCCTGGCCTGCACGAGCTTCCAGCCCTGGACTTCTGTCCTCATACGATTCCCTTCAGGAGCACGCCGTTGAGGCGCTTGATTCGGTTGGTCGAGACGTAGGAGATGCCGCACGGCTCGCAGAAGTGCTCGCGCTCCCCCTCGGGCTCGTACGGGACGGGGTCGGGGTTGTGAGCGGTCGCGTAATTCCCCAAGTCAACGCCGTCGTCCCCGCTTGTACGTGCGAATCGGGTGAGCAGGGAGGAGCTGGGCCGCCCGGCTGTGAAGTGTCCGGTCCGAGCCGGGCCCTCAAGGACGCCTACGGCGCCGCTACCGCGATGAGCTGCGCTCATCCTTGACCGCCCGACTCAGACCTATTGGATCGGCTGGTTACCGGGCGGCCCGGGGAAGAGCGCCGTCAGCCTGGTCGTCGCGGAGCAACTCCGCGTTCCCCATGGTCAATCCCGCAAAGTTCGGACTGGGGAATATCGGCGTCGTTCACAGGGGTCCTCGCTCTCCAGCGTGTGCGTGGCCCAGCCTCAGCATTCGGCGCACTTGGCAGCCTCCAACGCCAGCACTCGCTCTGTGGTGTGCAGGAGGGAGATCCGAATGAGCGGGCCGCCGCTGGTTGCCTGCCAGATCAGGTAGCCGGTCGCGTATCCGATATCGCCGTACCCCAGGGAGATGTGTTCGGCGCCCAGTACCTCGAAGACGGTTCCGACGAATCGGAACAGGCTGCCTGGTTCGATGCCGCACGCAGACGTCCAGCAGTCGATGGTGTAGTAGGCCACCGCAGTGTCCTGAATGGCCCACGGGCCGACGCGGTAGGTGCCCTCGATACCGGGGCCGGCCACCAGGTTGGAGAGGTCACCCACGAGCTGGCCAGCCTCGTGGGTGACCTCCACGACGTAAGGGAACCGACGACACTCGCGAATTGCGGCTGCGTCCTCGGTGTCGAACTCCCACCACGGGTACGCGTCGGGCTCGTACGGGTGATGGATACGGACGCGGATTTCAGGCAGCTACCTGTGCACTCTGGTTTTCCTTCCACTGTGCGTACAACTCGGCCGCCTTCTCCGGCACGAGGTACGGGAACACGTCGGCGAACTGGCGGAGCGCACAAGCGTCGGCATCGTCGGCGGGCCCCGTGATCTCCCCGGGGTTCCGCACCAGCGCCTGGATCTCTTCTCGGCACCCGCGCGCGTCCCACATCGGCCGGTGACCGAGCCGGGCCCACTGCTCCTCGTCGTTGTGCTCCTTGCACAACTGCGTCTTCACGCCCGTCGCCTTGTGGACCACCTTCACCTCGGCAGGCTTCGGGTAGGGGCGCGGGCAGCCCATGCACCACAGCATTCCGGCCGGGCCGAAGGCGCCCCGGTGGACCTCGACGGCGTCCCAGATGAACTCGAAGTCGTCCAGGATCGGGGTGACTTCGTCGAGCGGAACCGTCCGCCCGTAACTCGCCTGGTGCTCCAGTTCGACGTACGCGGAGTGCGGCTTGACCGGCGTGGCCCGGTAGCTGCCCCCGTTGGCCTTCCGGAACTGCGCGATCGTGCCGTAGTGGAACTCGGTCTGCCCGTCGACTTCTAGGACTACGCGTACCAGGTCACCGACACCGAAGGCTCGTCGGTACTTCTTGACGGCCGCGTGCCAATGCTCCTCGCTCTCCGCCCCGTAGCCGTGCCCTGGCCCCCGGTCGTAGAAAGCGTCCCGCATGATTCCGGCGATGTTGTACGCGTGGGGGTTGCGCCCCTCCTTTTCCAGGGTCTCAATGATCAGCTCACGCACAGCACGCTTACTTCCGTACCCACTCACGAATTTCCCTCCTTACTTACGGCCAACTGCCCGGACCACTCCTCTGTCGTCAGTTCCGACGCGTGCACGTAACGGCACACACCGGTAGGGCCGGTGCGCACGACCACGTGGTGGTAGCCCTCCCACTCGTTGACGTAGCGGTCGGTCCCGTTGGCGTGTACCGACCGTGTGGGACGCGTGATGCCGTCGGCGCCTGGTCTGCGGTACGGGGTGCTGCGGTGACGGGCGCAGTCCGTGCCCGAGGTGACGGTCACCGGCTCGTTGTCGTAGGTGTTGTGCAGCTGCATTCCGCCAACAATGCGCACGCCGTTGCGGGTACACATAGGCATGTCGTCGCCGAACATTTCAGGTCTCCCTGCTGTTGGAATTCATTTGGTGCCCGGCGCGGGAATCGAAACCGCCGAATGCCGTCCGGCATTCACTGCTCGTCGTTCGGACAGGTTTCAGTCGTCGACCAGGACGCCCCAGACATTGTCGATGACGGTTGAATTCTCGTCATCGACGTCTCTGACGACCTCTTGGTACGCCTCATTTACAGCCCGGCTGTGCGAGTCCACCAGGTATGAATGCGCCCACCCGTTGGGGTCGTCACCGACCTTCTCGGCAACCAGAGCATCGATTTCGGCTTGCGGGTGGTCGCCGGGGAATTGGTCCGACGACTCGATGATGAGATTTCCCCCGGAATCAAAGCGTCCCATCAGCAGAATCAAGATGGTTCCTCCGAGTCTTTCGCTTCACCGACGTATTGCACGTACAGAACCGTCCCGTCCTCGACCTTGCGCGATACCGAATCGAATGCTCCGGCGGGCTCGAATGCCTTCGGCCTCCCGCGCTTGATGTTGCTGGCAATCATGGATGCCGACGGGAATGCACCCACCCTGGCCCATTCGCGGGGCCGCTTGCGTAGCGCTTCGGCTACAGCCTCGTATGCGGGATTGGTTTTCCGCGGAGCCGGGGGGTCTTCGAATACCAGATCGTCCATATTCGGTTCCCTTACTTGTTGATCGTGCGGACCTTGAGCTGACCCTTGACCGGGACCTGGTGGGAGTGCTTGATGCCGGCCGGAACGTTCGTGCCGCACGTCTCACAGACGAACGTGTGCTTCTCGTACGGCTGCTCGCAGTAGAAGCACGGGTCCTCGTCGTATTCGGGCGCCAGCATCAGCCCGAAGCTCGCGTCGCCGGAGAGGTGCACGGTGGCGTAGTCATGCGGGAACATCGCGGCGGCCTGGCGGACGTTGTCCTCCGTGATGAACTCCGGGTGCGACAGGCCCCACTCGCGCAACTTCCTGGCGATCTCTCGGGCCAGGGCCTGCGGCAGCTCGAAGTCGTCACGGACCCAGCGGGTCAGACCGGCCTCGGTCGGCGACTTCGCCCCGAGCTTCATCCACTTCCCGCACCGGTCGCACTTCTCGTCCTCGATCTCGCCGCGCTCTCCGTCCGGCAGCTCGGTCAGCTCCGTGCGGGTCTGCTGACTCGTGATCGTCTTCGGGAAGCCGCTGGAGTCGTAGGAACGCTCGTCGCTGAAGTCGGTCCCGACCCGTTCTGCGGCCCGCCGGATCGCCTGCTCATGCTCCCTGCTGCGGGCGACCTTGATGCCGTTCGCTCGCATCCGCCCGACCGTGCACGAGGGACAGAGGTTGTCGTCCCCGTAGGTGTAGCCGACGACGCTCATGCGACCTCACCCGGCCAACCGCACATCCGTCGGGCCAGGCTCTCGACCAGGGCGTCCGGGACAGGGCGCACCTGGAACCAGCGCACGTTGGCCTCCCGGATGCGGGTCTTTCCCCAGCCGGGGAGTTCCGCGAAGGTGGCGTCCGGGAATCCATCCGGCAGCTCGAACTCGCCGCCGGTCAGTCGGTATTCGGAGCCCCCGCGGCAGAACTCGCGCAGCGCGGACAGATACGCTCCGCCGGAGCGGACCACGTAGGTGTGCCTGTCGGTGTCGACGGACACGATGACGGGCGGGAGCGGGATACGCAGCAGCGCGGACTCCACCACGCGGGTCACGTACTCGGCGGTGAGGTGCACGGCCGGGAGTTCGGGCAGCAGGCGCTCCATCGACTCCACGGTGTATCGCGAGCCGCGTAGGTCGAAGTCGGGCGCGAAGCGCTCGGTTGCTACCGCGTCCAGGCGTGTGAGGGGTACGCCGATCCTGGCGGCCTCCCGCTCGGCCACCGGGATGCTCGCGGCGTAGGCGCCGTCCTTGTATGTGCGGAAGTCGGGCTTCAGCGTGTGGAGTTCACCGAACGCCTCGGTGAGGGCGAAGGGCCACGTCTCCGCGATGCCGACGACCTTCTCCCGCTCGATCACCAGCACATCGCCGTCGTGGATCTCCTCGCGGCACTGGACGGCGCCGTACGCCTCACCGGTGCTGTAGAAGGTCCACACCTGCGGTTCATTGCTGTCCTGGGTCACTCTCAGACCCTCCTGAAGGTGGTGGCGGCCGGCGAACAGGTTGAAGTGGGTCGGAAGGTCGACCCAGGTGTCCCGGTAGGTGCGGGTGACGTGGCCACGGACCTCGGTGTCGAGCGGCACGACGACGGAGCGGGACCACGAGATGGGCAGGCAGCGGCTGTTCTCCAGGAAGCGGACCTCGGCGCTCGGGATGTCCCTCCCGTGCATCTCGCGGGCCGCTTCGCGCATCTCCTCGAACCGCGGGGACTGGACGCCGTAGAGCTTTTTGCCGTCCACGTAGACGTAGAAGCGGCCGGACGCATGGGTGACGGTGTGTCCGACGCCGATTTCGTAGACCTCGGTCCCGTACCGGCCGTCGGTGTCCTCGTAGAAGCAGCTGATCCAGCTCAGCGGAGTCGGCATGGAGTAGTCGTGACCGACCTGCGGATCGCGCATCTGCCCGTATCCGTTGTCCAGAATGGTGACGGGCATGAACTTGTTAGTGAGCCCCATGCTCATCATGCACTCGGATGCACCGCACTTGACGACGACGGTTTCTCCGGGCGTCACGTAGTACTTCTCGGGCCGCTTGTAGTGGTGGGTCATCATTCCTCCTCGAAAGGCGGATTTCGCCTGACAGTCGGCAGCCCGGGGCGCGGCGTTTCTGCTGCGTCCTGGACTGCCGTTAGCTCAGACGTCGATTGCTGTGCGGGTGCCATCGGTGTGCACCACGAATGCCTGATGGAATGTGCGCCCTCTGAACTGGCGGGCCCTCACGCGGTATTGGGGGTTGCTCTTACGCATGCGTTCACTCATGTGGCGTACGCAGTAGGCCGCGACCGGATCGGATGCCGTGCCATCGCAAGGCGGTTTGAGTTCTACGTAGCGGGTCGCGGTGTCGACCCATTCAGCCAGTTGGTCACGGTACGTACCGCTGGAGCATGAAAAACCACAGCCGCCCACTCAGTTGTCGCGCTCAACCCAACCGTCCGGGTACACCCAGTGCGGCCGTCCTCGCCAGAGGATGACGTACTGATCGATGCGGGCTCGCCACTCGTGCCGGGGCTGCTCCTCCGGGTACCAGCGCAGTTCGGCCAGGGTGTTGCCCTTGAACGGGGTCGGGCCCCCGGTGAAGCCTGCCGCCCTCACGCTGTGCGGCACCTTGTAGTTCTCCCACTCGCCGTCACTGCCGGCCGGCCGGCGCTGGAGCTGGAGCATGTACAGCACGTCACCGTCGCGGGCGTCGGCCTCACCGGCGGGCCAGCACACCATCCGGTCGAACCCGTCGCCGTACGTGTTCTTGGGGTTGATGTAGGCGCAGCCCGTCTGCCAGTGGTTGCCGTGGTCGTCGACCAGACTCGACACACTGCGCGGCACAGTCGGGCGCGCACCGAGGATCAGGAAGTGCGTCGTATCAGCTGGCGTGGGCCCGGTTGCCGACCGGTGGTACACCAGCTCCTGGCCCACGATCTTGATCGTCATGCCCGTGTCGGCGCGGCTGAACTTCTTCTTGCCATCCCACTCGTACGGAAGTCGCAGACGGGTCATGAAGTCCCCCCTTGGATCTTGAGCAGGTCGCGAAGCACCTTCGGACCCTTGCCGCCTTTGGACGTCGACTTGGTCACCCGCCGGATCGTGATCGCGTCCATCGCGGTACCGCCTCGGCCTCGCCACGTCGAGCCGTCGGGCGTGCGGACGGTCACATGCCGCATCCGGTACTGGCCGCCGTTGGGCGTGTACCTGACCCGCCCCTCGGTCACGTAGCTGGTGACCTTGCCCAGCACTCCGCCGGGCCAGGAGGCGAACCGCTTGCGGGCGTCGCCGGTGTAGCCGATGTAGCCGCCCCACACGTCGGCCGTCTTCATCTGCTCCCGCTGCCAGGAGTCCGCGCAGGGGTAGCAGCGCCGTTCGTCGGTCTTCGGGTCCCGGGCGTAGCCGGTGCCCACACCGTCGCTCGGCCCGGGGGGGTGACCTGATTCCGTCGTTGGTCATGCGGTGCGGATCCCTTCCTTTCCGATGACGGGCGGCAGCACCTTCGTGGCGGTCTCGGCCGAACCGCCACGCCACCAGATCGGGCACAGCAGCATCGGCGGAAGCGGCAGGGCGCGAGGCAAGAGAAGTCATGGTGAGCAGCCCTTCGTGGGTGGGATGAGAAGCCCACGAACAGCCGCCCGACAGGGGGCCACCCGTAGCCGACACGCGCACGAGGTGTCGCAGAACCCTCCGGATCAACTCCGTTGATCCCCAAGCGCCAAACAGACCCGCAGGCACCCTGCGCGCCCGAGCCCCGCTCGGCGCGCCCTCTGCACCCCTTACCTCGCGGCATTCCGACTCATCACAGACTGCCATTCGATAAGTATTTGGATAAGATACCCTCGAAGGCCAGTCGATTCAATCGGACTGGTCGGCAACAAGAGGGGTGGGGTGAGAAGCGATGAAGACCTGGAGGATGAGGAAGGCTGCGCCCGCGGCCGCAGCACTCGCTGTGGCCGCGGGCGTTCTGCTCGCCGGATGCTTTCAGTGGCGACGGCAGCACAACCCAGGCGCCGTCTGCGCCGAGTCCGACCGTGAGCACCGTCAAGATCACCGATATGGCACTCGGCGAGGCGCTGGACAAGCTCGCCTTCCAGGGCGCCGGGAGTCCCAGAAAGGACGGCGGTGCCTGCCTGGCCAGCTCAGTGCGGAAGGCGGGAATGCCGGAGGAGGCGCTGGCCTACATCGTCAAGGCCGATGGCGACGACACGGGTGCAGCCGTCGACGGACTGAACAAGGTGAGCGAGGGCGGCGCTGCGCTCCTGGCGTCGCGGTCGCTGCGCGAGGACTTCGACGCGTGCATCGACAAGGCTGTACTTCCGAACGGCAGCAGCCCCAAGACTCAGAGCTACGTGCCACCGAAGGCAGCCGCGAAGCCTGCAGTTGGCAAGCCGAACCTGAAGCCGACTTACCCGGTCCGCGTGGATCAGCCGGTCAACTCGTCCATCGAGCTCGCCAAGGGCCTGGTCTCGATGTTCTCCTCCTACGCCCGGGACGAGGGTCAGAAGAAGACCTACGCGGCGGCCGGCCAGTGCCTGTCGACCTTGGTGTACAACGCGGACTTCAGCCAGGAGGCGCTGCACTTCTTCGCCGGCGGCGCACGCCTTGGCGCTGGGTCCATCGTCGAGCATCTGCCCAGCGACAAGGACAAGGCGATCTGGCAGTCGCCGAGGTTCACCCAGGGGCTCGTCGACTGCACGACGAACCCGACGCCGACTCTCACGCCCGACTCCTGAATGGGAGCCCATCAGACACAAGAAGGACCCGGTGCGATGTGTCGCACCGGGCCCTTTCTTCTCTTGCCGTCACGCGAAGGTGGGTGCGGTCCGCAGCAGGTGACCCCGTCCGAGAGGAAAGGAATCGAGCAGGGCCACCTGCTGCGCTGATGCGCCGCCAGGGGGGACTGACTGGGCGCGACTGCGACTCTACTGGTATCCGAGCCGAAGCACAAAGAGAGCACGTGACTTATCGACTAGTGTCGATAAGATGGGTCTCACAGATCGGTTAAATAGGGCAAGGAGAAGCCGCGCATGACCGCAACACAGGAGTTGGAGAAGACGACGCGGCCCGTGCGCGGCACGAAGAAGAAGCCGCCGGGCGCGACACAGAGCAGCAGTAGTGGGCGCCAGGGCATGTTCGTCCGGCTGGATCCGGACGACAAGCAGCGCGCGGAGTACTGGGCTGGCAAGCGCGGGTTCTCCTCGGTGAACGAGTACGTGGCCGAGGCGGTGGTCGAGAAGATCCGGCGCGAGAACCTCGACTACGACCTGCCGACCCTGGAGATCGCGCGACTCAACGAGCTCGTCGACCAGGTCGCGGCGCTGGCGAAGAACTCAGCGAACCTCGAACGCGTCGTCACCACAGGCTTCGACTCCCTCATCGGGCTCACCCGCGGGCGACAACTACCTCCTGGATGACGAGGACGGTGAGCTCGGATGAGCCGGGACTTCGCAGAGATGCTGGAAGCGGCCACACCCACCGCCGAGGTAATGGAGGTGGACACGTCCTTCCTCGACGCCTACCGGCGCGGCGGAAGCGAGGAGCTCAAGCGCGTCCAGGCCCAGGCGGCACAGCCTGAGCCTGAGGTGGCAACGCCCGAGCCGGGGGCGCAGCTTGATGAGGCCGGCAACGTCGACTCTCAACCCGAGGTTGAAAGTCTGCAGGCTGCTCTCGATGAGGACGCCGAAGAGGATCGCCTGGACCTGGAGCCGGACTACGAGCCCGATGCCGGCGACTCCGAGCGGGCCGGCGGATCCAACCAGCATGGTGATGACGGCGGTGGACAGGGAGGGACTGCCGGGGCGCTCCCGGGCGGTGCGGCGGCAGGCCCTGCGGCCGATGCTGCTCCGGCTCCCGGGGCACAGCCGGACGTCGAGGACGCTGCCGCGGCGGAAGTCACTTCTCACGACGTCGTGGCCACACCGGATGAATCCGAGCATGTAACGCCCGGCTCGCTCCAGTTCACCGACCATCAGGACGCCGTGCAGAGTGCGGCATCGAAGGGCGGATCGGGCAGTTCAGCCGCGACCGCCGCTCTCCCCCAGTCGGGCTTCCGGCTCGTCGGCGTGCAGAGCCAGCCGCACATCAAGGCGCTGCCCGAGAGCATCATGAACGCGCTGCGGGAGCAGCTGCGAGCCGCCGCGGTCCGTGAGCTGGCTGTGAGCGACAGCGCCGCGCGCGAGTTCAGCCAGCGGCTGAGCCAGGGCACGCTGGTGACGGCGTTCCTGCTGGCGCAGCTCGACCTGCACCTTGATGCCGATCCTGCCACCGAGCGCGCCGTCGAGCTGTTCCGCTCCCGCGACCCGCTGCTGGGCAGCGTGGTGGCACGCCTGGCGAACATCGAGGCCGCTGAACGCGAGCGGGACGGGTTACTGCGCAAGCTGCGCGACGAGTTGGGCGCGGTGCGCGAGACCAGCGCGGTGGTCGAGCAGGCGCTGGCGTACTCCATCGCCGACCGTACGGAGAACTTCTTGCGGGGCTCGCACAACCTCCACGACGCGCCCATCACGCACAAGGAGGCGATCTACCTCCGGGACATGGCCCGGGAGGCGACCAGGACGCAGCTGAAGCTTGAACGCGAGCGGGAAGGACGGCCGATTCGATGACCACGACGAGCAAGGCGATGCTCTTCCCCGCCCGGCAGCGCTGCAAGACGTGCGGCAAGGGTCTGGGCCTCCACGCCCAGGACCCGGTGCACCTCGGCCGGTACTGCACTCCGCAGTGTGCGGGTATGGCCGCGCCGGCCTCGCGGCCCGAGGACGCGCCGCGCGGATGCCGGACGCAACGCGAAGGGACGTGGGCCTTCAAGCGCCGCTACCGGAGCGAGCAGGAGATCCCCGCGAAGCTCCGGGAAGACGCGTCGACGAGCTGGTACTGGTGCGAAGAGAGCTGTGGCGCGATCCACGTCGGCCACACGCGCATGGGCGAGCGGGAGAAGTTCCGGATGTTCGAGGACCTCGCCGTGGACCTGCCGGATCTGCTGATCAAGCTCAGGGGTCAGGCCACGCGCAAGCAGGTCGCCGAGGTGGCCGGCGTACGGCCCATCCGACTGAAGGAGCTGGAGGAAGGTCTGAAGCACCCTGAGGGACTCGAGACGCTCGGCAAGGTGCTGCGGGTGTACCGCGTCCGGCTCGGCGTGGCGATGCCGACTCGGTAATAGCGCTAGACAGACGACGACCCCGAGAAGCACAGCTTTCCCGGGGTCTTCTCGAGTGGCGATTGCTCGAACAGTGTACCTGCGGCGGCGCTTTCCCTGAGCCTATACTTCCATTCGAAAAGCTATCGATCTCTTGTAAACTCCCGATCGACTGCCTTTCCTGGGTAGAATTGTACTGATTCATGAGTCGCCTATCGGGAAGCGGAGGTGGGTCGCATGGGTGCTGCTGCGATCGACGTGGGCCTCCATGTCGACGGTGACCTGGTGGGGTACACGCTGGACGACGGCTCCCCGATCTATACAGGTCGGCAGACTCGTGTCTTCTTGAAGGACGTGCGTCCTGACCTTAAGTCTCGGACCCTTGTTCCAGACGAGGTGTTCGACTCGCTCAGCGCGAACTCGACGCAGCCCTGCACGGTCATCCTGTGCGCACATGGCCACACGGCGAGCATGAAGCCGCGGGACTTCCGCTACTTGGAGGACTGCGTCTACTGCCTCGGCAAGCGAGTCTGGCCGGGTTTCAACGATCTTGAGACGCTGCATCCCGACTTCGTCGCGACGCACTGGATCCACGAGAGGAACGAACTCAACCCGGGTCTGCTTGCTCCGAAGTCAAATCAGAAGGTGTTGCTCCGGTGCGAGCAGGGTCACGAGTCGAAGGTGACGTTGGCGCCCCGGTTCACTGCATGGAGCAAGGGCGTGTTCAGCTGCCGCCGCTGCCAGGGTCTGAACAGGGCGCTGCGCGCGGAGAAGACGTTCCGGTCCGAGTATCCGGAGCTGGCGCTCGAATGGGGTCCAACCAATGAGCGTAAAGCGTACGAGGTGACGCCGAAGTCCGGTCTCACTGTCGGTTGGATCTGCGTTCGGGGACACGAATGGCGTGAGGCCGTCGCAGCTCGTGTGGTGAATGGGACCGGATGTCCCTACTGCTCTGGACATCGCGTCCTGGCCGGCTTCAACGACCTGGTGACGGTCTCGCCCAAGGTCGCGGCGCAGTGGCATCCGGACAACGAGCTCAGCCCGGCTGAGCTGACCATCGGGTCGAACATCCGAGTTCTGTGGTTCTGTGCCGAGGGCCACGAGTGGGAAGCCCAGGTCAACTACCGCAACCGCAACGGCTGTCCGAGGTGCGCCCGTACCCAGGTCTCGTTGGTGGAGCGATTGCTCTGTGCGCGTGTGGCGGAGCGGATCTCGGGCGTCGAAGTCGATGTTGTCGTGGACGACGCGCTCGATCAGAGGAACCGCCCCGCGCGTTGCGATGCGGCGCTGCCTCAGTGCCGCGCGGTGCTCGAGTACGACGGCCAGTACTGGCACCGGGACCGATTGGCGCGTGATCGGGCGAAGACCGATGCGCTGCTGCGTGCGGGCTGGTTGGTGATCCGCGTTCGGGAAGACGGCTTGCCTCTGCTCGACATCGACGATGCGGGCCTCTTCCAGATCCAGACCCCTGTGTGGCGCACGCCTACAGACGAGGCCCTCGCCGCGCTCTATGTCCTGGCCGATCGCGTCGTGCACATCTTGACCACTATCCAGAGCTCTGCCGCTGAGCAGACGAATACGAAGGAGACGAAATGACTGTCGGACTGCTTACGGAGAAACCCTCGGCGGCAAGGGCGTTCAGCAAGGCGCTCGGAGGGGACACCGGGACCTACAACGGCGAGAGCTACGTGATCACGCATGCGCGTGGGCACCTCTATGAGCTCGACAAGCCGGAGAACCAGCTCATTGGCGCGACGGCTGACGAGCAGAGCGCGCTGCGGTTCTGGAGCATCGACAATCTACCGTGGGACCTGAGTCGGTTCGAGTGGAAGTACGTCCAGATGGACAAGGTCGGGCAGGTGGTCAATGACATCCGCTCGAAGCTCTCCAAGTGCGACGAGATCGTGGTGGCCACGGATGTGGATCCGTCCGGTGAGGGTGGTCTGATCGCGGTCTCGGTGCTGAAGGCGCTGGGACTCGACAAGAAGAAGATCTCGCGGATGTATTTCACCGACGAGGCCGCTGTGTCGCTGCAGAATGCGTTCACCTCGCGCAACGTCATCCCGGACCTGGATCAGTTCGACGAGTACAGGAAGGCGTCCTTTCGTTCGGCACTGGACTTCGCGAGCATCCAGTTCACGAGGATCGCCTCTGTTCTCGCCCGCCAGTCCGGCCAGGACCTCGTGCTGCGCCAGGGCCGGCTGAAGTCGGCGATGGTCTCTCTCGTCGGCGACCAGCAGAAGGCTTATGACGCGTACGTCAAGAAGCCGTACTTCCAGAACCGCTTCCGCGACGAGAACAACGTCATGTACACGAACTCGGACGAGCCGCGGTTCGACCAGAAGGGCCAGGTGCCGCAGCAGTACGGCCCCTCCGCTGTCGTCCTGGACGGCAAGGCGGACAAGAGGACCGCGCCGCCGAAGCTGCTCGACCTTGCCTCCCTGTCTTCGATGCTCGTCGGCAAGAGTGTGAAGGCGAACCTCGCGCTCTCGACCTACCAGAAGATGTACGAGGACCAGGTCGTCTCGTACCCCCGCACCGAGGACAAGACGATCACGCCCGAGCAGTTCAAGGACCTCGCCCCGCTGATCGACAAGATCGCCGCCGTGGTCGGCGTTGACACTGGCCTTCTGACGCACCGCCAGCCCCGGTCCACACACGTGAAGCCCCAGGGCGCGCACGGCGCGAACCGTCCGGGCCTGAAGGTGCCTTCTTCGCTGGAAGAGGTCGAGCACAAGTACGGCAAGGCCGGACGGCTCATCTACGAGACGCTCGCGAAGAACTACCTGGCCGTGCTCGCCGAGGACTACCTCTACGAGCAGCAGAAGGGCCACGTGGAGAAGTACCCGGACTTCGTCGGCATCGCCAACGTGCCCAAGAGCACCGGCTGGAGGGCCGTGTTCGATCCGGACGCCGGCGACGACACGGCCGAAGGCGACGCGAACGAGTCCGGCAAGGGCCTGGGCCAGACCGCGGAGCCGTTCATCTTCGAGGGCGCGAACAAGCGCCCCGAACATCCGACGATGAAGTGGCTGATGAAGCAGCTGGAGAAGCGCGACGTGGGCACGGGCTCGACCCGCACCTCGACGTACTCGGAGGTCACCAACGACAAGGCGAAATACCCGCTGCTGACGGAGAAGGGCCGGAAGCTCAGGCTCGCGCAGGCCGGCGAGATGAGCTGGCGGCTCCTGCCGGGCACGCGCATCGGCGACCTCGGGCTCACCGAGAAGGTCTACGCCGACATGCGCGACATCGCCGCCGGGACGGCGACCGCCGAGGAGCGCCTGGCCGTCGTCGCCGACTGGGTGCGCGAGGACATCGCCACGATGACGAAGAACGCCGCCTCCATGCGCGCCGAGCTGGGCCTGAGGGAGCAGGTGGTCGCTACGCGCGCCGAGGGTGTGTGGCAGGCCGCTCCGGGCGGGCCGAAGAAAGTCGCCTTCAAAAGGATCTGGGCGGGCCACGAGTTCAGCGATGACGAGGTGGCGAAGCTGCTCACGGGCGAGACGATCTCGTTCGAGGCGAGGTCGAAGGCGGACAAGCCCTTCACGGCCACCGGGGCGCTCGGCGTCGGCGACCACAAGGGCCGCAAGTTCGTCGGGTTCCAGCTGGAGGTGCCGGACAAGCCGACGAAGTGGTCCGGCCGGACGTTCACGCCGGTGGAGGTCACGGCGCTCCTGGCGGGCCAGTCGCTGGCGATCGACGACTTCGTCAGCGCGGGGACCGGTAAGACCTTCGGCTGCAAGGTCAGCTGGGACGCGAAGGCCAAGAAGATCGTCCCCGACTTCGGCTCTGGCGACGAGCCGCCGCGGTCCTGGTGCCAGCACGTGTTCACGGACGCGGAGCGCAAGGATCTGGCGGCTGGCAAGACCATCCAGGGCAAGGGTTTTGTTTCCGCCAAAGGCAAGACGTTCGATGCCGCCGTGTCCTGGAAGGAAGAGGGCGGTAAGAAGAAGATCGTCCCGTCGTTCGGTTGATGCCGGACGGGCACTGACGAGCAGCAGCGGGTCCCGGACCTCGGGACCCGCTGCTGCCTTTTCACGACAGCGACAACAGGAGGATGTGATGGGAACGATGAACGAGATCGTGCAACTGGGCGATCGGGTGCCCTGATCGGCGATGTCGGGGCCTCCCCTTGAGCCGTAGCTGACCGGCGACTCCGACCGCGTTCTCACCGTCTCGGACTTCGCCGCCGCGGCCGAGCTGGGCGCCCGGATCACCCAAAACGACCTGCGATACGACCAGGACGTCTTCGCCCGGCTGGCGGGCGAAGACGTCCTGGTCGTATCGGTCGCCCGCACCTACCCGCTCGACCAGATCCAGGAGGCGGCCAAGCTCAGCCAGTCCCGCCGGCCCGGCGGCAAGCTCATGCTCGTCCTGTGATCGCCTTGCTGGCCTGGTCAGACGAGACGTATCCCGTTGAGAAGCCATGGGCGGGCCCCTCCTCCTCGTCGTGGGGCGCCATCTTGCGTGTAGGCGCAGACGCGAGGCGTGGCCTTCTTCACGAAGCCGGTCTCGTCACGATCAGCACCGCGTCGTCGGCGCCAAGGTGTTCGTCGGCGTAGGCGCGGACTTCGTCGCGTACGACGTCGGCGGCCCGGCGTGCGGAGGGGGCGCAGCTGGCGCTGCATGGGCCCGGACCGGGTGCGACCGGCCTGCTCGGCCAGTTGTCGGCAGTGCTTTCACTCGGTGTTCGACAGCGGTCCGGGCAGATAGGCGCGGTCAGTCGCTCACGGTTCCACTCGCCTGAACCGACCCGCGATCCAGGCCATGGCCTGGTCGAACATCGCCCGCCAACCAGGGGCCTGCCTCAGCGATGGACTTCGAGATCCGGGTGGACCGGACAGCTCAGGACCGCAGGACCCTGGTCCGTGAGCGGGAGGAATGCCTCCGGCTCATGGACCAGGGGCTGACCAGTACCGAAGCGTGCAAACGCGTCGGCATCAAGCGCCGAACAGGCAAGCGGTGGCGCAATGGCAGATCAGTTTGGGGACTGCACAGGCTCCAGCTTGATGCTGAAGTGGCGAAGGATCGGCGACTGGCCCACGATGCGATAGCCGTGCACCGATTTGGGGTCCTTGGCGATGCCCGCCAGCGTGTCGGCGACATGGTCGTAGTGGCTGCGGGTGTAGACGCGGCGGGGAAGTGCCAGTCGCACGAGTTCGTAGGGCGCAGTCTTGATGGGATTGCCCTGCTCATCCTCTTCACCAAGGTACAGCGATCCCAGTTCTGCCGAGCGGATACCTCCGCGTAGGTACAGTTCGCAGACCAGCGCGGTGCCGGGGTACTGATGCGGTGGGATGTGAGGCAGAAGCCGTCCGGCGTTGACGTAGAGGGCGTGTAGGCCGGCCGGTTCCACGACGTCGACTCCGGCGTCGCGGATGCGTGCGGCGAGGTAGCCGGCTATGTCGGCGCGCTCGGCGAGGTAGGCCGGTTCGGTGACTTCGAGGAGTCCGCGGGCCATCATGTCGAGGTCGCGGCCGGCCAAGCCCCCGTAAGTGGTGAAGCCTTCGGTGGCGATGAGTAGGCCCTGACACCTCTCAGCGAGTTCAGGGTTCTTCAGACCGATGAAGCCACCGATATGTACGATGCCGTCCTTTTTTGCGCTCATGATGCAGCCGTCCGTCAGGCGGAAGGCCTCCTCTGCGACCTGGCGGGGGGTGCGGTCCTGGTAGCCAGGTTCGCGTCGGGTCACCAGCCAGGCGTTCTCCGCGAAACGCGCGGCGTCCAGGATCATGGGCACGTCGTAGCGGCGGCACAGCGCGGCGGTCTGGTGCAGGTTCTCCATGCTGACTGGCTGACCGCCGCCGCCGTTGTTGGTGATGGTCATCAAGACGGCTGCGACGGGCGACCGGTGCGCGTTCTCCAACGCATACTCGAGTGCGGCCAGGTCGATGTTGCCCTTGAAGGGATAGTCGCTGTCGAGGTCCTTCGCCTCGGCGCAGGGCAGGTCATGTGCTTGACAGCCGGCCAGTTCGACGTTGGCGCGGGTGGTGTCGAAGTGAGTGTTGGACAGCACGCTCGTGCCGGGCTTGAGGAGTGAGGAGAACAGGATGCGCTCGGCGGCCCGTCCCTGGTGGGTCGGCAGGATGTGAGGGTAGCCGGTGAGTTCGGAAACGACTTCGCGCCAACGGTAGAACGACCTGCTGCCGGCGTAGGACTCGTCGCCGTTCATACCCGCGGCCAGTTGTTCCGCGGAGATAGCGCCGGTCCCCGAGTCACTCAGCAGGTCGATGGTGACTTCGTCGGCACGCAGGTCGAAGGGATTGTAGGCGACCCGCTTCAGCGCGTTCTCGCGCTCCGGTCGGGTGGTGAAAGGGATGGGTTCTACGACTTTGATGCGGTACGGCTCCACGTGTCTTCCTTCTACGTGTCGGGAGGGTTGGCGTGGCTGCGGACGCAGTGTCCGGGGTTCAGGACGCGCTGAGTTCGTCCTGCAGGTACTGCTCCTGCGGCGGCCGTACGGCGTAGGCCTCGGAGGACAGGTAGGCGGTGATACGAGGCCGTCGATCTCGCTCACATGCGAGAGCGAGGTAGGCAATCAGGCCGACGCCTTCGGCAAGCTGTCGCTGGGTGAGGGCGCGCAAGCTCCGGCTCAGGATCGAGGGGTCCATGCCGAACCGGGTCAGCAGGGCCGTTGCCCGGTCGAAGGCTTCCTCGTCGCTGCGGACGTAGTCCCGTACGGGGATGTGCAACGTGAAACTGCTCGGTTCGGCTTCTCGGTCGGTGAAGGCATGACAGGTGAGCACTGGCCGCCTGAGAAGCCGCGACGTGTCTCCGACACCCTGCTCGGGCGCCGGGGTCGATCCTGCGGCTGCATGGAAAAAGTACCTGATGTCGGCCTCTGCCAGACCGGAGGTGGTACGGCTCAACGCGCAAGCGTCGTCAGCCGACATGCGCGGGTGCCTCAGGTACACCTTGGCGCGGGGCGTCTTCCAGGTGCCCAGGTCCAGTGCGACGAACGGATATCCCGCCGCATGGGGAAGTCCTCTGAAGGACTTGCCGTAGCCGAGCCGACGCAGTGTCTCTTGCACTGTCCGTGCAGCGTGTTCGGGGCCGGCGGCGGAGGGATTCAGATAGATCTTGACTCCGGGTACTCCCCCGGGGCGCAGATCGAGTGCGTACCACAGTGCCAGTGGTCCCTCGGCTGGAGCGAGGAAAAACAGGTCTTCCAGTGCGTCGAGTTGGTCGGTGGAGAAGTCCCAGCGGGTGGCCATCGTGCGGATGACCTCGAGTCCGGCGCGAGCGCTGTCGGTCATATCGCTGCTGGCACACCCGGGCTCCACGAGCACCCGTAGTACTGGAGCGGCGTCCGACGTGCAGGCGAGAGAGAACTCGACCGGGGTGTGGTCATCGGAGATGAAGCTGGGTGAAGCCGGCGGTAGGGATAATGGTCGCTGCGCGGCGCCTGAGAGTGAGTCGAGCAGGATCTGTCCGTACAGTGCGGCGTCCGCCTTGCTCAGGCCTACCGTGGCGCCCAGGCGCAGCAGTTGGCCGAGGACGTGGTCACCGAGCGTTGTCTCTCTTGGGCCTGCTGCCGGTATGCCAGTCTCCGGCGATGCGGTCATCGTGCCCCTCGGGCTTCGAGGTACTGAGGGCGCTCGGATAACGCCGTGCTATCGGGACGTAATGTGCTGGCGGGCGAGGAGGCAAAAAGATGCCCGCCGGGAGAGGCGGGTATCCGGCCATGTGGTCCGTCGGGGGCAGCGCCCATGCACGGATTCCTTCTACTGAAAGCAGCGCGCTGTTGGCCAGGCCGCGTGGCTTCAGAACGTTGCGCGGAGGTTGTTGCGGGTCCCACTGTCTCTCCTTCATCTTGTGACAGCCCAGACACTCCGCGCAGTCCTACCCCAGTAGTTGAACTGTCATGCAAGCGACAACAACCGTCTGTGTCACGTGCGTCACAGTGCGTTCTGCGGCTACTGGCCCGTCAGCCACTTCACAAAGCCACTCCAGCCGCTCCGTCCCGTCTTGCCCGTAGTGGCCTGCGATGCCGCAGGCCTGGGGGTGGCGGGGTGCTGCACCTGATCGTGCTGTGGCGCTGCCGGCGGCTGGGGCTGGACGGCGGGACGCGGTGTGACCGCACCGAAGCGAACGGGCAGGGACGCCAAGGCACGGTTGAACGGGCCGGGCCGCCAGACGAGGCTGTCCGCGGGGACCGCGAGTTCGACGTCGGGCAGCGCGTTGAACAGTGCCTCGAGGCCCGTCGCGGCGATGAGTCGGGCCGGCTCCTTGGATGGGCATGAGTGCGGGCCTGCGCTCCAGGCGAGGTGTCCGCGGGTGTCGGCCCCCCGGTCGGCCAGTGCCGTGTTGGCGGCGCCGAAACTCACCAGTACCAGTTCACCGGCGTGCACCTTGTCGCCGGCCACGTCTGTATCGGCGACCGGGTAGTGCGGCGCGTAGTTGGACATGGGCGGGTTGCGCCACAGGGTGTCGTCGAGCGCCTTGTCGAACTGTCCGTTGCGCGCGTAGTGCTCATTGGTCAGCATGGTGTAGAAGCCGTTGCCGAGGAGGTTGCCTTCCGGCTCGCCGCCTGCGCCAAGGAGCAGCACCAGAGTGTGGACCAACTCCTCGTTGGTCAGCTGTGCCGGATGCTGCATCAGGTAGGAAGTGATGTCTTCACCCGGCTGGGCCCGCTTCAACGACACCAGTTCACCGACGGCCTGGACCAGGACCTGGCTGGCCTGCTCGGCGTTGACTCCGTCGAACATGCCGGAGATACCGAACAACACCCGGTCGCCGATCTCTGCCGGGCAGCCGAAGAGTTCGTTGAACACGTACAGGGGCAGCTGCTTGGCGTAGTCGTTGAGCAGGTCGGCCGAGCCGCGGGCGCTGAACTGGTTGATGAGGAAGAGTGCGGCCTGTTGGACGATCTTGCTCAGCCGGTTGTTGCTGATGCGGGTGAAGCTCTCGGTGATGGCCTGGCGCAGTCGCAGATGTTCGGCACCGTCTGTGAACATGCAGTTGGGCCTGTAGGCCAGCAAGGGCAGCACAGGGCTGTCGGGGCTGATGCGGCCCTCGTCGAGGGCACGCCACCGGCGTGAGTCCTTGCGGAAGGTGCTCGGGTCCTGCAGCAGTTCGAGTGCTGCGCTGTAGTCCGTCACGAGGGTCGCCTCCACACCGGGCGCGATGGTGACGGGCGCGGTAGGACCAAGCTCGTGCATGTACCGGTAGAACGCGTGCGGGTCAGCTGCGAACTCCGGCGTGTGGAGGGGTATGCGCTGGCCGCTGCCGTGTGCGGGGCAGCCGGGCGGAGGTACGGAGGGCGTTGTCATGCGTGCTCCAGAGCGGCGCGTTTCTGCAGGTAGCGGACCAGAGTGATCAGTGCGTTGACGGACGACTCTTTGTCGCGTGCGTCGATGGTGACGATGGGGGTTTCGGGCAGCAGGTCGAGAGCTTCGCGAACCGCTTCGGTTGTGTGTTCCACGGTGCCGTCGAACTGATTGATGGCAACCGCGAAGTCGAGGCCGTAGGTCTCGATCAGATCCATGACTTCGAAGCTGTCTGCCAGTCGCTCGGGATCCACCAGGATCAGGGCCCCCAACGCTCCGCGGGCCATGTCGTCCCACAGGCTGACGAACCGCTGCTGTCCCGGTGACCCGAACAGGTAGAGCACAATGCGCTCACTGAGTGTCAGGCGGCCGAAGTCCAGGGCGACGGTGGTGGTGGTCTTCCCCTGTACACCCTTGAGGTCGTCCACCTTCTCGGAGAAGCTCGTCATGTGCTCCTCGGTGGACAGCGGCGTGATTTCGGAGAGAGAACCGATCAAGGTGGTCTTGCCGACCGCGAAGTGCCCGACGACCAGGACCTTCACTGCGGTCTGCTCCGAACCGCTGCGCACGTATGCGTCCTCAGCCAGAGAGGGTCCGGAGACCATCGAGCACCTCCTGAAGAAGATTCTTGTCGGCGAGATGTGCCGAGGGCACCGGCGCACGGGTGACTAGGTAGCCCCCCTCAGCGAGAGAACTGAGCAGAACTTTGACGACACCGAGAGGGAGCTGGGAGTGCGCGGCGATCTCAGCGACCGAGAGGTAGCCGCTTGAGCACATCTCCAGGACCTGCTGCTCCTCAGGGGAGAGCCGCCGGGGACGCTGTCGCTGGTCGGTGGCTGTCGTGATGAGGGTGATGAGCGAGAACTCGTTCCCGGCGGGCAGGGTACGGCCGCGGGTAATGACGTAGGGCCGGACTAACTCTCCGGCTTCGGGTTCGGACTCAGAACGGCTGTCAGTCATGAGCGGCGACCGTGTTCTCGCGGCGGCCGGTCGACATTGCCTTGCCCAGCCGGCTGACGAGCTGCTGCATCCGGTAGGTGATGTCCCCCATGTTGACATCGACGGACGCTGCCACGGCAAGGTAGGAGCCGCCCCCCGCCGCGTTCAGGAAGACCCAGCCGCCGTCGAACTCGATGAGTGTCTGGCGCCAATTCACACTGGAGTCACCGCAGAAGAACGCGACGGACCTGCTGAGGGACTGTAGTCCACTCACAGCAGCGGCGACCTTGTCAGCCTCGTCCCGACCGAGGTCCGTTGTGCGGGACATCTGCAGGCCGTCGGCAGAGATCAGGACTGCGTGCAGGGCTCCAGGAATTTCCAGCGCATCCTCGAGCATCCAGGACAGGTCGTCGTTACTCACGGGGCATCAGTTCCTTTGTGTGCCTCGGCGGGACTGGGCTCAACTTCGACGACCGGCACCACCGAACTCCGGCCGGCGACAGTGCCGTACTGAAAGGCCCCCATGGCCGCCACTCTGTCCTCCGCCGACCGAACGGGCGGCGGAGGCGAAGCGCGCTGTTTGTCCGGCACGAGTGCCATAGCTCGCCTGTTCCGTCGTTTGGGCAGCCCGTCAACTGTCTCCGCAGGCGCCGAACCGCTGCCTCTCGAGCCAGAATCAGTCGTCAGCGCTGTGCTGGGCTTCTTCGGCTCCGGCGTGGGGGTCAGCAGGTCCTTCGGCACCATCACCACCGCACGGACGCCCCCGTAAGGGGATGTGCTGTCGATGGTGACCGTGAACCCGAAGCGAGCGCACAACGCACCGATCACCGCAAAACCGAACGCGGGAGGGTTGCCGAGCTCTGAAACACTCACCGCGGACTCACCGGACAAGAGGACCGAAGCGTTCGCCTTCTCTTCCTCGCTCATCCCG
This sequence comes from Streptomyces umbrinus, assembly GCF_030817415.1. Taxonomy (NCBI): domain Bacteria; kingdom Bacillati; phylum Actinomycetota; class Actinomycetes; order Kitasatosporales; family Streptomycetaceae; genus Streptomyces; species Streptomyces umbrinus. The sequence continues at coordinate 9,955,094 of NZ_JAUSZI010000002.1, read as the reverse complement.
ACACCTGCGTCATCGATCACAATGCAGACGCCCGCGGGTGGCGTCCGCACGTTGATCTCGACCATGGATGCCGGCGCTGAATAGCTGGTGGCGTTGTCGAGCAGTTCAGCTACCGCCAGCGCGACCGGCTCGACTGCGCGGCTGGTCACTGCGAAGTCCACCTGCGAGAGGACGTCGACGCGCTGGTAGTGCCGGATCCGGCCCTGAGCTCCGCGGATCACGTCATAGACGGATGCCGCCTCCCGCTGCCTGCCGAGCCATCCTCCGCACAGCACGGCAATGGACTGTGCGCGTCTGTTGAACTGAGCGTTCATGTGGTCGACGTCCAGCAGGTCCTGCAGGACGGCCGAGTCACCGTACTTGTTCTGCAGCCCGGAGATGGCCCGCTGCTGCTCCGCCGCGAGGCCCTGGAGCGTCTGCATTGCGGACTTCAGCACGATATTGGTGGCGTTCTCCGCCTCTTCCTTGGCCTGCCGGACCACCTCGTCGTAGCCGCTCCGCAACTCTGCGAGGGTGGATTCGAGGTTGGTGTGACGGCCTTGCAGATCGCCTAGATCACCTTCGAGGCCCTGATTCTGGCGGCGTAACGCTCTGATCGTCCTTCGCTGGAGAACGACGACCGTGGTCGCGACAGGGACGCCGGCAGTGAGCGCCCAGACCGTCGGATCCTGCCAAAAATTCGTCATGTGACTCTCTTTGAGCGGCTGGAGTCCAGCTCCCGGAATCTATCCATGCCGGGTTCTCGGCTGCGGGCAGCATTCACCACCCGGTGAGCCCCTGACTGCAGGCGTCATCGAGGAGAAAACCCACCTGGCATGTGCCCGAAACAGTATCACCGGATGACCATGACACTCCGTCAAGTACGCCTCGAAGTAGCCCCGTTGGGGAGAAGTAGGCGTGGGGCCCGGTGGAGGAAATGTGATCACGCCGCGGCGGCCGGCACCGCCTCGACGGGCGGGCCCGGCTGCCATGGCCGTCCCGGGCCACGGTCCTCGGGCACCGGTACCTCCAGCTCCTCCCGGAGCGCGGGTACGAGGATGAAGCGGGCGGTGTGGTACATCGTGGCGGTCTTCCCGCCGTGGGTGTGGCAGGGACTGCCTGCCGGGGCTTCAGACTTCGGACAGTTGTTTCGTTCCACCGCGTTTGCGGCTTGATCGGGCGTCAGATCCACCCCGGCAGTCCGTCAGAACTGTCTCGCACAACACGCCGGTTTTGAGAGGGGTTCTGCGAACGGCGACCTGCGGAAACGTGATCACCTTCGGGGCTCTCGCAGAACTCGCGCAACCGCATTTGTGAGAAGCGTAGGGTACTCATGATCTTGACTCAGGAATCGTTCTCCACACTGGAAAACGACCAACGGGGCTGCAGCGCATCGGCTGCAGCCCCGTTGGTCATCGGGTTGTGATGACCGGGTTTTGTGGCCCGGGCGTCAGTGCTCGAAGACGTCAGGGAATGTCATCGGCTGCGGCTCCGGCGGAGCCGGCGGCTCCGGCTGCGGCAGCTGGGGGGCCGGCTCCGGAGGCGGCTGGTACGGAGGGATCGGGGTTACCGGGGTAACCGGCTGCACGGGGGTCAGTCATCTGTTCTCCTCGAATACCTTGAAACTCTTCTGTGGAACTGCGACGTCGGATAAGACGCCGCTTACATGTCGTCCAGCGTCTCCGCTACCCAGGCGGCTACGACAGAGCCGACGGCGGCGCCGACCAGCGCTCCTGCTGGCCCGCCGGCGGCGAAGCCCAAGAAGGTCATGCCGCGCCTCACCAGCAGTCCGGCTCCGCCGGCCGCCACGCTTGCGGCGGCCCTCTTGACGTAGCGTTCGGTCTTGTCTTCGCGGCTCTCTGCCATGCGTGCTCATCCTCCCTTTCTAGCCCTGCATAGATGAAGCGGGCTGATTCAATGGTCACTCAGGGGTCTCACGCAGGGATATTGAGGGAACCCGGAGGAATGGCGACCTTGAAAGGGGATCCCCCTCCCTCAGTCCCGATCGGGTTCATCCGGATCGGGTTCGCTGTGGCCGGTGGTGTCACTGAGGTATGCGAGCACGATCAATACGCGGATGTTGACCTCTGGGTCCTCATCGAGTGAGGGCAACCCATAAGCTATCCGAATAGCACTGATGTGCCTCTCGACTGTCCCCACGGACATGCGAAGCTGGGTCGCGATTGCTTTGTTCGTGAACCCTTGCGAGATCTGCTCGACGACCTTCCGTTGCATCGGGGTCAGCTTCCCGCCGCGGTTGGCAAAGCCGTGAAGCTCCGCGTCAATGGAGATGCCCCCAGCCTGCACAGTGCTTGCGTAATTCAGTAATTGGGGAACGTCCTCTAGCTTGTCTTTTAGTACATAGCCGACGCGACCGCCCTGCCGCCCGATACTTATTACCTCTCGCGCGATGCGCAGTTCATTGTGTTGCGACCATACGAGCAAACCGATTTCGGGGAATCTTTCCCGGATATCTCGGGCGGCCCTCAGCCCCGCAAACGATCCTTCACCAGAACGCGAGAAGTCGACGTCTAGCAGAATCACATCGGGAAATACTCCCTTCGCGAGTTGCGCATAGGTTTCGCGAATTGACTTGGCCTGAGTTACCTGAATCGCACGCTGCCTTAATGCGGGCGCAAGTAGGTCATGATAGAAGAGCCCGTCATCGGAGATCATGATGTGCATGGAATTTCCACCCTTATGTGTGTGCCCTCGTCAGTTGGGCTGTTCAGTTTGAAGGTCCCTCCGAGTACCTTCACGAGCTGGGTCGCTCGGTGAAGGCCGACCCCCGAGGAAACAGGTGATTCGGCACCTCCCATGCCGTCATCGTCGATTTCCACGATGAGTTGATCGCAGTGGAGGTTGACGGTCACGCGGATGTTATCGGTACCCGCATGAACCCTGGCATTGAGTACTGCTTCGCTGATCACCCCGTAGGCGGCATGCTCTATACGCTTAGCCCAGTCTTCATCGCCCTGCAACAGCTGGTCGCGAAGAGTTTCGGGAATGGCTAAATTCTCCAGCGGGAGTCCCAGTCGGTCGTAAAGTGATTCGACTCCGGCTTGCAGTCCGTATTTTTCAAGCGCTGGCGGAAATAGCTGGAATGAAACGTCCCTGATCTGCTGCTTAAGCTCCTCGACTCCATCCAGGGCCTTCTGTATCAGTTCCGTTGCCCTCGAATTTTCCAGCCCCGGTTCACCCTTAAGTTGGTTGAGGATGAAGCGAATTCCCATGATCTGTTCTTGTCCGCCGTTATGAAGGGCACTTTGAAGTGCCTTGCGCTGCTTCACCTCTGAGTCGAACAGCATCATGCCGGCTTGGGCTACCTCTGCTTGAAGAGCTTCCTTCTCAAGGATGATTCTTGTGACGGTTGCTACTGACTTCAGTTGCCGAGCACCAGCGAGAGAGGAATCATGAATGAGTACACCAAGCGGCTGTCCCCGCCATTCCAGATAGGTCTTCGCGCGCCTCGGGTCTGTCGGGAATCTGATAGCCCCTCCAGCCGGGTTGGCATATCGTTCCTCGTGGGGGAGCCATGGGTAAATCTGAATTTCTGGGTCTCTGAGCCACTTAGCCAGGAGCTCCCGATATCCCTCGCTGGCCACCTGCTCAAAATCGGCAAGCCGCTCGAAAGCGCTCGCCCGACCAGCCCATTCCCGAAGTGCACCAACCTGACTGGCGACAGGAACAAGCAGTACAGCCGTGGCATAACCGAAAAGAAGGATGTGGTTCAGTCGGGCAGACGCATTTACCAAGGCAACAATCAAGAAACCGCTGACGATCAGTGCCGCCAGAGCAGCGGAGAACCAAACCGGAGCAGCACTCCTGCGCATCACTGGTCTCTCTGAACGCCAACGCCGAATCAGCAACACCAAACGGCGGCACAGAGCATCATCCCGGCTACCGTCCCAGCGGTAGCCCACGGCGAGTAGGTCCCTGCTTTGGGGTCGCCCCAGACCTGCGGTGGAGGCGATTCTTCGACGAGGTACCGAGCGGTCTGGGTGACCAGGATGACGCCGTAAAGACTGATGACGACGACGAATGTGATGCGACCCCGCAATCGGCCTGAGGGAAAGCTCAAAGCGATGTGAGCCATGACCGCAGCGTTGAAGAAGAACAAGCAGAAGCCGATGGCATATAGCAAGCGGTTCCCACTGAACTGCAAATCCCCGACATACCAGGTCAATCCGTACGCAACGAGCAGAGTACCGATACGGCTCAGGCGAGGGCGCCGTACCATCATGACGAGTCCGGCCGCCACTGCTGTGATGCCTGCGCTTTGGATGGGAATTTGCATCCACCACGGCCATGGGGCCTTCCCTATGGACAACGACACGGCATATGCCGCAAAGGCTCCGCAAGACATTGCTATCGCAGTGACGGCAGCTGCTTGCGAGGCAATGCCACGTAGATAAGCAGTTCAGTGTGCTGTTTCCACATATGCACAGCGACACGCCCGGGCTGGCTGTGGATAGCCAACAGGTATAGCCGCTGGCCTTTCCCTATGCGGGTGAAACTGGTTATCTTCTTCGTTCATGGGTGGGGCTCGAGATGGTGCGGTGGTCTCCGGCGAACGGCTGACTGACCGGGTGGGTATCGGGGTTCTGACACGTCTGGTGGACCGTGACCTGGTCGACGAGGTGCTCGCCGAGACGGGACGGGCCGAGAAGCGATCCCGTCTGCTGCCTGCGCGTGTGGTCGTCTATTACGTCATGGCTCTGTGCTTGTTCTTCGGCGATTCTTACGAGGAGGTGATCCGTCTCCTCGTCAGCGGCCTGCGTTTTCTGGGGACATGGCGGAAGGAATGGAAGGTTCCTACCTCCAGTGCGATTTCTCAGGCACGTCGGCGTCTCGGGTCGGAACCTTTGAAGCTGCTGTTCGAGCGGGTGGCGCTGCCGTGTGCCCAGCGGGGCACGCAGGGGGCGTGGCTGGGCCGGTGGCGGCTAATGGCCATCGATGGTTTCGTGCTGGATATTCCCGATACTCCTGCGAATGAGGCGAAGTTCGGACGTTCCGGTGGGACACGGAATCCCGCCCCGTTTCCGCAGGTGAAGATCGTGGGGTTGGGTGAATGCGGCACGCATGCCATCGTGGCCGCCCGGCTGGGCCCGTGGCGGACGGACGAAGGCACTCTTGCCCGGGATCTGGTCGCTGATTTCGAGCCCGGCATGCTGGTCACCGCTGACCGGGGATTTTACGCGTACCGGCTGTGGGAGGCGGCCGCCGCCACGGGAGCGGACCTGTTGTGGCGGATGCCTGATGGCCCTCAATTGCCGGTGGTCCGGCCGCTGAAGGACGGGTCGTATGAGTCCTTTCTGCTCGACCCGAAGGTTCGGGGCCGGCGCGCGACTCAGCGACACCGTGGTTCGGCGCGAATCGAGGAACCGTCCGGGATCCCGGTCCGGGTTGTCGAGTACGAAGTGACCAACCGTGAGGGCAAGGGAGAGATCTTCTGCCTGATCACCACGATCATGGATCCGGATGGAGCCAATGCTGCTGAGCTTGCGGCTGCTTACGCCGAACGCTGGGAATTTGAATCCGGCCTCGACGAGGTCAAGACCCATCAGCGTGGCCGCGGTGGTGTTCTGCGCTCCAAGTCTCCGGACATGATCGAGCAGGAGATCTGGGCGCTGCTGCTGACCCATTATGCGGTCCGACACCTGATGTGCGAGGCGGCTGACCAAGCTGACATCGACCCTGACAGGCTGTCCTTCATCAGATCACTTCGTGTCATACGCCGTCAGATCACTGACCAGGCGGGCTTTTCCCCCTCGCCGTCTCAGAAACGCTCTTGAATTAGCCCGCGCAGAAATCCTGGAGAGGCCCAACCCGCGCCGACGCCACCGCACCAGCCCACGAGCCGTCAAACGTGTCCACGTCCACGCCTACAGAAAGAAGCAACCCACCGAAACCACCATCCACCACTCCGACCCGCCCAACATCAAAATCCTCGCTGTTTCTTAACTACGTGGCATTGGCTTGCGAGGGGCTGAGTGCAGCCGAGTCCGCGGGCGTCTCATCCGTGTTACCCATAAGGAGCGGGCGATTGAGGTTCGGCATCCCTCGATGCTCGGCGTTCGGCGATTCCGGCACCAGGTAGGTATCCCCCGTTCTTGTCCTCGACTCTGAGGGTCCCCCCGCTGGCAAGGCGGATGCCGGCGGCTTCATCTGCGCCGCGACTCAGGAGCGGTTTTGCCCGCTACCGCCCAGCTCATCTCACAGCGTCCTCATCGTCGTCGGGCTGGGCCGCGTCCGGGTCGCGTAGGGGTCGCAGGGTGCCGCCAGCGGGGGTGTTAGGTAGAGCGCGTCATGGTGTTCGTTGTGTGGAAGCCCCGGTCTCCACGCGATGGGGGGTGCTGCGGTCGTCTTGATGGGCTGATGGCGGGTCTTGCGCGGCCGGTTCGTCTGACTCCTGGAGGGGAATGGCCGCCCGTTGGGCCTCGGGTGATGGACTGTGGCGGTTTTGGTGGGGTTGGGGGGTGTGCATACGGATGCGTGCTTTGCCTGCTCTTTTGGCCTCGTACATGGCTTTGTCGGCTTGGTGGAGGAGTTCGTCCGGTGTGACGCCGGGGAGGGCTACTGTCATGCCGATGGAGGCCGAGACGAGCGCCTCCTTGCCGGCGATCTCGTAGGGTTGTGCCAGGGCGGACAGGATTCGCTCGGCGACGTCTCTGGCACGGGAGGGGTGTGTCCCGGCCTCTCCCTCCAAAAGGGCGGCGAACTCGTCACCGCCGAGGCGGGCTACGGTGTCTTCGGCCCGTACGGATGCCTGGAGCCGACGAGCGGCGTGGACCAGGAGAGCGTCGCCGACCGCGTGTCCGGCCGAGTCGTTGACGGCCTTGAAGCCGTCCAGATCCACGAAGAGCACTGTGGGTGGGGCTGTGCGAGTGGTCCGTTTCCGCAGGGCGTGCGCGACTCGGTCGGCGAAGAGGGCCCGGTTGGGCAGTCCGGTGAGCGCGTCGTGGAAGGCCAGGTGCTCGAGTTGTTCCTGCAGGGCGAGCCGTTCGGTCACATCGCGACTGCTGAAGATCATTCCCTCGGTGTGGTGGCTGACTGTCGATTCGACGTGACGCCAACGTCCGTCGGCGTGGCGGACCCGGCAGGACACGCGGCGGCCCGGGCCTCGGATACCTGATGCGGCTTCCTGCTGCAGCGCCTCGACTGCTTGCATCAGCGGCGTCACGTCGTCGGGGTGGCAGTGCAGGGGCAGGCGGGCGCCGATCAGGTCTTCGGGCTGGTAGCCGAAGACGTGGTGGGCGGCAGGACTGACGAAGCGGACGCGGCCGTCCGGGCTGACGATGGTGATCACGTCGCGAGTGCCGTCGACCAGGGTGCGGTAAAGCGCCTCCCGGGTGGTGGCTTCGCGGGTGATATGAAGGTGATCGGCGTGGATGATGCCTTGCCGGATACCAAGCGCGACAAGCAGCGAGCCTGCCAGGACCATGAGGGTCATGTCAGTGTGGCCGCCGACCATGGTGTGGGCTGCCAGGGCCAGGGCGCAGACGGCCACGGGCACGAAAGCGGCCACGACTGCGACGACGGGCATGAGGTGCTGGCCGACGTCCACGACGCTGGTGCCTCCGGGCAGCCATGGAGTCACGGCGATGAGGAACAGACCAGTGATCGAGCAGGCCGCCGCGCAAGGAATGCCGTACCAGGTGCCGGGGGCCGGCATGAGGATGCGCAGCATGTCGCCTGCAGACAAAGCGACGAGGGCCAGGGCACCCACCGTTGTCGATGTGCGCTCATGACGCTTCAGTGCGAAACGCAGTGCCACCAGAAGTCCGAAGACCACGATGTCCGTCACCACGCGTGCCAGATCCTGCAAAGAACCGAACGCATCGCCGCTTCGGTCGGCGCGATGCAGCAGCAGCACCCAGCCCAGAGTGAGCAGGGAGCCGGCGATCACCCATCCGTCCAGGACTCGCCGCAGCCAGATCAGCGTCGTGCCGCGGGCTGCAACTGCGAGCACCAGTCCGGCGACCGCCACCACCAGAGACAAGACGATTCCGGCGACCGCCAGCAGCTGGAGGACGAAGTGGACGCCACCAGCGGACTCCCCTCGAGAGGAAGAAAGGTGACCGACCACGAGATGGTGAAGGCCACCCGCTGCCGCAGAACCCGCAAAGAGTACGAGGCGAAGACGCACCCGTCCGGCGGCCGCCCTGGCACGCCCAAGCAGGGACAGGACGGCCAGACCATACGCAGCCGGCACTCCCGCAACGGCCGGGATGAACAGCGCCGCTGCCGCGCCCGCACTCACTGCGGCGGCAAGCACACATCCCAGCCACGAAGTCCTGCCCCGCCCACCGGCTGCCGATGGCCAGCCGATACGAACAGCGTGCAACCAGCCCCACCAGCCGGCCTTGCCCAGCCTCACGCAACCCCCGACAGTCATCAAGCCCAAGGAGGGCAGGCACACCGTGTCCGGTCTGCTCCAGTCGAGAAGAGGATAAGAGGATGTCTAACGGATATCCCCGTGAAAGGTGGTAAGTTCACCTGAAGAACTGATTTGCCCCTATGGGCTGACACCCTGCCAGTTGCTATTCGAAGTCCGGTGCGCGCAGGACCGGCCGGGCCGCGGCCGTCGCGCAGCTTGGCAATACTGAACTTCCCCCGGTGTGCGGGAGGTGCTGATCAGCTGGTCAGGGCGGGTTGACGGGATTTCAGGTTCGTTCGTTCGGTCGTTGCCTGGTCGGCGTAGTGCTTCTCCTCGAACTCGACCGGGCTGAGGTAGCCGAGCCGTTTCTGGATGCGCCGGGAGTTGTAGAAGCCGTCGATGACCCTGTTGCCCAATTGGGTGACTTTGACGCAATCATCGGTCGCGTGACATGCCCCTCCTGAAGTGTGTGGTGCAGAGCGGTTCGAGGGTGTGAAACCGGGGCCCCCGGCCGCGAGGACTGGGGGTGGTGCGGTGTCTATGCGGCCGGACTCAAGGGCGGAGGTGCCCGCGGTGACGCGGGACGTGGCGCGTGCTGCCTTCCCCAAGGGCTGTCTGGCGATGAGGATCCGTGACAGCCTCGGCCCGCTGTTCGCGGACGAGGAGTTCAAGGAGGCTTTCGGGGTCCGAGGGCGCCCTGGCGTCTCGCCTGGCCAGCTGGCGCTGGTCAGCATCCTGCAGTTCGCCGAGAACCTGACCGATCGCCAGGCAGCACACGCGGTACGGGCCAGGATCGACGTGAAGTACCTGCTGGGTCTGGAGTTGACCGATCCCGGCTTCGACCACACCGTGCTGACCGGATTCCGGGACCGGCTACTCGCGCACCGTCTTGAGGAGAAGATCCTGGACCTGCTGCTGGAGCGGCTCACCGGGATGGGACTGGTCGCCTCCGGCGGACGGCAGCGCACCGACTCGACACACGTCCTGGCCGCAGTGCGGTCCCTCAACCGCCTGGAGTTTGTCGGGGAGACACTGCGGGCCGCGCTGGAAGCACTCGCCGCCGCGGCGCCGGACTGGATGCGCACGTCGATGGACCCCGCCTGGCAGGAACGGTACGGAGCCAGGGTCGATGCCTACCGGTTGCCGACGGAGGAGCAGGAGCGGCGTGAACTCGCCCGGCAGATCGCCGCCGACGGTTACCGCCTGCTCGAAGCCGTCTTCACGCCGAAGGCGCCGACATGGCTGCGTCAGGTGCCCGCCGTGACAGTCCTGCGCACCGTGTGGGTGCAGCAGTTCACCCGCGCTGTCGCCGACGGTGAAGAGGAGGTGGCCTGGCGGGGGAAGGACGATCTCCCGCCGAGCAGAGTGCTGATCGCCTCGCCCTATGACCCCGATGCCCGGTACGCGAAGAAACGCGGATCCGCCTGGGTCGGCTACAAGATCCACGTCAGCGAGAGCTGTGACGACCCCAAACAGTCACAGCGCCCGCACCTGATCACCCACGTCGTCACGACCGACGCCACGGTCAACGACGCGATGGTCGTCGATGAAGTCCACGACCGTCTCACCAGTAGGGGTCTCCTGCCGGCGGAGCACCTGCTGGATGCCGGGTACACCTCCGCCGAGCTGCTGCTGACCGCACCGGTCTCCCGTGGTGTCACCGTCACTGGGCCGGTGCGGTCGAACAACACCCGGCAGGCGGCCCGGGGCGGCGGCTTCGGCAAGACCGCCTTCGCCATCAACTGGCAGGCCAGGCAAGCCGTCTGCCCGACCGGTGCCACGAGCAGGTACTGGACAGAAGGCGTGGACAACAACGGCCGGGATGCGATCCGCATCCGCTTCGCGACCGCCACCTGCGCACCCTGCCCCGCACGTGATCAGTGCACCCGCTCCACCCAGTACGGACGGCAGTTGACCGTCCGCCCACAGGACCAGGACGCGGTGCTCGAACGCGTTCGCGCCGAGCAGTCCACGGACGAGTGGAAGCAACGCTACGCAGCCCGAGCAGGGGTGGAAGGCACCATCCACCAGGCCGTCGCGACTGCCGGAGTCCGCCGGACCCGCTACGTGGGCTTGGCCAAGACTCACCTCGCGCACGTGCTCACAGCTACTGCTGTCAACCTGATCCGCCTCGATGCCTGGTGGAACGAAATCCCACTCGCTCGCACCCTTACTTCGCGACTGGCAGCCCTCGACCTCGCAGCATGAATCAATTAGGCAACAGGGTCATCGACGGCTTCTACAACTCCCGGCGCATCCAGAAACGGCTCGGCTACCTCAGCCCGGTCGAGTTCGAGGAGAAGCACTACGCCGACCAGGCAACAGCGACGCGGTCGACCACTGTCCATGCAGAACGGCGTTAGGGCCGGGGCCGGTTGACGGCAACGAGTTAGCAGGCCCAGAAGTTGCGCGGTAGGCAAGGAGTGGGTGAGGAAACCGCACGTTGGGGTGATCGGCTGTCGGATTGTCGCACGACCGGCATCGGTGAGGCCATGATCTGCGGGTCGAGGTCGTCGGCGGACACGCTGCAGCGAGCACCGTAGCGCCGACGGCTCCATGTCTCTGTGGGGGTTTCTCAGTTGTACACGAATGTCTTCAGCATGCCCGCACGCCCAGCCGCTCTCCTGAGCGTCTCGGCTCTGGCGATCGGCGGCGCACTGTCCGTCGGCCCGGCCTATGCCGTACCCGCGGACGAACACTCCGGCTCCGCCGGCAAGGCGACCGCCGTCGCGGCGCGCGCCGACCTCGGCATCTCCGTGGAGGGCGTCGGCGACGTTGCGGTGAAAGAGGCACTCAGCGACCTGAGCGCGCCCGGGGACGCGCAGCAGACGCTGCTCACCGCCGAGGTGAACGGTGCGAACAAGGGGCAGCCCACAACGCTGGTCAAGGCCAAGGTCGCGCATTCCAGCGTCGCAGCGGACGCGCACCGGTCGGTGGGCGACGTCAAGCTCGTCGGCCTACGAGCCTACGCACCCGGCCTGCCCGACAACCCGCTGGTGAGCGCTGACCTTCTGAAGGCCACGGCCTCCTGCGAGACGGGCAAGAAGCCGACCGCGAAGGCCGCGCTGGCGGACAACGTGACCGTCCTGGGCAAGCCGATCCCTGTCAACGGGCCCGGTGACCAGCACGTCGAGGTGCCGGGCGTCGGCACCGTTGACCTCGTCCTGGAGAACGCGACCACGACGGACAGCACCGGGGCCGCCACCGCGCTTCGGCTGAAGTACACAGTGACCCCAGCCAAGCTGGGCGTGGTGAAGGCATCCGGGGAGATCGTGCTCGCCGAGGCCACCTGCGCGATGCCGGGCGCCTCCGGCGCCGACCATGATGGTTCGGACGGTAACGGTTCGCACGGTGACGGATCCGGCAGCGGCGTGGCCGAAGGCGGCTCGTCCGACGGCCAGTCCTCCGCCGAGTCCGCCGGCTCGAAGAGTGCCGAGAACGCCGAGAACGCTGTCGCCGCGGGCAATCAGCCCAACACCCAGACCGGCGACGACGGCTTGAACCTGGCTGAGACCGGCGGCAACTCCGCCACACCCGTCATCGCCGGCGCGGGCGGGGCGCTCATCCTCGGTGGCGCCGCGGCCGTGTACCTGATGCGTCGACGCCGCACCACTCAGAACAACTGACGCGGGACCGGTCGCTGGCGGCGCTCCCGCTCGGGGCCGGACCTCGTTGAACCCCATCACAGCCCGGACCCGCGGCTGCGATTTCGCTCCCCACTCACTTCGAGGACCAAGCAAGCGCGGCGAGGAGCGGCCCTGGCCGTTTGCAACAATCGCCGTCCCCCTGAGAGTCAGCTTGGAAGGCGCGCAGGCCGTCACGTCGACGTCCGGACCGCTGACCGGCGTCGGCGTCCCGGCGGTGACGAGGAACGCGAAGTGCACGGGCACCACCTGATACCTGGCCACCCACCCGGACCCGACGACCCTGGCCGCCCTCCTCGACCGCATCCGGACGGAGGCGGGCGTGGAGCCGGTACGCAAGACGCCGCCGGGTGGGGAGGCGGCGGTACACCGCAGCCGAGGACGCCGACTACCTGTTCCTCATCGACCACATCGGCCGGGGAGCAGAGGTTCCCGTCGCGACGGGAACCTCTGCTCCCAGAGGTTCCCGTCGCGACGGCCGGAGCCGTCGAACTGCTGACGGGCAAGCCGGTCGAGGGCGGCACGGTCACCGTGCCGCCGGGCCAGGTGGCGGCCGTACGAGAGCCGAGTTGACCGCACCGTGCTGGTAGGTCGCGCGGTTGACGAGCTAGGCTGCGCCGCCAGTGAGCTGCCCCGAGTTTCGTAGAGTCCGCCCGGACGTCTCTTAGAGCATCCGCCACAGGGTCTTCTCCCGGAGGTGGACCTCGCGCCGGGCGATCAGCCGGTCGATCGCCATCTTCGAGCGGGCCGGGGTTTGCGAGTCCGGCGGAGTCATCCGCTTCGCCCAGGCCGGGACCGACGGGCCGTCGTACCCGCGCTCGCCGCACCAGCCGAGCCAGGACAGCACCGACGCCCGCCGGGCGTTCCAGGCGTTGACCGCGGCCTCGCCCCACAGCAGTTCGAGGGCCTCGCCGATCTCGTCGTCCGCGACCGACCCCAGCGGCCGGTCCTCGCCGATCCGCTCGGCGGTCTTGCCCACCCCGATCCCGTAGTTGCGGACCGTGTTCGGGTTGCCGAGCGAGTCGAGGAACACGTCGGCCGCCGCGCGGACGGTGAGCGCCTTTCCGACAGGCAGTCGTACGACAGCGGGCACCGCTTCCCCCTTGCCACAGATAACGGGGCCGCCTCATGTCGCGGCCCGAAGTCATCGCCGCAGGTCATGATCGGCGATGCCGCAGATAATGGGGCGCTATCTGCGGGACAACTTCAGACCGGCCCCGTGACCGACGCCCCGTCAGCCGCCCACCAGTGACGATGTACTCGACCTGGGCGACGACGTTCCGCGCTTCGAGGCGGTAGCGATGAGCTGAGCGCCTCTGCTCCCGCGGCGCAACTGATCTGTCAGCCGCTCAGACGACGCCTGACGGCTCGGACTCGCCAGTCCGAGCCATCAGGAGTCACCATTCAAGACCCTTTCGACCTCGATTCAAATGACCTATCCAAGATAGAATGCCCTCTACGCGCCTCGCACATGAGGGCTTTTGAGTAGGCCGATCAATGACCATTACGGTCGCAGGGGGAGACGAGAGATTCATGGCGAAACTGTCCTATAAGGTGCCGAGTTCGCTGAACAGGAGCTTCCTCGACCACGAGATCACGCTGAGCAAGGGAGGTTGGGCGGCCAAGCCCTCCCCGATCAAGCAGCTGCTCTTCTTCGGCGGCGGCATCCTCGCCCTGCTGTGGTTCAGCACGTCGACGTTCGTCGCGAGCTCGGGCCCAGTCGCCATCACGTTCTTCGTTCTTTGGGGACTGGCGGCGATCGCCTACTTCGGCGGGCTGATGAAGACGAAGGAGCTGCGCATCATGCGCGTGCCGGCCTTCCTGGCTTACCTGCCGCCGAAGGCCCGTCACGTCTTTACGCGCCGCAGCTCGAACCCCACGGACTTCTACTCGATCGTCGGCATCGACGGGATCGACGAGGACGGGCTGATCCGCTTCTCCGACGGCAGTGAAGGCCAGGTCTACCTGGTCGTCGGCTCGGCGAGCTATCTGCTCTTCGACGAGGACCGGGTCGGGATCCTCGATCGGGTCGACTCCTTCTGGCGCAAGGTCGAGACGGCCTGCGAGCACAGCTTCATCACAACGAAGGAGCCGCAGCGGATCTACCACCAGGTGGCGAACCTGGAACGGCGCAACCAGGCCCTGCAGGTCCGCGATCCCGATCTGATCGAGCTGCAGAACGAGCAGTACGACATTCTCACGCAGCACGTGGGCGGGAAGTTCACCTCCATCCATCAGTACCTGCTGCTCAAGGGCAAGAACGCCGACGCACTGCGCAAGGGGCACCAGGTCCTCCAGGCCGAGGTCGGCGGCTCCACTCTGATGATCAAGGAAGCCACGATGCTCGACCGCGAGGAGGCCCTGCCGATGCTCCGGGTCTTCTACCAGGGCATCGACGACGAACTGCTCAGTCTCAAGGCGTCGCTGAACTGACCAGCGCCAGGCCGACCACCACGACGAGGAACGAAGGACACCATGGCGCTGATGACGAAAGTCCGGGCACAGCTCGGCATTCCGGGAAAGAAGCCTGCCGAGACGAATGAGACCGCGGAGCTTGTGGTCGATGATCCGCGCGCGGACGGTGCTGCTCAGGCTGAGGGCGTGCAGGGCGCTGCGCCGGCGGACGGCGCAGCCGATGAGGCCGCCGAGCCGAAGAAGAACTGGTGGCAGCGCCGCCGGGAAGTGAAGCACCTCCAGGGCACGTTCGACGCCTACCCTCACCTGCTCGCGCTGAAGCCGAAGGAGAAGTACCTCTTCCGCTCCGACTACTTCGAGGTCGACGGCGCGGTCGCCTGCATCCTGGCGTACTTCCACGGCGACGCCGCGCACGACAACTTCGCCGCCTTCTGGGGTATCGACCGGATCCCGGACGGCCTGGACGAGCGGGTCACCGCCGTCGTGCTTGAGCAGGTCAAGCGGATGGATGAGAAGTGGATCGACTCGTACACCAAGCAGTCGGAGAAGCTGGACCGGCTGGATGCGTACGAGCAGGAGGAGACGGGCACGACCTCCTCCAAGCGCAAGGCCGCGAAGATCTCCGGTGACCTCGGGATCACGATCGGCGAGATCCAGGACGGTGCGAGCTACCTCTCGGTGCACAACCGGCTCTTCCTCAAGGCCCCCGATCTGGCGGCCCTGGACGACACGATCGACCGGGTCACGCGTCTGTACATCGACCGATTCGGCACGCTGAAGGCTGCGCCCTACGCCGGCGAGCAGCGTCAGGAGCTCTCGGGCCTGTGGAAGAACAACGAGAAGAAGAAGGGCAAGGGCTTCCACTTCACCTCGACCGAGCTGGCCGGCTCGTACTCGCTGGTGACCAATGGCCTCAACGACCGAGGTGGCGAGTACGTCGGCTACATGGTCGGCGATGTCAACAACAGCGCCGTGCTCATGGACGTCAACGCCTACGACCACCACGCGATCGTCGCCGACGCCACGCTCAGCGAGTACCTCGACCGCCAGCGGGTGACCAACATGTGGTGCTCGAAGATCTCGCAGGCGGCGCTGCTGAACAACGGCCAGGTCGTCCACCTCATCCTCGACGGAGCGAACCTCGACAAGCTCGGCCCGAAGTTCGAGCGGCTCACCTCGCGCGTGGACCTGAATCAGGGCGACGTGAACATGTTCGAGATGTTCGGCGAGGAGGAGGACGAGCTTACGGTCTTCTCCGCCCAGATGGAGAAGCTCAAGCTGATGTTCGAGCAGCTCTACGAGACCAGCGACGGAGCGATCGGCTCGATCATCCGCAGCGCCCTCGAAGACACCGCGACCGACTTCTACATCGAACAGGGCATGTGGCGGCACAACGCCAAGGAGCAGCGTCACCGCCTGCGCGTGGTGAACATCCCGCACACCCAGGTGCCGCGTCTTCAGATGTTCGTCTCCTACGTGGCAACCGCGCACAAGACACTGCTGAACTCCAGCAAGACCGACCCGGACCAGCTGCGCGCCTACAACGTGCTCAGAGGCATCGCCAACGCGCTGCTGAGCACCAACGGCGACCTGTTCAACAACCACACGGCCTCGGCCGTGGACGGGGTCCGGGATTCGCGGCGCGTGGTCTACGACTTCTCGCGGCTCATGCGCCGCGGCAAGGGCGTGGCGATGGCGCAGCTGGTGAACATCGTCGGTTTCGCCGTCGGCAAGCTGGGGCTCGGCGACACGGTGATCATCCACGGGACCGAGCGCATCGACGACCGGGTGAAGAAGTACATCAAGGACCAGTTCGACCATATGCACGAGCGCGGCGGCCGGGTGGTCTACAGCTACAACGACGTCGACAAGATGCTGGCCGACAGCGACTTCAACAAGTTCGACGCCGCGGACTACACGCTCTTCGGCCCGATGCGCGACGGTGCGGTGGTGGAGTACCAGAAGCAGCTGCACCAGCGGATTCCGCCGGATCTCGCCCAGCTCATCACGACCAAGGGCGAGAACCTCACGTACCTGCGCCGGGGCGTCTCCAACGTGGTCTTCCACCTGGACCTGGCACTGGGGATCAACCCCTACCGCGAGGCCCAGCGCAGGCAGGTCCACCTGGAGGCGGCCAGGGCCGAAGAGGCGGCGCGGATGGACGCGATCATGCACGACAAGCCTGCACCGGGCGCGAACCTCACCAGCATCCGGAAGCACAGCGAGGGCGGCGACGGCGAGGCTGACGCGGGCCAGAGCGACGGCGGCAAGCACCGCGACGCCAAGAAGAGCCTGCAGCAGCCCGAGGACGGCGCGACGCGGCCAGCGAGGAAGCCCAAGCCGAAGAAGCTGGTCAAGGCGTGAGCGAGGTCAGCACTGATACGAGGGCGAGGAGTAGGGGAGAGGCGATGAACGGGACGATCACGGCGGTGGCGCGGCTGCGTGCCTGGGCCGGCCATGGCGGTGGCAGAGCCCGCCAGGGCAGGCTCGTGCGCGGGCTCGCCCTCGTGCTCCTGGCCGCGCTGTTCGTTCCGGTCCTCATGATGGCGACTTCTTCGCCGGCGTCCGCGGACGACCAGAAGGAGCGCGACAACTACAGCCTCTACCAGCTGGCTTCGAATGCGAGCTCGTACTTCAGCGAGAAGAACTCGCCGTCCAACGACAAAGGCATGCACGAGAACTGGAAGCCGGTCACGAGCAGTCCTGCTGCGGGCGGTTCCATGCTCGGCTACGCCGACTCGGAGTTCAGCCTGGGCAACATCGTGGGCTGGTTCTTCGCCGAGGTCTCGGGGTCCTCGCAGACCGTCACGTACGAGACCCTGGCAGCGAAAGACGACAAGGGCAACGCGAAGTACTCGGGCATGCTCGACTACGCGCACTTCGGAGCGGCCAACAACGACCTTGGCCTGGACACGATGTCCTCGGGCATCGGCGGCCAGATCGTGAGCGTGATCGCAGGCTCCATCATCTGGGTCCTCTACGCCCTGGCGCTGGCGGTCGGCACGCTGTTCTACGTCATCCTCCAGTTCCTGAAGCTCATCAACCCCTTCATGTGGTTCTACAGCGCGGTCGCGGCGGTCAATCCGACTCTTGCCGAGGGTATGACGGGAGGTGACACCGGAGGCGGCGCGCTCTCGGGTCTGCAGCACTGGATCAGCGGCTGGTACGGCCTGCTCGTCGATATCGCGTGGCAGGCGCTGGTACCGATCTTCATCGGCTTCCTGCTCATCGGCCTGGTCATGTTCAAGAAGATGGACCGGGGTTCGGCGATCAAGAAGCTGATCGTGCGCGTCGTCTTCATCGGCGTCGGTCTGCCGCTCATCGGATCGATGTACACCAGCGTGCTCGACAAGTTCGACAACTCGGTTCTCGGCCAGCATGCCGGTCCGACGCGCGTCGTGCTGAGCACCTACGTCGACTTCGAGGCGTGGATGATGAACGACCGCCTCGGAATCCCGGACCAGGCCACTGTCTCCTGGAACGGCGACCAGGCCAGCTCCGACGCGATGATGTCGGTGCGCACGAGCGCGCTGGCGATCAACAAGCAGTCCCACGGAGCGACGTTCAACGGCCTCAGCATCGGCACGAAGGCCAACGACGCCGAGTCGGCCTGGAAGGACGGCACGGTCTCCGTCGGCACCGGTGCGTCGGATGACTTCAAGGCGGTGTTCTCGACCTTCGGGATCATCGGCAAGTACATCGGCAGCAACGAGATCGCAGCTTCCGACTTCGAGTCGGGGATCAAGAGCTCGATCACTCAGCTGGACGAGAGCGCGGATGTCAAGAAGAGCTGGTTCGTCGACAAGGACAGCTACGGCGACGTGGAGGGGTTCGGTGAGGAGAAGGGGCCGAAGCCGGACGATCACCCGGTGATCTCGACCGATGGCACGGGCCTGACCTCCTCTCGTCCCGGCAAGGACTCGACGGTCTTCACGACGACGGGGGCAAAGGCCGGCTGCGGCTTCACGGTGGGTAAGACGCCCTCCTCGTGCAACCTGTCTCCCCTGGCGGCGTACAACTACCTCAACACCGGGTTCAGCCCCAGCTCGCTGAACATGTACAGCTCGAACAACGCCACGTCCGGCTTCACCCGCGAGAACCACATGGCCGTCAGCCAGGTGGGCACGGGTCCGGCGAAGTTTATGTACTGGTCCAACACAGCCACGGTCCTGGGTTCCATCGTCCTGCTCGGCTTCTGGTACGCCATCGGCATGCTGGTCGGCTCGGTCAAGCGGATTTTCGGCCTCGTAGCGGCCGTGCCGTTCGCGACATTGGGCGCGATGGCCGCGATCGCCAAGGTGATCGTCTACTCCATGGCGCTGATCCTGGAGGTCCTCGTCACGCTGTTCATCTACCAGTTCGTCTCGGAGTTCCTGATCTCGGTCCCGGACATCATGGCCGGACCCGTGTCGAGCTTCATGAGCCCGGGCGGCCTGTGGGGCAGCGCCGCGCTCGGCGGGATCATCGTAGTGATCCTGACGTTCATCTCGTCGCTGCTGATCATGGGCATCACCTTCGCTCTGTTGCGGGTCCGCAAGACGGTGCTGCAGGCGATGGACGAGGTGGTCACCAAGCTCGTGGACAAGTTCCTGGAGACCAACACCACGCCGAAGCCGGACAAGGGCGGGCTGATGCCTGCTCTGGCCGCAGGTGCAGGGGCCGGCGCGGGTATGGCCATGGGCAACAAGCTCGCCAACGGGTTCAACAGCAAGACCAGCGGCCCGGCGTCTCCGAGCACGGGCAAGCCGACGGGCAAGACGGCGTCGACGAACGCCGGCGGCACGAACGGCGACACCGCGGCGCTGACCGCGGGCAAGCAGGCGCTGGCCCTGGAGGGCGGCGGCGAGGGTGGCCCGGGCGATCCGAAGAGCCCGGCGGACGGTGGTCCTGGCAGCGGTGGCTCCGGTGGCGGCAGCGGTCCTGCTGGTGCCCTGGGCGCGTCCGGCCAGGGCGACGGTCCCGACGACAAGGGCGGTCCGCTGCAGCTGACAAGTGGTGGAGCAGGCAGCTCGCACTCGGACAAGCAGACGGCACAGAATCTGAGCAACCGGGGCGGCCTGTCGAACCTTGGGTACGCCTCGGACGGCAACAGGGTCATCCCCGGCGAGGTTCTGGCCTCGTCCACGGAGCCGTCGAGCTCTCGCGGTGGTGCTCAGGGGCAGAGCAGCGCTGACAGCGCTGGTTCTGTTCCGACCAGCGGAGGCCGTAAGGCCGTCGCCGGTCAGACGGGCCCGGCGCAGTTCGGCATGGGTGCCCAGGGTGCGCAGAGCCAGCAGGGCAGCAACCAGCAGGCTGCACCGCAACGCTTCAGCGGCGGAGCCACTCCGGGGCTTGTGCCTGTCCCTGCTTCCGAGCAGCCGGCCTCGCCGAGCACACGTCCGACGCGCTCCGCTCAGGGCACCCCGGCTCCGAGGCAGCTGGAAGCCGGAACGTCGGCTCCTCGTCCCGTGGCCGCTCCGGTTTCGGGTCAGACTCCGGCTCGGACGCAGGCAGCGCGTCAGCCGGGTGCGATCCAGGCGTCGACGCCGACGCCGCGCCAGGCGCCCGCCCCGCGGGCTCAGGCTCCGCAGACGTCGGCTCCTGCACCGGCTCCTTCGCCGCGGCAGACTCCGGTTCCGCGTCCTCGTCCCCCTCGTCCCCGTCCGCGCCGGGCTGCCGATCCGGCCCCTCAGAGCGTGGAGACTCCGGAGCCGCAGCAGCGGCCGGCCAGTGGTCTTCGCCAGGGCCGGCGCGAGAAGCCGCAGGACTGATCGGGCGAGCGTGGAGGGCTGACGCACCCGGTGAGAACGACCATTGCGATCGTCCTCATCGGGTGCGTCGTCTTTTGCGCGGCAGGAGGAGAAGGGGAAGAGCATGAGGCTCGGATCGAGGCTTCGCGGCGAGTTCCCGCGCGGCTGGTGTCGCTCGGCGCGATGGTGGATCACCGGGATCCGCGACCTGGCATTGAGCACTGCGGCGGCCGTGGCCACCGTGGTGTTCGTCGGTGAGATGAAGCGCGCTGTGCGGCATCGCGACGAGCCGCGCACTCTGGCGCGCCTGTCCGGCACGTTCGAGGGGTACGTGGCCAGTCTCTTGATCAACAGCGCAGGCTTGGTCGTTCTGGTCACCATGGCGATCGAGGACGGTCTGCCTGTGGTGCTGACGGCGTTGCTGGCTGGGTGGTGTCTGCTCAACATCGCCATCAGTGCAACGGTGTTCGTCGTGCTGACGCGGTCGAGGATCCGGCAGTCGGCAGCGTGGGCTGAGCTGGATTTCGTCGAGCAGCACGCGCCGAAGTACGGCCGGCCACCGGAGACGATTGAGGAGTACCGGGCGCTGCAGCTCCAGGAGTAGGTGTCAGGGAGAAGACAGAACCCCGTGGACGTGATGTCCACGGGGTTCTGTGCTGCCTGGGTGGTGCGGCATCAGCTGTGCTGGTTGCAGTCCTTGGCCATCAAAGCCTTCGCCTGGTCGCTGTCGGCGGGGATGAGCTGGACCTGGTCGATCGAATAGGCGAAGGTGTACCCGAGCGTGATCATGCTGTTCGACATCGAGATCGAGCCGGATCCCGGGTCAGTGCCTGTCTGGTCGGAGCCGTTGACGTCGTCCCAGAGCACACTGGTCCGGCTGTCGTTGATCGTGCCGGTCGAGAGAACCTGATACTGATCCTTGTCGGTCTTGCCGTCCTTGACGATCGAGCCGTGCTTGATGTCGTCGAGGGCCTTCGTGGTCAGCTGGCACTGCTGGTCGCCAGCGGTGACGTTGATGTACGTGATCTTGTGGCCTTCGACGGCTGCGATGCCGCCGCGCGCCCCGTCGGTGATGGAGATGTAGGCACCGTCGAAGCTGGAGGCCTGGCTGCTGCTGGGGCTCTGCGAGGAAGCAGCATCGCTGCTCCCGCCGCAGGCGGTGAGCATGAGAGCACCCGCGGCCAGGGCCGCGGCGGACACGGCGATCCTGGTCCGCGTCGCACGTGCGGTCCTGGTGGAGTTCATGGTGTTCTACCTTCGTTCATTCTGGAAAGTCGGTTTGGGTCAGCTCTGTGGAGGCTGGGCTGGTGGCATCGGCGGAATCGTAGGCGTCTGACGCGGCGACAGCAGGATGAGGACTGCAGCTACGGAGCCCATGGTCCCGAAGCCGTCGATCATGCCGATCAGGCCGGCGACGATGCCCACGACCCCGGCGGTGACGCGGGACCAGTTCGCCTTGCGGATGGCTGCCACGACAGAGGCAGCGATGGCCACGAGCATGATGAAGAGCAGGAAGCCGCCCTCGTCGCCGACCTCGTCGCTGAAGTAGTTGACCGAGAAGCCCATGGCTGAAGCGACCGGCATGAACAGCGAGATGATCGCCAGGAACGCCGCGGCGGGAAGGATGAAGGTGGCCAGCCCCCTCAGCTGGGGCAGTCCCGGACGCGAGGTGCTCTGCTGCATCGAGCGCGCGGCACTCTGCGCGGCGGGGGCAACGCGGTTGCTGGAGAACTCCTTGGCTCCAGAGTTCTCGACGGTCGGCGCGACCTTGGTGTTGAAGGAGTCCCGGGCACCGTTGATGACCTGCTTGGCTCCGTCGGCCATCAGCTGCATCGACGGATCACGAGGCCGGCGCTCGGGAGCGATCAGCCCGGCATGAACGGCGGCCTGATACTCGGACATCGTCGGCTCGCGGTGATTGCGTCTGCTGGAACCCGGCGGCCCACTGCTCAGCCGTCACAACGGGCGGAACCCGCGGTCGCGGCGGCACGGCCTGTGACGCTGTTGCATGGCCCTGTGTCGGCTGCTCGGGTAACTGAGGCTGATCCTCAGTCATGATCGCCCCCGCTTCCTCTCGTTCAGCCCTGCGTGTCCAGGTGGTGTCCTCTTCCAGGGACCAGCGTCTCGGCTCCACGGTTCCACACCGCATCCCCGAGACCCGCATCCCGACCACGCCCGGGAGCCGCAGCAAGCCTCCTTGAGGACCACCTGACCGACTTCCGATCCTTGTTTCCGTACATCAGCGTCCCGTACATGAGCGCTTACGAACGCATTCACAAGCGCACTATCAGTATTGCAGATCGATATGCCGGATGTACCACCTAACGATAGAAGGCCAGTCAAAGTCGCCTACGGATAGGTGACTTCGACTGGCCAGGACTCAGCTGTCAGGCGTCTTCTTGGAGGTTGCCGAGTCGATGCTCAGTCAGCGCCAGCGCGACCTCGGACTGGTTGAGCGCGTGTTCGCCGTCCTGAATGCGCCACTGAAGACGCTGCACCGGCGGGGCGTCTGCTTCCTGGAGCGCCAGGTCACCGAGCCCGCGCAGCTCCGCGTACGCACCCTGCAGCTGTTCTTCGTGGTGTGCCGACCGGACCTTGAGGCGGGCGACCCGCTCTTTCCACCAGCCCACCCGCGACTCGCGGTCGAGCGTGGTCTTCCCTTCGAGCCAGGCACGGAGTTCGGTCTGGTCGACGTCGCTCGGGAGCCCGGTGGCGAGGGGCCCCTCGGGTTCCGGCATGTCGATGGGGATGTGCGACAGCAGCACCGCGGGGGTCGCGTCGAGCGCGTAGGCGATCGCGACGAGGTCGTCGACGGTCACGGGGCGAGCGCATCCCTCCATCTCCGCAAGGGCGTCGGCCGAGATCGGGTGATCGAGCATCCGGAGCACATAGGCCAGCTCGTCGATGGTCAGCTCGCGCAGCTGGCGGTAGTGGGTGATGGCGTCGGACACAGCAAGGGACGTGGGAAGGGACGACGGCATGCATCGATCATAGGCGTGCCCGGCGCGACCTCCGGGAGGGTTGTCATATAGCCGCTGAGCGTCGCCGCATAGAGCCGCGACGGGGCCTGGGAGAGGCATGGTCCGCGTCCTCGCATATCTTGTGGTCTGTGGGGTTGCGCTCAGAGCGTCGCGGTCGAGGGGCTACTTACCGACGGCAGCATGGCACCTCGGGCAGCATCCGCCGCAGGCGCGGCAAGACCGACACCGTGGAGACTGGAGCCACAGCCAACTCGTCACCTAGACCGGCCTGTCAGTAGAACGGCTCCAGCAACTGGTCACCAAGGCCGACAGCCTGACACCAGCGGTGACACCTCGGTCTTCCTGGGCCGCGACGCGGCCCAGTCGTCCCACACCTCATCCGGTGCGGGGCTCTGGCGCGTGCGGGGCCGTCAGTACAGAGCGGCCTCGAAACATTTGGTGATCCAGTCAGACAGAGGCACCACAGGCACGTCGCAGACAGTGAGGTACGGCAGTCCGGCCACGATCGAGCCGGGACCGAGTGACGTCTGACCACCAGGCAAGTAGTGACACGCACTGGACAACGATAGACCTGATTGACTAGTTGATACACGAGTCGATAGGCTTTTCAGGTAAGCCTTGATAGGTGATTCAGTGAGGAGCTACTCGCGAGAGCTTGACATGCGCCGGGAACCGACTCGACATGATCGCTATAAACAGAGCGCCAACAGTGCAACACCCAAGGCCATCTGCCAGCGTGCGTGAGGCGCAGGAGCCCCGGATACCCAAATCGGCACCCTGCGGATCACGGATACGCTACTGCCGCGTTCGGCCAGCAGCCACGACCTGTCAGCCATGCCCGCTCTTAGGCAGACCGTTGAACCCTGAGCCGAAATAATCTGGAGCATCCAATTGCGCAAAGAAACTGCCGAGTTGACGGAATCACAGTACAGTGCCGCACGCATTCGAGCTACATGGGGCGGAACGGGTAGCGTCACGGACGCATCGAAGGCGTTGGGCTTCTCGCGGGCGACGGGCTATGCACTGGTTCGTCGGGGCGAGTTCCCGTGCAGGGTCCTCAAGGTTGGCCGCTCGACTCGCGTCGTCACCGCGTCCTTGCTGCGCGTGCTTGATAGTGGAGAGCCGGAGTACAACGCTGCCCACGCCGAACGCCACGCGACGTCGTAGCCGTTGCTCAACGAAGCCTCGCCGGAGCGTACCGACAGGGGCTTCGTTGTCTCGCTCTCTCACTGATCTGTGACGGGAGCAAGCCGTGTGTGCCTGACCAGGCGGAAGGCGCATTCAGAGCAGAAGGAATTGCGGCTTATCGCCAGCACTTCAGAAGGCCCGCTGAAATAGGCCAGTTAAGGGGGTGCATGCCGCAAATCAAGAAGGTCACGTTACAGAGCGGCAAGGTCCGTTACCGCGCCGTCGTCGGCATGAGCTACGAAGCTGAAGGCAAGCGCAAGCAGCACATCGTCACGATGGACACTACCAAAGAGGCGCGTGACGAGATTGCCCGCATCCGCAATCAGCGGGCGACGGGCAGTTCGTCACGCTGAACAAGATGCCGGGTTACCTCTCGGAGGTCGAGACTTGCCCTTCTACGCGCGCGGCGCAGCATCCGGCCCGAACCCCTCAGGCGGAACACCTCTCTCACGGATCACTACCATCTACGACTCCACGGGTGCCGATTCGCAGGTATCGACTCCATTGCCACCTCCGAATCAACGGCCACAGCAGCGAACTCGGGCAGCCTTGGCGCGGTCGCCCGCCAGGAAGGGTGAGGCATGTCAGAAATCAAGAAGATCGTGCTCAAGAACGGCAAGGTCCGCCACCGGGCGGTCGTCGACGTCGGCCGCAACGAAAGCGGCGGACGCAAGCAACTGACCATCACGATGGACACGAAAACGGAGGTGAAGAACGAGCTGTCCCGCATCCGCCACCAGCGGAGCACGGGTACGTTCATCGCGCCCAGCAAGATGACGGTGTCCGAGTGGCTCGATGAATGGCTGGCGAAGAAGGAGCAGGACATCGAGGAGAGCACGGTACAGGGCTACAGGAACGCCCTCTGCCACGTGCACCAGTACCTCGGCCACCTTCGGCTCCAGGAGCTGACCGAAGATCACGTCGAGTCCATGGTCGCCTGGTTGCTTGTCGCCGCGCGCAGGCGCGGCGGCACACCGGGAACCGGTCTGCGGACCTCGACCGCAGAGGGCGTGCTCGGCCGCCTGAAGGAGGCACTCGGACGGGCCCGCGTGCGCAAACTCGTGCACGACAACGTCGCCCAATATGTCAAGATCCCGCGCCGCGCCCGCAAGCAGGACAAGCGCGACAACCCGCGGCCCAAGCCGTGGAACGTCGTCGAGGTCAAAGACTTCCTGCTCGGCATCAAGGGGGACCGCCTCTTCGCCCCACTGATGCTCAGCCTCATGGGC
Organism: Streptomyces umbrinus; assembly: GCF_030817415.1. Lineage (NCBI taxonomy): Bacteria > Bacillati > Actinomycetota > Actinomycetes > Kitasatosporales > Streptomycetaceae > Streptomyces > Streptomyces umbrinus. The sequence continues at coordinate 9,929,549 of NZ_JAUSZI010000002.1, read as the reverse complement.
CTGCGCCCGGCCGAGGTCGCGGGCCTGCGGTGGGAAGACATCGACTTCGAGGCCGAAACGCTCACCATCGCCAACACCCGCACGATGATCGGCAACGCACGGGTGCACGAGAAGGACACCAAGACCGAGGCCGGCGAACGCGTGCTGCCGCTGCCTCTGCCGGTCAAGCAGGCCTTGCTCGCCTTCAAGGTGCTCCAGGAGGTGGAGCAGATGTCGATGGGTTCTTACTACGTCCCGTCCGGCTACATGCTGGTGGACCACCTCGGCCAGCCCCTGACCACCCGGCACCTGCGCGAGCACGCGTACGCCCTGATGGCGAGGGTCGGACTGCGGCGGGTGAAGCTGTACGAGGCGCGCCACATGTGCCTGACGTTCCTCGCCGTCAACGGCGTCGTGGACGTCATCCTTGCGGCGTGGGCCGGACACTCCAACGCGTCATTCACCAAGCGCGTGTATGTCCATCCGGTCGCCGAGGATCTGCGCGTGGCGTCCGACCACCTCACCCGGCTGTTCGGGCTCGAAGACCCGGCAGCGGCCTGACATCCGGGCGTGTGAGAGATTGTGAGATTTTCGCTCTCAGCGATCTAACAAAACCGCCTCTGACCTGTTGACTCTTGTGGATCACTAGAACATGCTCCCCATCATAACGTCATGTACGTCCTGTACATTTTTTACAGGACCTCTCCCGGAGGAGCGTGTGTCATGACCCGACCGTCCGCCCGCCATGTCCTGCCCGAGTTCACCGAACGCACCAGTTCGGGGAGCCGGACCATGGATCCGTACTCGAAGCTGCTGGAGGAGCGGATCGTGTTCCTCGGTACGCCGATCGACGACGTGTCGGCGAACGACGTGATGGCGCAGTTCATGCACCTCGAGTACCAGGCGCCCGACAGGGACATCTCGCTCTACATCAATTCCCCCGGCGGCTCGTTCAGCGCGATGACGGCCGTCTACGACACGATGCAGTTCGTCAGCTGCGAGGTGGAGACCATCTGCCTGGGGCAGGCGGCGTCGGCCGCGGCGGCGCTGCTCGCGGCCGGCACACCGGGCAAGCGGTACGCGCTGCCGGGCGCCCGCGTACTGATCCACCAGCCGTCGCTCTCCGAGCCCGTCCAGGGACAGGCGTCCGACCTGGCCATTCAGGCCGACGAGTTGATGCGTACCCGTGAGCAGTTGGAGGAGATGCTCGCCCGTCATTCGGGCCAGAGCCGGGAGCGGATCGGTGCGGACATCGAGCGGGACAAGATCCTGGACGCGCAGGCGGCGCTGGAGTACGGACTGATCGACCGGATCGTCCCGAGCCGGAAGTCCACCCAGAGCGCACGCGGCGCGAGGTGAGCGGCCGATGCTCCCACCCGAGTTGCCGCCGCTGCCGGCCCTGACCCGCGCCGAGGCCGAACTGATCGACCGTTACCTTGAAGTGGTGGACCTGCTCGGCCGGATCAACCCGGCCCACTCCGGGGACACTTACCGGGGGCTGCGGGCCGCCCAGGCCCTGGTCGGCAAGGCTGCCGCGCTGCGTGACGCACTGGCCCTGATGCACCAACGCGGCGAGCACGAGGTGCACGCGCCGACCCTGGCGCGGGCGCTGCGCGTCCTCGACGGTGAGCGCCGAGCGGGCCGGATCGCGCTACCGCCGCGCTCCGACAGCTGACGTACCGCCACGGACCCGGCGTCACGCAGGCATCTGACGGGACGTCCGGGTCAGAGTTCAAACGGACCGAAAGGTGTACCACCGAACAGCGTAGCCAGAGCTGCTTTTACAGGCCCGTGGGAGTTGCGCAACATGTGTAGCCTCCGTACGGAATCAGACGTTCCGGTGCTGGTACGAGGGTCGTCGACCCCCTCGACGCCCTCCCTTGGGAATGGCTGTCCACCCGAACGGGTGAGTGGTGAGTAAGCCCACAAATCGCCGATTCCGCTCGGCTTTTGGGACATCCGTGCGTCAAGATCCCTTCCGACGACAAGCCCCCGCCACAAGCGGCGGGGCGATCCGGGCGGACGCCGAGTCCTGCCGCCGCCCGGATGACCGGTCGACAGAAGTGGATCGGCAGGAGTGGAGGACCCAGGCACGACGGGTCGCCGGAACGGTCACGCCATGACCGGGCCGAGCAGCCCTTGGGGTGAAGCCGCGTCAGCGGCCGGGCAACTTCGCCAGCCCGAATCCGACAGGTCATCCTTCACAGGCGGCTGACGAAGGGTTGCGCATGACTGCGCTCAATCGTGTCCCGTCGCTGTTCAGCAGGGCCGGTACCGCATCGGCTCTCACCATCGCCGCTGTCGGCGGCGGCATCGTGGCCCCCGGATTCACGTCCGGCGCGGAAGCGGCCACACCCGCGACGAAGGCACTCCAGGTAGCGGCCTCCAAGAAGGGCTCCCCGTACAAGTACGGGGCCGTGGGGCCCAAGCGCTTCGACTGCTCCGGTCTCACGCTCTACTCGTTCAAGAAGGCGGGCAAGTCCCTGCCGCGTACGGCTGCCGCGCAGTACAACAAGACGAACCATGTCTCCGCTTCGAATCGCAAGCAGGGGGACCTGGTCTTCTTCCACTCGGGCCGGAACGTCTACCACGTCGGCATCTACGCCGGGAAGGGACGGATCTGGCACTCCCCGAAGACCGGGGAAGTGGTGAAGCTCCAGAAGATCTGGACGAAGAGCGTCTGGTACGGCCGGGTCAGGTGACCCGCCCGGAAGGTGGCTGCGGTGATCGCCGCGGCCACCTTCCGGGGCCCGGTGCGTGATATTCGCGGCAGAGTGGTTACTCCTTCACTTATGGGCGACCTTCATCACCACGAGGAGCGCAACGAGACGCGGCTCGAGCGCGCCGACCGCAACTTCAACGAACTGCTCCAGGAACTGCGGGTCACGCAGACCGGGGTGCAGATCCTCTTCGCCTTCCTGCTCACCCTCGCGTTCACCCCGCGCTTCCCCTCCCTGGACACCTTCCAGCGCACCACGTACGTCGTCACGCTGCTGCTCTCCGTACTGGCCGCCGCCCTCTTCACGGCCCCGGCCGCGCTCCATCGCCGGCTCTTCCAGCAGGGCGCCAAGCCCCAGGTCGTGAACGCCTCATCGCATCTGGCCCAGATCGGGCTCGGCGTGCTCGCGCTCGCCCTCTCCGGTTCGGTCCTGCTCGTCGTGGACGTGGCGACGGGCCGGGCGGGCGGCATCGCGGCGGGTGCGAGCACCCTGGTCGTCTGTGCGGGGCTGTGGGCGCTCATCCCCCATCTGATGCAGGGCTCCGCCGACAAGGACTAGCGAGCCCTTCACGCCACCAGCGGGGCACGGCGCTCAGTCCGCTCTCACGGGCTGCACCGGCGCCGTCCACGGCAGCATGATCGAGACCGTCTTGCCACCCTCTCTGGTGGGCCGGACCGTCAGCTTGCCGCCGCACTCGACCGTCAGCCAGCGGACGATCACCATGCCGCGGCCGTTGTCCTGCTGGACGGCCGCGGGCAACCGTTTCGGGAAGCGCGGGTGACTGTCGGTCACGCCGATGCGCAGTTGTTCGTCGCGGTCGAGTTCGATGTCCACCGTGAAGGTGGGCGACTGCCCGAACGTGTGCTGTACGGCGTTGGTGGCGAGCTCCGAGACGATGAGCCGGACCGTGTCGGCCGCCTCCGTGTCGGATGGAAGTCCCCATTCGGCCAGCACGTTCATGACGTATGTGCGGGCGGCGTAGACCGAGGCGGGATCGCTCGGCAGAGTGACGGATGCTTCCTGGTGGTCTGCCATGGCGAGGTCGTCCCTTTCCCACGGGACCGGAGTCCGACACGAAGCGGATGACTTCGAGTACGGTCCCGGACTGGTGCTTGCGCCAGAGTGCCACTACCTCGGCGTTCACGGTGGCGATCCACCGAGATATGCATATATCTGTCGCTCGAAGCGGTGAACTCTGCGACGGCCGACCGTATTTGGGCGGGGGGCCGGTTTGTCCTCTACGGTCGGCGTGACGCCGGACGATATAGCGCCGTCGCGACGGTCGGAAGGAGACGGCCATGCAGTACGGTCCCGCTGTGCGCCGCCGGAAACTCGGCGCCGAACTGCGTGCCCTGCGTGCCCGTGCGGGCCTCAAGAGCGGCGAGGCGGCCCGGCTCGTCGGCTGGCACCAGTCGAAGGTGAGCCGGATCGAGACCGGCCGCAGCGGGGTGAAGCCGGCGGACGTGGAGCTGCTCCTCGACGCCTACGACGTCCGGGACGCGGAACTGCGCGAGTTGCTCGTGGTGCTGGCGGGCTCCGACGACAACGGCCGGCACCACTGGTGGCACGCCTACCGGGGTCTTCTGCCGTCCACCTACAGCGACTTCATCAGCCTGGAGTCGCAGGCCAGCGTGATGCGCACGCTGGAGAACTCGGTCGTGCCGGGGCTTCTCCAGACGCCGGAGTACGCCCGTGAGGTGACCCTGGCGGCCGTGGACGGTGCGCCGGACGACAAGGTCGACGCGCTGGTGGAGGTGCGCCTCGCCCGTCAGGACGTACTGCGTTCGAATCCACCGCTCCGACTGAGTGCGGTTCTCGACGAGGCGGCCCTACGACGGACGGTCGGCGGACCGGAGGTCATGGCACGGCAGTTGGAGCACCTCGGAGAGGCCGCGCAACTCCCTCACGTGCGGATTCAGGTGCTGCCGTTCGGAGTTGGAGCTCATGTCGGCGTGACAGGGCCCTTTGTTATTTTTTCGTTTCCGAACACATCTGATCTGGATGTGGTTGTTCTAGACCACTTGACGAGTAGCCTCTATCTCGAACGGAAAGAAGACCTCCAGGCCTACAGCGAGGCCTTCGACTCCCTTCAGGTCCACGCCCTTTCGCCCGAGGAAACGTTGGATTTCATCGCCGGTGTAGCTCACGGCGCATAAGGAGGCACCATGCCCGCCCCCCTGCCTCGGTCCCTACCTTCGAGCACCCGTCTGCACGGTGTGCGGTGGCAGCGCAGCAGTCGCAGCACGGGAATGAACAACTGCGTCGAGACGGCCCGTCCGGCCTCCGGACCATGGGCCGGACTTCTCGCGGTGCGCGACTCGAAGAACACGTCGGGATCCGCCCTGCTCTTCGCCCCCGCCGCCTGGGAGGGTTTTATCGCCGCGCTTCGATGATCAGGCGTACGGCACGGTCGAGTTGCCCGTCGGTGAGGTCCGCGCGGGCGGTGAGCCGCAGCCGTGAGATGCCGTCGGGCACCGACGGGGGGCGGAAGCATCCGACGGCGAGACCGGCCTCGCGGCAGTCCGCGGCCCAGCGCACGGCCCGCTCCGGGGATGGGGCGCGCACGGAGACGACGGCGGCGTCCGGTCGTACGGCTTCGAGGCCCTCGGCCGTCAGCCGTTCGTGCACGGTGGTCGCCACGCTGCGCGCGCGCGTGGCCCGTTCCGGTTCCCTGCGCAGCAGACGCAGGGCCGCGAGGGCCGCGCCCGCCGCCGCGGGGGCCAGACCGGTGTCGAAGATGAAGGTACGGGCCGCGTTGACCAGGTGGTCGATGACGTGGGCCGGTCCGAGGACCGCGCCGCCCTGGCTGCCGAGCGACTTCGACAGCGTGACGGTGGTGACCACGTCCGGCGCGCCCGCAAGGCCCACCGCGTGCGGCGCGCCCCGGCCGCCCTCGCCGAGTACGCCGAGACCGTGCGCGTCGTCCACGAGCAGGGCGGCGCCGGACTCCCGGCAGGCGGCGGCGAGTCCGGTGAGCGGGGCCGCGTCGCCGTCGACCGAGAAGACCGTGTCGGAGACGACGACGGCGGGTCCGGCATGCGTGCCCAGAGCCTTGCGTACGGCGTCGGGGTCGGCGTGCCCGACGACCTGGGTGGTGCCGCGCGCGAGACGGCAGCCGTCGATCAGCGAGGCGTGGTTGCTCGCGTCGGAGACGACGAGGGAGCCGTGCGGAGCCAGCGCGGTGACTGCGGCGAGATTGGCCGCGTACCCCGAGGAGAAGACCAGCGCGGACTCGAACCCGCAGAATTCGGCCAGCTCGCGTTCGAGTTCCGCGTGCAGTTCCGTGGAGCCGCTGACGAGCCGGGAGCCGGTCGCTCCGGCTCCCCAGGTCCGCGCGGCACTCGCGGCCGCCTCGGTGACCTCGGGGTGCCTCGCCAGGCCCAGATAGTCGTTGCCCGCGAGATCGAGGAGCGGGGAGTCGGCGGGGCGGGGGCGCAGGGTGCGGACGAGTCCGGCCCGGCGGCGCGCCCGCGCCTGCTCGTCGATCCACTCGAAAGGCGATCCCGACATATGTCCTCCGGGCCATGAGGTGAGGGTGTTCCATGGGGCGCCGACACATGACATTTCGCCCGGCCCGTCCCCACCTGCCTTTTGTAGGCAACGCACAGACCCTAGCCGGACCACCAGGCGCCCATGATGTGGCAATACCCACACGTCTAATAATCAAGCATGGAAAAAGACCAGGTCAGAGGCTGTATCACACCCTAGACCGAAGATCGTTTCTCACGGCCGCGTCCAGGGAAGGCAACTTGTCGAGTACGTCACGGGCCGCCCCAAGGGTCTTGGGGTTCTTCTTGATGGTTTTTAGTGCGAATAGTCGTCAAGACCGGTGGATCGGTTGATCTCAGTTTCGTTCGGGTGACTTGATCGCAGCGAGTTCGACTTCGCAGCCGTCGTCGTTCTCCAGGTCGGCGGCGTAGTGCTGTGCGCCGCCGGCGTATGGATGCCGCTCGGGGAACATGAGGTGCCAGCCGTGCTGAGCGGCGTCGGCAGTCAACTCCTCGACGGTGGTGGCGTCTTCGACGTGGAACGCCAGGTGGTTCAGTCCTGGCGGCAGCGGTCGTGCTGTTCGGCGGTGAGGGCCGGGGACTGCTCGATGACCAGGTAGGTCGGCCCGAGCCGCCAGCCGCGGCCGCCGTCCCAGCTATGGAAGGTGGCGTAACCCAGCGCCTCCAGCAGCCAGCCGAGCGATGCGAGCGCGCAGTCAAGGTCCGCCACCCACAGCGAGCAGCAGCCGGCATGCCTGGTCGATTGAGGCGGTGGCGGCTTCTTCGGTCAGTCCGCGCTTGCGTGGGCTCATGATGGCTCTTTCCGGTTCGCGGCCTTGCGGCCGCGGGGGTTCAACAACTGGTCGTAGTGGGCGACCGAGGGCAGCGGCCGAGTCTCGGGCGGCAGATGGGACAGCCGCCAGTCGGACAAGAACGTGACTGTCGCCGCAGGCCCTTCCTCAAGGCCCGTGCCCGTCGCCGGAGCGGGGGGCGCCGGTATCGCCCTCGGCAGCCTTGCGGGCCTCCAGCGCGACCGCGTCCGCCGTCAGAGCGCCCGCCCGAGACGCCGCGGCCAGCCCGCAGATGATCCTTGCGGATCGCCGCGTACAGCTCGACCTTCGACTGCGAGTTACCCATGAGGCCCCCAGCCCTTATGCACACCTCACGGTCCCACCACAAGCCCCCGACTGACGTCAAAACAAACCGACATCGCAAACTCGGTCAGAACGCGACTCCCGCACTCATCGCGAAACGACTCCCCAACTCGCGTTCATAGCCAACCGGCCGCCGGGCAAACTGCCGACTTGTCTGAGGGGACCGTTGAAGAGCTCGCCTATCTCGTCAGATTTCGGAACGTAGAGACGTACTCTGCGCAGACCAAGGACCTCCATGAGCCGGTACGCGCGCCTGCGGAGCTGCTTGATCGTGAAAGCCTCCCCGGTCTCGTGCACCACGACGTAGCCGGAGTCCGAGTAAGCCTCACCGAGGACCAGCCTCTCCTTGACCTGGAGAGTCTTGAACGCCCTGAGGGCCATCAGTACTGGACCCGGCGAAAGAAGATCACGTTCTTCTGGCTCGTCGATGGTCTCGCCCCGACCGGTCGCCTCGACGAGGCCCACGCGCTGTTCGAGGATGTGGGTCGGATCAGGTGAACCGCAGCACGCGCCGGGCCTCGGGCACCCTGCCGGTTGCCGTTGTGCCTGAGCTGGGCGCGCCCGTCCGCCAGTCGGCGTTGGCGGTTTACGGGTTGTCACCGATCCGCACGGTATCCGGTCGTAGTCATGCACGGCACTGGTGTTGCCGGCTCCGGCACTGCCCCCCATGAGATCAGGACTTCATGAGTCAGTCATCCCACGCGTCCAGCGCTTGGTACCGGCCGATGCTCGCCCGTCATGCTGGCGAGGATCACCGCACGGCCAGTGCGCTGGAGTTGTTCTTCGACCTCTGTTTCGTCGCCGCCGTGGCGCAGGCGTCCTCGGCGTTCGAGCACGAGATCGTCGCGGGCCGTACGTTGCACGGCCTGCTCGGCTACGCTCTCGTGTTCTTCGCGATCTGGTGGGCCTGGATGAACTTCACCTGGTTCGCCTCCGCCTACGACACGGACGACGTGCCGTACCGTCTCCTGACTCTGGTCCAGATCACGGGCGCCCTGTTCATGGCGGCAGGCACCACCCAGGCTCTGGAGCACGGCGACTTCACGGTCATCACCTGGGGTTATGTCGTGATGCGGCTGGCCATGGTCAGTCAGTGGCTGCGCGCCGCGTGCACGGACCGAAAGCGCCGACGGTCCGCGCTGCGGTACGCGGTGGGAATCCTCGTTCTCCAGATCGGCTGGCTGGTCCGGCTGCTCCTCCCGCACGACGGTGGCACCGTCTCCTTCGTCGTCCTCGCGATCGGTGAACTCGCGGTGCCGGTCTGGGCCGAGCGTGCGATAGGCACCACCTGGCACCCGCAGCACATAGCCGAGCGCTACGGCCTGTTCACCCTGATCGTGCTCGGCGAGTCCGTCATGGCCGCCGGCCTGGCCGTCCGCGCCGCCCTGGACACCCACAAGGAACTCGGCTCCGTCCTGGTCATCGCGCTGGGTGGGATGCTGACCGTCTTCGCGCTCTGGTGGCTGTACTTCGCCCAGGATGCGCCGCGCCGGCTCAGAACCCAGTCCACGGCCATGTTGTGGGGGTACGGGCACTACGTGGTGTTCGCGGCCGCGGCTGCCGTGGGTGCGGGGCTGGCGGTCAACGTTGCCCACGTCACCCACCAGCACGCTCTCACCGACGTCCAAGCCGCAGCCACGTACACGCTGCCCGTCGCCCTGTTCATCACTTGTGTGTGGCTGCTGCACCGACGGGCCGCGCAGCCGTCCGGCAAGGCCAACGTGCTGCCCCCTGTCGCGGCGCTCGCCGTCCTCGCCACCACGTTCACGGCGATGTACGCCGTGCTGTTCACCGGCGTCATCGCGTCGCTGCTGATCGGGACGCATGTCGTCGCCGCACGACGCGAAGCCGTCGAACGCTGACCGTTCGCGCCCTGCCGCGGCGGGGCGCGGCCGTCAGGCGCGGTCCTCGGGCGCGACGTAGTCGAAGGTCGGGCCCACGACCTGTCCGTCCTCGTCCTGCATGGCCATCAGGCTCTGCGCCTGTCCCTTGATCGCGTACATCGTGCCCACCGAGATGCCCAGCATCGCCGGGTTGCCGTTGAACGCCTGCTCCAGTTGTTCCAGCATCTTGCAGTACGTCTTGTTGAACGCCTCCTGCGCGCTGCGGATCGCACTGCCCTCGGGGTGATCCTCCAGCCGAGGGTTGGGGCGCAACGGGCGAACTCCCGCCGGGTCGACGGCGACCGCTTCCCCGGTGGGTCCGGACGCGGGCGTGTCACCGGGCTGATAACGCCGGCCCAGGGCCAGTTCCTGGAACCGGTAGTAGTGGGACACCGACTTGGTCTCGGGGTGGAACAGGTCCATGTCCCCGTCCCAGACCTCGGCTCGGGCCGCGCCCTCACCCTGCTCGACGATCTCCTTCAGCGCAGCGAGCGCCGAGTCGAGGTCCGTGACGGGGCTGAGGTGGCCCGCGGTGTGGGCGAACGGGCCGCCGGCGACCTGGCGGGCGGGGTCGCCGGTGAAGACCTGGTCCTCACCGAGTTCGGCGCACAGGTGGCGCAACCCCTTCTCGATCGCGTCGTAGAACTGTCCGATGGTCTCGTAGTTGTCTTCCTCGGCCGGATCGCCGAAATGCGCCGGCTGTTCGAGTCGGAGGAACATGTCGAGGGCCTCCTTGCCGAAGGGCAGCAGGGCCAGCTCGATGGACGGATCGGCATGCGGCATGGTCCGCGGGTGCGGCGGCAGCAGATGTGGTGCGTCGAGGCGGGGCTGTCCACCGACAGCGTTGAGCAGGTTCGCCACCAGCGCGAGGTGAATCATCTCCTCGACGAAGACACCGCTGATGAGTTGCGCGGCGTCCGGGTTCCGCTCGGCGTCGAGGGAGTACAGGGCGGTGAGGTAGGGCGGAAGGGTGGCGTGCTCAACTTCGATGGCCCACTGCAGGTGCGTACGCAGGTCCTGCAACGTTGCGATGCCTGTCGCTGAAACGGTGTCAAAGTTGTCGGGCCGGGCCTGGGACATGGGTCAGGGGCTCACTTTCGAGTCGTCGTCGCAAGGGCGGAGGGTCCGTGGCCGTCGACGGCCGAACTGCGGCGTCGTCACGTGAAGACGGATCTGTTCTCACGCCGCCTGAAGGATGGACAGGGCTCCTTGCAGTCAACTCACTGACAGGGCAAGCGAAGTATCTGTGACATCCGGCGCCCCTCCGCAGCCCGGCGGCGACGCACGGTAGGTGTGAGATAGTGTTTTTCCGTCGGGCCGGAGTGGGCAAGGCAACACCTTTCCGGCTCGCACGCAGCAGCGCGGGTGCCACCCTCCTGGCCCAGATTTCCACCCTCCACTCTCTTCGGAGGCGCAGCACTCACTCGCGAGCGCCCTCGACATTCCTGTCGCCCCGGGGAGTTGCCCATGAAAGGTGAGTCGCATGGCCGAGCTGTTCTACGACGCCGACGCCGACCTGTCCATCATCCAGGGCCGCAAGGTTGCGGTCATCGGTTACGGCAGCCAGGGCCACGCCCACGCGCTGTCGCTCCGTGACTCGGGTGTCGACGTGCGCGTCGGTCTGCACGAGGGCTCCAAGTCCAAGGCCAAGGCCGAGGAGCAGGGCCTGCGCGTGGTGACCTCGGCGGAGGCCGCCGCCGAGGCCGACGTCATCATGATCCTGGTGCCGGACCCGATCCAGGCCCAGGTCTACGAGGAGTCCATCGCCCCGAACCTGAAGGACGGCGACGCGCTGTTCTTCGGTCACGGCTTCAACATCCGTTACGGCTTCATCAAGCCGCCGGCCGGTGTTGACGTCTGCATGGTCGCCCCGAAGGGCCCGGGCCACCTGGTCCGCCGTCAGTACGAGGAGGGCCGCGGCGTTCCCTGCCTCGTGGCCGTCGAGCAGGACGCCTCGGGCAACGCCTTCGCGCTGGCGCTGTCGTACGCCAAGGGCATCGGGGGCACCCGGGCCGGCGTCATCAGGACGACGTTCACCGAGGAGACCGAGACCGATCTGTTCGGTGAGCAGGCGGTCCTCGCCGGAGGTGTCAGTGCCTTGGTGAAGGCGGGCTTCGAGACGCTGACCGAGGCCGACTACCAGCCGGAGATCGCGTACTTCGAGTGCCTCCACGAGCTGAAGCTCATCGTGGACCTCATGTACGAGGGCGGCCTGGAGAAGATGCGCTGGTCGATCTCCGAGACCGCCGAGTGGGGCGACTACGTCACCGGCCCGCGGATCATCACCGACGCCACCAAGGCCGAGATGAAGAAGGTCCTCGCGGAGATCCAGGACGGCACCTTCGCCAAGAACTGGATGGACGAGTACCACGGCGGTCTGAAGAAGTACAACGAGTACAAGCGGCAGGACTCCGAGCACCTGCTGGAGACCACCGGCAAGCAACTGCGCAAGCTCATGAGTTGGGTCGACGAAGGGGCGTGAGTCCTCGGTCGCTGGCTGACCGGCCCCGCGATCTGGAGTGCTGCCTCCGCCCGGTTCGGTCCGGACGGAGGCAGCACGGTCGGGGAAGGGCAGCGGGGACTTGGCTCCTCCCCCGGTCTGGTTGCTCCCCCCAACGGGGAGGGTCAGCGCCGGTGCGGGGCCCGTCAGCCCATCTCCTCCAGCGCCTTGCCCTTCGTCTCCTTCACGAACTTCAGGACGAACGGGATGGAGAGCGCGGCGAAGAGCGTGTAGATGACGTACGTGCCGGAGAGGTTCCACTCGGCCAGCGACGGGAAGCTCGCGGTGATCGCCCAGTTGGCGATCCACTGCGCGGCGGCGGCCACACCCAGCGCGGCGGCGCGGAACCGGCTGGGGAACATCTCGCCGAGGAAGACCCAGACGACGACACCCCAGGACAGGGCGAAGAACAGGACGAACACGTGGGCGGCGATCAGGGCGACCCAGCCCTGCGTCTCCGGCAGCTTGCCGTCGACCAGGTCGAAGGAGAACGCCCACGCCTCCAGCGCCAGGCCGATCACCATGCCGACGGAGCCGATGAGGGCCAGCGGCTTACGGCCGACGCGGTCCACGAAGATCATGGCGATCACGGTGCCGATGATGTTGATGATCGACGTCGTGAACGAGTAGAAGAACGAGTCCGTCGGGTCGACACCGACCGACTGCCACAGCGTCGAGGAGTAGTAGAACGCGACGTTGATGCCGACGAACTGCTGGAAGACCGACAGGCCGATACCGATCCAGACGATCGGCTTGAAGAAGAAGGAGCCGCCCAGCAGGTCCTTGAAGCTCGGCTTCTCCTCGCTGTGCATCGCGGTCTCGATCTCGATGACGCGGGCGTCGAGGTCCACGCCCTTGCCCTCGACCTCTTCGAGGATGCGGCGGGCGCGGGCGTGCTTGCCGACGGAGATCAGGAAGCGCGGCGACTCGGGGATCGCGAAGGACAGCAGGCCGTACAGGACGGCCGGGACGACCATGACGCCGAGCATGACCTGCCATGCCTCCAGGCCCATCAGCTCACCGCGCTGATCGCCGCCGGCGGCGTTCAGCAGGCCCCAGTTGACGAGCTGGGACACGGCGATGCCGACGACGATCGCGGCCTGCTGGAAGGAGCCGAGCCGGCCACGGTAGGCGGGCGGGGCGACCTCGGCGATGTAGGCGGGGCCGATCACGGAGGCCATGCCGATGGCGAAGCCGCCGACGACCCGCCAGAAGGCGAGGTCCCACAGCGTGAACGGCAGCGCGGAGCCGATGGCGCTGACGGTGAACAGGACGGCGGCGATCTGCATGCAGCGGATACGGCCGATGCGGTCGGCGATGCGGCCCGCGGTGGCGGCGCCGACGGCACAGCCGATGAGCGCGATGGCGATGACCTGTGCCAGCGCCGCGGAGCCGATGTCGTAGCGGTCCCGGATGGCCTCGACGACGCCGTTGATGACGGCACTGTCGTAGCCGAAGAGGAAACCGCCCATCGCGGCCGCCGCCGTGATGAAGATGACGTGCTCGAGATGATCGGGCTGAGCCGCTCCGGCTCCTGGCTGGGATGCCTGCGCTGTGCTGGTCACATGTACTCCTCGGGCCACCGGCAACTGTGCCGGGACGCCGCTGCCTCTCGGTGCCCTTGCGGGCACCAGGAAGAAACAGGCGGTGCGAGATTCGCTGGATGTACTGGAAGACAGCTTTCGCCCGACTTATGTGACGCATACAAGCCCACGGCCCATGACGGACGGACGATTCCGCAGGCCGTTTCGGCTTGCCGAGTCGAGGCGCCGGCCCTTCTGACCTGCGCCTCGACCCGCCCGTGATGACCGAGTCACCTCACGGACATGTCACACTCTCAATCGCGCACAACGTTGGGGGCGATGTCCTCGGTGAATGCCTCACCACCGGATCGGGCGACCTTGGTGCTCTTGGTGGGGTCGACGCCGCAGAAGGCCGCTTCCAGCGTGCCCGCGAGGACGGCGTTGACCGTGCCGTTGTTCGACGTGTTGGCCATCGACGTCATGCTGCGCTTGCCGTCGGCCGAGGTGAAGGCGTACGTGTAGTAGCCCTGCATGGTGCCGGTGTGGCCGTAGACCTTCACGCCGCAGGAAAGCGCCCTGCCCCGGAGGCCGAGGCCGTAGAACTGGGTGCCGTCCACGTTCACCGGGACCATGCTCAGCATCTCCTGCAACTGCGGCTGGGGGACCAGCTTGCCGGAGACCACAGCGGCGAAGAACCGGTTCAGGTCCGCCGAGTTGGAGATCACGGCTCCGGCGGACTGAGCCCAGGAAACGGTCTGCTCGGTGGAGTCCACCAGCGGCAGCGTCGTGTCGTCGTCGCGCAGGTAACCCCGCGCGTAGGACCCGGTGATGGTCGTCCGCGGGTGCACGTACGAGGTGTTCCGCAAGCCCAGCGGCTGGAAGATCCGCTGCTCGTAGTGCGTGGCCATCGGCATACCCGTGATGTGCTCGATCAGTTGGCCCAGCACCACGAAGTTGGTGTTGGAGTAGCTGTAGGTGGCCCCCGGAACGACCGTCGGCTGGTGCGCGGTCGAGAGGTCGATGAGCTCTTGGAAGGAGAACACCTTGTTCCGGACTGCCTCGAAGCCCGGAACGGTGTGGTAGAACATGTCGTTCGTGAAGTCCCACAGACCGCTGCGATGGCTCAGCAGGTGCCGCACGGTGATGCGATCGTCCGGCAGCGGCTTGGGGAGGTAGTCGTTCGCTGGCGCGTCCAGGTCGACGCGGCCCTCGGCGACGAGCTGCATCAGTACGACGGTGGTGAAGCTCTTGCTGACGCTGCCGACGCGGAACCTGCGGTCCGCGTCCATCGCGGTGCCGGCCGCGGTATCGGCCTTGCCTGAGGCGATCCGGTAGCTGGAGGCACCGAAGTCGATGCGGGTGAGCGCGCCGGGCGCCCCGTTGGCCATCGCCTGCTTCTGCACGGCGAGCACGCCCGTGATCGACGGGCTGGGAAGGTTGGTGGTGGCACTCGCGGGTGTCACGGCCAAGGTGGTCATGACGGCGGTGCCTGCGAGCGCGAGGCTCACGTTTTTGATGCGCATCCGATTCTCTCTGACGTGATCGGGTGAAGACGCTGAAAGCAACTGCGAGCCGGCACCGTTCCCTACGGAAGGAATCGCTGATCCTCGGTCCCGGGGACATTCGTGGGCCGGAAAGTGCTGGTCAGAACCTTAGCGCACACGGTGTGCAACGATGGCAATCCCGCCGCCGTTGGGCGGACAGAAGATGTGAAGAAGGCTACGTTCATGGCGCATGCAGCAAGGGCGACCAGCGGACCGCAAGATGATCGGGCGCGAGTTCCGAGGGCGGCCCAGGATCCGGGCCTGCTGGTGTCGGTGTTCGCCAATTTCCGCCAGTACCTAGCGGGTTGGGGTGGTTCGAGCCCTCGTGTGCCCGGACTCGACCTGTTTCGCAGCGGACTTCTCACCCCGCAGTTCAATGGCGTGACGCGCGTGCGGTCGGCGTCCTCGATCGAGCGGTCCGCGGCTGCCGCCCGTGAGGCATTGGCGGGCCTTCCCTGGTGGTGGTGGGTCGGTGCCGACAGCCCGGACGCCACCGCCGACGCCCTGCGGCGCCAGGGCGCGGAACAACTCGCCGTACTCCCGGTGATGGTGAGGCATCTCGACCGGCCGGCTGACCCGGGCGCGGCCGTCAGTGCGGGCGGTTCGGACGACGCACCCGGCCTGCGTGTGGAGACGGTCCGGGACGGGGAACGACTGGCGGAGCTGGTTGGCACGTACCGGGCGTCGATGGGCATCTCCCCCGACCTGAAGGCCGAGATGGTGCGCACGGAGGAGCGACGCGAGGACAACCAGGACATCATCCGGTTGGCGGCGGTCGTCGACGGCCGGGTGGTCGGTTCGACGGTGGTCATCACCGCCCACGGGGTGGCCGGGATCTTCCTGGTGCATGTGGCGGAGGAGAACCGCCGGCAGGGCATCGGTACGGCCTTGACGGTGGCCGCGCTCCGGCACGGCCGGCGACGGGGGATGCACTCCGCGGCGCTCGTGGCGAGCCCGATGGGGGAACCGCTGTACCGCCGCTTCGGCTTCGCCGCGGTGTCCGAGTACCGTCTGTTCGCCTTTCCGGCCTGAGCTGCCGCCCGAACCGCGCGGGAGGGGGCGTCTGTTCGTCAGCGAGCGGCGACGGAGCCGGTCGGAGGAGCGTGGGCGGCCACCGCGTCGCCCGCGCTCCCACAGAGGTAGCGCAGCAGGTCCTGGTCCGTCCCCTCGACGCCGAGTTGCCGTACGACCTGCTCGATCGCCTGGCGCAGCAGGGGCGCGCCCGTCCGCAGTACGTGGTGCGCGACGGCGGTGAGTTCGATCTCGACGCTCCGCCGGTCGCGCGACGAGGTGTGTGTGGTGATCAGGCCGCGGTCCTGCAAGCGGGTCACCAGGCGGCTGGTGGCGGACTGGCTCAGCCCTATGCCGTTGGCCAGGTCGTTGAGGTAGAGCAGCCCCGTACCGGCCCGCACACCCTCGCTCAGGGTGCGAAGGGCGTAGAACTCGCTGACTCCCAGGCCCAGTTGCTGGTGGAGGCGTCGCTCCATGCTGGCCTCGATCCGACGATGGACACGGGTCAGCCTGTTCCACTGCTTGATCAACGTGGCATCGTCGTTCACGGCGGTGCCCTCCCTGCTGTCCACGGTCCGACTGCTTGCTGCCGGGACGGCGTCCCGGGAGGAGAGCGCGGCGCATCAACCGCCGGCGCTTGCCCGCACCAGGTAGACAGGATCGCGGCCCCTGTTGTGACAGCGGAGGGCTCTAGTCGCGAATTCTCCGCGCCGAACGATGGACACCGTCCTCCTCGACGAGGGCCCGCACGAGGCAGTCCAGGTCGCCGGTGCTGGCCGCGGTCCGGAACGCGGCGACGAGACGACGGTGCGACTCGACGGGGACCGGCCGCTCGCGGTCGCTGTCGAGGCGGGCCTGGGCGCGGTGGACCACCACCCGGGCGTTCGGGGCACTGATCCGCAGCAGCTTCGCGAGATCGGAGTAGGGGTAACCGAAGCCCTTGCGCAGCACGTAGGCGGCCAGCCGGTCCGGTGTCAGCCTGGCCATGAGCAGGGCCAGGGCCGCCTCGAGCGCCGTGGCTCGCTCGGCGTGCAGCAGAGGGTCGTGGGCGGAGTCGTCACCGAGTTCGGCCAACTGCGGATCGGCCGACGTCTCGTGACGGTGCCTCCCGGACTGGATGACGTTGATGGCCAGACGGGTGGTGGCCGTGGTCAGGAACGCGCCCGGTTTCTTGATCTCCGCGCGGTGGGTGAGCTGCCAGCGCAACCACACCTCCTGGATCACGTCCTCGGCTCCGGAGACATCGCCGACGATCCGGTAGGCGATGCGGAACAGTCGTTTGCGATGGGCCAGGAAGTGGTCGAGGGCGATGTCCAGGTCATCCCCGGCGGGCCCGTCGGCCCGCAAGACGTCCGGCGACTTCATATCTGGACTGGGCGCGGACATCGGGGCTCCTCTTTCACGAACGGCGCCCTTGAGGGCGTTGGTTCCACCCTCCGTCCGCGGCATCCCCCGCCGCGCCCTTGGTTTCCGTAGTCCGGTCCGTAGGGCCCCGCGGTTCCCCTACGGGCGCTCAGCCCGCGCGCATCATGCCCTCGTCGTCGGCGTCCGCGGCCATCGTGCTCTTGAGGGCGCCGGGCAGCGCGCGACGGGAGTTGATCCCGAGCTTCGTGTACACCTTCCGCAGGTGCCACTCGACGGTGTGCGGGCTGATGAACAGCTCCGCGCCGATCTTCGCGTTCGTCAAGCCGGCGGCGGCGAGCGCGGCGACCTGGGACTCCTGAGGGGTGAGTGCGCTCGCCGGCTTGGTCTCCCGTGCCCTGACCTTCTCGCCGGTGGCGAGCAGTTCGCGGCGGGCCCGTTCGGCGAATGCCTGCGCCGGCATCCCGTCGAACATCTCGTGGGCCGTGCGCAGGTGCTCGCGGGCCAGCGATCGGCGGTTGGTGCGGCGCAGCCACTCCCCGTACAGCAGGTGGGTGCGCGCCACCTCGACGGCCACGCTGCCCCGCCCGAACTCCTTGATCGCGGTCCGGTACAGACGGTCCGCCTCGTCACCGTCGGCGAGCAGTGCCTGGCTGCGGGCGCTGGCGCCACGGGCCCAGCCGGAGTCGGCGGCGCGGGTGAGTTCCACCAACCGCTCCAACGAGTCCCTGGCCTGGTCGAGTTCACCGCAACGGGTGGCGGCTTCGACGTGTTCGACCAGGGAGAGACCGGTGAAGTTGAACCCGTCGTGGTCGATGCCGGCGCGAGCGGCCTGCAGTGCCTCCTCGTAGCGTGCCCGGCCGTTGTAGAGCACGCCCTGGATGTAGCCCATGGCGCCCAGCAGGGACACCTCGCCCCGCTGGTCGGCGCGCTGCCTGGCTTCCTCGACGATGCCGGCGACGACGTCCGCCTCGCCCCGCCACGCCGCCAGCACCAGGGTCGCGTACTTGTGCGGCGCGTGGCCGGTCGCGGCGGCGAGCGCGTCGGCTTCGTCGATCATTCTGGCGGCTTGGGCGAAGTCGCCGTAGTGGATGTGCACCCCGCCGGCGTAGATGAGGGCCGGTGGCAGCGCGCCGAGCGCTCCTATGTCACGGGCGAGGCGCACCGCGCGGCTCGACAGCGTGTCCCAGGCGTGCAGGTCCCAGGCGTAGTGGATGAACGCCTCCAGCGCGACCGGTGCCAACAGCAGCCAGCGCACGGTCGCTTCCCGGGTGCGGAGCTCTTCGTGGGCCAGCAGTTCCAGGGCGCCGCGCAACGCCGGGACGCCGGTCTCGTATCCGTCCGCGATGAGCGCGGACACACCGTCCAGGAGCAGGTCGGCGGCCTCGGAGCCGGAAGAGGGCGCGCCCCGACCCACGGGCCGCGATCGCGGCGGCGCGGGCGCCCGTGGGGCCGTGCACGCGGCCCGCGAAGATGATCGCGCTGATCGCCTCCAGGTAGGTCTCCCGCGCCAGCGGCGATCCGGCGGCGGTGAATTGCGCGGCCGCGTCGAGGAGCAGGGGCGCCGCTTCGTCGCTGCGGCTGCGGGCGAAGAGGATCCTGGCCCGCAGCCGTGCCAGGCGGGCGCGGTCCAGGGCGCTCAGGGGGCACAGTTCGGCCACCGTCGCGAGCTCCGTGGCGCGGTCCGGCGCGGCGGCCGAGAAGTGCGCCTCCGCTGCCGCCAGGGCGCGGCGTCCTCGCTGCCCACGGTCCGGCGTCACTTCAGCGGCGCGTTCGAGGAGTACCGCCTCGGCCGCTATGCCGCCGCGTTGCCGCGCGCGGTCGGCCGCTTGTTCCAGGCCCGCGGCCACCTCCTCGTCCGGTCCGTCCGCGGCCTGGGCGGCGTGCCAGGCACGGCGGTCGGGGTCCAGGACCGGGTCGGTGGCCTCGGCGAGCGCCCGGTGCACCGCTCGGCGTTCTGCGGGTGCGGCCCCGTGGTAGACCGCCGAACGGACCAGCGGATGCCGGAACCGCACGGACTCACCGAACTCGATGAGGCCGGCGGCCTTGGCCGGAGCCGCATGGGGCGTGATCTTGAGCGAGGCGGCCGCACGGACCAACAGGCGTGCGTCACCGACCGGTTCGGCCGCCGCGATCAGCAGCAGCGTCCGGGTCGCCTCCGGCAGGGACTTGAGCCGGCTGGCGAAGTCCCGTTCCACACGACTGGCGACCGGCCCGTGAACGGTCGGATAACTGGACGAGTCCAGGCCGTAGGCCAGTTCGGCGGCGCTGCGGCCTCGGGAGAACTCCAGCAGCGCGAGGGGGTTGCCGTGCATCTCGGCCACGAACCGGTCCCGGAGCCGCTTCTCCAGTCGCCCGCCAACGGCGGTTTCGAGGAGTTCTCCGGCGGCGGTGGTGTCGAGGCCGTCGATTCGCAGCGCCGGCAGGTCGTTGAGTGCGGCCTGCCCTTCGGGGTCGCGGACCGCGAAGGCCATCGCGACCGCCTCGGCGAGCAGCCTTCGCGCCACGAACTCCAGGGTCTGCAGGGAGACCTGGTCCAACCACTGGGCGTCGTCGACCAGCACGAGCACCGGTCGGGTCTCCGAGGCGCGGGTGAGCAGGGTCAGTACGGCGAGGCCGACGAGGAAGCGGTCGGGCGGGTCGCCGGCTGCCATGCCGAACGCCACGCGCAGGGCGTCGCGTTGCGGTTCCGGCAGCGCGTCGAGCTCGTTCAGGAACGGTGCGCACAGTTGGTGCAGGCTCGCGTAGGGCAGCTCCATATCGGCCTCGATGCCGTGCGCCCAGGTCACCTTCACCCGCGACGCCTGCTCGGCCAGGTACTGCAGCAGCACGGACTTCCCGATGCCGGCTTCGCCCCGGAACACCAGTACTCGGGACCCGCCTTCGCGGAGGTCGATCAGCAGGTCGTCGAGTGCCGCGCACTCGCGGTGCCGGCCGACCAGGTCCGGAAGCGGGCTGGCGATCATGAAACGTGGCTCCTTAGGCGGACCGGGATGGGAGCTCCCGCAATGGTTGGAGGAGGGGTCCTTGTCACGATACCTGGAAGAGTGTTCACACCTTGTGAGCATACCGTGTGACACAGCCCACGCGGGCAAACACCGCGAAGCTGTCACACCCGCGTTCATCATCCGGTCGACCACTGCCTACGATCTCGCTCGTCCACTGCAGCAGGAGGTCCCATGTCGTCACTCGGGCATCAACTCGCCACATCCGTTCTCGTGATTGGAGCCGGTGAGGAGGGCCTTCGAGCCGCCGTCGAAGTCTCCGAGGCGGGCGTCGCTGTCATGGTGGTGGCGAAACACACTGCGGACGACGATCACAACGTCATGGCGTCCGGGCGAGTCGAAGGGGCCCTTGCCAGCGTTGGTCCTGCCGTCGCCCGGGAACGGCGGGACGACGGACCGGTCCTCCGCCGGTTCGCCGACCCGCTGTACGGCACCATCGCCGTCGCCGCCGGGCACACCGCCACGGAGGTACGGCGGGTTCTGCGCGAACACACGGAACGACTCGGCATTCCCGTCCTGTCGGGCGTCTACGTCACCAGGTTGCTGGTCGACGACGGCACGGTTTTCGGTGCCTACGGCTTCGACCTGGTCGACGGCGCGCGCTACCTCGTGCACGCCGACTCCGTGATCCTCGCGACCGGAGGTCACACGCGCATCTGGCGGCGTACGACCTCACGTCGCCACGAGAGCACCGGTGACGCCTTCCGCCTGGCTGTCGAGGCCGGCGCCCGGCTGCGCAACCCCGAGCTGGTGCGGTTCCACCCCCTCGGCCTGATCGCGCCCGAGCCCGCGGCGGGCGTACTCCTCGGTGACGCGGCACGCGGTGAGGGCGGGATCCTGCTGAACAACCTCGGCGAGCGGTTCATGGCGCGCTACGACGCCGAGCGCATGGAACTCGTCAGCCGTGACCGGGTCGCCCTGGCGTCCTACACGGAGATCAGGGAAGGCCGGGGCACGCGGGCCGGCGGTGTGTGGCTCGACCTGTCCCACCTGCCGCGTGAGACCGTCCTGACGCGTCTGCCGCAGCTTCACCGGTCCTTGTTGCACCTCCAGATGCTCGACATCAGCCACGACCCGGTCGAAGTCGCGCCAACGGCCCAGTACTCCCTGGGGGGCGTCTGGGTCCGGCCCGAGGACCACGGCACCGACGTCGGCGGGCTCTACGTCGTCGGGGAGGCGGCCGGCGCGCCGCACGGCGGGAACCGGCTCGAGGAGCACTCGCTGAGCGAACTCCTCGTGTACGGCCGTATCGCGGGCCGGGCCGCGGCGGACTACTCGGCCGGGCTCGCCGCCCAGCACCGGTCGCCGGCTGCGGTGCGCGCCGCGATGTCGGACGTGAACCGGCTGCTGGCCTCCGACGGCCACGAGAACGCCCGCGCCCTGCTACGGACGGTGCGCCACCTGATGACGGAGTACGCCGGTGCCGTACGGGACGGGAGCGGGCTGGCCGCCGGGCTCGCCGGCCTCGATGAGATCGAGGACCGCATGCGGCACATCGCCGTGCACATCGACCTCGGCGGTCACCAGGACCTCGCGCACACCTACGATCTGAGGTCCGCGGTACTCGCCGCGCGCGCCACGCTGGAGTGTGCGAGGGAGCGGCGGGAGACCCGGGTCGGTCACCACCGGTCGGACCACCCCGATGTCGACCCCGATCCGGGCGTCAACCTGGTCTGGTCCCCGACGACCGGGGTGAGTCATGAGCACGCCCCCTCCCTCCCCGCCCACCTCGCCGAATTCATGCACGACGTCTCGGCCGACGCGTTCCACCACGGCCGTGCCCTCTGATCCGCGGGCCGGCCCAGTGGTTCCGCGGGCCTGCTCACGGGGTCCGCCCGCCCCGCGAGGTCCGTGATTCCGGCAGGTGCCGGGAGGCCCACCCGGCCAGCTCACCGAGGATGGGCATCAACGCTCTCCCGTCCGCGGTGAGGCGATAGCGCACCGTGACGGGCGGGCCGGGCTCCACGTCCCGGAGCGTGAGACCGGCGGCGGACAGTTCCGAGAGCCGCTCCGAGAGCACCGAGTCGCTGATGCCCTCGACCGCGCGCCGCAATTCGGCGTAGCCCAGGGGCCCGTGCTGCAAGGTGGCCAGGATGACACCGTTCCACCGCTTGCCGAGAAAGCTGAACGCCCTGGTCAGCGCACCGTCACAGGCCGCCGGATGGTGCTGCCCGGCATCCGCGCCGCTCGCCTCGGCCGACTGAGTCTCCTTCGCCTGCTCCATGACCTCAGGGTATCCGGGTGCTAGCCTGCCGATCGTCGCTCTGTTTTTCGTAGCACCAATGATATTTATAGTTACTTCACTAAAACGAGCCAGGAGAATCCCGCATGTCCGTCCCCAGAGCCCTCCCCCGCATCGACGCCGAGGCCCGCGCCGCGCTCTTCACCGACGCACGCACCGCGTACTCCTTCGCGGAAACGCCGGTCGACGACGGGACGCTCACCGCCATATGGGAGCTCGCCCGCTGGGCCCCGACCGCCGCGAACACCCAGCCGCTGCGTGTCCTGTACGTCCGTACGCCCGAAGGCAAGGAGCGGCTGCTGCCGCACCTGGACGAGGGGAACCGGCCGAAGTCGGCCTCCGCGCCCGTCGTCGCGGTGCTCGCCGTGGACCGCCGCTTCCACGAGCACATCCCGCAGATCCTGCCGATCCGCCCGGAGATGAAGAAGCACTTCGAGAGCGAGCCCGCCCAGCGTGAGGCCGTCACCGCGTTCAACGGTCCGCTGCAGGCCGGCTACTTCATCCTCGCCGTGCGCGCCCTCGGCCTGGCCGCGGGTCCGATGGGCGGCTTCGACCCGGCCGGGATCGACAAGGAGTTCTTCGCCGACGGCGACTGGACCTCCATCCTCGTCGTCAACATCGGCCATCCGGCCGGACCCCCGGCGTTCGACCGCATGCCGCGGCTGGACCACGAGCACGCCCTCGACTGGGCCTGACGCCAAGGGCACCGGTTCCTCCTGCCGGTCGGCCCGGGGCCGTGCCCCTACATGACCGGCAGGAGGGACAGCAGCCGGAGGTTGGTGTGGCTCTCGGTTCCCGGTGCCGCGGTGTACACCACGAGCCGCTGGGACTGGTCGGGGTCGACCAGCGTCTGGCAGTGCAGTTCGAGCGTCCCGACCTGCGGGTGGTGGAAGCGTTTCGTGGCGCAGTACGGCCCCAGCACGGGGCGCTCCCGCCAGATGGCGGCGAACTCGGGGCTCTCCCTGTTCAGTGCGTCCACGAGTTCGGCGGCGCGCGAGTCGCGCCCGTCGCGGGAGTAGGCGCTGTGGAGGTCCGCCACCATCAGGCGGCTCTGCTCGGCGTGGTCCTGCTCGGGGTGGACGAGGCGGGCGCCGGGGTCCGTGAACCACCGGTAGTGGGAGCTGCGCGCCAGTCCGGTGTGGGCCGTCTGGTCACCCAGCAGCGCCACGGCGGGGCGCGTCTGCCTCAGCGTCTCGCCCAGGTGGTTCATCACCTGGGCGGGCGTGTCCTCCAGCCGGTCCAGGATGCGCATCATCCCGGGGGCGATGTGGTCACCGCCCGGCACACGGCGCGGCAGGGCGTGGCCGGCGAGCTGGAAGAGGAGGTCGCATTCTTCCAGCGACAGGTGCAGTCCGCGGGCGATCGCGGCGAGCATCTGCTCCGAGGGGTTGGGGCCGCGCGGCTGCTCGAGCCGGCTGTAGTAGTCGACCGACATGTCGCACAGTGCCGCGACCTCCTCGCGGCGCAGCCCTCCGGTGCGCCTGCGGCGACCGCGGGACAACCCGACGTCCTCGGGTTGAAGGGCCTCGCGGCGGGCTCGCAGGAAGGCGGCCAGCGCTGCCCGGTCTGCCATGGTTGTCCTTTCGCACGCGACGCCGGAAACAGTCGGCTCGCACGAGACCGTGGGAGAGACTCGGCTCGCACGCGACCGCGGGAGCCGCTCGGTCTGTCAACGCTTCCGACCAGCTCACGCATTCCTTCGAACAGTGTGTTCTCCGGTCCTGACGGTGTCGCGTCAACGAGTGATCGCCTTGGTCTCGAGGAACTCCTCAAGGCCGGCACGGCCCATCTCCCGGCCGTTGCCGGACTGCTTGTACCCGCCGAACGGGGCCTGGAAGTTGTGCTGTGCACCGTTGATGTCAACCTGACCGACGCGCAGCCGCCGGGCGATGGCCAGGGCATGGTCCTCGTCACCGGTCACCGCGGCGTTGAGCCCGTATATCGTGCCGTTGGCGATCGCGACGGCGTCATCGTCGTCGGCGTAGGGGATGACGACGAGGACGGGCCCGAAGATCTCCTCCTGGGCGATGACCGACTCGGGGTCGACGTCGGAGAAGATCGTGGGTTTGACGTAGGCGCCGGTCTCGAAGCCCTCCGGGCGGCCGGGGCCGCCCACCACGAGCGTGGCGCCGTCGGCGATGCCGCGCCGGATGTAGTCGTCGACGCGTCGGCGCTGGGTCTCCGAGGCGAGCGGGCCGATCCGCGTGGCCTCGTCGGCGGGGTCGCCGACCACGTACTCCTCGGCCGCCGTCCGCAGCTTGTCGACCACCGTCTCCTGAAGGCTCGCGGGCACGAGCATGCGTACGTAGGCGCCGCATGCCTGACCACCGTTGGCCCAGGCGAAGGCCAGTCCGCGAGTGACGGCGGAGTCGAGGTCGGCCTCGGGCAGGATGATATGGGCCGCCTTGCCTCCCAGTTCGAGCGCGACGCGCTTCACCGTGCCGGAGGCGGCGACGGAGACGCTCCGGCCGGCGCGGGTGGACCCGGTGAAGGAGATCATGTCGACCTTCGGATGCCGGGAGAGGGCCTCACCGACGACCGGGCCGGTGCCCTGCACCACATTGAACACACCGTTCGGGACACCCGCCTCGGTGGCCATCTCCGCGAACATTCGGGCGCTGAGGGGAGAGGTCTCCGAGGGCTTCAGGACGACACTGTTGCCCGCGAGCATCGCCGGGACCACCTTGGTCACCAACTGCTGCAACGGGAAGTTCCACGGGGTGATCGCCCCCACCACACCGATGGGCTCGCGGACGACGAGCGAGTTCTCGATCACTTCCGTCCACTCGAACTGCTCGGCCGAGGCGACCGCGGCCAGGGTCGACGCGACCGGGAATCCGACCTGCACCTGCAGCGAGAAGGCGATCGGGGCGCCCATCTCCAGGGTGATGGTGGCCGCCAGTTCCTCGCTGCGTGCCTGCAAGCCCTCAGCCAGGCGCCGCATGACGTCCGCACGGTGCTGCGGGGACGTCGCCGCCCATCCGGGCTGGGCGGCGAGCGCGGCTTCCACCGCCGCGTTCACGTCCTCTTCCGTGCCCTCGTGCACCTGGGCGGCGACCGATTCGTCGGCGGGGTTCACCACGTCGATCAACGGCCCGGAACCGCGGACGGCGCGGCCGTCGATCCAGTGGGACGGGGTCGGGAAAGGAGTCTTGACGCTTTCGTTCATGTCGCCAAGGGAACATCGCTCGTCGCGGGACATCCATGCCCTCTCATGCCCATGATCCAGGTCACGCGGCACAGGTCACGCGGCAGTGGATCTCGGCGCTGCGCCGGTGAGGATCGCGTGGTGCGCGGCTCAGGGGTCGGCGGGCGGCGCCACTTCGGCGCTGCTTCGGCGGCGCTGCTTCGGCACGGCCGACCCGTCACCGTCAGCCTCCAGGCTCGAGTACCCGAGGGCGTCCAGCATGATCCTGCGCACCTCGATGTCCTCTGCCGTCACGGGCGTTCCGCCTCGGGCGCGCCTTTCCTGGGCACTGTTGGCGCGCTCCATGGCGGCCTGCACCGCCTGGGCGACGTCACGGGTGCCGTCCACCACGTAGTACAGCCGCACCACTCGGGAATTGTCGGCCCGGAACGGCACGCCGATCAGCCACTTCACCCTCACGCCGAGCCCTGTGTCCGCGGTGCCCGGAAGGATGGGGCGGTCCATCTCGACCAGCATGGGTCTCATCTCCTCTCCGCCTGCGACGCCGGGCCGGTTGATCCCGGTGCCAGGATTTCTGAGTGATCGACCAGAAAGTTGAACTTCTACCTATTTGATGAGGTAGCTGGCCAATCTGTGACAATCGGCTCGGGACCCGCCGGGCCGGTCCGGCTGCCGTGAAGCGTGCGGGAGGCCGCCCGCCCCTGGTCGCAACGGCCTCAGCAGGCGGTGTTGTTATGCTCGCCGCGTGTGGGGGCGGGCGTGAACGGGGGCGATGCGGAGCGACTGCGTGGTCGGCGCCGCGAGTACGGAGCACTAAAAGAGCTGGTCGCCGAGGTGGAGGCCGGACGCAGCGCGGTCCTGATCCTGCGCGGTGACGCCGGAATCGGGAAGTCCGTTCTCCTGGATCACCTCGCGGCACGCGTCGCGGTGCACCGCGTCGCCCGTGCGGCGGGCGCCGAGTCGGAGATGGAGCTCCCCTTCGCGGGACTGCATCAGCTCTGCACTCCCTTTCTCGGGCACGCCGAGTCCCTTCCGCCACCTCAGCGAGAAGCCTTGGCCACGGCGTTCGGGGTGAGCGCGGGACCGCCTCCGGACCGGTTCCTGGTCGGTCTGGCCGTGCTCGGGCTGCTGACCGACGTGGCCGCCCGGCAGCCGCTCTTCTGTCTCGTGGACGACGCGCAGTGGCTCGACCGGGTTTCCGCTCAGACACTGGCCTTCGTGGCGCGACGGATGCTCGCCGAACCGCTGGCTCTGGTCTTCGCCTCCCGTGAGCGGCGAGGACACGACGACCTGGCCGGCCTGCCCGAGCTGACGCTGCACGGCCTGGACGACGCCGACGCCCGCGCGCTGCTGGACACGGCGGTCGACGGCCCCATGGACGAGCGGATCCGCGACCGCGTTCTCGCCGAGGCACGCGGCAACCCCCTCGCGTTGCTGGAACTCTCCCACGGCCGCATCGACGCGGAACCGGAGGAGGAATCCGCTTTTCCCGGCCCCGGGCGGGTGACCGGCCGGATCGAGCGCAGCTATCTGGCGCGGGTGCACTCGCTGCCGACCGCGACGCAGCGACTGCTGCTGACCGCGGCCGCCGAGCCGATCGGTGACATGACGCTGCTCAGAAGCGCCGTCGAACTCCTGGGCATCAGCCCCGACGCGGCCGGCCCGGCCGTGACGGCGGGGCTGCTCGACGTCGGGGCCCTGGTGCGTTTCAGGCATCCGGTGCTGCGCTCCGCCGTCTACCGGTCGGCCGGACTCGCGGAGCTGCGGGAGGTCCACCGGGCGCTGGCGGAGGTGACCGACCCCGTTCTCGACCCCGACCGCCGCGCCTGGCACCTCGCGCGGGCGACGGTCAAGCCGGACGAGACCATCGCCGCCGAACTGGAGTCGTCGGCCGGGCGGGCGGTGGCCCGGGGCGGCACCGCGGCGGCGGCCGCGTTCCTCGCCCACGCGGCCGTGCTGACGCCCGACCCACGGCGCAAGGCCGAGCGTGCCCTCGCCGCGGCTCAGGCGAAGCTCCGGGCCGGCGCGCCCACCGCGGCTCGCGATCTGCTGGCCCTGGCGCGGGCCGGAGTTCTCGACGAACTCGATCGCGCCCGCGCGGACCTCGTCGAGGCCCGGCTGTCGCTCGCCTTCAGTCGCATCGCCGAAGCGCTCCCCCAACTGCTGGTCACCGCGCGGCGCATGGTGCCGCTCGATGTCGGGCTGGCTCGCGAAACCTTCCTGGACACCCTGTCGGCCGCCATCTTCGCCGGGCGCCTCGCGTCCGACGTGGGCGTGCGCGAGGTGGCGGCAGCGGCGCAGCAGACGTCCCCGCCGCACACGGGACCGCCGACCAGCGCCGATCTGCTCCTGGAGGCCCTCGTCACCCGCTTCACCGCCGGGTTCCGCGACGCGGTCGCCGTATCGCGCGCCGCGGTGAGCGCGTTCCGCCGGGAGACCAAGCCCGACAAGGTGCTGCGCTGGTCGTGGCTGGCCTCGACGCTGGCGGCCGAGATGTGGGACTTCGAGGGCTGGACGGAGCTGACCGCACGCCATGTGCGGACCGCCCGCGCCGTCGGCGCGCTGACCGAGCTGCCGCTCGCGCTCAACTCACGGGTCGTCATCCACGCATGCGCCGGTGAACTGGACGCGGCGGCGCTGCTCGTCGCGGAGATCGACCGGGTCCAGGAGGCGGTCGGCAGCGGCTTCGCGCCGTACGGCACGATGACGCTCGCCGCCTGGCAGGGGCACGCGAGCGAAGCCGCCGCGTTGATCGGGGCCAGGATGGAGGAGGCCGTCCAGCGAGGTGAGGGCCTCGGCGTGGCCGTCGCACGCCGGGCAGGAGCCCTGCTCCACAACGGTCTGGGCAAGTACGAGCAGGCGTGGGAGGCCGCCCGGCTGGCGAGTGCCCATCCACAGGACCTGGTCGCGGCCAACTGGGGACTGGTCGAGCAGGTGGAGGCCGGGGTCCGCAGCGGCCGCACCGACGCGGCGGAGGAAGCGCTGGTCCGGCTGACCCAGATCACGGACGCCGCCGCCACGGACTGGGCGATGGGCGTCCAGGCGCGTTCCCGGGCGCTGCTCAGTCAGGGCAGTGCGGCCGAGGAGTTGTACCGGGAGGCGATCGAGCGGCTCGGACGCACCCGCGTCGCCATGGAGACGGCCCGGTCGCATCTGCTGTACGGGGAGTGGTTGCGGCGCGAGGGCCGCACCGCTGACGCCCGTGCGCAGTTGCGGAGGGCGCACGCCCTGTTCGCGCAGTTCGGTGCGGGCGCCTTCGCGGAGCGCGCCGTACGTGAATTGCGGGCCACCGGTGAGTCGACGGCCCGTCGCGACGGCACCGCCGCGACGGCGCTCACCGCTCAGGAGGCCCAGATCGCACGTCTGGCCCGGGACGGGCTCACCAACTCCGAGATCGGCGCCGAGCTGTTTTTGAGCCCGCACACCGTGGAATGGCATCTGCGGAAGGTGTACGCCAAGCTCGGCATCACTTCCCGGCGGCTGCTGCGCACGGCCTTGTGAGCGGCGCTTCGCGGACGTGGCGTCTCAGGACGCCCCGCGGGACGTGAGATAGGCGTCGAAGGTCCGGCGCCCCCGGACGTACTCTCCACGCGGCAGCAGGCCGCCCGATGTCAACGCTCTGCCGACCTTGCCCGGAAGCGTCACCGGCACGACGAGGCGGCGCCGACCCTGGGAGCGCACGATGCGACGCGCCAGGTCCACCATGTCCAGTTGGTCGGGCCCCGCGATCTGCGGTGCCATCCCGGCCGGGCCGCGTACCGCGTGCTCGACGAGGGTCTCCGCGACGTCCTGCGCGGCGACAGGCTGGGTGAGCATTCTCGGCATCATGACCACGGGGAATCTCGCGGCCAGCAGAGGCTCGGGGAACTCGAAGAACTGGGTGGCGCGCAGCACCGTCCACGGCACTCCTCCGTCGCGGACCAGTTCCTCCTGCACGCGCTTGCCGAAGTAGTAGCCGAAGTCGACCTCGTCGCTGCCCACGATCGACAGGGTGACCAGATGACCGATTCCGTGCGAGAGCGCCGCGGAGATCAGGTGGCCGGTCGCACGGGAGAAGAAGTCGACGGCGACCTTCTTCCGCGTGGTGACGACGTTCGCCACGTCGATCACCGCATCGCTGCCGGCCAGCTTCTCCGCCAGGCCGGCGCCGGTGGTCAGGTCCACGCCGTGCGAACGGGCGAGGATCACCGGCGAGTGTCCGGCGGCACGCAGCTCCGCGACGACGTGTCTTCCCACCAGACCGGTACCTCCGGCCACGGCCACCCGCATGTGATCCCTCTTTCCACCGACCTGGTTGTCAACTCCGTCCTACAGACAGGACAGGCGCCACGTCTGTGACAGCACACGGCCACGGAATCGGGATCGTCCGCCCCAGGCAGTCCGTGAAAGGGCCCTTAATGGTCGGCTCCGGAAGTCCTTCGGGGGTTGACACTGCCCCGGGTCACCGTCACGTGGCCGCGGTGACGTCTTCGCCGATACCGTCGGCGGCCGCCACCGAGAGCAGTGCTGCCATCAGGTGCGGGAAGCGGGTGTCGAGGTCTGTGCGGCGCAGTTGGACGAAGCAGCGGGTGCCTTCCTGGCGGGTGCGGGTGATGCCCGCGTCCCGCAGGACTTTCAGATGGTGACTCAAGGTGGATTTACCAACAGGTGCCCGCAGTTCCCCCCAGCCACGTTCCTGGCCATCGGCCAGTAGCCGCACGAGACCGAGCCGGATCGGGTCGCTGAGCGCGGCGAGCACGCGGGTGAGCGTGATGTCGCCGGGGTCGGGGTGTTGCGGGTCTCTCATACCCACATGCTAACTTCAATCGACATTCGACGAACATCGAACATCGAACATTGGGGTTTGCTGTGTCCGTACCAGAGCCGATGAACAGTCACTTCGCTGACCAGGTCGTGATCGTGACCGGAGCCGGATCGGGGATCGGACGCGCGACCGCAGCCACGTTCGCCGGCGCGGGCGCTCACGTTCTGGGGGTCGGCCGCCGGCCAGACGCCCTCGCGGAGAGCGCCGCGCAGCATCCATCCATCGTGTCGTTTCCGGTCGATGTCACCCAGGACGACGCACCCGAGGCGGTTGTCCACGCCGCCCTCGGCCGGTGGGGACGCATCGATGTCCTGGTCAACAACGCCGGCGCGTTCGCCGCGATGCCGCTGGAGCAGGCCACAGCGCCCCGTATCGCCCAACTGCTGGCCGTCAACGTCGTCGCGCCCAGCCTGCTGGCAAACGCGGCCTTGCCGTATCTCAAAGCCTCCCGCGGGGCGATCGTCAACGTCTCCAGCACCTTCGGGCACCGACCTGCGGCCGGCGCCGGTCACTACGGCGCATCCAAGGCCGCACTCGAACAACTCACCCGCAGCTGGGCCTTGGAGCTGGCGTCTGACGGTATCCGGGTCAACGCAGTGGCCCCCGGGCCGACCGAAAGCGAAGCCCTGATCGCCGCCGGTCTCCCGGACACGGCCATCAACCAGATCAAAGCCGACGAGGCCGCACGAATCCCGCTGGGCCGCCGCGGTGACCCCGCTGAGATCGCCGCATGGATCCTGCGGCTCGCAGGCCCCCACACCGCCTGGCTCACCGGGCAGGTCCTCACCATCGACGGCGGACTCGAACTGACCTGACGCCTCAATGCCACCACCCAGCGCCCAAAGGGGCGCTGGCTGAGGTGCCGTCGCAGGATTCCAGGGCGGGCGCTGCCTCCTTATTCACCGTCCCCAAGGATCGGCCGTCCTCCTGCTATGTCCGTGTGCGTCGCTGTGCCCGTGGAACTGAGCGCCGCCGAGCGCCACCGGCTGAAGAAGATGGCCTACGGACACAAGACCGAGCACCGGCTGCGGGTACGCGCGCAGGTCATTCTGCACGCGTCACGGGGGCACTCCAACGCGCGCATCGCCCGCGAGACGCACGTGCACGTGGACACGGTCCGTGCCTGGCGCGGCCGGTTCGCCGCCGGCGGGCTGCCAGCCCTGGCCGACCGCAAACGCTCAGGGCGCCCGGCCCGCTTCACCCCCATGCAGGTCGCCGAGGCCAAGGCACTGGCCTGCCAGCTCCCCGCCGAGACCGGCGTGCCGCTGTCGCGCTGGTCATGCCCGGATCTGGCCGCCGCGTTGACCGCGCGCGGGATCACCGACACCGTCTCAGGGTCCACCGTGCGCCGCTGGCTGCACCAGGATGCGCTCAAGCCCTGGCAGTACCGGTCCTGGATCTTCATCCGCGCCCCGGACTTCCGCGCCAGAGCACAACGTGTCCTGGATCTGTACGCCCGCGTCTTCGACGGCGTCCCGCTGGGCAGGGACGAGTACGTCGTCTCCAGCGATGAGAAGACCTCCATCCAGGCCCGCTGCCGTTGCCATCCGACCCTGGCCCCGGGCCAGACCCGGGCGATGCGCGTCAAGCACACCTACGGCCGCGGCGGGGCCCTGGCCTACCTGGCCGCATACGACGTCGATCACGCCCGGGTCTTCGGTCGCTGCGAGCCGAAGACCGGCGTCGTGCCGTTCATGGCCCCGGGAGCAGGTCATGAACCAAGAGCCCTACGCAAGCGCGAAGCGCGTCTTCTGGATCGTCGACAACGGCTCCTCGCATCGCGGCAGGAAAGCTGTGGACCGCTTGGCCGACAGGTTCCCGAATGCCGTCATGGTCCACACCCCGGTCCACGCCTCCTGGCTGAACCAGATCGTGCGACACGAGGTCGCTTGAGAAGAGTGGGAATCATGATGCGGTCGGTAGCCCGTCGGCGAGGGCGGAGCCGAGCTGTCGGCGGGAGGTGACGCCGAGTTTGGCGAACACCTTGCGCAGATGCCATTCCACGGTGTGCGGGCTCAACCGCGCCCCGATCTCCGGATTGGTCAGCCCGTCCCGGGCCAGCCCCGCGATCTGCCTCTCCTGTGCGGTCAACGACGCCGGAGCCGGTCTCGCCGGGCCACCGCCTCTCCGGTGGCCCGCAGTTCACGGGCGGCACGGTCCGTGAACCCGACCGCACCGAACCCGGCGAGCATCTCGTACGCCGGCCGCAACTGCTCACGGGCGTCACCTCGCCGGTTCGCCCGCCGCAACCACTCCCCGTACACCAGGCCGAAGGCGAATGTCGAGGGCCTCGTGCTGCGGAGTGAAGAGGTGATCGATGTCGTCGAGCAAGAGGGCGACGAGCTGGTGCAGTCCGGCGAACGGCAGCTCCATCTCGGCCTCGCTGCCACCGGCACGGATCGTCCGGCAGTCGGAGACATGGGCGGCCAGATGGTCCACGAGGGCGGTCTTGCCGATGCCGGCTTCCCCACGTACCACGAGGACGGCGCTCCGGCCGCCTCGTATCTCGGCCACCAGATCGTCATGACCTGGCGTTCACGATCGCGTCCGAGCACCACGCACACCCCGCACCGCGCGAAAGGCATTGACAAGGCATTGACCTTGACGAGCCTACTCCCGAGCGGGTCGGCTAGGCGTCCGCAGTCCGGCTCACCGGCGCGCCCTCGGGCCGTCCGACGTCGTTCAGAAGGACCTGCTCCAACCGGGCCATGTCACCTGCCTGAGCGGCCGCGAAGAACGCCTGCACGAGGCGGCGGTGCGTAACGGCGTCCACCGAGCGCCGCCGACCGTGTCCGAGGAGGTGCCGCTGGGCACGGGCGACCTGCTGTCGCGCGTTGACGACGCTGATGTCGAGCAGCGCGGCGATTCGATCGTACGGATATCCGAACCCCTCCCGAAGGACGAACGCGGCGCGCTGCCGGGGTGTCAGCGTCTCGAGCAGCAGGCCGACCGCTCCCTCCACCGCGTCCTGTCGCTCGGCCACGGCCTCCGGTGTGGTGTCGGGGTCGGGCGGTTCCGGAAGCCAGGGGGTGGCGCAGTACTCGCGCCGTCTGCGGGCCGAGTGAAGGACGTTGATCGCCACCCGGACGGTGATCGTCCGGAGCAGCGCCGACGGGCTGTGCACGGCATGGCGGTCCGTGCGGTGCAGCCGCAGCCACACCTCCTGCAGCACGTCCTCGGCCTCGGTCGCGTTGCCGAGGATGCGATAGGCGATCGTGAGGAGTGAGGGCCGGATCCGCCAGTAGACGGCTGCCGCGTCCTCCAAGTCGTCGATGGCCGAGGCCGCCGGGCGACCGCCCAGGACCTGCGTGCGCCTGGCTTCCCACAGATGTGTCTCCACGGTCGACTCCTCCGCCGGGATGGGTCAGCGGCTCGGAACACCGCTGGTCCCAACCTCGCGCGGCGGCGCCGACACCGCGCCATTGACAGTCCGTGGGAGCTGCGTGGTGGTGCCGTAGTCAGGCCGTGGTGGGACCGTAGTCGCGCTCCGCGACCCGGGACCGGCCAGGACGCCTCGATCTTTTCCGGGCCGACCCGTCACATGGCCGTACGCCGCTCGGTCTCTGAGGCAGAGGGATGAGCCACACCATGGTCCCCGCATCTTGGCCGAGAGGAAGACCCATGAGCACGCGCATCGTGACCGTCGCCGAAGGTGGGCGGCTCAACCGTTCCGTCACGATCGGCCCTCACCACCTGACGGCCGACGAGCCCGAGCCCATGAGCGACGACGCCGGTCCCACCCCGGGAGAGCTGCTGCTGGCCGCGCTGGGGTCCTGCACCTCCATGGCGGTGCGGGCCATGGCGGACCGGCACGGCTGGCCACTGGAACGGGTCGACGTCGCCGTCCGGTTCGGAGAGCAGGGGCACATCGTCAAGAACGTCGGGCTGACCGGCAACCTGGACCCGGCTCAGCGGGATCAGTTGCTGGCGGCGGCCGGGCGCTGTCCCATTCACCGGCTGCTGACCCGGGAGGCGAAGATCGTCACCGTACCCGCTCTGCTGGCGGAACCGGACGCGTCGCCCGTCTAGGCCCCGTCGGCACGTCGGCGGTCAGGATGTGGTCGCCAACGCGTCCAGGTGCACCGAGCCGATCTCCTTGCGGGAGGAGATGCCCAACTTCGCGAAGACCTTGCGCAAATGCCATTCGACCGTGTGCGGGCTGAGGAAGAGCCGGGCGCCGATCTGCGGGTTGGTGAAGCCTCCCTGGGCCAGCCGCGCGATCTCGACCTCCTTTGCGGTGAGGGCGGCCGACGCCGTAGAGGCGCGGACGCTCACCTTGACGCCGACGGCCTGCAGCCCCCGTCGCGCGCGCTCGGCGAACGCGTCCGCTCCGGCTTCGCTGAGCATCTCGTGTGCCTCGCTGAGCCGGGTACGGGCCTCCGCCCGCCGCTGTTGCAGGCGCAGCCATTCGCCGTAACGGAGTCGTGCCCGGGCGCTGTCCATCCGGGTCTCGGCCGTGTCCAGCCGCTCGATCGCCTCCCGGTGCAGGACGTCGGCGGCCTCCCCCTCGCTCACCAGGGCCCGCGTGGCGGCGGAGGTGCCGAGCGCCCAGGGAGTACCACTGACCTGCGCCATCTCGTCGATGGTTCGCACGGCCTCGGCCGCACGTTCGTTACGGCCCAGTCGGACGGCCGCTTCGACGAGTTCCACCCGGGACTGCAGGGACAGCCCGAGTTCCTGCGGGTTCTCGCAGCCACGCTCGGCCGCGCCGTATGCCTCGCCGTACCGGCCGAGACCGTTGCACAGGACCGCGGTCGCCCACTGGGTGGCCGTCGTCACCTTGCCCTCACCGCGCAGGAGACGGTCGTGGGTGACGGTCTCGATCGCGTGCCGGGTCGTTGACTCCCGTCCCCGGAAGGGCTCCACGACGAGTGCGCCGTAGTGCGCGAAAAAGCTGCTGCCGATGGCCTCACCGATCGCGTCCGCCTCGACGACGAGGGAGGCGGCGCCGCGCAGGTCGCCGGCGAACACGCGGTTCGACAGGCGGAGCAGGAGCGCCGAGGGCAGCACGGCGAGCGCTCCGTTGTCGCGGGCGAGGTCGACCAGCTCCGCCGACAGCTCGGACCAGGCGGCGAAGTCCCAGATGTTGTGTGCCGTACGGCACACGAGCGGAAGCCATCCCAGGCCGTACTCCCGTGAGAGCTTTTCCGACCGGAACTCCGCGACGGCGTCCATGAGGGTCGGCGTGCCCACGGAGTAGCCCTCGACGATGACCCGTGCGAGGCCGGTCAGCAGGCGGTCCTCGCGGCTCGCGCTGTCGACGTGCTCCGGCGTTGCCAGCACCGCCTCGGCGACGTCGCGGACCCCGCCCGTGGCCAGCCGGCCAGCGGTCAGGGCCGCGTAGACCGCGTCCCGGTACGTCTGACCGGCGAGTGCGGAGTCGTACGGCTGGAGCCGCTTGGCCGCTTCGAGCAGCAGTGGCAGTCCGACGCTGGCGCTCTTGCCCGCGGACATGATCTGCCCTCGCAGCAGAGTCGCCCGTCCAGCTCCGAGCCCGTCCAAAGGGCTCAGTTCCGCCGCGTCGACCAGTTCCCGCGCGGTGTCGAAGGCGCCTGCCTGGTACTTCGCCCGCGCCGCGGCGAGTGCCCTGGTTCCGCGGCGCACGGGATCGGGCGTGAGTTCGGTGGCCCGGTGCAGAAAGGCCGCCGCCGCCGCGACACCCCCGCGCGCGTGCGCCCTCCCGGCGGTTTCCTCCAGTTCGGCGGCCACCGCCTCGTCCGGTCCCGTCGTGGCGCTCGCCAGGTGCCAGACACGGCGTTCGGGGTAGAGCGTCGGGTCGATCGACTCGGCCAGCGCTCGGTGCACGCGCCGGCGCTCCTCGAAGCCGACGACGCGGTACGCAGCGGAGCGCACCAGTGGATGGCGGAAACGCACCCAGGTGCCGAGTGTCATCAGTCCCGCGGCCTCGGCCTCGGTCGCGGCGGCCTCCACGTCGATGCCCAGGCGCTCGGCGGCGTGCCGCAGCAGCGACACGTCACCGACCGGCTCGGTGGCCGCCATCAGCAGCAGTTGCTGGGTCTGCGTGGGCAGGGCTCGGATACGGCGGAGGAAGCCCGCCTCGATCTGGCTGGACAGGGGGCGGGTCTCCAGTCCTCCGAAGCCGACGGCCATCTCCAGGAGGGTCAGGCCGCGTGGCAGCTCCAGCAGGGCCAGCGGGTTGCCGCGCGTCTCGGCGACGATGCGGTCCCGTACCCGCTGGTCGAGCGGGCCGGTGACGACCGAGTCGAGAAGCTCGCCGGAATCACGCTCGTTCAGTCCCCGCACAGGAAGCTCGGGCAGGTCCGCGAGCACCTCACGGGAGCCGGACTCACGGACGGCCAGGACGAGCAGGACGGGTTCGGCGTGGAGCCGTCGCGCGACGAACTCCAGGGTCTGGGCGGACACCCGGTCCAGCCACTGGGCGTCGTCGACCACGCACAGCAGTGGCTGGTCTGCGACGGCCGCGGCGAGCAGGCTCAGCGTGGCCAGACCGACCAGGAAGCGGTCGGGGGCGGCGCCGACCTGCATGCCGAAGGCCGTGCGCAGTGCGTCGCGCTGCGGCTCGGGGAGACCGTCGAGGTGGGACAGCAGCGGGGCGCAGAGCTGGTGCAGTCCGGCGTAGGAGAGCTCCATTTCGGACTGCACGCCGGCCGCCCGGACGATATGGCATCCGGTGGCCCGGTCGAGCAGATGGTTCAGCAGTTCGGTCTTCCCGATCCCCGCTTCGCCGCGCAGCACCAGAACCCCGCTCTGACCGGCCCTGACCTGCGCGAGGAGACCTTCGAGGAGCTGACACTCGTCCTGCCGCCCGATGAGTTCGGACCCTGCTCCGTCCCTCGCCATGGCAGCCTCCCGGCCGCCACCATACCCCGGCGTCGCACAACCGATCAGTTTCAGTCACTCGCGGCCCGTACCTCTCCTGAAGGCCGGGTGACGCGTCCGCGGGTCAGGCCACCGATGCCACGACAACCGCCGTGCACACGAACGTCACCAGGCAGATCACGGCCATCGCGAGCATCGTCCCGCGCAGCCAGTGTCCGAACCGGAGGTGATGCGCCGCCTCGGCCGCGCCGACGCTGTCGGCGATGTGCTCGGTCACCATGCGGGCCACGTACTTCTGCTCCTCGAGATACCACTGCTCGATATCCCGCTTCTGCCCGTGGGTCAGCCCGGCCGTCCTCTCGGTGAAGGCGGACACACGCCGGCGAGCGGCGCTGAGATGCGCCTCGCGGTACAGGTACGCCTCGAGGTCGGCCAGCCCACGAGCGGCCTGTTTGCTCGTTTTCATGATGTGCTCCCAGTGTCGGAGGCGCCCGGTCTGAGTGCGGGCGGTGGTGCCGGTGGGTCGCCGCCGGCCTCGGACGGCCGCGACCCACCGCGCACTCAACCGGTCGCCTGCGCCGCCTCGTTGATCAGTCGCGCGACCTCACCGGGCCGCGAGACACTGACCGCGTGGGAGGCCGCGACCTCGACCACCGTGGCCTCCGCGCGCTCGGCCATGGATGCCTGGGCACTCGCCGGTATGTTCCGGTCCTCGGAGGCGATGAGCACCCAGGACGGGATGTCCCGCCACCCCGGGGCGGAGGCGCCCTCCGCCAGCGCGGCATCGGCCACGGGCCGCTGCGTGGCCGCCATGATCGCCGCGGTCTCCGCGGGGACGTCGGCGGCGAACTGCTGGTGGAACTTGCTCTTCTCGATGTAGAGATCCGCGACCTGGCTCTCGTCGGGGAGCGTCACCGGCACCGGGTGGAGCGCCTCCCCGAGCGTGCTGCCCGGGAACTTGCCGGACAGGTCGACCGCGCTCTCGCCCTGCTCCGGCAGAAACGCCGCGACGAAGACGAGAACCCTGACGTGGTCGAGTCCCTTCGCGGCGTTGCTGATGATCGAGCCGCCGTAGGAGTGGCCGACCAGGACGACGGGTCCGGCGATGGACACCAGGAGCTGCCTGACGTATGCGCTGTCCGCGGTCAGCCCGCGAAGCGGATTGCTCGCGGCCACCACGGGATAGCCGTGCGACTGGAGCCTGTCGACGACGCCGTTCCAGCTCGACGAGTCCGCGAAAGCGCCGTGCACGAGGACTACGGTGGGTTTCACTGCATTCATGGAAGTGGGTCTTTCGATCAACCGGCGAATTACGCGCGTCATCGGGCTCGGCTGTGTCGGAATTTCCGCGGAATCGCCATGCGGAATGGATCAGTCGGTGCCGAGGGCCTTGCGCAGGACGTGAACGGCCTGCTCGATCGCCGATGTGGACGCCTGAGTTCCGCGGACCGTGTTCAGCATCATGAAGTCGTGCAGGCTGGCGTTGTAGCGGACGCTCGTGGTCGGCACGCCGGCCTGGATCAGCTTGCGGGCGTACGCCTCGCCCTCGTCGCGCAGCACGTCGTTCTCGTCGACGACGACGTACGCCGGGGGAAGTCCCTGGAGGTCCTCCAGGGTGGCGTGCAGCGGGGAGGCCGTGATCTGGCTGCGCTCCGCCGGGTCGGTGGTGTAGGCGTCCCAGAACCACTCCATGGCCTTGGCGGTCAGGTGCGGTCCGTGGGCGAAGACCCGGTAGCTCTCGGTGTCCTGCGCGGCGTCGGTGACGGGGTAGTACAGCGACTGATGCAGGAAGGTGACGTCGCCGCGCCGCTTGGCCATGTGGGTGAGGGCGGCGCTCATGTTGCCGCCGACGGAGTCACCGGCGACGACCAGCCGGGAGGCGTCCAGGCCCTCCTGCGTGCCCTTGGTGGTGATCCACTGGGCGGTGGCGTACGCCTGCTCGATGGCGACGGGGTACTTGGCCTCCGGCGAGCGGTCGTACTCGACGAAGACGACGGCCGCCTCGGCGCCCACGGCCAGTTCACGCACCAGACGGTCGTGGGTGCCGGCGTTCCCGAGGATCCAGCCGCCGCCGTGCACGTAGAGGATGACGGGCAGGACGCCGGTGCTGCCGACGGGCCTGACGATGCGCACCCGCACGTCGCCGACCTGGGCGGGTACGGTGATCCACTTCTCGTCCACGTCGAGTTTCTCGACCGGCCCGGACTGTACGTCGTCGAGCAGCTTGCGGGCGCCCTCGACACCGAGTTCGTACAGCAGCGGCGGCTTGGCGGTCG
This sequence comes from Streptomyces umbrinus, assembly GCF_030817415.1. NCBI lineage: Bacteria > Bacillati > Actinomycetota > Actinomycetes > Kitasatosporales > Streptomycetaceae > Streptomyces > Streptomyces umbrinus. Next base: position 9,890,109 of record NZ_JAUSZI010000002.1, on the reverse strand, counting down.
CGTCGGCGAATTCCTGCGCGGCGGGCTCGAGGATGATGTCACTCACGGATTTACTCCTTGAGAAAGGTGGATATCGGAAGGCTTTCCACCTCAAGAGACCGTGCCGGGAGTCAAAGTGTGACGCGTCCGGGAAAACGGCACGACATTCACTTGTCGGCCAGGTCCGTTCTCGAGCAAGCGCCCTGCCGGCCAAGGGAACAGTTGTCGCTAGTCGGATGCCATTTGGGCGGGGTCCACGGGCCTCGGCAGCAACAAAGTGCCGTCGACGTACAGATCGACGTGTTCGTTGTAGAACGCGGTGAGTCCGGCGATGCGGTTGGCGTGGATGGTCGGGAAGTCGTAGGTCCAGGCGATGTCCTCGTGGGAGGCGGTGTCGCTGTCGAAGGACCAGTAGCTGCTCGTCGTCCCCTTGTAGGGGCATCGGGTCACCGTGTCCGAGTGCCGCAGCCGCGTCCAGTCGATGTTCGTGCGATCGAGGTAGTAGCGGGTCGGCAGGCCGGTCTCGAACAGCTTCACGCAGTCGGCCGCCTCCGCCAGCACGACGCCGTCCAGCTCCACTCGGACCGAGCTGCTGGAACGCAGAGCGTCCACACGGGAGTACGGGCTGCGCGGATGGACGAAGACCGGCTCGTCCTCCTCGAACCAGGAGTCCAGCGCCTCCCACTCGAAACGCACGGTGTCGCGCAGGGCTCGCGGGGCGCCTTCCCCCCAGATCCACGCCGCTCCCGCGCGGACTTCCGGGCCGACGTGCAAGGTGTGACGGTGCGCGGGTCCGGCGCCGAGCTGCTCGGTGTGCTTGTCGTCGTGGAGCACACCCTCCACCAGGTCCTCGATCGGGATGCTGAACTGCGGATATGCCTGCCATTCCCAGACGTACAGCGCGCGGCGGGTATCGAAGGCGACCCGGCCGCCGATCATTCCGCGGATCCGGCGCGGAACGGGCTCGACGTGGCCGATCGGGACGATGAGACTCGGGTGCAGGACACTTTCGGATGCCATGGTGTTCACCTTGTGTTCGGAGGTGCGGCGCTCGCCGCGCCCGGTGTCCGTGGGCGCGGGAGGACGGCGCCGGCTCGGGCCGACGGGCCCTGATCTACTCATTCGATGGTATCGGCGCCCGACGGCGTAGCCGGAAGTGGGCCACGGACACGGTGCGCACTCGCACGGTGTGGTGAACGAGGCGTTGTCACAAAACGTGAGGCCTCACGGTCAATGAGCTGTCAGTGTTCCCACTTAAGGAGATACATCGTGGACGCGCGCATCAACTACTTCGGCAACGCCCTCGCCGGAAAGGTCATGAAGCACCTCAACTCGGCCGGAGCGGCAGTGCATGCGGCCATCCCGGTCACCACTCAGGAGCTGGTGAAGATCCGTGCCAGCCAGATCAACGGCTGCGGCTTCTGCACCGACATGCACACCAAGGACGCCGCCGCGGCAGGTGAGGACCAGCAGCGTCTGAACCTGGTGGCCGTGTGGCGCGAGGCCACGGTCTTCTCGGACGCCGAGCGCGCCGCGCTGGAGCTGACCGAGCAGGGCACGCGCATCGCGGACGCCGCAGGCGGTGTGTCGGACGAGGCGTGGGCGAACGCCGCGAAGCACTACGACGAGGACCAGCTCGCCGCGCTGATCTCGCTGATCGCCGTCATCAACGCCTACAACCGCATCAACGTCATCAACCAGCAGCCGGCCGGCGGCTACAAGCCCGGCATGTTCGGCTGAGTCAGCCGCTCCGGCCCGGCCGGACACGAACCGTCCGTCGCCTGGTCGCCCCGACCACCGACCAGGCGACGGGCCAAGCCCGCCCCAGCCTGTCGACGGATGCCCGCACGGTCGCGTAGCACGCGGCGCTGCTGTCGTCGCGAAGCACGGCACCGCTGTCGTCGTGAGCCGACCGGCTGCGCCCGCCCGGCGGGCCGTGCCATCCGTCGCGGGCCACGCATCCCAAGGACCCTCATGTCAGAACGCCACGCACTCGCCCCCCTGCGACGGGTCAGCACGGACGTCTTGGAAGTCGCCTACTACGAGACGGGTTCAGCGGACGGGGACACCGTGCTGCTCCTGCACGGTGTCCCCTACGACATCCACAGCTACGTGGACGTGGCCCCACTGCTCGCGGACAGCGGGTTCCGGGTCGTCGTTCCGTATCTGCGGGGGCACGGCCCCACCAGATTCCTCCTCGGATCGACTCCGCGCTCCGGTCAGCAGGCCGCCCTCGGCGCGGACGTCGTCGCTTTCATGGACGCCCTGGGCGTGGAGCGCGCCTACCTCGCCGGATACGACTGGGGCGGGCGCGCGGCCAATGTCGCCGCCGCCCTGTGGCCCGAGCGCGTCCTCGGCCTGGTCTCGGTCAACAGCTACCTCATCCAGGACATCGGCGCGGCGGCGATCCCTCTCGCACCCGAACGGGAGGCGGGCTTCTGGTACTTCTACTACTTCCTCACCGAGCGGGGACGGGCCGGACTGGCGAACGACCCCCGGGAGATCGCACGGGTCATCTGGAAGCGGAACTCCCCGAAGTGGCCGTTCCGCGAGAGTGATCTGGATCGGGCAGCGGAGTCCTTCACCAACCCCGACTACACCGACGTAGTGCTCCATTCATACCGGCACCGGCTCGGTTTCGCGCCGGGCGCCGAGCAGTACGCGGAGTTGGAAGCGCGTCTCGCCGGGCTGCCGGCGATCACGGTGCCCGCCATCACCCTGGACGGTCTGGCCGACGGCAACTTCCCGGCCACGGACGGCTCTTCGTCCGCCCGTCACTTCACCGGCCCACGGCTCCACCGCAAGGTGGCAGACGCCGGCCACAACCTTCCGCAGGAGCGCCCCGAGGCGTTCGCGGCGGCCGTACGCGACGTGCGCGACCTGCGGCAGGAGCAGGCCGGCCGCGAACCCTTCGCCCGGGAACGCCAGGACGCGCCATGAACCAGACCCCCACGCCCGAGGGCACCACCGTCCTCCGCATCGCCACTGCCCGGGGCCGGTGGACTCTGCTGGCCACCGTCCTGGGTTCCGGCGTCGTGCTGCTCGGCTCGACGGTCACCAATGTCGCGCTCCCCCACATCGGCGAGGACTTCGACGCCGACCTCGCCGTGCTCCAGTGGACGGTCAACGCCTACATGCTGACCCTGGCTGGACTCATCCTGCTGGGCGGCTCCCTGGGAGACCGTTTCGGGCGGCGCCGCGTCTTCGTCCTGGGCACCGTCTGGTTCGCGGTGGCCTCGTTGCTGTGCGGCCTGGCCCCGGACACCAACACGCTGATCGCCGCCCGGGCACTCCAGGGCGTCGGCGGAGCGCTGCTCACCCCCGGCTCACTGGCGATCATCGAGTCCTCCTTCCACCCGGACGACCGGCCGCGCGCGATCGGCCTGTGGTCCGGGTTCGGCGGCATCGGCGCCGCCCTAGGACCGTTCCTGGGCGGGTGGCTGGTCGACGGCCCCGGTTGGCGCTGGACCTTCCTGCTGAGCATCGTCCCGGCGCTGGTGTGCGTGCCGGTGGCGCTGCGTCATGTCCCGGAGTCTGTAGGCGCACCGCACCAGGAGGCGGCCCGCGCGGCAGGGTGGTGGCGGGCCGGTTTCGACATCCCCGGTGCCGTCCTGGGCGCCCTGGCGCTCGCCCTGGTCACCTACGCGCTGACCGAGGCGCGCGACGGAGGTCCGGTGGCCAGCGTCGCGGCCGTCGGCGGCGTGCTGGCGGGGGCCGCGTTCCTCCGCGTGGAGCTGCACAGCGATGACCCGATGATGCCGCCGACGATCTTCGCCTCACGGCAGTTCACCGCCATCAATGTGATCACCCTGTGCGTGTACGCCGGTACCGGGGGCTTCTTCTTTCTCACGGCCCTGCACCTGCAGATCGTCGTCGGCTACTCGGCGCTGGCCGCCGGTGCGGCCATGCTGCCCAACACCGTGCTGATGCTGCTGTTCTCGGCCCACGCTGGGATGCTCGCCCAGCGGCTGGGACCGCGGGTGCCGCTCACCGTCGGCCCGTTGGTGTGCGGAGCGGGGATGGTGATGATGCTGCGGGCCGGGCCGGGCGCGTCCTACGTCTACGACATCCTCCCCGCCCTGTTGGTGATGGGCAGCGGCATGGTCATCTTGGTCGCCCCGCTGACGGTGACTCTGCTGGCCTCGGTGGACGCCTCCAACGCCGGCCTGGCCAGCGGCATCAACAACGCCGCCGCCCGGGCGGCCGGTCTGGTGGCCGTGGCGGCGCTGCCGCTGCTGGTCGGAATGGGCCCCGAGGCATACCGGTCGGATGCGGCCTTCGACGCGGCCTTCACCCGGGCCATGCCCCTGTGCGCGGCCCTGCTTGCCGTCGGCGCGGCGGTCTCCTTCGGCGCGCTGCGGCAGACCGCCACCGCCCCGCATCCGCCGCACGGGCGGACACACGGGTGGCTGACGGAACCCCCGTTGGTGTCCCGCTTCATCCGTCACCAAGCCGTCGAATGACACGACCGCAGCCTCGGCACTCACACCGCCGCGGGCTCACCGGTCTCGTAGCTCAAAGGACCGCTGTTGCGGTGGTCCGCGCCGGCCCGTCACAGCGCGCCGGCCACAGGAAAGGAACTTCCCAATCGTGATGTCAAGCCGCCAGTGTGACGGGGGGTGAAGCATGGAACTGCTTTCCGTCACGGATCATCGCCCACAGGACATTGAGGCGTCGGCGTGCGAGAGCCAGCAGGGCCTGCTTGTGGCCCTTGCCCTCGCTCCGTTTCCGGTCGTAGAACGCCTTCGACACAGGGCAGCACTGAAGGCTCACCATGGCCGACAGGTACATGGTTCTCAGCAGACCGCGGTGGTAGCGCCGGGGACGGCGCAGATTGCCACTGACGCGCCCGGAGTCGCGCGGCCTGGGGGCCAGGCCGGCGAAGCCGGCCAGGCGGTCCGAGCTGCCGAAGGCGTCCATGTCGCCACCGGTGGCGGCAATGAACTCGGCCGCGAGTTTCGTGCCCATGCCGGGCAGGCTGCGGATCACTTCGGCGTGCGGATGCTCGCGAAACCGGGCCTCGATCAGGGCGTCGAGCTCGGCGATCTCCTCATCGAGGGCCATCACCCCCTTCGCGAGGCGGACCACCATGGCGGCGGCCAGCTTCTCGCCGGGCAGCGCGGTCTGTTGGGCCTGGGCGGCTTCCACGGCCGTCTTGGCCAGTGTGGCGGCGCCGCGGACTTTGCGGTTCTTCAGCCAGGTCCCGATCCGGCTCGCTCCAGCCCGGCGGATCCCGGCCGGGGTCTGGTATCCGGTCAGCAGCATCACCGGCCCCCGGTTCGTCAGTTCCAGGGCCCGCTCCAACGCGGGGAAGATCTCCAGCAGTTGGGCCCGGAGCCGGTTGATCTGCCGGGTCCGGTCGAAGACCGCGTCCAGGCGGCGGGTGGTCAGGGTGCGCAGGTCCACGGCGATCTCATCGCCGGGCCGCAGCAGGCCGAGGTCGCGGCGGACGCGGGCCTGGTCTGCGATGACGAAGGCGTCCTTCGCGTCGGTCTTTCCCTCGCCGCCCTTGTAGGTGGCCGAGGCCCGGTGGACCGCCAGGCCGGTGAGGTAAGCGACCGGCTGGCCGTGGCTGACCAGCAGGCCGATCAGCAGCGCGGCACCGCCGTGGTTGAGGTCGACGGCCCACAGCACCTCCCGGGATATCTCCAGGACATCGCTGATCAGGGCGAGGAGCTCGCTCTCGTCGTTCGCGACCCGGCGGGACAGCAGGCGCTTGCCCTCCGTATCGATGACCACGCAGTGGTGGTGCGTCTTGCCGATGTCCACTCCGGCCCAGATCTCGGGCACGTATCCCTCCGCCAGCTCGTCGTTCATCGATCCCGCAGACGACCTCGCCGACGTTGTCCTACAGCAGCGATCGGAGTCGCATCTCCCAATTGGCGGTCGAGTCGTCGCGGGGCTCCGGGTGGCCAAGTTCCTTAAGCCATCCCAGCGGCGCCGACATGACAGCCATGCCCAGAGCCCCTGGGCCCTCCGATCTTACGAATGACCAGAGCAACCACTCTTGAAAGGTAGGACCAGACATGTCGTACCCGTACCCGGAACAGAAGTACTGGGGAGAGGACGGTGAGGTCAGCGCCGTCTTCCGGCCGGCCACCACACCGCCGGACATCGGTGAGAGCGGTACCGGTAAGGACGCCCTCCACTATGTGGCCACCACTGGCACAACACGGGGTGAGTTCGGGCTGTACCGCGTGGAGATGCGGCCCAGGGCGGGCGGCCCCAAGACCCATTACCACAAGCGGATCTCGGAGTCGTTCTTCATCCTCGACGGCACGGTGCGGGTGTTCGACGGTGTGCGGTGGGTCGACGCCCGCAAGGGGGACTTCCTGCACGTGCCCCAGGGCGGGCTGCACGCTTTCCGCAACGACTCCGACGCCCCGGCCGACATGCTGCTGCTGTTCACCCCGGGCGCCCCGCGCGAGGAGTACTTCGAGCAGGTCTCCCAACTGGCGCACGCCTCCGAGGAGGAGCGTGCCGCGTTCTTCGACCGGCATGACTCGTACTTCGTGGAGTAGGAGCGGCCGACAGCGGACGGGCCCCGTATCCGTGACCTCCCGGCGACGACCGGTGTCACGGGTACGGGGCCCGCTGTGCGCGTCCGACCGCGAGGTCAGGCGGTGGGCCTCGGGGCGCGCAGGTGGGCGCGCTCCTTCAGCTCTTCCTCCTCGACCAGTTCGAGCATGGGCTTGCCGGGGGCGCACATCATGGTGACGACGAACTCCGTCGTCTCGTCGTCGAGGGCGTTGCCGTCCTGGTAGTGGATGGCGTCGCCGCCCGGCTCCCAGAAGGTGCCGCCAGCCTCGATGATGCGCTCGGGCTCACCCTCGAGTTCGAAGCGCACGGCACCCTTGACGACGTACCCGAAGGCCGGGCCGGAGTGACGGTGCGGCGGGGTGCCGGGGTCACCGGGCTCCCACTGGACGTGGATGGTCATCGCCGAGGCGCCCTCGGGAACCGTGATCGGCGAGGCGTCCTGGAGCAGCTTCGCCGCGCGGGTCCAGCTGGGGCCGTCCGCGCCGCCGTCTCCGTGACCGTGGCCGTGGTGGTCGTGCTGTGAGTTCTCCGACACTGGGTCGCACCTTCCGTGGTTCCACCGTGCACGGGCGACACATCGTCCGCTGACACGGTTCATGTCCGGTCGTAAGACCGCTCGATCCTTCTGACCAGATGTCGGCCGGATCTGTGACAAGGGACGACAGTCGGTTCACGTCCCGCACCCGGGAGGCAGGGCGCGGTGTCACAAGAAACGAATGTGCGCTGTCTAGGTCTGATGAGCACGGTGGCACGCGCCAATGTCCGCCACTGTCTGCCACCGACATCCAGCGGGGTCACACGCCCCCTGACGGAAGAGACCCAGATGAAAGTCGTCGTCGCAGGTGCCACCGGCCTGATCGGTTCCCGGACCGTCGCCAGGCTCCGAGACCACGGGGTGGAGGTCGTGCCGATCTCCCGCGGCGAAGGAGTGGACGTCAGCACCGGGGAAGGTCTCGCCCAGGTGCTGCGCACCGCCGAGGTGCTCGTGGACGTCACCGACGCGCCCTCCCGGGACCAACAGGTCAGCACGGACTTCTTCACCACCTCGACGAGCAACCTCCTCAAGGCCGCCGCCGCGGCAGGCGTGGGGCACTACGTGGCGCTGTCGGTGGTGGGTGCCGACCGGGTCGGCTCGGGCTGGTTCCGGGCCAAGGCCGCGCAGGAGGACCTGGTCAGGCACACCCCCATCCCGTATTCCGTGGTCCGCGCCACGCCGTTCCACGAGTCGGTGGCGGCCGCCGCCGTGGCTGGCACCCGGTCCGACGGTGTGCACGTGCCGCCCCTGCTGCTGCGGCCGGTCGCGGCGGACGACGTCGCCACGACGGTCGCCCATGTCGCGGTGGGGCTGCCGGAGTTCGGCGTGGTCGAGGCAGCCGGTCCCGAGGAGGTGCGCCTCGACGACGCCACGGCCGCGCTGCTGGGCACCCTGGGCCGGACCGACCCGGTCGTCGCCGACGCGCGTGCCCCCTTCTTCGGCGCCGTGGTCGAGGAGCGGGCCCTCCTCCCCGGGCCGGACGCCCACCTGGGCCACCACACGTTCGCCCAGTGGCTCAAGAGCCGCTGAGGTGACCGGGCGGCGCCGCCTCGTCGCCCGCGCAACCCACCAGGTCGGCTGCCCACGACACCCACCGTGTCCGCGTCCGACATCGCCGGCGCTCACGCCGTGACAGGAAGGCTGCCATGAATGAACCGTCCCGGCCCACTGAGACCCCTGTGATCAGTGAGCTCGACCAGCTACCCGACCGGGACCGCGAGGAGACCGCCGAGTGGCAGGCGTCCCTCGACGCGGTAGTGCGCAACGCCGGGCCGGAACGGGCTGTGTATCTGATGCGGCGCGTGCACGAGTTCGCCGCGCGGACGGGAACGTCGCTGCCGGGGCTGCTGTTCTCGGACTACGTCAACACCGTCCCGGCCGCGGCGCAGCCGGAGTTCGACGGTGACCTGGAGATGGAGTCCAGGATCACCGCGCTCAACCGGTGGAACGCCGCGGCGATGGTCACCCGCGGCTCCCGGCTAGGACTGGGCGGCCACATCTCCACGTACGCCTCGGCCGCCTGGCTCTACGAGATCGGGTTCAACCACTTCTTCCAGGGCAAGGACGGGGACGGCTCGGGGGACCAGCTCTTCCTGCAAGGGCACGCCTCCCCCGGCATCTACGCCCGGGTCTTCCTCGAAGGACGCCTGAGCGAGGCGCAACTGGACGCCTTCCGGCGGGAGGCGGGCGGTCAGGGCCTGCCGTCCTACCCGCACCCCCGACGGCTGCCGTGGCTGTGGGAGTTCCCGACGGTGTCCATGGGGCTCGGCCCGCTCGGCGCCATCTACCAGGCCCGCTTCAACCGCTATCTGCACGCCCGCGGCATCAAGGACACCTCGGCCTCACGGGTGTGGGCGTTCCTCGGCGACGGGGAGATGGACGAGCCGGAGTCGATGGCGGCCCTGACGCTGGCCTCCCGCGAGGGTCTGGACAACCTGACGTTCGTCGTCAACTGCAATCTGCAGCGCCTGGACGGGCCGGTACGGTCCAACTCGAAGATCGTCCAGGAGCTGGAGGCACGGTTCCGCGGCGCGCGCTGGAACGTGGTCAAGACCCTGTGGGGGGAAGCCTGGGACCCGCTGCTGAGCCAGGACACCACCGGCGACCTGGTGCGGCAACTGGGCGAGGTGCCCGACGCGCAGATGCAGACGCTCGCCGTGCGGGACGCCGCCTACATACGCAAGAACTTCTTCCAGGGTGACGCCCTGTCCGCGCTCTCCGCCTCCCTGAGCGATGCGCAGGTGGTCGAGCTGTTCGAGAACTCGCGGGGCGGACACGAGCCGTTGAAGGTGTACTCCGCCTACCGGGCCGCCGTGGAGCACCGGGGCGCACCGACGGTGGTCCTCGCCCAGACGGTGAAGGGGCACACTCTGGGCTCGGCGTTCGAGTCCCGCAACGCCAACCACCAGATGAAGAAGCTCACGATGGATCAGTTCCGGGCGATGCGCGACCTGTTGGAGCTGCCCATCCCCGACGCGGCGCTCGCCGGCGACCAGGTCCCGTACTGGCATCCCGGGGAGAACTCGCCCGAGGTGCGGTACCTGCGCGAACGCCGGGCCGCGCTGGGCGGTCCCGTTCCGCTGCGCCGGGTCACCGCCAAGCCGCTGCCGGAGCCGCCCGCCAAGCCGTTCGAGGAGTTGGAGAAGGGGTCCGGCCATCAGGAGGTCGCCACCACGATGGCACTGGTCCGGCTGGTCAAGGACCTGATGCGCGACCCGCACAGCGGGGCCCGCTGGGTGCCGATCATCCCCGACGAGGCCCGCACCTTCGGCATGGAGTCGATGTTCCCCACGGCCGGCATCTACTCGCCGCAGGGCCAGAACTACGACCCGGTCGACGCGGACCAGTTGCTCCACTACAAGGAGAGCACCACCGGGCAACTACTCATCGAGGGCATCACCGAGGCCGGTTCGGTCGCCGAGTTCACCGCCGCGGCGACCTCGTACGCCACACACGGCGAGCCGATGATCCCGTTCTACATCTTCTACGCCATGTTCGGTTTCCAGCGCACCGGTGACCAGTTCTGGGCGCTCGCCGACCAGATGGGCCGCGGCTTCGTGGTCGGCGGCACGGCCGGGCGTACGACGATGACCGGTGAGGGCCTGCAGCACGGGGACGGGCACTCGCACCTGCTCGCCTCCACCAACCCCGCGGCGATCAGCTACGACCCGGCATTCGCCTACGAGATCGCGGTGATCGTCCGCGACGGTCTGCGCCGGATGTACGGCGAGCAGCCCGAGAACGTCTTCTACTACCTGACCGTCTACAACGAGCCCAAGGTCCAGCCCGCCATGCCGGCGGTCCCCGGCATCGAGGAGGGCATCCTTCGGGGCATCTACCGGTTCCGGCCCGCCGAACCCGTCACCGACGGTCGCCGGCTGCAACTGCTGGCCTCCGGTACGGCCATCCACTGGGCCCTGAGGGCACAGGAACTGCTCGCCTCCGACTGGCAGGTGTACGCCGACGTGTGGTCGGTGACGTCCTGGACTGAGCTGCGCCGGGACGCGATGCGTGCCGACGACGCCCGGATGCGGGGCGAGGAAGGCACACCGTTCGTCACCCGGGCCCTCGCCGGAGCGCCGGGGCCGGTGCTGGCCGTCAGTGACTGGATGCGGCAGGTACCCGACCAGATCAGCCAGTGGGTCGAACAGGACTACTACTCCCTGGGCACCGACGGTTTCGGGCTGTCCGACACCCGTGAGGACGTGCGCCGGCACTTCCGGGTGGACGCCGAGTCGATCGTGGTGACCGCGCTGGACCGGCTGGCCCGAGCCGGGGTGATCCCGCCGGCGACCGTCGCTCAGGCGCGCGCACGTTACGGCCTCGACCGGTGAGTGGCCGCGTGCCGCGACCGACCCCGCATGCGCCGCACGGGCCGCATGCCGCAATCCGTGGACAAGAGGTTCGGGGGGCACTCACGCCCTGCCGATCCATGAGGAGTTGAACGACATCATGACGGTTTCCGTGACCCTGCCGGCCCTCGGTGAGTCAGTCACCGAGGGCATCGTGACCCGCTGGCTGAAGCAGGTCGGCGAACGAGTCGAGGCCGACGAGCCCTTGCTGGAGGTCTCCACCGACAAGGTCGACACCGAGATCCCCTCCCCCGCGGCCGGCGTCCTGCTGGAGATCACCGTCGCCGAGGACGAGACCGTCGAGATCGGCGCCCGTCTCGGCGTCATCGGCACGCCGGACGCCGTCCCGGCGGCCACGCCGACGCCGACCCCGGCCCCGGCCCCGGTGGCCACGACACCGACGCCCGCCCCGGCGCCCGCGTCTGCCCAGGCCCCTGCCCCGGCACCTGCGCCCGCGCCCGCGCCCGCCGAGGCTCCGCAGGCGGTCCCGGCGCCGATCATGCCTGACACGCCCGCAGTCCCCGCACCCGCCGCACCGGCCCCCGCACCTATGCCTGCACCGGCGGCTGCCGCATCCACCCTTCGCGGTCGGACGGTCCCGATGACTCGCATCCGCAAGGCCATCGGGAACAACCTGAAGAAGGCCCTGCAGGAGCAGGCGCAACTGACCAGCACCGTCGAGGCCGACGTCACGCGGCTGATGCGGCTGCGGAATCGGGCCAAGGACGGTTTCCTGGCCCGGGAGGGCCTCAAGCTCTCCCCCCTGCCCTTCTTCATCATGGCCGCCGCCCAGGCGCTGAAGGCCCACCCGGTCGTCAACGCCAGGATCAACGAGGCCGAGGGGACCATCACCTACTTCGACACCGAGAACATCGGTATCGCGGTCGACACGGAGAACGGCCTGATGACCCCGGTCATCAAGAACGCCGGTGACCTGACGGTCGCCGGGCTCGCCCGGGCAGTCCACGACCTGGCCGAGCGGGCCCGCGGTGGTCACCTCACCCCCGACGACGTGTCGGGCGCGACGTTCACGATCTCCAACACCGGTTCGCGCGGTGCCCTGTTCGACACCGTCATCGTGCCCCCGAACCAGGCCGCGATCCTGGGCGTAGGGGCCACGGTCAGGCGACCCGCGGTGGTGCGCGACGGCGACGACGAGGTCATCGGCATCCGGCACCTGGTGCACCTGTCGCTGTCCTACGACCACAGGCTGGTGGACGGGGCGGACGCGGCCCGTTATCTGACCGCGGTCAGGGCGATCCTGGAGTCCGGGTCCTTCGAGGACGCTGTGTAGTTTCCGGCGCCCGGGAATGGAAAAGGGCCGGTGCGAGCGGACGCTCGCACCGGCCCTTCGTCGTCTCCGCCCGCGGCACGGCCGGGCGTCAGGGTCGACGGACCGACAGCCTGTCCGCCAGGCCGTGGACCTGGATCGAGACGGTGACGGCGCCGCCGTCCTCCCTTCGCCCCACAGGGGCGGGTACGTGGCGCGGGATGGCGTCGATCCGTTCGTCGCCGGCGAGGAAGAACCCGTAGAGCGTCTCCCAGCCGCCGGTCAGCGCGTGGTGGCCCAAGTAGCGCAGCAGGCGGGTACCGAGTCCGCGGCCCTGCCAGGAGTCCTCGACGAGGAGTGCGGCCTCCACGCCCGTGCGGTCCGGCAGCAAGTGGCCGACGGCGACGACACGACCGATGGTGTCCCGCGCGGCCAGGTGCACCGAGCAGCCGGCGGCGATGCTGACGCCGGCCAGCACGGTGAGCGCGCTGCGGGCCCTGGTGGTGCGGGGGTTACGGCTCATGTCGAGTGTCTTTCGGGCGAAATGGGCGCACAGGTCTCCCTGGGCGGAGGGGCGGTGCCGGTGAGCGGGGAAAGTGCGCGCTGAAAGCGGCGAACCGCGGGTGCACGGGGTGAGGCGGTGCGGGCGGTGCTGGTCGCACCGGCCACACGTTGTGTCGCCTTTCGCTCCTTAAGACCGGAGAACAATGGAAGGTGTGACATGTCGCGATGTCAGGTTCCGCCGACCGGCACCGGTCAGGACCGGTGCCGGTCGGTGATCTCCTTGTACTCGGCCGCCGTGGGCTTGGAGACCTGTGTGCCGGTGCCGTAGAGGGCACGGCTGAGCCCGGCGCGCAGCCACTGGATACGAGTCGGCATGGCACCGTCCGTGCCCCGCACGGCTACGGCCGTCAGGGGCCGGTACTGCTCATGAGCGGTCAGCGTGTGCAGTCGCGCCGGGGCGAGGGGCTCATGGATCTCCACGTACCCGCCGTCCGGAAGGCGTTTGATGACACCGCTCTCACGGCCGTGCAACACCTCGTCGCGGTCCCGGCGTTGCAGGCCCAGTGCCAGCCGTTTGGTGACGACGAAGGCCAGGACCGGGACGACGAACAGGCCGATGCGCACGGCCCAGGTCACCGCGTTGACGGACATGTTCAGCCGGGTGGCGATGATGTCGTTGGCGGCTCCCACGAGAGCCACGGCGTACACGCTGAGCCAGGCCACGCCCAGTGCGGTCCGCACCGGGCGGTTGCGTGGGCGGTCCAGCAAGTGGTGATCGCGATCGTCGTCCGTGACCCAGGACTCCAGGAACGGATAGGCGCCCATCGCCAGGAAGAGCAGCACGCCGACCAGCAGGGGCAGGAAGTTGTCCAGGGCCAGGGTGTGGCCCCAGAAGTCGATCTCCCAGCCCGGCATGACGCGCAGCAGGCCGTCGGCGACGCCCATGTACCAGTCGGGCTGGGATCCGGCGGAGACCTGGTCGGGGCGGAAGGGGCCGTACCTCCACACGGGATTGATCTGCGCGACGGCGGCCATGAAGAAGATCACGCCGGACACGAAGCAGAAGTAGGCGGCGGCCTTGGCGGCGTACACCTTGAGCGGGAGGCCGACGACCTTGCTGTTGGTGCGGCCGGGGCCGGGGTACTGGGTATGCCGGTGACGTACGGCCAGGGCCACGTGGCCGACGATCAGCGCGACCATCAGTGCAGGGATGACGAGGACGTGCAGGACATTGAAGCGGGCGATCAGGTCGTCGCCGGGGAACTCGCCGCCGAAGAGGAAGAAGGACAGATAGGTCCCGACGACCGGGATCGACAGAAGGGTTCCGTTCACGACCTGCAGCCCGGTTCCGGACAACAGGTCGTCGGGAAGGTCGTAACCGGTCAGTCCCGCGAACATCGCCAAGGTGAACAGCAGGAAACCGAATATCCAGTTCAGCTCTCGCGGTTTGCGGAACGCGCCCGTGAAGAAGACTCGCATCATGTGCGCGAACACGGCGGCCACGAAGACCAGGGCTGCCCAGTGGTGCGCCTGGCGGATGAGCAGACCGCCGCGGACGTCGAAGGAGATGTGTAGCGTCGAGTCGAATGCCTCCGACACCAACTGCCCCCGCAGCGGGGCATAGCTGCCCTGGTAGACGACGAGTTCGGAGGAGGGGTGGAAGTAGAAGCTCAGATAGACGCCGGTGACGAGCAGGATGACGAAGCTGTAGAGCGCGATCTCGCCGAGCAGGAACGACCAGTGTTCAGGGAAGACCAGGCGCCGCGCGGAGCGGACGACACGGCGGTAGCCGAGTCGTCCCTCCGCCCATTGGGCCACCCTCTCCCCCGTGCGCCCCTGCTCCGGCTCGGCCGGCCGGCTGTCGTTGCTCATCTCTTCACCACTCATCTCTGCGTCACCCGACGCTCACCGCGGCCCGAGCCGCACTCCCGGGCCCCGGCCGCAAGGCCCGTTCGGCGTGCATACGACGCGGTCAGGCAGACTCGTCCATGCCTGTGCCGTTCCCACATGATTCGTGCACTTCTGTCGACACCTTGACCGGTGAGACGGCCGGGGTGTGACGCCGGCGGCCCGGCCCGAGGTCAGCAGGGTCAGCAACGTCAGCGGGGCACGATGTTCTCGAGCTCCTCGCCGGCGGCGAATCGGGCCAATTGGCGTCGGATGAGCGCTTCGAGGCGCGGCCACAGGGAGAGGGTGAACGCTCCGACGTGCGGGGTGATGAGCACGCCCGGTGTCGTCCAGAGCGGATGTGCCTGCGGCAGCGGTTCGGGGTCCGTCACGTCGAGCGCGGCCCGCAACCGACCGGTGTGTGCCTCCTTCAGCAGGGCGTCGGTGTCGAGGACGGCTCCTCGGGACACGTTGACGAGCAGGGCACCGTCCTTCATGCGGGCCAGCAGGCCCGCGTCGAAGAGCTGACGGGTCTGCGGGGTGAGCGGGATGGACAGCACGACGACGTCCGCGTCCGCGAGGAAATCGGGCAGCCGAGTCACGGACTGCACCGGCCCCCGGCGCGAGTCCCGTTCCTCGCTCGCGACGCGGGTCACCGCGCAACCGAAGGGCGCCAGGAGGTCCTCCACCGCGGACCCGACGGCTCCGTAGCCGACGATGAGCACGGACCGGCCGTACAGGGAGGGGGCGAACTGCGGGCTCCACGCCCCGCGGTCCTGGGCGCGGAGTGCCTCCGGTATGCCCCGCAGCGAGGCGAGGATCAGGGTCAGGGCGAGCTCCGCCGTGCTCGGGGCGGGGACTCCTCGCGTGTTGCAGAGCGTCACCGGGCGAGGGAGCCGGCCCAGAGCCGCCCGCAGTTCGTCGGTCCCCGAGCTGAGTGCCTGGACCACGCGCAGACGCGTCATCCGCTTCAGCGGCCTGCTGATGATGTCGATGTCCTGGGTCAGCGGCGGGGCGTAGAACTCGACCTTCGCGGGGTCCGAGGGGAAGTCCGAACGGCCGTCCCAGCGGGCGTAGTCGAGTCCGGGCGGCAGGTCAGCCAGGTCGGCGAAGTGGGCGGGCAGCCATACCTGGGGGGAGTTCGCGCTCATGTCGACGGGGCTCTGCTTTCACTCCGGGTTCGTGGGCCGGAAACACACGGCACCCGGGCCGGTGCACGGCCGGTCCGGCTCCGAGGCCGGACCAAGAGAACTGACTGCACATGTCATTCATCTGTGACAGCACACGCCTGTGACAGCGGTCACTCTCCAGGGGGCAGCGATCGCTCCCCAGGGGCAGAGCGGTCACTTCCGCGAGACACCGGCCGGTCGTAGCAGGCGATCCGCCTGTCACACGCTCGGCTCACACACTGTCTTGCTGGCATGCACCCTGTTGTCAGCACAGAAGCACCGCCCACCCGGCCGTACCCGGACTCCTATGCCGTCACCGCCGAGTTCTACGACATCTTGCAGGCCGACCAGGACGAGAGTCGCGTCCGTCATCTCTACGGCGGTGAGGTCGCGAAAGCCCGTCTCGGTGTGCTGGACATCGGTGCCGGGAGCGGGCGGGTCACACTGATGAGCCTGGCCGAGTCCCGGGTCGACGTGCACGCCGTCGAGCCCGCACGGGCCATGCGCACCTCGCTGCTGACCCGCCTCGCCGTCCTGCCCGCGCCCCAGCGGGAGCGGGTGACCGTGCACCCGTACACGCTGGACCGGGCGGGTCTGTACGCGGTCGCGGACGTGGCCGTGTGCCACAACACGGTCGCCTGTCTCCCCCCGGCCGCGCGGGACGTGCTCTGGCCCGCGGTCCGGGCGGCCCTGGTCCCCGGGGGTTCGCTGTTCCTGCAGCTACCGCCAGCCGTGCTGCCCGCCCGTGACGTCGTACGCCTCCTGCCGGAGAAGCGGGTGGGCGGGCATGTGTACGGGGGACGCATGACGATGTCGACCGCCGGGTATCGCATCCGCAACCGCGTCGAATACTGGGTGCGCGGGGCAGAAGGTGTGCTGCGGGAGCACACGGAGACGTTCTGGATGTGGCCCGCCTCGCGGGCTCGACTCATTGCCGACCTCGAACGGCACGGGTTCGTCCTGCTGCCGGGCTACGACGATCCCCGCGTCCTGGCCGTCACGCGGCCGAACCACACCTGAACCGGCCGCCGAAACGGGCCGGAAACGCCCACGGTGACCGCCCCGGCCCGCCCGCACAGCGATGTCACAAACGGTGTCGCCGACCGGTCTGATGGATTACCGGACCGCACGACTCACTGTGTGCGCCTCACAAACTGGGACGGGGATCTCATGTCGCCTGTGAATACGTTCGTCATCGTCGGGGGCGGCCTGGCCGCGGGCAAGACCGCGGAGGAACTGCGCAAGCACGGCCACGACGGGCCGCTCCTCGTCATCGGGGACGAGCGGGAACGGCCCTACATTCGACCACCGCTGTCCAAGGGCTATCTGCTGGGCAAGGAGGACCGCGAGTCCATTCACGTGCACCCCAAGGGCTGGTACCGCGAACACGACGTCGAGCTGCTCCTGGGCACCACCGTGACCTCCGTCGACGCGCATGCCGCGGAGGTCACACTGGACGACGGCCGTCGCGTGCCCTACGCCAAGCTGCTCCTGGCGACGGGTTCCTCCCCGCGCCGCCTGTCGGTGTCCGGCGCGGACCTGGAGAACGTGCTGTATCTGCGGCGCGTCGGCGACAGTGAGCGGCTGAAGGCCGCGTTCACCGAGGGTGCCCGGATCGTGGTGGTCGGCGGGGGCTGGATCGGCCTGGAGACGGCCGCCGCTGCCCGGGCCGCGGGAGCGGACGTGACCGTTCTCGAACGCGGCGAACTGCCGCTGCTGAGAGTCCTGGGCCGGGAAGCGGCCGAGGTCTTCGCCCGTCTGCACCAGGACCACGGGGTGGACCTGCGTCCCCACGCCCGTGTCGAGCGGATCACCGGAACCGGGGGCCGCGTCGACGGCGTGCAGCTCGCCGACGGGGTTCACCTGCCCGCGGACGCCGTCGTGGTGGGCGTGGGCATCACCCTCAACGTCCGTATCGCCGAGGAGGCGGGCCTCGAGGTGCGCGACGGCATCGTGACGGACGAGCGGCTGCGGACCTCCGCGGCCGGCATCCACGCCGCCGGTGACGTCGCCAACGCCTACCACCCGCGGCTCGGTCGGCACCTGCGCGTCGAGCACTGGGCCAACGCGCTGCACCAGCCGCGTACCGCCGCGCTGAGCATGCTCGGCAAGGACGCGGTGTACGACCGGCTGCCGTACTTCTACACCGACCAGTACGACCTCGGGATGGAGTACACCGGGTACGCCGAACCGGGCGGCTACGACCGTGTGGTCTTCCGCGGGTCGCGGGAGGAGCGGCGGTTCATCGCCTTCTGGATGTCCGGAAATCGGGTCGTGGCAGGGATGAGCGTCAATGTGTGGGACGTCATCGGGACGGTCCGTGCCCTGATCGAGTCCGGCACGGAGACGGACGACGCCGTCCTCGCCGATCCCTCGGTCCCGCTGGAGAGTCTGCTTCCGCAGCAGGCGCGGCCGGCGGGAGCTGAGGCGTGACCGACGCTTCCCTCGCACCACTGCGGCCGATGCCGGACGACTGGCAGCGCGCCCTGGCGGTGGTGGCGCATCCCGACGATCTCGAGTACGGATGCTCGGCGGCCGTGGCCGCCTGGGTGGCCGAGGGCCGGCAGATCACCTATGTGCTCGCCACCCGCGGTGAGGCCGGCATCGACACCCTCACGCCCGAGCGGGCCGGCCCGTTGCGCGAGGCGGAACAGCGTGCCGCCGCGGCGGCGGTCGGTGTCCCGGCGGTGGAGTTCCTGGACCACCGGGACGGTGTGATCGAGTACGGCGTGGCCCTGCGCCGCGACATCGCCGCCGCCGTCCGGCGTCACCGGCCCGAGTTGGTGCTCACGCTGAATCACCGGGACACCTGGGCGGGCAGCGCCTGGAACACCCCAGACCACGTGGCGGTGGGACGCGCCGTGCTGGACGCGGCGGCGGACGCCGGCAACCGCTGGATCTTTCCGGAACTCGCCGAACAAGGGCTCCGGCCCTGGGACGGCGTCCGGTGGGTGGCCGTCGCCAACTCGCCGACGCCGTCCCACGCCGTGTCCGCCGAGGCCGGCTTCGAACAGGCGGTGCAGTCCCTGCTGCGGCACCGGGCCTACCTCGAAGCCCTGACCGACGAGGACCCCGAGACGTACGTGCGCCGCTTCCTGGCCGACAGCACCCGCCTCCACAGCGCGCGGTTCACCGGCGGTCGCGCCGTCGCCTTCGAACTGTTCAGCCGATGACCGGCGCCCGCCAACCCGTGCCTCGCACGGCAGCCCCGTCATCCGCACGGGGCCGCACCGAGAAAGGACCATTGATGACTTACGAGTCTCCCGCCGTTCTGGACGCCGGGCCGTCCGACGGCGTCGATCCAGACGAGTTCGTACGAGCGGCCATGCGCTGGCACTTCGACCCGGCGACCGGCTCCCGCTACTGGCTCGACCGGGCCGAGCGGCTCGCCTTCGATCCGCGACGGGACGTCAAGGGCGTGGCCGACTTGTCGCTCCTCCCTGACCTCACCGACGAGCTGCGGCACGTGCCGGTGGCGGACCTGATCCCCCGGGGCTACGGCAGCGACGCCCGGCTGATCAACGTCTTCGACAGCGGCGGGACGACCGGGGCGCCCAAGCGGGTCGTCCAGCTCGACGACTGGATGCGGCACAGCACCGAGCAGGTCGACCGGCGTCTGCGGGAGCACGGCCTGCCCCTCGGCGCCCAGTGGCTGACCGTGGCGCCGACCGGTCCGCACCTGGTGGGGGACGTACTGCAGCGGGCGGCGGCGTCGCTCGGCGGCCCGGGCCTGAGCATCGACATGGACCCCCGCTGGGTGAAGAAGCTGGTCGCCGCGGGCCGAAGCGACGAGGTCGAGTCCTACACCGACCATCTCGTCGAACAGTGCCGCCGGATCCTGCTGACCCAGGAGGTCGGGGTACTGGCCGCCACCACTCCCCTGCTGGAACGCTTCGCCCGCGAGGACGACCTCCTGGAGCGGATCAACGGTTCCGTCCGGGCGATCCTCTGGGGCGGCACCCACATGGACCCCGACACCCGGCACCTGCTGGCCACGGAGGTCTTTCCCGATGTGCCGCTCATCGGCATGTACGGCAACACCATGATGCTCACCGCACTGCTCGAACGCCCCGGACTCGACGCCTCGCAGCCCTGCATCTTCGACCCGGTGTCGCCGTACGTGTTCCTGTCGGTCGTCGACCCCGCCACCGGGGAACGCGTCGAGGTGGGTGAGCGCGGCCAGGTGATCGTCAGTCACGTCAGCAAGTCCATGCTCATCCCCAACAACGCTGAACGCGACACGGCGGTCCGTGTGCGGCCGGCCGGCGACCACGCGGGCGACGCCGTCGCGGACGTGGCGCCCGTGGCCACGGTGAAGGGCGAGACCGTGATCGAGGGCGTGTACTGATGACGGTCGTGAAGGCCGACGGGCCGGTGTACCTGGACGCGCTGGGCCCCAACGGCCCTTACCGGACGCGCGTACCGAGCAGCGTGACGGACGTGTCCGGTACCGAGGTGGCGCGACTGAGCCTGGTACCGCCGGTCTACGTCGACCGGGCCCTGGCCGTGCTGCGCAAAGCCGAGGCCGTACCGACAGCCGGCATGGACACCCTCCTGGAAGCGGCCGCCGAGGAGTTCGCCACCGGCACCATCGGCGGGCTGGGCGTACGCGAGTACGAGCACCTGGTGAGCCGCACCTCCGGCAGCCCACTGACGGTGGTGCGCACCGCGACACGTGACACCGCGAGATTCGTCAGCCTGGCCCGTGCCTCGGCCGACCGGGGCAGGCCGCGCGGGGCGGCCCGGGACAGTGGGGATCCGGCCCTCGGGTCCGGGCACGCCGTATGGGCCCGCCGGGGCGAGGTGTTCGCCGTCAACGCCTCCGGCAACCACCCCGGTGTCCACCGGTTGTGGCTGGAGGCGCTGACGCTGGGCTACCGCGTCGCTGTACGTCCGTCCCGGCGGGAGCCGTTCACTCCGCACCGCCTGGTCGGAGCCCTGCACCGGGCGGGCGTCCGGGAGGACCAGCTCGTGCTGCTGCCCACGGACCGCCAGGCCGCCGGGGCGTTGATCCGCGGTGCGGACCGCGCGGTGGTGTACGGCGGAGACGACTTGGTCGCCCGGTACGCGCACGATGCCCGCGTGCTGCCGCAGGGGCCCGGCCGGACCAAGATCCTCGTCACCGCGGACACGGAATGGCGGGAGTATCTCGACACCATCGTCGATTCCGTCGCCGACGAGGGCGGCACCGCGTGCGTCAACGCCACCGCCGTCCTCGTCGAGGGCGATCCGGCGCCGCTCGCCGAGGCCGTCGCGGACCGCCTGTCCCGGCTGCCCGGTCTGCCGCCCCAGGACACCCGGGCGGTACTCCCGGTGTGCCCACTGGACCGGGCCCGCGCCCTCGACTCCTATCTGCAGAAGGTGGCGGCGGGGACCCGCGCCTGGCTCGGCGGTGACGGCATCGTCGACGACCTCGGGGACGGAAGTGCCGTACTGCGCCCGGCAGTCCACCAGGTCGACCACGCGGGAGCCCCGCAACTGCGGGCCGAACTCCCCTTTCCCTGTGTGTGGATCGCGCCGTGGAACCGCTCGGACGGAATCGCTCCGCTGCGGGAGACCCTCGTCCTCTCGTTCCTCTCCCGCGACCACGCCCTGCTGGACACCCTGCTGGCGGAACCCACCATCGCCAATGTGTACGCCGGTGACCGGCCGACCCATTGGATGGCTCCGGGCGTGCCGCACGACAGTTACCTGTCGGACTTCCTGATGCGCAGCAAGGCCGTCGTCGGCTTCGAGTGAACGGCGGTCAGTGGGGCAGTACCAGCATCACGGCCGTCCCCCACGCCATCGCCCCGTCGCGGACGTGCCCGTACGGGTCCGCCGCGGCGGCGCGGTGCGCGGTGCCCGTGGCGGTCCGCAGCGCGGGCATGGGGCGCATCAACGACCGGACGGCGAAGCCGAGGAGACAGAGCGTCAGTGCGGCGGTGACCAGGGCCGCCGTCATCGAGACGCTCGCCGCGGGGCCGTGCGCCGCGGTGTGGTGGGCCACCGGAACGCCTCTGGCCAGGGTCTCGTGGGCGGGAGCGGCCCCACCGTGGGGCGTCCGCGACATCCAGGCCATCGCCGCCATGCCCGCGGCCGGCGGCAGCCGCCCGGCGATCGCCGCCGCCGTGCCCCTGGTACGGCGGTACAGCGCGGTCAGCGGGAACCACAGCGTGGCCGCCGCACAGAGCACGACCGTGGTCAGGCCGGTCAGCGACCGGCCGAGGCTCCAGGGCATGGTCGCCATGGCCGCCGCCATGGCGAAGTGCAGCAGGTTATCCACCCGGTCGCGGCGGTCCGCTCCCGGTGCCCGGACCCCGCGCCGCAGCACGTGCAGGGCCACGAGGACGAAGAGCAGCGTCAGCATGCAGTGCACGATGTGGAGTGCGGGCGTCTTGTCCGACACTGGGTGCGCCTCCTGGTCCATGACGGTTCTCAGTCCTGACCAGGTGTGCGATGGATCCGTGACAGCGACGACGGTTGTCCGGGAGTGACCGGGTGACACGGTGTGCCAACGTGACGGGCGCTGGGGCGGTGGGACGACCATCCGCCGCGCCCTCCGTCCCCGTCCGCTTGTAGCATGGGAGCACGAGGCCAGAAGGGATGACCCATGCACGCTGGCGCCCAACCCGGCACCCTGGACCAAGCGACGAAGGACTTCCTTTCGGCGCGCTCACGGCTTTTCGGCATCGCGTACCGAGTCCTGGGCAGCGCGGTGGAGGCCGAGGACATCGTGCAGGAGACCTGGCTTCGATGGCAGAACACCGACCGTGCGAAGGTCAATGAGCCGCTCGCCTTCCTGACCACGGTCGCCACGAGGCTGGCGATCAACCTGGCCCAGTCCGCGCGGGTACGCCGGGAGTCCTACGTCGGGCCCTGGCTTCCGGAGCCCGTCGACACCGCGCAGGATCCGCAGTTGGGCGCGGAGCGGGCCGAAGCCCTGGAAATGGCGGTGCTGCTCCTGCTGGAGAGGCTGAATCCCCTGGAGCGAACCGCCTACGTGCTCCGGGAGGCGTTCGACTACCCCTACGGACGGGTCGCCGAGATCCTGGAGATCACCGAGGCCAACGCCCGTCAGCTCGTGAGCCGCGGGCGCAGGCACCTGGCTGCCGAGCGCAAGGAGCGCGTCACTCCGGCGGCCCACCGGCGGCTGCTGGAGGTCTTCCTCTCCGCGGCGCGGACGGGCGACCTGTCGGTACTGGAGGACGTGCTCACCGCCGATGTCGTCAGCTACTCGGACGGCAACGGAATCCGCGGCGCATCCAAGATCCCGGTCGTCGGACGGGCCCATGTCTCGCGGTACCTCGTCGCCTTCGCTCCGCGTTTCTGGCCGCAGTCCGAGATCCGGTGGGTCGAGGCGAACGGCCGATCGGCCGTGCTGGTCTCGTCCGGCGGGGACGCGGTCGCCCTGCTGACTGCCGACATCTCGGCGGGCGGCATCGAGCGGATCATGTGGGTGATGAACCCGGACAAGCTGAAGCCCTTCGTGGCCTCGCTGCGGGACTGACCGCCCTGCGGTCGGGCCTTCGAGGCCGTCGAGGGACCGGGCGTCACAGTTCCGGCTGCTTGTCGGTCATTCAGTGGTCCCGGACCTCTGCCGGGACTGCGCACCTCGACGACAACGGAGTCATGCCGTGACCGAACGGATCCAGTTGCCCACCCTGTCGACCGAGAAGGACTACGACGGAGAGGAGTTCTCGCCCATCTACACGACCACCGTGACCGTCCACGGCGGTGTGGCCTCACATGGACGGGCCTCCGGCCGGGCCCGCTCGTCCGACGGCGCCCTCGACCTCGACCTGCGGATGCCCGCCGAGCTGGGCGGTGACGGCCGGGGAACCAACCCCGAGCAGCTCTTCGCGGCGGGTTTCGCGGCGTGCTTCCACGGCGCGCTGAGCCTGCTGGCACGTCAGGAGGGCCTCGATCCGGCGGCAATCTCGATCGAGGCGACCGTCGCCTTCGGGCGGGACCCGGAGGACGGCGGCTATCTGCTGCACGTCGATCTGGTGGTGCGGTGGCCCGGAGTCGCTCCCGAGACGGCCGACGACCTGATCGAGAAGGCCGACGCGTTGTGTCCGTACGCGCGCATGGCCTGGCGGGGAACGCCGACCACCATCACGCTGGCCTCCTGACCGGCACGCCCGGCGGACCTCGCCAGCCGCCCCGGCGGCGGTTGCTCGTCGCGGGGCGGCGGTCATGACGGGAACCACAGGTCCGCGTCGGCGGCTTCTTCCTTGCGGGCGGTGAAGACGGAGATCTCCTTCTTGCTCGGACTCTGCGGCGCCAGTGCCGCGACGAGAGGGTGATCGCCCACCGTGTCACGCGGTCCGCGGGGGTCCGGAGCCGCCGCGGTGAAGTACTCGGCGTTGACGGCAAGGTAGTGCGCCCAGTCCGGCGGCAGGTCGTCCTCGTAGAAGATGGCCTCCACGGGGCAGACGGGTTCGCACGCGTGGCAGTCGACGCACTCCTGGGGGTTGATGTAGAGCGTGCGTGAGCCCTCGTAGATGCAGTCCACGGGGCATTCGGTCACGCAGGCCCGGTCCTTGATGTCGACGCAGGGCTGCGCGATGACGTACGTCATCCCTCTCCTCCTCCTCGAACGTCGAACACGTCGCGGCACCGGCGCGCGGACGTCGGGCGCGTCTGTATGACCAAGGACACCGTCACGTTGTGACTCGCGTTCTGCCGCTGTCACAAACCGCCGCCTGACCTGGTCCTAGTCAGTGACCACCCATTGCGACTGGAGCAATCGTGCCTATCACCGAACGACAAATTTCCACCACGGTGCTGGTGATCGGTACCGGCGGTGCCGGCCTTCGGGCCGCGATCGAACTGGCCGAGGCCGGTGTCGACGTCGTCGCCGTCGGCAAGCGTCCCAAGGAGGACACCCACACGTCCCTGGCCGCCGGGGGCATCAACGCGGCGCTGGCCACGATGGACCCCGAGGACTCCTGGCAGCAGCACGCCGCGGACACGCTCAAGGAGAGTTACCTCCTCGGCGACCCCCGTACGGCCGAGATCGTCACCCAGGGGGCGGCCCTGGGCATCGACGACCTGGAGCGGTACGGCATGGAATTCGCCCGCGAAGGGGACGGCCGTATCTCTCAGCGCTTCTTCGGCGCCCATAGGTTCCGCCGCACCGCCTTCGCCGGTGACTACACCGGCCTGGAGATCCAGCGCACCCTCATCCGGCGTGCGAGCCAGCTCGACATACCCATGCTCGACACCGTGTACATCACACGGCTGCTGGTCCACGAAGGTGCCGTCTTCGGGGCCTACGGCTTCGACCTGAACAACGGCACCGGCTACCTCGTCCACGCGGACGCCGTCATCCTCGCGGCCGGCGGGCACACGCGCATCTGGCGCCGTACCTCCTCCCGGCGGGACGAGAACACCGGCGACTCCTTCCGCCTGGCGGTCGAGGCCGGGGCCCGCCTGCGCGACCCCGAGCTGGTGCAGTTCCACCCGTCCGGGATCATCGAACCGGAGAACGCCGCCGGCACCCTGGTCAGCGAGGCCGCCCGCGGCGAGGGCGGCATCCTGCGCAACGCCCTCGGCGAGCGGTACATGAACCGCTACGACCCCGAGCGCATGGAACTGTCCACCCGCGACCGCGTGGCCCTCGCCTCCTACACCGAGATCAAGGAAGGCCGCGGCACCCCCAACGGCGGGGTCTGGCTCGACGTCTCCCATCTGCCCCGTCAGACGATCATGAACCGGCTGCCCCGGGTCTACCAGACGCTCCTCGAACTGCAGATGCTCGACATCACCCGTGAACCCATCGAGGTCGCCCCCACGGCGCACTACTCGATGGGGGGCGTCTGGGTGCGTCCCGAGGACCACAGCACCGACGTGCGCGGCCTGTACGCCATCGGCGAGGCGGCCAGCGGACTGCACGGCGCCAACCGGCTGGGGGGCAACAGCCTGATCGAACTCCTCGTCTACGGCCGTATCACCGGTCAGGCGGCCGCCGCCTACTCGGAGTCGCTCACCGCGCAGCCCCGGTCCGCGACCGCCGTGGCCCAGGCGCGCGCCGAAGTCGAGGAACTGCTCGCCGCCGACGGACCCGAGAACGTCCGCGCGCTCCAGCGCGCGATCCGCAACACGATGACCGAGCACGCCGGCGTCGTCCGCGACGAAGAGGGTCTGCGCACCGGGCTGGCGGAACTGGACGCCATCGAGGAACGCATGCAGAACGTAGGGGTGCACCCCGACATCGCCGGCTTCCAGGACCTCGCCCACGCCTTCGACCTGAAGTCGGCCGCCCTCGCGGCCCGCGCCACTCTCGAAGCGGCGCTGGAACGCCGGGAGACCCGCGGGTGTCACAACCGCAGTGACTTCCCCGACATGGATCCCGCCCTCCGCGTGAACCTCGTCTGGTCCCCGACGACGGGAATCACCCGCGAGAGCATCCCAGCCGTTCCGGACGAGATCGCGTCCCTCATGGCGGAAGTCTCCACCGACGGAAAGCTCGTCGAATAGCGGCCCTCCGGCCGAGAGAAAAGCTTCACGCACAGCTCCCGTGTCACAGAAAACGTTCGCACTCGGTCTTTTCCGGTGCGGACGACACCGCACATCTCGAAAGGATCGTCACCATGAAGGTTGTAGTCATCGGCGGTACCGGACTGATCGGCTCGAAGCTGGTGGCCAAGCTCAATGAGCACGGTCACGAGGCGGTACCGGCCGCCCCGAACACCGGCGTCAACACGCTCACGGGCGAGGGGCTGGCCGAGGTCCTGACCGGTGCGTCGGTCGTGATCGACGTGTCCAACTCGCCGTCCTTCGAGGACGACGCCGTGATGGAGTTCTTCCGGACCTCGACCACCAACCTCCTCAAGGCGGAGGCGGACGCGGGTGTGACCCACCACGTGGCGCTCTCCGTGGTCGGCACGGAGCGGCTGCAGGAGAGCGGCTACTTCCGCGCCAAGCAGGCGCAGGAGACCCTGATCAAGGAGTCCGGCATCCCCTACTCCATCGTTCACGCCACGCAGTTCTTCGAGTTCATGAAGGGCATCGCCGAGGCGGCGACCAAGGGTGACACCGTCCGGCTGGCCCCGGTCAAGATCCGTCCCGTCTTCTCCGACGACGTGGCCGCCACGGTCGGCCGCACCGCGGTCGGCGGCCCCGTCAACGGGGTCGTGGAGATCGCCGGCCCCGACGAGTTCCAGCTCGACGAGCTGATCCGCAAGGGCCTGGCCGCAAAGAAGGACCCGCGCAAGGTCGTGACCGACGTGCACGCCCCGTACTTCGGTGCGGAGCTGAAGGAGACCACGCTGCTCCCCGGTCCGGACGCGAACATCGGCGCGACCCGGTTCGCCGACTGGCTCGCCCAGCAGAGCTGAGTCGGCGTGTGGCGGGCCCCTCGAGGGCCCGCCGGCCAGACGGATGGGGCCTGTCGTCCGCATTGCGGCACGGCAGGCCCCTCTTCACCTCCGGCACAGACAGCAATCGCAGAGAAAGCCGCTCACCATGCTGATTCATCGCGACAAGACAGCTTCACCGGTCGTCGTTTCATATCCGGCAGTGACCGGTACCTACACCATCGACCCGGTCCACAGCACGATCGGCTTCTCCGTCCGGCACGCCATGGTCTCCAACGTCCGTGGACGGTTCGAACGTTTCGAGGGCCTACTCAAACTCGACGGTGCCGAGCCGTCCCACTCGGAGGCGTACGTCAGTGTCCAGACCGACAGCCTGGACACGGGCGTGGCGGATCGCGACGCGCACCTGGCGGGGCCCGACTTCTTCGACTCGGCGACGTATCCCCTGATGGCCTTCCGCTCCACCGGCATCACCCCGCTCGGCGACGACGAGTTCCAGCTCCTGGGCACCCTCCGCATCAAGGACGTCGAGCTGCCCCTGACCGTCGGCATCACCTTCGGTGGGGCCGGCAGCGACGCCTTCGGCCACCATCGCGTCGGATTCGACGGCAGGGCCACCCTGCGGCGTTCGGACTGGGGACTGGCCTGGAACACGCCGCTGGACACAGGGGGTGTCCTCGTCGGTGACAAGGTGACCCTGGCCCTGGACATCTCGGCCGTACGGGCCGACCAGGACGCGGCGGCCTGACGAAACGGATGTGGGTAGGCGGGGTGGTCCCGAAGCCGGGGCCGCCCCGCCCACCCACATCCGTGAGAGGCCCTGCTCTCAGGCGGCGCTCTTCACGGCCTGCTCGCGCACCGTCCGCCGTGGCATGGCACGGCGCTCCCCTTCCGTGGTTCCTCCCCAGATCCCCTCGACCGGGCCCATCTCGACGGCCCAGGCCAGACACTGCCGCGTAACGGGGCAATGGCGGCAGACGGATTTGGCCTCGTCCACCTGCAGCGTCGCCGGACCGCTGTTGATACTGCCGATGGGGAAGAAGAGGTCAGGATCCTCGCTCAGGCAGAGTCCCCTTACGCGCCAATCCATGGAATGCCTCCTGTGTGCGGAACGGATACCGGTTCGGGGGGAGGTCGCTCCTCGTGTGGGGGAGCTCGCGAAAAGCGCGTGCCGCGCATTACCGCTTTCCACTTGAAAGACCGAACTGTCAGCGCGCGTGTGACATCCGGCCCATGACGGCGCCCGCCGCCGCAAGGCCCGCTCCGATGGCACAGCCGAACTGCCCGCCTCCGAAAACCCGGAAAAAAACTCGCCGCGAAAGTGTCACGAAGCATCCGCGCCCGCGGTCACATCGTGCGGAGGCAAGCGCAGCGCCCTGCCAGATCCCTCAGTACGCCGGGCCGCCACCGCGGCGGTCCTCGACAGAGAGGCCGATCGCCTTCGCCGACAAACCTGTGACACAGAAACGGAGACTGAAGGATCATGCATCCAGAGGCGCCCCCCGCGGACAGTGACCTGAGCGAGGCCGTTTCCGTCTTCGTGGAACTCCGGCCACGCCTCTTCGGCATCGCCTATCGCTTGCTGGGCAGTGCGGTGGAGGCCGAGGACGTCGTCCAGGAGGTGTGGCTGCGTTGGCAGCGCACCGACCGCGCGATCGTGGTCAGCCCCGTCGCGTTCCTGTCCACCACCACCACACGGCTGGCCCTCAACGTGGCTCAGTCGGCCCGGCTGCGCCGCGAGAGCTACATCGGTCCGTGGCTGCCCGAGCCCGTCGACACCAGCAACGACCCGGAGGTCGGCGCCGAACGGGCCGAAGCACTCGAACTCGCCCTGCTGCTGGTGCTGGAGAAACTCCCTCCGACCGAGCGCGCCGCGTACGTGCTGAGAGAAGCCTTCGACTACGACTATCCCGAGATCGCGCGCATCCTGCGGCTCAGCCCCGTCAACGTGCGGAAGATCGTGAGCCGGGCGCGCAAGCACCTCACCGACGACCAGCGGGACAGCGTCGACGCCGCAGAGCACCGCAGGCTGCTCGAAGCCTTCGTCGGCGCCGCCCAGCGGGGTGACGTCGGCACGCTGGAGGAGCTGCTGACGCCGAACGCGGTCAGCCTGTCCGACGGGAACGGCATCCGGGGAGCGGCTCGGATCCCCGTCCTGGGCCGTTCCCGCGTGGCGAACCTGTCCACCGCGCACCGCCGCTTCTGGCCGATGGTCGAGGCCGAACCGGTGGAGGCCAACGGGCGCAGCGGCATCCTGCTCCACAGGGACGGCCGGCCCGCCACCTACATGACGATCGCCGCCACACACCGTGGCATCCACCAGGTGATGTGGGTCTTCAACCCGGCCAAGATCGCCGCGTTCCTGGACTCCCGCTCCCGTTTCCACTGCGCGGTCGTCAGCGAGGTCTGCGTTCGCCCCGGTCGCCCGCCGCGGTAGCGCGGCGGGCCGTACGCCGGTTGTCACAGCGCTCCTCACTGTTCGGTCAATGCGGTGTCGACGGCTTGCGGCGATGCCCGCCCGAGTCCCGCAGCGAAGGAGGAGGAGCATGGCAGGGACACACACGTCATCCGATGCGTTCGAGCCATCACTGTTTCTGAAAAGCCTGTTCACGAGCTTGCGGCACGAGCTGAGGAAGGACGAGGAGATGCCCCAAAGCACTGACCGGCAGTCCGATCCCGCTGCCGCCACCGCGACCCTGGCGGCGGAGGCCGCTCTGCTCGAAGGACGGCTGAGCCTGCTCCGAGAGGCGATCGAAACAGTGGACGCCCGTATCCACGCGGTCTCCGAGACGCTGCGGCGACTGCAGCTCTCCGCGGCAGGGTCCCCCGACCACGAGGCGCCCGCGGGCCGGGAAGGCGGCGCCCGCCTCGATCATTCGACGCCGGGCCGTGCCTGACGGAGAGCGCGGACGGGTACCGGCGGACCGTCGCGGTGGACGCGGTGCGCGCGCCACCGCTCCCGCCGGCCGCGCTCTCCGGTCGGCGGGGGTCGCTCGATCGATGCCCGGTATCATGCCTCCGATGCCGGGCCGGGTGACGGAGCCCGCACATCGGGCGGCCCCGCCGGAACAAGGGGTGAGGACGAGAGGAACGCATGGTCTCCGTGACCCCCACGGCCCGCAACATCGAGATCACCGCCGAGGGCCTCCAGGAGGACCTGGCCCGCCTGGAGATGCAGAAGCAGGCGCTGGAGAGGGAACTGGCGGCGGTCACCGCGCACCTCGGCTCCGTACAGCGGGCCCTCGGCGCCCTTCAGGCCCTCATGCCGGGGGCCGCTGCGTCGTCCGCGGCACACCGTCGCGTGGCCGCGGATGCGGAGGCGCCGGTGACCGTGGCATCGGTGCCCACGCCGCCCGCGCCGGTCGCGGACCCGGCCGAGGAGCGTGACGCGAGCCGGGCGACGGCCGACAGCGCCGAGAGTGACACCGACGGTGTGAGGACGTACGGCAAACTCACCGAACAGATCCTGGCCTACTTCGCGCAAGCCGGCGATGTCGACGTCCGGGCCCGGGATGTGGCCGACGCCCTCGGCCGTGCCACCGACAGTGGCAGCATCAACGCCATCCGGAGCACGCTCGACCGTCTCGTCGGCTCCTCGCGCGTCCGCCGGGTCGGCCGCGGTCTGTACCGCGCGGCCAAGCCCTGAGCAACGCCCGGCAGTTACCGGCAGCGGACGCGCTCAGCGTGACTCCTGCCGCCGAGGCTCACCGCTGGAGACGAAGGCGTCCCTCGGGTGCTGGACCGAGGCGAGAGAGACGATGTCACGGCCGAAAAGGGCGGCGGTCGCCCACACGGCGAACACCCTCGCCTTGCGCTCCCAGCTCGGCACGGCCAGGACGTGGTAGCCGCGGTGCATCAGCCAGGCCGGGAAACCCTTGATGACCAGGCGTCGGTACTGGAAGATGCCACGGCCCAGGCCGAGCGTGGCCACCACTCCGAGGCTGTGGTGCTCGTAGTTCTTGGTCGGCCGGCCACGCAGGGACGCCAGGATGTTCTTGGCGAGGCGCTTGCCCTGACGCACCGCGTGCTGGGCGTTGGGCACCGTGCGGGCGTCCGGTCGGCCTACGGCGAGATCGGGCACCGAGGCGTCGTCACCGGCCGCCCAGACGTCCGGCACGACCTCGGTCTCCGTGCCCACCCGGAGATCCGCGCGCACCTTCAACAGGCCGTGCTCGTCGACCGGGAGGTCGGTGTGATTGTGCACGATCGGGTTGGAGGCGTTGCCCGCCGTCCACACGAGCAGACCCGAGTCGTACTCCGTTCCGTCCGACAGCACGACGCGTCCGTTCTCGGCAGAGAGGAGCTGAGTGTTCAGATGGACGCGTGCACCCCGCTTCTCCAAGGAACGCACCACCCACTCACCGGGCCGGTCGGTGACCTCGGGCAATATGCGGCCCCGCGCCTCGACCAGGTGGAAGGCGAGTTCGTCCGCCTTGATCTCCGGATAGTGCTTGAGCAGCGCGGACGCCAGGCCCAGCAGTTCACCGAAGCCCTCCACCCCGGAGAAGCCGCCACCGACGACGGTGACGGTGAGCAGCCTGCACCGTTCCGGCCCGTCCGGCAGCGTCGCCGCACGGTCGAACGACGTGAGCAGCCGGTCGCGGATCGCCACGGCCTCCTCGACGTGTTTGAGTCCGTACGCCTGCTCGCGCAGCCCCGGGATGGGGAAGGAGCGGGTGACGGCTCCCGCCGTCACCACCAGCGTGTCGTAGTGCAGGTCGAACTCCGGCCCGGACTGCGGCCGGATCGTCACGGTGTGCGCGGCGTTGCGGATCTCCGTCACCGCACCCGCGATCAGACGGGTCCGGTGCAGATGTCGCCGGAGCGACACCGCGGCATGACGCGCCTCCACCGACCCCGCGACCACCTCGGGCAGGAACGGCTGATACGTCATGTAGGGACGCGGGTCGACCACGGTGACCCGTGCCTCACCGCGTCGCAGCTCCTTCTCAAGACCCCACGCGGTGTAGAAACCCGCGTAGCCGCCGCCCACGATCAAGATCTCACGCACGGTGTCCTCTGTTCTCCTCGGCTTCGACTCTTAGACCGGTCGTCGCCGCCCCGTGTGACAGATGCGGCACCGGCCCGGGCGCATACGCGATCGCCGGTGCCGCTTCTGGTTCTGCTCGGGCTGGATACCGTCACGTCGGTCGGGTGCGCGGTCCGCCGGTGCCGTCCGATCGGTCCGACCGGTCCGACCGTCGTGTTCGTCAGGCGCCGGAGTGCGCGCTCCAGTGCTTCTCCAGGATCTCGGCGACCTCCGCGGGCCGCTGAAGCAGCGGCCAGTGATTGCAGTCCATCTCGATCACTTCGGAAGCGCGCAGGGAGTCACCGAGCCTGCGCCCGAACTCGATCTGGCAGGCGGGGTCCTGCGCTCCCCAGAAGACCACGCACGGGGCGGTCACGTCGGCCAGCGCCGGCTCCCACTCCGCGCCCATGGTGACCGCCGACCGGTACAGCTTGAGGACCGCATCCTTCATCGTGTCGTCCACCCGGCTCGCCATCTCCCTGGCCAGCGGGAGCGGCACGTCGAAGCCGACCGACACCTCGTCCGCGAACGGCTCCGCGCGCAGTTCGGACATGTAGCGGTCGCCCTGGACCTGGTCCTGCCAGATCTTGGCCAACGGATGCCAGACGTACTCCGCGCTGATCGGCCCGTTGCCTCCCGCCCAGGTACGGACGAGGTCGGGGCGCAGGGAGGCCACGCGGAGGGTGAGAATGCACCCCCAGTCGTGACCGACCAGGTCCACCGGCTCGCCGACCCGCTCCAGTCGCTCGATGAGCCAGTCCGCGTACTCCTCCATGGTGGAACCGAAGCCGGCCGGTCGCTCGCCCCCGAAGCCGGGCAGGTTCCAGGCTTCCACGTCCGACCTGGTCAGGTGTCGGCGCACACCGTCCCATACGTGCTGGGTGTCAGGAACGCCGTGGACGAGAATTGCGGGCATGGGTGAACCCCTTCATGAGTGGATGCCGTCTCTTGTATGAAGTGACATGTCATGCTGTCACACTGTTACTGCCTCGATGTGTCGCAGTATCCTGTGGCTGCACTCGACGATGACCCACTGTCACATGATCCGTGCTTGTACAGTCTGAACTGCAGTAGGGCGCTGCGATCCGACTGCGACGGCTGAGGTGCGGTGCCGGGTGAGAGGAAGGACGCCTCATGGGTCAGACCGGTGACACGGCACCGATCGCGGAGCTGCTGGACGAGCGACAGCATCTGCTCAACGTGGCCCGCTGGATGCTGGGGAACGGGCGCGCGGCCGAGGACGCCGTCACCGAAACCTACAGACGGTGGTACACGCTGACGGACAAGCAGCGCACAGGGATCACCGAGCCGCGTATCTGGCTGACCAAGAGCACGGGCACCATCTGCCTGGCACGCCTGTCCGTACCCGAGCGCCCGCTCCCGAACCCCGAAGGGAAGGGCCCGGACGCCCGCACGGAATTCGACCCGGCCTTGACGGAGGAGATCAGCGATGTCCTGCTCAACGCCCTGAACGCCCTCTCCCCCACCGAACGGGCGGCGTTCGTCCTCAACGACGTCTTCGCGATGCCGCCTCAGACGGTCGCCGACATCGTGGGCCGGACACCACACGAATGCGCCGAACTCGCCGACCGTGCCCGCCGCAGCCTGCGCACCAGCCGCGCGCATCCCACGACACCGCGAGAACACGACAAGATCGTTCGCGCCGTGCGGCAAGCCTGCGTCACGACCGACCCCGCGCACCTGGTGTCCCTGCTGTCTCCTCACGCCACCGCGTTCTTCGACGGCGGCGGCAAGATCCGTGCCCTGACCAGACCGGTTCACGGCAGCGAGCAGGTCACCCGTGTCCTCCTCACCCTCCTTGCCCCCCGCCCCCACACCACCCTGCATCTCAATTCCGCCAACGGCCGCACCGCAATCGTCGTCCGCCACAACGACCAGGTCGCCGCCGTCATCAGCTTCGATATCGCGGGCCATCACGTCACCCACGTCTGGGCCGTCATGAATCCTGACAAGCTACGCAGCTGGAACCGCCACCACCTTCCTTCCCACGGACACGGACCACGGGGCGACTGAGAGGGTTCCCGGACAGTGCGACTGACGGCGGCTGTCACACCTCTCTGGCTGAAGAGTGCGCCGACCGTTGCGCTTTGCGCGTGTCAGTGGCAACAATTGACTGACAGGCTTCCACTGATTCGTCACTGTGTCTTCACCGCGGTGACAACGGGATCCCCTCTATGACGATGTTACATGTGATGCTCCGAACCACCCATCCCGGCGTCCGGGTCGATCGACACCTCCAGGTGAGCTGGGCGGGGGCGAGGCACGACGGGTTGAGGATGAGAGGAAAAGATGGTTCCGGCAACTCGCGCGGCGCACAAAATCGAGGTCACGACTGAGAGCCTCCAAGAGGACCTCAGCCGTCTGCAGCTGCAAAAGCAGGCGCTGGAGAGGGAGCTCGCTGCTGTCGTCGCTCATCTCGACACCGTTCAACGGGCGCTGGGAGCCCTTGAGGCCATGATGGCACCCCCAACGGAAGGCAAAGCCGCCGCGGACGCCGTTGACACAGGTCGGCACCGTGCCGCAAGGCCGACGAAGGCCGAGGCGGACCCGCTCCCGGCTGCCTCGGCCGCCGTCGCGCGAGTCGCACAGGGAACCGGAGGCGAGAAGGAACCGGTGCGGCGCACACCCCGTCCGAAGGTCACCCCGGAGCGAACGTACGGCTGGCTGACCGAACAGATCCTGGACTACTTCGCACAGGTCGGCGACGCGGATGTGCGCGCCCGCGACGTAGCGGTGGCGTTGGGCCGTGCTACCGACAGTGGCAGCATCAACGCCATTCGCAGCACGCTCGACCGTCTCGTCGGCGCCTCTCGTATCCGGCGCACCGGTCGAGGTCTCTACCGCGCCTCGTGACTCCGGCCCTGAAGGCCCCCGTCGGCAAACGACAAGTGACCCCGGACGCCGGCTCACGGGGGATCGATGGGCGTCCGGGGCACACCGCACCCACCAGACTCTGAGCAGCGGGTGGTGTTCCCGGCGCCTCGCGTGGGATGTCCAACCCGGCGCGCCCGGAACACTGTGTTTACCCTACAGCACCTTTCACATGTTGTGGCGCCGATAATGGTCCTCCAGGCCCGCCACCGTGCCAATGTTCGGACAGGAACTCTTCGAGGACCGCCTGCGCCGTCAGCCCGGCCGGACCATCACTGACGTCGGCGACTTCGACCTGCTGCAGACACTGCGCCGGGCGGCTCTCGGGAATGTATTGACGCCGGGGCAACTGATGCAGCACCTCATGGTTTCCTCCGAGGGCCCTCAGCGGCCGCCTGAGCCGGCAGGACGCTCGACCGTCCGCCTCTGTCGGCTCACATAACAGTGCCATCACTCGTTGTGGCCCTCCTTGAGGATGCACCTGCCGTGGCGGATCATCGGAAGGTGTGAAGCACTCGTATCAGTCGGGGGCTTTCCCCTCGACGACAGATGATCCGTCCTCGCCTCTGTCTCCCGGCACTCACACGATCGCCGTCCCTCACGGGCTCGCTCCCATGCGGTATCACGTCGCCGGCTCAGGCCCGGTGTGCCTCACTCACTCGGGCGGACCGGGCATCGGCTGGGACTACCTGCGCATGCCCGGCCTCGAATGCTCCCTGACCATGGTCTATGTCGAGCCAGTCGGTAGGGGCGACTCAGGTCGGCTTCCCGATCCCCGCGATTACACCGTGGCGACATACACGCACTTCCTGCACAGTGTGATTGAGCACCTGGACGTGCCACAGGTCACCCTGCTCGGTCACTCTCATGGAAAGGTTCGTGAAGGACCATGTCGACGACCATCCGGAGGTGGCGGGTTACGTCGCCGCCCTCACCACTCGTCTCGACCTGCTGACCGACGCCGGCGCCACCGCCGTGTTGCAGACGACAATGCCGGCCTATCTGTTCAACTACTGGGGACGAGAGAAGGAGTTCGCGCCCGCTCGGGAGTCGCTTCGGATGTACACGGCTCCCACCCGAGGGGAGGAGCGGCCCTTCGACGTTCGGGATCAATTGTCCGGCATCGCCACGCCCACCCTCGTACTGGCGGGCCGTCAGGGTCCTCATCTGCGGTCCGCGATGGGCCGCACTCCAGCACGAGCGTGTGCCCGTAGCCGAGTTGACAATCCTGGAGGACACCGGACACCTCGCGCACGTCGAGCGGCCCGCGGAGTTCAACACTGCAGTACTCACCTTCCTCCGCGCTCATGGTGTCCTTCGAGGTCAGCAGACCCCATAACCCGGCCGGTCGACCAACGGTGGGTGCAGTGGGCAGCAGTCGCTCCCGCCGTGGTGACCGTCCGCGGAAACGACGTGTGGCTGTGCGCGGGCGCCGGTGGCGACTTGACATCCGATTGGATCAACCACCACTCTCTTTCTACTAGTTGACTAGTAGAAAGCTGGTTCACCGGTGCGATACCGCATCGATCGACGCAGCGGCATGACCGCGTACATGCAGATCGTCCAGCAGACCAAGCAGGCAATGCGGTTGGGCCTGCTTGCCCCGGGCGATCGCCTGCCAACGGCTCGACAGGTGGTCGGGATGACAGCGATCAACCCCAACACCGTGCACAAGGCATACCGGGAGCTGGAGCACGAAGGGCTGGTCGAGTCGCGACGGGGTGCCGGCACCTTCGTGGTCCGCTCACTCTCGCGACCCGAGACGGTCGGCGACTCAACTCTGCGCGCGGGCCTGCTGCAGTGGCTGCAGCAGGCCCGCGCGGCCGGAGTCGATCGAGACGACGTGACCGCGCTGTTCACGGATCTCATTGAGGAGTACGACGCACTTCCCCGGGAGGTCTCCCGGCCGATCCCGCCAGACACGAACGCGATGCAGCAGAACAGCATGGAGGAAACAGAATGAACCATTCCCTGCCCGACGGTTCCCCAGCCGGTCAGGCCACCCACTACGCCGTGCAGGAACCCGACCCCCCGGCCCTGGAGGCTCGGGGGGTGGGCCGGCGATTCGGCCGGTCCTGGGCACTGCGCGACTGCGACTTCCGCCTCCCTGCCGGGCGTATCTGCGCCCTGGTGGGTCCCAACGGTGCGGGCAAGACGACCTTGCTGTCACTGGCGGCCGATGTCCTGGAGCCGACCTGTGGCACTCTCAGTGTGTTCGGGGATTCCCACAAGTCACCGGCCAGGCGCAACCGCGTGGCGTTCGTCGGACAGAGCAAGCCTCTCTATCCGGGCTTCACCGTCGGGGAGATGCTGCGCGTCGGCCGCGAAATGAACCCCGGATGGGATCAGGGCACCGCCGAGCAGCTCGTGCGCCAGGGCGACATACCGCTGCGCGCGAAAGTCGGACATCTCTCCGGCGGGCAGCGCACACGCGTGGCACTCGCTCTCGCTCTCGGCAAACGTCCCCGGCTGCTGCTGCTGGACGAACCGATGTCGGACCTGGACCCGCGTGTGCGTCACGAGATCACCGCCCTTCTGATGAGCGAGGTGGCCGAACACGGCACCACCGTCCTGATGTCGACACACATGGTCTCCGAGATGGACACCGTGTGCGACTACCTCGTCACCATCACCGGCGGCCGTGTGCGGCTCGCCGGAGAGATCGACGCCCTGCTCGCCGCTCACACCGTGCTGTCGGGCCATGGTCAAGGGCAGAATCCGTCAGCCGAACTTCTCCCGCACACCGTTGTCTCGTGTGATCGCTCCGGAGGGCATGTCACCGCCTTGGTCCGGCCGGAGGGGCCGGTGGCAGGCAAGTGGATCCAGCACCGGCCGCATCTCGAAGAACTACTGATCGCCTACCTCGGTGTTCCGGACATTCCACACTTGATCACTCCCAGCGCGCGTATCGACGCCGGTGAGGACGCCGCGTGAGTGACAACCAGGCCCTCCTGCCCGTATCCGTCCGTCTCCGACTCCCCCGCTTGTCCGGGCCGGCTTGGCTGGTCTGGCGCCAGCACCGTTCCGCATTCTGGATCGGCGCCGTCCTCCTCACCGTGTTCGCCGTCTTCGTCGCGGTCCAGCGAGCCGACATGCTCGCCTACATCGAGGCCCACGACCTGGCCGGCTGTGTCTACGGGTCCCCCGAACGCCGGTGCGCGGAAGTGAACGCCTTCCGGAGCAGGTTCTACAACACCATCCACTACACCGGCCTGCTGATCTCCTTCGTCCCCCTGATCATCGGCGTCTTCCTCGGCGCACCGCTCCTGTCCCGCGAGATGGAGGACGGCACCCACCTGCTCTCACTGTCACAGTCCGTCAGCCGTACCCGGTGGACAGCTTTCAAGTTCGGTGTGCCCGCCCTCGTCACGCTCATCGGCACCGGCGTCCTCTCGGGGCTCTACAGCTGGTGGTGGACGCCCGCGGGGACCCTGCTGCGGGGCATGTACTGGTATCAGTCGCCGCCGTTCAACGACATCGGTGTGGTCCCGGTCGCCATGTCCCTGCTCGCCCTGGTCACCGGCGCGGCAATCGGTATGGTCACGCGCCGCACGGTGGCGGCCATGGTCGTCACCTGCGCGGTGGGGGTCGCCGGGTGGGCGGGCCTGGGCTTCCTGCGTCCCCTGTTGTGGCCCGCCGAGGAGGCGACCGCTCAACAGGTCACCGCCGACTTCTACGGCTCGTCCGCTCCCCTGGGCCTGTACACACCGCACGCGTGGCCCATGGACATGCCCAACAAGGACTACACCTCATGGAACGTCGACTCCGGTTATCTCACGTCCTCGGGAGACAAGTTCACTTCCACCGCCTGCGGGGACTTCACCGATGCCTCCGCCGCTTGTCTCAAGGCGCACGACGTCGTCGGGGTGTGGGTGCAGTACCACCCGGCGTCGCACTTCTGGCCCATGCAGTGGGTCATGGCTGCGCTGCTCCTCACCGCAACGGCCGCCGTCACCGCATTCGGTTTCTGGTGGGCCCGCCGCCGGTCATGACATCACACCTCGCCCGAAGGTAAATGAGTCCCGTCTCTTACGGCGGCCCGGCAGAGCCCTTGCGACTCCTGTGCGTTCAGGTCTTCGGCGAAGTCAGGGTGAGTTCGGCGAGGGCGGGCTTCAGCTCGGTCCGCCGCTTGATACCGAGCTTCGCAAAGACCTTGCGCAGGTGGTACTCGACAGTGTGAGCACTGATGAACAGGCGAGCGCCGATCTCCCGGTTCGTCAGTTCTTCGCGCGCCAGGCGGGCCACGTTGAGTTCCTGCCCGGTGAGCTGCGCCGCCGACCCTCGTTGGCGCACCCGCAGGGTTTCACCGCTCGCGCGCAGCTCGTCCGCGGCGCGCTGGGCGAAGCCGTTCAGGCCACAGGCCGTCAGCACCTCGTGCGCGGCGCGGAGTTGCTCGTGCGCGTCGGCGGGCCGGCCCTGGCGGTTGAGCGCCTCGCCGTACAACAGTCGGCAACGTCCCACCCAGATCGGGATCCGCTCGTGCTCGAAGCGCTTGATCGCGTCCCGGTACAGGTTCTCCGCCTCCTCACCTTCACGCAGTTGCGCCTCCGCCATCGCCAGCACGGCCAACGCGTAGGTGGTGCCCACCGGCCGTGTGACGCCGGCCAACTGCCTGAGCGCCGACTCGGCGAGCGCGTACTCACCGGTGTGTGTGGCCGCTTCCACCAGTTCGAGCAACGTGCGCATCGCGAGGTTCAGTTCATGGGTGTACGGCAGTTCGCGGCGGCTGCAGGCGACCGCCTCGGCGAAGCGGCCGAGGCCGTTGTAGAGGACCGCCTGGGAGAAGTTGGCCGCGCTCAGCGCGTATCCCTCGCCGCGCGCCTGCCCGTCGGCCCGGATGCGCTCCCCCCAGCGTTCCGCTTCGTCGACCTGTCCTCGGTACGACGCGAGGAGGAGCCGTCCGTACCGCGGGAGCGGATTGCCGGTGGCTTCCTTGATGGCGTCGATCTCGTCGCAGGAGGCTTCGGCCCCGTCCAGGTCGCCGTCGGTCATCTGCACCAGCAGCAGGCTCAGGGCGATCGGCAGGACTGTGACGACGCCTTCGGTGCGGGCGAGCTCGACCTGCCGGTCGGCGAGGGCGCGAAGTCCAGCCGGGTCCCACAGGTCCTGGGCGGCGCGGGAGGCGAACCACATCCAGTGCAGTTCGAGGAAGTCCGGTGCCTGTTCGAGGAAGGCGCGCTGGGCCCGTCGCAAGGTGGCGATCGCGGCCTCCTGCCCCTCGGTTGCGAGCAGCGCCTGGCCGCGCAGAATGAGGTCGCCCGCCCGGTCGGACTCCTCTGCGGCGGGCGTCGCCGCGAGGATCGCGTTCGCGACGGCGGCCACCTGTTCGGCGTCGCCGAGCCGGCCGCCGTAGGTCGCGGCTGCCAGCGCCTCGACGTAGGTGTCGCGGGCGAGCACCGGGTCGAGCCCTTCGAGTCCCTGCGCCGCGGCGAGCAGGTGCTGCACCCCGCTGCGATCACGCCGCAGCGCGTATCCGGCCCGAGCGTGCAGCCGCGCGACTAGCGCCTCCTGCAACGTGGTGAGCGGGAGGGCGCGGGCGGACTCGAGCAGGCGGAGGGCGGCGCCCGGCGCGCCCGCGTCGTGCTTGGCCTCGGCGGCCGCGATCAGCCGCTGTCCGCGGTGGAACGGCGAGGGGGTGAGCTCCGCCGCCCTCTCCAGGAACGCGCCCGCCGCAGCCGGGCCGCCGCGTGTGCGCGCACGCGCCGCGGACCGCTCGAGATCGGCGGCGACCCCATCGTCCGGGTGCAGGGTGGCGCTGGCCCGGTGCCAGGCTCGGCGGTCCGGGTTGTGCTCGGCGCTGGTGACGTCCGCCAGGGCGTCGTGGACGCGGCGCCGGTCCGCCGGTGACGCCGCCCGGTACACGGCCGACCGCACCAGCGGATGACGGAAGCCGACGCGAGTGCCGACGACGAGCGCCTCGGCGTCCTTGGCCGCGTCGAAAGCGTCCGGTCCCAGTCCCAGTACCGCGCTCGCCCGCCACAGCAGTCCGGGGTCACCGGTGGGCTCGGCGGCCGCCAGCAGCAGGCTGCGCGCTGGTGCGGGCAGCGAGGCGAGCTGGACGACCAGGCTCTGCTCGATGCGGTTCTCCAGCGGCAGGGTGCTGCTCAGGGTGAGGCCGCTGGCGATCTGGGCGGGGTTCAGGGCCCGGGGCAGCTCCCGCAGCGCGAGCGGGTTGCCGCGAGCCTCCGCGATGAGCTGGTCGCGGACCCGCTGGTCGAGACCGCCGGGCACCGCCAGGCGCAGGATTTCGCGCGCGTCCTCGTGGCCCAGCCCTTCCACGACCATGTGCGCCAGGCCCGCGAACACCTCGTCGGGCTGGCGCATGACGGGCACCAGGGCGATGCCTTCCGCGTCCAGCCGCCGGGCGGCGAACGCGAGGGCGCGCGCCGAGGCGTGGTCGAGCCACTGTGCGTCGTCGACGACGCACAGCAGTCCGCGGTCCTCCGCGGCCTCGGTGAGCAGCCCCAGCAACGCCAGCCCGACGAGGAACGGGCTCGGAGCGGCGGCGCTGCGCAGTCCGAACGCCGCTTCGATGGCCTCCTGCTGCGGGGCCGGCAGCCGGGCGGCCGAATCCATCATGTGCCCGCAGAGCGCCTGGGGGCCGGCGTAGGCGAGTTCCATCTCGGACTGCGAGGCGACGATGCGCTCGGTGCGGACGGTTGCCTCGGCACTCGCGATGACGTGGTCCAGGAGCGCCGTCTTGCCGACGCCGGCCTCGCCGCAGGCGACCAGTGCCCGACTGTGGCCGACGCGGGCACGGCGCACCAGAGCTTCCAGTTCCGCCAGCTCGTCGCGTCGCCCCCGCAGCGGCGCGATATCAGGCATAATGTCCGCCCTTTGCCGCAAGTATCGCTCCGCCATGCCTATGTCCATGCATCTTATCTGAGTCGGCCGAACCCACTCGTCATTCGTCAAGACCGCCCCCGGCCCCACGCGGTACGGCCCTTGCGCACCGTCTGCCAGGTAATGACCCGGCAAAAAAGCCCGGCGGCTCGTCACACCGTCGACTCGTCGCCGGACAGGGTGGCATGAGTCATTCCCTGGATTCGGAGACCGGCGTCGACGGCCCGGTCACCGTCATCAAGAGGTACACCGTGCCCGCGGACGAGGCCGACTATTTCGCCGAGGTGTACCAGGAGAACGCCCGGATCATGTCGACGCAGCCGGGCTTCCTCCGCTCCCGTCTGCACCGCCCCCTCGCCGACGCGCCCGAGACGCGATTCGTGCACGTCGCCGAGTGGAGCTCGGGCACCGCGCTCGACAAGGCCACCGGAAATCCCGAGTGGCATGCGTCGTTGCAGCGCATGTTCGACGACCCGGGCCTGCACATCACCTCGGAGCCCGCCAGCTATCGCGTCGTCGTCGAACTCCGCCCCTCCTGACCACGGCGAAGGCCGTCGGCGGCAACGCGGACGGCTACTTCGCCCGACAGATCTTCACGGACACCCGCCGGGTGGGACCGCGGTTCGCGGGACCGCCGGCGGGCGCTCGCGTCCGAGACCAGAAGGAAGTCGGCGACCGGGGTCAGCAGCAGGGTGCCGCGGTCGAAGTCGTGGGCCACGGCCCGGTCGGGGACCCGGTCCGGACGCGGGGCGGAGGCGACGGGGTGAGTCGCATGCCGTAGAGCAGGGTGCGCGGATCCTCCGGGCCGCGCGCCGGTGTCCTGCTTCCGCCACTCCTTGCGGCGCCGGGCCTCCTCCCGTACCGCCGCGGGGCCGAGGGCCTTGAACAGCGCCTCCAAGCGGCCGATGCCCTCCGGATCCCACTCCCCCCACAGGCGCAGCAGTTCCAGCAGTTCAGGCGCCAGGTGGAACTCATCCGCGAGACGGGCGAGTTCGGGGATGTCAACGTCCCGCTCCGGGGTGAGCGTCATGATCACGTCGGCGATGTCCTTGGCGTTGAAAGGCCGCCACTCTGAATGCGGGCACTTCGCTTTGCCGACCGATAGGCTATTGATCCGAAACTCAAAGGGTTCTATTCGAGAATGTAGCGAACGTACGGGCCGCCGAAGTAGCCGCGGACGATGTGTGGCTGGCGTTGGCGTCGGTGGAAGAACCGGCGGGTCTCGGCGGCGAGTTGGGCCTGGTCGCGGGCCCGGCTGTGCATCGGCAGGCTCCGTTTGAGGTCGGCGTTGACCAGCTCGTCGGGGTTCAGCTCCGGCGAGTACGACGGCAGGAAGTGCAGCTCGATCCGGTCCGGGTGATCGGCGAGCCAGGTGCGGACCTTGCGGGAGCGGTGCGCGGAGTGGCCGTCCACGACGAGGTGGACCTTGTGGTCGAAGTGGCCTGCGAGCCGGTCGAGGAAGCGGCACATCACGTCGGCGTCGAAGGTCTCGGTGAACACCATGAAGTGCATCCGGCCCTTCGTGCTGATCGCGGACATCGCGTTCACCGAGAACCGGTTGCCCGTGCGGCGCACGATGGGGGTGCACCCCTTGGCGCCCCAGGTGCGGCCGGTGACCTGGTCGGAGCGGATGCCGACCTGGTCGGCGAAGAGGACCTCGCCGCCCTCGGTCTTCGCTTTCGCACGGATCGCCGGCCAGGTCTCCTCCCGCCAGACGCGCACCGCCTCCAGGTTCTGCTCGACGGGCCGCTTGTCCGGGCGCTGGAACGACAGGCCCCAGCGGCGCAGGTGCTTGCCCACGCCCTGCTCGGTCGGCTTCACCCGGTACAGCTTCGCAATCAGGTCCCCCACGCCAGCACGCGTCCCAAGCTGCCCGGCCAGCCCCAGGTCACAGGGCCGGTGATCCAGCACGGCCTGCCGGACCGCCTGCTGCTCGACCGCGTCGAGAACCTGATGTTCCCCGACCCGGCGCCCACGCGGCTGGGCCACGAGCGCCTCGTGTCCGCCAGCCAGCCACTTCGCCCACCAGTTGTCCACGGCCTTGAGCGAGACCTGGAACACCGACGCGACATCCTCGCGAGTCCGGCCCGCCACCAACGCGGCCACTGCCCGCAACCGAAGGGCCTCCTGCGCCGACGGCGACAACTGCCGCGCGTCCCCCACCAGTTCACTCACGCAGGGATCAACGACCCAGAACACCTACCGTTTCGGATCAATAGAACGGCTCTGGGAGGCGGGCGGTCATCAGACGGACCGTCACACTGCATGGGTGCACAAACTCCTTGACGTCGTGGCCGACCACGCGGACACGATCGTCCAGATTCTCGGCGCCATCGCGGTGGCTCTGCTGACCTACTGGCTCACCACGCGCTCCCGGGACCGCGCCGACCAGGAAGCAGCCAAGGCCGCCCTGGAGAATCAGGCTGATGCCCTGATCGTGGCGGTGGCCGACGTACGTGTCGCCGCGGCCGCCACCCACATCTTGTGGGAAGGCCCGGCCTCCCGGGGACGGAGCTTCCTGCTCGCCCTGCTGGCGGGTGTGGGAGGAACGGCCCGCGGACGCGTGGCGGGCGGCTCCGACGCCTTGAGCTTCGCCATCGGCTTGGGCGAAGTCGCCCACCTGCTCAGCCGGGAACGCCGCGCGGTCAACCAGACGATCGCCACCGTCCGCGAGCCCCTGCTGCTCCTGGCCACCGCCGCGGCCCCGCTCCAGCGCCATTCCGACGCGGCGGTCGCGGAAGCCACCGTCGCCGTGATGGCGGCCGCCACCGACATCGAGAACACCGCTGGCATCGAAGCTGCCGTTGAATCCTTCGGCCAGGCGGTACGCGCCGCGCTGCAGCCCCCGGCAACCCGGTGGGCTCGGATCCGCAGCCGCACGAGGTGAGAACTCTGAGCCAGATCATCGAGGCGCGCAGGTGGAGGCCGGCGAGGTGGGCTGCGACGGCGCCGTCCCCAAGTCCCTGTCCCGTACGGGGCCCCCGTCGCCCGTGCCTTCCTAGATCGTGCCGCTCCACGCCCGGCGGTTCTCCCGTCGGCGTACATGGCCGCGCCAGCCCGCGAGCAGCGTCATGCCCGTCCATGCGGCGACTCCCGTGA
Organism: Streptomyces umbrinus; assembly: GCF_030817415.1. Taxonomy (NCBI): domain Bacteria; kingdom Bacillati; phylum Actinomycetota; class Actinomycetes; order Kitasatosporales; family Streptomycetaceae; genus Streptomyces; species Streptomyces umbrinus. The sequence goes on along the minus strand of NZ_JAUSZI010000002.1, from coordinate 9,845,208 downwards.
CGAGGCCGCCGAGCCTGCCTTCGGGGTCGACGTCCACGGCATCCTCCAGCGGGACGGCGCCTTCCGGGTCGCGGAGGATCTCGATGCGGTCGCCCACCCGGTAACCGGGGTTGCTCCCCCGGTACTCGAGGGTCTCGTCGAGTTCACCGCCCGGCCCGACCAGTGTGAACCGGTGGTTCTTGCTCGCCGTTCCCGCCGCGCTGTCCGCGGTGATCGTGACGGTCTCGCGGACGCCACGTCGGTCGAGCGCCGCCTCGGGGGCGTACTGGACGGACCCGACGAGAATGAAGAGCGCGGGGACCACGGAGAGGACGGCGAGCCACCACGCCCTGTGGAGCAGCCGCAGCACGATCACAAAGACCAGGCAGCCGAGCACGCCCGCCGCGATCGGGATGAAGTCCATGCCCAGCGTGACGTAGGCGAGTCCGGTGTTGCCGGCGGCGATCCCCCAGGCGACCAGCAGCACCCAGAGCGTGGCGAGTACAGACGCCCCGGCGCTCCTTCCCGTGCGCTGCCCACCTGGAGCGGGCACTCCGGCCCCGACCGCGTCCCCGACGCCGCCCGCCACGGGCGCGTTCATCCTCTGATCGCTCATCCGCGCAGCATACGAGGCGGCCGGAACGCCGTGCCCACGTGGCCCGGGACCGGTGTCAGTGGCGTGTGCCAAGGTGCCGTATTTCCAGGATGCATTCCCCTCCTGCCCATGTAGGTCCCCGCATTCCAGCGGGGACTTGGCTACGGCCTTTTTAATCCGTCACGAGAAGTGGCCCGGTTCCCCCGGCCCATATCCGGGGGAACCGGGCCACTCTCGTACGGCAATGCCCATGAGTGACCGTTTTCAGCAGGTGGATCGTGAGCTGATGCGAACGGCTACAACTCTCTCCGCAGAGCTGTAGCTTCCGTTCGGCTTCACGCAGTTCACCGTTCCGCTACTATTCAGGACGTACGCGACATCGTCGTTGCGAGTGTTCACGACGGCGTAGTTTGTGTTCGGGTACTTCAAGTACTGCCAGGAAGATGTCACCACCTTGAAGCGAGCGACGATCGCGGACTGCACGTGCGTATCGGTGTAGAAGCAAACCTCGGGGTAATTGCAACCGTACGCACTGTCGGCGTGCGCCGACGGCGTGACCGCTACCGGAATCGTGACAGCGGCGGCGGTCACACCGATCACGCCGACGAACTTTCGCATCCAAGGCTTCATGTGCGAATTCTTCCAATCTGTGAAGAAAAGTTGAGGTGTCCCCCGCGTGCGACTCCGACCAGTCCCGTGACGGTTGACGAGCAAGATTCATCAGGAGCTGGTTCAGCCCCTGATAAGTCAGCAGAACCAGTCCCCCCGAACGCAGCCTGTAGGGCGCCACGAACCGCGTCACGCAGCTCTCCCTCCGCTGGCCTCGTTCATGGAGTGGCGTCGTTGGTCTCGGGCCTTGTCATTTATGCCAGGAGCTTCGTCAGTGGTGCACAACTTCGGGCGCCGCATCAGGCGAGGTTCGCCCTGCGGGTGAGGTCATGCGCGACCGCCATGGCCGGTGCCAGCCCCGTACGACGGGCACAGTAGCCCGGCCCGGTCGCTGAGTGTGCCGGTCGTTTGCCCCACAAGGAACGGCCGCCGCGCACACCGGAATACGGGCAAGGCGGCGGTCGAGACCGCCTCTGGTTTACAGCCGCGACCTGTTGAGCTCGACCGCCACTACCGCTGGGACCACGAGAAGCCGCCGCTTGTCCGCGCGCTGGAAGGACAGGCCCCACCGGCGCAGGTACTTGCCCACGCCCTGCTCGGTCAGCCGCACCCGGTACAGCCTCGCGATCAGGCCCCCACTCCGGCCCGCGTCCACAGCTGCCCCGCCACCCCCAGGTCACAGGGACATTGATCCAGTACGGCCTGCCGACCCGGCGTCCATGCGGCCGAGCTGCGAGCGCCTCGGGCCCGCATGCCAGGCCACTTCGCCCACCAGTCGTCCACGGCTTTGAGCGAGACCTGGAACACCGCAGCGACATCCTCACGGTCCCGGCCCGCCACCAGCGCAGCCACCGCCCGCAGTCGAAGGGCCTCCTGCGCCGACGGCGACAACTGCCGTGCATCCCCCACCAGTTCACTCACGCAGAGATCAACGACCCAGAACACCTACCGTTTCGAATCAATAGCCGCCGCAGGCACTCAGCGCGACAGTACGAGCCTCGCCACCGAGGATTCCTCAATTGGGCACTGAGAAAGTTGTCTATCTTCCGGAAATCGCCGCATGAACCCCCAGAACCTAATCCTTCAGCGGCAGCAGAGCCCGCCCCGGCTTTTTCCCCGCGCGTCCCAGCACCTCCAATCGGACCTGAGCCCGTCCGCAGGTGGGTGAAGCTCAGCACGATGCAACACCTACGCCAGCGGGACAGTGCGCCTTCCAAGGATTCGCAATAGCTGGCGCTGTCCGCCGGGTCTTGGGCCGGATTGCTTCCTGGGATACCGACAAGGTCAGCCAGAATTGCGCCACAAGCAACCAGCACGGATGTCGAGGAGCGCGTCGGCCATGAGTACACAGGATTCATCGCCTCCCGGCCCTCTGCCGGGGCACGAGCCGGGAGCATTCCTGGACATCAGTGAGTTCGAGACACTCGCGGCACCGCGGTCTCTCACCGGTCAGCTGTTTCACTACACAAGTGTCGATGCGGCCGTCTCCGGCATTCTTCCCTCCAAGGCCCTGCGCCTGTCCCCTTACACGGCGACGAACGATCTGTGGGAGTCTGAACCCCACTACCCGATGCTCGCCTCCTCCGATCAGCGCCCGGCGGATGCCGACTTCGCCGTGTGGGACGGCATCGACCGTCAGCTGCGCCAGCACACCAAAGTGGGTTGCCTCACCCAGGTCATCGCGCTGCCAGAGACCGTGTCCAATCCGGATGCCCTACGAGGCTGGGCGCACCTGGCCTTGTGGGCGCACTACGGGGACCGGCATGCCGGCGTGTGTCTGCAGTTCGACCGGGAGCGGCTCGTCGCCTCGTTCCACGCCGCGCACACGGGCCCGACGTCGCTGCCTCTTCACGGCCCCGTTCATTACCTCACCGCCCAGAGCGGTCCGGTGACCCGGGGCGTCAACACCGATCAGGTCGGCGAGTTCGGCAGCGATGCCGTGGCGCTGGCCTACGCGGAGAAATACCAGGACCAGTTGTTTTTCCGTAAGCACCTCGACTGGGACAGCGAGAGCGAGTACAGGCTGGTCGTACTCAATCAGACGGCCAACTACGAGTTCGTCGACATCCACGACGCACTCACCGGTGTGGTCCTGGGCAGCTCGTTCCCGCCGGACCGGGTCGCCGACCTACTCAAGGCTCTGGAACCGTACGAGGTCCCGGTGGAACAGATCCGCTACCACAACCGCCGAATGCAGTGCGTACCGTTCGAGAGGGCCGTGCCGAGAATGGCGGCAGCCAGCCGCTCGCCCCTGCAGTCGACCGCGCCGCGTCGGACCGGGTCCCTGGCAGAACGCTGGCAGGCTCTGCGCATGGCCGAGGCCAACGCCAGGGAGCGCAAAGAAAACGCTGCCCCAGTGACCGCGGCCGCCACCCGGATGCTGCGCGAGGGCATCGATGCTCTTGCCGTCAAACTGGCCGACTGGCCCGCGACCACAGTGGACACGCACTCCCGTACACAGGCCATCCCACCGAAGCTCCAGCAGCGCGGCCCGGGACTGCCCGGCGAAACGATCTATGACCAAACTGGCTACATGTGCGTGGTGGAGAACCTGCCCTCCTCCTCGTACACACTCGTGGCAGCCGCAGCCGTCCAGGTACTGGCCCGGGGAAGGCTCTGAGGTTCCCCCGTCATGCGGGAGCCGCTGATCAGCTCGTCAGCAGGGGGTGACGGGTGTTCAGATTCGTTGGTTCGGCCGTCGCCTGCTCGGCGTAGTACTTCTCCTCGAACTCGATCGGGCTGAGGAAGCCGAGCCGTTCCTGGATGCGGCGGGAGTTATAGAAGCCGTCGACGTACTCGAAGAGCGCGAGATTCACCTCGGCCCTCGTGGTGAAGGTGCGGCCGCGGAGGCCCTCGGTTTTGATGAGCATCCAGAGGTTCTCCGCGAGCGCGTTGTCGTACGAGTCCCCGACCGAACCCATGGACGCCTCAACTCCCGCCCGCATGAGCCGAGTTGTGAGCTTGATGGACGTATATTGACAGCCGTGGTCGGCGTGGTGAATGAGCTTGCCCGGCTCGACCTCGCGGGACGCGAGCGCGTACTCCAGCGTGGTCAGGACCAGGTCGGCGTCCGCGCGGGCGGAGGTCTCCCAGGCGACGACCCGGCGGGAGAACGCGTCGCGGATCGCGGACAGCCACAACGGCCCCTCGCCGGTGGAGATCATCGTGAGGTCGGTGACCCACAACCGGTTCGGCGCCGGTGCGGTGAAGTCTCTGTTGACCAGGTCCGGGGCCAGGGTGGCCTTCGGGTCCCGGCGCGTGAAGCCCTTCCGTCGCGGGCTCACACCCGCGAGGTCGGTCTCACGCATCAGGCGCTCGACCCGTTTGCGGCCCACCGGGGTGCCCTCGCGTTTCAGCACGGCGTGCACGCGCGGAGAGCCGTAGACGCCGGTGGAGTCGGCGTGGATCTCCTTGATCCGCTCGGTCAGCTCGACGTCGCGACGCCGCCGTTCGCAGGGCTCCTTCTCTGCGCGGCGCCAGCGGTAGTAGGTGGAGGAGGGGATGTGGAGTTCCCGAAGTACGCACTCGACTCCCAGGCGGGGATGCTCGTCGACGAGCGCCGTCACCTGGGCCGGGTCGGGTCGAGTTGCGCCGCGAAAAACGCCGAGGCCGTCCGCAGGACGTCGTTGGCTCGCTTGAGCTGGGTGTTCTCCTTGCGCAGGGCCGTGAGTTCGGCGCGTTCGTCGGTGGTGAGACGGTCGTCGCGCTCGCCGGCGTCCGCCTCGGCCTGGCGGATCCAGCCACGCAGGGCCTCCGGGTGCACGCCGAGGTCGACGGCCAGCTTCTTGATCTGGGGCTTCGGCTCAGCGGTGCGATACATACGTACCGCACGCTCACGCAACTCGAGCGAGTATTTCCGGGGTGCAGCCATGGTCACAGGTCCTCTCATGAGTCCCATCTGACCTGCTGTCAACTTCCTCCGCATCCCGGGGGAACCTCACTCCGGCTGCACGCCGTGCTCACGACCGAACGTTGGGGGCCAAACAACGAACAGGCGGAGCGCTGGGTGGCGTCCCGCCAGGTGGTGTAGCGGATCAAGGCGCCGGAATCCGCAGGTCATCGCCGCATCGGCGCGGTTCGGGGCCGCGCATGGCGCTGACGGCAGGTCAGCCGCTGCGCGACCCGGGAGCCGTGTCCCATGACGTGGCCGACGCGCGGTTACCGGAACGCGTCGAGCAAGGTTGCTTACACCACGAAGCGGGACACGACCCACTCGGGAATGCGGCACGACGGACAGCGAGGCGACGGTAACGCAGTTGCTGACCGAACTCGCTGACCAAGTGGACGGCCTGCGAACGGTGTTCGACCAAGAGCGCGGCCAGGCCTCTGCCAAGTAAATCCGCCGGTATTGCCCCACAGGCCAGGATCGCTGTGGAGGGGCGACGACAAAATCCTTCGGCTGCGGCCGAGCGTGCCCCCTATCCTCACAGGACCATAGAAAAGCAGTCCTTCCGGCCGACTGCCAGGACCGCGCGAGAGGCTGGCGGCTCACGATGATGATCGATTACAACGTCAGCGACCACTGGTCCGCTGCCGATCCGGACTGGCTGAAGTCTCTCGTCTCGTCGCTCGACCGCCACCACGGCGTCAGCACGGTCGTGCCTCTCACCGTGCTCGCAGACGAAGTCCTGCAGTGGGTAGAGGTTGCAAGCGGCGTCGATGCCTGGAAGAACTCCGCCAACCGCAGGTCACTGCAGCTCGACCTCGACGAGTCCGTCGACGCGCTCGGCGTCTCGCTCCGCGCGCGCATCGCCGCACCACTCGCACGGTTCCAAGCTGCCTTCTCGCAGCTCACCGGAGGCCCCTCGGCGGTGTTGAAGCAGCCGCCGGGCACCCGGACCGACGTCTCCTGGACCAACGTCACCGACACCGCGAAGGACCTCCGCGAAGCGCTCAAGACGGACGAAGCTGTCCGCGCCGGCTGGGACGACCTCGTGGCCACCGCTAAAGACCGCACCCTGGCGGGCCGGGAGTACCGTCCGATCGCCGAACTGCTCTTCGACCAGCTGCACAGGCGTGGCCTCAACGCGGAACGGATCTTCCGCGACCTCGTCTCGATAGTCGCATTCGGCCGCGCCCCCCACGACATCCCCATCGGCCAGAAGGACGTGCCACTGCCCGAGCGGATCGCGAACGCCCGAACCCACATCGGCACTCCGGCCCAGGTCGAACCGGTAGTGGTGTGGCTCGGCTACCAGGGCAAGGCTTTCATGCACCTCTCCGCCGGGCGGGTGTCCTTCATTGATGCCCACTGGGCGGTACCCAACGCCAGGCCCGAGCGCCAGGACTTCGAGCACAAGGCGGAGCTCTGGGAGCTGGTGCAGCACGGTGGCATCTTCGAGGTCGCAAAGATGGCTGACGAGGAGTCCGACGTCGACTTCCTGGTACGCGTCGACCTCGGCACAACCACGGCAGCCGGTGCGTTGGAGCGTGCCGTTGACGTAGTGAGCACGATCCTCAATGTCTCGATCCACAACTCCGGCGGGATTCGCCCGCACCTCGCCCAGTACGGAATCTTGCGCTCCGGCAAGACCGGCCCTCTCAGCTTGCTTGTCTCCCAGCGCGAGACAGGCTTCCCCGACGATCACTACGGCGCGAGCATCACCGCGGACGCGATCAAGAAGCATGGACCGCGTATCGCCTCGGCGCTGGCCCGCGAGGAGCTTCCCCGGTTCCTCGCGGCCGCACTCGAAGCGCAGACAGCCGCCGACCACCCCTTCAGCCGCGCCATGGCGATGCGCAAGCCGTCCGAGGCAGACATCAGCAGCGTGATCCCCCTCGCAGACCGTGTGGTGCAACACGTCGCGGCACACGCCGCGCTCGCCCCCAACGACCTGTTCGATCTCCTCGGCGAGCGCTGGCCACACACGCGATGGCTGACCGACGTGCAGCGGGCCGTTGGTATGTGCCTGCTCGGCGTCACGCATCAGAGTGAACTGCGCAGCGAGCTGGCCCGGGAGTGGCTCGCGGACAAACCGTCGCGCCCGTGGATCCTGTTCGTCGCTGACCGCTGGGGCGATCTCCTCTCGCTGTGCCGCATCGAGTCCGAGCGTGCCTGGATCAAGCGGATGTTCTCCAGTGTGAGCGACCTTGCCGAGTACCGCGCCCTGGTCGCGAACTACACGTCCGAGGGCGCCGTGTTGAAGGACAGACGGAGCCGTGTCCGCAATGCCCTGGTGCACGGCAACCCCGCCGGCTTTGCGATTGTCGCGTCCGTGCGCGAGTACGCCGAGTTCCTGAGCCGCAGCGCGCTCAACCGCGGTCTCGAGTCCTACGTTCAGGGCACGGCGCCCGCTGCCGCGCTCGCACAGCGGTCGGACGAGTTCACTGCGATGCAGCAAGGGCAGGACGCTGCCAGCTTCTGGCGGGCTCGGCTCACTGCCTCCGCTTCAACAGGTACCGACTCCTCGTAGGCACAGGGCTCGACACAGTGGCGCGTGCGCATGGTTGGGCTCCATCGAGCTCCCCGGGACCTGCAACTCCAGCCGACGGCTGAGGGCTCGCGATCGAAAGAATCAACTAGCAAGGCTTACCGAAGGACCGGAACGCTCCCGTCAGCCAGCAAGTCCAGACCTGGTACCTTGACGCCGCCGATGACAGCGACCCAAGAGCCGAGAGCCATGGACTCTCGGCCTAGTACTCCAGTTGCACTTCTCCATCTTCCCTGGTCACGGGGACCTTTCGGAGTCTAGCCGGCTGACCTTGCATCAGGTTGGTGGTGGTTCGTGACTCACTCGATCGGGGCGCGTGCGGCGCTGATAGTGGCAGCGGCGGGCGATGGCCTGATGGCGTCGGCGCCAGCGGGACCAGCAGGTCCGCCGCGCGGGCGACCGCTGCCGGGCCGAGGGGGGATGGGCAAGGCCCAGGAGCCGTCGGACTTCTGCCACAGTGAGGGGAACGAGGCCGCTCGAACCGTTTCTGCGGCCCCCTTTTCGAGGGCCTGGGCTGTCATTGCCGCCAGGAAGGCGTGCGCGAGCATGGCCAGGGTGATGTGGCGGTACCAACCGACGTAGCGGCGGACTTCGTACTGGTCCAGGCCGCACTCGTTCTTCGCCGCATGGAAGCACTCCTCGATGGCCCACCGGGCGCCGGCCACCCGAACCAGTTCGGAGACAGTAACGTTCGCTGGCGCGAAGGCCAGGTAATACGCGATCTCTTCGGGACGCGCCAGCTGCGACGGGCCAGCACCCAGCGGGAGTGGGCGGGATCCGAACCCTCCACGGTGGGCAGTTTGGCCGCGACCCAGTCGTAGACCCGTGCTCCCTTCGCACCGTCACCGCAGGAGATCCGCTCCCATGCCTCGGCCGGAGCACCGATCAGGACATGGTCGATGCGCCAGCTTCCCGCTGGGGACTTGCCCTGCTGTGACTTGGGCACCGCCAGGACGTAGGCCACGCCGGCCTCCTCCAGCATCCGGCGGAAGTGCCACTCCTGCCCGTAGGCCGCATCGGCGGTCACCCAGGCGATCGGCAGTGCGGAGTCCAGCGCCCGCCGAACCATGGCACGGGCAAGTTCCGGCTTGGTCGCGAAGGACCTGCTCTCCGGAATCCGGGCGGCGCGGCACCGGTCGGAATCCTCCGGCCAGGACTTGGGCAGGTAGAGCTCGCGGTCCACCAGGGCCCGGCCCTTCGCAGAGGCGTAGGCGGCGAACACTCCGATCTGGCAGTTCTCCGTACGGCCAGCGGTGCGCCTGCCGAAAAACTCATCCGTCCTGGTGGGGGCTGGTGTACGGGTGGTGTCGAGCGCGGCGCTTGGGCGGGTGCTCTGGGCACCTGGTGAGAGCCCCGGCAGGATGATCTGTCGTGGTGCTTCGACTTGCCTATCGGGGTGTGGCGAACGTGTTCGCCCTGCTGCGGCTGCTGCCGGTGAGCAACCAGGACAAGGACGCGGAGATCCTCGCGCTGCGTCATCAGATCAGCTTGCTGGAACGCCAGCTCGGCCGGGATCGGGTGCGGTTGGCCCCGAGTAACCGGGTGTTCCTAGCTGCGCTACTGCACCGGCTCCCGCATGGTGTGCTGCGCCGGGCACGGCTGCTGGTGCGCCCGGACACTGTGCTGCACTGGCACCGTGACCTGGTCTCGCGCCGCCACGCTGCCCGTTCCCGGCCCAGGCGTGCGGGTCGGCCGCGTACCGTGCGCTCGATCCGCGTTCTCGTGCTGCGTCTGGCGCGGGAGAATCCCGGCTGGGGCTACCGGCGCATCCACGGCGAGCTGCTGGTTCTGGGCGTGCAGGTGCCCGCCTCCACGGTGTGGGAGATCCTGAAGGGGGCGGGGATCGACCCGGCACCCGAGCGGGGTTCCAGCACCTGGACGGACTTTCTGCGCTCCCAGGCCGATGCCCTGCTGGCATGTGACTTCTTCGAAGCGGTCACCCTGTCCGGGGCGCGGCTGTACGTGTTCGCGGTGATCGGGCACGCCGGCCGGCGCATCCGCATCCTGGGCGCGACGGCGCACCCGACCGCCTCCTGGGTGGCACAGGCCGCCAGGAACCTCGTCATGGATCTCGAGGATGCCGGCTGCCGGGCCCCGGTTCATGATCCGCGACCGCGACGGGAAGTACCCCGCCCTGTTCGACACCGTCCTTGAGGATGCGGGGATCGAGGCCGTAGTCAGCGGGATCCGGATGCCGCGGATGAACGCGCTCACGGAACGCTGGGTACAAACCTGCCGACGCGAACTGCTGGACCGCACCCTGGTCTCGAACCAGCGCCACCTGCTCCACGCCCTGCGCGAGTTCGAACAGCCCCACAACTCCCACCGGCCCAAGGCATCGCAGACGCCCGCCCGCTGCACCCCCAGCCACCGCCGATCACCGACCCGGACGCCATCGCCCACCTCGACATACGACGACGCGACCGCCTCGGCGACACCCTCCACGAGTACCAGCATGCGGCCTGACCTGCACGGACGAGATCCCCGGCAGGGACAGCGTCCCCGTTCCCGCCGAGGCGGACCCACTGATCGAGTCGGCCACCGAGCAGGAGGCCGAACTCTGGGCCAGCTACCCGGCTGTGGTGGTGACCGGGCCACGCGGCGGCCGGCCCTGGCGGCACCCGAAGTTCGCCCCGCTGCTGATCCGCCGCGTGGAGATCGTCTCCCAGGACGGCGAGGTGCGGCTCAAGCCCTACGGTCCCGTCCAGCCCCACCCGCAGCTGGCCCGGGACTGGCTGGGCGAGGAGGAGGCCGCGCAGCTCGCCGACACCTTCCAGCCGACCTGGCATCGCGGCCAGCACGACCGCCTGGCCGTGGAGGCGAGCAAGCTCCTCAGGGAGGAGTTCGAGATCCCGTGCGTCCAAGAGCTCCACCCTGACCAGCTCGCCGACCGCATCGACATCCACACTCCCGGCCACGGCGCCCGCAACGCTGCCGTCCTCCTCACGGCCCTGCCCGACACCGCCTACACGAAGAAACTCCTCGACGACTTCGCCGACATCGCGCAGAAGACGGACCGCATCCAGGCGACAGCACTCGCCGCCCTGTCCCCCGACCCGGCGAACCGCACCCGCGCCCTGGCCCTGTCGGAACCCGAACCATCACGCCTGGTGACACCCCTGCCCTGCAACGAGGCCCAAGCCGCCGTCCTGCGCGCCGCGATGACACGCCGTCTCACCGTCGCCACCGGACCGCCCGGCACCGGCAAGAGCCAGCTCGTGGCCAACCTCATCGCCACCGCGGTGACCAGCGGGCAAACCGTTCTCGTGGCCTCCAACAACAACGAGGCGGTGGACGAGGTCTGGCGCCGGTGCGAGCAGCTGGGTCTGGTGCAGGTTTGGGTGACAGGTCAACCTGTCACCCAAACCTGCAGCAGATCCTGCCGGGTTCCGATAGCCGAGGAGTGAGCGAACCAGCGCGCCTCGTGCCCTGCGATAGGCATCGCTCCTTCGCCTCTGCGAGCAGGCTGGCTACTGCCATGACAAGCACACCGACGGCAGCGGAGGACGTGGCCGATATGCAGGAGCTATGGGATATTCCGACAGACATACAGCGACTGCGAGGGCACGCCGAACGCGCCTTCGTCGAGGTGCAGCGGGCGGATACCAAAGCAACGGCGTTGTGTGGAATAGCCGGTGGACTGCTGGCTGCTGGTATCGCCGTTCTGTCGAGTACAGACGGCCTGCCCCCCGTCGGGGTTTTCTCCCTAGTACTGATGTGCCTGTTGCTGCTGTTGGCGATAGGGGCTGCGTTGCTCGTACTGCGCCCCGTGGTGCCAGGGGCGGGATTGCGGGCCGAACTGATGGCCGAGGCAGTCGTACACCTCAGGTTCGGCGTGAGTGCAGCCGCGCATGGGGAGCTTGAACGACATGTCGAGGCGCGCCGCTTGCGGATTCTCGCCTGGCTGGCGGACAGAAAGTTGCGCGCGGTCCGCCTCGCCGTCGATTTTGCCCTGGCGGCTCTTCTGATGGCTGGAATATGCCTGTTGAGTTGCTTTCAAGTTAATTGAGACGATCGCCTCAGTGTGTGTCGGAGCCGCGCAGCAGGGGGCGACGTGTATCAGCCGCATGCCATGGTGATCGGTAACGAGTTATGGGCCTGCCTGAGGGCGTTGGCACCGCAGCGCATCCGTCCCGCCCGGAGTGTGCTGCTGCGGCAAGGAGACGCGGCAACACATGTCATCGTGCTGGAATCCGGGTCGACACTGATCACCTTGGCTGGGGCGGGTGGGGAAAGGGCGCTGCTCGCCGTGCGCGGCGCCGGTGAGTTGCTTGGCGAGTTGGCGGTGCTGGACTCTCAGCCGCGCACAGCCACAGTCATTGCCGCCGAGCCCTGCCACATCCACATCGTTCCGGCCGCTGCCTTTCTCACCTTCGTCGACGAACATGATCTGCTCGCCCCTCTGTTGCGACATGCCATCGCCCGCGTCAGGGAGTCGGAGGCCGTCCGGCTCGAGCTGGCCACAGCGTCGGTTCCGCTGCGTCTGGCATCGGCTCTGTCGCGCCTGGTCGACGTCGCATCCACTTCGGCCACAGATCTCGCCGTGCGTCTGACACAGACGGAGCTCTCTCAGATGATCGGAGCTTCGCGCAACGCGGTGGTCAACGCGCTCAAGCCGTGGCGCGAGCAGGACTGGGTCCGCACCACCTCTGGTGGCGGGCTCCTCGTTCGCGACATCCATTCGATTCAGTCACACGCGCGTACGCAGACGTGACGGGCCGCACTTCAGGCGTGCCCACTGCTGGGCAGCGGCGGCCGTCCAGCCCGATCAGCATGGGCATTTCCCTGACCGCCTGTGCTGAAAGGACGGTGCCCGATGGATGCGCCGCTGCACGCAGAGCCCCTGGACGTGCCCGCTGAACTCGCCCTCGTGGCGATCGACATGGAGAAGTACAGCCAGATCCCCGAGGCGAAGATGGCCGCCGCGCGGTGCGATGTGGACGACATCGTGGCAAACGTGCTCGCCGAATGCCGACTGCCTGCTCCGCAGGATTTCCCCGGAGGTTACAAGGACAACGGCGACGGGGCGATCCTGCTGTTCCCACCCTCGGTGCTGGCTCGGCTCGTGGACCCGCTGCTGGGCCGGCTCAATGCGGCGCTGGTGCGCTACGAGCAGCAGCGGCTGGCCAGCAGTCCCGTCCTGCGGCTGCGGACCAGCGTGCACATCGGCCCGCTGTCCCTGCCCGACCACCGTGGTAACGCCATCAACGACACCACGCGGCTGCTGGACAGTCAGGCAACCCGCCAAGCGCTGTCCGCCGCGAAGGACAGTAGCGCCTTCCTCGCTGCCGCGCTCTCCGAGATCGTCTACCAGCGCACGGTGCACGCAGGACGCACGCCTGATCTGGGCCCGCACCACTTCCTTGAGGTGATTGCCCGCGTCAGCGACAAGCCGGGCTTCGAACAGCCCTGCCGGATCCACGTGCCGGGACTGACCGGGCCGGCCGTACGCCCCTACGTCACGGACGCCGCATCGTCGACTGCTGCCTCGTCCTCTACCGCGCAGCCGAGCAATGCGTCGGCGACACCGGCTGCCAGCAGCGGCGGCACGTTCCAGTTCCACGGTCGGGTCAGCGACGCCACGATCGCCAACAGCATCGAAACCCTGCGAATCGATCGCCGCCAGCGGTGAGGCGCCCGACCTTTCACCCTGCTGCTCTTCCCGCACTCACCCTGGAGTACCCGTATGTCTGACGTACCGTTCGACCCCACCCGCTCCGACACCACTCCGCCGACCAGTGAGGCTGGGGAGAACCAGTCCAACGGCTCCGGCAACTGGCTGCATCGCCTGCGTCCTGGAACCGGCGCTCTCGATCGGCCGGACGGAAACCCTGACGAACCGTCTCCCTCTCCGGTTCCGCCACCGCCGGATACTGTCCCGTCGGCGCCGCGCGTGCACGAAACCGACGGTGGAGCGACACACGTGTATGGGGATCCCGACGTCGTCGCCCACTTCATCGAACAACTGATCCTGGAGACCCGAAAACAGGACGTGCTGGAGGGCGTCGAACAACGTCGTGAGCGGCTGCTCGATCAGCCGTTCGTTCGCAGCGCGCACTGGGACACCGTCTGGGAACAGATCGTCAATCCCGCCACAGGCCGCCCCCACCAACCCGTGATCATCATCGTCGCGCCCCGCTCATGCGGCTCGACAACCCTCGCACTGCGCCTTCTGGCCGAACACACTGCTGGCCACACCACCGTGGTCAAGTTGGACGCGGACTGGAGGACCCCCAGCAAGGGCCGCCTGCCCCTGGAAAGGACGCACGCCTACCAACTTGACCTCAAGCACCCGGAGAAGGATCAGGTGTCGGCCGACTTCCTCAACGCGCTGTCGGAACACGCCACCCACCTCCGGGGCTGCCGTTCCTACCTGGCGCTGACGGTGGCAGAGGACCTCTGGAAAGATCACCGCCTAAGCGATCGTGACGGCATCCAAGTGGTTCGGATGCACGAAGCGCCCGATGCCCAGGAAGTGGTAGAGGCACATCTGGACGCCAACGGCTACGGACAACTGGCCACATCGCTGAAGTCCCTCTCCAAGGCCACGGCTTCCCTGCGCGGACTGACCGCGGTGGCCGCCGTGCGGGCCGCGGAGGCCGCCGTGATGGCCTGGAAGGAACACGTCCACGCCAACTCCCAGCAGCCGCTCGTACAGGCCGACGGTGAGGGTGGAACCCCGGCCACCCTGGAAGAACGCATCATCGCGGCGCTGACCGACTGGCGTGGGGAACTCGACCGCAGGTTCGGCGAGATGAACGGCCTGCACAACCACGACAACCCCTCACTCACCGTGGAGGACCGTTGTCTGCTGCTTGCCCTGGCCGTACAGCAGTCAGCGCCCATGCCCGTCGTCGCGCGCAGTGCAGGTGCTCTGCTGAAAGCCATCGGAGCCGTCCCCGACGTTCCCGGCGCAGCAGCAGGATTTTCACCGACTCTCAGCGCTCTGTCCGGACGGGGAATGCGCCGGCGTATCCAGGATGTCGGGGGACGAGTCGACATGCAGGACACCGTGGTCTTCGACCGGCCCGCCTACGGACGCGCGGTGCTGGAGTACGTCTGGGACAACTACGACGTCATGCGCAAGCCCTTGCTGACCTGGCTCGTCGCGACAGCCCAAGGCGCCGATCCGGAAGACCGCGCAGTGGCCGCACTGGCCGAACTCACCGTGCGGCACGGATCGGTGGACTACCTCACCACGCTGGGCGAACTCGTCGGCAGCAGTCAGCCGCAGGTGCTCGGTGCGGTCATGGAAAGCGCCGTGCACAACGAACACGTCGGACGCCTGGCCTGGGAAGCGCTCTACGGGTGGGCGGAGCAGAAGAGTTACGCACCCACCGTGATTGCACTGTGCCGACGCATCCTGGAGGACTCCTCCGCCGATACTTCCCTGGCCAAGCGGGCAATGGTGCGCCTGCGCCGCGTCGCACACAAGAACACCGACGACAGCGTAGTCAGTCAAGTCCGCGATGCCTTCGACGCTCTGGCCGAACACCCCACCGTGGCCCAGCGACTGGTGGGTGAGGTCCAGGGCTGGCAACAGGGCAAGGTCTCCGCACGCGGTGGTGCACTGGCATTCCTCGCATTGATGACCGTCCGCCGCGACGGCACGCCGTGGCTCGTGTGCAACCCTCCCGCCGACATCGACGTACAGCGAGCCATCCACGACCTGCTCTCCTCTTCGGAGACCTCCGCCGAAGTCATCTCGCGCCTGACGGGCTGGATCCGTTCTTGTGCCGGCAATCCCAGCCTCTACACGCAGATGCGCGACCAACTCCTGCGTGCGCTGAGTGGCCACAACATGTTCGAGGCCGGCATGAAGCTCATGAACGAGCTGCGTGGGATCTCCACCGCTGAGGGCGTCACCGTGGCTGACGACTTCTACAACCACCTCGTCGACAGCCGACTGCGCACGGTCTTCCCGCTCGAAGCGAACCTCGTATGAGGTGGCCATGGCACCGAGCTACCCATACAAGTAGGTCTGCCCAGCCACGTCTGCTACCCAGTGCCACCGACGGCATCGCGTTCGAGGCCGTGTACACGATCACCTGGCGACCACTCTGGCGTGTACCTCCCAATCTGGAGGAGACAGTACGCGCCACCGTGCATGCCACAGCCGCTGGGACTGCGGTGCATCAGGGAGCCTCAGACTTGCCCGCCGCACAAGACGCCGTCAATGCCACCCTCGGCTGCCTGCCTCGTCGCGCCCCGAACTACTGCCTCCTGAACGTCCGCGCGGCTCTTGGTCTGCCCAGCGCAGCGCAGGAGCTACTGGCGCAGCGGGCGGCGGACGAGCAACGTATCCGCCGTCT
This sequence comes from Streptomyces umbrinus, assembly GCF_030817415.1. Lineage (NCBI taxonomy): Bacteria > Bacillati > Actinomycetota > Actinomycetes > Kitasatosporales > Streptomycetaceae > Streptomyces > Streptomyces umbrinus. The sequence continues at coordinate 9,829,282 of NZ_JAUSZI010000002.1, read as the reverse complement.
GCGGTTCTTGAAGACGAACCTCTACGATCACCCGGATCTCGTCGTCCTAGACCAACTTGAACACCACGCCGCCGGCGTCCTGGGCGACGAACACATTGCCGAGCTTCAGCGACTTGCTCGCCTGATCTGCTCCTGCGACCGCTGGTGGTTCCCACTCCTACAGCAATGGGAGCAGGTCGGCCAAGGGTTCACGAACATCGAGAAGCGACAGCAGGCAATGCTCGTGCTGTCCGACTCCCTCAAGGCACTCAACGGCGGCAGCTTGCCCAGCGGCATGGCACCGATGGACATAACCGAGTCCGACGGGGCGTCTCGAAGGGCACATCCATGAAGCTCGTCCTGTGGCGGGTACTGCTGGCCCCCCTCACCAGCCTTCGAGCCCTGATCATCCAACGGCGCAGTGCAACCGCCCTGTCATACGACGCCGCGTGGCGCCGAGCCCGCCTAGATCGATGTCCCGATGACATGGTCTACCGACTCCACGGCCACCAAGCCTCCACGCCCCCCGAACAGGCTTCCGGCGCCCGGGCACCCGTCATACCGCCTAGGAACGACGGGCCGACCAACCGGCGGCCCCTGACCTGAGTGTCCTGCACCACGCAAGCTCCTTCGCCCTGTCCATGGAGGACAGGGCGCAGGATCGTTCATGCAGCAATGGTCAGCGGAGCATCGAGACGCTCCCAAGCGCCAAGAACAGCCTTGTGGGCGTCCGGTTGCAGGTGTAATGGTGGAGTTGGGTATTGGAACCCTCCGAATGCCCTGCGAGACATCCGTAGTCATGATCCTCTTGGGCTAATCACGCCAGGCGGCCGACCGGGTCATTCGACGATCATGTTCACAAGCTGAACGGTGATAACGCCCACCTGCAGCCTGCTATAGGTCTGCGGGGAGTAGGTGTTCGCTGTAGTTCGCCGTCGCCTGCACTTGTTCACGTGTAAGGCTCTCGGCGCCTCGCAGGTCGGCTCCTTCGAGTTGAGCACCCAGCAGGATTGCCTGATCCATCTTGACGCTTGGAAAGTGATAGCTCGAAATCTGCCATCCTTCCGGGAACGGTCCCGTCAGATGGGTCATCGACGATGATGATCCTGGCGGCGTCACGAGATCAACTTCTTTTCTGCTGAGGTCGGCATTTCGCAGATCGGCTCGGTGAAGGTCACCTCGCCGCAGATCCGCACCCCAGAATGTCGCACATCGGAAATCCGTCCTATTCGCCCACACATGCTCCATCTTTGCCCAACGCAGGTCGGCGTGTCTCAGATCTGCCCCGTGTAGATAGGCGTAACTGACATCGGCCCTGGAGAAGAAGGCGTTTTGCAGGTCGGCACCGTGAAGGCGTGCCTGGCGTAGGTTCGTGTTCGTCATGTCGGCTCTCCTGAGGTGGGCTCCTTCCAAGTTCGCGCCTGCCAGGTTGGCGCCCTCCAGGAACATGGGCGTGCAGTCCCGCGTGTGGTCTCGACGTGCGATAACCGTTAGCGCCGCCTGCATATCAGGCGGCGGGGGACGAACATCTCCTGAAACTCCAACTTCCGGTTCACTCCTTTCACCCGACCTGCGGCGGACAAAGGAACAGAGAACTTCCATCACTACCGGATGATCTTGCGAGGAATCGCGAGATATGCCCTCCAGAACGTAAACCGCACCGATGCGGACGTCCATGCTTGAAGACCCGAGTAGCTCGACTGCTTGCACGAACCGTTCACTAGTCTGACCGCGCTGGGCGAGTTGGTGCTGATCTCGCATAATCCCATAGTTGCGCGCCGTGAACCAAAAGGCCCCTAAGGCAAGGATGCCAGTGGCAACCTGAAAAAGTCGGCCTCGAACGGCGTCTATTTGTTCAGGGCTTGGAGCTCCACCCTTGTCGTGCCGCGCGATCCAGTGAGCCACAGGTCCAATAAGCAGCACGATCAAAACTGCTATAAGGACTGTAATCAGTACCAGGATGCATGCTCGGACACTTCGCCGTGACATGCTAAACGTCAAGTCCTTCACCGTGTTCCCTCTTGTGTTCTTTGGCGGCGTGGCGGCTTGAGAATTGCTCTGAAGCCGAGCGCAGGGCTTGATCAAGTTCCGTAGGTGTCCGGATCGTTGGTGATGCCCAGGATGGGGAGTGCTCGTTGGGGTTCGTCGCGGATCGCCCGGGTGGTCTTGGCGATGTTGTCGGCTCCGAGGGTTTTCAGCACGCCGATGGCGAGGTTGCGGAGGGTCGCCATGGCCCGTGGTGCGGTTCCGGCGTGGACGGTGGAGGCGTCCTCGGCGAAGGTGACATCCCTGATGTGGTGCGAGGAGTTCTCCACTCCCCAGTGCCCGCGAATCGCGGTGGCCAGTTCGGAGGGGCGGGCTTGGTGGGCGTCGAGGCTTGTGACGGCGTAGACACTCTCACGGGTCTCGCGCTTGCCGGTCTGCTTGCGGCGGCGGTGGACGCGGATGGCCAGGCGGGCGTGGGGAAAGGCGATCCCGCCGAGTTCGTCCGCGACGGCGCAGGTCTTGATCGAGCGGGACTCGCGCCTGCCGTGCCCGGAGGCGGAGGCGGTGTGCTGGACGGCGATGTCCCGCCACGGCAGGGCCGCGAGCTGGCTGTGGGCGGTCGGCTGGTTGGTCTTGATCACGGCGATGTAGTGGGCCTTCTTGGCCTCGACCAGCCAGGAGATGTTCGTCTTGACCGAGTGCAGGGCGTCGAAGGTGACGACGGTGCCGGCCAGGTCCAGCGGTGCCAGGAGCGGTTGGAAGTGTGTGGTTTCGTTCGTCTTCGCGCCGACCTCCACCTGGGCGAGGGTCACGACGGTGCCGTGAGTGACCGCGGAGAGCAGATGCCGGCGCGTCGCGGTGAGACGGGCTGATCCCTTGAGTGCTTTGCCGTCGACAGCGATCACGCGCGGCCGCCCGGACGCGGACGGCGACGGCGCCTGGTCGGGCTCGGTGGCAGCGCGATGCCGGTCGGCCAGGTAGGCGCCCACCGCCCGGTCCAGGGCGTCACCGTCAACAGCCCCCAGCACACGGCCGATCGTGGCCGGCGACGGAGTGCGCCGCCATCTGAGCAGGTGGCGCCGGATCCCGATGACTGTCAGCAGTGCGTTCGAAGCACGCTGGCCCCACTCGGCGAGTTCGTCGATGCTCCTCGCTCCCGAGACGACCGCGCAGGCACACACCAGCAGGATCGATGTCAGCGAGTACCACCGGCCCCGCCGGGAGCGCGGGTCGGGCACCGAGTCGAAGTAGAGGCGCAGGTCAGCGACCCGACCGGCATCCAACGGACCCAGCTTCACCAACACGGCGGGAATGGGAGAAGATACAGCGGCAGGCACGGGCCACCTCATGATCATCGGGCTTAGACACCACAATGATCACGAAGCCCGTGCCTGCCCTGTTATGCACCCCAACCGGTCACAGCCCGACCAGCCGCACGCCCCCGGAACTTGCAACCGCCCTGAGCCGAGCGGCGGCTGATCTCGCCCGCGTAGGCGCACCAGTCGTCAGCGTCGGCTCGCTGCCATTTGACGGCGACGGTGATGTCGATGCCGAGGGGGCGGGCGAGGACTGCGGCGGGCAGCTCGGTGGCGAGCTGGAACAGCGCGTCGAGCGGGTCTGTGCGAGCCGGATGCCGAGTTTGCGGAGCCGTTCGCCCATGGCCCAGGCACTGATCGGGCGGCCGGGCTGGCCTCCGGGGAAGAGCCAGGGCGAGTCTGTGCGGCCGAGGACGGCATGGCTGCGGCGAACCCCGACCTGCTGGAGGGCCAGTTCAGAGACGGGTGCGGGCAGGTCCACCGGGACGGCGCCGAGGCGGATGCGGACCGCCCCGTTCGTCTCCTCGATGTGGTCGACGGTGAGCCGGGAGATCGCAGCGGGCCACTGGGCGTAGAGGAGCAACAGCAGGCCGGCAAGGCGGTCTTCGGACTTGAGGGTGTCGTCGTGCAGCAGGCGTCGGGCGGTGGCCCAGCGGGCTTCCACGTCCATCGGCTGGGAGGGGCCGTTCCACCGCTCGGAAGGGAAGCTGAGATCACGGGCGATCTTCTGGGAGAGGGCCCAGCGCACGAAGTGCCCTGCCTCCTGGCGCAGACGGGCGTCGTCGCCGGTCATCCAGCGCTCAAGGTCGGCCTGACAGTAACGTGCCGCAGGGCCGACACCCCTACACGAGCTGGTATCGGCTTCATATGAACCCTCCGGGAAATTACTTACAAGCCTCAGAATCCCTCCGCCCGGCTCGGGAACCAGCCCCCTACCACTCCGGCGATCAAGCCCCTACGGGAGGATTCGACACCCGATATAAAGCGTGATTCCGTTAGATATCGACATGGACAGGAGCGACATGGACGGACCACCAACCCTCGATGATGTCCGATCTTGGCCAGCAACCGTGAGCGTGAAGGAAGCGGCCACAGCTCTCGGTATCAGTAAATCTCAGCTATACGACCTCATCCGAACCAACGAGGCTCCGCTATCCACTATCAGGGTCGGAACCATACGCGTCATCACGTCATCACTTGTGAAGCTGCTGGACGGCTCCACCTAATCGACTTGCGGAACGCGTGGCTTGGTCACGGCTCCGTTGATCGCTGAGCTAAGGGGAGGCAACTCAACCGCCCGTCCGGTGTCTCAGCCGCTCGCAACGGTGACCGCATCGGGCAACCACCACGGGTTGGTCGTGCGCCTCGCGGTCCCCTACGGTCGCAGGGTGGGGGATGCCGAGAGCTTCCAGAACAGCCGGCATCAAGTCACGCACGGTGCTTGAGGGAACAGCCCCTTCGGGGGTGTTGTAGGAACCCTCCAAACTGATCCACTGGCCCTTCCGTCTCACTCATGTCTCTCACCAAATCGGCGGCGAGATGCGGACTTTGGGCCTCTGACCAGGTCTTCCATGCTCTCGGTAGACCCTACGTACTGGGGTAGTCGTGTTACATACCCCACACGTCGAACGGCCTCTGTTGTCCGGTCCCTCCTTGGCCCGGCGCGGTCGGATAGGCCAGGATCGGACCTCATGGACCTGCTGAACACGCTGGTGGACAAGGGGCTTCGGCGAGAGCTGCCGACCCGCGAAGAGGCGCTGGCCGTACTGGCGACCTCCGACGACGAACTCCTCGATGTGGTGGCCGCGGCCGGCAAGGTACGCCGGCAGTGGTTCGGCCGACGGGTGAAACTCAACTACCTGGTCAACCTGAAGTCGGGCCTGTGCCCGGAGGACTGCTCGTACTGCTCGCAGCGGCTCGGCTCCAAGGCCGGGATCCTGAAGTACACGTGGCTGAAACCCGACCAGGCCTCCGAGGCCGCGGCCGCCGGGCTCGCGGGCGGCGCCAAGCGGGTCTGCCTGGTGGCGAGCGGTCGCGGTCCCACCGACCGTGACGTCGACCGGGTCTCGGACACCATCAAGGCGATCAAGGACCAGAACGAGGGCGTCGAGGTGTGCGCCTGCCTCGGGCTGCTCTCCGACGGCCAGGCCGAGCGGCTGCGCGAGGCGGGCGCGGACGCGTACAACCACAACCTCAACACGTCCGAGTCGACGTACGGGGACATCACGACGACCCACACGTACGCCGACCGCGTCGACACGGTCCAGAAGGCGCACGCCGCGGGCCTGTCCGCCTGCTCGGGGCTGATCGCGGGCATGGGCGAGAGCGACGAGGACCTCGTCGACGTCGTCTACTCGCTGCGCGCGCTCGACCCGGACTCGGTGCCGGTCAACTTCCTGATCCCGGTCGAGGGCACCCCGCTCGCCAAGGAGTGGAACCTCACCCCGCAGCGCTGTCTGCGGATCCTCGCGATGGTCCGGTTCGTCTGCCCGGACGTCGAGGTGCGGATCGCGGGCGGCCGCGAGGTCCATCTGCGCACGATGCAGCCCCTCGCCCTGAACCTGGCCAACTCGATCTTCCTCGGCGACTACCTGACCACCGAGGGCCAGGCCAGCAAGGCCGACCTGGAGATGATCGCGGACGCCGGGTTCGAGGTGGAGGGCACGGGCCAGGTGACGCTTCCGGAGCACCGGGTCACCGCGGGCGGCGGCTGCGGTTCCCACGCCGAGTCCGGATGCGGCTCGCACGCGGACGCCGGATGCGGCTCCCACGAGGGCGGCGGCTGCGGCCCCTGCGGCTCGGCCGCCGACGAGCAGGCCCCCGCAGCGGCGCGGGTCTCCGAGACGGCCCGGGTCTCCGAGGCGCGTACGGACCTGGTCGCGGTACGCCGCCGGGGTGCCGGAACGGACCTCGCGCCCAATGCCTGACCCGCACGTGCCCGGCCTCTCCGTGCCCGAGCTGCTGGAGCTCGACCGGCGGCACGTCTGGCACCCGTACGGGCCGATGCCCGGCCGGCAGGAACCGCTCGTCGTGGAGTCGGCGAGCGGAGTGCGGTTGCGGCTGGCCGGCAGGGACACCGAGCTGATCGACGGCATGTCGTCCTGGTGGTCGGCGATCCACGGCTACAACCACCCCGCGCTCAACGAGGCGGCCCGCGACCAGCTCGGCCGGATGAGCCACGTGATGTTCGGCGGGCTCACCCACGAGCCCGCCGTACGACTGGCGAAGCACCTTGTCGACATGTCACCCGAGGGGCTTGAGCACGTCTTCCTGGCCGACTCCGGCTCGGTGTCCGTCGAGGTCGCGGTCAAGATGTGCCTCCAGCACTGGCGTTCCCTCGGCCGCCCGGACAAGCAGCGCCTGCTGACCTGGCGCGGCGGCTACCACGGCGACACCTGGCAGCCCATGTCCGTGTGCGACCCCGAGGGCGGGATGCACGAGCTGTGGCAGGGCGTGCTCCAGCGCCAGGTGTTCGCGGACCCGCCGCCGGTCGCGTACGAGGAGTCGTACGCGGACCATCTGCGTGAGCTGATCGAGCGGCACGCGGACGAGCTGGCCGCGGTGATCGTGGAGCCGGTGGTGCAGGGCGCGGGCGGGATGCGGTTCCACTCCCCCGCGTATCTGCGGGTGCTGCGCGAGGCGTGCGACGCGCACGACGTGCTGCTCGTGTTCGACGAGATCGCGACGGGCTTCGGCCGTACGGGCGCCATGTTCGCGGCCGAGCACGCGGCGGTGACGCCGGACGTGATGTGCGTCGGCAAGGCGCTGACCGGCGGCTATCTGACGATGGCGGCCACGCTCTGCACCGCGCGGGTCGCCGACGGGATCTCGCGGGGCGAGGTACCGGTCCTCGCCCACGGCCCGACCTTCATGGGCAACCCGCTCGCCGCCGCCGTGGCCTGCGCCTCGATCGACCTGCTCCTCGGCCAGGACTGGCAGACCGAGGTCAAGCGCATCGAGACCGGGCTGCGGGAGGGGCTGGCTCCGGCGGCGGAGCTGCCCGGGGTCCGGGACGTACGCGTGCTCGGTGCCATCGGAGTCGTGCAGCTCGACCACGAGATCGACATGGCGGCGGCGACCCGGGCCGCGGTCCGCGAGGGCGTGTGGCTGCGCCCGTTCCGGGACCTCGTCTACACGATGCCGCCGTACGTCACCGGGGACGCGGATCTGGCACGGATCACGGCTGCGGTGTGCGCGGCGGCTGGGGAGGGCTGACATGTCTTCGGTACTGGTGATCACGGGGACGGGCACGGAGGTCGGCAAGACCGTGACGACCGCGGCCGTCGCCGCTGTGGCTCTCGCGGCCGGGCGGTCCGTGGCCGTGCTCAAGCCCGCGCAGACCGGTGTGCTGCCGGGCGAGCGCGGTGACGCCGACGAGGTGGCCCGGCTCGCGGGCCCGGTGACGTCCGTCGAACTCGCCCGCTACCCCGAGCCGCTGGCTCCCGCCACGGCGGCCCGGCGTTCCGGTCTCGTACCGGTGCGGCCGTTCGAAGTGGCGGAGGCGGCGGGCAAGTTGGCCGCCGACCACGACCTCGTTCTGGTCGAGGGGGCGGGCGGCCTCCTCGTACGGTTCGACGACGAGGGCGGCACACTCGCGGACGCGGCACGACTGCTGGACGCCCCCGTCCTGGTGGTCGCCTCGGCCGGACTCGGCACGCTCAACACGACGGAGCTGACGGCCCGCGAACTACGGGCCCGCCGCCTCGACCTGCTCGGTGTCGTACTGGGCAGCTGGCCGAACGAGCCAGATCTCGCCTCGCGTTGCAACCTCGCGGATCTGCCGACGGTCGCCGAGGCACCACTGCTCGGTGCGGTTCCGGATGGTTCGGGTCAGCTCCCGGTGGCGGACTTCCGCGCCATGGCGGCCAGTTGGCTCGCACCACGGCTTGGGGGAACGTGGAACGAGGAGGCCTTCAGCGCCCCTCAAGGGGCGCGGGGAACTGCGCGACCAACCACAACCGGCCTGCAGACACACAACAGCAGTCCGGCGGCGCTCACTCCTCCGACGAAGCCAACAACCTCACCAACTCGATCCGCGACCGAATACCAAGCCGATTGAACACCCCCCGCAGATGGTGATCGATCGTGCGCGGACTGAGCAGCAGCCGGGAAGCGATCTCCCGGTTGGTAGCCCCGTCGGCGGCCATCCGAGCCACCGTCAACTGCTGAGCGGTGAGCAGAGCGGCCACGTCACGGGCCCCGCTCGGCGGTTGGGCGGGCTCACCCAAGGCACGGAGTTCACCCCGGGCCTGCGCGGCACAGTGCGGCGCCCCGAAGTGCAGGAACGCTTCGAGCGCGCTGTGCAGCCGGTCCCGCGCCTCCGTACGGTTCCGCAGCCGACGCAACGCACCGCCGAACAGCAGCTCCGTACGGGCGCGTTCGAAGTCGCGCGTACCGCTGGCATGCAGGTCGAGGGCGGTCCGGTAGTGCTCGACGGCCTCGGGCCCGGTGGCCAGCAGGGCGCGGCAACGGGCGCTGAGGGCGAGGTCGTCGGGGCTGCGGACGGCGCTCGCCCAACGGTCGTAGTCGGCGTGGGCGGCCCGCGCGACGCGGGTGTCGCCGGTGCGGACGGCGGCTTCCACGTAGTGCGGGGTGGCGAGATGGCGTACGGCCCGGTGTCCGTGGCCTGGGCCGAATCCGGCGAGGGCGCGCAGCCGGGACGCGGACGCCGCGTAACGGCCGGTGCTGAGGTCGAGGAAGGCGAGCGCCCACAGGGCGAGGGCGGCGGCGAGGCCGAGGCCTCGTGCCAGGGCGTAGGTGCGGGCCGCTTCGACGCGGGCCCGGCAGACGTCCTCGTCACCGGTGACGGCGGCGAACATGGCGAGGGCGGCCTGGAGATGGCAGGCCCCGTTGTCCTGCCCGGTGGCGTACGCCTGGCGCAGGGCGTCCAGGGTGGCGGCGCCCGCGGCCCGTGGGCGGCCCGTCCAGAACTCGGCGTACGCCCGGAACTCCATGGCCTGCGGGACGGTCATGGACTCGCCCCTGGCCCGGGCGGAGGCGGCGGCGCGTACGGCAGCGGAGGCGGCGAGGGTGTGGTCGCCGAGCATCAGAGCGGCGATCGAGGAATGGATCAGCGAGGTGGGGTCGCCGCCGGGGCCGCAGCGCCCGGCGGCTGCTTTGAGGAGATCGCGGGCGTCCTCGTACCGCCCTTCGAACGCGGCGGCCAGTCCCCCGAGCGTGCCGGGTGACACGATCCCGTACCGGTCGGCGACGGCTGCGGCCTCCAGACATCGACGCAGGTCACCGGTGTAGACGGCGGCTTCGGTGGCACGTGCCACCAGGTGCGCGGCAACGTCGGGGACGGCCGGAACGGCAGGGCGTACGCCTCGGACCGCGCCCGCGCCCTCGATGAGCGCGCCGCCGACCGTGCGGTCGCCGTCGGTGCCTCTGCCCGGTTCACCGGCGAGTGCCCGCTCCCCCGACTCCACGCCGCGTACCGCCTCCGCGAGCAGCGCGTCGAACGACTCCGTGGCGTTCCCCGCGCGTAGAGCGAGCAGTCCGCTCAGCCCGTCGACGTCGCCGTGGGCGGCGAGGCGGCGGGCGCGGTCGGCGTCGCCGGAGCGCCAGGCGTCGGCGGCGGCCCGGGCCAGCAGGCGGGGGCGTTCCCGCGGGTCGGGGGTCAGTACGGCGGCCCGTTCGAGGAGAGCGCAGGCCAGCGCGTGTTCGCCCGCGGCCCTGGCCTCGTGCGCCGATGCGCGCAACTCCCCCGCGAGCCGCCGGCTGGGCCCGAGGGACGCGGCGGCTCGGTGCCAGGACCGGCGGGGCGCCTCGCCCTCGCCGCGCAGGACGCGGGCGAGCAGCCGATGGGTCTCGCGCCGGTCCAGGGCCGACGCGGTCTCGTAGGCGGCGATACGGGTCCAGGGGTCCCGGAACACGACTCCGGCGGACGTCGGATGGGCGAATCCGGCCGCCTCGGCCTCGTCGAGGGGCCCGGTGTCCAGCCGGGCCGCGGTCACCGCGCGCTGGAAGGCGTGCGTGGCGAGGGGGTATTGGTCGGCGGCGGCGATCAGCAGGAGCCGCCGGGTGTCCGGCGGGAGGGTCCTGATCTCGCGCCGCTGGGACCGCAGCAGACCGGGGGCCACAGCGACGGGCTCGGCCGGAAGCGGTTCCAGACCGGCCAGTTGGTGCTCGCCGAGGACGGCGGCGAGTTCCGCGGCCGCGCGCGGATCGCCGTGCACGGCACGCAGCACCCGGACCCGGACGCCTTCGGACATCGGGGTTCGCGGGTGCGTTCGCGGCGCGCCGCCCGGTTGTTCCGGGGCGTTCATCAGGGGCGGTGGCGAATGCTGCGGGAGAGGCGGGGGGTTCACCGAGGTCACCACACCTTCCACGTTACTGGCGAGTTAAGTGGTGCGTAAAGACCGGCGATTTCACCGATGCGGCGCGCGTAGACCCCACCTGACACTCCTGACGAACCCACCCGCATCAGGAGGCACCATGACCCGCCGCACACGCACTGCCGGCACGGTCTTCGCAGCGGTCCTCGCGTCGCTGCTTCTGTCCCTGTCCCTGCCCGCGTCCCCGGCGAACGCCGCCGCCCGCAATCCCGTCGTCTTCGTGCACGGTCTGAGCAGTTCGTCGAGCAGCTGGGACGACTGGACCGCCGACTTCAAGGCCGACGGCTACGCCGGCTCCGAACTGTTCGCCTGGTCCTACGACTGGGGCAAGTCGAACGCCACGACCGCCCAGCAACTGTCCACCAAGATCCAGAGCGTGCTCTCCCAGACCGGCGCGTCCAAGGTCGACCTGGTCGTGCACTCGATGGGCGCCCTGAACTCCCGCTACTACCTCAAGAACCTCGGCGGGACCGCGTACGTCGACGACTTCGTCTCCACGGCCGGGACGAACCACGGGACCACGACCGCCGGCTGGTGCAGCTGGATCTACACGTCCTGCGCGGAGATGTACACCGGCAGTTCGTTCCTGACCTCGCTGAACTCGGGCGACGAGACACCGGGCAGCGTCTCCTACGCCAGCTACTGGTCGAACTGCGACGAGGCCCTGACCCCCGACACCACCGCGATCCTCAGCGGTGCCACGAACGTCGAGGTCGGGTGCGTCTCGCACACCGACATGAACAACGACCACGGCGTCTACGAGCAGGTGCGCGACTTCATCGCCTGACCCGCCCCTCGCGGCTCGTCCTGTGGTCCCCGCCCCGCCGGGGCCACAGGGCGACACCGTGCCCGCCGAACAGGACGACCCGCGAACGGGTGAGCGAGCCCGTCCCGGGGGACAATCGCGGTACGCCCCGACCTTCAGGGGAGGTCCCCCATGCGACCGCGCGGCTCCAGCACCACCAGGACGGGTCAGCCGGCCCCGGCCCAGGTTCACCACCCGCTGTTCGCCCGCTTCTACGCCAAGTGCAGCGTGGCGGCGGAGCCGGCCATCGGCGTCCACCGCGAGGAGCTGCTCGCCGGGCTCTCCGGCCGGGTCATCGAGATCGGCGCGGGCAACGGACTGAACTTCGCCCACTATCCGAGCACGGTCTCGGAGGTCGTCGCCATCGAACCGGAGCGCCGCCTGCGGACGTTGGCGGTGACCGCGGCCCTGCGCTCCGACGTGCCGGTCGACGTGGTCCCGGGCGTCGCGGAGGCGCTGCCGGTCAAGAGCGAGGCCTTCGACGCGGCCGTCGTGAGTCTGGTCCTGTGCAGCGTACGAGACCTGCCGCGGGCTCTCACCGAGATCCGCCGTGTCCTGCGTCCGGGCGGTGAGCTGCGGTTCTTCGAGCACGGGAGGGGCGGCGGCCGCGCGATGAACGCCGGTCAGCGCGCCCTGGACCGCACGGTGTGGCCGCTGCTCTTCGGCGGCTGTCATGTGAGCCGTGACCCCGTGGGCGCGATCAGGGACGCGGGGTACGAACTGGGCCCGTACCGTCGGCTGTTGGTGCCCGCGAAGGGACCGCGGATGCCGAGTTCGTACTGCGTGCTGGGGACCGCGCGCCGGCCCGCGGCCGAGGGCCCGCCCGATTCCTGAGGCCGAGAGCATGCCCGGCCCCAGGAAGCCCGGTTCAGGAGTCCGAGGGGCTCACAGACTCCACTGGCGCAGTTCGCGCGCGATGTCGTCCACCGTGGCCTCGCCGGTCTTGACCAGGCGGGCCAGTTCACGGACCTGCTCGGGCGAGGTGACGACCTTCAGGCCGCTGGCGACGAGGTAGGCGTACGCGACGGCCATGGCGAACATCGCGTTGGAACGTTCGAGTGCCGGGACGTGCAGCAGGAGCTGGAGCAGCGCGGCGGCACGGGTGTGCGGGGTGTCGTAGACGGGGACGCCGAATATCTCGGCCTCGTGGCGGCCGACGGCGGCGACGAGGGCGCCGAAGTCGGTGACCTGGGGGTCGCCCGGCGTCTTGTGCTCCGCGACCATGAGGAGCCAGGCGAGGTCGACTCTGATGTTCAGGGGTTCGTTCAAGAGCTCAGCGACGGCCTTCTCGCTCCGCGCCGAACTCCTCGACGAAGACGGACTCGTACTGCTTCATGAAGTCGGCGGCGGCCTCGACGAAGGTGTGGCCGGCTTCTCCGGTGTCCTGTCTGACCAGTTCCTCGATGTAGCGGTTGACGCTCATCCCGCGGGCCAGGGCGCGTTCGCGCGCGGCGCGGGCGGTGTCCTCGTCCACGCGCACGTTCAGCTGGGTCTTAGCCATACCTCGAAGCTAGCGCCGATGTGCTAGCAGTGGCAAGAGGACCCGAATCACCCCCCCCTAAGGGTGCCCCTTACACGGATCCCGGGGTCACCGACCTGCGGCGGAGAACGACCGGCACTTCGGGGGGATACCAAGTGTGCCGCGCATCACACTAGGCTCGCCCGCGGACACCGGAGTCCCACCTAGGAGGCGGCCTTGTCCACAGCAGCTGCGGAGCACGCCCTCGGGCGCACGGACGCCGAGGGGATCGCGGCCCGCGCCCGTGGCCTCACGAAGGCGTACGGATCGGGTGAGACGACCGTGCTCGCCCTCGACTCGGTCGACGTGGACATCGCGCGCGGGCGCTTCACCGCGGTCATGGGCCCCTCGGGCTCCGGGAAGTCCACGCTGATGCACTGCCTGGCGGGTCTTGACACCGTTTCGGCCGGACAGGTGTGGCTGGGAGACACCGAGATCACGGGATTGAAGGAGCGCGAGCTGACCCAGCTGCGCCGCGACCGGATCGGCTTCATGTTCCAGTCGTTCAACCTGATCCCGACCCTGAACGCGGCCGAGAACATCACGCTGCCCATGGACATCGCGGGCAAGAAGGCCGACGAGAAGTGGCTCAACCAGGTCATCGACCAGCTCGGCCTGCGTGACCGGCTCAAGCACCGGCCGGCGCAGCTCTCCGGCGGGCAGCAGCAGCGCGTCGCCTGCGCCCGCGCCCTCGCCTCGCGCCCCGAGCTGATCTTCGCGGACGAGCCGACGGGCAACCTGGACTCGCGGGCCGGACTCGAAGTGCTCGGCTTCCTGCGGGACGCGGTCGACGACCTGGGCCAGACCGTCGTCATGGTCACGCACGATCCGGGCGCCGCCGCCCACGCCGACCTGGTGCTCTTCCTCGGGGACGGGCGGATCGTGGACGAGATGGCACGGCCCACGGCGGAGGCGGTGCTGGAACGCATGAAGAGGTTCGACACCATTCGCGGGACGATCGAGGGCGACGGCGCCCCCGGCCAGGGCATCGCACCCGACGAGGGCATCGCCCTCGACAAGGACTGAGGCAGGCTGTCGTGCTGAAGGCGACACTCCGGAGTTTCCTCGCGCACAAGGGCAGGCTGCTGCTCTCGGCGCTGGCCGTCGTCCTGTCCGTGGCGTTCGTCGCGGGCAGCCTGATCTTCTCGGACACGGTCACCCGCACGTTCGACCGGCTGTTCGCGTCCACGTCGGCCGACGTGACCGTGTCGCCGAAGGAGGATCTCGACTCGCAGATCCCCTCCGGGGCGATCGCGACCGTGCCCACGAGCCTCGTGGACCGCATCGGCAAGGTCGACGGGGTCACTCTCGCGCGTCCGGACGTGTCCGTCGAGAACATCACCGTCGTCGACAGCGACAACAAGTCGGTAGGACCGACCACGGGCGCGCCCACCATCGCGGCCGACTGGTACGTCACCGAGCGCAGCCCCGTGGAGCTGACCTCGGGGCACGCCCCGCGCGGCGCCGACGAGGCGCTCCTCGACGCGGACACCGCCGACAAGAAGCACGTCGGCATCGGTGACACCCTCACCGTCATCGCACAGCCCGGGTCGTTCAAGGTGAAGGTCGTCGGCATCGCGACCTTCAAGACCACCAACCCGGGTGCCGCACTGGTCTTCCTCGACCCGGCGGCCGCGCCGGCCGAACTGCTCGGCCGGACGGGCGTCGCCACCAGCATCCAGGTGGACGCGGCGGAAGGCGTGAGCGACGCACAGCTCAAGCAGCGCATCGCCGCCGAAATCGGCTCGGGCACCTACGAGTTGGAGACCGCCGACGAGCAGGCCGAGACGGCCGCCTCCCAACTGGGCGGATTCCTCGATGTGATCAAGTACGTGATGCTCGGCTTCGCCGGTATCGCCGTACTGGTCGGGGTCTTCCTGATCGTCAACACCTTCTCCATGCTGATCGCCCAACGCACCCGTGAACTGGGCCTGTTGCGCGCGCTCGGCGCCGACCGGCGGCAGGTGCGCCGGTCCGTGCTCCTGGAGGCGACCCTGCTGGGCCTGGTCGGCTCGACGCTCGGCCTGGCCGCGGGCATCGGGCTCGCGATCGGGCTGATCGAGCTCATGGGCCTGTTCGGCATGAACCTGAAGACCGCCGAGATGGTCATCGGATGGGCGACACCCGTCGCGGCATACGTCGTCGGGGTGGGCGTCACCTTCGTCGCGGCGTATCTGCCGGCCCGCCGAGCGGCCGGTGTGTCGCCGATGGCCGCGCTGGCGGACGCCGAAATCGCCGGTGTGGGGCGGCCGTTGCGGGTACGGGCGGTGGTGGGGCTGATCGTCGGCGCGCTGGGTGCCGCCGCGCTCGTGGGGTGCGTGACGTCCACGGAGACCGGGTCCGCCGCCTCCCTGCTCGGCCTCGGCGTCGTCCTCACCCTCCTCGCGACGGTCATCGCCGGGCCGTTGCTCGTCCGGCCGGTGATCCGTGTCCTCGGCGGTTTCTTCCCCGCCGTGTTCGGCTCGGTCGGCCGGATGAGCCAGCGCAACGCGCTGCGCAACCCGCGCCGCACCGGCGCCACCGCGGCCGCCCTGATGGTGGGCCTCGCGCTGGTCGGCGGCATGTCCGTGGCGAGCGCGTCGATGTCCAAGTCCTTCGACGACCAGATCGACAAGACGCTGGGCGCCGACTTCGTGGTGCAGAACGCCAACTTCCTGCCGTTCCCGCAGGAGATCACCGAGAAGGTGCAGGACACGGAGGGCGCGGGACTCGTCGTACGGCAGCGGTTCACGCCGGTCGCCGTCCGGCTGCCGGACGGCAAGCGCGTCGAGACGACCGCGGCGGGCTACGAGTCGCAGCTCGACGAGGTCGCCCGCATCACGTACGCCGAGGGCGACACTGCCGACGCGCTCGCGGACGGGAACATCGCCATGGACGCGGGCTTCGCCAAGGACCACGACGTACGCCTCGGCAGCACGATCCCCGTCGAGTTCCCCGCCGGGCAGAAGGCCGAACTGAAGGTGGGTGCGCTGACCGACCAGGACGCCGCCGAGGGCTTCGGCACGCAGGGCGGGCTGTTCTTCGGCTTCGGCACGGTCGAGAAGTACGTGCCCGGCGGGCAGGACTCCGCGCTGTACGTGAACGCGGCCTCGGGCACCTCCGCCGACACCCTGCGCTCGAACCTCGACAAGACGCTGGACCCGTATCCGCAGGTGCAGGTGCGCGACCTGGCCGACTACAAGAAGCTGATCCACGATCAGATCGCCGTGCTGCTCTACCTGGTGTACGCGCTGCTCGGCCTCGCGATCGTCATCGCGGTGCTCGGCGTGGTCAACACCCTTGCCCTGTCGGTCGTGGAGCGCACCCGGGAGATCGGGCTGCTGCGCGCGATCGGGCTCGCCCGGCGGCAGTTGCGGCGGATGATCCGGCTGGAGTCGGTGGTGATCGCCGTGTTCGGCGCGGTTCTCGGGCTCGCGCTCGGGCTCGTCTGGGGTGTGTGCGTGCAGCAGGTCCTCGCCCTGCAGGGGATGAAGGCGCTCGCGATCCCGTGGACGACTCTCGTCGCGGTCGTCGTGGGATCGGCCGTGGTGGGCATCGTGGCGGCGCTGCTGCCGGCGTTGCGTGCATCGCGCATGAATGTGCTGGCGGCCATCGCGCACGAGTGATCGGCGCGTGGAGCACGCTCCCCGTGCACGGGGAGCTCCACGTACGCGGGGCGACGCACACCGCATACTCAAGTCCCTTCCCGGTGAGGAGAGTTCATGGCCCGCCCGTTCCGTTTCGGCGTCAATCTGATGAGTGCTGCACCAGCCGACGAGTGGCGCGCGAAGTGCCGTCGGGCTGAAGAACTCGGCTACGACGTGATCCTGGCCCCGGACCACCTCGGCATGCCCGCTCCCTTCCCGGCGCTGGTCGCAGCAGCCGAGGCGACCGAGCGGCCACGTCTGGGCACGTTCGTGCTCAACGCCGGTTTCTGGAACCCGGCGTTGCTGGCCCGCGAGGTGGCCACGACGGACGCGCTGACGGGCGGCCGCCTGGAACTCGGGCTCGGCACCGGCTACGTACAGGCGGAGCACGAGACGGCGGGCCTTCCCTGGGGTTCGCCGGGTGAGCGCGTGGACCATCTCCGGCGTACGGTGGAGGAGTTGGAGCGGCTCCTCGATTCGGACGGCCATCAGCCGCAGCCCGTGCAGAAGCGCGTGCCGCTGCTGATCGGCGCCAACGGCGACCGGATGCTGCGGCTGACCGCCGAGCACGCGGACATCGCGGCGTTCACCGCGGCGCGCACCCGGGACGGCGGTTCGCTGGAGCCGCTCGCGGCGGAGGAGCTCGACGAACGGGTCGCCCTGTACCGGAAGTTGGCCGCCGGGCGCGCGGAGCCCGCCGAGCTGAACCTGCTGGTCCAGATCGTCATCGTCACCGACGACCCCGGTGCCGCGATCCAGCCGTGGCTGTCCCGCATCCCCCATCTGACCGAGCAGCAGGTCCTTGAGCTGCCGATCGTCCTCGTGGGGACCCTGGACGACATCGTCGAGCGGATGCGGGCGCAGCGGGACCGGTTCGGGTTCTCGTATCTGACGGTTCTGGAGCCGAACATGGAGGTGTTCGCCCCCGCGATCGCGCGGCTTCGCGAGGCCTAGACCGAGCGGATCCGGCAGGAACTGGCGGGCAGGACAGGGCAGTTCAGGATGCTCGATCGCCGGAAACTGTCAGTGGGTGCCTCTAATCTTTCGCGGACAGTCACAGTGGGGTGGGTCGATTCGGACCGCCGGCCGCGCTGTGCCGGTTTCCGAACGGCGAAAGAGGCAGAGAAAACCAATGGGCTGGCTGGCAGTGGGCGACACCTATGAGATCGCTCTGGTGGAAGGCCGGGTAGTGGCCCGGTCCGCGTCGGAGACGTCTGGGGAAGGGCAGTTGAGAGCGCTGCCGGGAGAGTTACGGGACCGGCCCGAGGTGATCGAGCTGCAGCGGTTCGCCGAGTGGCTGGACCGGCATGCGGCCCAGTGTGTGGCGCGGGTCGACAGCTGGATGGTGTCCTCGTTGCCGGTGCCGTCCGGTCTGCTGGCCCGGGTGTGGCCCGACGAGGCGTGGCGGTCGGCGCTGCGTGACCTGGTGGTGGTCGGCGAGGGCCCCGGCGAGGTGGGTTTTCTGCGGGACGCCGACGACTCGGGTGGGCTTGGGGTGGTGAACCTGGACGGCGAGACCGTCCGGCTCTCTCCCCGCACGGTGACGATGCCCCATCCGGTGCTGCTTCCGGACCTTGACGAACTTCGCGTGTTTGCGGCCGAGTTGGGGGTGGTGCAGGGTGTCGAGCAGATCCATCGCGCCGTCTGGCGCAGGCCGCGTGACCTCGGCGCCGGAGAACTCGGTGATGCCGAGACGGTCTCCGAGTTCTCCGGCGCCGAGTACAGCTCGTGGTTCCATCTTTCCGCGCGTGCTGCTTCGCTCGGCTACAAGGTGTCCGAGGGCCGCGTCAGTGGCCGGATCCGGGACGCCGGGCGGGTCGTCACCGCGTCGGTCGAGATCGGCAGTCCGTACTACGGGGAAGAGGGCCGGACCGGCGATCTGAGCTGGCGCCATGGACGGGATTCCCGGCTTCGGCTGTCCGAGGTGGGCCCCGTGGCGTGGTCCGAGGGGATGCGGATGGCCGCGGCTCTGCAGGCCGGCCGCACGGTGTCCGCGGACCGCACCGCGTGAGCGGCACGGTGGCACGGACTGTGGCAGGGACGACGGCACGGACGGCGGCACACCTCGGGAGCACGGGCGTGGCCGGGGCATCTCACACGACACAGACCGACGGGCGCACGCGTGAGCAGGGCCCCGGGGACCGGCCGCACGGCCGCGAAAGGCACGGAATCATGAGCGACACGGTGGCCAAGGACGCGGTGGCCCGGGGCGAGGCGACGGCGGTGGCGCAGGCCCGGGCTGAAGCCCGGGCTGAGGCCGAGGAACTGCTGCGTGCCGGTGCGGTACTGCCTCCGGGGACCATCGGGGGCGGTGACCGGGCGGTGGCCATGTTCGCGCAGGCCTACCGGCATCCGGGCCTGGAGGGCCGGATCGTCGTACGGCTGGTCGCCGCGGGACAGGGAGGGGGCTTGGGCGCCGGTTTCCTCGGCCTGGAACCCGAGGGCGGGCCGGTGGAGGTCGGTCTGGGGCAGCCGCGGGCGCTGGGTTTCCCGGAATGGGTGCTGGTTCATCATCCCTCGGACGGTCACCTGGCGATGTCGCTGGTCGAGGAGATGAACACGGTGGCGCGGACGGCGAAGTCCAGGCCGAAGAGGGCGCGGGCCGCCTACGAGTCGATCGGCGAACGCCTCGCGGGGTCCGTGCCGCATTTCCTGCCGACCTTCTACGAGCAGGCGGGCCGGGTGTTTCTGGCCGCCGACGAGAGCGCGTACGCGTCGCAGATGTTCGTCAACGCGCGCAAGGCCGAGACCGGGCACGCGCTGCCGTTCGACGAGGAGCGCATGGACGCGGTCTTCCTCGAGTTCGCCCTGGCCGGGGCCGTGCCGACGAAGATGCTCTCCAGCTACGCCAAGGGGCTGTCGTCCCGGGTCCCGGCCGCCACGGCGTTCCGGCACGTCCGCGGGCTCTTCGTGCGCCTGGCCGCGCACGGGCTGCCTCCGTCGAGTCCGGGCGCGGGTGATCTGCGCCGGCTGGCGAAGGCGGCCGCGGGCAGGAACGCGCTCGGCGAGGAGATCGCCTATCTGCGCGAGATGCTGGCGCTGCCCGGCACCCTCAAGGCACCGCCCGGCTGGTGGAAGACCCACCGGCCGGCCCTGCTGGACCTCACCCGGCAGGAACCCGCCTTCCGCGGCACCCTGCTGGAGCTGATGCCCTCAGGGTGGGAGCGGGAAGAACTGCCCCAGTGGCTGGACCTGCTGGAGAAGTCCGGTGCCACCGCCGGGCTGTGCGATACCACCCTGCCCGCCGAAGTGCGTCCCGCCGACGGCACGGCCGGCTGGACCCGCAGATTCCTTGAACTGTGGCGGGCCGACCACCGCCTCGCTCCGGCGGGACTGTATCCGCTCGTCGACCGCATGGCCGACACACTGCGCACCGAACTGGAGGCCTCCGGCGGCCTGTTGACGCCCCCTGTCGGCGATGTGAACCTCCTCGACCAGCTGCTGGCCCTGGGCGTACCGCTGGCGGAGCCCGAGGAGCGTCACCGCCTCAACCTGGTGTCGTGGGCAGCCTGTGAACACCGGCGCGACCTCGTCGCCCTCGAAGCCGACCACCGCTTCCATCCGGCGTTCCGCAATGGCTGCCCCGAGGACGCCCGGACAGAGCACCTGCATACCGTCGTCACCTTGGCCGGGTCCCCCGGTGGACGGCCGATGCTCGCCGAATGGGTGGGCGAGATCAGCCGGAAGTACGTCACGGCGGAGTTGCCCGCGTTCGACGGCTACCGCGGCGTTCTCCAGACGCTGAGCTGGCTGCCGGGAGAGGTACTCGCGATTGCCGAGACGGCGGTTCGAGAAGCGCTGAGCACCGGCATCGCCCCGGCCCTCGCCCGCGCCCTGCGGTCCGGACTCCTCGACGAACTCGGCTGGCCCGCCTGGGAAGAGGCGCTGGAAGGACACGAATCGGGGAATCTGCAGCAGGAGGTCCTCGTCACCGACGCCTGGCCGCACCTCATCGTCCTGGCCGGCAAGCAGCTCCGGGTGATCGGTTCGGAGGGCACGGCGCTCGCGCACGAGCTGTGCGTCCCCGAGCAGGCGACGCGCTACCGCAGGGATGTCGACTACCACTACGTGGACGGCGAGTTGTTCGTCTGGTGGCGTCCGGTCGACGCGAACGGCAGGCAGGGATACTGGCACCACACCCCCTCGCAGTGGGTGTCGATCGAGGAGGCCCGCTACTCCCGCACCAGCAATGTGGACGGGCGGGGCGGGCTGAACGGGAACATCACCCCCGTCTCCCTCCCCCTTCCCGGCGGCGGCCGGACCACCGGTCACGGGGTACTGCGCCGCGGGGACACGGTGGTTCCAGAGTCGCGGCAGGTGATCAGCGACGGCACCTCGTACTGGGTGTGGTCCATGGTGGGCACCGACTACAAGAACAAGACGTGGCACGCGTACGACCCGGACGGCGACACACTCGGCGAACCCGGACAGCCGGACTGGTTCGGCGAGGGCGTGCGCGCCGCCCCGGAGGGAAGCACCTTCGAGGCGGGCTGGCTGCTGCCCGCCCCCTCCGCCGTACCGGGTCCGATGTGCTCCCCGGTGGACGGGCTGCTCGGCTGGCGAGTGGTGACACTGCCCGACGGCTCACGGCGGGGCGAGGACCTGGCCGGACGCTCGATCGTCGTACCGCCCGGCAGAGGCCGCAGCCGCAGCCCGCGATGGGTGCTGGAGTTCCCCGGGGCCGACCGGCCGCTGGCCGTGATCCAGGAGTACGACGGGATCAGGCTGCTCGACGGGAACGGCACGGTGATGGCCGAGATCCCCCGGGACCACACCGCCGGAACCTTCACCGCGGGAACGCGGCTCCTGCCGCCCCTGCGCTACTGGCACCTGCTCCAGCCCCGCGACCCACAGGGCTCCGCGGCACTCCGCAAGTTCGACGAGGACACCGCGGCAGCACTTCTGGCGGACCCTGGGACGGAGCGGCCCGAGGACACCGCGGGCCCTGACGGTCCGGTAAGGGAACAGGCCGGCTCGGACGGCCGGGACCGGCTGCCCGGGCTGATCCGCACCCTGCTGCCGGAGGTCGGCCACAAGGCGCTGCTCACAGGCATCACCTCGGTGGTTCGGTACGCCGCCACCAAGCAGCGCACCCTTGACGCGGCACGCACCCGGCTGGACACGGCGCTCGCCGGCGGCGTCCGGAAGGAGCAACGGCCCGAGCTCAGCGACGGCGCGCTCACCGCGGCACTGCAGGGACTCGGCGTCAACGGCCGCAAGTACCTGGTGCAGGGCAGGGCGTACTACTACCACGATTCGTCCGGCAAGATCGTCCGGCTGCTGCGGCTGCTCGGGAAGGCGCGGCGGGGCCTCAACGAACCGGCCCCGGCGGGCAGTCCGCACCCCGCCCTGCCCGAGCAGAGTGCCTTGAGCGACATGGACTGGCCGGCCCTGCCCACGCTGCCGTCCCTGTTGGCTCTGCGGTCCGGTTCGACGGCCACCACCGAGGATCACAGGAAGGTGCTGGAGACGCTTCTCGCCGAACTGGACGCCCAGGAACTCGCGGTGCTGGACCCCGGCCACTGGCGCCTTGTCCGGCTGCGTCTGGAGCGGAGTCTGTTCCAGGGTCCCGGCTCCCTGAGCAGCAATGTGGCGACGGTGCTGCAGTTGGACGGCGGCGCATTCCTCGTCTTCCTCAACGAATGGAGCCGAAGCGACGCGGACGGCCAGGTGTTCAGGGCGGTCTTCCACGATCCGGCCGGCCTGTTCGAGGCACCCGCTCCCTACACGCTGTTGTCCGCCGAGCCCTTCGCTCCGGAGCAGACACGTGCGCCCGGCTGGTTCACGGCCTTCCGGTCCGAGCTCGCTGCGCGCGGTCCGGCGCCCTGGTACCCGGCGGCCGCCGAGGAGCTCGCCCGGCTCACCGGAATCACCCCGGCCATGGCCCGGCTGACGATCGCCGGAGTGCCTCTGACCGACGACGCGCGGAGGCCCGTGCCCGCCGAGACGCTGAAGGCCATCGGAGTGAAGGCGGCCGACGTGGCCGTGGCCAGAGAGGCCGTGGGGTGCAAGGACGCCGGCGTCTGGCAGGCCGTCATGGCTGCGCTGCTGCCCGCCGAGCCGTCCGGGCTGTGGACGGACGGGCCGGACGTGGTCGCGGCGGCGGAGGTCTGGAACCGGCGGGTGGGCCGACGGACATCCCTCCCCGAGGACGTGCTCCACGAGGCGGCCCGCACCGTGCAGACCACGTCGTGGTGGACACCGTCCGAAGCACTGCGCGGGTTCGTCGACCGAGCGGCCGAACCGCGGTTGAGCCAGGACCTGACCTGGACGACCAGAGGTCACTACCTGAGTCCCGTCGAGAACACGCCCGGCTTCGGCACAGGCACCCTCAACGGTTCGGTGGCCCTGGCCGCCTGGCTCGCCCACCGCCTCCCGTCCGGCGACCCGATCCGCGCTCTCCTCCCCGAGGTGCTGACCGCGGTACGCGCCCGGCTGGCCCACCCGGACCTGCTGATCAACCTCGGCAGGCGGGTCGATCTGGAGGCCTTCCGCCGGGGTGCCGGGGACCCCTCGGAGACGGGTGACGGCTTCGTCCGCCACGGCGCGGTCGTGCTGAGCACCACGGTCCCCGACCCGGTCGCCGCCGTCCGCCCCGCGCTGCTGGACGCCGCCGGGAACGACCCCCACCTGGCGGCGGTGGTCCCCGGTGAACGGCCGACCGCCGAGGACATCGCCCTGCGGCTGGTCCACGACCGGCGGTTCGCGGAGCTGCTCGCCGATCCCGGGGAACCGGTGGCGGGCGAGCGCGACGCGGACGGTCTGTGGTGGCCGCAGGATCCCACTCGGTCCGTGCCCGACCTCGTCGGTGAAGTGGCCAAGCGGTACGGCATCGGTGAGGACGCCGCCGTCATCTACCTGATGCTGCTCGCCATGCCGGATCCCACGGACCACCACACCGCCCGCTGGACCGGCTGGACGAAACAGCGGGGCGGAACGGGCCGGCTCCGCGCTGCCCGCGCCGAACTCGCCGCGACCGACCTCGTACTCGAAGGCAGCCGCACCCGAGCGGGCCGCTCACTGTTCCTGCCCGGCGGCTGGACCCAGCTCGCGAAGCCGTACGTTCCGCTGGAGCGGTGGAAGGTGCCGATGTACGACCTGCTCCACGGCGAGGAGCCCGTCCTGGGCGTCGTCGTGCCCACCGGGCCGGTCGCCGATCTCTACCGGGCGGCCTGGCGGCGGGTGCTGGAGGGGGACGAGCCCCGGCTGGAGGAACTGGAGGTGCCGCGGCCGCGGAAGGGGCGCCGCTGATCCGTTGGTACGGAGGCGGAGGCGGGGGCGAGGGCGGGGCAGGGCTGGGGATCTGGGCCTGGGGGCGCGGGGCAGGGGCGGTCGTGGCACTGGGCACGACCGCCTCTGCCGGCCGGGGACGGCTTGGGTTGGGGGCGGCTCCCGGTCGGTTCTCCGGTTGGGGCGGCTTCAGTCGGCTCGCCCGGCGGGTACGGCTCCGGCCAGCTCGCTCGGCGATACGGCTCGGTCGGCTCGCCCGTCGGGGGCGGCTCCGGCCGGTTCGCCCGGCGGACCGTGTGCGCGTACGCCGTTCGCCTGCCCAGCCACTCACGACGGCGGTCCGAGCCGTAACCGCCGTCCCGCACCGCGTCCTTCGGTCCCCCTCCCCCGCCCTTCCGGCGGGGCGAGCGCCCTAGTGGAGCACCCCGATGACCCAATCCGGCACGACCACCCCACTCCCACCGGTCGCACCTGAAGTGTTCGCCTCCGCGGTGGAGAGTCTGACCACCCGGCTCCGCGGCAGACTTGACGCGGCCGTCGAGGCCCTGGCGGCCGCACCCGTCACCGTCGAGGGCGGGATGTTCGGCGTCCGCTGCGGCGAGGACGCCCTGGTGACCCTGGCGCCGGACCCGTCCGGCGCGGTCACCGACGTCGAACAGGCCCGTTGCACCTGCCTGTTGGCACCGCGCTGTCTGCATCGGGCGGCGGTGCTGGGTGCCTGCCCGGTCGCCGTCACGGAACGCGCCCGGCCCGTGGACATCGCCTCGTCCGTACTCTCCGGGCTCGGCGCAGCCGCTGAACCCGCCGGTGCTGTTCGGCCCGCCGTACCGGTCCGTACCGGCGGATCGGACGGTACCGCCGGACCGGACCGTAGCGCCGACCCAGACCGGCCCACCGACGGGATCCGCCCGACCGAGCAGGTCAGTCCCACCGAGCGGGTGGGCCCCTGCGCGCAGGTCGGCTCCACCGAGCAGGTCAGTCCCACCGAGCGAATCCGGCTCGCGGACCCCGCCCCCGGCCCCGATCCAGCCCGCGCCCCGGCCGACGCTCCCACGGGGCCCACCGCCGCCCAGATCCGTGCGGCCGCCGGCCTCTGGACGGCGGCGGCAGCCGTGCTCTCGGCCGGAACGGCCGGTACGGGAGCGGTACTTCGGGCCGAGTTGCTCCGCGCCGCCCACACGGCACGTCTCACGGGCCTCCACCGCGCGGAGGCCGCGGCCCTGGGTGTGGTGCGCTGTCTGCGCACGGCGCGCGACCCGTACAGCCCCGGCAGACTCACCGAGTTGGTGAGAGCCCTGCGTGAACTCCTCCTCGTAGCGCACCTGTTGAAGGCCGGAGACCCCGAGCCCGCGCTGGTCGGCGCCGTCCGACGCAACCACCGCCCCGACGGATCGTTGCGGCTCTACGGAGTCTGCCGCGAACCGGTGATCGGTACCGACGACCTCGGCGGGGTGGTCACGCATCTTCTCGACGACGACGGCCGTTGGTACACGCTCCGCGACGTCCAGCCCGGCGGCCCGGCACGGGCCCGACGGGCCGGTACCGCCCTGGTCGCCATCCGGAGCTTCCTGAGCGACCACTTCCGGGTGTCGCGCGGCAGCCTGATCATCTCGGGAGCGACCGTCTCCCCGGAGGGCCGCCTGCTTGCGGAAAGAGGTGTCCGTGCCACCTTCGCCGCCGGACGGCCCTGGACCGAGGCCGCTCCGGCGACGGTGTTCGCCCGCCCGCTCGCCGAGTCCGCCGCCGTGCGGTTCCCGGCGTCGCTCGTGTGCGACCCCGAAAGGACCGGTGATCCCGAGGAGGTGGGTGACCCGGAAAGGGCTCGTGATCTCGGAGGGACCGGGTACGCCCGTCCCCTGATCGGCTGTGATGTGGAGATCGCCGCGGCCGACGGCGAGGATCTGCTGGTTCGTGAACTGCCCTGTGGCGAAGACGCGTTCGGGGGTTGCCCGCCCCTCCCCGATCCCCCGGTCCGGCTGGCCCCCGCCCACGGCCATCCCGCTCTCGCCAACACGGCCAACTTCCGGCAGCTGGGCGCGCGTCCCGGGCTGCGGATCCGGGTCCTCGGCCGCCTCGACCCCGACCGGGTCACGACCCTCCGCACGCTCGCCATCGGCCCCGTACCCGGCACTGAGGCGACTGTGCGCCTCCCGGACGACTGGCAGGGCCGCGCCGATCTCGGCTACGACCTCCTCCTCAGCGACCACTTCCCGCCGGACATTCCCGCTCCTTCCCAGCCCGCCCCCTCCTCCTATGCCTCCTATGCCTCCTATGCCTCCTATGCCTCCGGCGACTCTCCGCTCTGGCGCGTCCGGCGTCTCGTCGAACTGGCCGTCACGGGAGGACGTCGGATCGCCGCCGAATCCACACGCGGCAACGATCACGACGGCCATGCGGCCGTGCTGCGCCGCAGTGGGCTCGTCACCGGCTCGGACCTGATCACCGCGCTCGGCGCGGTGGCCGGGCGCCGCTCCCTCGACGTCTTCGGACGCCACAGCGGAGCCGACCCGGACCAGTACGCGGCCCAGTGGCTCGCCACAGCCGTCTATCTGACCGCCGCCGAAGCGGACCTGAAGCACGGGACATGGCCCGGGGACGAACCCGCCGGCACCGACACCCACACCGACACCACCACCGACGATTGATGATCCGTGGACTTGATCACTCGGTGCGGAAACCGTTCGCCAGACGCGACGGCGCTCTGCTTGGCTCGCCCCATGAGTGATCTCCACATCCGCTGCGCCACCCTCGCCGACATCGACACCGTGCTGGGTTTCTGGCGCGAAGCCGCGGAAGGAACCAGCATCAGTGACGACCACGCCGGAGTGGCCGCCCTCGTCACACGAGACCCCGAGGCCCTGCTCCTCGCGGAGCGCGACGGCACCCTGGCGGGAACCGTCATAGCCGGCTTCGACGGATGGCGTTGCTCCGCCTACCGACTGGCCGTACACCCGGACCACCGCCGGCAAGGCATCGCGAGCGCTCTGCTGGAGGCAGCAGAACAGCGCTTCGCGGCCCTGGGCGGGCGCCGCGTAGACGCCATGGTCCTGGAGGCCAACGAACAGGCACACCACACCTGGGCCGCCACTGGCTACCATCGCGAGGACCACTGGCGACGCTGGGTCAAGCCGCTGGCCGACTGACCGGAGCGCAGGCGCGCCTGATCCTCTGTCCGCAGGGGACCCGGTCGTACGCCAGGAAAGTCGTCTCCCCAGGAAAGGTGTGAACCTCCGCCCATGGGCGAGCCACCCGGTACCCGACGGCACAGCGTCCCGCCGTGCCGTCATCGCGCGATTCCCCCGCCCGTGGCCGATCATGGGACGGTGGTGACCCGATGACCGAAGTGCTCCTCCTCGCCGTGGCGGTGCTGCTCTCGCTCGCCTGCGGCGCCTTCGTCGCGGCGGAGTTCTCACTGACCACGGTCGAGCGCAGCGAACTGGAGCGGGCCGTCGAGCGCGGCGAGGTCGGCGCGGCGGGCGCCCTGAAGGCCGTACGGAACCTCACCTTCCAGCTCTCCGGCGCGCAGCTCGGCATCACGGTCACCAACCTGGTCGTCGGCATGCTGGCCGAGCCGTCCGTCGCCAAGCTCATCGCGGGTCCGCTGGAGGCCGCCGGTGTCCCGGAGTCCGCTTCCTCGTCCGTGGCCCTGATCCTCGGTACGGCCCTGTCGACGGTCTTCCTGATGGTGGTCGGCGAGCTGGTGCCCAAGAACTGGGCGATCTCCTCACCGCTCGCCGTGGCCAAGCGGGTGGCGACACCGCAGCGCTGGTTCAGTTCGCTGTTCCGGCCGTTCATCAGCCACCTCAACAACACGGCCAACCGTGTCGTGCGCCGTTTCGGTGTCGAGCCCGCCCAGGAGCTGGCCTCCGCGCGCGGACCGCAGGAACTGGTCGCGCTGGCCCGGCACTCCGCGAAGCAGGGTGCCCTGGAGCCGGACACCGCCGAGCTGTTCGTGCGCACGCTGAACCTCGCGGACCTCACCGCGGAGAACGTGATGACCCCGCGCGTCCAGGTCATCGCCCTCGACGTCCAGGCGACCTGCGAGGACGTGGCGAACGCGACCCGGGCGACCGGGCTGTCCCGTTTCCCCGTCTACCACGGCAACCTCGACTCGGTCGTCGGTGTCGCGCACATCAAGGACTGCGTAGCTGTGCCCGCCGACAACCGGGCTCGTACGCGCGTGTCGCAGCTGATGCGTGAGCCCCTGCTCGTACCGGAGTCGCTGACCGTCGACCGGCTCCTGGACCGACTGTCCGGCAGGCGCACGATGGCCGTCGTCATCGACGAGTACGGCGGCACCGCCGGGGTCGCCACCCTGGAGGACATCGTCGAGGAGGTCGTCGGTGAGGTGCGGGACGAGCACGACCCCCACGAGACACCCGACCTGGCCCCGGCCGGCACGGACGACGAGGACCGCACGCTGTACTCCGCCGACGGCTCCGTACGCATCGACCGGCTGGCCCGGGTCGGTCTGCGCGCGCCGGACGGGCCGTACGAGACCCTCGCGGGCCTGATCGCGGCCGAGCTCGGGCGCATTCCCGCCGAGGGGGACACGGTCGAGGTCGCCGGGTGGCGGCTGGACGTGGGGGACGCGTCGGGGCGGCGGGCCGCGCGGGTGCTGATGCACGCGCCGCGCGCCGCGGACGTCCCGTCCGAACGGCCCGGGAAATCCCAACGGCCCGGGAAATCTCGTGAAGGGGGCGAGCGATGACCGCCGTGCAACTGCTCATCGGTCTGGCGACCCTCGTCGTGAACGCCTTCTTCGTGGGAGCCGAGTTCGCGCTGATCTCCGTGCGCCGCAGTCAGATCGAGCAGACCATGGAGGGCGGTGGGGAGGGCGACCGGCGGGCGCGCAGCGTGCTCTGGGGGCTTGAGCACGTGTCGGCGCTGATGGCGGCGGCGCAGCTCGGCATCACGCTGTGCACGCTGGTCCTGGGTGTGGTCGCGGAGCCGGCGATCGCGCATCTGCTGGAGCCTGTGTTCCACGCGGTGGGGCTGTCGAAGGGCACCGGGCACGCGATCTCGTTCGTGATCGCGCTCTCCCTGGCCACGTATCTGCACATGCTCCTCGGCGAGATGGTGCCGAAGAACATCGCGCTCGCCGAGCCGGTGCGGACGGCGCTGCTGCTCGGTCCGCCGCTGGTCGCGCTGTCGCGGGCGCTGCGGCCGGTGATCTTCACGATCAACGCGTTCGCGAACGGGCTGCTGAAGCTGTTGCGGGTCGAGGTGCGGGACGAGGTGTCCGCGACGTTCTCGGACACGGAACTGGCCCGGCTGGTCAAGGACTCCAGCGAGGCCGGGCTGATCGACGACCGCGCGCAGGAGAGGCTGCACGACGCCCTGGAACTGGGGCGCCGTCCGGTGCGGGACGTGGTGCTCCCGCTGGAAAGCGTCGTCTACGCGCGCGTGGGTGTCACGCCCGAGCAGTTGGAGGCGCTGTCCGCCGAGTCCGGTTTCTCCCGCTTCCCGGTCGTGGACGAGGGGCGTCGCATCGTCGGCTACCTCCACGTCAAGGACGCGCTCGACGCGATGCCGCGGGACCTGCCGTTCCGGGTCCAGGACATGCGGCCCATCGCGCGCGTCCGGGAGAGCACACCGCTGGACGACGTACTGACGGCGATGCGACGCAGCCGTACGCACCTGGCCGCGGTGCTGGGTGCGGACGGGCGGCTGGCTGGGCTGGTGACGATGGAGGACGTGCTGAGGGAGCTGTTCGGGCAGCCGGTGTGATGGGGGCGGGTGGTGATAAGGGGCTTGCACCGGATGGCAGACCAGTGGGTATGTGCACGGGTTATCATCTCTTCCGCCATGCAGACGAATGCCACCTACACCAGTCTTGTCGCGATCGGCGACTCCTTCACCGAGGGCATGTCGGACCGCCTCCCCGACGGCTCGTACCGGGGCTGGGCCGACCTCCTCGCGGCCCGGATGGCCGCTCGGACACCCGGGTTCCGGTACGCCAACCTCGCGGTACGCGGAAAGCTCATCGGACAAATCGTCGCCGAGCAGGTCGACGTCGCCGCGGCCATGCAGCCCGACGTGATCACACTCGTGGGCGGGCTCAACGACACCCTGCGGCCCAAGTGCGACATGGGGCAGGTCCGCGGGCTCCTGGAGGAGGCCGTCGAGCGTCTCGCCCCCGCCTGCAAACAGCTCGTCCTGATGCGCAGCCCCGGCCGCCAGGGCCCGGTACTGGCACGGTTCCGCCCGCGCATGGAGGAACTCTTCGCCTGCGTCGACGACCTCGCGTCCCGGCACGGCGCGCTCGTGGTCGACCTCTACGGGGCACCGTCACTGGGCGATCCCCGGATGTGGGACGTGGACCGGCTGCACCTGACGGGCGAGGGACACCGACGGGTCGCCGAGGCGGTCTGGCAGACGCTCGGGTACGACGCGGAGGACGCCGACTGGCGCACCCCCGTGCCGCCGTCCCCGCCACCCGGCTGGGGCGCCCGCCGCACCGCCGACGCGCGCTTCGCCCGGCAGTACCTACTGCCGTGGATCGGCCGCCGCCTCACCGGCCGCTCGTCGGGCGACGGCCGCCCGGCCAAGCGACCGGACCTGCTGCCGTACGAGACGCCGGGGGCGTAGGCCACGACGAGGGCCCGGGGCGCAGGGTTCAGGAGGCGTCAGGCTTTTGGCCGCGACAAGCGGGCCGGTGCATCGAGCCGCCTGGGCACCGAGTCGGTCGGTGGCGTCGAGTCGGCCAGTGGGGTCGAGGCGGCCGGTGGCGCGCGCCGCCCATGCGGCGCATGATCGGGCTCGCCCGCCGCGAGCCGCGCCAAGGGAACGGAGTCCGCTGTGACCACCACAGTCATCAACCTCAAGGGCCACATCCACGACTTCGGCCCCCGCCTGGAGCACGCCCCGGCGGACCTCGTGTACGTCGGCCGCCGCTGGACCATGGGGCACTGGGATCTTCCTCAGCACCCGCTCTACAACCCGTTCGCCTACGACACCGCCACCAAGAAGCGCGACGGCACCCGCGCCGAGGTGATGGCCAAGTACCGGGCGTACCTCCTCGAACGCCCCGAGCTGCTCGCCCTCGTGCCGGAGCTGCGCGGCAGGACGCTGGCCTGCTGGTGTGCGCCGGAGCTGTGCCACGGCGACATCCTGGCGGAGCTGGCCGACGCGGGATCGTAGACCGTCGGGCGGAATCCGTGGATCACCACTGGAGGAATCCGTGGATCATGGGCGGGCCCCCTCCCGGCCGCACGCCGCTCTCTCGTAGCTTCCGACAAACAGGCCCGTGGCGCTGGCCTGCAGGAACCGCCAGTAGAATCCGTACACGTGACTGCGCCCGCAAAGCCCCGTATCCCGAACGTCCTCGCCGGCCGCTATGCCTCGGCCGAGCTCGCCACCCTGTGGTCCCCCGAGCAGAAGGTGAAGCTGGAGCGTCAGCTCTGGCTCGCTGTGCTGCGGGCCCAGAAGGACCTCGGGATCGAGGTGCCGGAGGCCGCGCTCGCCGACTACGAACGGGTCCTCGACCAGGTCGACCTGGCCTCGATCGCCGAGCGCGAGAAGGTCACGCGGCACGATGTGAAGGCGCGGATCGAGGAGTTCAACGACCTCGCCGGGCACGAGCACGTGCACAAGGGCATGACGTCCCGGGACCTCACCGAGAACGTCGAGCAGTTGCAGATCCGGCTCTCCTTGGAGCTGATGCGCGACCGCTCGGTAGCCGTCCTGGCGCGCCTGGGCAAGCTCGCGGGTGAGTACGGCGAGCTGGTCATGGCAGGTCGCTCGCACAACGTGGCGGCGCAGGCGACGACGCTCGGCAAGCGTTTCGCGACCGCCGCCGACGAGCTGCTCGTCGCGTACGGCCGCGTCGAGGAGCTGCTCGCCCGCTACCCGCTGCGCGGCATCAAGGGCCCGGTGGGCACGGCCCAGGACATGCTCGACCTGCTGGGCGGGGACGCGGCCAAGCTCGCTGACCTGGAGCAGCGGATCGCCCGGCACCTGGGCTTCTCGCAGGCGTTCACGTCCGTCGGCCAGGTCTACCCGCGCTCGCTCGACTACGAGGTCGTGACGGCGCTGGTGCAGGTGGCCGCGGCGCCCTCGTCCACCGCGAAGACGATCCGGCTGATGGCCGGGCACGAGCTGGTCACCGAGGGCTTCAAGCCCGGTCAGGTCGGCTCCTCCGCGATGCCGCACAAGATGAACACCCGCTCCTGCGAGCGCGTCAACGGCCTGATGGTGATCCTGCGCGGCTACGCCTCGATGACGGGCGAGCTGGCGGGCGACCAGTGGAACGAGGGCGATGTGTCCTGCTCGGTGGTGCGCCGGGTCGCGCTGCCGGACGCGTTCTTCGCGCTGGACGGTCTGCTGGAGACGTTCCTGACCGTGCTCGACGAGTTCGGCGCGTTCCCGGCCGTCGTCGCCCGTGAGCTGGACCGCTACCTGCCCTTCCTCGCGACGACCAAGGTGCTGATGGGCGCGGTGCGCGCGGGCGTCGGCCGTGAGGTCGCGCACGAGGCCATCAAGGAGAACGCCGTCGCCTCCGCCCTCGCCATGCGTGAGCAGGGCGCCGAGCGCAACGAACTGCTCGACAAGCTCGCCGCGGACGAGCGCATCCCGCTGGACCGCGCCGGGCTCGACGCGCTGATGGCCGACAAGCTGTCCTTCACGGGTGCCGCCGCCGACCAGGTGACCGCCGTCGTCGCCAGGATCGAGGAGATCGTGAAGCGGCACCCCGAGGCCGCCGGTTACACGCCGGGGGCGATCCTCTGACGCGGTTCACCCGCCGATCTGGAGACCCCGCCTGCGACCGTCTTGTACCGGCTGTCGTCATGGACGGCCGCAAGCGGGGTGATCGGGTGCACGTGTGGGTGCTGCCCAACCGTTCCTTGGGACTGAGCAGGAATGAACCCGACCAGCCGCACGCCCCGAACGGTGTTGGGCGCACTGGTCGTCCGCTTTCGCGTCCTGGGCGGCGACACGGATCCTGTCCGTGGTCCGAGCCAGGTGGGCGGAGTCCCTCACGACCTGGCCTGTCAGTGTGGCCACAGGCGACGGGGAGGCCCTGAACCATCTCGCTGGTGGAGCAGGGGCCCCGCACGCTGGCGCCGCACTCGACGTCCCAGATCGCACCGTGACGTTACCCCGATCGGCCCAGGGCTTCACAAGCCCAGAAGGCGACCTTCATACGATCGAGTTAAACCGACCTCGTACACGCTCCCCAACGAGCAGTCCTTGTGGTGTGAACGCGCACTGGACGGCGGCGACGATGGCGGAGGAGTTCGGCCGGTTGCGGGAGGCCGCGCAGGCGTGACGGGTCACGGCGGGGCCAACTCCGTGACCAGCGCGAAGAGTTGGAACTCCAGCCCCTCCCTCGGCTCCGAGACCCCTACGGCGACCCAGCGCCCGGTGCCGTCGGCCTCCCACAGGTCCACGTATCTCACGTAGGCGCTGAGGTAGGCCCACGGCTTCGGTATCTGCTCGTCAGGGTCCTCGGAGCGCAGGAAGACACCGTCCAGGCTCGTGGGGTGCGCCTGTCCCCAACGCTCGTTCAGCCGCTGTGAGACGCCCTCTCTGTAGGCGATGAACTGGTGCGCGATCTCCGTCCGCTCCCCCTGGTCACCCGTCCCCGAGCCGTGCGTCGTCTCCAGCACCACCAGGTGGTAGCCGGGTCCCCCCGCGCCGATGTCCGACCAGCCGTCCGCCGCGGGGAAGTCGCGGACGCACAGCTCGTCGATCGTGGCGAGGTGTCGCTCAGTGGTCATGAAGTCCAGTAAAGCGGTCACCACTGACACTTGGCGGCCCGTCAGGTGACAACGTGTGCTCGGGTGCTCGGGTTCACGCGTCCCGACGGCGAACACTCCAGGCTCCGGCCAGGAGCGCGGCCCCGCCCACCCCGCCGTCACCGCGAGATCGCCCGGGCGGCTGCCGTCGGCGCCGAGGCGGTGAAGTCCCACATCAGCGCCGTACCGGCGAGGCTGGGGGTGCGGGACCGTGCACAGGCGGTGATCTCGGCGTACAGGTCGGGGTTCGTGGCGCCCGGCGGATCCGGGCCCGGGGCAAGGAGGGGGTCCCCGGCACTCGCCGGAGGCCGCCGCGCCGAGTACGATCCGCCCAACCAACACGCGCACTAGCTGGGAGGACGGACGTTGGGGCGGTTGACCGGCGGGGATCCCTCTCTGCTGCGGAGGATCAATTCCGCGGTGGTGCTGCACGCGCTGCGCGCCACGGAGTTCGCGACGCTCACCGAGATCACCCGGGTGACCGGGCTGTCCCGGCCCACGGTCGAGGGTGTCGTCGAGGGGCTCATCGAGGGCGGGCTCGTCGTCGAGACGGCGGCCGAGGAGGGCGCTGCCCGGCGCCAGGGCCGTCCCGCGCGCCGGTTCCGCTTCCGGGCGGAGGCGGGCCATCTGCTGGGCCTGGAGATCGGCCCGCACCGCGTGGCCGCGCTCCTCTCGGACCTGGACGGCAGGATCCTCGGCTCGCTCGCCAAGGACGTGTGCGAGACCGCGTCGGCGGACGAACGGCTCGACCGGCTGCGTACGGCCGTCGCGGAGCTGCTGCGCCGCGCCGGGGTCGCGCGGGGGTCCCTGCGTGCCGTCGGCGTGGCGTCGCCCGGGATAGTCGAGGCCGACGGCACCGTACGGCTCGGTACGGCGCTGCCGGAGTGGACGGGGCTTCCTCTGGGTGAGCGGCTGCGCCGTTCCTTCAAGTGTCCGGTGCTGGTCGAGAACGACGCCAACGCGGCGGCGGTCGCCGAGCACTGGAAGGGCGCGGGCACCGAGTCCGACGACATGGTGTTCGTGCTGGCCGGACTGAGCCCGGGCGCCGGTTCCCTCATCGGCGGGCGGCTGCACCGCGGCTACGGGGGCGCGGCGGGTGAGATCGGCGCGCTCCACCTGCTGGGCCGCGAGGTCACTCCGGAAACGCTGCTGTCCACGACGGACGAGCCGCTGCATCCCCTCGACGAGCAGGCCGTCGCGGAAGTGTTCACCCACGCGCGTGAGGGCGACGAACGGGCCCTGGCGGCCGTCGACCGCTTCATCCAGCGTCTGGTCCACGACGTGGCCGCGCTCGTTCTGGCGCTCGATCCCGAGCTCGTGGTGATCGGCGGCTGGGCGGCGGGCATCGACGGCGTACTGGAGCCGCTGCGCAAGGAGCTGGCCCGCTACTGTCTGCGGCCGCCCCGCGTGACGCTGTCACTCCTGGGCGAGGCAGCGGTGGCGACGGGCGCGCTGCGGCTGGCGCTCGACCATGTGGAGGAGCAGCTGTTCGCGGTGGAGGGCACCGTGACGGCACGCCGCTGAAGGACTCCGGAACGCGGAACGCGTCGCGACCCCGGAGTCCCGGGGCGCGACGCGTACGAGCGGCGGATCGTCAGGAGGCGCGGCGCTCCGGGTCGTGGTGGATCTCCACGCCGCCGGCGTCGCCGAACGTCAGCCGGCAGGTGTCGGCGCGGTATGTGGCGACGGAGACCGCCGCCGTGCCTCCCTCGGCGACAAAGCGGGTCGTGACGACGAGGACGGGCGCGCCGGGGAGCCGGTCGAGTTCCTTGGCGTCGTCCGCGCGGGCCGAGCCCAGCTCCACGGAGCGGTCCTGGCTCTCCAGGCCGAGGCGCTGGAGCTCGCGCAGTACACCACGCGCGCGTGCGGCTCCCGAGGGCGCGTCGATGCCGGAGAGGTCGGGCACCGAGGCGGCGGGGATGTAGAGCAGTTCGGCGGCGACGGGCTGACCGTGCGTCACCCGGGAGCGGCGCACAATGTGCACCTGCTCGTCGGGTTCGGTCTCCAGGGCCTTGGCCACCGCCGAGGGCGGGACCGCCAGCGCGCAGTCCGCGAGCTGCCAGGCGTCGCCGACCGCGCCCGGCCACGTGTGCTGCTCGGAGCCGACGGCCACGCCCATGCGCGGCGGTGCCACGGTCGTGCCGACTCCGCGACGGCGCTGGAGCCGGCCTTCCAGTTCGAGCTGCTCCAGGGCCTGGCGGAGCGTGGCCCTGGCGACGCCGAACCGGGCTGCGAGATCACGCTCGTTGGGCAGGATCTCGCCCACCGAGAACTCGGAGTCCAGTGCTTCGCTGAGCACGGTCTTGAGATGCCAGTACTTGGGCTCCGGCACCGTATCCAACTGCGTGGTCCCCACCGTGTCCTCCGCAATCGCCGTGTCCCGGCGGCTTTTAACGCCCTTGTTTATTAAAGGTTCCTGCACTATCCCTGCGACCATATGGCGGCCTCAACCCTTGGTCAAGACCAATCCTCGATCCGTTACAGCTCGCACAGATGTGTTTACACAGAGCGTTCATACGGTGTTCGCGATGCGCCGTATCGGTGACACAAAGGCAAAGCCCCCGCCTGGTGGACGGGGGCTCGGGCCGGGCGGAGCGTGTCAGTCGACGGCGAGCGACAGCAGCTTCTCAGGGTTGCGGATGATGTAGACGCACTGGATCCGGCCGTTCACGACGTCCAGCTGGAGGACACTGTCGGGCTTGTCGTCGGACAGCACCAGGAGCGCCGGTCCGCCGTTGACCTCCAGGAAGCGGAACGATGCTTCCGCAACGCCCTTCCGTGAGATTCCGGCGATGAATCGGCCCACCTTGTCGGCCGACTCCAGGACCCGCAGCGGCGCCTGGGCCAGGCCGCCACTGTCGCCCACCAGGCGTACGTCGGGGGCCAGTAGGGACATCAACCCCTCGATATCGCCCTCCGTCGCGGCGGCGAGAAACCGTTCGGTGAGATCGCGCTGCTCGGCGGGGTCGACCTCGTAGCGCGGCCGCTTCTCCTCGACGTGCCGACGGGCCCGCCCGGCGAGCTGCCGCACCGCGGACTCGCTGCGGTCGAGCGTGACCGCGATGTCCGCGTACGGATAACCGAAGGCCTCCCGGAGCACGAACACCGCGCGTTCCAGCGGCGACAGGGACTCCAGGACGACGAGAACGGCCAGGGAGACGGAGTCGGCGAGCACCGCCCGCTCCGCCGTGTCGGGCACAGTGGCCCCGAAGTCGGTGACGTACGGCTCGGGCAACCAGGGCCCTACGTAGGCCTCCTTGCGGGACTGGGCGAGCCGTAGCCGGTCGATGGCGAGCCGTGTCGTGACGCGCACCAGATATCCGCGCGGTTCGCGTACGTCGGAGCGGTCGGCGCCGGACCAGCGCAGCCATGCCTCCTGGACCACGTCCTCGGCGTCGGCCACCCGGCCGAGCATGCGATAGGCGACGCCCGTCAGGACGGGCCGGTGTTCTTCGAATACCTCGGTCACGGTGTCGGTAGCCACGGCACCATCCCAACCCGACGTGTCGGGTCATGTCCAGGCGAATAACGGGTGGTCCCGCACACTCCGGCCCTGCGTACGGGACCCGGCCAGGAGGTACGCGGAGGGCGTCGAGGACCGTACGCCCCGGAGGTTGAAGACCTCCGGGGGCTACCCGCGGGTAGCAATTGCTGACAAGGTGTCTAGGAGTCAGCCGGTCACCAGACGAGGAGCAGCTCCATGTCCGCCACGGTCTCCTTCAGCGTCCCCTCTCCGCGTGGCCCGCGGACCGTGACCCTCGCGTACGCGCGCGTGGGCAGCGGCGAACCGCTCCTGCTGCTGCACGGGATAGGCCACCACCGGCAGGCCTGGGACCCGGTCGTCGACATCCTGGCGGCCGAGCGCGACGTGATCGCGGTGGACCTGCCCGGCTTCGGCGAGTCGCCCGCGCTGCCGGACGGACTCGCCCACGACCTGCCGACGATGAACGCTGCGCTCAGCGGGCTGTGCGAGGCGCTGGAACTCGACCGGCCGCATGTGGCGGGCAACTCCCTGGGCGGGCTGCTCGCCCTGGAGCTGGGCCGCGAGAAGCTCGTACGGTCCGTCACGGCGCTGTCGCCCGCCGGGTTCTGGTCCCCCGTCGAGCGGCGGTACGCGTTCGGTCTGCTGCAGGCGATGCGGGCGGCCGCGCGGAGCATGCCGCTGCCGATGGTCGAGCGCCTGTCCCGGTCGGCGGCGGGCCGCACCGTGCTGACCAGCAGCATCTACGCGCGCCCGGGCCGCCGTTCACCCGAGGCGGTCGTCGCCGAGACCCTCGCGCTGGCCAATGCCCAGGGCTTCACCGAGACGCTCAGGGCCGGTGGCTCGGTGCAGTTCTCCGACGACGTCCCCGGACTTCCCGTCACCGTCGCGTGGGGCACCAGGGACCGGATTCTGGTGCGCCGCCAGGGGATCCGGGCCAAGCAGGTCATTCCGCGGGCCCGGCTGGTGCGGCTGCCCGGCTGTGGGCACGTCCCGATGAACGACGATCCGGCGCTGGTCGCCCGGGTCGTCCTGGACGGCAGCCGCTGACCTTACTCGCGTCCGGCGGCTCAACGCGCCTGATCCCAGGGCCACTCCGGCACCGACAAGGGCGCTGCCGACGGCCTGGGGCAGCCCGTAGGAGCCCGTTCCGACGAGCGGGGCCGTGCAGGCCGCCGCGACGGGGATGAGCCCGGAGAAGAGCGTGGCGCGCTCCGCGCCGATGCGCTGCATGCCCATGTACCAGCAGACGAAGCCGATGACCGTGACGATCGCCGCCTGCCACAGCAGGGCGGCGGTCTCGGTGGTGTCGGGCATCCGCAGCCAGGCGCGGCCGTCGACGATCACCCCGGCCACCGCCGACTCGAGGGCCGCGACTCCGCACACGGTGGCGGACAGCAGCCGCGGCCCGAGCGGCCGCAGCACGGGCACGGCGAGCACCGCGAAGCCGACCTCCCCCACGAGCGCGCACAAGGAGAAGGCGATTCCGGCTCCGTCGGCGCGTCCCCACCCCTGGACGGCGAAGGCACCGCAGGCCACCAGCAACGCCCCGTACAGGACGATCCGTTGGGGCCGACGGCCCTCCAGGAGAGGTACGAGAACGGCCACGACGACCGGGGCACAGCCTACGAAGACACCCGGTACCGCGGGTTCCGCGGTCCGTTCGGCCGCGATCACGGCGAGGTTGAACCCGACCATGCCGACGGCCGCGAGCAGCGCGAGCCGGGTCCACTGGGCCGGCGTCAGGGTGCGCAGGAGTGCCGCGCCGCCCCGGCCGACCAGGGGCAGGAGCAGCAGACAGGCGAGGCCGTAGCGGACGAACTGGCCGCCCGCGTACGGGTAGTGGCCCAGGACGCTGTTGGCGGTGAAGGAGCCTCCGACGAGGACGCAGGCGAGGGCGGCGAGCAGAGCCCCGCGGGTGGTGGTGGCGTTCATGCCCATGACGCTATGAAGGGCGGCGGCCCGGTTTAAGGTCCACTTCCATGACGTCATCGGGGACCAATCCGGATACGCCCGGAGAGGCGGAGTGGGCCGCCGCGTGGGAGCTGCTCCTGCCGGCCGCTTCGGCACCGGCACGCGCGCGTGGCCGTTCGCTGCAGGCCGCGCTGCGCGAGGCGGTCCGTTCGGGGCGGCTGGCGTCCGGCACCCGGCTGCCGTCCAGCCGTGAACTCGCCGCCGATCTCGGGGTGTCCCGGGGCCTGGTCACCGAGGCGTACGAGCAGTTGACCGCGGAGGGCTATCTGCGCAGCGACCGGGGTGCCGGGACGTGGGTCGGCGGGGCCGTCCGGGCCGCCCTCCCCCGCGCGCGGGACCTCGCTCCCCGCTCCCCCGGCGCCCGGGCCGACTTCCTGCCCGGCACGCCCGATCTGTCGCTCTTCCCGCGCGCTGCCTGGTCGGCCGCGCAGCGCGGGGTGCTCGCCGAACTGCCGCACCACACGCTGGGATACCCGGACCCGCGTGGGCTGCCCCGGCTGCGTACGGCTCTCGCGGAGCTGCTGGCCCGTCGCCGGGGCGTGGTCGCGGATCCGGAGCGGGTGATGGTCGTCTCCGGTGTGGCGCAGGCGATGACACTGCTCGGATTCGTCCTCCACGCGCGCGGGGTGCGCACCGTCGGTGTGGAGGATCCCGCGAGCCCCGAGCACGGCACCCTGTACGCGTCGGCGGGCATCGGCACCGTACCGCTGCCCCTGGACGACGAAGGGCTGGCCACCGGGCCGCTCCGGGCGTCGGGCGTACGGGCGGTGGTGACGACGCCGGCGCACCAGTTCCCGTCGGGGATCGCGTACTCGGCTCGGCGCCGCACCGAACTTCTCGACTGGGCACGCGCCGTGGACGGGCTCGTCGTGGAGGACGACTACGACGGGGACTTCCGGTACGACCGGGCCCCGGTGGGCGCCCTTCAGGGACTCGATCCGGAGCGCGTCGCGTACACGGGGTCGGTCAGCAAGTCCCTGGCACCGGGGCTGCGGCTCGGCTGGCTGCTGGTGCCGGAGGCGCTGGCCGAGGAGGTCGTCGAGCGCAAGCGCACGATGGACCTCGGCAATCCCGTCGTCGACCAGGCGCTGCTCGCCCGCTTCGTGGAACGCGGCGACTACGACCGCCAACTCCGCCGCTGCCAGCGCGCGTACAAGGAGCGCCGCGACACGCTCGTCGCGGCCCTGGAGGACCACTTCCCCGGCGCGGAGATCTCCGGCATCGCCGCCGGCCTCCACGTCATCGCGTCCCTGCCCGACCGCTACGGACCACAGGACCGCTTCCTGACCCGAACGGCCGCGGCAGGCATCGCCCTCCGCCCCCTCACGGCCTACACACGCGCTCCGACGGAGGACGACGTGGTGCGCCTGGTACTCGGATACGCCCACGTCCCCCCGACACGCATCCGAGTGGGCGTGCGCCTGATGGCGGCGGCGGTGATCCCGGCCCAGTAAGGGGGCGCGGGGAACTGCGGGCTCAGCCCCCACAACCCGCACGACGTCCTCCGACCCGCACCACCCCGGCCCAACCCAGCGGAGCGGATCGTGTTTGTTCACTTGTGGTTTGTGTGCGCGCTGCGGCACACCAGTAAGTCTGGCCCTGCACACTGGTCGAACCCGTCCCAGGAGGCGTCCCATGTCACACCGCCCGCCGAACCCGTTCCCCGGCCGCCGCAGCGTACTGCGCGGCTCGCTCGCCGCGTCGGCGGCGCTCGCCCTGCCCTCTTCCGTCGGCACGGCCCCCTCGTTCGCCCTGTCCGGCCGGCCGAAGGCGCAGTGGGGTGTGCAGGCCGGAGACGTGACCACGAACTCCGGCCTCGTCTGGGTGCGTTCCGACCGTCCCGCGCGCATGATCGTGGAGACCTCCGCGACCGAGTCGTTCCGCAGGCCGAAACGGTGGCACGGCCCGCTCCTGGGCGCCGACACCGACTTCACGGGTACGGTCCCGCTGCGCGGTCTCCCTGCGGGCGAGCAGATCCACTACCGGGTGACGCTGGCCGACCCGGACGACTACCGCCGCACCGGTGAGCCCGTACCGGGCACCTTCCGGACCGCCCCCGCCAAGCGGCGCCAGGACGTCCGGTTCCTCTGGTCCGGCGACATAGTGGGCCAGGGCTGGGGCATCAACCCGGACATCGGCGGCCTCTTCGCGTACGAGGAGATGCGCCGTCTGAACCCGGACTTCTTCCTGTGCAGCGGCGACACGATCTACGCGGACGGCCCCCTGTCGGCGTCCGTGACGCTCCCGGACGGCCGTGTCTGGCGGAACGTCACCACCGAGGAGAAGTCCAAGGTCGCGGAGACCCTCGCCGAGTACCGGGGCAACTTCCGCTACTCGCTGCTCGACGAGAACGTACGCCGGTTCAACGCGCAGGTGCCGACGATCACCCAGTGGGACGACCACGAGGTCGTCAACAACTGGTACCCGGGCGAGATCCTCACCGACGCCCGCTACACGGTGAAGGACGTCGACACGCTGGCCTCCCGCGCCCGCAAGGCGTTCAGCGAGTACTTCCCGATCTCCACGCTCCCCTCCACGGGCGAGGACGGCCGGGTGCACCGCGTCGTGCGCCACGGTCCGCTGCTGGACGTGTTCGTGCTCGACATGCGCACGTACCGCAACGCCAACTCCCCGGGCCGGCAGACCGACGACACCAACGGCATCCTGGGCGCGGAGCAGCTGGTCTGGCTGAAGCGGGAGCTGGCACGGTCACGCGCCGTGTGGAAGGTGATCGCCTCGGACATGCCGCTCGGCCTGGTCGTGCCGGACGGCGCGACGGACATCGAGGCC
Organism: Streptomyces umbrinus; assembly: GCF_030817415.1. NCBI lineage: Bacteria > Bacillati > Actinomycetota > Actinomycetes > Kitasatosporales > Streptomycetaceae > Streptomyces > Streptomyces umbrinus. Next base: position 9,787,499 of record NZ_JAUSZI010000002.1, on the reverse strand, counting down.
GTCGCGCAGGGCGACCCTGGCGCGCCGCTCGGCCGCGAGCTCCAGATCGCGGAGCTGCTGCGGTTCGTCAAGCACCGCAGGATCACCGGCACGGTGTGGCTGACGGCGGACGTTCACTACACCTCGGCGCAGCACTACGACCCGTCGCGCGCGGCCTTCAAGGACTTCGCCCCGTTCTGGGAGTTCGTCTCCGGTCCGCTGGCCGCGGGCGGTTTCCAGGCGAACGCGCTGGACGGCACGTTCGGTCCGGACCGGGTCTTCGTCAAGGCACCCGACAGGGCGAACGTCTCGCCGATGGAGTCCCCGCAGTACTTCGGCGAGGTCGACATCGACGGTGGCAGCGGCGAACTGACGGTCCGTCTGCGGGCCACCGGCGGGGCGGTGCTGTTCACGAAGGTGCTTCAGCCGGGGCGTGTGGGCCAGTAGTTCGCGTGCGCGCGGGCCGGCGGGTCAGTTTTCGAGCGGGTCGGCGGGTCCGCGCACGAGCCGGCCGGTGGGTCCACGTACGAGCGGCGGCGGTTTCACGTCTGCGCGGGGCGGCTGGTCCCGTACTCTCGAACCTCGTGCCGCGTACCGGAGTCATCCCCCGGTGCGCGGCACAGTCGTTGGCCCATTTCTTGGGTTTTCGCAGGTCAGCGTCGATTGTCAGTGGTCGCCTCTACGGTTTTTCCATGACTCGATCTTTGCAGGCCGTGGCCTACACCCGACCCTCCGCCCTGGAATCCGTACCGGGCGGACGGCGCCTGGGACTTGAGACCTCGCGGGGTGCGACGCCCCGTGGCGTGGAGGACCATCCGCGGTTCTTCGCGGGCTTCCTGACGTCGCCTCAGGTGGCCTCGGCGGGTCTGCTCGCGGTGGCCGACGTGGCGGGCGCGCGGTACTACCAGCAGCAGCTGAGGGCTTCGCTCGACCCGGTGGTCACGGGCAACGGCGACCGGCTCCGCTTCGAGTCCTTCTCCGGGTGCGGCGGGGTGTACGCGCGTCTGGACGTGCTGGACACGGGCCTGGACGGCGGCGAGGTGGGCCACGGCACGACGAACGTCGACGTCAACAACCCATTGCGGGAAGCCCTGTCGAGGATCGGCTCGGACGATCCGCTGCATCTGCGCGTCGGCCCGGACGAGATGGCCGTGACCACCCTTGACGGGCCGGTCGTGGAGAAGAAGGTGCCGCTGCCGGACCGGTGGCTGCGGGGGTTCGCCGAGGCCCAGGTGATAGCTGCCGGCTTCGACCTGCGGGCCGAGCTGCCGGCGGCGGAGGCTGTTCGGTTCCTGCGGTCCCTGCCCCGTTCCACGGCGCGTGGCGCCTCCAGGAGTGCAGGATGGGTCGTGCCGTCCGGGCGGGGTCTGCGGCCCACGACCAGGCCGCTGCCCGGAGCCGTGTGCCTGCCGGGCCCGGAGCGGCTGATCGCCCTCCAAAGGGTGCTCCGCCACGCGACGGCACTGCGGGTGTACGGTCCTTCGCTCGCCGGAGCCGCCGCGGCAGCCAGTGCCTGGGAGGTCGTTCTGCACGGGATGCGGCTTCACGCTGACGCTGTCCCCGGAGGCTTCGCGGGGATTCTCAGGTGAGGGCGGTGTCCTGGACGCGCTGGCCACCGACGAGGCCGCCGAGGACGCGGAGCTGATCTCGGTGCTCCTCGCCTGGGAGCCCCGGATCGACGTCGGGGATCTGTCCGCAGCCTCGGGTCTGCCTGCCGAGCGTGTGCGGGCCGCCCTGGTCCGTCTGGGCACCTCGGGACGTGTCGGGTACGACACGGCGGAAGCGGCCTACTTCCACCGCGAACTGCCCTATGACGCCGAGCGCGTGGAGCGGCACAATCCGCGCCTGCGCGCGGCCCGGGCACTCGTCGCGGAGGGCGCGGTGGTCCTGGACGGCGCGCTCGGCACGGTGACCGCGCAGGACGGGCAGGCGCACCGGGTGCGCGACGACGCGGGGGTACTGAGCTGCAGTTGCCTGTGGTGGGCCAAGTACCGGGGAGGGCGCGGACCGTGCAAGCACGCTCTGGCCGTGCGGATGGCCCGCCGGGGAGCGATGGCCGGACAGACAGAGGTTCTGATCGACGGGGGTGTGCGATGAGCGGTGCGGTGTCGGCGAATGAAGCGTTGCTGAGGGCTGTGCAGGCCGGGCGGATGGGCGAGGCCGCGGGGCTGCTGGACGGAATGACGGATGGTGAACGACGGGCGTGTCTGCCCGCGTTGAAGGACCTCCGCAAGGAGTTGCGGGCCGCGCCCTGGGACGCCGCGTCGCGGAAGGCGTATCCCGCGCTGCACGCGGCCGGGGCGGCCTGCCACACCGGAGCGGCCGGGACTGCGACCTGGCTCACCGCCGCCGATCTGCGCTGGTCCCAGGCCTCGCCCGGAGTGCTGCTCCATGTGCTGGGCGACCGGGAGCGCGACTGGCTGGGCGACGTGGCGCACCGCCTCGCGGAGCGCCCGCCGCTCGCCCAGGTGCCGTACGAGCTGATGTCGGGCCTTGTACGGCTCTCCGGTTGCCCGGTGCCGACGACCGAGACCTACGTGGTGGGCTGGATCGAACAGGTCGGCAGCCTGTGGCAACGCGGGGACACCATCCTTCAGCGGCTTCGCCAGGACCCGTACACGGCGGAGCTGGTCGCCGCCGTCTTCGAGATCCCGGACATCGGGAGCCGCCTGGACTGGCTGTTCGGTGACGGCCCGGACAGCTGGTTCAACGCGCTCGCGCAGCTCACCCGCGAAGGCACTCTCGACCGGAAGGCCACGGTCGACGCCTGTGTGGCCCGTCTGCTCCGCGGCGGCGTGCCGTCCGACTCCCGGGTGTTCCTGCGGCTGCTGACGGCGCTGGAGCTGACCCGGGACGAGGAGCGGGAGCGGGCCGCCGACTGGCTGGCGCTCGCCTCCGACGCGGCGTCCACGGTGGCCTCGCACGCCCAGTCGGTGCTCGGCTCCCTCGCGCTGGACGGCGAGTTGACGCCCCGGCAGCTCGCGGAGATGTCCGGCGGTGTGCTCTTCCGTACGGAAAAGAAGCTGGTCCGGGCTCAGCTCGTACTGCTCGGGAAGGCGCTCCGGCGCGACCCGTCGAGCGCGGCAGAGCTGCTCCCCGCGGTGGCCCAGGCCTTCGGACACGAGGACACGGACGTGCAGGAGCGGGCGCTGAAGCTGGTCGAGCGCCACCTCACCGGGGCATCCCCGGAGGTGCGGGGCGAAGTGGCCGACGCGGCCGGGGAGTTGAGCCCGGGACTGCGCCTGCGCGCCACGGAGACGCTGGGCCTGGACGGGGCCGACCAGGTGCCGGAGCCCTATGCGGAGCTGCTCCCGCCCGCGCCCGAGCCGGCTCGGGTCCCGCCCGCGCCGGACTCGGCGGTCGAGCTGGCGGAGGAGGTCGGCGCCCTGCTGGCGTCCGGGGGTGACGTGGCGGCGTTCGAGCGCACCCTGGACGGTCTGGTGCGGCACGGGTACCGGGACCGGGACGCGCTGGCCGAAGCGCTGAAGCCCGTGGTCTCGCGGCTCTGGTGGGTCGACGCCGACCCGCAGTACACCTCGGTGGAGAAGTACTTCCGCGCGGACCCGCACGGCCTGGAGGTCGTGCTCGCGACCCTGCTGGGCCAGGTGAGTACGGCCACGCTGCACAGGGCCGACCAGCACGGGCCGATGACGGACCCCTGTGTGCACAGCGCGGTGGCCGTCGCCTTCAACGCCCGTCTGTGGGAAGCGGCCCACCGGCTGCGCGCCGACCCACTGCCGTTCCTGCTGGCCACGCCGACGTGGGGGTCGGGCCTTCTGGAGCCGGACGAGTTGGTGGCCCGCCTCGACGAGTACCGCCGGCTGGGCGCCCGGCCAGGGGAGGCCGACTTCACCCAGGCACTGCTCCGGGTGCGGCGCGACGACAGCGCAGCGGCCACTGCAGCCGCCGAACAGGCAGCGGCTCTCGGCACGGCGGAAGGCAACCGGCTGGCGCTGTGGCTCACGACCGACGGCCCGTCCATGCCCAGAAGCAGCCGACGCACCTCAGGGGTCCGCATCCTGCTCGAACTCGGCGAACTCGACGGATTGCCGGGAGAGTTCCCCCCGGCCTTCCGACGGCTCGGCCGGCCCGTGGGACTCTTCGAGGCGCGCGCATACTGCGCCCACTACTGGGACCGGGCCGAGCGACACCACTGGCTGGCCGTGGTGCCCGGGCGGCGGGAGCTGGTGGCCGCGCGACTGCTGCGCGAACTCTCCTCGGTCGCGGTGGAGGGCACCCGTGGCGATGCCTCCGTACTGCCGCTGCTCGCCGAGGCGCCGGGCGAGGCGGGTGAGGCCGTGCATCTCGGTGTGGCGTACGGGCTGGGCGCGCGCCACCCGGAGGACCGGCTCAGTGCGGTGGACGCGCTGCTGGTGCTGGCCGCGCGAGGGCAGTTGGACGCCGAGAGACTCGGCGCGGATCTGGGGCAGCTGATGCACCGCGGGGCGGTGAAGCCGCTTCGGCTCGCCGAGTCCGTACGGACCGCGGCGACGACCGGCGCGTACGGCACCGTCTGGGAGATACTCCGCGCCGCGCTCCCCGTGCTGCTCGCCGATCTCGCGACGGACGGCGCCGCCGCGTCAGCCCGAGGGTTCGGGGAGCTGCTGACCGTCGCCGCCGAATGCGCCGAACGGACGGGAGCGCGCGGCTGCATGGCACATCTCGAACAGGCGGCGGACCGGCGTGGTTCGTCCCGGCTCGTCACCCAGGCCCGCCGGCTGCGCGCCACACTGGATCACGGGGTGGCCGCCTGAGCGGAGGCCGGTGCCGACGCCCGGACCCGACCTGGCCGTTCTGTCGAGCAGCCGACTCACGCCAGAGGGTCGTAAAAAATGCAACAAAGAGGGCAGAAACACACTTAACCGATCAGTCACAAAGCGTTCGTGATCACGCAACACCCATCCCTCACAGTGACTGTATGACTCAAGACATGTCTCAAGTGACGCGTGCGAAAAATGGCCGGCCGGTCCACCACTGGCGCCGGGATCTCGTCGAACTGGCCGCGCTGTTCACGGCGGTGGCGGTGGCAGACGCCGTGGCGAACCTGATCGGGCACGGCCCCGACGGCCCCACCCTCCTCCTGATCTCGGCGGTCGTGCTGGTCGCCACGGCGGGCTTCCACACATGGTGGTCACGCCGCCACGGCCATGCCCCTCCGACAGGCGATACCGGCTCCCGGCCGACCGCCGCCGTGCGGACCGCCGGGGCGTCCGAGGCGGACGCGACCGCAACCGAGGCCGTCACCGGGGAGACCGTGCTGTGGCGGATGCGGACCACCGTTCGCGACGAGCCGGGATCGCTGGCGTCGCTGTGCGCGGCGCTGGCGGGGCAGCGGGTCGACATCCTCAGCCTCCAGACGCATCCGCTGGCCGAGGGCACCGTGGACGAGTTCCTGCTTCGTGTTCCCGCACAGGTCTCGGCCGCCGACGTCACCCGGGCGGTGTCCCACGCGGGCGGCGCCGGCACCTGGATCGAGCGGGCCGACGCCCACGACCTGGTGGACGCGCCCACCCGGGTACTGGGCCTGGCCACCCGCACGGCCCTGGACGCGGCCGAACTACCATTGGCGCTGCGGCAGTTGCTGGGTCGGTGCACGATCCGGTCGCTGCCCGCCGGCTCGGTGCGCGGTGATCGCGCGGACGAAGCGGCGCCCGTCGAGGGGGCACTCGAGGACACTGTGATGCGGCTGCGTGCCCCGGAAGGCGGAGTGATCACTGTGGAGCGGCCGTATCTGCCGTTCACGCCCACCGAGTTCGCGCGGGCCCGGGCGCTGGTCGAGCTGGACGCCCGGCTCGGTCCGCGTGTCCCGCGCAGCCAGGACGTCCTCACGCTGCCGCAGGGCAACGACATCACCGTGCGCCGCGCCGACGCCGGTGACGTCGACGCCGCGAAGGCCATGCACGAGCGGTGCTCGCCGCGCACGCTGGGCATGCGCTATCACGGTCCGGTCGGCGACGCCGACAAGTACCTCAACCACCTGCTCAGCCCCCGTTTCGGGCGCACCCTCGCCGTGCAGACCGCGTCGGGGCGCATCGTCGGGCTCGGGCATCTCCTCTGGGACGGCGACGAGACGGAGATCGCGCTGCTCGTCGAGGACGACTGGCAGCGCCGCGGTATCGGCAGCGAACTGCTCGGCCGACTGGTGACGATGGCCGTCGAGGCCGGCTGCGAGAGCGTGTACGCCGTCACGCAGTCGTCCAACACCGGCATGGTCGCCGCGATGCGCGGCCTGGACCTGCCCCTCGACTACCAGATCGAGGAAGGCACGCTCGTCATCACGGCCCGCCTCGACGCGGCAGCGGTGAGTTCGCGGCTGTCGTACGACGCGGCCCAGCAGCACCACCCGGAGCACTCCGTGCGGGACTGACTCCATGCGGGACCGACGAAGAGGCGAGCGATCTCTTGGTCAGTCCCGGAACGGCGGCAGGCCCGGCGAACCTCGCCGGGCCTGCCGCCGTTCCGGCCGGACCCACCACCCGTCACCCACCCAACGCCCCATCCAGATCCCGCCAAAGATCCTCCACGTCCTCCAGCCCCACCGACAGCCGCAGCAGCCGGTCGCTCACCCCGCTGTGGCGGCGGTCCTCCGCGTCCACGATGCGGTGGCTGATCGAGGCCGGATGCTGGATCAGGGTGTCGACGCTGCCGAGGCTCACCGCCGGGGTGACGAGGCGGACGGCGGCTATCACCTCGTGCGGATCGCCGTGGATCTCGAAGGCGATCATGGCGCCGCCGAGCCTCGGATAGTGGACCCGGGCGACACGTGGGTCGGCGGCGAGGCGCCGGGCCAGTTCGGCGGCGTTCGCGGAGGCGGCACGCACGCGTACGGGCAGGGTCGACAGCCCGCGCAGCAGCAGATAGCCGGCGAGCGGATGCAGCACACCCCCGGTGGCGAACCGGACCTGCCGAAGCCGCCCGGCGAACTCCTCGTCGCAGGCCACCACCCCCGCCATCACGTCACCGTGCCCGCCCAGGTACTTGGTGGCGCTGTGCAGCACGAGCCGCGCGCCCTGTTCGGCGGGGCGTTGCAGCACCGGCGTGGCGAACGTGTTGTCGGCGAGCAGCGGAACGCTTCCGCAGGCGTGGGCGATCGCCCGCAGATCGAGTTCGGCAAGCGTCGGATTGGCGGGCGACTCGACCAGTACGAGACCGGTGTCCGGCCGTAGGGCATCCGCGATGCCCGCCGGGTCGACCCACGTCACCTCGGACCCGAGCAACCCTGCCGTCAGCAGGTGGTCGCTGCATCCGTACAGGGGTCGCACGGCCACGACATGGCGCAGGCCCATGGCGTTCCGTACGAGCAGCACGGCACTCAGCGCGGCCATGCCGCTCGCGAACGCGACGGCGCTCTCGGTGCCCTCCAGGCGGGCGAGGGCGGTCTCGAAGCGGGCGACGGTCGGGTTGCCGAGGCGGCCGTAGACCGGCGGGCCCTCCGGCTCGGCCCCGTCCGTGGCGAAGGCGTCGATCCGGGCCGCCTCACCCCGGCTGTCGTACGACGGATAGGTCGTGGACAGATCGATCGGCACGGCGTGCAGCCCCTGCCGGGCCAGATCGTCCCGACCGGCGTGCACGGCTTCGGTGGCCAGCGCGCGCGGGCCTCCGGTACCCCGGCCCGGCGCGGCATCGAGGGCCGAGCCCCGCACGCCGCTCGCCATCGCCCCGGCCGCCACCTCCCTGGCCGACATCTCCCCGGACACCGCCTCCCTGGCCGTCGCCCGCCCGGTTCCCTCTACGTCGTCACACGTGTCGCGTACATCAACGCTGCCGAAGTCCATGGACAGCAGCCTGAACACCGAACGGGTGTTGGACCCAGAAGTCCGTGTTACGTTCGGGCCATGGCCGAATCCGTCGTACTGGACCCGGTGGATCTCCATCTTCTGCGGTTGCTGCAGAACGACGCCCGGGCCACCTATCGCGACCTCGCCGCACAGGTGGGGGTCGCGCCCTCCACGTGCCTGGACCGGGTGACCCGTCTGCGCCGGGCGGGCATCATCCTGGGCCATCAGCTGCGGCTCGATCCGGCCAAGCTTGGGCGCGGTCTGGAGGCGTTGCTGTCCGTGCAGGTCAGGCCGCACCGGCGGGAGTTGGTCGGCCCGTTCGTGGAGCGGATCAGGGCGCTGCCCGAGTCCCGAACCGTGTTCCACCTCACCGGGCCCGACGACTACCTCGTCCATGTCGCCGTCGCGGACATGGCGGATCTGCAGCGGCTGGTCCTCGACGGCTTCACCGCACACCGCGAGGTGGCCCGCGTCGAGACCCGGCTGATCTTCCAGCAGTGGGACTGCGGGCCCCTGCTGCCGCCCGAGCCCGCGGGGATCACGCCCGCGGCGAAATCGGGCTGACGTGGGGCCGACATCGGGCCGACGCGGCACAAGGCCCGGTAAACCGGGCTGACGCACCGGCCGTCCTCGTATGAGGATGGCCGCATGTCACAGACGAAGAACCCGCTGCCCCGCGAGGTCGCCGACACCTACGTCGACGAGCTCATCGCCCTCGACCCGGTCACCGGTACGTATCTCGGCGTGAAGGAGAGTTCGGGCTCATTGCCCGACACCTCGCCCGCCGGCCAGGACGCGCTCGCCGCACTCGCGCGGGCCACACTGGCGCGGCTCGACGAGGCGGAGCGGCAGCCCGGCGCGGACAGTGACATCGAGCGCCGCTGCGCACGCCTGCTCCGCGAGCGGCTCACCGCCGAACTCGCCGTGCACGACGCCGAGGAGAGCCTGCGGGCCGTCGGCAACCTGCATACCGCCGTGCACGCGGTGCGCGAGGTGTTCACCGTGACGCCCACGGACACGGACGAGGACTGGGCCGCCATCGCCCAGCGGCTGCGCGCCGTCCCGACGGCCCTCGACGGCTACCGTGAATCCCTCTCGCTAGGCCTGGAGCGCAAGCTGTACGCGGGCCCGCGCCCCACCGCGACGTTCATCGAACAGCTCACGGAATGGTCGGACACCGACGGTTCGGGCCGCGGCTGGTTCGAGGACTTCGCCTCGGCCGGCCCCGAGCCGCTGCGCGCGGAACTCGACGAGGCCGCGGGCGCGGCGACCGCCGCAGTCGTCGCCCTGCGCGACTGGATGCGCGACGTGTACGCGCCCGCGATCGAGGGCTCGCCGAACACCGTGGGCCGCGAGCGGTACGCGCGCTGGTCGCGCTACTTCAACGGCACGGATCTCGATCTGGACGAGGCGTACGCGTACGGCTGGGCCGAGTACCACCGGCTCCTCGCAGAGATGAAGAAGGAGGCCGAGAAGGTCCTGCCCGGCGCCGGGACCCCGTGGGTGGCGCTCGCGCACCTCGACGAGCACGGCAAGCACATCGAGGGCGTCGACGAGGTCCGCGAGTGGCTGCAGGGCCTGATGGACCAGGCGATCGAGGAACTGGACGGCACACACTTCGAACTCGCCGAGCGGGTACGGAAGGTGGAGTCCCGGATCGCCCCGCCGGGCAGCGTCGCGGCCCCCTACTACACGGCACCGTCAGAGGACTTCTCACGCCCCGGCCGTACGTGGCTGCCGACGATGGGGCAGACCCGCTTCCCGGTGTACGACCTGGTCTCGACCTGGTACCACGAGGGCGTCCCCGGCCATCATCTCCAGCTTGCGCAGTGGGCGCACGTCGCCGAGAACCTCTCCCGCTACCAGGCGACCATCGGCGGTGTCAGCGCCAACTGCGAGGGCTGGGCGCTCTACGCGGAGCGTCTGATGGACGAACTCGGCTATCTCAAGGACGCGGAGGAACGCCTCGGCTATCTGGACGCCCAGATGATGCGCGCGGCCCGTGTCATCGTCGACATCGGCATGCACCTGGAGCTGGAGATCCCGGCGGAATCGCCCTTCCACCCGGGCGAGCGCTGGACTCCCGAGCTGGCGCAGGAGTTCTTCGGCGCGCACAGCAGCCGCCCGGCGGACTTCGTGGAGAGCGAGTTGACCCGCTACCTCTCGATCCCCGGCCAGGCCATCGGCTACAAGCTCGGCGAGCGCGCCTGGCTGCTGGGCCGTGAGAACGCGAGGAAGCGCCACGGCGACGCGTTCGACGCGAAGGCCTGGCACATGGCCGCCCTGTCCCAGGGGTCGCTGGGTCTGGACGACCTGGTGGACGAGCTGTCCCGGCTCTGACGGGGACGACGACCGGGCTCAAGCGCAGCGCAGTCGAGTGCGCCGAGCCCGGTCGACGAACCCCTCAGCGCCGGAACCCGCTCTCCGAGTCGATCACCTGCCCGGTGACCCACTCGGCCTCGTCGGTCGAGAGCCAGGCGATGAGCCGCGCGGGGTCGTCCGGCATTCCCCAGCGCCCGGCGGGGAACATCGCGGCAACGGCCGCGTACGCGTCTCCCGTCATGTAGTCCGTGTCGACGGGACCGGGGTTCACGGTGTTCACGGTCACCGCGTGCTCGGCGAGCGTGGTCGCCAGCGATCGGGTGACCGAGGCGAGGGCGCCCTTCTGAAGGGCGTACGCGATCTCGTCCGGCATGCCGCCGGCGATGTCCTGACCCGACGTCATCATGACCACGCGCCCACCCGCCGTACGCGGTGGCAGCGCGACGCGCAGCCGGGCGTAGGCCTGGACGAGGAGGATCACGGAACGGGTGTCGACGGCCCAGTGCGCGTCTAGCATCGCGGCGTCGATCGTGTCGAGCGGGCCGTCCGAGCCGCTGAGCGCGTGGTTGGCGACGAGGATGTCGATCCGTCCGCCGAGCGCGTCGGCGGCCCTGGCGATCAGTTCTGCCGGGGCCGCAGGGTCGGAGAGGTCGCCCGGCCCGTCGACGACCCGCGCCTCGGGGTCGGCGAGCGCCTCGCGGATTCCGGCGACCACGTCCTCGGGACGATCCGCGCCCCAGGGCATGCCGGCGTCGTGCGGTACGTGGTGATGCGCGTACACACTCGCTCCGTACGCGGCCAGCCGTCGGGCCACGGCATAACCGATCCCTCCGCGTCGGCTGGCGCCGGTGACCAGGGCGGTACGGCCACGCAGCGGGAGGGGGTCGCGGCGGAGCGCTTCGGGTGTGGGGGAAGGGAGTTGGGGTGGCATGGCGGTCCATGATGGGCGGCGCCGATGCCGCGCCGCATGTCATTTTCCGCGGCGGGCGCCACGATTCGGCTCGGGCAGGCGAGGTGGTTGGGCTCGGGCAGGCGAGCCGGTTCAGCTCGCGCAGGTGGGGCGATTCGGCTCGCGTGAGCGGGGCCACTCCGCTCACGTAAGCGGCTGCGAGCGGGCCGTCGGGCACGGGAGCCCGGACATCATGCCCGCCGCTCGCCCGCCCTCGCCCGGGGCACGTCGCAGCCTCGCCCTCAGTCACTGGGCGAGGTCATCCACCACCGGCCGAGGCCATGCGCCATGGTCCGAGACCGTGCGCCATGGTCCGAGACCGTGCACTAGCGGCCGAGGCCATCCGTCACTGCCCGAAGCCGTGCGTCACTTCCCGAGCGGCCTCAGTTGTACGAGCCCGATCCACGTCTCGGGCCCCGGCTCGGGCATGCGCCGCCCGCACCGCGTACCGCCCCGGCGCAAGGTCGATCCGCAGATGCCCCGTCTTCGTCGACTCCTCGCCCGGCCACGCCGCGTCGAAGAGCACGACGGGCCCGGGGATCTCCCACCGCACTTCCCGCTCCCACGCCGCGCCCGCGAGGGCGGCCGGAACCCCGGCCAGCAGCTCACGCTCGGACTCCCCCGCACACCACCGTACGAAGGTGCCGTGCTCCGGGAGATAAGCCGTCGCGGCGGGATCCTCACCGAGGACGAGGGCGGTGGTGTTGCCGACGGGCAGCAGGCCGACGAAGCCGTCCACCTCACACGCTCTGTCGTAGTCGGAGGCGAGCTCGTCGCCGTCGGCCCCCGTCCAGAACGGCAGCACCACTTCCGGTATCGCTATGAGCGGTCCACCGCCCGACTCCACCCACTCGACCGAACTGGGACCCGCGTAACTCGCCATGCCCAGAAGTTACATGGCGCGGCGGACCAGAATTGACGATTCCTTTGCACTCCGGGCGAGGTGATACACGACTGAGTCCGTACGACGTCCCGACGGCGGCGGCAGGACGGTCAGCAGCCGCAGTCCTCCGCACCGGCCGGGGCGGTCAACGGGTCGGCGGCGCGCCGCTCGTGGCCCTCCCAGGTCTCGAACTCGAAGCCCTCGCGCGCCCAGTACTCGAAGCCGCCGAGCATCTCCTTGACCTGGAAGCCGAGTTCGGCGAGGGCGAGGGCGGCACGGGTCGCGCCGTTGCAGCCCGGACCCCAGCAGTACGTGACCACCGGCACGGCCCTGTCGAGGAGTTGCTCCGCCTGCTCGGGGATGAGCGCGGTGGGCAGGTGGATCGCGCCGGGCACGTGCCCCTGGTCCCAGGACTCCGTGGAACGGGAGTCGAGGACGACGAAGCCGGGGTCGCCGTCGGCCCCCAGCGCGGCGGCGACATCGGACACGTCGGCATGGAAGGCGAGGCTTGCACCGAAGTAGGCGGCGGCCGCGGCGGGCGACGCCGGGGCGACTCGCAGAACGGGGTTCACGGCGACGGCGTTCCCGGTGATGGCGACGGTGCCGGTGTTCCCGGTGGCGCCGCCCGTCGTGGTGCTGGTCGCGGTCATGGTCTGGCCTTCCCTCCCGGTCCCGCCGACGCCGTCGAACGACGGTCGGTCCGGTGCCTTGTCTGCACCGGCAGCGCGGAACTCCATGACCGGAAATCTACGGCCGGAGACCCGCTTCCTGAAGGAGCGATCCACGGCTCTGCACTTGATCCGCCGGGGATTCCCCTGCTATCCCTCGACCATGACCGCGTATTCCCCGGACGCCACCGACTGGCGCATTCTCGAAGTCCTCCAGCGCGAGGGCCGGGCCAGTTTCGCCGAGCTGGCCCGTGCCGTCTCGATGTCCGCGAGCGCGGTCACCGAACGGGTGCGCCGCCTGGAGGAGGCCGGTGTCATCCAGGGTTACGCCGCGGTCGTGGACCCGGAGAGCCTGGGCCTGCCGATCCTGGCCTTCGTGCGACTTCGCTATCCGAACGGCAACTACAAGCCGTTCCACGACCTCGTCGCCGCGACCCCCGAGATCCTGGAGGCGCACCACGTCACGGGCGACGACTGCTTCGTCATCAAGGTCGCGACGCGCTCCATGAGCCACCTGGAGGAGGTTTCGGGCAAGATCGGCACACTCGGCTCGGTGACGACGAGCGTCGTGTACTCGTCACCTCTGCCGCGACGCCCCGTCGGCCGCTGAGCTCGACGACGACCCCGCAACCCCGCGGCCACCGGCACCCAACGCCCAAGGCCAAGGCCCAACCCCAGCCACGCGAACGGCCGGTCAGCCACCCCCCTGCCGAACGACCGACCCCGACCGCCCCTTCACCACCTCCAGTTGCGCATGGATCCGGCGCCGCAGATCGGCGACATGGCTGACGATGCCCACGCTGCGGTCCCGCTCCCGCAGTGAGTCGAGGACGTCGAGGACCTCGTCGAGCGTCTGGTCGTCGAGGCTGCCGAAGCCCTCGTCGATGAAGAGCGTGTCGAGGCGTACGCCCCCGGCCTCGTCGGTGACCACGTCGGCGAGGCCCAGCGCGAGGGCGAGGGAGGCGAAGAACGTCTCGCCGCCGGAGAGGGTCGCCGTGTCGCGCTCGCAGCCGGTCCAGGCGTCGACGACGTGCAGGCCGAGGCCGCTGCGGCCCCGCCCTGCGCGGTCGTCGGAGTGCACGAGGGTGTAGCGCCCCGAGGACATGCGCTGGAGGCGCGCGGTCGCGGCGGCCGCGACCTGCTCCAGCCGGGCGGCGAGGACGTAGGACTCCAGGCGCATCTTGCGTTCGTTGTCCGCGGACGTACCGGCCGCGAGCGTGGCGAGGCGGGCCACCCGGTCGTACTCCTCACGCAGCGGGCCCAGCCGGCGCACGGAACCGCCCGCCCGGCGGGTCAGCCGGTCCAGCTCCGCGCAGCGGCGGTCGGCCGCGTCACGGGCGGAGGCCGCCTCGCGCACCCGTCGGCCGGCGGCGGACGCGGTCTGCTCGGCGGCCTGGAGGTCGGCGGGCGGCTGCCCGGCGGCGGCCGTCGTCTCGGCCTCGGCGAGCACCGCGCGGACCGCCGCCTCTTCCTGCTGCCAGGCGTCGAGCCGGTGCTGGAGGTCGCGATGGGCCGCGTCGTCGAGGAGGGCGGCCGCGGCGGCCGACGGTGTGTCGAACCCGGCACGGAAGGCCGCGTCGGCGAGTCGCGCGTCGGCGTCCTTCAGCCGCTGGGCAGTGTCCGCCGCGACACGTGCGGCGTCCGCGGCCTCGGTGAGCAGCGCGACCTGCCGCTCCAGTTGCAACGCCCGCGCCGCGACGCTGCCCGCCGAACCCCGGGCCTGCGTCAACTCCCCCTCCAGGGAGGCCCGTTCGCGGTCGAGTGCCTCCCGCAGCGAGCCACGGGACGCGACCCGGCGAGCGGCCTCCTGCTGGGCGGCGAGCCGCCGTTCGCGCTCACGTTCGGCCTGTCCAAGGGTTTCACGGGCCGCGTGCAGCCCGGAAGCGGCGCCGTGCGCCTCGGCGTGTCGTCGCTCCAACTCCTCGGCCAGTTCGGCGAGTTGCCCGGTGGGCAGGTCCCCCGCCTCGGCCGTCGCGGCGGCCAGCGCCTCGCGGACGACCCCGAGCCGCCGCTCCTCCTCGGCGCGCTGCTCATCGGCGCGCTGGTACGCGGTGAGCGCGGCCTCCTCGGCCTGCCGGCCGACGTGTCCGTCGACCTTCCGAGCGGGCGCCGGGTGTTCGGTGGCACCGCAGACCGCACACGCCTCGCCGTCCACCAGGCCCGCGGCGAGTTCCGCGGCGATGCCCTTCAGGCGCTGTTCCTTGAGGTCCAGCCAGTGGGCACGCGCGTCCGTGGCGCGCTCACGTGCGGCGAGCACGCGCGCGTGGGCCTCGTCCGTGTCCCCGGCGAGCTGGTCGCGCAGCCGGGCGGCCGCGAGCCTCGTCTGCGCGGGCTCGCGCTGGACGGCGAGCTGCTCGGCACGGGTGGCGGCCTCCTGGGCCGCCCCGATACGCGTCTGCAGGTCCGCCCGGGTCGAGTCCCACTCGGCGAGCCAGGTCCCGGCATCGTGCAGCACGTCCTCGTCGGCGCGCTCCTGCCGGTCCAACCCGTCGCGTTCGTCGGTGAGTTCGGCGATCCGGTGCTCGGCCCGGCGGGCCGACTCCAGCCCGCCCAGGTCCTCGGCGGCCTTTCGCGCGGCGGCCGCGAGGCCCGTCGCCCCCGCGTCGGCGAAGGTCTCCGACAGGAGGGCACGCGCGCGTGCCTCGGTACCGGCCGCCCTCCGGTGCTCGTTCTCCGTCGCGTCCCGCAGCCCGAGCGCGGGCGCCACCGCCTCGGCCTTGCGGGCCCTCTCCATGCGCGCCTGGGCCTCCCGGTGGGCCCCGGACCGCTCCTCCAGCCGCGCGGCCCGCTCCCGCGCCTCGGCGAACCGGCGCTGGAGCCGCGCCACTTCCCGTACGTCCTCCAGCACGTGATGCGCGGCGGCCTGGGCCGACTCGGCGGCCGCCTGCGCGCAGTGGGCGACCGTGAACCTCTCGCGGGCCGTGCTCCTGGCGATCGCCGCCCACTCCAGTACGGACTCGGCGAGGCCCGGGTCGCCCGGCGACAGGTCGGGCAGTGGCAGCTCCACGATGTCACCGGCCGCCTGCTGCATGCGGTGGCCGTCGGCCAGCAACTCCGCGTCCGCCGCGCGGACCTGGGTCTCGGCGGCGCGGCGGAGCTCGGCCAGTCGTTGTTCGACGGCGGCGAAGCGGCGGGTGTCGAAGAGCCGGCCGAGGAGCTTGCCGCGGGCCTCGGCGTCGGCACGCAGGAAGCGCGCGAAGTCGCCCTGGGGCAGCAGCACGACCTGGCAGAACTGCTCGCGGCTCATGCCGAGCAGTTGGGTGATCTCCTCGCCGATCTCCTGGTGGGAGCGGGTGAGGTCCTTCCAGGAGCCCGCCGGCGCGTCGTACTCGCGCAGCCAGCTCTGTGCCTTCTCGGTCGTCGTACCCGCGCCGCGCTTCTTCGGGCGCTCCCAGGGCGGCTGCCGGGTCAGCTCCAACCGGCGGCCGGCCACGGTGAGTTCGAGGGTCACCTCGGTACGGGTGGCGGCCAGTGCGTGGTCGCTGCGCAGGGAACCTCCCTGGCGGGCGCCCGGTACGGATCCGTACAGCGCGAAGCAGACCGCGTCGAGGACGGAGGTCTTGCCCGCGCCCGTCGGCCCGTGCAGCAGGAAGAGCCCGGCGGAAGACAGGTCGTCGAAGTCGACCTCCTGGGCGCCGCCGAACGGCCCGAAGGCGGTGATGTGCAGCCGGTGCAGCCTCATCGGGCCCCCGCCCCCTCGATGTGCAGGTCGTACGTCTTGACCGGGCTCCCCGTGGGTCCCGCCTCGCCGGCCGGCTCGTACCGTGGCATCACCGGGCGACCTCACGGACCGTGTCGTCGGCGCGGACCGCGTCGAACACGTCCTGGAGCACGGCCTGTTCGCGTGCGTCGGGTCCGGCGCCGCGCACATGGGCCACGAAGTCCTCCGCGATCTCCTGGTCGCTGCGGCCGGCCAGCCGACGGGCGTACGAGACGTCCGGGTCGTCCGGTGCCCGCTCGGGCTCGAAGACGAGGCTGAGCGTGTGCGGGAAGCGCTCCGCGAGCCGGGCCATGGGATCGGCGGGGCGCACCGGGTCGGTGAGGGTGGCCTCGACCCACGCCTCCTCGTGCCGAGCGAGCTCCGGGTCGACGAGCAGGTCCTCCAGATGCCCCCGGATACGGGCGAGGGTGCGCGGCACCGGGCAGTCCAGGCGCTCGGCCACGACCGAGCCGTCGGCTCCCAGGTCGACCAGCCACATGGTCTTGCGGTGGTCGGTCTCCGAGAAGGAGTACGGCAGCGGCGACCCCGAGTAACGCACGCGCTCGGTGATGGTCTGGCTGCCGTGCAGATGCCCGAGCGCGGCGTAGTCGACGCCGTCGAAGACCCCGGCCGGTACGGCGGCGACCCCGCCGACCGTGATGTCCCGCTCGCTGTCGCTGGCCTCGCCGCCGGTGACGAAGGCATGGGCGAGGACGACGGAACGGGTGCCACGCGCGCGCGTGGCGAGGTCGGCGCGGACCCTGTCCATGGCGGCGGCGAGCACGGCCTCGTGGCCCGCCTTCTCCACGCCGAACTCGTCCTTCACCAGCGCCGGTTCCAGATACGGGAGTCCGTAGAAGGCCACCTCACCGAACGTGTCCTCCAGCACCACCGGTGTGCCGCACGCCGAGGGGGCGGTCCGCAGATGGATGCCCGCGCGGTCGATGAGTCCGGCGCCGACGCCGAGGCGGCGCGCCGAGTCGTGGTTCCCGGAGATCATCACCGTGGGCACACCGAGGTCCGCCAGCCGGTGCAGGGCCTCGTCGAAGAGCTCGACCGCGGCCAATGGGGGCACCGCCCGGTCGTACACGTCCCCCGACACCACCACCGCGTCCACGTCGCGCTCGCGCACGGTCGTGACGAGGTGGCCGATGAACTCGGCCTGGGCACCGAGCATGTTCACCCGGTGGAACGCCCGGCCCAGATGCCAGTCGGAAGTGTGCAGAAGCCTCATGATCCCCGAGACTAACGGCCGGGTCGGACATCACGGGCGGCTACTCCCGTATCGGCCCGCTACGGGAGCCTCTGCGCCCCTTTGCATCCCTGTGACACCTGAGCCCTGTGTGCCCCCGTATGACCTGAGCCCTATACGTCACCGTATGCCTCGCCGCCCAGTTCGAAGCCGGCGGTCCCGGCCGTGACGTCGGCCAGCCATCCGCGGAAGGCCTCGACATCGGCGTCCGGCAACCCGATCTCGATGGTGACGGCCTCTCCGTAGCGCACGTCGCGCACCTCGCGGCCGGTCGACCTCAGGTCGTTCTCCACCTTGCCCGCCCGCTGGTGGTCGACCGTCACCGTCGCCAGGCGAAAGCGTTTACGTGTGATGGTGCCGAGGGTGTCCAGGGCCTCGCCCACCGCGCCGCCGTAGGCCCGGATGAGCCCGCCCGCGCCGAGTTTGACGCCTCCGTAGTAGCGGGTGACGACCGCGACGACGTACCGCATGTCTCGCCGGAGCAGCATCTGGAGCATCGGGACGCCCGCCGTGCCGCCCGGTTCCCCGTCGTCGCTCGCCCTCTGGACGGAGGCGTCGGCGCCGATGACGTACGCGAAGCAGTTGTGCGTCGCGTCGGCGTGCTCCTTGCGGACGGCGGCGAGGAAGGCCTGGGCCTCCTCTTCGGTGGCCGCCGGCGCCAGTGCGCAGAGGAAGCGTGAGCGGTTGACCTCGGTCTCGTGCACGCCTGCGCGGGCCACCGTGCGGTACTCGTCCTGCATCGGGCCAGCGTATGCGCTGCACGCGCGCGTGCGGCCGTCCGGTCCGCCGCGACCGGCTCTCCTCGGGGGCAGCGCTCAGCTCACCGTCGCTCCAGGCCGCTGCCCCGCTACCGTCCCGGCTTCTGTCCCCGCGGGACGATCATGTCGGTGAGCAGTGCCGTGCCGGGGCCGAGGGAGCCCCAGTCGTCGCCGTGCCAGACGAGGACCGCGATCGCCGACGTGGGGAACTTCGTCCGTACGTCGTCCAGCGCCTCGTCGAGGCTGTCGCCTGCCAGGGTGAGCACCAGCTCCTCCAGACCGGGGTTGTGCCCGACCAGCACCAACGTCTTGGTGTGCGCGGACACTTCGCGCACCACTTCGAGGAGCTCGGGCACGTCGGCCCCGCACAGCCGCGGGTCGTGGCGTACGGGAGGCGGTGTGCCCCACTGTCCGGCGGTCAGCTCCCAGGTCTGCCGGGCGCGTACGGCGGTGGAGCAGAGCGCCAGGTCGGGCAGACAGTCGATGTCGGCCAGCGCGCGGCCGGCGGCCGGGGCGTCACGCCGCCCTCGCGGGGCGAGCGGCCGCTCGTGGTCGCCGACGTCGTCCGGCCAGGCCGACTTGGCGTGCCGCAGGACGACCAGGCGGCGCAGCGGACCCGCTCCGGCGCGCGCGATCACGAGGGGGTCTCGCGGCCGATGTCACGAGTGAGTTCGAGCCCGAGGAGCCGGTCCGCGTAGGCGTACGTCTCGAAACGGGCGCCGTCCGGGACGGTCCCCGACGTCTCCACCTTGCGCAGCACGGCGAGTACGGCGGGCACGTCCAGGTCGTCCTCCCAGGCGGCGCGCAGCTGTTGGCGTACGGGATCGGGGATGGGGCCGGACGGCCGGGTCGCCCAGGTGGCGACGGCGCCCCGCCAGCGCCGCAGGGTGTCCTCGGCATCGGTGAGGGCCGCCTCGTCGAGCCGGAGGGGCTCGCGGCGGGGGCACGCGAGCAGGGCGAGGCGGAGGGCCGAGGCGCGCTCGACGTCGTCGGCCACTTCGCTCTCGGCGTCGGCCGGGGCGACCTCGACCCGCAGACCGTTCGCCGCGTCGTCGTCCTCGGTCGCGCCCTTCGCACCGTCCACCGTCTCCGTCCCCGCCTCCGGAGCGCACACACGCAACACCTGGGCCTCGCCGAGGCCTGATCCACTGTCGCGCTCGTCCTCGAAGGGCCGGATGCCGAGCGCCGTGGCGCGGGCCCGGAGTTCCTCGCGTCCCTCGGTGCCGGTCAGTACGGTCCAGACGGGTGTCCCGCTGATCTCCAGGGCGCGTACGAGGACGTCGGCGACCAGGAGCACGCGCAGACCTGTGGTGTCGGGGCGCGGCACGTGTGCCTCGACGCGGGTCAGGCCCCTGCGGGCGGGGGTGGCGTCCGTGGGCTCGCCGGTTCGGGCGTCGGTGATACGCAGCACGGGGTGAGCGTAGGCGCGTGCGGGGTCCGGCGCAGGGAGGCTGACGTCATTTCCGGACACGTGTTCGCGAATCACCGGTGCGGCCAGGACGATTCGCCGGTGCGCCGGTCAACTCACGGTGCCCAGGAAGCGCACGTGCGGCCGGTCGTCGGGGCCCTCCCGTGTGACGGCGGCCCGGACCCCGTACACCTCGGCGATGAGCTCTTCCGTGAGGATGTCGCCCGGGCTGCCGCAGGCCACGACACGCCCCTCGCGCAGGACCACGAGCTGATCGCAGTACATCGCCGCGAGGTTGAGGTCGTGCAGGGCGACGACGCTGGTGACCGGGAGCGAGGTGACGAGGGTCAGCAGGTCGAGCTGGTGCTGGATGTCCAGGTGGTTGGTCGGCTCGTCCAGGAGCAGTTCGCGGGGTTCCTGGGCGAGTGCGCGGGTGATCTGCACGCGCTGGCGCTCGCCGCCGGAGAGGGTGTGCCAGGACTGGCGGGCGAGTCCGGTCAGACCGGTGCGGTCCAGCGCGTCGCGTACGGCCCGTTCGTCCGCCTCGGACGCGGGGGTCCAGGCGCGGCGATGGGGTGTGCGGCCGAGCCGTACGACATCCTGGACGCTCAACTCGACCTGGGTGTCGGCCTGTTGCTCGACCACGGCGACACGGCGGGCGATGTCTCGGCGTCCCAGGTCGGCGAGGGGGCTGCCGTCGAGGGTGACGACACCGGAGGCCGGGGCGAGGACGCCGGCGAGCAGGCGCAGGAGGGTGGACTTGCCTGAGCCGTTCGGGCCGAGCAGTCCGACGGTGGTGCCGGGGGCCGGGATGATGCTGACGCCGTCGAGGATGACGCGGCCGTCGGCGGTGCGCGTGACGCGGTGAGCGCGGAGGCCCTCTCCGGGTGCCGCATGCGCGCCCTCGGTTCCCGACGCCGCCTGCACGCGCTCGGTTCCCGGCGCCGCCTGTGTGTCCTCGGTTCCCGACGCCGCCTGCACGCGCGCCCGTGAGTGCTCGGTGCTCTTGATGCCCTCCGCCGTCATCACGCCCTCCGCGTCCGGTACAGCACCAGCACGAAGACCGGTACGCCGATCAGCGAGGTCACCACGCCCACCGGTACCTCCTGGGGATCGAGGACGGTACGCGCCAGGGTGTCCACCCACACCAGGAACACCGCTCCGGCGAGGGCGGTGACCGGCAGCAGCCGGGCGTGCCCCGCCCCCACCAACGCCCTTGCCGCATGCGGGAGTACGAGGCCGACGAAGCCGATCGCGCCGGCCGAACTGACTAGCGCGGCGGTCAGCAGCGCCGTGGCACACAGCAGCACCAGTCGCGTACGGGCCACGGAGACCCCGAGCGTGGCGGCGGCATCCTGGCCGAAGGCGAACGCGTCGAGCGCCCGCGCGTACCCGAGGCACACCAGCAGTGTCACCGCGAGGACCGCGAAGCACACCCAGACGTCGGTCCAGCCGACCCCGCTCAGCGAACCGAGCAGCCAGAACAGCACCCCGCGGGTGGTCTCGGCGTCCGCGGCGGTCATCACGACGAAGGAGGTGAGCGCGGAGAAGAGCTGCATCGCGGCGACCCCGCTCAGCACCACCCGGTCCGTCGCCCCGCCCAGAGTGTGGCTGAGCAGCAGGACGAGCCCGAACGACAGCACCGCACCGAGGAACGCGCCCGCGGAGACCGAGACCAGGCCTCCGCCGACACCGAGGACGACCACGATCACGGCGCCGGTCGAGGCGCCCGAGGACACCCCGAGGACGAACGGGTCGGCGAGCGGGTTGCGCAGCAGGGACTGCATCACCGCGCCGCACACGGCGAGTCCGGCTCCGCACACGGCCGCCAGGAGCGTGCGCGGCAGGCGCAGCTCCCAGACGATCCCGTCCCGGATCGGGGTCAACTCCGAGCTGCCCCAGCCGAGATGGGACGCGACCACGGACCAGACGTCGCCGACCCGGATGTCCGCGGGGCCGACGGTGATCGCGACGGCGGCGGATGCGAGGAGCAGGGCGACGCCCGCGGCGATGAGCAGTCCCAGGCGTGGCCGTGTCACCCGGTGAGCCCGAACTCCCGCAGGGCGGAGGCGACTTGCTCGACGCCCTCGACCGTGCGGATGGTCGGGTTCATCGCCTGCCCGCTGAGCAGGACGTACCGCTTCTTCCTGACGGCGGTCATGTTCTTGGTGACCGGGTCGGACTCCAGGAACTCGATCTTCTTCTTCGCGGACTCGGCGGTCTGCGACTTGCGCGTCAGGTCGCCGATGACGAGCACATCTGGGTCGCGGTCGGCAACGGTCTCCCAGTTGATCTGGGGCCACTCCTCGTGTGTGTCGTCGAAGACGTTCTTCGCGCCGAGGGTCCGGGTGATGACGCCGGGTGCGCCGCAACAGCCCGCCATGTAGGGCGAGTCGGAGTTGGCGAACCAGTACAAGAGGGTGACGTCGGAGGCGTCGATCCCCGAAGTGGCCTTCTTCGTCCGCCGCTCGAGGTCTGCGACGAGTTGCTCGCCCCGCTTCTCGACGCCGAACACCTCGGCCAGGTCGCGCACTTCGCCGTAGACGGCGTCGATGCCGAGGGCCTTCTTCCGTGAGCCGTCGCCGCCCGAGGCGTTGTCCTTGCCGACGCAGTCGGACGGCGAGACGTAGGCGGGCACGCCGAGCTTCTCGAACTGCTCCCGGGTGGCCA
Source organism: Streptomyces umbrinus (assembly GCF_030817415.1). Lineage (NCBI taxonomy): Bacteria > Bacillati > Actinomycetota > Actinomycetes > Kitasatosporales > Streptomycetaceae > Streptomyces > Streptomyces umbrinus. The sequence continues at coordinate 9,765,132 of NZ_JAUSZI010000002.1, read as the reverse complement.
CGCCTCCCTTGCCGAGCGTCGACACGAACGAGGCGGCGACGAAGTCGGGGTCGGCGTCCAGGACCCGTTCGAAGGAGGGGTTGTTGTCGGCGATCCGCTCCACCTTCGCGTTCGCCTTCTCCAGGCCCTTCATCACCGGGTCGGTCCAGGTCGCGGTGCCGGCCATGCGGTCGGCGAGGCCGAGCGAGAGCATGATCTCGGTGGTGCCCTGGTTGAGGGAGACGGCCCGCTTCGGCGGGGACTCGACGCGTACGGTCTGTCCGCAGTTGTCGAGGGTGACGGCGGCCCCGGAGTCCGCATCGGACGACGAGTCCTCCGAATCTCCCGAACCGCAGCCGGTCAGCAGGAGAGCCCCGGACAGGACGAGGGCAGCGGGACGGGCAAGACGTGCGACGGGCACGGGAGTTCCTCAGTCGTCGAGGGCTCGAACGCGGAGCCCGGTCGTACGGTGCTCCCCCGTCGGCGCGTGACCGCGGAGGCCGCCAGCAGGTCTTCGGACTCGGGGTCACCCGGACGAGGCGCCTTCCCGGACCGTCATACCGGTCCAGTGGCCGATGCCCCGCCCGTCACCCTCACCGCTGCGCGTCAGCTCCGGATTCCCACCGGATTCCCTGACCCACGTACATGGGTTCGACTGGCCTCGGCAAGCTATCACGGCGGGTGCCGCGGACCGGCGGGCGGACCGGCAGGACGGGGCCCAGCAGCCGCTCCACCTGTTCCGGCGGTGTTCACGGCCACGCCACGCCCCTGCCCCCGCCCCTGCCCCCGCGGCCTGAATGAGTGGTTCCGCTAGTTGAGTCTCTCGGAGGCACCGGAGGGCCACCCCATGACCGGGACCGAAACGGCGGGGACCGCATCCACTCCCCCGCCCTCGTCCGCACCCGCTTCCCCGTCCCCGTCCCCGTCCGCACCCGCACCCGCACCCGCACCCGCACCCTCGATCAACCGTCGTCGCTTTCTGCTCGCGTCCGGCGCCGTCGCGGCGGGAGCGACCGGCGGAGCCGCGGCCCTCTTCCCACGGCAGCGCCCGACCCCCTCCGCGCTCCCCGCCGCGGAGAGCGCGGCCCCGCAGGCGCCCCTCGCCATCCGACGGCCGGCGCACCGGGCGCCGCGACGCGCGGCCCCGTACGCGGCGACAACCCTGGAGACGACGGCTCGCCTCAGCGGCCACGCGCACGCCGACACCTACCGCCGCCTCGTCTCGGGCCCCGGTTGGCCCATCGTCGTACGCGGAGATCTCGCGCCCGCCGCCACCGGCCGCCAGGACCGGCGCACACCGCTCGCGTGCTTCGTGCAGTTCACCGACCTGCACCTCACGGACGTGCAGAACCCGCTGCGCACCGAGTTCCTGCGGTCGCGCAGGCCCGCCGCGTGGCGGGCCCAGGAGGCGCTGACGGTGGCGGGGGCGGTGGCGCTCGTGGAGCAGGTGAACGCACTCGGCGAGGGCCCGCACACCGGCCTCGCGCCCACCTTCGTGATGACGACGGGCGACAACGTCGACAACAACTCCGCGATCGAACTGGAGTGGTTCCTCACGCTGATGAGCGGCGGCAGGATCACTCCCAACAGCGGGGATCCGTCGGTGTACGAAGGCGTTCAGAACTCCGGCCTGCCTCTCTACTGGCACCCGGACGACGCTGCCCTGCGCGACCTGGACAAGCGGCGCGGGCTGCCCCGCATACCCGGCTTCCTCGACGCCGCGATACGGCCCGTGACCAGCCCGGGGCTCGACATCCCCTGGTACTCCACGGTCGGCAACCACGACGACATTCCCGGCGGCTGTCTGTCCCCCGCGCTGGGCGACTTCGCCGTCGGCTCCCGCAAGCTGCTCTCGGTCCCGGCCACGGACGCGGCCGCCTACGCGAAGGCGCTGAACTCCGGCGACGACCCCAAGAGCGAGGTGCTCTCGGCGATCCTGAAGCGGCACGCGGCCTCGGCGCGGACGGTGACGGCCGACGAACGGCGCCGCCTGTGCACCCCGCACGACTATCTGGCCGCGCATCTCGACCCCGTCCACGCCGGAGCGGGCCCGGTCGGCCACGGCTACACGGAGAACAACCTGGACGGCGACCGGATGTACTACACGTTCCGGGTCGCCGAGAACGTCATCGGCATCAGCATCGACACGACGTACCGAAGCGGCCACTACGAGGGCTCGCTGGGCACCGATCAGCATCGCTGGCTGGAGCGGACGCTGGCCGCGCACAACTCCCGGTCCTACGACGCCGACGGCCGCCTCGTACGCAACGCCGGGGCCGACGACGCCCATGTCCTGGTCTTCAGCCACCACCACAGTCCGAGCATGACCCGCCGCACCGACGCCGCCCGCGGCGAGGAGCCGCGGCACGACGGTGCGGAGGTCCTGGCCCTGCTCCACCGGTTCCCGAACGTGGTGGCCTGGATCAACGGACACAGCCATGTCAACCGGATCACGCCCCACGCGCACCCCACGCCCGCCCGGTCCTTCTGGGAGGTCAACACCGCCTCCCACCTGGACTACCCGCACCACGCCCGCGTGATCGAACTGGCCGACAACGGGGACGGCACGGTGTCCCTGTTCACCACCCTTGTCGAGTCGGCCGCCCCTCACCGCACCGACCCGGACTTCACCGACCTGTCGGCGGTGGGCCTGGCCTCCCTGTACCGGGAGCTGTCGTACAACGCCCCCGGCCTGGCCGCGGGCATGACGGCCGGCGTCCACGAGGGCTGGGCCGGCGGTCCCGGCGACCGCAACGTGGAACTGCTGGTGGCCGCCTCCGTGTCACGCTGACGCCGTCGCGCTGAAGCCACCGTCCCGGCGCGAGCCCGGTGGCAGGGGAATCACCGCGCCGCGCTCGCTGTTGTCGCGCGCAGCAGCCCTCGTACGCATCCCGCGTACACATCCCAAGGAGGCCGACCGTGTACGGCGACCCGGCAACGATCCGCAAGATCCTCAGCGAGTCCGGCGACACCTGGGCGATCGTCGGCCTGTCGTCGAACGAGCGGCGTGCCGCGTACGGCGTGGCGGACGTTCTCCAGCGCTACGGCAAGCGCATAGTGCCGGTCCACCCGAAGGCCGAGACGGTCCACGGTGAGAAGGGGTACGCCTCGCTGGAGGACATCCCCTTCGACGTCGATGTCGTCGACGTGTTCGTCAACAGCGACCTCGCCGGTCCCGTCGCCGACGAGGCGGTCGCCATCGGCGCCAAGGCGGTCTGGTTCCAGCTGGGCGTCATCGACGAGTCCGCGTACGACCGCACCCGTGCGGCCGGCCTCGACATGGTCATGGACCGCTGCCCGGCGATCGAGATCCCGCGCCTGGTCTGACGTGCGCGGTGGGTGCGGGACGTGAACCCACAGCCGAACGGGATGTGAACCCACAGCGGAACAGGGGCAGTTGGGCTGGTTATTGGTCTAGGCCAAACCGCCCTGCCCCAGTATCCTCATCCGTGGCCAGCGGCACACAATCCCCCCACCCAGGTTGCGTGCTGGCTCGGGCGACACCCACACAACCCTGCCCCAGGCAGCCGGGTGACTTCCCCACTCCCCGCCTCATGGAGGGTCACGGTGAAAGTTCGCACCCGAAGCACGGCGTTCATCGGCACCATCTGCCTCGTCGCATCCCTCGCCCTGACCACCGCGTCCGCCGACGAGCCCGCCGCCCCACGTCAGGCGGCGAAGGTCGCGCTGAGGGAAGTGGCCAAAGCCCAGAACCCGATCGCCGGCGCCGCCGGGCCCGGTGGCACGGTCTGGATAGCCGAACGCGCGGGCACGGTACGGGTCCTGGACGACAAGGGGCTCGGCGAACCCGTCCTCGACATATCCGGCGACACCACCACCGACGGCGAACGCGGCCTGCTGGGCATCGCGTTCGACAAGCGGTTCGCGCACTTCTACATCTCGTACACGAACCTCGAAGGCACCAGCACCGTCGACGAGTTCGCCGTACGGAACGGCAAGATCCGGCCGAACACCCGGCGCACCGTCATCACCCAGACGCAGCCCTACCCGAACCACAACGGCGGTGACATCAGGTTCGGCCCCGACGGCTACCTCTACATCGCGCTCGGCGACGGCGGCTCGGGCGGCGACCCGCACGGCAACGGACAGAACCTCGACACGCTGCTCGGCAAAATGCTGCGGATCGACCCGCAGGGCGGCAAGCCGTACGCGATCCCGCGGGACAACCCCTTCGTGAACGACCCGAACGCGAAGGACGAGATCTGGGCGTACGGGCTGCGCAACCCATGGCGGTTCTCCTTCGACGCACACACCGGCGACCTGCTGATCGGTGACGTCGGCCAGAGCGACTGGGAGGAGATCGACTGGGCCCCGGCGAAGAGCAGGGGCGGCGAGAACTACGGCTGGTCCCAGATGGAGGGCACCCATCCCTTCCGCGGCGGCACGGAACCCGCGAACCACGTGCCGCCGGTCCACGAGTACGACCGCACCGGGCTGGGCTGCTCGGTGACCGGCGGATACGTCTACCGCGGCAGGGCGATACCGGCCCTCAGGGGGCAGTACGTGTTCAGCGACTACTGCGACGGGACTCTGCGCACCCTGCGGATGAGGAACGGGAAGGTGACCGGCGAGAGCGACCTCGGAGTCAACGGCGGGGAGGTCATCTCGTTCGTACAGAGCGGCGACGGCGAGCTGTACGTGCTCGCCATCGGTGGCAGCGTCTCCCGCATCGACCCGGCGTGACCACTGCCCGCTGAAGCGGACCGACGAACCCGCTGAAGCGGACCGACGAACCCGCTGAAGCGGACCGGCGAGGGAGAACGGCCCGCTGCCCGGCGATCGAGATCCCGCGCCGGGCCGCGGAGCCGGCGCGCGCTCACAGGTTGCGCGGTGCCGGCGCCGCCTGCCCGTACGCGCGCCGACTCGCGTCGGACGGCGCCTCGAAAAGGGAGCCGGACTCTTCGGCCCAGGCCGCCTGCCGCGTGGGCGCACGTCGGCCGGTGACGGGTCGCCTCCAGTCGCCGTCCCCGAGGACCAGCATCGGGTCGAACATCACGACCACTCCCGCGAGCAGCAGGAAGAGGGCGGGGCCGAGGAGCATGGGGAGCAGGAGCGTGTAGGCGGAGCCGCCGGCGCCTGGCGAGCCGGTCGCGTCGTGGAGGTGCACGCTGACGGCCGCCATGCCCGTGTAGTGCATGCCGGAGACGGCGACGCCCATGACGAGGCTGGCCCCCAGGCTGGTCATGAAGCCGCGGATCGCGACCGCGGCCCAGAGTGCGGCGGTCGCGGCGAGGATGGCGATCACGACGGAGAGGGCCACGGTGCGGACGTCGTACTGCAGGCTGCCGTTCACGCGGATGGCAGCCATGCCTATGTAGTGCATGGCTGCGACCCCGATGCCCGTGAAGGTGCCCGCCATGAGGAGGGTCGCCGTGTTCGCGCCGCGGTAGCCGACGGCGAAAACTCCCAGGCCGACGACGACAATCGCCACGGCGAGGCTGAGAATCGTCAGGCCGACGTCATAGCGAATACGGCTTTCCTCGACCTGGAATCCGATCATGGCGATGAAATGCATCGTCCATATTCCGCATCCGATCGATGCCGCTCCCAGCGCCAGCCAGCCCGGCTTCCACGACTGGTCGTTGCGCAGTGACCGAGTGATGCAGCGCAGCCCCAGGGCCGCCCCCAGGCATGCCATGACGTAGGCGGCCAGCGGCGTGACCATTCCATAGCTGAATCCGTCGACAGTTCCTTGCATATGCCAACATCCCCCCGAAACACAAGTGTTGCGGGGGACAGGTCTACGCGTGGTGACGCGGCGGAAGCAAGCGGTTTCGATCGATTCGCGGATAACCCAGTGCCACGTTCATCAATTCCGGTCATTGATGGGCTTTTTTCAGCCGGAGGCATTCATTCTGGTGGCGCGATCCCATCGTTCCGGCAGGCACGGCCTCACCGCTCCTTCCGCGACGCGACCGTGAACTGCGCGCCGTCGGGGTCCCGCAGCACCGCCTCCTGCGAGGACGCGCCCTCCTGGACTCTGCCCCCGTGGGCCAGCGCCGCACTCACGCACGCGTCGACGTCGTCGACCGCGAAGTGGACCTGCCAGTGCGGCCGGACCGTGGGATCGGGCGCCGCCTCCACCGCACCGGAGTGGATACGGGCCACCACGTCGCCGTCGCTGCGCAGCACGACCTCGTCGCCGTCGTAGTGGACCTCGATGCAGCCGGGTTCCGAGGTGGCCCACTCCAGGACCTCCCCGTAGAACATCGCGGCGTCGAAGGCGTTGCGCGTGTGCAGCCGCAGGAAGGCCGGGGCCGCCCGGCGCCAGGTCTCCCAGCCGGCGACGAGCTGGCCCTCCCAGATGCCGAAGACGGCGCCGTCTCGGTCGGCCAGCAGGGCGGCTCGGCCCGGCGGGAAGCCGATGGGCCCGACCGCCGTCGTACCGCCGCGCTCCTGGCCACGGGCGACGGCCTCGTCCGCGCTGTCCACGGCGAAGTACGGGGTCCAGGCGACGGCCATCTGCCACATGGAGGCCACGGCGGCGATGCCGGCCACGGGCACCCCTTCCGCGTACGCGATCCGGAACCGGTCCATCAGCCTGGCCTCCCGGAACCGCCAGCCGAGCACCGCCCGGTAGAAGTCCTCCGCGGCCTGCTGGTCGCGCGCCGTCAGGCTGACCCAGCACGGGGCGCCGACCACCGCATGGCTGGAGATGACGTCGCTTCGGAGTGTTGCGTCGCGGTTCATGGCAGTACCGTCCTGAATCGGGCCGACCGGCGTACGCGGACGTCCGGCAGCGTCGGAAGCGCCCTCGGGGCCGTGGTTCCGTCACCTCCAGCATCACCCGCATCGGCGTCCCGCGCCCGGAGGCGGTTTCCGGCTCACGCCCCGAGTACCCGAGGGCCCTGGCCGAAACAGGCCGCCTCAGTCGTGCGTCGGCCGGTCGCTCAGCCGGTGGTCGGCCAGGTTCAGGGCCTCGTCCACGACCCGGCGCAGGTGGCCGTCGCGCAGGGAGTAGATCACCCTGCGGCCCTCCTTGCGCGTGTTGACGAGACCCGCGAGCCGCAGCCGCGCCAGATGCTGGCTGACGGCCGGACGGGCCGCTCCGCAGCGCTCCGTCAGCGTCGTGACGTCGGCCTCGTCCTCGGCCAGGGCGTGCAGCAGGACGAGCCTGGTGCGGTCCCCCAGGAGGGCGAGAACCTCCGCGGCGAGGGCGAACTGCTCCTCGCCCGGCGTGCGCGGGTGCTCATCGTTCGCAGGTGACAGGTGCATGCGTGCGCTCATACGCACATAATGGCTCCGTGGGCGTCGTCGAGTCCACCGAGCACACCGGAATCAAGCACACCGGAAACCGGAAAGGGGATCCATGTGAGCGCCGGGCACCACGGGCACAGCCACCAGGACGAGCACGGGCAGGGGCATCACCACCACGGGCACCGGCAGGACCGCGGCGCCCCCGGCCACGAGCACGGCGCCGGGCACCCGCCCCGCGCCCGCCAAGGCCTCCGCCACGACCTCCGTCACCGTCTCGCCCACCGCGTCGCCCACCTCCTCAAGCCCCACTCCCACGCGTCCACCGACAAGGTCGACCCGGCCCTCGAGTCCTCGGCCCGAGGCATCCGCACCCTCTGGATCTCGCTGGCCGTCCTCGGCGTGACCGCGGTGGCCCAGGCGGTGGTCGTCGCGGTCTCCGGTTCGGTCGCGCTGCTCGGCGACACCGTGCACAACGCGGCGGACGCGCTCACCGCCGTACCGCTCGGCATCGCCTTCGTGCTGGGTAGAAGGGCGGCGACGCGCCGGTTCACGTACGGCTACGGCCGGGCCGAGGACCTGGCGGGACTCGCGATCGTGCTGACGATCGCCGCGTCCGCGGTCTTCGCGGGCTGGACGGCCGTCGACCGGCTGTTCGCGCCGCGCCCGGTCGAGCACATCCCGATCGTCGCCGCGGCGGCCGTCATCGGCTTCGCGGGCAACGAGTGGGTGGCCCGCTATCGCATCCGCGTCGGCCGCGAGATCGGCTCGGCGGCGCTCGTCGCGGACGGGCTGCACGCGCGCACCGACGGATTCACCTCGCTCGCCGTGCTTCTCGGCGCGGGCGGCGCCGCGCTCGGCTGGCAACTCGCCGACCCGGTGGTCGGGTTGGCCATCACGGTCGCCCTGCTGCTGGTGCTGCGCGACGCCGCGCGCGAGGTCTTCCGCCGGGTCATGGACGCGATCGACCCGGAACTGGTCGACACGGCCGAGCGGGCGCTGCGCGAGGTGCCGGGCGTGCAGGCGGTGGGTGAGCTGCGGCTGCGCTGGATCGGTCACCGGCTGCGGGCCGAGGTGGCGGTGGTAGTCGACGGCGAGGCGAGCGTACGGCAGGCCCACGGCATCGCGGTCGAGGCCGAACACGCCCTGCTGCACGCCGTCCCGGGACTCACCGCGGCCCTGGTCCACGCGGACCCGTCACCCGCGCCGGGCGAGACGGACCCCCATCTCGCCCTGGCCCACCACACGACCGCCTGACGGAAACGGAAAGGGTCAGGCGACCCCGAGTCCCTCCAGCACCACGGCGTTCGGCAGCTCCGCGAACACCTTCCCCGGAACGAGCAGCTTCCCCCGCCGGCGACCGCTGCCGACCAGCACGTACGGGAGATCGACCACCGCCGAGTCCACCAACACCGGCCAGTCGGCGGGGAGTCCGATCGGCGTGATGCCGCCGTACTCCATGCCGGTCTCGCCGGTCGCCGTGTCCATCGACGCGAACGAGGCCTTGCGCGCGCCGAGTTGGCGGCGCACGGCGCCGTTCACGTCGACGCGGGTGGTCGAGAGCACGACACACGCGGCGAGCGTGCTCTCCCCTCCCCGCTTGCCCGCGACGACCACGCAGTTGGCCGACCGGTCGAGGAGGTCCTTGCCGTAGTGCTCGACGAAGGTGGCGGTGTCGGCCCACTCCGGCTCGGTGTCGACGTACACGATCTGGTCGGCGGGGACGCTGCCGCGCCACTGGCGTACGGCGTCGGCGACCGGGCGGGTCAGTGTGTCGAGGCAGTCGGGAGCGGGGGTGGCGTCGTCGAATTGTCCGATGGGTGCGCGCATGACGGCACGCTAACAGCCGTGCGCACAGCGCCGGACGAGGGTCTCAGTGCACGCCCGGGACCGACACGGCCATGACCATCTCCAGCGGTACGTCGCCCGAATTGGCGTACGTGTGAGGGGTGTTGGCCTCGAAGGAGACGCTCGCGCCCGCGGGGACGCGGTACTCCTCGCCGTCGACGGTGAGCGTCAGCTCGCCCTTCGTGACATGCAGGAGCTCGACCGTTCCCGTGGGGTGCGGGTCGGAGGGGCTGCCCTCGCCCGGCATCAGCAGCCAGTCCCACATCTCCAGCGGGCCGGGCGCCTCGGTGCCCGCGAGGAGCCGGTTGTAGCTGCCCGCGTCGGTGTGCCAGAGCCGAACGGCCTGGTCGGCCGGGACGATCCGGACCTTCGGTCCCTGCTCGTAGTCGAGCAGCGTGGTGATGCTGATGCCGAGCGCGTCACCGATCTTGACGACGGTGCCCAGGCTGGGGTTGGTGCGGGCCTGCTCGATCTGGATGAGCATGCCGCGGCTGACCCCGGCGCGGGCCGCGAGCGTGTCCAGGGTGAAGCCGCGCTCGGTGCGCCAGCGCTTGACGCTGCGCGCCAGGGACTGGGTCAGGAGGTCGAGATCCGACACTTTCCGTCCAATTGTTCTCGTGGTCCTCATGAGGCTCGGCCCCCATGAGATTCGTTCAATATTCTGGATGACAGAGTTCAATGAACTGAACTACGGTGTGGTGCACCGAATCGTTCATCGAACTGTACTGCGAGGCATCGGATGACAGCGCTGTTCGCCCTGGCCACAAGCCTCCTCTGGGGGCTGGCCGACTTCGGCGGAGGGCTGCTGGCACGACGTACGCCCGCGCTGACGGTCGTGGTCGTCTCGCAGTCGATCGCCGCCGTCGTGCTCGGCGTGATCGTCCTCGTCACCGGCGCCTGGAGCGAGGCGAGTCCGCAGCTGTGGTTCGCGGTGGCGGCCGGCCTCGTCGGACCCGTCGGGATGCTGGCCTTCTACAAGGCACTCGCCCTCGGCCCGATGGGCGTCGTCTCGCCGCTCGCCTCGCTCAGCATCGCCGTCCCCGTGGCGGTGGGCCTCGTCCTCGGCGAGCGCCCGGGCCTGGTCCAGTTCGCGGGTATCGCGGTCGCCGTCGTGGGGGTCGTCCTCGCGGGCGGACCGCACTTCAGGGGCGCACCCGTGCAGCGGCAGGCCGTACTGCTCACCCTGGTCGCGGCATTCGGCTTCGGTGCGGTGATGGCCCTGATCGCCGAGGCGTCGTCCACCCTCACCGGCCTCTTCCTCGCCCTGTTCGTGCAGCGCGTCACGAACGTCGTCACGGGAGGCACGGCCCTGTACGTCGCCGTCCGGCGCGGCAGCGTGGCTCCCCCGAAGATCGCGTGGGGGTCCCTCCCGGCCCTGGCGTTCGTCGGACTCGCGGACGTGGCCGCCAACGGCACGTACTCACTGGCCGCCCAGCACGGCCCGGTCACCGTGGCCGCCGTCCTCGCCTCTCTCTGCCCGGTGGTGACGGCCCTCGCCGCGCGCGGCTTCCTCAGCGAACGGCTGCGCGGGATCCAGGCGGCGGGGGCGGGCCTGGCGCTGGTGGGCACAGTGCTGCTCGCCACGGGCTGAGCGACCACCGGGCCCCGGCCCCGGAGGTCCCCGGCCGTCTCCCCCGGCCGGTCAGGACTCGGCTCGTACGTCCTCGTGGGCGCCCTCGACGGCCCGCAACCCGGCGATGCTCTCCGCGTCCAGGTCGGCCAGGGCGAGCAACTGTTCCGGCGTGACCCCGTCGGGAATCGGCACCGGCGCCGGCGTGCGCAGGGGCGGCTGCCAGCCGTCGCCGGGGGTCCAGCGGCGTACGACCCTGGCCGGCGCCCCGGCCACCACCGCATGGTCGGGGACGGCACCGCGTACGACCGCGCCGGCCGCGACCACGACGTTCCGCCCGATGCGCGCGCCGGGCAGGATCACCGCGCCCGTGCCGATCCAGCAGCCCGGGCCGATCTCCACCGGCTCCATCCGCGGCCACTGCTTGCCGATGGGTTCGTGGGGGTCGTCGTAGGAGTGGTTGGTGGACGTCACGTACACATACGGACCGAAGTAGCAGTCGCTGCCGATCGTGACCGTCGTGTCGGCGATGACATGGCTGCCGCGGCCGAGGACGACACCGTCCCCGATGCGGAGGATGGGGTCCGGGCCGAGGTCGAGGTCGGGCATCAGCCCGGCGGTCAGAGTGACCTGTTCGGCGATGATGCAGTGGTCGCCGAGATGGATCCACGGCTCACCGAAGACGGTGCCCTGCGGGAAGGCCAGCCTGGTACCTGTTCCCATCGCCCCGAAGTGCAGCCGCCCGGGTCGCTCGGCGGTCACCGCGCCCGTCCGTTGCACCCAGGACCAGCCCGCGTGGACGGCGCGCTGGACGAGTCGGCGCCGCCGGGATGAGAACGTGTTCTTGCGCTTGGGCACCCGCTCACCGTACTCAGCGTGACGTCCGGCCAAGAGCTCGGGCGCCTGTGATCTTCGCCCCACCGTGGCGTGGCCGCATCCCTTACGGTGCCGGTACCAACGAGAACGAGGAGACGGCGATGACGCACAAGGCGCTGATCGCGGGCGTGGGCGGCAAGGATCCGAAGGTGGATCAGGAGGCGTTCGTCGCCCCGATGTCCGTGGTGCTCGGCGAGGTGACGCTGCACCCGGGCGCGAGCGTCTGGTACGGGGCGGTGCTGCGGGCCGAGTGCGGGCCCATCGTCATCGGCGCGGACAGCAACGTGCAGGACAACTGCACGCTGCATGTCGACCCCGGGTTCCCCGTCACCGTCGGGGAGCGGGTGTCCATCGGGCACAACGCCGTGGTGCACGGTGCCACTGTCGAGGACGACTGTCTGGTCGGGATGGGGGCGACGATCCTGAACGGGGCGGTGATCGGGGCGGGGTCGCTGGTCGCCGCGCAGGCGCTGGTGCCGCAGGGGATGCGGGTGCCGCCGGGGTCGCTTGTCGCCGGTGTGCCCGCCAAGGTCAAGCGAGAACTCACCGAGGAGGAGCGGGAGGGGATTTCGCTGAACGGGACGTTGTATGTGGAACTCGCGAAGGCGCACCGGGAAGCACACGGGGGCTGATTGTTCGTCGCGGGCCGCGGGCCGGCCGTGGCTGGTCGCGCAGTTCCCCGCGCCCCTGAAACGGGGCTGCTCCCCGTCATCGGGTGCAGCCCCTCAGTCGTCGCCTAGTCGGTCGCCGGGACCGGCTCGGCCGCCGTCCGCTCGGCCTCGCGTTCCGCCGTGACCTTCTTCGCCTTGCGCTTGAGGACCAGCATCGAGGTGAGGCCGATGAGGAGGGCCAGGACCAGGCCGAGCCAGGAGAAGCGCTTGAGCCAGGACTCGGCGACGATGCCGACGTAGTAGATGACCGCGGTGGTGCCGCCGGCCCAGAGGATGCCGCCGAGGACGTTGGCGGTGAGGAACTTCCAGTACGGCATGCGCAGCACACCCGCGAGCGGGCCCGCGAAGATCCGCAGCAGGGCCACGAAGCGGCCGAAGAACACGGCCCACATGCCCCACTTCTCGAAGGACTTCTCGGCGGTGGCGATATGGCCCTCGCTGAAGTGCCTGGGGAACTTCGCGCCGAGCCAGGCGAGCAGTGGGCGTCCGCCCTTGCGGCCGATGGCGTAGCCGATGGAGTCACCGACGATCGCGCCGGCGACGGCACAGGCGCCGAGGATCACGGGGTTGATGTCACCGTGCTGGGAGGCGAGCAGCGCCGCGGAGACGAGGATGATCTCGCCCGGCAGTGGAATGCCCAGGCTCTCCAGGCCGATGACCAGGCCCACCAGCGCGTAGATGCTGACCGCGGGCACTGTCTCTAGCCACTCCTGGACGTGCAACGCCGGTTCCTCCCGATTCACCGCGGACCGGGCCTGGCCCGGCGTGCGCTCGGCCGCGAGCGCACGCCGGGCAGCCTACCCGGTCACTTGGACCGCGCGGAGTGCCATCGGCCTCACACCTGCGCCCTCCCGCTGAGCCGCAGTTCACCCGCCGAGGCGCCCACCCACACGGTCCGCCGCCCGGTCCCGAGCACCCAGCCGTGCCGCTTCGCGTCCCACGAGGAGAGCGTGCGCTCGTCGACGTGCACGGTGACCCGGCGCGACTCCCCCGCCTTCAGCGCGAGCCGCTGATAGCCGCCCAACACCCTTTCGGCCTGGTCGACCTGGAGGTCCGGCGAGGCGCCCACATAGACCTGCGGGATGTCGACCCCGTCCCGCCGTCCCGTGTTCCGCACGGTGAACACCACCTCAAGCCCGTCCCCGGTCCGCTCCACGCCCAGGCCCTCGTACACGAAGGAGGTGTACGAGAGTCCGTGCCCGAACGGGAACAGCGGCCGCACGTCCTCCGCGTCGTACCAGCGGTGGCCGACGTGGACGCCCTCCGAGTACTCCTCGACGCCGTTCACGCCCGGGTAGCGGCGCACGTCGCCCGCGACCGGGTGGTGGTCGTCGTCCACCGGGAAGGCCTGGGTGAGCCGTCCGCCGGGGTCGCAGTCGCCGAACAGGACGGCGGCGGTGGCTGCCGCGCCCTCCTGGCCCGGGTAGTACATCTGCAGCACGGCGGCGGTGCGCTCCAGCCACGGCATCGACGTCGAGGAGGAGGTGTTGAGGACGACGGTCGTGCGGGGGTTCACCGCCGTCACCGCCTCGATCAGCCCGACCTGGTGGCCGGGGAGCGCGAGGGTCGTGCGGTCCTGGTTCTCAGTGGCGTCCTCGTACGCGAAGAGCACGACGCTCTCCGCGGCCCGGGCCGCCTTCACCGCTTCGGCGACGTCCTGGGCGCGGGTCGCCCCGGTGGCGTGCCGCAGCCGGAACGTCTGCCCCTGGGTGCCGCCCTTCGCGGTGATCTCGACCCGGTGTTCTCCGGCGGCGAGATCGAGCGTCCTGCGGCGCACCGCGAGCCCGTCGGGCGCGGCCGACACCAGGCCGCCCGTGAAGTGCTCCGCGAGCCCGGCCGCCACCGGGAAGAGATCGACTCCGTCGAGGAGCACCTTGGGCCGCGTTCCGGAGTAGTGGATGACGAACGTCCACTCGTCTTCGTCCTCGACGGTGAGTGTCCCCTTGTACGTCCAGGTCTTCCCGGCGGCGATCCGCTGGCCCTCCGGGTCGATGCCGTCGCTGAGCGCGTCGTCGGGCAGGGGCTTGCCGAAGAGGTCCTCGCCGAGCGCGTAGGACACCTGGGCGCCTTGTCCCGCACGGGACTTGATGGCGTCCAGCGGGCGCTCGGCGTGGTCGGGGATCACATGGGCGCTGCCGCCGCCGCTTACGAAGGGCAGCGAGCCAGTGGGGCCGACGACGGCGACGCTGCGGGCGGCCTCGCCGGTCAGGGGCAGCGTGCCGTTCCTGTTGTGCAGGAGGGTGGCGCCCGCCTTGGCGACCTCCAGGGCGACCGCCGCGCCCGCCGACGGGTTGCGTGCCGGGCGGGGCGGGGCGCTGCCGTCGAGCATCCCGAAGTCGTCCATGGTGGTGAGGATGCGGCGTACCGCCCGGTCGACGTACTCCTCGGAGACGCTCCCGTTCTGGACGGCCGTCCTGAGCGCGGCCCCGAAGTACTTGCCGTTCGGCATCTCCATGTCGAGGCCCGCGGTGAGCGAGGCGACCGTGCTGTGGGCCGCGTGCCAGTCGGTCATCACCCAGCCCTCGAAGCCCCAGCGGTCGCGGAGGATGCCGGTGAGGAGTTCCTTGCTCTCGCAGGCGTAGGTGCCGTTGACCTTGTTGTAGGCGCCCATGACCGCGCGGGCGCCGGCGCCGACGGCGGCCTCGAAGGCACGCAGCTCGACCTCGTTGAGGGTCTGCTCGTCGACCCGTACGTCGACGGAGTCGCGGTCCTTCTCCTGGTTGTTCATCGCGTAGTGCTTGACGGTCGCGATGAGGCCCTCGCTCTGGATGCCCTTGATCTCCTCGGCCACGAGGTCGGCGGAGAGCAGCGGGTCCTCGCTGAACGTCTCGAAGTTGCGGCCCGCGTACGGGGTGCGGATGAGGTTGACCATCGGGGAGAGCAGCACGTCCTGGCCGAGGGCGCGGCCCTCGCGGCCGATGACCTGGCCGTAGCGGCGGGCGAGGCCGGGGTCGAAGGCGGCGGCGAGCAGGACGGGCGCGGGCAGGGCGGTGGCGTGCTGCTTGACACGGACTCCGGCGGGGCCGTCGGCGAGGCGGAGCGGCGGGATGCCGAGCCGTTCCACGCCGGGCACGTATCCGGCCTGGCCGAGGGCCTTGGGGTCGGTGGCGCCGTGCAGCAGGGAGAGTTTCTCGTCCAGGGTGAGCTTGGTGAGCAGTCCCTCGACGCGGGGGCCCGCGGCCGGTTGTCGCCGGGCGGCGGCCGCGTGCGCGAGGGACGGGGGCCCCGCGGTCGCGGCCAGGGCGACGGCGGTCGCGCCGCCCAGCAGGCGCAGGACGGACCGCCGGGACACGGTGTCGGACATGAGGCGTCACTCCTCGTTGGGTACGGGCACGAGGAGGTGAACCGCGGGGGCGCGCGGGCGGCCGGTCCGGGGTAGACCTCCGGACGCACTATGCGACAAAAGTGACTTAATACACCGTTAGGCACAACGGGCACGGCGAAAACGTGTCGCGCCACTGCGATGCGACGCCATGCCGCACCACGTGGCCGGCCCGCTCAGATCTCCGGGCCCGTGAGCGACTGCTCGGTCCAGATGATCTTGCCGTCCTGTGTGTAGCGGGTGCCCCAGCGCTGGGTGAACTGGGAGACCAGGAACAGACCTCGGCCGCCCTCGTCGGTCGTCTTGGGGTGACGCAGGTGCGGGGCGGTGGGGCTGGCGTCCCAGACCTCGCAGACCAGGGTCCGGGACATGATCAGCCGCAGTCTTATCGGCCCGGAGGCGTGCCGGATGGCGTTGGTGACGAGTTCGCTGACGACCAGTTCGGTGGTGAACGTCAGCTCGTCCAGGCCCCACTCGCACAGCTGCCGTGATGTCCGCTTGCGCACCTCGGCGACGGCCGCCGGGTCCCTGGGCAGCTCCCAGGACACCGTCCGTTCCGCGTCGAGGCGGCGGGCGCGGGCCATCAGCAGGACCACGTCGTCCGGAGGACGGGCGGGGACCAGCGCCTCCACGACGGCCTGGCAGCGGTCGTCCAGGCTGGGCGCCCGCCGTTCGAGCACCCGGCGCAGCCGCTCCCGGTCGGCGGCGGCGTCCCGCTGCGGCGCGGGCCCCTCGGCGGCGAGCAGGCCGTCGGTGCACAGGGCGAGCACGCTGCCTTCCGCGAGCGGCAGTTCGACCGACTCGAAGGGCGGGCCGCTCACGCCGAGCGCGGGTCCCGGCGGCAGCTCGGGGAAGTCGACCGTGCCGTCCGGGGCGACGATCGCGGGCAGGCCGTGGCCCGCGGCGGCCATGGAACAGTGGCCGCCGACCGGGTCGTACACCGCGTAGAGACAGCTGGCGCCCTTGGCCCGTACGCCGTCGGCGCGCGGGGCCGCCTCGGCGTCGTCCTCGTATCCGGCCCGGTCGACCAGGTCGTCGAGGTGGGCGAGGACCTCCTCGGGCGGCAGGTCCAGGTCGGCGAGGGTCTGTACGGCGGCCCTCAGCCGGCCCATGGCCGCGGCGGCCTCGATGCCGTGGCCGACGACGTCGCCGACCACCAGGGCGACGCGCGCGCCCGACAGCGGGATGACGTCGAACCAGTCGCCGCCGAGTCCGGTCAGCTCGTCGGCCGGCCGGTAGCAGGCGGCGACCTCCATCGCGTCCTGCTCGGGGAGCCGGTGCGGCAGCAGATGGCGCTGCAGTACGAGGGCCGCGTCGCGCTCCCGGGTGTAGCGGCGGGCGTTGTCGAGGGACAGGGCCGCGCGGCCGACGACCTCCTCGGCCAGGCCCAGGTCGTCCTGGTCGAAGGGGTCCTGCCGGTGGCGCCGGAAGAACGTGGTGATCCCGAGCATGGTGCCGCGGGCCCGCACCGGCACGATCATCGCGGTGTGCAGTCCGAGGTCGAGGAAGGTGGCGGCCCGGTCGCCGGCGATGCCCGTGGCCCACTCCGGGGCCAGCGGGTCGAGCCGCTCCTCGATCCAGGAGGTGCCGCCGGTCAGCGCGCGGATCGGGGGTGCTTCGGGCAGGTAGGCGGCCACTTCGCCGATCTCGACCACGGCCTCGGGGACGCCCTCGTTCACCGACTGGTGTCCTGCCCGGCGCAGCGGCATCGCGTCCGTCCCGCTGAGCGGCCCGGCGACGGGTTCGCCCCCTTCGAGGACGGTCTCCAGCAGATCCACGGTGACGAAGTCGGCGAGTCCCGGCACCGCCACGTCGGCCAGCTCCTGGGCGGTCTGCATGACGTCCAGGGTGCGGCCGAGGCGCTTGCCGGCCTGGTCCAGGAGGGTGAGGCGCTGGCGGGCCCGGTAGCGCTCGGTGACGTCCACGACGGTGTAGTAGACGCCGATCGGGTTGCCGTGGTCGTCGTCGAGCCGGGTGAACGACATCGCGTGGGCCGTGTCCCGGTGCGGCGCCGAGCGGACCGTACCGACGTGTTCGTAGCCGACGACGGCCTCGCCGGTCTCCAGGACCTGGCGCATCACCGCCTCCAGGGCCTGGGCGTTCAGGCCCGGCTGGATGTCCGCGAGCCGTTTGCCGATCCGCTGGTGCGCGGGTCCGCCGCCGAACTGCTCCAGGGCCGCGTTCGACCACACGTACCGCAGGTCCGCGTCGACGATCGCTATGCCGATGGGTGAGTGCGAGGCCAGCCGCTCCAGCACCGTGCGGCTCATGTCCCAGCCCGCGGCGCCGGTCGAGTCGGCGGCCAGGACCACCCAGCGCGACGGGCCTTCCGCGGCCTCCACGGCCGGGACGACCCGCACCGTCGTGACGACGGGGTGCCCGTCGCGGTGACGTACGGCGAGGAGCCCGGTCCAGCCGCCGTTGCGGCCGCAGCGGCGGGTCAGGTCGGGCAGGCGCTCGGCGTCCTCGGGCATCAGCAGCTCGGCCACGGCGCGGCCGACGACCTCGGCGCCGCGATAGCCGAACAGCCGCTCGGCATCGCCGGTCCAGCCGGCCACCGCCATGCGCGCGTCGAGCAGCACCACCGCGGCGTCCACCATGTCGAACCGCCGCCGCGCCACGCCGCTCTCCTCGCTCGTCGCCACTGCGACCCCCTCCGTTCCGGGGAGTGGTCCGTTCCCGTACGCCTCGCTCCGTGCACCCGCGCATACGGGCCCAACGTACCGCCGCGGCCGCCTTCCGACCCCGGCGGCCGCACCCGATCAGGGGCGTACGAGCAGCTGGAAGTCGAACGTGTAGCGCGCGGCGCGGTAGACGTGGGTCCCGTACTCTACGGCCCGCCCGGTGTCGTCGTAGGCCGTGCGGCACATGGTGAGCAGCGCGGCTCCCTCCGGCTCGTCGAGCAGGGTCCCCTCTTCGGCGGTGGCGCAGCGGGCGCCCACGGTCTGACGGGCGCTGTGCAGGGTGATTCCGGCGGCCCGCAGCATCCGGTAGAGACCGGTCTCCTCCAGCCGCTCGGTGTCCAGTTCGAGGAGCGTGGCGGGCAGGTAGTTGCACAGGTGGGCGACGGGTTCGCCGTAGGTGGAGCGCAGCCTTTCGAGCACGATGACGTCCCGGCCCTCGGGGATGCCGAGGGCCGCGGCCACCTCGGGCGAGGCCGACTCGATCTCGTTGCGCAGCACCTGGGTGGCGGGGCTCTGCCCGGCGGCCGCCAGGTCGTCGTAGAGGCTGCTCAGTTCCAGCGAACGTCTGACCTGGCTGTGCACCACCTGAGTGCCGATGCCCCGGCGGCGCACGAGCAGGCCCTTGTCCACCAGGGACTGGATGGCCTGGCGGACGGTCGGCCGGGACAGGCCGAGCCGGGCGGCGATGTCCACCTCGTTGCCCAGCAGGTTGCCCGGGGCGAGCGCCCCGTGCTCGATCGCGGACTCCAGTTGCTGGGCGAGCTGGTAGTAGAGCGGGATCGGGCTGCCCCGGTCCAGGGCGACCTCCAGGCTGTCGAACGCTGCGGCGTTCGCCGGACGTGCGGTTTCGGTCTCTGCCACGGAGCCCCTCCCTTCACATGTCCGTCGGTACGTGGCTCTCGATCGTGTCGTGCGGGTACCCCGGACGGCTTCGGTGAGGCCGTGCCCGGGTCGGGCACGGCCTCCTTCGGGCGCGGCTTCCGTCAGGAGTTGCTGGGGAAGCCGAGGTTGATACCGCCGCCGTCGGCCGGGTCGGGCCAGCGGGTGGTGATGACCTTGCCCTGGGTGTAGAAGGCGATGCCGTCGTTGCCGTAGATGTGGTGGTCCCCGAAGAGGGAGTCCTTCCAGCCGCCGAACGAGTGGTAGCCGACGGGCACGGGGATCGGCACGTTGACGCCGACCATGCCGGCCTGGACCTCCAGCTGGAAGCGGCGGGCGGCGCCGCCGTCCCGGGTGAAGATCGCGGTGCCGTTGCCCCAGCGGGAGCTGTTGATCAGCGCGATTGCCTCGTCGTACGTCTCGGCGCGGACCACGCAGAGCACCGGGCCGAAGATCTCGTCCTTGTACGCGTCCGCGGTGACCGGCACCTTGTCGAGGAGCGAGACGCCGATGAAGAAGCCGTCCTCGTGGCCCGGGACGGTGAAGCCGGTGCCGTCGACGACGACCTCGGCGCCCTGGGCGGCCGCGCCCGTCACGTACGAGGCGACCTTGTCGCGGTGCTCGCGGGTGATGAGCGGGCCCATCTCGCTGGCCGCGTCGCTGCCGGGGCCGATCTTCAGGCCCTTGGCCCGCTCGGCGATCTTGTCAACCAGCTCGTCGCCGGTGTCGCCGACCGCGACGACGACGGACACGGCCATGCAGCGCTCGCCAGCCGAGCCGTACGCGGCGTTGATGGCCTGGTCGGCGGCGAAGTCCAGGTCGGCGTCCGGGAGAACCAGCATGTGGTTCTTGGCGCCGCCGAGGGCCTGTACGCGCTTGCCGTGCTCGATGCCCTTGAGCTGGATGTACTTGGCGATGGGCGTGGAGCCGACGAAGGAGACGGCCGTGATGTCCGGGTGCTCCAGGAGGCGGTCCACGGCGACCTTGTCGCCCTGCACGACGTTGAGCACGCCGTCCGGGAGGCCCGCCTCGGAGGCGAGTTCGGCCAGCCGGTAGGAGGCGGAGGGGTCCTTCTCGCTCGGCTTGAGCACGAAGGTGTTGCCGCAGGCGATGGCCAGCGGGAACATCCACATCGGCACCATGGCCGGGAAGTTGAACGGCGTGATGCCCGCGACGACACCGAGCGGCTGGCGGATCGCGGCCACGTCGACGCGCGTGGAGACCTGTGTGGACAGCTCGCCCTTAACCAACTGCGGTACGGAACAGGCGAGTTCGACGATCTCCATGCCCCGGGCGACCTCACCGAGCGCGTCCGAGTGCACCTTGCCGTGCTCGGCGGTGATCAGCTCGGCGATCTCGTCGCGGTGCGCGTCAAGCAGCTCGCGGTACTTGAAGAGGACGGTCGTACGCTTGGCCAGCGAGGCGGTACCCCAGCTCTCGAAGGCGGCCTTCGCGGAGGCGACGGCGGCGTCCACCTCGTCCACGGAGGCGAAGGGCACCTGCTTCTCCTGGGCGCCCGTGGCGGGGTTGTAGACGGGGCCGAAGCGGCCGGAGGCGCCCTCGACGGGCTTCCCCCCGATCCAGTGGTTCATGTTCTGCATGGTGTGGATCCTTTTCGTGAGCGGAGGGAGGTCAGAGGTGGCGGCGACGGTCGACGACGCGCTCGTCGTACCGCTCGCGGGCACGGGAGGCGGCGTCGCGGGAGGCGACCTCGGCGACCGGTACGTCCCACCAGGCCTCGGCTGCGGGGGCGGTGGGCGTCGGGTCGGTCTCGACGTACACGCACGTCGGCCGGTCCGAGGCGCGGGCCGTGGCCAGGGCGTCGCGCAGTTCGCGGACGGTCTTGGCGCGCAGGACGTCCATGCCGAGGCTGGCGGCGTTGGCGGCCAGGTCCATGGGCAGCGGGGCGCCGGTGAAGGTGCCGTCGGCGGCCCGGTAGCGGTAGGCGGTGCCGAAGCGCTCGCCGCCCGTCTCCTCGGAGAGGCCGCCGATGGACGCGTACCCGTGGTTCTGGATCAGCACCAGGTTGACGGGCAGGCCCTCCTGGACGGCGGTGACGATCTCGGTGGGCATCATCAGGTACGTGCCGTCGCCGACCAGTGACCAGACGGGCGTGCCGGGGGCGGCCTGCTGGACGCCGATGCCCGCCGGGATCTCGTAGCCCATGCAGGAGTAGCCGTACTCCAGGTGGTACTGGCGCGGGCTTCGCGCACGCCACAGCTTGTGCAGGTCGCCGGGGAGCGAGCCGGCCGCGTTGATGACGACGTCGTCGTCGCCGACCACGGCGTCCAGGGCGCCGAGGACCTGGGTCTGGGTGGGGACGGCGTGCTCGTCGTCCGCCCGGTACACGGCGTCCACGACCTCCTCCCAGCGCTCCTTGCCGGCGCGGTACCCGGCCTCGTACGCCGCGTCGACGCGGTGGCCGGACAGCGCCTCGGTGAGGGCCTCCAGACCGGCGCGGGCGTCGGCGACCAGGGTCCGCGCGCTCAGCTTGTGCGCGTCGAAGGCGGCCACGTTGAGGTTCACGAACCGCACGCCCGGCTCCTGGAAGAGCGTGGCGGAGGCGGTGGTGAAGTCCGTGTAGCGGGTGCCGACGCCGATGACCAGGTCGGCGGTGCGGGCCAGTTCGTCGGCGACGGCGGTGCCGGTGTGGCCGACTCCGCCGAGGTCGGCCGGGTGGTCGTAGCGCAGGGAGCCCTTGCCGGCCTGGGTGGACGCGACCGGGATGCCGGTGGCCTCCACGAACGCCTTGAGCGCCGTCTCGGCCTCGCTGTGGTGGATGCCGCCGCCCGCGACGATCAGGGGGCGCCGGGCGCCGCGTACGGCTTCCACGGCGGCCGCGAGCTCGGCCGGTTCGGGCGCCGGGCGGCGTACGTGCCAGATCCGGTCGGCGAAGAACTCCTCGGGCCAGTCGTACGCCTCGGCCTGGACGTCCTGCGGCAGGGCGAGGGTGACGGCGCCGGTCTCGACCGGGTCGGCGAGTACGCGCATCGCGTTCAGGGCGGAGGGGATCAGCGCCTCGGGGCGGGTGATCCGGTCGAAGTAGCGGGAGACCGGACGCAGCGTGTCGTTGACGGACAGGTCCGCCTCGACGGGGTGCTCCAGCTGCTGGAGCAGCGGGTCGGCGGCACGGGTCGCGAAGTAGTCGCCGGGCAGGAGCAGCACCGGGAGGCGGTTGACCGTGGCCAGGGCCGCGCCGGTGACCAGGTTGGTCGCGCCGGGGCCGATGGAGGTGGTGACCGCCTGCGCGGAGAGCCGGTTCAGCTGGCGGGCGTGGCCGACCGCGGCGTGCACCATGGCCTGTTCGTTGCGGCCCTGGTGGAACGGCATGGTCTCCTCGCCGGCCTCCAGGAGCGCCTGGCCGATCCCGGCGACGTTGCCATGTCCGAAGATCCCCCAGGTCCCGGCGATCAGCCGGTGCCGTACGCCGTCGCGTTCGGTGTACTGCACGGCCAGGAAACGCACCAGTGCCTGGGCGACGGTCAGGCGAAGGGTGGAGCGGCTCATCGGTTCCTCACTGGGTGGTTCGGGTCAGCCGGGGGTCGACGGGCTGGCTCGGCCAGGTGTCGCGGATCCAGGCGTGGTCGGGGTGGTCGCAGATCAGCCAGGCCCGGTCGGCGCCGGGGCCCGCCATGACGTTGAGGTAGTACATGTCGTGGCCGGGCGCGGCGATGGAGGGGCCGTGCCAGCCGTCCGGGATCAGGACGACGTCGCCGCCGCGCACCTCGGCGAGCACATCGGTGCCGCTGCCGTGGCCGGACGGGGAGACCCGCTGGTAGCCGAGGCCGGGCGTGCCCTCGTGGTCGGCGATCTCGAAGTAGTAGATCTCCTCCAGCTCCGACTCCTCGCCGGGCCGGTTCTCGTCGTGCTTGTGCGGCGGGTACGAGGACCAGTTGCCGCCCGGGGTGATCACCTCGACCGCGATGAGCTTGTCGCACTCGAAGACCCCGGCCGCGCCGAAGTTTCGGACCATGCGCGAGCAGTTGCCGGTGCCGCGCAGCTCGACCGGGACGGACTCGGCGGGCCCGTAGCGGGCCGGCAGACGCCGGGAACAGCGGGCCCCGGTGAGCGCGAAACGCCCGCCGTCGGCCGAGGTGAGCGTCGCGGTCGCGTCCCGCGGAACGTATACGAAGTCGCTGGCACCGCTGAACACGCTCGTGCGGCCGCGCAGTTCGAACTCGTCGCGGCCGAAGTCGTCACCGACCGTGACGCTGCAGCCGCCGCCGAGCGAGGTCACGATCCACTCGCTGTCCCCGGCGGTGAACAAGTGCGTGCCACCGGGTGCCAGTTCGAGGACGCGGAGGCTGGAGTGGTCCCAGCCGGCGCTCTCCGGGGTGACGTCCACGGCGTACGGGCCGCTCGCGGCCTTGCCCGCGGGCAGGTGGTGTGCGCTGGTCATGAAAAGTGGATCCTTCCGGTCAGAGCAGGCCGACCGCGGTGTCCACCGCGGTCTCCACACTGCCCTCGGCGGGATAGAGCAGGGACCGGCCGACGACCAGACCCTGGACGGTGGGCAGTCGCAGGGCCTTGCGCCATCTCTCGTACGCGCCCTCCTGGTCCCTGCCGACCTCGCCGCCGAGCAGGACGGCGGGCAGGGTCGAGGTCTCCAGCACGGCGGCCATGTCGTCCGGGTCGCTGGTGACGGGCAGTTTCAGCCAGGTGTAGGCGGAGGTGCCGCCGAGCCCCGAGGCTATGGCGATGGAGCGGGTGACGGCCTCGGCGGTGAGGTCGTTGCGGACCGTTCCCTCGACGCGGCGGGAGATGAACGGCTCGACGAACACGGGAAGCCGGTGCGCGGCCATGTCGTCGATCGCGCGGGCGGTCGACTCCAGGGTGGTCAGCGAGCCGGGGTCGTCGTAGTCGATGCGCAGCAGCAGCTTGCCCGCGTCGAAGTTCAGCCGGGCCATGTCCTCGGCACGGTGTCCGGTGAACCGGTCGTCCATCTCGAAGACGGCACCGGCCAGGCCGCCGCGGTTCATGGAGCCCATGACGACCTTGTTCTCCAGCGCGCCGAGCAGGAGCAGGTCGTCCAGGATGTCGGCGGTGGCGAGCACCCCGTCCACGCCCGGCCGCGACAGCGCGATACACAGCCGCTCCAGCAGGTCGGCGCGGTTGGCCATCGCCAGCCTGCGATCGCCGACTCCGAGCGCGCCGCGTGCCGGGTGGTCGGCCGCCACGATCATCAGGCGGCCGCTGTCGCCGACGAGGGGACGCCGGGTCCGGCGGGCAGCCGCTTCGGCCACCGCCTCCGGGTGCCGGGCGCGCACCCTGACGAGGTCGGGGATGGTGATGCTCAAGGGTCTGGCTCCGTTCAGGGGGTGGCGGCGTCAGGCGCGGGAGGCGACGAGATCCTCGACCTCGGCGGCGGTCGGCATCGCGGAGGAGCAGGCGAGGCGGGAGGCGACCAGGGCACCGGCCGCGTTGGCGTACCCCATGGTCTTCTCCAGCTCCCAGCCGGCCAGCAGTCCGTGGCAGAGCGAGCCGCCGAACGCGTCGCCCGCGCCGAGGCCGTTGACCACCTCGACGGGTACGGGCGGCACTTCGGCGGTGGTGCCGTCGCGGTGGACGGCGAGGACGCCCTTGGGACCCTGCTTGACGACGGCCAGTTCCACGCCCGCTTCGAGGAGTGCCTCGGCGCAGGCGCGCGGCTCGCGGACGCCGGTGGCGACCTCGCACTCGTCGAGGTTGCCGACGGCGACGGTGACGTGCCGCAGGGCTTCGGCGTAGTACGGGCGTGCCTCGGCCGGGTCCTTCCAGAACATGGGGCGCCAGTCGAGGTCGAAGACGGTGGTGCCGGCCTTGTCGCGTGCCTTGAGGGCCGCGAGCGTGGCGGAGCGGCTGGGCTCCTCGCTCAGACCGGTGCCGGTGATCCAGAAGATCTTCGCCGCCCGGACGGCGAAGAAGTCCAGCTCGTCGGTGCGGATCTCCAGGTCGGGCGCCTTGGGCTGCCGGTAGAAGTACAGCGGGAAGTCGTCGGGCGGGAAGATCTCACAAAACGTGACCGGCGTCGGGTACGCCTCGACGGGGGTGACCCAGCGATCGTCGACCCCGAACTCCTTGAGAGCCTGGTGCAGATAGGCTCCGAAGGGATCATCGCCGGTTCGGGTGACGATCGCCGTGGAACGGCCGAGACGGGCCGCGGCGACCGCCACGTTGGCCGCCGAGCCACCGAGGAATTTACCGAAGGTTTCGACACGCGCGAGCGGCACTCCGGTCTGCAGAGGGTAGAGATCGACCCCGATGCGACCCATGGTGATCAGGTCGAAGGACTCGGTCATACGCGTCGCTCCTCGTGCTGGCTGCGGGCTTCCGGGGGTGCGGGATGCAGGGGACCGGTGTGTCCTAGGTGTAAGACCGAGGCCGAGCCATGTCAAGACTTTGTACTTACATTCTCACGTGATCCTGAAATGATGTCTTAACAAAGTATTGACAGCGGGGTCTGTCAGGGACTTACATCCCCTCCCAACAGCACAGCCGAGTTTGTCGGTACGTGGCCCTGCGGTCTCCTTCCGTACGGGCCGAAGGACCGGGCACCCGCCCGGACCGCTGCCCCTGCTCCCTTTCCCCTGTCGCACAGTGAGGTGCCGGAAAGATGGACCGCACGTCTCGCCCCCGTTCCCGCAGATTCGCCCTCGTCGCCGCGGCCGCCGCAGCGGCCCTGATAGTCACCGGCTGTTCCAGCGACTCCGGCGGCAAGAAGGCCGAGGAGGACACGGGCAACGCGTCTGCCGGCAAGGCCGACACCCCCCGCATGAAGGTCGCGATGATCACCCACGCGGCCCCCGGCGACACCTTCTGGGACCTCATCCGCAAGGGTGCCGAGGCCGCCGCGGCCAAGGACAACGTCGAGCTGGTGTACTCCAGCAACCCGGACTCGGCCAAGCAGGCCAACCTGGTCCAGAACGCGATCGACCAGAAGGTCGACGGCATCGCGGTCACCCTGGCCAAGCCGGACGCCATGAAGTCCGCTGTCGCCAAGGCCAAGGCGGCCGGCATCCCGGTCGTCGGCTTCAACGGAGGCGTCGACGACTGGAAGGACCAGGGCCTCCTGGAGTACTTCGGCCAGGACGAGTCCGTCGCCGGTGAGGCCTTCGGCGAGAAGCTCAACGAACTCGGCGCCAAGAACAACATCTGTGTCATCCAGGAGCAGGGCCACGTCGCCCTGGAGGCGCGCTGCGCGGGCGTCAAGAAGACCTTCAAGGGCAAGACCACGAACCTGTACGTGAACGGCACGAACATGCCGTCCGTGAAGTCGACGATCACCGCCAAGCTCAAGCAGGACTCGTCGATCGACTACGTGGTCACCCTGGGTGCCCCGTTCGCGCTGACCGCCGTGCAGTCCGTGGACGACGCGGGCAGCAAGGCCAAGGTCGCGACCTTCGACCTCAACAAGGAGATGGTCAGCGCCATCGAGGACGGCGACATCCAGTTCGCCGTGGACCAGCAGCCGTACCTGCAGGGCTACCTCTCGGTCGACTCCCTGTGGCTCTACAAGACCAACGGCAACTTCAGTGGCGGTGGCCAGGAGCCGGTGCTGACCGGTCCCGCGTTCGTCGACAAGTCCAACGTCGAGGCCATCGCGAAGTTCGCCGCGAAGGGCACTCGGTGATTTCCATGTCCCAGGCAACGGCACCGGCGACGAGTTCCTCGTCGCCGGCTCCGCCGGCCGCCCCCAAGGACGGCCGGACCTCGGAACGCTCCCTGACCCGCAGGCTGGCGGCCCGCCCCGAGATCGGCGCACTCATCGCGGCGATCGCCGTGTACGTCTTCTTCTTCGCGGTCGCCTCCCCCTTCCGCGAGGCCGGCTCACTGGCCAACGTGCTCTACGAGTCGTCGGTGATGGGCATCATGGCCCTCCCGGTGGCGCTCTTGATGATCGGCGGCGAGTTCGACCTCTCCGCCGGTGTCGCGGTCACCACGTCCGCGCTCACCGCGAGCATGTGGAGCTTCCAGCTCTCCATGAACGTGTGGACCGGCGTCATCGTCGCCCTCGTCGTATCCCTGGCGATCGGCGCTTTCAACGGCTACATGCTCGTACGCACCGGCCTGCCGTCGTTCCTGATCACGCTGGGGTCGTTCCTGATCCTGCAGGGCGCCAACCTCGCCATCACGAAGATCTTCACCGGCAACGTCGCCACCGACTCGATCAGTGACATGGACGGCTTCGACCAGGCCAAGAAGGTCTTCGCCTCCGAGATCAGCATCGGCGGCGTCGATGTGAAGATCACGGTCTTCTACTGGCTGGTCTTCGCCGCGGCCGCGACCTGGCTGCTGCTGCGCACCAAGTTCGGGAACTGGATCTTCGCGACCGGCGGCAGCAAGGAATCGGCCCGTGCAGTGGGTGTGCCGGTCACCTTCACCAAGATCGCCCTGTTCATGGGGGTGGGCGCGGGTGCCTGGTTCGTGGGCATGCACATTCTGTTCTCGTTCAACACCGTCCAGTCCGGCGAGGGTGTGGGCAACGAGTTCCTGTACATCATCGCCGCGGTCATCGGCGGCTGCCTGCTGACCGGCGGCTACGGATCGGCGATCGGCCCCGTGATCGGTGCCTTCATCTTCGGCATGGTCTCCCAGGGCATCGTCTACGCCAACTGGAACCCCGACTGGTTCAAGGCCTTCCTCGGCGTCATGCTCCTGCTCGCCGCCCTCGTCAATCTGTGGGTCCGCAGCCAGGCCACCCGGAGGTAACGCCATGACCACCAACGAAACCTCCCCCAACGGCGCAGCGGTCAAGGACAAGCCCGAGACCGCCGAGCCGATCGTCGAGCTGAAGGGGGCGGGCAAGGCGTACGGCAACGTCCGCGCCCTGCACACCGTCGACCTGGCGGTGTATCCCAGCCAGGTCACCTGCGTGCTCGGCGACAACGGCGCCGGCAAGTCCACCCTGATCAAAATCATCTCCGGCCTGCACCAGCACACCGAGGGCGAATTCCTCATCGACGGCCAGGCCGTCCACCTCAGCACCCCGCGCGAAGCCCTCGACAAGGGCATCGCCACCGTCTACCAGGACCTGGCCACCGTGCCCCTGATGCCGGTGTGGCGGAACTTCTTCCTCGGCTCCGAGATGACCAAAGGCCCCTGGCCCATCCGGCGTCTGGACATCGCGAAGATGAAGGCGACCGCGGACACCGAACTGCGCAACATGGGCATCATCCTGGACGACCTCGACCAGCCGATTGGCACCCTCTCCGGCGGCCAGCGCCAGTCCGTGGCCATCGCCCGCGCCGTCTACTTCGGCGCCCGCGTCCTCATCCTGGACGAGCCCACCGCAGCCCTCGGCGTCAAACAGTCCGGCGTCGTCCTGAAGTACATCGCCGCCGCCCGCGACCGCGGACTCGGGGTCATCTTCATCACCCACAACCCCCACCACGCCTACATGGTCGGCGACCACTTCAGCGTCCTGCGCCTGGGCACCATGGAACTCTCCGCCGCCCGCGCCGACGTCAGCCTCGAAGAACTCACCAACCACATGGCAGGCGGCGCCGAACTCGCCGCACTCAAACACGAGTTGGCCCAGGTCCGCGGCGTCGACGTCGAAGAACTCCCCGAAGCCGAAGACCTCAAGGCACCCACCGCCTCCTCCTCGGAAGGAAAGGCATCCTGATGGCCAACGCGCTCGATCGCATCCGCGTCGGCTCCGCGCCGGACTCGTGGGGCGTCTGGTTCCCCGACGACCCCCAGCAGGTGCCCTGGGAACGCTTCCTGGACGAGGTCTCCGAGGCCGGTTACTCGTGGATCGAGCTGGGCCCGTACGGCTATCTGCCGACCGACCCGGCCAAGCTCACCGACGAGGTGAACAGGCGCGACCTCAAGGTGTCGGCCGGCACGGTCTTCACCGCGCTGCACCGCGGTCCCGACGTCTGGGACGCCACCTGGGAGCACGTCAGCCAGGTCGCCGAGCTGACCCGGGCGATGGGCGCGAAGCACCTGGTGGTCATCCCGTCCTTCTGGCGGGACGACAAGACCGCCGAGTTGATCGAGCCGTCGGAGCTGACGGTCCGTCAATGGTCGTACCTCACCAAGGGCATGGAGCGCCTCGGCCACGAGGTGAAGGAACGCTTCGGCCTCGACATCGTGGTGCACCCGCACGCGGACACGCACATCGACACCGAGGAGCACGTCGAGCGCTTCCTCGACTCGACGGACTCCGGCCTGGTCAGCCTCTGTCTGGACACCGGGCACTACGCCTACTGCGGCGGTGACAACGTCAAGCTGATCGAGACGTACGGCGAGCGCATCGGCTATCTGCACCTCAAGCAGGTCGACCCGGAGATCCTCGCGGACGTCGTCAAGAACGAGGTCCCGTTCGGTCCCGCCGTCCAGCGCGGCGTGATGTGCGAGCCCCCCACCGGCGTGCCCGCCCTGGAGCCGGTGCTGGACGCCGCGCAGCGCCTCGGTGTCGACCTGTTCGCCATCGTCGAGCAGGACATGTACCCCTGCCCGCCGGACAAGCCCCTGCCCATCGCGGTGCGCACCCGCCAGTTCCTGCGCTCCTGCGGCGCCTGAGAAGGGATCAACCGACCATGGCTCAGCGCGGAACGCTCGGCGTGGCCGTCATCGGCACCGGAAAGATGGGGGCCGATCATGTGCGGCGTCTCTCCGAAGTGACCAACGGGGCACGCGTCGCCGCGGTCGTGGACGTCGACGCGGAACGGGTCAAGCGGATCGCCGACGGTATCGAGGGCTGCACGGCCCACACCGACGCGGCCGCCGCGATGGCCGCGGACGGCGTCGACGCCGTACTGATCGCCTCCCCCGGCCCCGCCCACGAGGCGGCGCTGCTCACCGCCTTCGAGCACGACCTGCCCGTCCTGTGCGAGAAGCCGCTCACCCCGGGCTCGGCCTCCGCGCTGCGGGTCCTGGAGGCCGAGCAGAAGGTCGGGCACCGCCTGGTGCAGGTGGGCTTCATGCGCCGGTACGACACCGAGTACGCGAAGCTCAAGGCGCTGCTGAACACCGGGCAGTTGGGCCGGCCGCTGATGCTGCACAACCGGCACCGCAATGTCGCGACCCCGCCCGGCTTCACCAGCGAGATGCTCATCAACGACTCGGTCGTGCACGAGATGGACATCACGCGCTGGCTGCTCGGCCAGGAGATCACCGCGGTCACCGTGCTGAAGCCGACGCCGTCCGGCAACGCCCCGGAGGGCCTGCAGGATCCGCAGTTCGTCGTGTTCGAGACCGCCGGCGGCGCGATCGTCGACGTCGAGATCAACGTCAACTGCGGCTTCGGGTACCAGGTACAGGCCGAGGTGGTCTGCGAACGCGGCACGGCCCGCATCGGCGACGGCCACGCACTGGTCACCAACCAGGCGGGCCGCTGGGGCGGCACCATCGCCCAGGACTTCGTGGAGCGCTTCGAGGACGCGTACGACCGCCAGGTGCAGGCCTGGGTCGACGCCACCCGCCGCGGCGAGGTCACCGGGCCCAGCGCCTGGGACGGCTACGCCACGGCCGCGGTCTGCGAGGCGGGCGTCCGCGCCCAGACCGAGGGCGGCCGCATCGAGGTCGAGCTCGTCGAACGCCCGGCCTTCTACAACTGACCGGACCGGAAGAACTCCCGGAGGGTGGCCCCGCACAACGGGTCCGCCCTCCCGGCGGTCCCGCGCGCCCCGCCCCCTCAACAGTCGACGGCGACGGGCGGGCTCCTCAGCCGTTGGGCCGCAGCGTCCAGATGACCGTCATCTCGCCGGTCACGGCACCGTCCTCGCGCTGGATGGCGACGGCCACGGGGAACTCCGGCCGCTCCCCGGCGTCGAGTTCGGCGACGACGTCCTCGATGGAGCGCCCCAGTGTGGCGGTGGCCGTGACAGGTCCCCTGGCCAGCTTCTTGAACGCGATCTCGGCGGTCACGGGCAGCGGCACTGCCCGCGCGAGCTGGTCCCCGAACGCGGCCAGCACGACCGCGCCACTCGCCGACTCCCCCAGCGTGAACATCGCCCCGGCATGCGGCCCGCCCACATGGTTGTGGTACTCGCTCTGGTCGGGCAGCGCGAGGACGGCCTTCTCCGGAGTGGTCTCGAGATACTCCAGCTTCAGGGTCCGCACCATCGGAACCGTGGCGGCGAGCATCTCGCCGATCGACATCTGGTCTGCGCTCATGGCGGGCATGTTACCCACGAGTAGCCAACCGTGACCAGTGGCGGAAAAGTGATCGCCGAGAACACCGGGGAACTCGCCCGCGGGGCACGGATGTTCGCGTTCGAGAACGCCGGAGGGGCTTCGTTCGTACGGTACGTCGCCATAAGGACCCATCTGGGCCCTGATCCGGTACGTCCCTGACGAAGGGCGGTGACCCAACCGTGTCCGGGGCGGCACTAGGGTTACTGCCCATGTGGCCAGGAAACCAGCCGCCCGGGGGCGAGCAGAACCCGCAGGACCAGAACCAGAACCCGTACCAGCAGCCGGGGTACCAGCAGCCGAATCCGTATCAGCAACCCGGATTCCAGCAGCCCGGACCTCAGACGCCGAACCCGTACACGCAGCCGGGGCAGCCCGGTTGGAGCGCGCCCGGTGTGCCGCAGCCGCCGGAGTCGCCGCGGGGCGGCGGTGACGGGAACAGGACGAAGCTCGTCGCGATCGTGGCGGCCACGGCCGTCGTCATCGCGGCCGGTGTCACGGGCTTCCTGGTCCTTGGCGGCGACAAGGACGACGAGGCCGACGGCGGCAAGGACGGCAAGACGAAGCAGTCACCGTCGGCGAGCGCGTCGAAGGACCCGAGCGCCTCCCCGTCCACCGGCGACGACAACCCGCGCGGCACCGACGGCGAGAAGGCGACCATCGCGGGCTGGAAGGTCGTCATCAACCCCCGCTTCGGCACGATGTTCGACGTCCCTGCCGACTGGGAGATCGAGAGCACCGACACGAGTGTGGGCTTCGAGTGGGAGGAGAAGGGCAAGACCGACCGCACCACGGTCACCGCCCCCGCCTACCTCAAGTCCAAGTGGTGCACCACGGACAGCGACAAGGACGGCCGCGACGAGGACACCGCGCTGGCCACCGCCGGAACGCGCGGCGAGAACGGCGCCAAGGACTCGGCCGAGGCGGCCGAGACCCGGGTCCCGTGGTGGATCTTCGGCGGTTACACGCAGCCGGACAAGAAGAGCGTGAAGTTCGACAAGGCGAAGGCGTACACCACGAAGTCGGGCCTCAAGGGCAGCATCGCCACCGCGTACTCGAAGAACACGCCGCAGAACGGCAAGTGCGACAGCGAGGGCAAGGCCATCACCTTCGCGTTCAAGAACGGCGCGGACGACTTCGTCACCTGGAACCTGTACGGCGCCAAGGGCGTCGGCGACGAGATCCCCGAGGCGACCGTCCAGAAGATCCTGAGCACCGTGCGTCTCACCAAGGACGCGCCCACGGACACGTGACGTCCGACGCGCGGTAGCCGACGCGGGCGGAACAGGCGGGAAGAAGAGGCCGAGAAGTCGTTTGGCAAGCCGGTCCCGCGGCGGAGACAGTCGCCGGGTGAGACCTGCCGCCGACTCCCCCGCCCGCCTGCGCCGCCCCTCCTGGGCGGGCCGCAACTACACCCTGCTGACCGCCGCCGCGGTGGTGACGAACCTTGGCAGCCAAGGAGCGTTGATCGCGGCGGCGTTCGCCGTCCTGGACGAGGGCGGCGACGGCGGGGACGTAGGTCTGGTGGCGGCGGCCCGCACCCTCCCGCTGGTGCTCTTCCTGCTGATCGGCGGCGCGGTCGCGGACCGGCTCCCCCGGCACCGCGTGATGGTCGCGGCCAACACCCTCAACTGCCTTTCCCAGGCGGCCTTCGCGGCACTCGTGATCGCGGGAGAACCGCGGCTCTGGCAGATGATGCTGCTGACCGCGCTCGGCGGCACGGGCCACGCGTTCTTCAGCCCGGCCGCCGAGGGCATGCTGCTCTCCTCCGTCAGCGGCAAGGCCGGCCGTGCCTTCGCACTGTTCCGCCTCGCGATGCACGGCGCAGGCCTCGGCGGGGCCGCGCTGGGCGGTGCCATGGTCGCCTTGGTCGGCCCCGGCTGGGTACTCGCCGTGGACGCGCTGGCGTTCGCGATCGCGGGCTCGCTGCGGGCCTTCCTCGACGTGAGTCACATACCGTCCCGCGCACCCGGCGGCGGAATGCTCACCGACCTCCGCGACGGCTGGCGCGAGGTCATCGGCAGGCCCTGGCTGTGGACGATCGTCGCCCAGTTCTCCGTCGTGGTGGCCGTCGTCGGCGCCGCCGAGGCGGTGTACGGCCCCCTCGTCGCCCGGGACAACCTCGGCGGCGCGGGACCATGGGGCCTGGCCCTGGCCGCGTTCGGCGCGGGCACAGTCGGCGGCGCCCTCCTGATGATGCGCTGGAAGCCACGCAGACTCCTCTTCGCCGGCACCCTCTGCGTCTTCCCCCTCGCCCTCCCGTCGGCCGCACTCGCCGTACCGTTCCCGGTGGGCCCCCTGTGCGCGGTGATGTTCGTGTCCGGCGCCGCGATAGAGGTCTTCGGCGTCTCGTGGATGACCGCGCTGCACCAGGAGATCCCCGAGGACAAGTTCTCCCGCGTCTCGGCGTACGACTGGTTCGGCTCGATCGCCATGGTGCCGCTCGCCACGGCGCTCGCGGGGCCTGCCGAGTCCGCCTTCGGGCGTTCCGCGTCCCTGTGGGGCTGCGCGGTCCTGGTCGTCGTGGTGACGGCGGCGGTGCTGTGCGTTCCCGACGTGCGGAATCTGACGCGGCGTACGAAGGAAGTGGCCCAGGGAGTACCGGCCAGGAGCGAGCCGGCGCACTCCGACGGCCTTTCCTGAGCCGGCCGCCGACCCCCAGCCCCCAACCCCCAACCGCCGCACTTATCGGATCCGTCCTCGGGCGGCCTCAGTCCTCAGCCCTCAGCCGATACTGAACGCCCCGTCCGGTGGCTCGGGGGACGGCACCGCGTCCTCGTCCCGTACGGGCCTGGCGCCGCCCACGAAGACCCGCAGTGTGTCTCCGTACTCGACCCGGGCCGGGAAGGCGTCGGCGGCCGTGCGGCGGGTGAGGGCGGGGGTGTCGAGCGGGCGGTGGGAGGCGACGAGCACCGCGTTGCCGAAGCGGCGGCCGCGCAGCACGCCCGGCTCGGCGATCAGCGCCAGCTCGTCGAAGACCGTGGAGAACGTGGCAAGTTGGGAGCGCAGAAAGGCGAAGGGCGTGGCGTCGGCGAGGTTGGCCAGATAGACGCCGTCGGCGCGCAGGACCCGCTCGGCCTCGCGGGCGTACGCCACCGAGGTCAGGTGCGCGGGGACCCGTGAACCGCCGAAGACGTCGGCGATCAGGACGTCGGCGGAGTCGGCGGGCGCGGATTCGATCCAGGCCCGGGCGTCGGCGCCATGGACCGTGATGCCCGCGTCGTCGGGGACGGGCAGATGCTCGACGACGAGGTCCAGCAGCCCGCTGTCGGCCTCGACCACGTCCTGCCGGGAACCCGGCCGGGTCGCCGCGAGATACCGGGGAAGGGTGAGCGCACCGCCGCCGAGGTGCAGCACGTCCAGCGCGCGCCCCGGTTCCGCGAGGGTGTCCAGGACGTGCCCGAGCCGTCGCGCGTACTCGAACTCCAGGTGCGTCGGCGCGTCGAGATCCACGTACGACTGCGGTGCCCCGTCGACCGTCAGGAGCCACGCCCGCTTCCGGTCGACGTCCGGCATCAGCTTGGCGGTCCCGTGATCCACGGCTCGCGTCACGGGTATCGGCTCGTCCACGGGTCCATTGTGCCCGTACGGGCACGGCCGGGCCGGGCCCCGGCAGGATCCCCGCCAGCCGCCGCTCGCCCCGCGTCACTCGTCTCACACGCCGATCGCCCCGTCGATGCGCTCGCGGAGCAGGTCGGCGTGGCCATTGTGGCGGGCGTACTCCTCGACCATGTGGATGAGGACCCAGCGCAGCGACACCGGCCCGCGCCAGGGGTCCTCGCCCGCGAGGTCGAGACCTGGCGCGTCGGCGACGAAGCCGTCGGAGAAGGCCACCTCGGCGCGCCAGGCCCGCCAGGCCTCGGCGATCACGGCGGGGTCGGCGGACGCGCCGTCGAAGTCGCCGTCCGGGCACGCCTCCGACGAGAACAGCGCGGGCGCGTCCTGCCGGGCCAGCACCCGCCGGAACCAGCGGC
Organism: Streptomyces umbrinus; assembly: GCF_030817415.1. Taxonomy (NCBI): domain Bacteria; kingdom Bacillati; phylum Actinomycetota; class Actinomycetes; order Kitasatosporales; family Streptomycetaceae; genus Streptomyces; species Streptomyces umbrinus. The sequence continues at coordinate 9,729,994 of NZ_JAUSZI010000002.1, read as the reverse complement.
GCTCCATGTCGGCGAGATGCCGGACGAGACCGAGCAGGGAGAGGGTGGAGGGTTCCACGGACCGCCGGGCCAACTCACCTGTCAGGCCTGCGCACTTCATCTCCAGTGTCGCCCGCTGTGCGCCCAGGATGTCGACGAGGAGCGTGCGTTCGTCGGCGGTGGCGGAGGTGCTGAAGCGAAAGTCGTCCGCCTCGGCGGCGGCGAAAATCTCGGCTCTTCGGCGGGGCTGCTGGGTCGTCATGGTCCCCATCCTCGGCCGCGGCCCGGCACAGGCGCACCCGCGTTTCGGTGACGCGCGCGTGCCCGCGGACACGCAAGGTGCCCGCGGACACGCCTGTACCCGCGGACACGTGAGTGCCCGCCTCCCGTACGGAACGAGAGGCGGGCACTCACGCCGGCCGCGCCGGAGTCAGCCGACGACCGCGGTCACCGTTCCGGCGCCGACCGTGCGGCCGCCCTCACGGATCGCGAAGCCGAGTCCCGGCTCCAGCGGCACGTCACGCCCCAGCTCGACCGTCATGGTGACGGTGTCGCCGGGCCGCGCGACCGCCCGCTCGCCGAGGTCGACATCGCCGACCACGTCCGCGGTGCGGATGTAGAACTGCGGCCGGTAGCCGGTGGACACCGGCGTCGTACGACCGCCCTCGCGCGCCGACAGGACGTACACCTGCGCGGAGAAGCGACGACTCGGTACGACGCTGTCGGGCGCCGCGACGATGTGTCCGCGGCGCACCGCGTCACGGGGCACACCGCGCAGCAGCAACGCCACGTTGTCACCGGCCTGCGCCTCGTCCATGGGCTTGCCGAAGGTCTCCAGCCCGGTGACCACCGTGTCCACGGCGGCGCCGAGCACTTCGACACGGTCGCCCACGCGGACGGTGCCACGCTCGACGGCTCCCGTGACGACCGTGCCCCGGCCGGTGATGGTGAGCACGTTCTCCACCGGCAACAGGAACGGCGCGTCCAAGTACCGCTCGGGCATGGGCACATACGTGTCCACGGCGTCGAGCAGCGCCCCGATCGCCTCGGTCCACCGGGGGTCGCCCTCCAGCGCCCTGAGTCCGGAGACCCGTACGACCGGTACGGAGTCGCCCCCGTAGCCGTGCGCGGTCAGCAGCTCGCGGACCTCCAGCTCCACGAGGTCGGTGAGCACCGCATCCTCGCCGTCGTCGACGGCGTCGGCCTTGTTGAGGGCGACGACGATGTGGTCGACGCCCACCTGCCGGGCGAGCAGCACGTGTTCGGCGGTCTGCGGCATGATCCCGTCGAGCGCGGAGACGACGAGGATCGCCCCGTCGAGCTGCGCGGCCCCGGTGACCATGTTCTTGACGTAGTCGGCGTGGCCCGGCATGTCCACGTGCGCGTAGTGCCGGGTGTCGGTCTCGTACTCGACGTGCGAGATGTTGATGGTGATGCCGCGGGCGGCCTCCTCCGGCGCGCGGTCGATCCGGTCGAAGGGAACGAACGTGCCGGAGCCGCGCTCGGCGAGGACCTTGGTGATGGCGGCGGTCAGGGTGGTCTTGCCGTGGTCGACATGACCCATGGTGCCGATGTTCAGATGCGGTTTGGTGCGCACGTAAGCCGTCTTGGGCATGGCAGTACCTCGAAGCCTCTTCGGTGTCAGCGGAGCTGAGTGATGGCCCCGGCGTCAGAGCGGCCGGGACAGGGACCCCAAGGACTTGCCGACCCTCCCCCTGCGGGGTCCGCCGGACGATCCGGGAAGGGTCAGCTTCGGGCGCCGTCTGCGGCGGCCAAGGTGATCAGGACGGCAGCCTTCGGCGCATCCGCGACTGCGGATGCTGCGAGGTGGAAGGCGTACCGGAACATGAGGAGATCATCGCCGACGTGCAGGGCCGCGTCGAATGGTTTTTCGCGGCTGTGGGACGCGGTGAGTCGGGTGTTTCCGCTGGTGTGTGAGGTGCTGGTGTTCTGGTGTGCCAGGTGCCGACGACCAGGTACGTCAGGGGCCGATGACCGGGTGCGTCACGGGCCGACGATCTGGTGCGTCAGGGGCCGACGTTCTTGAGCGCCTCGCGCACGGACAGCGGCGAGAGCCGGTCCCGCTCGCCGGCGACGAAGTCCCGTACCGCCTGCGGATCCGTCTTGGCGTACTCGCGCAGACACCAGCCGATCGCCTTGCGGATGAAGAAGTCGGGGTGCCCGGACTGGCGGACGCAGTACCCGAAGAGGCGTTCGGTGTCGGTGGTGTCCTTGTGGCGGAGCTGGTGGAGGAGGGCGGTCCGGGCGACCCACAGGTCGTCGTCCTCGATCCACCTGTCCATGTCGGTCTTCAGCTTCGGGTCGGCCGCCACGAGGCCTCCGGTCACATGGGCGGCGAGTGCGTCGACGGTGTCCCACCAAGGGACCGTGGAGACGAGATGACGTGCCACGGGCAGGAAGCCGGACGAGAGACGCCTCACATGCCGGCGCAGATAGTCGACGGCGAAGTACTGGTACTCGCGCTCCGGCAGCCGCCAGCAGCGCAGCGCCACCGCCGTGCAGTCGGCCTCGTCCGGACAGGGTGTTCCGTCGAGGACGGTGCGGGAGAGCGCGCGGCGATCGGGCGTGGTCAGGCCCAGGAAAGGGGCGATGTCCTTCATGTACGCGCGCATCTCGCCGGCCCGTCGCGGATCGGCCGCCGCGGCGTAGGTGGCGGTGAGCCGCTCCAGCACGGTGTCCGCGAGGGCGCTGCGCGGCAGCTCCAAGTGGCCATCTGACGTTCCGGAAGCTGTGACGCCCATGAGACGAACCATACGGCGATCACACACATTGGTCAGTTAGTGTCACCGGATGCTCGATGCCACCACCCGCTCTGGGGGCACCGCCACGGCCACTCCCCCGGTCCCCGCAACTGAACTCGTCCCCAACGGGTTCACCACCGAGTTCGCCACCCCGCCGAGAGGTCTGGCAGCCCGCTGCACGAGAGCACTGCTCTCTCCGTGGTCCCGGCTCTCCCTGCTGGTGGCGCTGCTGGTGTCGGCGGCCGCGACGGTGCTGCTGTTCGAGCCCCAGAAGCTGCTGGCCGACGGCTGGCCGCCCCAGCTGAACGGTGCGGCCGCGTCCGTGGTCTTCGCCGTGGCGTACGGGCTGTGCACGGTCGCGTTCGTGCCCCGGCCGCTGCTCAATCTGGCGGCGGGCGCCCTGTTCGGCTCGCAGCTGGGCCTCGGGGCCTCGCTCGCGGGTACGGTGCTGGGGGCCGGGATCGCCTTCGGGCTCGGCCGGATCCTCGGCCAGGACGCGCTGCGACCGCTGCTCCGCGGCCGCTGGCTCAAGGCGGCGGACGGCCAGCTCAGCCGCCACGGATTCCGCTCGATGATGGCGGCGCGGCTCTTCCCCGGAGTGCCGTTCTGGGCCGCGAACTACTGCGCGTCCGTCTCCCGCATGGGCTGGTTCCCCTTCCTCCTCGCGACGGGCCTCGGCTCGATCCCCAACACCGCCGCGTACGTCGTCGCCGGCGCCCGCGCCTCGACCCCGACGTCCCCCGCCTTCCTGATCGCCATGGCCTTCATCGCCCTCCCCGCCCTGGCGGGAGCGATCATCGCCTGGCGCAAACGCCACCACTTCCGGGACCGCTGAGTCGGGTTCCTCGGGGCTGCCCGAGGGCCCCTCCGACCACGATGCCGTCGGTGGGCCGGGCCGCCGACCGCTCGGACGCCCGGGCCGACACCCGAGCGCCACGCACACCACCATCAGGCCGGCAGCGCCCTCGCCGGGCGGGGAACGCGCACCGGTGTCCGCGCGGCCGTCGCCCGTCGCCGATCCCGGGCTGCGCCGGCCCGCACCACTCCCGGCCCGCGGTCCCGCGAAGGCCCGCGTGCCTCATCCCGCGTCTACAGCCCCTCCAGCACCATCGCGTTCGCCAGGCCTCCCGCCTCGCACATCGTCTGGAGGGCGTAGCGGGCGCCGCGTGCCCGCATCGCGTGGACGAGCGTGGTCGTGAGCCGGGTGCCGCTCGCGCCGAGCGGGTGGCCGATGGCTATCGCGCCGCCGTGGACGTTGACCTTGGAGAGGTCGGCGCCCGTCTCCTGCCGCCAGGCGAGGACGACGCTGGAGAACGCCTCGTTGACCTCGAAGAGGTCGATGTCGTCGAGGCTGAGCGATGCCCTGCGGAGCACCTTCTCCGTGGCGGGGACGACACCGGTGAGCATGAGCAGCGGGTCGGACCCGGTGACGGCGAAGCTGTGCAGCCGGGCAAGGGGCCGAAGGCCGAGCCGGGCCGCGGTCTCGCTGGACGTGATGAGCACGGCGGACGCGCCGTCGTTGACGGGGCTGGCGTTGCCCGCGGTGACGTTCCAGTCGATCTGCGGGAAGCGCTCGCCGAAGGCCGGGTCGTAGTAGGCGGGCTTCAGACCGGCCAGGACCTCCGTGCTGCTGCCGGGCCGGACGCACTCGTCCCGTGTCACACCGTCGAGAGGCGCGACCTCGTCGGCGAACAGCCCGCTCTCCCACGCGGCCGCGGCCCTCCGGTGCGACTGCACCGCGAAGGAGTCCATCTCCTCGCGCGAGATCGACCACTTGGCCGCGATCAGCTCGGCACTGATCCCCTGCGGAATCAGCCCCTCGGGATACCGCTCGGCGACTCCGGGCCCGAAGGGGTCCTTGCCCGCCGGCACGTTCGACCACATCGGCACACGGCTCATGGACTCCACGCCACAGGCCACGACCAGGTCGTACGCCCCGGAGATCACGCCCTGTGCCGCGAAGTGCACCGCCTGCTGGGAGGAACCGCACTGGCGGTCCACCGTCGTCGCGGGCACCGACTCGGGGAAGCCCGCCGAGAGGACCGCGTACCGGGTGGTGTTCATGGCCTGCTCGCCGACCTGGTCGACCGTCCCGCCGATCACGTCGTCGATCAGCGCGGGATCGACTCCGGAGCGCTCGACGAGCGTACGGAGGGTGTGGGCGAGGAGTTCCACGGGATGGACGTGGGCAAGCGAGCCGTTCGGCCTGCCCTTGCCGATCGGAGTGCGTACGGCTTCGACGATGACTGCGTCACGCATGGTCCGGCCCCTCGAAGTCATAGGGTTTGCTTTCCAAACCCACCATGTGACTCCACGGTAACCCAGTGGGTTGGAAGAACCAACCCACCCCCATAGACTGGATCGTATGAAGGACGCCCGCCCCTGCTCGATCGCCGACACCCTCGCGCTCGTCGGCGAGAAGTACTCCCTGCTCGTCCTGCGCGAGGTGACCCTGGGCGCCACGCGGTTCGACCAGCTGGTCCGCAACATCGGCGCCCCGCGCGACGTGCTGACGAGCCGCCTGAAGCGGCTGGTGGACGCAGGTCTGCTGGAGAAGGTCGCGTACAGCGAGAAGCCGCCGCGCTTCGAGTACCGGCCGACGCGGGCCGGTCTGGAGCTGGAGCCCGTGCTCCTCACGCTCATGGCGTGGGGCGACCGCCATCTCAACGACGGCGATCGCCCCATGGTGCTCGAACACGTCGGCGGCCCCGGACACACGGGCGGCCACGAACTGGTCCCGGTCGTCACCTGCGCCGAGTGCGGCGAGACGGTCCGGCACGACGACCTGACGGCCCACCCGCAGGCCCCGGGATGGACGGCGACGGGCCCCGCGGCGGCGTAGTCCGAACGCCGCCGCTCACATTCCCCGCCGAAACCGGAAGCGCGCCCCGGCGGAGCTGGAGGCACGTCCCCGGCCGAGCTGGAATCACGTCCCCGGCGGAACCGGAAGCACGCCCCGGCCCGGAGCCGGTGCTACGCCCCCCGGCACACGTCGAGCCGCCCGCACATCCCGAACTTCCCGTACGCGGACGGCTGTTCGGCCCGCACGACGGCGTCGGCGAGGTGGGACACGTCCCCCCGCTCCAGCCGGTCGAGCTGTTCCCCGGTCGCCGCGGCCGCCGCCTCGGCACCCCGCCGCCACCGCTCACGCCACTCGGCGAGCCGGGGGCGTACGAGCTCGGCGGCGGCCCGCTGGAACGCGGCGAGCGGCTCGGGCCCGTCGGCCTCGCGCAGCGCGCGGTAGCCCTCCAGGGCGAGGTCGCGCCGGGCGCGGGCGAACCGCTCCTTCTCCTCCTCGGGCGCGTCCGCCGGGACGACGGTCGCGGCGGCGTACGTCTCCGGGTCGGTCAGGTACTTGGGCGGCAGGGTGAGCACCGCGTCCCCGGCCTCCGGAAGCCCGCTGTTCTGCATGAGGACGGTGATGCGCAGTTCGTCCTCGTTGACCAGCCGGTGGATCGTGCCGGGCGTGAACCAGGCGACCGTGCCGGGCGCGAGCGGCGTGACCTCGTACCCGGACGTCGTCAGGGTCTGCACCGCGCCCCGCCCGCCGGTGACGACGTAGGCCTCCGAACAGGTCAGGTGCAGATGGGGAGTTCCGCCGCACACCCCGTCGTCGGCGGGCCAGTCGTAGACCGACAGATGCGAGACGGCGACGCCTCCGGGGAGCCCGGCGAAGCCCTCGGCCGCGCTCACCACGGGTGCACCGCCAGGTACTTGGCGATCTCCTCGCGCTCCCAGGCACCGTCGGCGACGACAACGCGGTAACGACGGGTGAGGGTCTCGCCGGGTGCGAGTTCCAGCTCGTCGAAGAAGGCGAAGGAGGGGGCGACGGCCGCGAACGGCTCGTTGCGGACGAACCAGTGGGCCGGATGGGCACCGCCCTCACCCGTGTGGTCGTTCTCGGGGGCGTGCGCGAAGACGAGCGTCGCGTACCCGTCGGCGACGTCGTGCTCCGCCGAGTACGCGAGCCAGGGCGCCTGCTCGCCCATCAGGTCGGGGCCCTCACCGTCGGGCCCGATGATCCGGCCGTCCCGGAAGCCGCGGGGGCCGCGCCAGAACAGGCCCGTGTAGCCGGCCATCTCCCGCCCGGCCGTCGTGGGGCTGCCGAACCGCAGGGGTTCGTCACGGCGGTTGGTGACGGAGGTCGTCCAGGTCAGCGCCCAGGAACCGGACACCGGGTCCACGTCGTGCACCTCGACGCGGCGCTCCTCCTCCGCCCAGAGCGAGCCGTCGTACGGATGCCAGGTGAGCCGCTCGGCGATGACCACGCGGTCGCTGTCGGCGCGCACCTCGTCGAACTTGACGTGTGCCATCGACCCAACACGCTCGGGGAGTTCGAGATATCCCTCTCCGTGAACGTATGTGTTGCCGCCCCACAGGTTCGCCCCCGACAGATGCGAGGCGGTCATCTGCAGGCCCTTGTGCCAGCGGTGGTCGTTGGGCCGGTAGTCGGTGACAACGTTGCCCGCGAGCGTTTTCAGCGGGTGCAGATACGGCTTCGGGGCCTCCCAGGCCGCCTCGGGGCCGTACACGTAGCTCAACAGGTCGACACCGGTGGTGGGTTCGGTGATCGTGATGCGGTCGCCGTGGGCGTGGACGATGCGCAGGCCGTCCTGTGCGGTCATGCCGATGCCTCCTCGTGCGTCGTGGGTGCCCAGCCGGGCGCGCCGCCGTGCAGGGCGGTGTAGTAGGGGTCGCCGGGCCCGATCTCACCGGCGCGGACGGTGACGTCCGTGAACGCCGACTTGTAGAGCGCGGTGATCAGCTCCAGGCTGGTGCGCCCGTCGGCGCCGCTGCTGCGCGGCCGCTCGCCCGCGCGCATGCTCGCGACCAGGTCACGCAGCTGGGCCAGGTGCGAGCTCGGCACGTCGGCGCCGAAGTCCTGCCAGGCCGCCACGTCCTCGACGGGCGCGTCCGGTGCCGGGGTGATGCGCCAGTTGTCGTTGCTGTGCCCATAGAGATGGGTGAGTTCGACGGTCGCGCGCTCGCAGTCGATGCGGATCCGGCTGACCTCGTCCGGGCTGAGCACGCTGTTGACCACGGTCGCGAGTGCGCCGCTCTCGAAGCGGACGAGCGCGGTCGAGACGTCCTCCGTCTGCACGTCGTGCACCAGACGCCCGGCCATGGCCCGCACCTCGCTCCACGGCCCGAGCAGGTCGAGCAGCAGGTCCATCTGGTGGATGCCGTGTCCCATGGCGGGCCCGCCGCCCTCGGTCTCCCACTTTCCGCGCCAGGGCACTGCGTAGTAGGCGGCGTTGCGGTACCAGGTGGTCTGGCAGTGCGCCACGAGGGGCCGTCCCATGGCCCCGTCGGCGATGAGACGCCGTACGTGCCGGGTGCCCGAGCCGAACCGGTGCTGGAAGACGATGGAGGCGTACGGGCCGCTCCCGGTCCCCTCCTCCGCCTCCACGGCGTCGAAGTCGGCGAGGGTCGGCACGGGCGGCTTCTCGCACCACACCCAGGCGCCGGCGCGCAGGGCGGCGACGGTCTGCTCGCGGTGGAGGGTCGGTGGGGTGCAGATGGAGACGAGGTCCGGGCGCTGTTCCGCCAGCATCCGGTCGAGATCGGTGTAGCCGTGCGGAACACCGCCGTCCGCGCAGAAGCGCTTCACCGCGTCGGCGTCGATGTCGACCGCGGCGACGATCTCCACCTCGCCCTCGGCGGCGAGCGCGGCGAGTGCGGGCAGATGGCTGCCGGAGGCGATGGCTCCGGTGCCGATGACGGCGGCCTTGATCCGGCGGCCGTCGAGCGGGACGGGCGGCCGGCTCTCGCGCTCGGTGCTCTCGTACTGGTTGCTCGCGTTCTCGATGTCCTCGTGCTCGGTCGTCTTGCTGGTGGTGGCGTCGCGTGAGGTACGCATGGACGTGATCAGCACTCCATCGGACGTGACAGCGGTTCTGGCGGACGCCTGCCCTCCACGGTGACCACGAGACGGCCATCGATGGCAGCAAGCGCTTTCACTCCTCGCGGAAACGTAAGCGGCCGCATCGCGGCGGGTCAACACCCTGGTCACGGTGGCGGGGCCTGTGACGGGGAGGCCCTGTCGTCACACGCTCCCCGAGGGGCGCTACGCTGCCCCGGGCGCGCCTGATCACCGCAGACGACAACACGGCACGTCCGTCCGGCCATTCGCTCCGCTCCCGCCATCAGCACTTGGATCACGTAACTTCATGTCTTGGTTTGAATCCCTCATCCTCGGACTCGTCCAGGGGCTGACCGAGTTCCTTCCCGTCTCCTCCAGCGCGCACCTGCGGCTGACCGCGGCGTTCGCGGGCTGGGAGGACCCGGGAGCGGCCTTCACCGCGATCACCCAGATCGGTACGGAGACGGCGGTACTGATCTATTTCCGCAAGGACATCGCCCGGATCATCTCGGCGTGGTTCCGCTCGCTCACGAACAAGGCGATGCGGAGTGATCACGACGCGCAGATGGGCTGGCTCGTGATCATCGGCTCGATTCCGATCGGCGTGCTGGGCGTCACCCTCAAGGACCAGATCGAGGGGCCGTTCCGCGATCTGCGCATCACCGCGACGACGTTGATCGTGATGGGCATCATCCTCGGCGTCGCCGACCGGCTCGCGGCGCGCGACGAGGCGGGCGGGAAACACCGGGCGGCGAAGGAGCGCAAGTCGCTCCAGGACCTGAGCGTGAAGGACGGCCTGATCTACGGCGTCTGCCAGGCGATGGCCCTCGTCCCCGGCGTCTCCCGCTCCGGCGCCACCATCAGCGGTGGTCTCCTCATGGGCTACACGCGCGAAGCCGCGGCCCGCTACTCGTTCCTGCTCGCCATCCCGGCGGTCCTCGCGTCCGGCGCCTTCGAGCTGAAGGACGCGAGCGAGGGCGGCCATGTCTCGTGGGGCCCCACGGTCTTCGCGACGATCATCGCGTTCTTGGTGGGTTACGCCGTTATCGCCTGGTTCATGAAGTTCATCACGACCAAGAGCTTCATGCCGTTCGTCTACTACCGCATCCTGCTCGGCATCCTGATCATCGTGCTGGTCAGCATGGGCGCGCTCAGCCCGCACGCGGCCGAGTCGGCGGGCTGACGGCGACCGTACTCGCAGTACCCCTGAAATGACCGAGCCGCCCGCCTGATTCCCCCGTGGCGGGCGGCCCGTGCTCGGTGTCCAGAGATCGGACTCGGCGGCGGCGACGTAAGTGTCCTCGGCCGCTGGACGACACCGGCTCGCGCCGGCGACGGGATTCGAACCCGCGTCTCTCTCTTGACAGGAGAAGTAGTCGCAGCCTTCGCACCTGGACGTGAACCACCGTAGCGGGACGGGCTGTTGGGGGCACTCGATTATCCGCGGGGTTCCGCGGCCCCGCTCCGGCTCACCCCTCGGGGAACGCCCGCGCCCACGGCTCCTGCTCGATCTCCAGTCCGTTGGCCACGTACGCGATGGTGCGGTACCAGCCCGCCAGGACCAGGAACTCCAGGGCTTCGATTTCGTCGAGGTGGGCGCGCAGAGCGGTCCAGGCGTCGTCCGACAGGCGGGCCGCGTCGTGGAGTTCGTCCACGGCCCCGAGCAGCGCCCCCTGGCGGGGCGTCCAGGCGGGATCGGCCGGTGTGCCGGTCGCGGTCAGGGGAATCCGCTCCTGCCCGAGACCGGAGGCCTCGGCGTACGCGGCCATGTGGACGCCCCACTCGTACGCGCAGCCGCAGCGGGCGGCGACCCTGGCGATGACCAACTCGCGGTCGGCGTCGGAGAGGCGCCCGTGGACGAGCAGGCCCGCGCCGAGGGTCCGCATACGGGAGGCGAGGTCGGGGTGGCGTTGCAGGACCTTGAAGAGCATCAGGGGTTCCTGGGTGACGCCGGGCGGCATCCAGCGACGCAACTCGCGTTCGGATTCGGGGTCATAGGGCGGCGTGACGCCGTCGATGCGTTGCTTCATGCCTTCCCACCCTTGCGCTTCTGAAATCGAAGCGCAAGGGTGGGAACGCAAAGGAAAGCACCGGTAGTTGTCAGACAACCGACGAGGAGGGAAGGCATCTTGGGCACCGCACCACGTCCCGGTCGGCCCGTGCGCGGTTCGGCCACCGGTCGTCCCGTCATGGCCGCGCTGGATCTCCTGGGCCGCCGCTGGACGCTCCGCGTGATCTGGGAACTCCACCAGAGCGGTGCGCCGATCGGCTTCCGCGACCTCCAGCGCCGCTGCGACGCCATGTCGTCCAGCGTCCTGTCCGCCCGCCTCACCGACCTCCGCGAGGCGAGCATCGCGGCGCCCACGGACGAGACGACCTGGCGCCTCACACCCCTCGGCGAGGACCTCGTGACGGCGATGGGACCCCTGCTCGACTGGTCCCGCACCTGGGCCGACCAGCGGTGAAGCGGCACGACGGCCGGCTCACTTCCCAACCCATCGACCCTCAAACGTTTTTGGCGTGACCAACCACATACTGCATGGGTAGCCGTTTGGTAGCGCACTGTCAGTCCTTGGCCCTACGCTTGTGCGCATGTCCCCCAATTCCGTGAGCCCTGGTTCCGCGCGGTCTGCTGCCGTGCTGAATGAGCAGATCCGCGCGTTATGGATACGCGCCGGCGGTTCTCTGTCGGCCCAGGAGAGGGCCGAGTACGAACTGCTGGTCGTGCAGTGGGCCGCGGCGATACGTCATGAGGTCATCGAGGCGGCGTGAGGCCCGTCGAGTGATGCCCGTGGCGTGAGGGCTTCCTGAGAGTGCGGGCCCGGCCGGCGCCCCGCGGCACCGGCCGCACCAACTACCCCGCCGGAGCCCTGGATCTCACCGGCCCCCTGCCACCCGCAGCACCGCTCCCGTCGCGTACGACGACTCCGGTGACAGCAGCCACGCCACGGCCGCCGCGACCTCCGCGGCATCCCCCGGCCGTCCGAGCGGAATCGACGGCGCCAGACGGGCCGGGCGGTCCGGATCCCCCATCGCCGCATGCATCTCCGTGTCGATGAGGCCCGGGGCGACGGCGTTGACGCGGATGCCGTCGGGGCCGAGTTCCTTCGAGAGGCCCACCGTCAGGGCGTCGACCGCCGCCTTGGTGGCCGCGTAGTGGACGTACTCCCCGGGACTGCCGAGCGTGGCCGCCGCCGACGACACGTTCACGATGGCGCCGACGCCCCGGACCGCCATGTCGTGCGCGGCCCGGCGCGAACACAGCAGCGTGCCCAGGAGGTTGACCTCCACGACCCGGCGCAGTTCGGCGGTGTCCGTGTCGGCGAGCCGGCCGAGCGGGCCGGTCACGCCCGCGTTGTTCACCAGGCCCGTCACCGCGCCGAGGCGCTCCGCCGCCGTGTCGAAGAGCCGCTCGACGTCCGCCTCGTCGGAGGTGTCCGCGCGTACCGTCACGCACCGCGCCCCGGCCTCGCGCACGGCGGCCGCGGTCCGCTCGGCGGCCTCGTCGTCGCGTGTGTACCCGACCAGCAGGTCGTGGCCGTCCGCCGCCAGCCGCAGGCAGGTCGCGGCACCGATCCCCCCGGCTGCCACCCGTGACGATCGTGACGGGACGAGACATGCGCGCTCCTTCGTGATCCGTGATCCGTGATCCATGATCCGTGATCCATGGTTCCTGACCGGTTCCGTACGTCCATACGGCGCACGACCGGTGAATATCACTGCACGCCCCTTGGCGCCGACCTCCCCGTGGCCAACACTGAGCCGATGACGCAGCGCGTGGAACTGGCTACGGTAATGGACCGGCTCGCGGTCGACGGACTGGTCACCGAGTACGCGGTGGCGGTCGACGACGGGGACTGGGAGGCGTACCGCGGACTGTTCGCGCCGGACGGGCGGGCGGACTACCGGTCGGCGGGCGGTATCGAGGGGGACGCGGGGCAGATCGCCGGATGGCTCGCGCAGACCATGGAGCTGTTCCCGATGCGGCAGCATCTGATCGTGAACCGGCGGGTACGGTTCGGGGCGCTGGAGCAGGACACGGGCGACACGGCCCGGATCCAGGCGGACTACGTCAATCCGATGCGGTTCGCGGGAGGCGACGGCGGATCGACGGAGCCCGACTTCGTGTGCGGCGGCCGGTACGACTTCGGGCTGGTGCGGACGTACAACGGCTGGCGGCTGCGTGAGGTGGTCGTCCACGAGAAGTGGCGCCGGGTCACGCAGACGCAGCAGGAACCCGCCGCCCACTGAGCCCACGGGAGCGCACGGCCGGCCCGTTCGCGTGCGGGTCCTCCCCGGCGAAGGCCCCGCGCCGGCCCGTGCCCACCCCAGCCGGTAGCCTGCCTCGGCGCGTGCCCACCTGTGCGGATGCCCCCTTACGGAGATCGTCCCGGTGCGCGCACACTGGAGTCACGCACCGTGCTTCGGGGGTCGAGGGAGGCGCTGCATGAAGCTGTCCGCCGCTGACTGGCGCCGACGCCTCGACTCCCCCTGGTGGCGGGGCATCGCGGCCGTGCTCGCCGGTGCCCTGCCGATGCTGAGCTTCCCGGCGCCGTCCCTGTGGTGGTTCGCGTATGTCGCGCTGGTGCCGTGGATCCTGCTCGTCCGCTCGGCTCCGACGGCCCGGCGGGCGGCGTACGACGGCTGGCTCGGCGGGCTCGGTTTCATGCTGGCCGTGCACCACTGGCTGCTGCCGAGCCTGCATGTCTTCACGCTCGTGATAGCGGCGCTGCTCGGCGCGCTCTGGGCACCGTGGGGCTGGCTGACACGCAGGTTCCTGGCCGGTGTTCCCTCGGCGGGCCAGGTCGTCGCCGCCTTGTTCGTGCTGCCCTCCGCCTGGCTGATGGTCGAACTCGTGCGCTCCTGGGAGGGGTTGGGCGGCCCCTGGGGTCTGCTCGGATCGAGTCAGTGGGATGTGGAGCCCGCGCTGCGGCTGGCCTCGGTGGGCGGGGTGTGGCTGCTGAGCTTCCTGCTCGTCGCCGTGAACGTCGCGGTCGCCGTCCTCGTCGCCGTACGGCAGTCCCGTGTCCCTGCGCTCGCCGGGCTGGTCGCGACGGCCGCGGCCACCTCGGCGGCCTGGGTGTGGTCCCCACGGCCGGACGTCGACGGCCGGGTCCGGATCGCCGTCGTGCAGCCCGGAGTGATCGACGGCGTCGGCGGCGCGGAGAAGCGGTTCGCGCGCGAGGAGACGCTCACCCGGCAGCTGGCCGGGCAGGACGTGGATCTCGTGGTGTGGGGCGAGAGCAGTGTCGGCTTCGACCTCGCCGACCGGCCCGACCTCGCGGACCGGCTCGCCGCGCTCTCCCGCGAGGTGGACGCGGACATCCTGGTCAACGTGGACGCGCGCCGCTCCGACCGGCCCGGCATATACAAGAGCTCGGTGCTCGTTGGGCCCGAGGGTCCGACCGGCGACCGCTACGACAAGATGCGGCTCGTGCCCTTCGGCGAGTACGTTCCGGCCCGTTCCCTCCTCGGCTGGGCCACGTCCGTGGGCAAGGCGGCGGGCGAGGACCGGATGCGCGGCAGCGAGCAGGTCGTGATGAACGTCGGGGACGGACTGCGGATCGGCCCGATGGTCTGTTTCGAGTCGGCGTTCCCCGACATGAGCCGTCATCTCGCGCGGGACGGCGCCGAGTTGCTGCTCGCGCAGTCGGCGACCTCGTCGTTCCAGCAGAGCTGGGCGCCCGAGCAGCACGCGTCGCTGGCGGCGCTGCGGGCCGCCGAGACGGGCCGGCCGATGGTGCACGCGACGCTCACCGGCGTCTCCGCGGTCTACGGCCCGAGCGGTGAGCGCGTCGGCTCCTGGCTCGGTACCGATGCCAGCGCCTCGGAGGTGTACGACGTCCCGCTGGCACACGGTGTCACCCTGTACGCGCGGTTCGGCGAGTGGCCGGTGTACGCGGCGCTGCTGATCCTGGCCGTCCTGGGCGCCACGGACGGTGCCCGGTCGTTGCGGGTCAGGCGGGCCGGTCCGTCACCGCGCGTACCACCCGCTCGCACAGCTCATGGGTCGCCAGCGCGTCCCGGGCGCTGAGCACCTTGCCCGCGCGCACCGCGTCGAGGAACGCGAGCACGGCCTGCTCGATGCCGCGCTGCCGGGCCACCGGCACCCAGTCGCCGCGCCGGCGTATCGTCGGCTGGCCCTTGTGGTCGATGACCTCGGCGAGGTTGACGACCTGACGCTTGGTGTCCTGCCCGGAGACTTCGAGGATCTCCTCGTTCGAGCCGCTCAGCCGGTTCATCACGCCGAGCGCGGTGAACCCCTCCCCGGCGAGCTGGAGCACGACGTGGTGCAGCAGTCCGTCCTCGACCCGGGCCCGCACGGTCACATCGTCGACCGGTCCCGGCGCCAGGAACCGCAGGGTGTCCACGACGTGGATGAAGTCGTCGAGGATCATCGTGCGGGGCTGTTCCGGCAGGCCGATGCGGTTCTTCTGCATCAGGATCAGCTCGCGCGGGTGGTCGGCGCACTGCGTGTACCCGGGTGCGTAGCGCCGGTTGAAGCCGACGGCCAGGCTGGTGTTCCGCTCCTCCGCGAGCTTCACCAGGCGTTCGGAGTCGGCGAGTTCGTACGCGATCGGCTTGTCGACATATGTGGCGACGCCCGCTTCGAGGAGACGGGTCACGATCTCGGGGTGCGCGTGTGTGGGCGCGTGCACGAACGCCGCGTCGAGGTCCTGCGCGAGCAGCTCGGAGAGGTCGGTGTGACGCTGCCCGGCCGGCAGGTTGAGGCTGTCGGCGACCCTGGTGAGGGTGGCGGGCGCCCGCGTGTGCAGATGCAGTTCGAGCCCCGGCCGGGTGGTGAGCACCGGCAGATAGGCCTTCTGCGCGATGTCTCCGAGTCCGATGCAGCCGACCTTCACAGGGGTCTCCTCCGCGGAACCGACTTGTCTAGGGCGTGCTCACCCGTGTCTCCTCGGAAGCATACGGCGCCTGAGGCGGCCGCCAGTCGGCGATTCCGTCGAAACTCCGCAGGAAGAGGCCGGGTCCGGCCTTCGACACCGCGGCGACCGCGGCATTGCGCAGGACCATGCCGGGACGGCTGCGCATCATGTTGAGACGGGCGACCTGGACCGCCTTGCGGGCGATGGCGGTCGTACGCGGTTTGCGTGCCGCCGTGTACGCGGCGAGGCCCGCGTCGAGCGGGGCTGTACGCGGACCGGCGTGATGTGCGAGCACGATCGCGTCCTCGATGGCCTGGTTGCCGCCCTGTCCCAGGGTCGGCGGCATGGCGTGCGCCGCGTCACCGATCAGCGCGACCCGGCCGGCGTGGAAGGCGGGCAGGGGCTCGGCGATGTGGTGGACGTCGTGGCGCAGGACGTCCTCGGGGCGCGCGGCGCCGATGACGCCGGGGATCGGGTCGTGCCAGTCGCCGAAGAGCCGGACGAGTTCGGCCCGTTCGTCGTCGGTCGCCCGGCCTCCGGCGGGAACGCGGGCCGCGGCGTACGCGTACACCCTGCCGTCCTTGAGCGGATGCGTGCCCCAGATACGGCCCCGGCCCCACGTCTCGTGCGAGGCGAAGTCCGCTCCGGGCACCGGGATCACGACCCGCCAGGTGGTGAACCCGGAGTAGACCGGGCCCGGATGGTCCGGGAACAGCTCCAGGCGAACGGCGGAGCGGATGCCGTCGGCGCCGACGACCAGTTCGGCCTCCAGCTCGCCGTCGGGGGTGCTGACACGGGCGGGGCGGTCGTCGTCACCGGGATCCGCCAGGGCCGCCTCGGCCGTGGTGCGCACGGTGCCCTCGGGGAGCTGTGCGGCCAGGCTCTTGATGAGTGTGGCCCGGTGCAGCAGGACCAGCGGGCCGCCGAAGCGTTCGGCCAGGGCGGCGGTGCTGGTCCGCGAGAGCCAGCGGCCGCCCGGGGTCCGCAGTCCTCCGTCGCCCTGCCAGGCGGCGAGGTCACGGATCTCGTCGCCGAGACCGATGACGTCGAGGGCGCGCAGGGAGTTGGGCGCGAGGGAGATGCCGGCACCGACGGGTTCCAGCGAACCGGCCCGCTCCAGGACGGTGACCCGCCAGCCGCGCCGGTGCAGCGCCACCGCCGCGGTGAGACCCCCGATGCCGCCGCCCACGACGACGGCGCGCGGTGACTGTGCCATGGCTCCTCCAACGATCCCGACGATTCGGCCGGTCCGGCGACTCCGCCGAATCCGGCGACTCTGACGCCCCCTCCGGTCACTACACCTGTAGTGACCGGACCTCTCGACCGTACTACAGATGTAGTTGCGAGGGTAGGTTGGCTGTCATGCCCGTACGCAGCACCGGCGCGGCCCGCGCCGATCTCATCGCCGACACCGCCCTCGACCTGCTCGCCGAGCGCGGCATGCGCGGTCTCACCCACCGCGCCGTAGACGCGGCGGCCGGACTTCCACCAGGGTCCACGTCCAATCTCGCCCGGACCAGGCTCGCCCTGCTGGAGGCGGCGGTACGGCGGCTCGCGGAGCGCGAGGCGCGGGTGCTCGGCCTGGACGAGATGCCGGATCCGCGGGGCGGGCTCGACTCCCTGGCGGAAGGAATGGCTCTGGCGGTGCATCGCTCACTCACCGGAAACCGCGAACTGCTCATCGCCCGCTACGAGTTGGCGCTGGAGGCGACACGTCGGCCGGAACTGCGGGAGTTCTTCGACGCCACCGGGCGGCAGTTCCGGGACGCGCTCACCGGGATGCTGACGGCGGCGGGTTCACGGGATCCGGCACGGCATGTGCTGTCGCTGGTGGCCTGGGCGGACGGCCTGATGTTCTCGTGCGCGGCGGGTTCGTACCACGCCGACGTGCCGTCCCTCGGCGAGGTTCGGGCCGGGCTGCGCGAGGTCCTGGAGGGCATGCTGCGGAGCTGACCCCTCGCAGCAGGCGGCACGGCCCGCAAGCGGCAGCAGGCGGCACGGCCCCTAAAGGATTGGGCCGCCGCTCGGCCCTCCGCGATGATGCGGGCATGACCATTGAACGCAACGAACCCGCGATCGACGCCGGCGAACGAGCCATGCTGGAGGGCTGGCTCGACTACCACCGCGAAACCCTCGCGTGGAAGTGCCAGGACCTGGACGACGCCCAGCTCAGGACCGCCTCGGTGCCGCCGTCCGAACTCTCCCTGCTCGGGCTCGTCCGGCACATGGCGGAGGTGGAGCGCAGTTGGTTCCGCAAGGTGCTCGTGGGCGACGATCCCGGGCCGATCTACTACAGCGACGAGGACCGCGACGGCGAGTTCCACCTCACCGAGGATGACACCTGGGAGGAGGCGTACGGCACCTGGCAGCGGGAGATCGGGGTCGCCCGGCAGAACGCGGCCCGCTTCACGCTCGACGACCTGTCCGAAGGCAGAAGCAGGTACACCGACAAGCCCTTCAACCTGCGGTGGATATACACCCACATGATCGAGGAGTACGCGCGCCACAACGGTCACGCCGACCTTGTCCGCGAGCGGATCGACGGGGGCACGGGCGACTGAGTCGCACAGGGGTCGACGGGGCCGTTGACCATCGGGCCCGGCCACCGGGGCTCGGGCGCCGGCCGTTCACCCATGCGGGGCATCCTCCGCTTGTCAGCTCCCCAAATGGGGGCGGACACAGCAGAGTTGCGCGGGTGCATCGAACCGCGACCACCGCAACGCTCCTGGTCACCGTGGCTGTCTCGGCCGTCTCCGGCTGTGTGACCGTCCAGCGACCGCTCGCTCCGGGCGCCCCGTCCGGACCTGCCCGGGCCTCGGAACCCCGCCCGGACGGCAGGGCCGAGCCCCAGATCGTGCAGGCTCCGGCCCGGGAAGCCCTGGAGATGATCGGCCCGTCCCGGCGCCCGTCGGCACCCGCGTCCACACCCCGCCGTACGGCACCTTCGGCACCCGCCGCGGCCCCGGCGGCCCCTCCCCGTCGCCCCCCGGCCGATCCGCCGCGGCACCCGGAGCCGCAGCGACCCGAGCACCCCGCGGTTCCCCGTCAGCCCAGGGCCACGGCTCCGGTGGGCACGGATGTGTGCGCCTTGGGCCGGCAGTACGGCGGCTGGAACCCGGACAGCCCGCAGGCGACCATCTGCAAGGACGTGTACGGACGTTGACCGACGGGGCGCCGATCAACGGGGGTGGCGTACAGACCCGGACCAGGGCGACGTACAAGCCCGGAAGACCACGCTACGGCTCCTGCAGACCACGCTACGGCTTCTAGGGCCGCTGCCGCGGCGGCCCCAGCGTCTCGCCTCCCGGCCCTCTCCCCTGCCCCGGAGTCTGGCCCGGCGTCGGTTCGGGCGCCCCGCCCGACGGCCCCTCCTCGTCGAGTCTCAGCTCCAAGCGGCCGATGCCCGCCCGGACACCGTCCCCGTGCGCGTCGTCACCGAGGACGCCCACGGTGTCGCGGGCCCGGCGCAGATGGCTGCGGGCGGCCTCGGAGCGGCCCAGGTTCGCGTAGTCGACGGCGAGGCTCAGATGGAGGGAGGGATAGAAGGCCCGCACCGCGAGCGACTGCGGGTGCTCCGTGATCCGCACGTCCGTCAGTGAGTCCGCCGCCGACAAGGCCCGCAGGTCCCAGGCGAGTTCGTCCGAGGGGTCGTCCTGGGCGTCGGCCATGTAGTGCGCGAGTGTGCAGCGGTGCAGCGCGTCGCCGTCCTCGCCGATCTCGGTCCACAGGTCCAGGAAGCGGCTCCGGGCCTCCTCGCGGTCACCGCCGTGGAGGAGCATGGCGATCTGCCCGATCCGGGTCATCATCGCGTCCGCCGCCGCCTGTTCCTGTTGCTCCGCCACCGGATCGTCCTCCACGCTCGTCCGCCGACCGCAGCGCCCGCGCCGGTCGTTCCGTCACCTCTCCCGACGCTAACGGCAGAGACTGACAATCGAGCTCAGGCAGCCCCGGGGGCCCCGCGCGCCACTGGGCCAGGACGGTGACGAACGGCCCACCGACCCGCCGGACCTCGTGGCGGCGGGTCGTGGCACGCGTCGTGGTGAGGTGGCGACGTGGTGACGTGTGATGTCACCCCAGGTCGGGGATCACCCCAGGTCGGGGATCCGCCAGTCGATCGGGTCGTGACCCTGCTTGGCGACCGCCTCGTTGATCTGCGTGAACGGGTGCGAGCCGAAGAACTTCTTCGCGGACAGCGGCGAGGGGTGGGCGCCCTTCACCACGATGTGCCGCTCCTCGTCGATGAGCGGGAGCTTCTTCTGCGCGTAGTTGCCCCACAGGACGAAGACGGCCGGGTCGGGCCGGCCGGCCACGGCCCGGATCACCGCGTCCGTGAACTTCTCCCAGCCCTTCCCCTTGTGCGAGTTGGCCTCGCCGGAGCGGACCGTCAGCACCGCGTTGAGCAGCAGGACGCCCTGCTCGGCCCACGGCATCAGATAGCCGTTGTCCGGGATCGGCGTGCCCAGCTCCGCCTGCATCTCCTTGTAGATGTTGCGCAGCGAGGGCGGGGTCTTCACCCCCGGACGGACCGAGAAGCACAGGCCGTGGCCCTGGCCCTCGCCGTGGTACGGGTCCTGGCCGAGGACGAGCACCTTCACGCTCTCGTACGGCGTCGCGTCCAGCGCGGCGAAGACCTCCTCGCGCGGCGGGTGGACGGGACCCTTCTCGCGCTCCTCCTCGACGAACTCGGTGAGCTCCTTGAAGTAGGGCTTCTGGAGCTCTTCGCCCAGGACGCCGCGCCAGGACTCGGGCAGCATGGCGGTGTCGGTCACGTCAACTTCCTCCGGTGTGCGCTCACTTCACGGCCGCGGAGCACGCGACCATGGGCGGCCGCGCGAGGCGCGGCCACCGTCAGAGCACAGAACCTACAGGCGCCCACTGACAATCGAGCCCGAGTGCCCAAGTGCCCGCGCTACCAGCTGGTCTTCCAGTACAGCTCCCACATCGCCATCATCGTCGCCGGGTCGATGGCGTTCTCGGCGCCGCCGATCTCCTCGTTCGCGGCCACGTGCTGCTTGCCCTGCCACAGCGGCAGCAGCCGGGCGTCGTCCAGGAGGATCTGCTGAGCCTTCTCGAAGTCCGCGGCCACGGCCCCGCGGTCGCTCTCCCGGCGCGAGTCGGGGATCAGCTTGCCGGTGATCTCAGGGGTGTCGTACGGCGTGCCGAGCGCGTTCTGCTCGCCCACGAAGGGGGCGATGAAGTTGTCGGCGTCCGGGAAGTCGGGGAACCAGCCGCGTCCGAAGACCGGGTACTCACCCTTCTGGTAACCCCCGACGTACGTCTTCCATGGGCGGCTCTTGAGCGTGACCTTGAACAGGTCGGAGGCCTCCAGCTGGCGCTTCAGTTCCTCGAAGGCCGGCTTGGTCTGGGAGCCGTAGCGGTCGGTCGTGTACCAGAGGGTGAGCGGGACGGGCTCGGTTATGCCGTCCTCCGCCAGGATCTGCTTGGCCTTGCTGGCGCTGGGGTTCCCGAAGTCGTCGAAGAAGCCCGTGGTGTGTCCGACCAAGCCCTTGGGGATCATCGAGTACAGCGGCTCGACGGTGTCCTTGTAGATGTTGTGGGCGAGCGCGGGCCGGTCGACGATCTGGGCGATGGCCTTGCGGACCGAGACCTTCTTGGCCCACGGGTCCTTGGGGTTGAACACCAGATAGCTGATCTCGGTGGTGGGGTTCTCGACGAGCTGGAGACCCTCGTCCCCACTGTTGTCCTGGATGTCCACGATGTCCGAGGCGCCCAGACCGCGGTAGACGACGTCGATCTGCTTGTCCCTGAGGGCGTCGGCCATCGCGGCCGACTCCCGGAAGTAGCGGATGGTGACGGCGCTGTTCTTCCGGTCCGCGATGCCCTTGTAGTTGCCGTTCTTGACGAGCTCCGCCTGCTTGCCCTCTTCGTAGGACTCCAGGTTGTACGGGCCCGAGCCGGTGACCTTGCCGTCCTTGCGGAGCGCGTTCGCTGGGTACTCCTCGGGGTCCACGATCGACATGGCGGGCGTGGAGAGCACGAAGGGGAACGTCGCGTCGGGCTGGTTCAGATGGAAGACGACTTCCTGGTCGCTCTTCGCCTCGACCCGGGAGAGGCTGTTCAGCAGACCGGCGGGGCCGCCGTTGACGTTGATCTTCTTGATCCGGTCGATGGAGTACTTGACGGCCTTGGCGTCCAGCTTGTGCCCGTTGGAGAACTTCAGTCCCTCGCGCAGCTTGCAGCTGTACACGGTGCTCGAACCGTTGGTGAACCGGCAGCTCTCGGCGGCGTCGGGCTCGGGCTCGGACGCGCCGGCGGGGAAGTTCAGGAGGGTCTGGTGAACGTTGCGGAACAACTCCCACGAGTTGTCCCAGGAGGCCGCCGGATCCAGTGTGCTGGGTTCACTGGTCGTCCCCACGAGGATCGACTTCCCCTCGTCGGAGGAGTCCGAGGAGAATACGCCGCATCCGGCGACCAGGGATATGGACGTGATCGCCCCCACCTGACGCAGGTATTTGTCCCGCTTGAACACGCGCACGCTCCTCGATCGGCCATACCACAAGGGTGGGCGCACGATACCGCAGCGCCCGGCCGCATGGGCCTTCACACTGGCAGGGCCCTTGATCAGCAAGTATCGCGGAACGTGTCGGAACGGTCTCGTTCCTGGCAGCACCCTGGACAGGTGGACGCCCGGGCGTTTTTCGGCCAAGCCGCCCGGGCGTCCGCGATCGAGATCCGTTGTCAGACTCCGGCGTTGAGGAACTTCCCGCCGTCGACCACCAGCGTCTGCCCGGTGATCCAGTCCGACTGTTCCGAGGTCAGGAACGCGGCGGTGCCGCCGATGTCCGACGGTACGCCGAGCCGGCCGAGGGGGTAGCCCGCGGCCGCCTCCTCCTCGCGGCCCTCGTACAGGGCCTTGGCGAACTGCGTCTTGACGACGGCGGGCGCGATGGAGTTGACCCGCACCTTGGGCGCGAACTCGTGCGCCAGCTGAAGCGTCAGGTTGATCATCGCGGCCTTGCTGATGCCGTACGCCCCGATGAACGGCGAGGCCTGGACGCCCGCGAGCGAGGAGATGTTGACGATCGCGCCGCCGTTCTCGCTCTGCCACGCCTTCCAGGTCCGCTGGGCGAAGCCGAGCGCCGAGACGACGTTGGTCTCGAACACCTTGCGTGCCACGTTGAGGTCGAGGTCGGCGATCGGCCCGAACACCGGGTTCGTACCGGCGTTGTTGATCAGGAAGTCGATGCGGCCGAACGCCTCCATGGTGCGTTCGACAGCGATGGCCTGGTGGGCCTCGTCGTGGGCCTTGCCCGGCACGCCGATCACGCGGTCGGCGCCGAGCGTCTCGACTGCCTCCTTGAGCGCGTCCTCGTTGCGGCCGGTGATGCACACCCGGTCGCCGCGGGCGAGCAGCGCCTCGGCGACGCCGTAGCCGATGCCGCGGCTGGCGCCGGTGATGAGGGCCACCTTGCCCGAGAGTTCCACAGTGGTCATGTTCCTGTCCCCCGGCCCTAGTTGAGCGGTCCGCCGGCCACGTACAGCACCTGGCCGGAGACGAAGCCGGCCGCGTCGCCCGTGAAGAAGGCGATCGCGTTGGCGATGTCGTCCGGGTTGCCGACGCGCTGGACCGGGATCTGGGTGGCGGCCGCGGCCTGGAACTCCTCGAAGCCCATACCGACCCGCTCGGCGGTGGCGGCGGTCATGTCGGTGACGATGAAGCCGGGCGCGACGGCGTTCGCGGTGACGCCGAACTTGCCGAGCTCGAACGCGAGGGTCTTGGTGAAGCCCTGCAGACCGGCCTTGGCGGCGGAGTAGTTGACCTGACCGCGGTTGCCGAGCGCGGAGGAGGAGGAGAGGTTGACGACGCGGCCGAACTTGGCGTCCACCATGTACTTCTGGACGGCCCGCGTCATCAGGAAGGAGCCGCGCAGGTGCACGTTCAGGACCGTGTCCCAGTCCGACACGCTCATCTTGAACAGCAGGTTGTCGCGGAGCACGCCCGCGTTGTTCACCAGGATCGTCGGCGCCCCGAGCTCCTCGGCGACGCGCGCCACGGCGGCCTCGACCTGCGCCTCGTCGGAGACGTCGGCGCCCACCGCGATCGCCCTGCCGCCGGCGGCGGTGATCTTCTCCACGGTGTCCTTGCACGCGGCCTCGTCGAGGTCGATCACCGCGACGGCGCGGCCCTCGGCGGCCAGTCGTACGGCGGTCGCGGCGCCGATGCCGCGCGCGGCACCGGTGACTACGGCGACGCGCTGCTCTGAGGTGGACATTGCTGGTTCTCCTCGCCCTTGGGAAGCCCTTGAAAGACCAAACCTGCGGCTCTCACGGTACGCCCCTCTGGTGAGCGACCGCTTAGTACCTTCAGCAGACGTGACGCTAGAAGCCTTGGCACCCAGTGTCAACGGCCTGGTGGGCCGGTGTGAGCCATTACCTGACCAGCAGGTCGAGCAGCCGCAACGCCTCGGCGGCGGGATCCGCCGTGAGACCTGTGTGCACGGGCCCCGGCTGTACGACCGTGGAGCGGGGCGCGATCAGCCAGCGGAAGCGCCGCCCGGCGTCGTCGCGCGCGGCCTGACCCGCCGCCGCTCCCCCGGCGCAGACGCCCTCGACGGCGCGCAGAGCGGCCCGGACCCCGGGCGCGTCCGCCTCCGGGTCGAGGGCCCGCAGTTTGGTCTCGTCGAGATGGGTGTGGGCGGCCACGAAGGACTTCGCGCGGCAGTACACGAGCACGCCCGCGTTGAAGTACTCCCCCCGCTCGACCCGGGGCACGACCCGCAGCAGGGCGTACTCATAGACGTCACGACCGTCACGGCCGTCGCGCTCGCTCACTTCGTGCCCTCCTGGCTCGTCCGGACGCGCTCGTGAATCGTGGCGGCGCGGGCGAGCAGCGGCTCCGCGTACGCGCGCCTGAGCGCGTCCGTCGACTCGAACCCCGGCTCGTCCCGCAGCCACTCCTCCGGGATCGCCGCGGTCACCTCGGCGAGCAGGTCCTCGGTGACACGGGGCGCCAACTCCGCGGCGGCGGAGGCGATATCGGGGCCGAACGGCGCGAGTGCGTGGTCGGTGGCGTCGTACGGCTTGGCCGCGGAGGCCGCCGCGCCGGGCCAGTTGTGGTGCCAGATCATGGTGGCGCCGTGGTCGATGAGCCACAGGTCGCCGTGCCGAACCAGCATGTTAGGGTTTCGCCACGATCGGTCGACATTGTTGACCAACGCGTCGAACCAGACGTTCCTCCCGGCTTCTTCCGGGCTCACCTGGTGCGCGAGAGCGTCGAAGCCGATCGCCCGGGAGAGGAAATCCATCCCGAGATTCAGCCCCCCGCTCGACTTGAGCAACTCCTGCACTTCCTGGTCCGGTTCACCGAGCCCGATGACCGGATCGAGCCCGATCGTGACCAGGCCGGGTACGCGCAGGCCCAGGCGACGGGCGAGTTCACCACAGACGACCTCCGCGACGAGGGTCTTCCGTCCCTGTCCGGCGCCGGTGAACTTCATGACGTACGTTCCGAGATCGTCCGCCTCGACGAGCCCCGGCAGCGAGCCGCCCTCACGCAACGGCGTGACATAGCGGGTCGCGCTGACTTCCTTGAGCATCGCCCCAGGTTACTGGGGCGTTCCCCGTCCACTCGCACGAAGGGATCACCTGTGACCGCCGAAGACCTGCCCCTGCAGCACGCCCGTACGAAACGCTTCTCCCTCGGTGTGCCGCGCGGCTTCACCGTCTCGCCGGACGGCGACCGCGTCGTCTTCCTGCGCACCACGAGCGGCCGCTCCACGACGGGCCTGCTCTGGCTGTACGAGAACGGCGAGGAGCGGCTGCTCGCCGACCCGCTCGCGCTCGGCGACAGCGGCGAGGTCCCGGAGGCAGAGCGGATCCGCCGCGAGCGGGCGCGCGAGACGAGCGCGGGGATCGTCTCGTACGCCACCGACACGGCCGTCCGCCTGGTCGTGTTCGCCCTCTCGGGCGCCCTGTGGGCCGTACGCACGGACGAGGGCGTCCCGCGCCGGATCCCCACCGCGGGCCCGGTCGTCGCCCCGCACCCGAGCCCCGACGGCTCCCGCATCGCGTACGTGAGTGACGGCGCCCTCCGGGTCGTACGCATCGACGGCACGGCCGACCGCGCGCTGGCCAGGCCGGAGGGCCCGGAGATCACGTACGGGCTCTCCGACCACGTCTCGGCCGAGTCACTGCACCGCACAGGGTCGTTCTGGTGGTCGCCGGACGGGGACGCGCTGCTGGTGGTGCGGGTCGACAACGCGCCGGTCCAGCAGTGGTTCATCAGCGATCCGGCGGACCCGACGCGTCCGCCGCGCGCGATCCGCTACCCGGCCGCGGGCACCGC
Organism: Streptomyces umbrinus; assembly: GCF_030817415.1. Taxonomy (NCBI): domain Bacteria; kingdom Bacillati; phylum Actinomycetota; class Actinomycetes; order Kitasatosporales; family Streptomycetaceae; genus Streptomyces; species Streptomyces umbrinus. Next base: position 9,704,200 of record NZ_JAUSZI010000002.1, on the reverse strand, counting down.
CAACGCCGAGCTGTCGCTGCACGTGGTGGGCCTCGACGGCGAGCGCGTCGAGGCACGGCTCCCCAAGGAAGCTTCCGGGCCGCATCCGGCGGGCGATTGGACCGACCCGTCCTTCGAGTACGTCGTGCACGCGGCCTGGGACGACGCCGGGCCCTCCGCCGTCGTGCAGACCAGGGACCAGCGCTCGGCGTATCTGCTCAGGATCGGTTCCTCCACGGGCCTGACCACGACGCTCCACCATCTCCGCGACGCCGCCTGGCTGGAGTTCATACCCGGAACCCCGGCCACCACCGCCACCGCCGGTCTCGTCCTCACCACCCAGGAGGGGACACGCGGACTCCTGTTGACAGAAACGGGAGTGCGCACCCCGGAGAGCATGTACGTCCACGAACTGCTCGGTGTCGTGGGCGACCGGCTCTACTTCACGGCGTCCGAGGAGCCGACAGAGACGCACGTCTGGTCGTACGACCCGGAGAAGGGCTTCGAGCGGCTGACCGACGAGCCGGGTGTGCACCGCGCCACCGTCGGGGGCGACACCGCCGTCCTGGACAGCACCACCCTCGACGGGCAGACGGTGACGGTGCATCGGGACGGCGGACCGGCCGGGCGGATCCGGGTGCTGGCCGAGCGGCCCGTGACCGAGCCGCGCCCCCGCTTCCTGACCCTCGGCGAGCGGGAGTTGCGGGCGGCGCTGTACCTGCCGACGTCGAACGAACCGGGGGCGGGCCGTCTGCCCGTGATCGTGCACTCGTACGCGGGGCCCGGCGCGCAGAAGGTCGTGAAGGCCGCCGCCTGGCACCACGCCGTGAACCAGTGGTTCGCCGACCAGGGCTTCGCGGTGCTGTGCGTCGACGGCCGGGGAACGCCGGGGCGCGACCGGGCCTGGGAGACCGCCATCCACGGGGACCAGCTCATGCCCGTGATCGAGGACCAGGCGGACGCCGTACGCGCGGCCGCGGAGCTCTTCCCCGAACTGGACACGGGACGCGTGGCCATCCGGGGCTGGTCGTTCGGCGGCTATCTCGCGGCGGGGGCCGTGCTGCACCGGCCCGACGTGTTCCACGCGGCGGTCGCGGGCGCGGCCCCGACCGATCTGCGGCTGTACGACACGCACTGGAAGGAACGGTTCATGGGCCACCCGGACGTCCAGCCGGAGAACTACGAACGCTGCTCCCTGGTGGCCCACGCGCACAAGCTCACGCGCCCCTTGATGCTCGTACATGGGATGGCCGACGACAATGTGGCGCCCGCACACATGCTGCGGTTCTCGGCGGCGCTGCTCGCCGCGGGCCGGCCGCACACCGTGCTTCCGCTGCCGGGAGCCACGCACTCGGTGACACAGGAGGGCGTGATAGACACCCTGCTCAGGCTGGATCTCGATTTCATCAAGAAGTCGCTCAATTCCTGAACCGCCTGAACTGCGCGGGTGACGTACCCGTACCCCCTGTTGGATCAACACACAACTTTACAAACGCGCATCTGCACATCTGTGGAAGGGACCGCCACTATGTCCAGCGAATCGCTCAAGCCTGCGCCGGCGCTCTGTCGTCGCACCCTCCTCGCGGCACTGGGCGGGGCGGGTATCGCCGCCACGCTGACCGCCTGCGGGGGCTCCGACGACAGCTCGTCCGGCTCCTCCGACGCTTCCAAGTCGTCGGGCTCCGGCGGGGGTGCGGCGCTGGCCAAGACCACCGACATTCCGGAAGGCGGCGGCAAGGTGTTCGCCGACCAGGGTGTGGTCGTCACACAGCCGACGGCCGGTGAGTTCAAGGCCTACTCGACGGTGTGCCCGCACCAGAAGCAGCGGATCAACAGCGTCGCCGACGGCACCATCACCTGCCCCGCCCACGGCAGCCAGTTCAACGCCGCGGACGGCAGCGTCAAGAAGGGGCCCGCGACGAGTGGCCTCACCGCCGCCAAGATCACCGTCAGCGGGGACTCGATCACGCTCGGCTGACCCGACGCGGTCGCTTGAGGCAGGCCAGTACCTCGTCCGTGGTGGCGACGGTGGCCACCAGCGCGAGCGTGTTGCGGATCATCGCGGGGGTGTAGTCGGAAGGCACCCCCGCGATGGCGTCGCTGGGGACGACGACGGTGTAGCCGCGGTTCACCGCGTCGAACACGGCGTTGGGCACGGCCACGTTGGCGGAGACACCGGTCACGATCAGCGCCCGGCAGCCGAGGTTGCGCAGCAGCGCGTCGACGTCGGTACCGGCGAGGGGCGAAAGACCGTGCAGGCGGCGTACGACGAGATCCTCCTCGGCGACCTCGATGGGCGGCGCGACACGTACCGCGGTGGTCCCCGACAACTGCCGCACCGGCAGACGCTCGGCCGCGCGGAACAACCGGGCGTTGTGATTGGCCCCCCGTCCGTCGGGACGGCGCTCCGCGATCGCGTGCATGACCTGTACGCCGCTCTCGTGGGCCGCCGTGACGAGACGGGCGACCTGGGCGAGCGCGCCCGAGGCACGGAACTCCTTGGCCAGTTCGGGCAGCGCGCTGTCCGGGCCGACGACACCCTGCTGGCACTCGACGGTGAGCAGGACCGTGGTCGCGGGGTCGAGGAGTTCGCTGAGCTGCTCGTGCGACGGCATGGGCTCCCCCTGTCACGGGCGGTCCCCGGGCCCGGCGCGGCCCGGTCGACCTGGTCTGCGGTGGCGGGCGAGCGTAGCCACCATTGCGCACGGACGGAAGACACTCCATGCTTTTCTGACGTCACGTCAGAAATGGGGAACCGTATGGCCGTCACTCAGCGCCGGGGCCGAAGGATCATGATGACACCCGACGAGCTGGACGAGTTCCTGACCACTCAGCGCACCTGCCGGGTGGCGACCGTGTCGGCCGACGGCGCGCCGCACGTCAGCACGCTCTGGTTCGTCTGGGACGGCAAGTCCCTCTGGCTGTACTCGATCACACGAAGCAAACGCTGGGCCGACCTGCGCCGCGACCCCCGCGTCGCCGTGGTCGTCGACACGGGCGAGGAGTACGACGAACTGCGAGGCGTCGAACTGTCGGGCACCGTCGAGTTCATCGGCGAGGCCCCGCGCACGGGCGACCCCCACCCCGAACTCGACTCCGTGGAGCCCCTGTTCGCCCGCAAGAACTTCGGCCTCCCCGAAATGCCCCACGACGGCAGACACGCCTGGATGCGCCTCACCCCAGAAGCAACAGCATCCTGGGACTTCCGCAAACTGGCTGCCCTGTGAGGAGGGGGGGAGGCTTGCGCCCCGTAAGGGGCGCGGGGAACTGCGCGACAAGCCACAGCGGACCCGCACCCAAAATCCGAGCCTAAGAAACCCGCACCCCCGCGGAGCGCAACGCATCCACAGCGGCCCGAATAGCGGGCCGCCGATCCGCATCGGCCCGCCACACCGCATACACATGCCGCGTAACACGCGGCCGCACCGGCACGGTCCGCACCCCGGCCGGAACAGGATCCCGCCCGAGGCGAGGCGCCACGCACACGCCGAGCCCCGCCGCGACCATCGCGAGCTGCGTGTGATGCTCCTCCGCCCGGTGCGCGATGACCGGCTCGATCCCCTTGCCCCGCAACGTGAAGAGCAGCCACTCGTGACAGAACTCCCCCTCGTCCCAGGCGATCCACTCGTCGTCGACGAAGTCCTCCAGGTCCACCTCTGAACGATCGGCGAGGCGATGCCCGACAGGCAGCGCCAGATCGGTGGGGTCGTCGAGAAGCGAGGCCTTGACCAGACCGTCCGGCAGCGGCAACGGCTTGTTGTACCAGTCGAGGACGACCGCCAGATCGAGGTCACCGCGCGTCACCCAGGCGACCCCGATCTCCGGCTCCAGCTCTCGCGAGCGAACCCGCAGCCCGGGATGCTCGGCACGCAGAGCGGCGAGCGCCGTGGGAAACAGCCCGCGCGCCGCCGTGGGGAACGCGGCGAGCCTCAACTCCCCCATCACCTGCCCACGCTGCGCCTCCAGATCGGACTGGGCGAGCTCGACCTGGGACAGGATGCGCGCGGCATGGTCGGCGAGCAGCCGCCCCGCGTCGGTGAGCCGCACCCCCCGTCCGTTCTTGGCGAGCAGTTGCTGCCCCACCTCCCGCTCCAGCTTGGACATCTGCTGGGACACCGCCGAGGTCGTCACATGCAGCCCCTCGGCGGCGCCACTGACCGAGCCGTGCCGGGCCAGGGCATCGAGGGTGCGCAGGCGCTCCAGGTTCAACATGTAAGCAATACTACGAGGTACCACGACATAAATCTCGCTTGTGCTACGAGATCGTGATCCCCCATCGTGGTCGTCATGAGCGCCGCGACCGAGCCCCAGACCTCTCCCGTCCCCTTGTCCACCGCACCTCCGGGCTCGCTCCGCACCGCCCCGCCCCTTCGCCGTCGCCGAGCCCTCGACTGGCGCCTCCGCTTCGCCGGTCTGTCTCTGGTCTGGGGTTTCAGCTTCCTCCTCATCAAGGTCGGCACGAATGGCTACGCCCCCTTCCAAGTGACGTTCGGCCGCCTGCTGTTCGGGACGTTGGTGCTCGCGGTCGCAATCGCCTGGAAGCGGGACCGGCTGCCGCGCGGAGCGCATACCTGGGGGCACCTGACGGTCTCGGCCCTGCTCCTCAACGCCCTGCCGTTCTCGCTGTTCGCGTACTCCGAGCTGACGATTCCTTCCACGCTGGCGGGGATCTGTAACGCGACCTCACCCCTGTGGGGCATGGCCCTGTCGCTGGTCGCCCTCTCCGAGGACCGGCCCACCCGCCGCCGGGTCGCGGGCCTCGGCATCGGCTTCCTCGGCGTGCTGACGGTGCTCGGCGCCTGGCAGGGTTTCCACGGTCTGGACGCCGCGGGCACGGCGATGGCCCTGCTGGCGTCGCTCAGTTACCCGATCGGCTGGATCTACATCCGCCGCACGCTGGCCGGCTCCAGCGATTCCAACCTCTCACTGACCGGCGCCCAGCTTCTGCTCGCGACGGCCCAACTGGCAGTCGTCACCCCGCTGTTCACGACACTGCCGACCCACTTCCCGCTCATACCGCTGCTCGCGATCATCACGCTGGGCACTCTCGGTACGGGCCTCGCCCTTCTCATCCAGTACGGCCTGGTCGCCGAGGTCGGTCCGACGACGGCCCAGATGGTCACGTACTTCATCCCGGTCATCGCCACCGCCGCGGGCGTCGCGATCCTCGGTGAGTCGCTGGCCTGGTCGACACCGGTGGGCGCGGTCATCGTGCTGGCGGGCGCGGCACTCACCCAGTCCCGGCCCGCCAAGGCCAAGCCCTGAGCCCACCGCGCGACCGCATCACCAGGCCACCGGCTCAACGGCTCACCGAGCCCCGGTCTCAGACGTAGCGGCGCTCGGGTGCCGGCCCGACCGCGGCGGTGACCGCGTCCGCCAACGCCCCGACCTCGTCCGGCGCGAGGGTCGAGACGGTGATCCGCAGCCCGGGTGGCGCGTTCATCCGGAAGCGGGCCCCCGGAGCGACGGCCCAACCCGCGTGCAGCAGTCGCGCGACGGCCCCGGTCTCGTCCGGCACAGGCACCCACACGTTCATCCCGCTGCGCCCGTACGCCTCGACGCCCCGCTCCGCGAGCGCCCCGATCAACGCGTCCCGTCGCCGCCCGTAGGCCGCCGCCACGGTCCGCGCGTCCACCGCGCCTTCGGCCCACAGCCCGGCAACAGCCCGTTGCAGCAGCCGGCTCACCCATCCCGGCCCCAGCCGCTGCCGCCCCTGGACACGGTCCATAGTGACGGGGTCGCCGGTGAGCACGGCAAGGCGCAGATCGGGCCCGTACGCCTTGGCGACCGAGCGCAGGAACGCCCAGTGCCGGGTCACGCCGGCCAGCGGATGCAGGGGCAGGTCGACGATGCGATGCCCGTGGTCGTCCTCGACGAGCAGGGTCCCCGGGTGGTCGGCCAGCACGGAACGCAGGGCACGCGCGCGTGTGGCGCTCACCGCGGCGCCGGTCGGGTTCTGCGCGCGGTCGGTGACGATCAGGGCCCGCGCCCCGGCCTCCAGCGCGGCTCGTACGTCGTCGGGCAGCGGCCCCTCCTCGTCGACGCCGACCGGAACCGCCCGCAGCCCGAGCGCCGGGATCAGATCGAGCACACTGCGCCAGCCGGGATCCTCGTGGGCGACGGCGTCACCGGGCCTGAGGTGCACGGCCAGCACCCGCTCGATGGCGTCGAGCGACCCCGAGGCGACCACGACCGGCCCGTCCGGAACGCCGTCCGCATCCAGGTCCGCACGTGCGAGGCGCGCCAGCTCCGGCTCCACGGCGGCCTCTCCGTAGAGCACCGGCTCCCGGTCCGCGTGAGCCGCGGCCGCCGCGAACACTCCGGCGAGCGCGGGCAGCAGGGCCGGGTCCGGATTGCCGTCGGTCAGATTCCGCACTCCCGGCGGCACATCCAGGCGGGAGATCTCCCGAGCCGTCGTCACCGGCTTGGACCGTACGCGACTGCCGCGCCGGCCCGCGGTCTCGATCACCCCGCGCTCACGCAGGGTGCGATAGGCGGCCGCGACCGTATTGGGATTCACCCCGAGCCGACCCGCCAACTCCCGCATCGGCGGCAGCAGTTGACCAGGCTCCAGCTCCCCGGAACCCACCGCACGCTCGACGCTGGCCGCAATCTCAGCTGCGCGCCTACCCTCGATCCGATACTCTTCTAGCACAAAGTTGAGTATGCACTAGTGCAATAAGCCAAGCAAGGCGAGCACGGCGTACGAGCGAGAACACACGACGACGCAGACCTGGAGAGCACCATGACGGAGACGGCCGCCCCGCACCCCGCCACCTACACCCCGACCGACCGCACCGTCCCCACCCGCTCCAAGGAGCGCGCCGCGTACGACCACGAGATGGTGCACTCGATCCTCGACGAGGGGTACGTCTGTCATCTGGGCTTCGTCCGCGACGGGGCGCCGGTCGTGCTGCCCACGCTGTACGGGCGGGTCGGCGAGCACCTCTATCTGCACGGCTCGACGGGTTCGCGCCCGTTGCGGATGGCGGGACAGGCCGACCCCGGTCTGCCGGTCTGCGTCACCGTCACGCACGTCGACGGGCTGGTGCTGGCCCGCTCGGCCTTCCACCACTCGATCAACTATCGCTCCGTGGTGGTGCACGGCGTCGCCCACCAGGTGACGGACCCCGACGAGAAGCGGGAGGCCCTGGACGCGCTGGTGGACCACGTGGTGCCCGGCCGCTCGTACGACTCCCGGCCCGCCAACGCCAAGGAGCTGGCCGCCACCGCCGTGCTCCGCCTGGACCTCGCCGAGGTCTCGGCCAAGCTGCGCACCGGCGGCCCGAACGACGAGCCCGAGGACCTCGGCCTGCCGCACTGGACCGGAGTCCTCCCCCTCCGCAAGGGCTACAACGCCCCGATCCCCGCCACCGACCTCGCCCCCGGGATCGAGGTCCCGGACTACCTGGCGATCCTCTGATGCTCATACATCCCTGGGACGCGCCCCACGACGACGCCGAATGGCAACGGTGGCTGGCCGTCCACGACTTCGGCCAGCTTTCCGTGAACGGCCTGCCCGGCGAGCCGCCGCACGTCCAGCCGATGCACTTCGTCCACGAGGCCGAGCCCGGACCGTACGGACTGGTCCTCGCGCACCTGGCCCGCCCGAACCCGGTGTGGCCGGCACTCGATGCGAACCCGGTCGTGACCCTGAGCGTGGTCGACGACTACGTGTACGTGCCCGGCCCCTGGCAGGCTCCGCAGGACTCCCCGCCCGAGCACGGCACGCCGACGAGCTTCTACGCGGCGGTCCAACTCCGGTGCACCGCCCATGTGGTGGACGACCCGGACGAGAAGGCGGAGCTCCTCAATCGCCAGGTCGGCCACTTCCAGCCCGAGGGCGGTTCCGCCCGGGCGACGGTCGGCGAGGCCCCGTTCGGCCGTCTCCTCCCCGGGATCCGCGGCCTGCGGCTCGAAGTGACGAACGTACGGGCGAAGTTCAAGTACGCGAATCACCGGCCGGAGGAAATCCAGAACCGCGTTGTGGCCGAACTGACCACAAGAGGTGGTCCGGGTGACACGGCGGCGCGGGAACACCTGCTGCGGCGACGCAGCAGCAGGTGACACCGAAGTGACGCAGGCCGCCTCATAGGTGACCGGCCGTGTGGACCCTACGGGGTGGGGCCCACACGGCCGTCACCGACGTTCTCCGCTGCCCGCAGTTCCTCGGAGCAGCGCCGGCTCCTCCTCGGGAGCCCGCCTCTCGGTCCCCGTGCCCCGCGCTTCCGCGAGCGCGAGCCCAGCCACCGACCCGAGCATCAACAGCGTGCCCGCCACCGTGGCCGCGGTGAGCCGCTCGTCGAGCAGTCCGACGGCCAGGACCGCCGCGCTCACCGGTTCGAGCAGCATGATCACGGAGACGGTGGCCGAGCGGACGACGGCCGCGCCCGCGAAGTACAGGGCGTAGGCGAGGGCCGTCGGAACCGCGGCGATGAACACGACCAGCACGATGACCCGGGCGGGTTCGGCGGTGTGCGGCACCAGCCCCTCCACGAGCCCGAACGGCAGCAGACACAGAGTCGTGACGGCGAACGCCCCCACGGTGGTCGAGGACACGTCGGTGCCGCCGTCGCGCCCCCACCAGCGGGTCAGCAGCGTCATCACCGAGTACCCGGCGGCGGACACGACCGCGAGAGCGACGCCCGACGGCCGGACCGACGCACCACCACTGCCCAGCACGAGCACCGCGAGCCCAGCGAGCGCCCCGGCCACGGCGGCGTATCCGGCGCGCCCCAGCCGTTCACCCATGGTCAGCCGCGCTCCCAGCGCGATGAGCACGGGACCGGCGCCGAGGGTGACGACGGTGGCCACGGCGAGTCCGGTGGCCTCGACGGCAGCGAAGTACGCGGTCTGGAAGACCGCGAGCCCCACGCCCGTGGCTCCGGTCCGCAGCAGCCGCGTACGAAGGAGGGGGCGTGCGGCGGGGCGTGGCGGGCGCCGGAGCGACCGGACGGCGAGCAGCAGGGCCAGGCCGCCCGCGCAGCGCCAGAAGGACAGGGCGACGGGGCCCATGTCGCTGGCGCGGTAGACGAGTGAGGCGACCGCGCCCGCGGTGCCCCAGGCGGCGCCGGCGACGGTCAGACAGAGGAGGCCTCGCCCGATGGGCAGGCCGGAAACAGCATGCGACACGTGTTCTCTCCGCAGATCCGCAGAAGTTCGGGAAAGGACCACGTCACGCGCCGTACGAGCGGCACACCGGCCGGATGGGGCGTACGAGCCCCGTCAGGCGGGTGAGTCGTCGCGACCAGGTCGGTCGCGATCAGGTCGGTCGTCTCGGCGCGGATGGTCCTCGGACTTCATCCGCGGGCAGCACCGTTCCGCCCGGCCGGTGGCCGGGCGGGAATTCCGGAGGGCCCGCCTCAGGCGGCCGGAGGCGGAAGAACGAGTGCGCTCGAATGCATGATCGGGAGCCTAGACGGCGGTGCCTCGCGCCGACAACTCCCTTTCGGCGTCGCCCGTGCCGCCCGCCACCGGTGTCTGCGAGGCCTTGGCGGGCGTGGACGACTGGGCGATGAAGGCGCCGAACAGGACGACCGCGCCGCCGATGATCTGCGGCGCCGACAGGTGCTCACCGAGCAGGACCCAGGCGAGCACGGTCGCGATGACCGCCTCCAGACACGCCACGACGCCTGCCACCTGCGGCGAGAGCCTGCGCACGGACTGGACGCCGGTCACGTAGGCGACGACGGTCGCGATCAGCACGATCCAGCCCAGCAGCAGGGAGGCCGCGACCGCCGTGCCGTCCATCTCCGCGGTGCCCCCGAGCACCGACCAGTCCATGCCCCACGGCCGCGCCACGACCGTCAGGACGAGCGCGCCGACCAGCAGTCCGTACGCGATGACGCCGAGTGGGTCCGGGGCCTCCTCGCCCGCGTCGCTGCCCTGGTCGGACAGGACGAAGTAGCCGACCTGGCAGCAGGCGGCGCCGAGCGCGAGCAGCAGCCCTAGGACGTCGAAGCTCAGCCCCGACCACACCTCGACGACACAGGCGAGACCGCCCACGGCGAGGACGACCCCGAGGGCCGCGGCACGGGTCACCGGCCGCCGCTGCACGAACCGCACCCAGCAGAGGACCAGCGCAGGGGCGAGGTACTCGACGAGCAGCGCGACCCCGACGGGTATGCGCGAGATCGAGGCGAAGTAGAAGGCCTGGACACCGGCCACGGCGAGCAGTCCGAACCCGGCGAGCAGCGCGGGCCGCCTGCGCACGAGCCCCCGGTGGCGCACGGCCAGCGGCAGCATCACCAGCGCGGCGCCCGCGACCCGCAGCCACACCACGTCCAGCGGGTCGAGCCCCGCCTCGATCAACGGCTTGGCCGCGACACCGGATCCCCCGAAGGCGACCGCGGACGCGAGCGCGAGGCCGAGCCCGAAGCCCCTCCCCCGGTTGCCCTGACTGCTCTCAGACGTATGCACCGGCACATGATGACAGGCGACGACATGAGCGTCACCCCCAATGACACCTGTCTCACCGAGTGGACCGGCGACGCCCCCGCACGCCCCGTTGTCGGCTCAGGCCTCGATGCCCCGGCCCGCCGCGGCATCGATCCGCGCGAGCAGCGCCGGTACGTCGACCCCCGCGCGTCCCAGCACCTCCACGGCCCGCGACTCGGGTTCGGCGACGATCGCCGCGAGCAGGTCGACCGCGCCCGCGCGTTCGTCGCCCCGCCGCAGGGCCCGCTCGCCGGCGACCTCCAGGGCGCCCGCCGCCACCGGCGACCACCCGTCCTCGGTCACCACGGGTATGGCACCGGAGTCCTCGACGGAGCTCTGCCAGCGCAGCCCATAGCCGATGCTGCGCTGGACGAGGTAGCCGAGCAGCCGGGCGACCTGCGGGCCGCTCTCGAAGGCTTCTCGCACCTCGGGGTCGGACTCCAGGAGTGTGTGCAGCAGATGGGCCGTGTCGATCTGCCGGTCCCCGTCCCGCAGCGCTCGTCTGCGCGCACCGATGACCACCGCTGCCAGCTCCTCACTGAGCCGGGCCTCGATGTCCACGCGGACCGGGTCGTGCCCGGCGGCCTGCTGGTGGGAAGTACGGGATTGCACATCCCTTACCCCATCAGTCCCTTCGGATCGAGTCATCCTCGCGGGGAAGCATTTTGGCGTCCGACACAGGGTGGGCATGACCGTCCGGCTCCTCCTCCTTACGGATGACATCACGCCGTTTCCTCCGACGGGCGCGCGCCGCCTTGCCCTGCGCCCCTCGCGCAACCGCATCGCACCGGCGCTCGTCCAACGCAGCATGGACAGCAGGTGCTGGCTGGTGGTCCTGCCGGCGATCGACGGCAGGCAGTACGTGTACCGGGTCTACGCCCCCGACGACGCATTGCTCGCCGACCTGTTCTGGGACGCCTGGCACTGCCACGACGAAGGGCCGTACCCGCGCGCCTGGGACCTGTTCGACGCGGCGGTGATACGGCGGGTCGACTGAGCACCCGCCACAAGCGCCCACCCCCTGCCGTCTCCACACTCCCCGTCTCCACACTTCCTGACGGTTCATCAGTATTGAATGTTGAGGGTCCTGCGGCTACGTTCCGCGACACCGTAGCCAGCTGCGCCCGGCGCAGCACCCGAGACGAGGGGTGGTCGCATGGCCGAAGTCAGCGCGGAAGCACGGATAGAGGCGCCCGCCGAGAAGGTCTGGGCGCAGCTCACGGACTTCTCCTCGTACGGCGAGTGGAACTCCACCCACACCAGCTTCCCGAAGGGCGGTCCCGAGTCCCTCGAAGTCGGCGGCACCTTCGAGGAGAACATGAAGCTGATGGGTTTCCCGGCCGAGGTCAACTGGACCATCGAGGAGCTGGAGGCCGCCCGTCTGCTCGCGATCCGCGGCAAGGGCCCGATGGCCGTGACGGTCGCCACGCGCTACACGCTGACTCCTGACGGCGAGGCCACGACCGTCCGTATCGACGGCGAGTTCACGGGCGCCGCCGTCTCGCTGATGGCGGGCAAGCTGAAGGACTCGGCGACGGCGGCCCTGCACGAGTCCCTGCGCAAGCTGGGCGGGCTGGTGGCCTAGAGCAGGCTCGGAACGGGCCGTCACGCACTCGACGGCACACGCTAAAGGGGGGTACCTCGATGTCGAAGTACCCCCCATTGGCGGACCATCAGTCCTCGTCGGCGAGGATCAGATACAGCTTCTTGCGCGCGTCGTTGATGACGGTCAGCGCCTTCTCGCGCTGCTCCTTGCTGCCGGTCTTCCAGACCTGCCCGAACGCCTCCATCAGACCGAAGCCGGCCTGCCGGATGTCGCTCAGCGCCTCCCAGTCGACCCCGCGCCCGGCGTCCTCCCAAGGCGCGTCCGGGCCCTCGTCGGCCGCGGTACGGCCGGCGTCGGTGAGCGAGAACAGCTTCTTGCCACCCTCGGTCGCACTGCTGATCAGCCCCTCGTCCTCCAGAAGCTGAAGGGTGGGGTACACCGAACCGGGGCTGGGCTTCCACGCCCCGCCACTGCGCTCGGCGATCTCCTGGATCATCTCGTAGCCGTGCATCGGCCGGTCCTTGAGCAGGGCCAGGATCGACGCGCGTACGTCGCCGCGCCGCGCCCTGCCGCGCGGTCCGCCCCGACCTCCGCGCCCGCCCCAGGGGCCAGGGCCGAAGCCGGGACCACCGAAACCGGGTCCGAAGGGACCGAAGGCGGAACGCCGGCCCTCGAAGCCACCCCGACCGGGGTGCCCGGGCCCGCCGCGTCCGCGGCCACGTCCTTCACCGGGGCCGAACCCCGGTCCGTATTCCTCTCCATGGGAACGCATCGCAATCACTCCATTCGATCGTTGATCTGTCGCGATGCGTCAACGATATATCGGAAGTGTTCGGCTGGCAAGGCGCACCGACGAAAGGCCGCTGTCCTTTGTCATCCAATCGAGGCGTTTGACAACGAACTCAGTCGTTTCGGCTTTTCTGACAGTGAATCTAGTCGGAGGGGTGATCACGCTGGGGGGGTCGAATGTCGGTATCGACAGGGGTGGAGAGCACTGCCCCGTACGTCGAGGTGTCGTGTCGTGTGGACGACAAGCGCGGGAGTAAGCGGCGTCGTCCGTTGCTGGACTGCGCGACGGCCAGGTTCGAAGGCGCGGTGCCTGTCCGGCCGTTTCGGTGGTCGTGGGGTGGACGCAATTTCCCCGGGTGGTACTGGGCGGCGACTACAGGGCAGCACGTCGGTTTCGAGTCGTGGTTGGAGCGGGACCGGCTGGTACTCATGGACTTCGATCCAGCTGTGGTGGGGATGGCGTCCCAGCCGTTCTGGCTGCACTGGCACGACGGGGAACGTGAGCGTCGGCATGCCCCGGACTTCTTCGTGCGTCGGGTCGATGGCTCGGCGGTGGTCGTCGATGTCCGTGCCGACGACTGGATCGCTCCGCGGGATGCCGAAGCGTTCGAATTGACGCGCAGGGCCTGCGCGGAAGTTGGGTGGTGGTTCGAGCGGGTGGGGACGCCGGAGGCAGTGCTACTGGCGAATGTCCGGTGGCTGTCGCGCTACCGGCACCCCCGCTGCCGACGGGAGCCGGTCGCAGCTCGGCTGCTGGAGGTCTTTTCTCAGCCGGGACCGCTGATGGCCGGGGCTGATGCGGCTGGCGACCGGCTCGAGACGCTGCCTGTGTTGTTCCACCTCTTGTGGAAGCACGAGTTGTCGGCCGAGCAGATGGACATCGAACTGCTCGGTCCGCGCACGGTCGTGCACCGGGCCGGCGGGAGTACTGGATGACGAGCGAAGAGCGTCGGGTCCCGCCGACTGCGCGGATCGCGGAGTTCCCTAAGAAAGCTGCTGAACAGGCCCGTTGGTGGGAAGGACACATCCTGGAGGTGCTGCACGGATTGCCGCCGGATGCTCCCCACGGGGCAGTGCCGCGACCGGAGTTCGACCCTCGGCAACGTTGCCTGGCCGAGCGGGAGCGAGCCAAGGCCGCCGAGCTGACAGCGGCGGGCCATCGGATGACGGCCAGTGGAATCAAGCAGCGGCGACAGCGTTATCAGCGCGACGGGCTGGTGGGGCTGGCGGATGGTCGGTCGGCCAAGAAGCTGCCGGACTTCGGCCAGATTTCCCCGTTGGTGGTCGAGGCAATGAGGCAGGCGATCGCCGAGACGACCGATGCCTCATCGAGGACGGTCCGTTTCACCATCTGGCGGACGAAGGAGATCCTGGAGTCCCGCGAGGATGCCGACGGCATCGAACTGCCTACGGAGCGCACGCTTTATCGGCTGTTCGACAAGTTGGCGGTCGGCACACACGCGACCGGTTCGGCGAGGACACGCCGCTCGTTGCAGGCGCGTCCGGCCGGTCCGTTCGGGGAGGTCCCGGCTATCGCGCCGGGCGAGCTGATGCAGATCGACTCAACTCCGTTGGACGTCTTGGTACGGCTGGATGACGGCATCGCGGAGAAGGTCGAGTTGACCGCGCTGGTCGACATCGCGTCCAGGTCGATCACGGCGGCAGTGCTGCGTCCGACGACGAAGGCGGCCGACGCCTCCGCCCTCCTGGCCCGCAGCATCACACCGGAGACGATGCGGCCGGGCTGGCCACAGGCGCTGCGGATGTCCCGGTCGGTCCTGCCGCACCAGCGGCTGCTGGCCCTGGACGAGCGGCTGGAGCAGGCGGCGGCGCGGCCAGTGATCGTTCCAGAGACGATCGTCTGCGATCACGGCAAGGTGTTCATCTCGCACAACTTCCGTGCCTCCTGCCGCTTCTTGGGCGTCTCGCTGCAGCCGACGCACAAGGCGTCACCCTTCGAGAAGGGCGTGATCGAGAAGACGCTGGGATCGGTGGCGACGCTGTTCGCGCAGTTCGTCGCGGGGTACACCGGCCGCTCGGTGGAGCGCCGTGGCCGGCGTGTGGAAGACGGGCCGTTGTGGTCCTTGCCCGAGCTGCAGGACCTGCTGGACGAATGGATCGTCACGGTCTGGCAGAACCGGCCGCACGACGCGCTGCGCGATCCCAGCACACCGAAGCGGGCGTTCTCGCCGAACGAGAAGTACGCGATGCTGCTGGAGTCGTGCGGCTACGTTCCGGCCCCGTTGAGCGGTGAGGATTACGTCGAGCTGCTGCCGGAGCGGTGGCACGCGATCAACGCCTACGGCATCCGGATCAAGCGCCGCACCTACGACAGCCCGGAGTTGAACCCGCTGCGCCGTCAGCACTCCGGGGTCGCGGAGAAGAAGGGC
Organism: Streptomyces umbrinus; assembly: GCF_030817415.1. Classification (NCBI taxonomy): domain Bacteria; kingdom Bacillati; phylum Actinomycetota; class Actinomycetes; order Kitasatosporales; family Streptomycetaceae; genus Streptomyces; species Streptomyces umbrinus. The sequence goes on along the minus strand of NZ_JAUSZI010000002.1, from coordinate 9,689,059 downwards.
TTGTGGGAGATCCACTACGACCCCTACGACATCTCGCGGATTTGGGTACGCGACCGCCGCGGCGAGAGAGACCGGTGGATCACCGTCTTCTGGCGGCACCTGCACCGCGTCGGCGTCCCCTTCGGCGAGATGGCCTGGGACCACGCCCGCCGACAGGTTCCGAACGACAGCGAAATCCAGATCGCGGAAGCGGCAGCCGCCCTACTCAAGCGCGCCCACGACGGTCCTGCAGGCGAGAAGAGCCCTCCGGTCAAACGATCAAGGAAGGATCGCCGGGTCGCAGCCCGCACCCGAGCGACCGCCCCGAGCCGGGAGATCCCTGACCCACCGGCCGAGAGCGAGCCCATGGACAAGGACACGGCGGACTCCGCGCTGGCAGAGGTCATCCCGCTGGGCCTGTTTGACCCGCTGGCCGATCCTTGGAGGCGCACGTGACCATCTCCAAACCGGCGGCCCGACGCACCGTGCTGCAGGAGACCGACGCCGAGGCCGACCGGCAGCTGAACACGTTGACTGGATGGCGCAGGTTCATCGACGGCCCACCCACTCCCCCGGTCTTGGCGTCGCGCAGTGCCTGGCAGCAGATGAACCCAGCCAAGCGGGATCTCTATGACGAGTCCCGCCTTGACCATCACGCTCGGATGCTCACCGTCGCCACCTCGTTCGTCGAGCGGACGGCGATCTGCGGCCGTCGTCTGGTGCTGCTGAACCGGCACGCGATCAGCGCCCGCCGCGGGCTGATCGTTTCCGGCCCGGCGGGAACCGGAAAGACCATCGCCATCACGCAGTTGGGGCGCTCCCATGAACTCCTGGACCGGGCCCGGCACCCCCATGCCACACACCGGATTCCGGTCGTCTATGTCACCGTCCCGCCCGCCGCGACCGCCCGCATGATCGCGACCGAGTTCGCACGCTTCCTCGGCCTGCCGGTGCGGGCCCGCTCGAACATGACGGACATCATCGAGGCTGCCGTCGGTGTCTGCACCGACACCCGCACCGCTCTGGTGCTGGTCGACGAACTCCACAACATCTCACTCACCAGCCGCCACGGCGCCGAAGTCGCCGACACCCTCAAGTACTTCTCCGAACGCCTGCCCGCCACCTTCGTCTATGCCGGCATCGACATCGACGAATCCGGGCTGCTGTCCGGGACACGCGGCGCCCAGATCGCCGGCCGCTTCACCCTGATCCCCACCCGCCCCTTCCCCTACAACAGCGAATGGAAGGGCCTGGTCGCCACCATGGAAGACACCCTGCGACTGCACGAACACCGCCCTGGCACACTCACCGACCTGGACCGCTTCCTGCACAACCACACCGGCGGCATGATCGGCTCTCTCCCACGCCATCCGCGGAGCCGCCCTCGACGCCATCCTCACCGGCACCGAGAAGATCACCAAGAAGAGCCTCCAGGCCATTCCGCTCGACCACACAGCCCACACCACGGCGTCCATGGCCACGAAAACCGCTGCGTCCCGATGAACAGCGAACTGCCGCCCCGGTTCGCGCCGCTGCCGGTCCGACTCCGCCCCTGCCTCGGAGAATCCACCAACTCCTACATCCGACGCCTGGCCCGCGCCAACTATCTCCAGCCCAGCTTCCTGCACTGCTATCTCTGCGGCCCACCGCAGTGGTTCGGCAGGCCCCTCCTCGAACACCTCGCCACCACCGCCGGCCACTCGCCCGAAGCACTCGAACGGGCTCTCGCCGACGCCAACTCCCTGGGCGGCACAAACAGACCACGCCGACGCCTCCCCAGGAGAAATCCCTTCGCCGGACGCCAAGACCTGGCCCACCGCATCGCCCAAGAGGCCCTCAAGGGGACACAGATCCGCACGCTCGCAAAACGCCACAACCTCCGCTGCTCGGACATCCGCTTCGCCCTGGAGGTCCCACGCCTGACCACCGCAGAGACGAGTCCGCTGACCGAACCCATCACAGGGGAACTCGCCGACCTGGTCGAGGGCATGATCGGCAGGAAGCTCAACGCAAGGCAGATCTGGACCGAACTCATGGACCACCACGACTACTTGGTCACATACGACAGCATCCGCCACTACATCCGATACACACGATCCCGAACAGCGTCAGCACGCGTAGGGAACCCAGAGGCGCATACAGCGGCCCCAACTGCCTCTCCCTGACAGCGGTGAAGTACGAGGCCCCATGCCAGAGCCGCATGCATAGGTCACGGCCGTCGTAGACAGCGACGCCACCGAGCTTGCACGGGGCGGCGACGCTCCGGGGAGGCAAGCGCGCAGGCGTGGTCCGGCGACTCGGAAGGGCCACCGGCGGAGGGGCAGCGGAGTGGCGTCCGGGGCGGCAGGGACGCAGGGGGCGTGGATGACGAAGAAGAGGAGCGCCAAAGTGTCACCTGGCGACCATCGCGTGACCGCTTTCCGCCGGGCGATTTGCCGGATCCCGGGGAAGGATGGGAGGGCGCCACGGCGAGCCCAGCCGCCGACGCACCCTCCCACATCACCCGAACCGCGCCGGAAGGACATGTCATGGCCGCCGCCACACCCAAGGCTCCGACTGCACCAGGGGTACGGTCCTGGTGGGGGATCCCGTATGCCACCGCCGAGCGGTACCGCCGCCCCGTGGTCGCGGAGTTCGATCCGGACCTCCCGTATGACCGCAAGGGCGTCGTCTCCGTCCAGCCCGACAGCGGTGACTGGCTCGAAGCGGACAGCGGGATGGGCGAGGACTGCCTGAACCTGAACGTGTGGGCTCCCGAGCAGCCGGCCAGGGAGGCGCTGCCGGTGGCCGTGTACATCCACGGCGGCGGATTCGAGTACGGCGCGAACACGCAGATCACCTCGAACGCCGCCGGCCTCGCCGCGACGGGGCGCGTGGTGGGCGTGTCGATCAACTACCGGCTCGGCGCCCTGGGCGCGCTCTCACTCTCGCAGTACGGCGGGCGGCTCGCCGAGGCCAGCAACCTCTTCCTGCAGGACGCCATCGCCGCGCTCACCTGGATCCAGCGGAACATCGCCCACTTCGGCGGCGATCCCGACAACGTCACCGTCTACGGCCACAGCGGCGGCGCCTACACCACCTTCGGGCTGCTCAGTGCCTCCTCCGCCAACGGCCTGTACCGGCGCCTGGCCGGGTTCTCCGGCGGGCCCGCCCGCTCCATCCCGGCCTGGTGGGCCGAGGAGCTCGCGCACCGGTTCGTCACGGAACTCGGTGTCGCAGACAACCCCGACAAGCTGATCGACCTCGACACGGCCTCCCTGGTGGCTGCCCTGAACAAGGTCGCCCCGACGGATCTCGGCGTCCGTGGCGGGGTGGACAACCAGGCCACCGGCGTCGTCCTGGACATCGGACAGCCCGGCGCGGTGGTGCACGCCCACCCCATGGACGTCCTGGCCTCGGGCGCGCACCGCGGTGTCGACGTGCTGCTGAGCATGGCCAGCGACGACATGGGCTGGTGGGTGGCGAACGACCTCGACCGGTTCGACCCGCACACGCTCGACCGCGTCACCGACGAGGTCGCGGGCTGGCGCATCTCCCGCTCCCGCGCCAAGAAGATCGTCCATGCCTACGACCAGGGCGGCCGTACCCCGGCCGAGGTTCGCGCCGCGCTCATGGCGGACTACCTCTTCGCGCTCCCCGCCGCCCGCGGTGCCCTGGCCCACGCCGCCGCGGGCGGCAACGCCCATCTCCTGGTGATCGGACCCGCTGAGGGCGCGCCCGCCGTGCACGGCACCGAGATGTACGCCCTGGTCGGCCAGGAAAAGCCGGGCCGCCGTGCCGAGCAGGCCGAGCGTGACACGCGTATCCGCGACATCCTGCTCGACTTCGTAACCGGCGAGCAGTCCCGTCTGTGGCCCGCCGTCACGGACCGTCCGACCTCGGAAAGCGTCGGCAACCCTCCCTTCGAGGCGAGCGCCCACTACCAGGCGGCCCTCGACCTGTGGGAGGGCATCGACCGCCCCTAACGGCCATCAGGCAATACGGACATGCGGAACAGCACAGAGCCGCCCGGGGACGAACACGGTAAAGGAGCTGGGTATGAGCCAAGGGACAGCAGCCGGCGACGCCGCACCGGCGACGATGCGGGCCGTCGTCGTCACCCGGCCCGGCGGCCTCGACGCACTGGAGATCAAGGACGTGCCGGTGCCCATACGCAAGCCCGGCTGGGTGCGGATCAGGGTGAAGGCGTTCGGCGTCAACGAGTCCGAGATCACCACCCGCAAGGGCGAGTCGGACGCGGAGGTCACCTACCCGCGCGTTCCCGGCATCGAGGGCGTCGGCGTGGTCGACGAGACCGACGAGGACAGCGGACTGCGGCCGGGACAGCAGGTGGCGACCATGATGGGCAACATGGGCCGCTCGTACGACGGCGCGTACGCCCAGTACGTGAGCGTCCCAGCCGGGCAGGTCATCCCGTTCGAGACCAGTCTGCCGTGGGAGGTCGTCGGTGCGCTGCCGGAGATGTTCCAGACCGCCTACGGATCGCTGACTACCGGCCTGGATCTCAACGCCGGGCAGACGCTGCTGATCCGCGGCGGCACCTCCACGGTCGGGCTGAGCGCGGCCACCATCGCGAAGGACCTCGGAGCCACCGTCCTGTCCACCACCCGCATCCCCGGCCGGGCCGGGGAACTGCGGGCGGCGGGCGTTGACCATCCCCTTGTCGACGACGGCACCCTCGCCGACCAGGTGCGCGCGCTGCTGCCGGACGGCGTGGACGCCGCACTGGAACTTGTGGGCTGCTCGGCCCTCGCCGACACCCTCCGCACCGTCCGCCGCCACGGCACCGTCTGCTTCACCGGAGCCCTGGCGGGGCAATGGACGATCCCCGACTTCACCCCGTTCATGATCCCCAGCGGGGTGCGGCTGACTAGCTATGCGGGCGAGGCCGCCGACCTGCCAGCCGACGTCTTCGCCCACCAGCTCCAGGCCATCGCCGCAGGACGCCTCAAGGTCCCGGTCGCGAAGGTCTACCACGGCCTGGAACAGGTCTGTGACGCCCAGGCCGACCTCGAGTCCGGCGCCATGCCGGGCAAGCACGTCGTCGTCCTGGACGACTGAGCCCGGATCCCTCGACTTCAGCGGCAAGAGCGATCGGGGCCGTCACGTATTGTTCGCGCAGGGCGGCCGCCAGTCCGGGGACTCAGCGCGCTCGAGGGAAAAGCTGCTCGACTGCTGTCACCACCGCGGCGCGGCGGGCGGCGATGGTGGGGTCCACGGCGTGTGCCGCGGCGGCCTCGCTGAGTTCGGGTTGCGACGCCCAGGTCATGGCGATCTGGTTGACCAGGGCAAGGACGTCGGCCGGGTCCCAGGCGGGGTCGAGCTGTCCAGTCTGCTGCACCCGGCGGAGCTGGTCGATTTTGCGGGCGATCACTGCCTGGTCGGGATCGTCGGTAGCGGCTCTGGTGCCCGGCAGTTCGAGGCGGCCCCAGGTGATCAGGCGGTGGTGGTCCGGACGGGCGACGAAGTAGTCGAACAGGCGACCCGCGTAGCCAGGGAGGTCGTAAGGGTCCATCTGGGTGGCCTCGGCGATGACTACGTACTCCCGTGCAGCGACAGCGGCATAGAGCGCATCTTTGCCGCGGAAGTAGGCGTAGACGCGTTCTTTGCTGGTCCTGGCGAGCTTGGCGATGCGGTCCACGCGGGCGCCGGCGATGCCGTGGCGGGCGAACTCCTCCATGGCAGCGGTAAGGATGCGCTCGCGCGTGGTGTCGCCGCCGGAGGCGGGCGCTGCGGTCTGGCCTGAGTCGCGGGACTGGGACATAACCCGAGGATAAGACACCGAACCGTTCGGTTTGGCATCCGGGCGATCGGCACGTAGAGTCAAACAGAACAGTTCGGTTTGGCCTGTGTGGTGAAGCCGGCGAAACACTGAGGAGTGAACTCATGCAGCACCGCAATCTGGGCTCACAGGGTCTGCGCGTCTCGGCGCTCGGCCTGGGGATCATGGGCATGTCCATGGCTTACGGCGCCTCGAACGACGACGAGGGCATCGCGACCATCCGCCGCGCCCACGAAGTCGGGATCGACTTCTTCGACACCGCCGAGCTGTACGGCGCCGGTACCGGCAGCAACGAGATCCTCCTCGGCAAGGCGGTCAAGAACTTCCGCGACGAGGTGGCCCTCGCCACCAAGTTCGGCTTCGACATGACCGCCCCGGCGATCAGCCCCGCCTTCAACAGCCGCCCGGAAAACATCCGCAAGGTCGCCGAGAACAGCCTGCGCTACCTGCAGAGCGACCACATCGATCTCTTCTACCAGCACATCTCCGACCCCGCCGTTCCGGTCGAGGAGGTCGCCGGCGTGGTCGGCGAACTGATCGCCGAGGGCAAGGTGAAGTACTTCGGCCTGAGCAACGTCGGCCCCCAGTACATCCGCCGCGCCCACGCCGTCACCCCGGTCTCCGTGCTCCAGTACGAGTACTCGCTCTTCGAGCGGGAGGTCGAGGAGAAGATCCTTCCCGTCCTGCGGGAACTCGGCATCGGCCTGGTGCCCTACTCCCCGCTCGGCCGCGGCTTCCTCACCGGCCAGGTCAAACCCGCCAGCGAGTACCCCGCGGACGACATGCGCAGCTGGGACGAGCGTTGGCAGGGCGAGAACTACACGTACAACGTGCGCGCCACCAAACAGCTCAAGAACCTGGCCGACACCAAGGGCACCACTACCGCCCAGCTCGCGCTGGCGTGGCTGCTCGCCCAGGGTGAGGACATCGCGCCCATTCCCGGCACCCGCAGCACCAAGCGCATCGAGGAGAACGCCGGCGCCGTCGACGTCCAGCTCTCGGCCGCCGATCTGGCCCGCATCGCCGAGATCCTTCCCCACGGCTCGGCAGGCAGCCGCCTCCCGGCCGCGGTACTGTCCAGCTTCACCACAGACTGACCGCGCCGGGAGCCATCTCCTCCTGACGGGCAAGGGGCCTGCGCCGCGTTTCCGTCACGCGTCGGTCCCGGCTGCGCGGGCCACGAAGGCGGCCGGGGTGAGGCCGGTGCGGTCGCGGAAGAAGCGGCCGAAGTTCGCGGGGTCGGTGAAGCCGAGGTGTACGGCCACGGCCCGGGCGTCCCAACCGGCGCTTCCCAGCAGGCGCCGGGCCTCCAGGAGGCGCCGCTCGTCGATGAGTTCACGTACTCCCTTGCCGGCGGCATCCTGGGCGGCACGACTGATGGTGCGGACCGAGCAGCCGAGCAACTCGGCGTAGTCCGCGGCTTGGTGCAGCTCGCGAAAGTGCAGCTCCAAGGCGTCCAGGAAGTGTCGGTATCTGTCGGCGCGGCCCGCGCCGGCCACGGCTGTCCCGGTGGGGGCGATGCCCGGGGAGTTGGCCAGGCGCAGCAGCAGTGATTCGAGCAGGCTACGCCGCAGCGCGTGGTGGATGTCGAGAGGGCGGCGCCCCAGTGCGCGGTGTTCGTCCAGGAGTTGGAGTGCCGTCTGCTGGAGCCAGGCGGTGTCGTCGGGGTGCGGGCTGAGCACGGCAGGTGCCCCGTGCGCGGTGAGCGGGGCCAGGAGACGGGCGAGGTCGGGCCGCAGTACGTCCGGTTCGAACAGGATGAACGGGCCGCGGGCCGCGCCGGGCGGATGCCAGCACTGTGCGTGTCCGGGACGCACCCACAGCCACTGGCCGGGGGTGACGGTCCGCGTGACGTGGTCGACGTCGTGCCGCAGCTCACCCTCGGTGACGGCGATGAGGTAGTGGAAGGTGGCGCGGCCCGGACGGGGCGGGTTCCACGGCCAGTCGTCGTGGTGGGCGAAGAAGTCCTCGACGGTGCTCACCTCGAGGCCATACGGGGTACCGACCGGGGGCTGGAAACCGAACAGCGGAACCGCAGCCGGACCGGCCGCGCTTCCACTCGGATCGGGGTGTCCCTTGTCGACCATCACGTGTCCGCAGCCTACCGCCCTTCCGGGCGGCTGCGGCGGAAGGATGGGACGAGCCACCGCGCCCGCGCGGCGCGCCCTCCACATTCCTCGATGCCACAGTCCGTCACCACCTGAGGAAGGCAACGCCCCATGAACGGATCGGCCCTGCACCAGACCGCCGCCGACTGCGCGGAGGAACTCCCGGGAGCCCAGCTGGAGCACCCCTTCGGCCCGGACTGGGAGGTCTACAAGGTGCGCGGCAAGGTGTTCATGCTGATGACGGAAGTCCCGGGGCGGCCCGTCGTGATCCTCAAGGCGGACCCCGGAGAGGCCCACGCTCTGCGGGAGCAGTACAGCCACATCACCCCCGGCTATCACATGAACAAGAAGCACTGGATCACCGTGGAGGGCGGAGAAGGCGTCGACAAGGAGCTCGTCAGGGAGCTCGTCACCGACTCCTACCGGCTCGTCGTCGCCCAACTGCCCAAGGCCGAGCGGCCCGTCGACCCGCACACCTACGGCACCGGCACGCGGGTGGCCCGGTGACCGCGGCCGGTGACCGGCTTCAGGACACCGCCCGCCGGGCGGCCCTGGCCCTCCCTGACGTCAGCCACGGCTACCCCTTCACACCCGGACTCGACGTGTACAAGGTCGCGGGCAAGGTGTTCCTGATCGTCACGGACGACCCGGACGTCCAGATCATCACGGTCAAGTGCGAGCCCGAGCACGCGCGGGCACTGGAGCGTGGCCATGCCTCGATCACGCCGGGCCGCTACCTCGACAAACACCACTGGATCTCGCTCGGGCCGGGCCCCGGCATCACCGAGCGGCTGATCGCCGACGCGGTCGAGGATTCCTACGACCTGGCCGTCGAGCGGCTGCCCAGGCGCGACCGCCCCCGTAGCCGCTGAGCACCGCCAGCGCGCCCACGAGCCGCTGAGCCCACGTCTGTCAGTGCCCCGTGCGAGGCTCGCCACGCCCGCACACCTTTGCCTGCGATCCGAGAGACCAATGGAACCGACCGAAGCGACCCTGCCGCTCTTCGACGAGGAGCCCGCCCGGCCCCTCGCTGACCGCCTGCGCCCCACCCAGCTGGATGAGGTCGTCGGGCAGGACCACCTCCTGGCCCCGGACGCCCCGCTGGGTCGCATGGTCGCTCAGCAACGCCTCGGCTCCGCCATCCTGTGGGGTCCGCCCGGCGTCGGGAAGACGACCATCGCCCGCCTGCTCGCGGACGGCAGCAACCTGGCCTTCGAACCGGTGTCGGCCACCTTCTCCGGCGTGGCCGACCTGCGCAAGGTCTTCGCCGCCGCCCGCAGCCGGCGCGGCATCGGCCAGGGCACCCTGCTGTTCGTCGACGAGATCCACCGCTTCAACCGCGCCCAGCAGGACAGCTTCCTGCCCTACGTCGAGGACGGCACGATCACCCTGATCGGCGCCACCACGGAGAACCCGAGCTTCGAACTCAACGGCGCCCTCCTCTCCCGCACCCAGGTCCTCGTCCTCAAACGCCTCGACGAAGCCGCCCTGTCCACACTCCTCGACCGTGCCGAGGGCCTCACCGGCCACCGGCTGCCCCTGGACGACGACGCCCGCCGCGCCCTGATCGCCATGGCCGACGGCGACGGCCGCTACCTCCTCAACATGGCCGAACAGCTCCAAGCCCTCCCGAACCCCGGCACCCCCCTGGACACCGCCGCCCTCGCCCACCACATCCAGCAGCGCGCCCCGCTATACGACAAGGCGCAGGAGAGCCACTACAACCTGATCTCCGCGCTCCACAAGTCGATGCGTGGCTCCGACCCGGACGCGGCCCTGTACTGGCTCGCCCGCATGCTCGACGGCGGCGAGGACCCCCTGTTCGTGGCCCGCCGCCTGGTCCGCTTCGCGAACGAAGACATCGGCATCGCCGACCCGCACGCCATCCAGCAGGCCCTCGCCGCTTGGGACGTGTACGAGCGACTCGGCTCCCCCGAGGGCGAGTTGGCGATCGCCCAGGCCGTTCTATACCTCGCCACGGCCCCCAAGTCCATCGCCGTCTACCGCGGCTTCAACGCGGCCCACCGATCCGCCCGCCGCACCGGCTCACTCATGCCGCCCGCCCACATCCTCAACGCCCCGACCCGGCTGATGAAGGACCTCGGCTACGGCAAGGATTACCAGTACGACCCCGACACCACCGGCGGCTTCTCCGGCGCCGACTACTTTCCCGACGACATGGACCGCGAGACCTATTACCAGCCCACACGCAACGGCTACGAAGCCCAGATCAGCGAACGGCTACGCCACTGGGCCGCCCTCCGCGCTCGCCGACGCAGCGGCTGACGCGGACGCGTGGGCAGCGCACAGAATGTGCACACGGCAGATGTCGCGCACAATCCGCATCCAGCGTCCCCCTCCGACACGATGTTCCACGCTATCGCCCGCCGTGTTGACATCCAATCCAGTCGACGCAGGTCAGCGCGCTGCGCACGACTAACTTCGCTGTCGAAGGACAGCCGCTGTCCCGTCTCACTCAATCGAGTCGTTTTCTCAACGAACCGAGTCGTTCGGGCTTCTGTCTCAGCGAACCTAGTCGCGCGGTTGAGCGCGCTGGGGGTGCTGGATGGCTGTACCGGCTGGAGTGGATCACGCGGGGCCGTGCGTCGAGCTGTCGTACGTGGACGCGGTGCACGGGCGTCGTCGGCGTCCGCTACGCGACTGTGTGACGGGCCGGTTCGAGGATGTCGATCCCGTGCGTACGTTTCGCTGGTCGCGCGGTGAGCGTCACTTCCCGGGCTGGTACTGGGCGGCGACGACCGGGCAGCACGTCGGCTTTGAGTCTTGGCTGGAGCGGGACCAACTGCTGCTGCTGGACTTCGATCCGCACGTGGTGGGCATCGGCTCGCAGCCGTTCTGGCTGCACTGGCATGACGGCGAGCGGGAGCGTCGGCACGCCCCGGACTACTTCGTGCGCCGCGCGGACGGCTCGGCGGTGGTCGTCGATGTTCGTGCGGACGATCGGATCGAGCCGAAGGACGCCGAGGCGTTCGAGGTGACGCGTCTGCTCTGCGCCCAGGCCGGGTGGAGGTTCGAGCGGCTGGGGGTGCCGGACGCGGTGCTGCTCGCGAATGTCCGGTGGCTGTCGCGCTACCGGCACCCACGGTGTCTGCACCACCCGGCGGCTGCCCGGCTCCGGGAGGTCTTCGCAGCCCCGGGACCTCTCATGGTGGGGGCAGACGCCGCCGGGGATCGGCTGTTGACGCTGCCGGTGCATTTTCCACCTCCTCTGGATCCAGGATCTAACCTCCGAGGAGATGACGAGGCAGGTGCCGCAGACGTCCCGCATCGCGGAGTTTCCCGAGGCCGCCGCTGACCAGGCCCGCTGGTGGGAGAGGCATATCCTGGAGGTCTTGCACGGCCTGCCGCCAGATGCTCCAGAAGGGGCCAAGCCGCGGCCGGAGTTCGATGCGGAACAGCGCTCGCTGGCCCAGCGCGAGCGGGCCAAGGCTGCGGAGCTGACGGCAGCTGGGCACCAGGTGTCAGCCAGCGGAATCAAGCAGCGGCGTCAGCGCTACCAGCGCGATGGACTGGTCGGGCTGGCGGACCGCCGTTCGGCCAAGCAGATGCAGGCCTTCGGCCAGGTCGAGCCCGCTGTGGTGGAGGCCATGCGACGGGCGATTGCCGAGACCGCCGAAGCCTCGTCGAGGACGATCGGCTTCATCATCTGGCGGACCAAGCAGATCCTGTCCGACCAGGAGGAGACAACCGGCGTTGAACTGCCGTCTCGGGCCACGCTCTACCGGCTGTTCGACAAGCTCGCCACGGGCACCCATGCCACCGGGTCGGCCCGAACCCGCCGATCGATTGGTGCACGGCCGTCTGGGCCGTTTGGCGAAGTGCCGGCGAGTGCGCCCGGCGAGCTGATGCAGATCGATTCCACACCGATGGACGTGCTGGTGAGACTAGATGACGGTGTCGCCGAGAAGGTCGAACTGACGGGCATGGTGGACATCGCCACCAGGTCGATCACCGCAGCGGTGTTGTGGCCCTCCACGAAGGCCGCGGACGCCTCCGCGCTGCTGGCTCGCAGTGTTACCCCTGAGGCGATGCGTCCTGGCTGGGCGGAAGCCTTGCGGATGTCCCGGTCAGCGTTGCCGCACCGGCGGCTGCTGAGCATCGACAAGCGCCTGGAACACGCGGCCGCCCGCCCGGTGATCGTGCCGGAGACGATCGTCTGCGACCACGGCAGCGTCTTCATCTCGCACGCCTTCCGCGCGTCCTGCTGCTATCTGGGCATCAACCTGCAGCCGGCGCACAAGGCGACGCCGACCGACAAGGGCACGATCGAGAAGACCCTGGGCTCTGTTGCCACACTGTTCGCCCAGTTCGTCGCGGGATACACCGGCTCGACGACGGACCGGCGCGGCCGGGCCCTGGAAGAAGGACCGCTGTGGTCACTGCCCGAACTTCAGAACCTCCTCGACGAATGGATCATTGCCTGCTGGCAGACGAGGCCCCACGACTCTCTGCGCGACCCGGACGCACCGGCACGGGCATTCTCGCCGAACGAGAAGTACGCGACGCTGCTTGAGTCCTGCGGATACGTGCCAGTGCCGCTAAGTGGGGAGGACTACGTCGAGCTGCTGCCCGAACGCTGGCAGGCAATCAACGCCTACGGAATCCGCATCAAGCACCGCACCTACGACAGCCCTGAGTTGAACCCGTTGCGCCGCCAGCGCTCCGGGGTGACGACGAAGAAGGGCCTGTGGGAGGTCCACTACGACCCCTACGACGTCTCCCGGATCTGGGTACGCGACGCCCGCGCTGATCGGTGGATCACCGTGTTCTGGAAGCATCTGCACCGCGTCGGCGTCCCCTTCGGTGAGCTGGCCTGGGACCACGCTCGCGCCCAGGTCCCCGGCGGCACCGAGGAACAGATCGCGGATGCGGCCTCTGCCCTGCTGCGGCGGGCCCACGACGGTCCCGCTGCGGAACAGAACCGTCCGGCCAAGCGCTCGAAGCGCGACCGCCGCGTCGCCGCTCGCACCCGGGCCACCACGACCGACCGCCCGGTCCCCGACCCGCGCGCCACCGAGCCCGAACACAACGACGAGTCGGACACCGAGCTCGCCGACGTCATCCCTCTGGGCCTGTTCGACCCGCTCGCCAACCCCTGGAAGCGCACATGACCCCCTCCTGCCCAGCGGCTGGACCCACGACAGTGCAGGAGGCCGACGCCGAGGCGAACCGGCAGCTGACCACTCTGGCCGGTTGGCGGAAGTTCATCGACGGCCCGCCTCCGCCCCCGGCCCAACTGTCCCTGGATGAACTGCGGCAGCTGTCACCAACCGAGCGGGACCTTTACGACGAGGACCGCCTCGATCATCACGCCCGGATGCTCACGGTCTCCACGTCGTTTGTCGAGAAGACACGGATCTGCGGCCGTCGCCTGGTCCTGCTGAACCGGCACGCGATCAGCGCCCGGCGCGGCCTGATGGTCTCAGGCCTTCCAGGCACCGGCAAGACCAGCGCCATCGCTCAGCTCGGCCGCGCCCACGAACTCCTCGACCGGGCCCGTCACCCAACGGTCGGCGATCGCATCCCGGTCCTCTACATCACCGTTCCGCCCGCTGCGACCGCCCGCATGGTCGCGGCGGAGTTCGCCCGGTTCCTGGGGCTTCCGGTCCGTCCCCGGTCGAACATGACCGACATCATCGAGGCCGTGGTGGGGGTCTGCACCGACACCCGCACGGGTCTCGTGGTCGTCGACGAGATCCACAACATCTCGCAGAGGACACAGGCCGGGGCCGAGGTCTCCGACACCTTGAAGTACTTCTCCGAACGCATCCCCGCCACCTTCGTCTACGCCGGGATCGATTTGGAGACCAGTGAACTGCTGATCGGCACACGAGGCGCTCAGATCGCAGGCCGCTTCACTCTCGTCCCCACCGGCCCGTTCCCCTACGGCGACGAATGGAAGGGTCTCATCGCGACCATGGAAGAGACCCTGATCCTGCACGATCATCCACCGCGCAGCCTGGTCAAACTGGACCGCTACCTGCACAACCGCACCGACGGGATGATCGGAGCCCTGTCCCACGCCATCCGGGGCGCCGCGATCGACGCGATCCTCAACGGCACCGAGCGCGTCACCAAGGAAGGCCTCGACGCCATCCCCCTGGATCACGCCGCGGAATCTGTCCGTCCCGCCCGGAAGCCCGCCAGGCAGCGATGATCGATACCCGTCCTCCCCGCCTGCCGATCTACGTTCGCGCCCAGCCGTCAGCGACACCGTCGACTCCTACATCCGTCATCTCGCGCGAGCCAACCATCTCCCGCCCGCCGATCTACGTTCCCACCTCTGCGCGGCAGGCTCCACTGGCCCTCCACTTATCGAGAAGCTGGCCACGGCCACGGGTCGACCCCTTGCTGACCTGCAACGAGCGCTCACCGACACGCGATGCAGCATCTGCTACCAGCCCCTGCGTTCCCGGACGGTCAAGGGCCGGCCCGCACGGTGGTGTTCCGACCGCTGCCGCGTGATCGCCCGCCGGAAGCGCGTCCCACTCTCGCACCAGGGCGCCCTTCGCCACTCGCTCCGCGCCGCGTCCTGCGCCCATTGCGGCACCGTCGTCCAGCGCAACCGCCCGTTTCGCTGGTGCTCCGAGCCTTGCAGGCAGGCCTCCTACGAGGTCCGCTGGGCCAACGGTGAGTGCGGGCAGTGCGGCCGACAGCTACAACAGAGCACGGACGCCTTGTCTGCTGGCGGGCGCCTACAGAAGTGGTGTTCACGAATCTGCCGCGTTGCGGCTGACCGTGCACGCCTCAGAGCAGGTCCGGCAGCCCATCCTGCGCCAGAACGCGGCGAGTGATGCCGCTGCGAGCACCGCTTCCACGCACCGTCTCGCTCTTTCACAACGAGACTCTGGACTCCTTTCTCGGCCGGCTCGCCGCCGCCAACCACCTTCCCGCCGACCAACTGCTGCCCCTCTTGGAAATCCGCCGGACCAAGAAGACCCCCATCAACACCCTTCTGGAGCCGCTCGCCGCTGCGGCCGGTGTCACGCGCACCGCCCTGGAACTGGCCCTGCCGGAATTCCTCGACACCGACGCTCCCGACAAACCCGGCACCATCGGCCGCCCGCGGGCAACGTTGCGCACGGCCATCCAACGTCCGGCCTGCCGACGTTGCACCCACGCCGCAGGCATCGCTCTGCCCGTGACTTGCTGGACCACCCACGATCGCAACGTCTGTCTCTGCCACCGTCTCTGGATCGGCGACGGCATCACAAACGCCGACGAACAGGTCGACATCAGCAGGATCCCCGACACAGTCAGGGCTCAAAGGCACCACCGGAATCTGATGACTCGGCATGGCCGCCGCTGGGTCCGCAGCGCCTATCCAGAGGCCCGCAAGATCTACTTCACCTGGCTGGAGAGCAGCGCTGACCCGTTTGAATTACTCAACACCGCGCGCCGCCTCCTCACCGACGGCGCAGGGAAGGCGCCCGCCCGCGACCTGACACTCGCGATGGTCTTTCACCCCCAGGTCGTGGCCCTCACCGGACTCCTCGCAGGCCGAGAGTGGGAACGCCGCGCTGTCGCCACCGGCCACGTCACCTGGCTCATCGAGCAGATCACCCTCCGCGGCATCCTCCTCGGCTACGTCCCCAAGGAACGCCAGGACCCTCTGATCCAATGGGTTGAGCAGCACTTCTCCCTCCACAAGTTCGCTGCCTTCCACCGCAGCCGGAGGATTTACGACGCATTCTTCCCACGCGAAACCATCCCGCCGTCACGGCACCACGAGGAAGTGAGCACCGAAACACGGTGGAGCCCTTTCCATCCCTACTACCGTTGCTGAGCCCACCGAGCCGCACCGCACCGCCACTCTTAAGCGATCTCAATGCTGAGTTGGGAGCCCAGCTCCTCGAAGCCCAATGCAGCCGCAACACGCCGGGAGGCGGGCGGGCGCGCGCGCCACTGCGGCAGCAGCCCGAAAGCGAGGGCATGAGCGACCGCCGCTGAGCCCGTCACCCGTGCCAGTCCCCGCCCTCGCGTTTCTGGCGCGGTCAGGACGCAGACATGGGCCGTCCGCCTCGGCCAGGCCCGATATCCCGCAGCAGCAACCACTTGGCCATGCTCGCGAACCACGAACGCGGGCGACGTAATCTCCTCCAGAGCAGCCTCACCAGCGTCCTCGTGACCAGCCACCTGCTCCAAGCTCCGCAAATCCGGATGAGCAGCTGACAGTTGCTCCACGGCCAACGCGCCAGCTTCCACTGGCCGGAAACCCGCTGGGGACACATATGACAGCGCCGCCGGCCCGAGCGCCCGAGCCACCGGAAGGGCCTCCCGGACCAAAGCGCCATCCACGACGGCCTCTACCGGAAGTCTCCCCAGTGCCTCACGAACGATCATGGCGGCACTGTCACTCGGCGCGGTCACGATCGCTGATCCACCCAGAGCTACCACTCCGACCCAGCCAACCGGGCACAGCCCGGACCGCGGGGAGACCGCAACGTTCACGCCGCCCAGCGGGGCGAACGACACCGGCACCTGGGCCAGGTCCTCCCAGAGCCCACGGCTCTGGCCACCAACGGATCCATCGACATGGCCTCGATCCTGCCAGCCGAAGCAAGCCGCTGACCTGCGAATTAACGAGAGGCATCGCCAGCTATGGCACGGCGACACTCCATTGACGTCGTCGCGGGCGAACCGGATCGACTGAGATCACATGAGACGGACAGATGCAGTCTGTCTCAACGAACCCAGTCCACGCTTCTCACTCAATCCAGTCCACGCAGGTCAGCGTCACGCAGACGACTAACTTCAATGAGACAGGACAGCCGCCGAAAGAGGACGTCGCCGCCACGCACGCACGTCCACGAGCCCCCATGGATCCCCCACGCCCCACCACCGGTCCACCCGCCCCTGATTGGCCTTGGCCCGGGGCTCCGATCAGCGCCTAGCGTCTGCCTCATGCGGATTCGAATCGTCGACGCCTTCACCGACCGCCCCTTCGCCGGCAACCCGGCCGGGGTCCTCCTCCTCGACGCCTCCACGTCCTTCCCGGACGACGCCTGGCTCCAGAACGTGGCCCTGGAGGTCAACCACGCCGAGACCGCGTTCGCCCACCCCCTCCCGGCGGGCGGAGAGGCCGACTGGGCGCTGCGCTGGTTCACGCCCACCGCCGAGGTGGCGATGTGCGGCCACGCGACCCTCGCCACGGCGCACGTACTGGCCACGACGGGCGCCGCCCAGGGACCCGTACGGTTCGCGACCAGGAGCGGCGTGCTCATCGCCACCGCGCACGACGACGGCACGATCACGCTGGACTTCCCGACGGCCCCGCTCACCCCGGTCGAGGTCCCGCAGGGCATCGCCGAGGCCCTGGGCGCCGAGCCGCTCACCGCCCATGACACGGGCCCGAACGTCGGCGACCTGCTGGTCGAACTCGCCGACGAGAAGGCGGTCCTGGGCCTCTCCCCCGACCTCGCGTCCCTCGCCCGCCACTCCGAGCGCGGCATCATCGCCACGGCCCTCGCCGGGGACCCCTCCGAGGGCTACGACTTCGTGTCCCGCTGCTTCTTCCCGAACATCGGCATCGACGAGGACCCGGTCACCGGCAGCGCCCACACCGCCCTCGCGCCCTTCTGGTCCGAGCGCCTCGGCCGCACCGCCCTCACCGGCCGCCAGGCCTCGTCCCGCTCCGGCCTCGTACGGACCGAACTCCGCGGCGAGCGCACACTGCTCACCGGCCGCGCGGTCACCGTCATCGAGGGCGAACTGCTCGCCTGAACAGCGCGAAGGGGGCGTACGAGATCTCGTACGCCCCCTTCGCGCTGTTCAGGCTTCCCGCTGTTCACGCGGTGGGCAGCCAGCCCACTTTCCCCGCCAGCAGCGCGTACCCGACGAACGCCCCGATGTCGAGCAGCGAGTGGGCGACCACCAGCGGTCCGACGCGGCCCCAGCGGCGGTACAGGTAGACGAAGACCACGCCCATCACCATGTTGCCGATGAACCCGCCGATGCCCTGATAGAGGTGGTACGAGCCGCGCAGCACCGAGCTGGCCACCAGTGCGCCGACCGGGGTCCAGCCCAACTGGTCGAGGCGGCGCAGCAGATACCCGACGACGATGACCTCCTCCAGGACCGAGTTCTGGATCGCGGAGAGGATCAGCACCGGGTACTTCCACCACACCTCGGGCAGCGCCTCGGGCACCACGGTGAGGTTGAAGCCGAGTCCGCGGGCAGCCAGATAGAACGCGATGCCCGAGCTGCCGATCACCGCGGCGATCGCGGCACCCCGGGCGAGGTCCGGCCACGGACGGGTGCGGTCGAAGCCGAGCGTGCGCAGCCCCTTCCCCTCACGCAGCAGGAAGTGCGCGACGAGGGCGACCGGCACCAGCGCGGAGGCGATCCCGAACAGCTGCCACGCCAGATCGAGCCAGGGACGGCCCGGGGCGGCCGAGGCGTTGAGCGTGGCCGCCTGGTCCTTGAGACCTCCCGGTTTGGTGACCGAACCGACGAAGCTGATCAGCGCGGAGACCCCGCTGGCCCCGAGCGAGACGCCCAGTACAAGCAGTGTCTCGTCGCGGAGAATCCGCCGCGAGGGCCGGTCCTCGGGAAAAGAATCAGCCACCGACCCAGCCTCCACGTGCACTCCTGCCTCCAGTTGAGCAATCCCGCCTCATCCCCATCTTCGCCCCGCTAGGGTCTCGAAAGAAGTTGCGAAGATCGTGCGCGACAAGCCGTCGGGGGGACGGACGCCCTGCGGGCACCCCTCCCCCTATGCCATAGCATTCGGCCATTTCACGGCTTCAACGAATCCAGCTCGACCAGGGAAGGCACGACCGCCATGGGACGTCACAGCTTGCCCGACGGGTTCCGGAGGGGCGCCACCGGCCCCCGGCGGCGCGCTCGGCGCCGCAATGTGGCGCTGACGACGGCCCTCCTGGTCGCTGCCGCCGGGGGCACGGCCGCCGCGGTCGACGGCGGCGTACTCTCCTTCGGCTCGTCCTGCTGGGACAGTGCCGTGCGCCTGCGGATCGCCGCCGCTCCCGGCATCGCGCCCGCGCTCAAGGACGCGGCAGGCTACGCCCGGGACAACGACGTGACGTCCGACGGCAGTTGCCTCGACGTGCAGGTGACCGCCCAGGACGCGTACAAGGTCACGGACGCCCTGCGGTCGAATGAGAAGAGCGCCACCGAGTTCGAGGCATGGGTGCCGGACTCGGGTGTGTGGGTGAGCCGGATCATGGCGGACGGCAAGTCGGTTCCGGTGACGCCGGCGGGCAACGTCGCCTCGTCACCGGTGGGCGTGGCCATGATCCCGACGGCCGCGAAGTCGCTCGGGTGGCCCGTCAAGACGTACAGCTGGACCGAGCTGGCCGACGCGACGACGACGAGCGAGCGGCTGAGGCTCGGGGCGGGCGACCCGTCGCGCAGCGCCACCGGCCTGCTCGCCCTGACCCGGCTGACACACGCGGTCGGCAAGGCCAAGGACGGCGACATCCTGGCGGCGGCCACCGCGAAGGCCCTCTCGCTGCGCGCCTCCGACAGCGACAGCCAGGTCCTGGACACCCTGCCGCGCGACCTCTCGGGCACCGAGCAGGGCAACCCGAAGCGCAACCAGGCGCTGATCCTCTCCGAGCAGGCGGCGTTCGCGTACAACACGACCGCGGACAGCGGCGACGACCTCGACCTCTTCTACCCGAAGGACGGCTCGCCCCTGCTCGACTTCCCGTTCGCGCTGGTCGACGAGCCGGCGCTGACCACCGACGAGAGCCGGGCCGCGCTGCGGTTCATGACCCTCCTCGGCGAGCCCGACGGGCGCCGGATCCTGGAGAAGCACGGCTTCCGTACGGATGACGACGACATCCCGGACAAGCTGGTGACCCGCGCCGGCGGCCGCGCCCCGCAGCCGTACAGGGAACTGCCGGACACACCCGCCACGGACAAGGAGATCGAGGAAGCCCTCGGCATGTGGACGATCACCGTGCAGAGCGCCCGGCTCACCACGGTCGTCGACATCTCCGCGTCCATGTCGAAGCCGGTGCCGGGCACCAGCGAGTCCCGTATGGAGGTGACCAAGTCGGCGCTGTCACAGGCTCTGGCCACCTTCACCCCTCAGGACGAGGTCGGGCTCTGGACGTTCTCCAGGAAGGTCGACGGCGAGCGCGACTACCGCGTACTCGTCCCGACCGAGCGGCTGGCCGGCCGCGCGGCCGGCAGTACCCAGCGGGACCTTCTGTCGGCGGCCTTCGACAGCCTGAAGCCGGTCAAGGACGGCGCCACAGGCCTGTACGACACGACACTGGCGGCCTACAAGGAGGCCACGGCCTCCTACACGAAGGGCAAGTTCAACGGGCTGGTACTGCTCACCGACGGCGTGAACGATGACCCGGGGAGCATCTCGCGCTCCGCCCTCGTCGCCCAACTCCGGCAGCTGACCGATCCGGACCGCCCGGTACCGCTGATCGCGATCGCGGTGGGGCCGGAGGCCGACAAGAAGGAGCTCGACGAGATCGCCGAGGCGACCGGGGGCTCGGCCCACCTGGTCACCGACCCGTCCCAGATCCACTCGGTGATCCTGAAAGCCGTCGTACGGGCCGGCGACCAGAAGTGATCACCCACCGACCTCGCCACCACGCGTCACCCCACTGACCCCACCACCACACGTCACCCCGCCGACCTCACCCGAGCGAAACGGCGGGCGCCGGTAACCCGACCGGCCAGGTGTGCACGGGCTCACCGAGGTGCATCAGCTCGGCGTACCGTTTCGTCGTGGCGGCCAGCGCGGCATCCCGCCCCATGCCGTCCTCCAGCGCCTTGTGGAACGTACGGGACTGCCAGGAGGCCCCGTTGACGCCCCGCTTGCAGCGCTCTTCGATGACGCCGAGGTAGAGGTCCCGGTCGGCCGGCTCGACGCCCCACGCGTCCAGGCCCGCCGCCGCGAGCGGCAGCAGTTCGTCCAGCACCAGCCGGGTCGCGGGCATCCGCGTGGTCCCGCCGTACCTGCCGCGTCGCGGCCACTCCAGCCGCGCGTCGATGCCGTACCGGCAGGCGTGGTCGAAGTTGGCCGCCGCGGCCTCGAAGGGCAGCCGTGTCCACACCGGCCGCGCCTCGCCCGCGAGGGCCCGTACGAGCCCGTAGTAGAAGGCCGCGTTGGCGATGACGTCGGTGACCGTGGGGCCCGCGGGCAGCACACGGTTCTCCACGCGCAGATGCGGGACACCGTCGTCGATGCCGTACACCGGGCGGTTCCAGCGGTAGATGGTGCCGTTGTGGAGCACGAGTTCGGCGAGCCGGGGCGTGCCGCCCTTGTCGAGGACGGCCTGCGGATCCTCCTCGTCGCAGATGGGCAACAGAGGAGGGAAGAAACGCAGGTTCTCCTCGAACAGGTCGTACGCCGACGAGATCCACCGCTCCCCGAACCAGGTCCGCGGACGGACCCCCTGCGCCTGGAGCTCGGGCGGACGGGTGTCGGTGGACTGCAGGAACAGCGGAGGCCGCGACTCGCGCCACAGCTCACGGCCGAACAGGAAGGGCGAGTTGGCGCCCACCGCGACCTGGACGGCGGCCACCGCCTGCGCCGCGTTCCACACGTCGGCGAAGCGTCCGGGCGTGACCTGGAGGTGCAACTGAACGGAGGTGCAGGCGGCTTCGGGCGCGATGGACGCCGAGGTGCAGCTGAGCCGCTCCACACCCTCGATGTCCAGCCTGAAGTCCTCGCCGCGGGCGGCCACGATCTGGTCGTTGAGCAGCGTGTAGCGGTCCACGTCGGAAAGGTTCGCGGAGACCAGGTCGTCGCGGGCGATCGTCGGCAGAATACCGATCATCACGATTCCGGCGTCGACCTCGTTCGCCTTCCGGTGGGCATATGCGAGTGACGTGCGCAACTCCTCGGCGAGCCGGTCGAATACACGGCCGCCGAGCCGATGGGGAGCAATGTTTACTTCCAGATTGAACATGGCGAGTTCTGTTTGGAAATCCCGGCTCGCGATGCGCTCAAGTACTTGCGCATTCATCATTCTCGGCATGCCGTCAGGACCGGCGAGATTCAGCTCGATCTCCAGGCCCATGAGATTCTTTGGGCGGTCGAACCGCTTCTCCGCCAGCAACCGCGCCAGCCCCGCCAGACACTGCTGGAGCTTTTCGCGGTAGCGCTGCCGATCGGACAGGCCGATCGGTCCCGCCACGACCTTCTCCCCCATCGAAGTGTCCCTCCTCGACTGGGCAGCCCGACGAACCGGCCGCTGATGTCCCGGGTCACGTGGGATGATGCCCAGGCAATGTGATCGATAACGCCCTGGACGAACCCCCCGGGCGCTACTCTGAACGCGGTTGCCCACAGGCACATTCACCAGGCATGGGGCAGTGCGGGTTTTCGACGATCGGCCCTGTCGTGAAAAACGCCGACAGGAACCGGCCGTCCACCCCGATGGCATATTCCGAGGTCATCGACGGGTACCCCTGGAGAACCAGGACCAAACGCACGTCACGCCGACCGAATTGTCTCTTGCCCTTAATGCGCGGAACGGCTAGACGAAACACCGTCAGAACACGTGTCGTATAAACTCCGCGAACGAGGCAGAGAGTTGGCGTTCGCCATGGTAGGTCCTGCCGTCAAAGTGCCGCCCGCCACGCGGCCGACCCTTCGGGCGAACGACGTCACTTTGACGACAGGACCTTGGGCCCACGCTCCTCTGACCCGAGAGCTGACAGCGCCGTCCGCCCCCGCCCTCGCGCCACCATGCCTGTCGAATGAGAGGCGACCCACCATGCCGCTGCATGTGCCCCCGGCTCCCGCGCCCGCGTTGCGCACCGTCCTCACCGCCCTCGGTTCCCCCACCGCGGTCCGTGAAGCACGCACCCCGGCCCTGCGCAATGCCCAGGGACCCGCCACACCCGATCTCCCTCTGCCCGTCCACGTACTCGACCGGATCACCCCGGCGGGCACCTCCGCCACCCGCCTGGCCGGGTGGCGCTTCCTGATCCGCTGCGGCGAACGTGCCGTGGCGGCCGCGGAAACGAGGCTGACCCCCGACGGCTGGGCGTTCTCGCACTTCTTCGAGGGCCCGTACGTCACCGCCACCGAGCGCGCCCTGCGCCAGGCCGAGACGATGACCGGGTCGTACCAGGCCCGTCTGTTGTCCGTACCCGAGCTCTACATGCTCACACTCTGGCTGCACGGAGACTGCGCGGCCGACGGCGCCGAGGGCCATCCCGCTGCCACCGACCTTCTGGTGCCGCTGGCTCCCGCCCCGCCCGGCATCGCCGCGCACCGACCGCACCGCGTGGCCGAGCTGCTGCCCGTCCTGACCCATCGGCTCACGCCGACGCCGACGCCCGCCCCACTGCTCGGCTCACCCGCCTGAGCGCACCCCGGCTTCCGTGCCCCGCGGCCCCACCCCGGCCGCGGGGCACACTGCTGTGCACGGGCACACCTCTCCACTCCGCTCTGTGACCGCGTGGAAACTGTGTCGCGTGGAGTGACGTCCGGTGGACACAGCGCACCCCCGGCCCGTCCGGACTAGCCCCATCCGACCACTACGAACCACCCGAAGAGGCAGCCCAGTTGGAATGAACCGTCCGCACGGGTGATGCGTCATCAACCTGTGAGGAGCGCTGACGCCAAATCCCTGCGGATTGACGCCCGTAGGGCAACACTGGGTTCCGGACCATCTGACAAACGGGGGGCGGCAATGAGCATCAGTTCGAGCCGCGGAACAGACACGACACCGATCACCGACCTCACACCAAAGCGAAAGATCCCATCAATGTGCCAGCACCAGCCACCGTGCCCGACAGCCGACTCCGCCGACCGGGAGGCCGCGCTTCTCGTGGCGCACCACCCGGAACAGGGATGGAGCCTGCTGTGCAACGGCGTTCTCCTCTTCGAGGACACCGGTGAGCTTCTGCCGGACGGCCGGATCATCGCTCCACATCGACCTGTGGCCATGGACGTGATGACCGCCGCCTGAGCGGCGCGGTGCACCAAGGGCGGCGGGGCAGGCCGTCCGGACACACGAGGGGCCGGCCCGGGAAGCAATCCCGGAACCGGCCCCGACGCATGTCTGTCGGTGACTACTCTTCGTAGGCGTCCAGCGGCGGGCAGGAGCAGACCAGGTTCCGGTCGCCGTAGGCCTGGTCGATCCGGCGCACCGGCGGCCAGTACTTGTCCGCGGCCGAGACACCGGCCGGGAAGACGGCTTCCTCACGGCTGTAGGCGTGCTCCCAGGCGTCGCCGAGCGCGGCCGCCGTGTGCGGGGCGTTCCGCAGCGGGTTGTCGTCCGCCGCCCACTCGCCCGATCCGACCTTCTCGATCTCCGCACGGATGGCGATCATCGCGTCGCAGAACCGGTCGATCTCGGTCAGGTCCTCGCTCTCCGTGGGCTCGATCATCAGCGTGCCGGCCACCGGGAACGACATCGTCGGCGCGTGGAACCCGTAGTCGATCAGCCGCTTGGCGACGTCGTCGACGCTCACACCGGTCGCCTTGGTCAGCGGCCGCAGATCGATGATGCACTCGTGCGCCACGAGCCCGCCGGGACCGGTGTAGAGCACCGGGTAGTGCGGCTCAAGACGCTTGGCGATGTAGTTGGCACTGAGCACGGCGACCTGCGTGGCCCGCTTGAGCCCCTCACCGCCCATGAGACGGACGTACGCCCACGAGATGGGCAGGATGCCCGCGGAGCCCCAGGGAGCGGCCGAGATCGGGCCCACGCCCGTCTCCGGGCCCGCGGCGGGCTGCAGCGGGTGGTTCGGCAGATACGGCGCCAGGTGCGAGCGCACCCCGACCGGACCCACGCCAGGACCGCCGCCGCCGTGCGGGATGCAGAACGTCTTGTGCAGGTTGAGGTGCGAGACGTCGCCACCGAAGTGCCCCGGCTTGGCAAGCCCCACCAGTGCGTTGAGGTTGGCGCCGTCGACGTACACCTGGCCGCCCGCCTCGTGCACCTGGGCACAGATGTCGGCGACGTGCTCCTCGAACACCCCGTGCGTCGAGGGGTACGTGATCATCAGCACCGACAGCTCGTCACGGTGCTGCTCGATCTTGGCCCGCAGGTCCTCGACATCGATCTCGCCGTCGTCGGCGGTCTTCACGACGACGACCTTCATCCCGGCCATCACCGCACTCGCGGCGTTCGTCCCGTGCGCGGACGAGGGGATGAGGCAGACGGTGCGCTGCTCGTCGCCATTGGCCCGGTGGTAGCCGCGTACGGCCAGCAGACCTGCCAGCTCGCCCTGCGAACCGGCGTTGGGCTGCAGCGACACCTTGTCGTAGCCCGTGACCTCGGCGAGCCGCTCCTCCAGCTCACGGATGAGCGTGAGATAGCCCTGTGCCTGCTCGGCGGGCGCGAAGGGGTGCAGCTGTCCGAACTCGGGCCAGGTCACCGGCTCCATCTCGGTCGTCGCGTTGAGCTTCATCGTGCAGGAGCCCAGCGGGATCATGCCCCGGTCGAGCGCGTAGTCACGGTCGGCGAGCCGGCGCAGGTAGCGCAGCATCGCGGTCTCGGAACGGTACTGGTGGAAGACGGGGTGCGTGAGGTACTCGTCGGTGCGCAGCTGCGCGGCCGGCAGCGTGTCCTCCGTCGCCTCGTCCAGCACGGCCACGTCGCCGTCGACACCGAACGCGGCCCAGACAGCGCCCAGTTGGGCCCGCGTGGTGGTCTCGTCGCAGGCGAGGGACAGGTGGTCGGCGTCGACGAGCCGGAGGTTGACCCCGCCCCGGCGCGCGGCCGCGAGCGTCTCGGCCGCCTTGCCCGGCACCCGCACGGTGAGCGTGTCGAAGTACGCCTCGTGGACGACCTCGACCCCGCCGGCCTTCAGACCCGCGGCGAGGATCGTGGCGTACCGGTGGGTGCGCCGCGCGATGGACTGCAGGCCCTGGGGCCCGTGGTAGACGGCGTACATCCCGGCCATCACGGCGAGCAGCACCTGAGCCGTACAGATGTTGCTGGTCGCCTTCTCGCGGCGGATGTGCTGCTCACGCGTCTGCAGGGCGAGCCGGTACGCCTTGTTGCCGTCCGCGTCGACCGAGACGCCGACGAGGCGGCCGGGCAGGCTGCGCGCGAACTTCTCGCGGACGGCCATGTATCCGGCGTGCGGCCCGCCGAAGCCCATCGGCACACCGAAGCGCTGGGTCGTACCGACCGCGATGTCGGCGCCGAGCTCACCGGGCGAGGTGAGCAGCGTCAGGGCGAGCAGATCGGCGGCGACGGTGACGACCGCGCCCAGCTCGTGCGCCCGCTCGACGACGGGCTTGAGGTCCCGTACGGCACCGGAGGCGCCCGGGTACTGGAGGAGCACGCCGTTGATCTCGCGCTCGGCGAACTCGGCCGGAATGCCGTCGCTCAGGTCGGCGACGACGACCTCGACGCCGGTCGGCTCGGCGCGGGTCTCGATCACGGCGATGGTCTGCGGCATGGTGTCCGCGTCGACCAGGAACAGGCCCTTCTTGTTCTTGCCCATGCGCCGCGACAGTGCCATGGCCTCGGCGGCCGCCGTGCCCTCGTCGAGCAGCGAGGCCCCGGAGGTCGGCAGACCGGTCAGCTCTGCGACCACGGTCTGGAAGTTCAGCAGCGCTTCCAGCCGCCCCTGCGAGATCTCAGGCTGGTACGGCGTATACGCGGTGTACCAAGCAGGGCTTTCCATGACATTGCGCAGAATGACAGGCGGCGTGAACGTCCCGTAGTACCCGAGTCCGATCATGGAATCCAGCACCTGGTTGCGGTCCGCGAGGGAACGCAGCTCGGCCAGTACCTCGGCCTCGGTGCGGGCGCCCGGCAGTTCCAGCGAGTCGGCGTTCTTGATCACATCCGGGACCGCGGTGGCCGTCAGCTCGTCGAGCGAGCCGTACCCCACGTGCGCGAGCATCTTGGCCCGGGCTTCGGTGTCGGGCCCGATGTGGCGCTGCTCGAAGGGGATTCCCTGTTCGAGCTCTGAGAGCGGAATACGATGGGCGGTCATTGCGGAGGCCTCCTGGTCTGACGACCTTCGAGGGCACCACTGCATGGGTGCCCGGACGGCCTCCCCCTCTGTCATCTCAACCTGAGAGCTTCACCGGGCCGCCCGCGAAGGCGCACCGGTTTTCACCGTCGGTGAGAGCGGAGCCCGTCAAAAAGCTCGAACACCGCTCTGCTTTCCAGAGTGACCTCGTCCATGCGGTACGTGGGCCTGAGAGATTCCGGGGAGGATTTGCTCCTTCGGCGCCTCCGATGAAGCCTGGAGGACTCTCCCGCACGGGGTCAGCAGCCGTTGCCCAGCGTACCAGCGGGGTTCCCTCGAGTGGCCGCCCTCCTCAAAGTGCTCTTTCGTAGTGCTTACGGATGAGTTGCGAGCAGCTGGAGGGCCCGTGCAGACCGACATCGATCCGCGCAACCTGATAGGCCGCAAGGCGTTCGACCGCAACGGCACAAAAATCGGCACGGTCGACGAGGTCTACCTCGACGACGCGACCGGCGTACCGGAGTGGGCGGCCATACGCACCGGCCTGTTCAGCAGAGACGCCTTCGTCCCCCTGGAGCCCAGCGAGCTGGCCGACGGGGCCCTGCGCGTCCCCTTCGAACGCGCCCTGATCAAGGACGCCCCCGACTTCGGAGTGGGCCGCCACCTCTCCCCCGAACAGGAACTCCAGCTCTACCACCACTACGGCCTGGACGTAGCCCCCCCACCCCCCTTCCCGGACCACGACTTCGGCCACCTGGCAGGCAAGGACGAGCCCCAGTAGGGCCCCCTTGGGGGCGCGGGGAACTGCGCGACAAGCCACAACGCACCCGCACCCACAAACCCACCCAGCTCACCCCCCTACAACCGCCTCACCCACCCCCGAATCGCCGGCCCCCCGCCCCACCAACGGCAACGGCTCCGCAACCTCCAACAAAGGATCATCACTCCGAAACGTCCGCACCCGCCCAGGCAAGGAATCCGGCGTCTCGAACCGCACAGTCACCCGCCCCAGCCCACTCCCCTGCACCCACCCATGCCCGAACTCCGCATGCCGCACATCGTGCCCCGCATGCCACCGCCGCTCCGCAGGAGCCACCGGCTCCTCCACAACCTCCTCGGCCTCCTCCTTCTCCGCATGCTCCGGCTCCTCTGCGGCAGCAGCAGCGGCAGCGGCAGCCGTCCGAGCCTGCGCGAAGAGATCCTCCTGCGTGTAGTCGGCGAGCCCCGAGACCCCCACCCCCAGAAGCCGTACGCCGCCCGTGGTGTCCACGGACTCCAGCAACCGCGCCGCGGCCTCCCGCACCACGGCGGGGTCGTCCGTGGGCCCCCTGAGCGTCTCGGACCGGGTCAGCGTCGAGAAGTCGTACCGCCGTACCTTCAGCACGATGGTCCGCCCCGACAGATGCGCGCCCCGCAACCGCCCCACACACCGGTCGGCAAGCCGCTGGACCTCCATCCGCACCCGCACCCGGTCGTGGATGTCCACGTCGTACGTGTCCTCGACGGACACCGACTTGGTGTCCCGCTCGGCCACCACGGGCCGCACGTCGTGCGCGAGCGCCATGGCGTACAGCGCGACCCCGTGGGCCTTCCCCAGGAGCCGTACGAGCTCGTCCTCGCCCGCCTCGGCGATCTCCCCGACCGTGGTGATCCCGGCCCGCCGCAGATGGTCCCCCGTGGCGGGCCCCACGCCCGGCAGCGTCCGCACGGACATGGGGGCGAGCAGCTCCCGCTCGGTGCCCGGCTCTATCAGCACCAGCCCGTCGGGCTTGGCCTGCTCGGAGGCGATCTTCGCGAGCATCTTGGAGGCTGCGAGCCCCACGGACCCGGTCAGCCCGGTGACGGCCCTGATGTCCCCGCGCAGTTTCACCCCGGTCAGCTGTGCCGACTCGGCGTCCCAGGCCGTCTGCCCGGCCTCCAGGTCCACGAACGCCTCGTCCAGGCTCAGAGGCTCCACCAGGGGCGACAGATCCCGCAGCAGGCCCATCACCTGCTCGCTGATGTCTCGATAGAGCCCGAAGCGCGGTACGAGATACGCGGCGTTCGGCGCCAGCCGGCGGGCCTGTGCCATGGGCATGGCCGAATGCACCCCGAAAACCCGTGCCTCGTACGAGCAGGTCGCCACCACGCCCCGCGGCCCGAGCCCGCCCACGATGACCGCTTTGCCGCGCAGGCTCGGCTTGGCCGCCTGCTCCGCCGAGGCGTAGAAGGCATCCATGTCGAGATGCAGGATCGTGGGCGCGGTTCTCACATGTCCGATGCTGCCCTACGCCACTGACAATGCCCCGGCACGACCTGTGGACCGCCACAAAGCCGAGACCCCACGCGCGCGCCGAACGCGGGGCGCCAGGCGACGTGCAGCAAGCGACGGGCGGCAGAGCCTTCCGGCCCGGACAGGTCCCGGGCCGGAAGGCTCAGCCCGCGCCCGCCGACTCAGACCGCGCGATTACGCCGCCGCGCCAGCTCATCCGCCGGATTGGGCCGGACAAGCGTCTCGCCCGTGTCGACCCGCTCCCCGTGCAGCTGTGAGAGGGCGCTCTCGACATCCCGCCACACCACGCCCACCGCGATCCCGAAGATGCCCTGTCCGCCCTGCAGGAGCGCGTGGACCTCGTCGGGCGAGGAGCACTCGTAGACCGTGGCGCCGTCGCTCATCAGCGTCATCCGCTCCAGGTCCCGGAACCCGCGCTCACGCAGGTGCTGGACGGTGGTGCGGATGTTCTGCAGCGAGACACCGGTGTCGAGGAACCGCTTGACGATCTTCAGGACGACGACGTCCCGGAAGCTGTAGAGCCGCTGCGTCCCCGACCCGTAGGCGGCCCGCACGCTCGGCTCGACCAGCCCGGTTCTGGCCCAGTAGTCCAGCTGCCGGTAGGTGATGCCCGCGGCCGCGCAGGCCGTGGGCCCCCGATAACCGACCTCCTCGGACGCCACCCCGCCGTCCTCGGGCACCGCTGTCGGCCGCTGTACGTGATCGGCCGCGCTGCTGTGAAGCGGGTACGGGCTGCTCTCCCCCAGACCGGGTCCGGGGGCACCCCCAGCCGTACCGTCGCCGCTGCTTCTCACGCCGACCTCCGTCCTTGACCTGCCTTCTCGACGGTAGGCAGCCACCGGGGGTGCGTCAACGACCGCCACACTCGGCACGCCGAGTGATAATCACCCTAGGAGTGGTTTCCCGTGTCCCACCGCGGGGAAAGGCTAGCCGAATGCTCTCGGGACAACCGCCGCACGGCCCGTTGTCAGGCGGTCCCGGAGGGTCACTGGAGCCCGGACCGGAAGGTCACTGGCTGTTGGTCCCGAAGTCCTCGGGCGAGATCTGGTCGAGGAACTCGCGGAACTTCTCCACCTCGTCCTCCTGCTCGTCCGGGATCGCGATACCGGCGTCGTCCAGCACCCCGTCGCTGCCGTAGATCGGCGTCCCGGTGCGCAGCGCCAGCGCTATGGCGTCGGACGGCCGGGCGCTGACCTCGACCCCGCTGGCGAACACCAGCTCCGCATAGAAGACGCCCTCCCGCAGGTCCGTGATGCGCACCTCGGTGAGCTCCTGGCCGACGGCCTCCAGCACGTCCTTGAACAGGTCGTGGGTCAGCGGTCGCGCGGGGGCCATGCCCTGCTGTGCGAAGGCGATCGCCGTCGCCTCCCCCGGCCCGATCCAGATGGGGAGGTAACGGTCGCCTCCCACTTCACGCAGGAGCACGATCGGTTGGTTGGAGGGCATTTCGACCCGGACACCTACGACGTCGAGCTCGTTCACACAGCAACCCTAGGCCGTGCCCGGCATCTTTGGGTAGTCGGGCACGGATTGGGCGCCCGATCCCGCGTTCCATGCGACCCACCGGGTCAGGGCAGCCGCACCCCGAGCGCGGACTGCACCAGCGCGGCGTGCAGCTTCACCGCGAGCCCCGCCAGTTCCTTGGTCTGCGCCTCCGCGTGCGCCCTGGTCTGCGGATTGCGGTGCCGCCGCAGTGGGGCCACGACCTGGTCGACAAGGCCCGCCTCACGGTCGGCGGCGGCCTTCACGGCACGCAGATGGCGCGGCTCGATCCCGAACCGCCCCAGTTCCACGACGAGACCGGCCACGGTCACCGCCTCGGCGTCGTAGACCCCCTCGGGCAGCGGTGTGATGAGCCCGTACGACTCCCACTCCTCGAGCTCCTGCTCGCCGATCTCCACGGCGGCCAGCAGCTCGGCCCGCCCGATCCGGGCCACTGTCGGCCCCTCGGACTCGCAGAGCACCTCACCGTCGCGCTGACGCCCCACGGACGGCAACGGCACCGCCTCACCGCGCTCCACGGCGTCCAGGTGCTCGCGGATCACCTTCAGGGGCAGATAGTGGTCCCGCTGCATCCTCAGGACGTGTCCGAGGCGCTCGACGTCTCCCGGGCTGAACTTGCGATACCCCGACGGGGTCCGCTGCGGCTCGATGAGCCCCTCCGACTCCAGGAAACGGATCTTGGAGATGGTGACTTCGGGGAACTCGTCGCGCAGCACATTGAGCACCGTGCCGATGCTCATCAGTCCGTTGTCCATGGCGGCGGTGCCGTGGCCGACACCGCCGCTCGGTGTTCGAAGCATGGACCTTCCTGAGGGTCCCCCCGGACCGGGTCCGGGGGCGGGTCAGATACCCCGCTGGCTCGCGTAGAAGACCAGCCGGTACTTGCCGATCTGCACCTCGTCGCCGTTCGCCAGCGGGACCGAGTCGATCCGCTCCCGGTTGACGTACGTGCCGTTGAGGCTGCCGACGTCGGCCACCGTGAACGAGCCGTCGGAAACACGACGGAACTCCACATGGCGGCGCGACACGGTCACGTCGTCCAGGAAGATGTCGCTCTGCGGATGACGGCCGGCGGTGGTCAGCTCGCCGTCCAGCAGGAAGCGGCTGCCCGAATTGGGTCCGCGACGCACCACCAGCAGCGCCGAGCCGAGCGGCAGAGCGTCCACGGCGGCCTGTGCCTCGGGCGAGAGCATCGGCATCTGCGTCTGGCCGGTGACCTCGGCGTCGTAGGCCTCGAGGCCCGAGATGGAGATCGTCGAGGTGGTCTCCGACGGACGCTCGGGGGTCGCCCCGGCCCGCAACGGAGCACCGCAGTTGGAGCAGAAGCGGCTCGCCTCCGCGTTGCGGTTACCGCACCTCGTACACACCAGGGCCGACATCGACGGATCCTCCTGCCGCGGCTGCCCCGTGGGGGCGTTGGACGCATACGGGTCGGAGCCGAAACCTATGCGTCCCGACTGGGCAGGGTCAACAGACGGCGCGCCCTGACCACCGGAAATGTCGCCACCAGGACCACCGACCTGATCGCGGAACAGAGGGCGGTCCCCCTGATCCTCGCCCTCTGCGGGGCGCGGTGCACGATGGCGGGCAGTGGCGTTGTCCTTGCCCTCTCGCGCGCTCTTGCCGAACAACTTCGCAAACAACTTCACGGGCGATTCCCCTTGACCGAAACAGACCCGCCCGTGGGGCAGGACGAACCCTGATTGCACACACCGGTCGAGCCGGACATCCTCACAACGTCCGTATCCACCAGACAGTTTCCACCACGCACCACCCATTCGGTGCGTCGACCCCCCGCAACCTCATGCCCTCGAGGAGCTGCCCCCAAGCGCCCCCGGTTCACTGGGAGGACGACCGAGCGTAGTCAGGCCGCTTCGCCGGTCGCAAGGCGTCCACGATGATCTTGTCCGATCGTTCCACCGTGACAGTGGCCTGCTCCTTCTCCAAAGTCTGCACCACTCCGCCCGGGATGTTGAGCGCCGGTTCGAGGTCCTGAGGCTTGCCGATGACCTTGAAACGATAGGGAGCGCTGATCTTGTTCCCGTCGACGGCGACTCCGCCGCTCACATCCGTCAGATAGGTGCCCGCGACGACCCTCACACCGTTGACCTGGATCGCCTCCGCTCCGGCGGCACGCAGCTCCTGGATCGCGTCGAGCAGCATGTCGGCCTCGACCGTCCCCTTCTCGTCCTCGATGGTCAGCGTGATGCCGGGGCCCTGCGCCGCCACGGTGCCCGCCAGGATGCCGAGCTGCTTCTCCTTCTCGACCGTCTGCTTACGGGCCTCCTCGGCCTGGTCCGAACTGTTCTCCAGCTCGGTGCGCTGATCCTCCAGCCCCTGCTTCTCCTCTTCCAGACGCTGCGTACGGTCGTCCAGTTCATCGAGGATGCGTACGAGATCCTCCTGACGCGCGCCGCGGAGGGCGCCGTCGCTGTCGCTGTTGGACGCCACCTGGACGGCGAGGCCGAAGCCGAGGCCGAACAGCAGGAGGGCGACGATGAACTGCGCACGCGACACACGCGGCGGCCAAAGACCCTTCACCAGCCGCTGCCGGCCGGTCAGAACCGGCTTGCGAGGTTCCGCCTCGGCATCCGACGGATCCGTGTCCTCCTGCGCCCGCACTTCTTCGGGAAGTTCCTTGCGCAGGCGGTTCCCGGAGGTCTCCGTGGCTTCCGGGCCCTTGGAGGGCTCAGGGGACTCTGAGGTCGCTGAGGTCTCTGGGGTCTCGTCCTGGCTGCTCATCGGCCTCACGCCCGGAACACGTGACGGCGGATCGCCGCGGCGTTGGAGAAGATCCGGATGCCGAGGACGACCACGACACCCGTGGACAGCTGGGCGCCCACACCCAACTTGTCACCGAGGAAGACGATCAGCGCGGCCACGACAACGTTGGACAGGAACGACACCACGAAGACCTTGTCGTCGAAGATGCCGTCGAGCATCGCCCGCAGACCTCCGAACACGGCGTCGAGCGCCGCAACGACGGCGATCGGAAGATAGGGCTCGACCACCGCCGGAACCTCGGGCCGGACCAACAATCCAGCCACGACTCCCACGACGAGGCCCAGTACGGCGATCACGATGTGCCTTTCTCTGTGCTCGGTTGTGCTGTTCGTACGATCACACTCGGTGCGGCGGGCAGCCGGACGTCGTCCTCGACTGAAATGCCCGTCCGGATATGGAAGTTCTTCCGCAGGGCGTCCAGATACTGTCCGTCGCCGCTGTTCTGGAACTCGGTGCTCAGCCGCTCGCCGTCCCCCACTGCCAACACCGTGTAGGGCGGCACCAGGGGCTTGTTGTCGACCAGTATCGCGTCACCCGCGGCCCGGATCGCGGACAGTGCCGTCAGCCGCTGCCCGTTGATCGAGATGGCCTCGGCGCCCGACTCCCACAGCCCGTTGACCACGCGCTGCATGTCGCGGTCGCGCACCCGACCGGTGTCGGAGAAGCCCGACGTCTCGCGTGCGTCTCCGTCGCCGCCCTGCTCGGCTTCCTTGGCGTCGTCCACAACGAGCTTCACACCGGGGCCGTGCACTTCGACCGCGCCGGCCAGGATGCCCACCAACTCGCCCTGATCCCCGCCGTGCTTCTTGAGCGCCTCGCGCTGCCGCGCGCTCACGTCGTCGCGGAGCTTGTCGATACTGCCCTCGAGCTTGTCGGCCACAGACGTCTCGCGGTCGATGCGGTCGATGAGCTCCTCGCGCTCCTTGGCGACGACCGGAGCAGCTATCCGCGCCTGCGCGGCCCCCACGGTCACCACGAGGGCCGCGAGCACCAGACCGGCCGCGAGTCCGAGCTTCGCCCGCAACGTCTTCGGCAGGGCGCCGGTCCCGTCGGCCTTCTTCCGGGCAGCCGCCTCCGCGTACCCGTCGTCGAGGCTGTGGTCCATGACGTTGGTGAGCAGCGACATGGATGCGTCCGGGCGCGGGGGGTGCGTAGGAGTGCTCCGAACGGGGGGCTGCTGCGGCATGCCGCACATCGTCGCACGTCGCGGGCAGTACCTCCGAACGGCCCCACCGTCGTGCCGGACGTGCCCCTTTGGAGCACGTCCGGCACGCGCGCGTGCGGCTCAGCGACCGGCGCTGTCCACCACCGACGACCACTCGTCGAGCAGTGCCTGCGCGGACGCGTCGTCGGGCCCTTCGGCCCACAGATGCGTGACCGCCTCCGCCCGGTCCGGAAGAACCATCACCCAGCGCCCGTCGGTCTCCACCACCCGTACGCCGTCGGTCGTGTCCACGAACCGGTCACCGGCCGCCTCGACGACGCGCCGCATCACAAGTCCCTTGACCGCCCAGGGAGTCGCCAGATCACGCTTGAGGACGTGCGCCCGCGGAATCCGCGCGTCGATCTGGCTGAGAGTGAGCTGCGTCCGCGCCACCAGACCGATGAGCCGTACGAAGGCCGCGGTGCCGTCGAAGACACTGCTGAACTCCGGCACGATGAAGCCACCGCGCCCGTCGCCTCCGAAGATCGTCGACTCCTCGCGCCCGACGCGCGTCAGGTCGTCCGGCGATGTCGTCGTCCAGTCGACCTGGGTCCCGTGGTACGCCGCCACCTGCTCGGCGATCCTCGTGGTGGTCACGGGCAACGCGACCCGCCCGCTGCGCCGTTCGGCGGCCACCAGGTCGAGCATGACGAGCAACGCCCGGTCGTCCTCGATGATCCGGCCCTTCTCGTCGACGAGCGACAGCCGCTCGCCCACCGGGTCGAACCGCACCCCGAACGCGGCACGCGCGGACGCCACGATCTCACCGAGCCGCACCATCCCCGACCTGCGAGCGTCCGCGGTCTCAGTGGGCCGCGACTCGTCGAGACCGGGATTGATGGTCAGGGAGTCGACCCCGAGCTTGCCCAGGAGGCTGGGCAGAACCAGTCCGGCACTGCCGTTCGACGCATCCACGACCACTTTCAGCCCGGACTCGGCGATCCCGGTGGTGTCCACGTTCCGCAGCAGAGAGCCGGTGTACGAGTCGAAGACGCTGGCCGGGAAGTGCAGGTCCCCGATCTCGCCCGGGAACGCACGCCGGTACTCCTGCCGCGCGAACACCCGGTCCAGCTTCCGCTGGCTCCCCTGCGAGAGATCCGCCCCACGCCCGTCGAAGAACATGATGTCGACGGAGTCGGGAACCCCGGGCGTCGTCCGGATCATGATCCCGCCGGCACTGCCCCGAGCGGTCTGCTGCCGGGCCACCGGCAGCGGTACGTTCTCCAGGTCCCGTACGTCGATGGCGCTGGTCTGCAGCGCAGAGATGACCGCCCGCTTGAGCGCACGAGCGCCTCGCGAGTGGTCACGGGCGGTCGTGACGGTCGAGCCCTTCTTGAGCGTCGTCGCATACGCACCCGCCAGACGTACGGCCAGCTCCGGTGTGATCTCGACGTTCAGGATCCCGGAGACGCCACGGGCTCCGAAGAGATGGGCCTGGCCCCGGGACTCCCAGATGACCGACGTATTGACGAAGGCGCCGGCCTCGATGGTCTTGAACGGATAGACCCGCACATTGCCCTGAACGATCGATTCTTCACCGACCAGGCACTCGTCCCCGATGACGGCGCCGTCCTCGATGCGGGCGGCCCGCATGATGTCGGTGTTCTTTCCGATGACACAACCGCGCAGATTGCTGTGCTGGCCGATGTACACGTTGTCGTGCAGCACGGCCTTGTGCAGAAACGCCCCTGCCTTCACGACGACATTGGAGCCCACCACGGTGTGCTCGCGGATTTCGACGTCCGCCTCGACCTTGGCGTAGTCCCCGATGTAGAGCGGTCCTCGCAGTACGGCGTCGGGATGTACTTCGGCGCCTTCCGCGACCCAGACCCCGGGCGAGATCTCGAAGCCGTCGAGCTCGACGTCGACCTTGCCCTCCAGGACATCGGCCTGCGCCTTGACATAGCTCTCGTGCGTGCCCACGTCCTCCCAGTAGCCCTCGGCGATATAGCCGTAGATCGGCTTGCCCTCCTTCATGAGCTGAGGGAAGACATCGCCGGACCAGTCGACGGAGACATCGGCCTCGACGTAGTCGAATACCTCTGGCTCCATGACGTAGATACCGGTGTTCACGGTGTCCGAGAAGACCTGGCCCCAGGTGGGCTTCTCGAGAAAGCGCTCGACCTTGCCTTCCTCGTCCACGATGGTGATACCGAATTCCAGCGGATTCGGGACACGGGTCAGACAGACGGTGACCAGCGCGCCCTTTTCCTTGTGGAAATTGATCAGATCAGTGAGATCGAAGTCGGTCAGAGCGTCACCGGAGATCACGAGGAAGGTGTCGTCCTTCAGCGCTTCCTCGGCGTTCTTGACACTGCCGGCAGTACCGAGTGGCTTCTCCTCATTGGCATAGGTGAGCTCCATACCGAGCTCTTCACCGTCACCGAAGTAGTTCTTGACGAGAGAGGCCAGGAACTGGACAGTAACGACGGTCTCGTTGAGCCCATGCCGCTTGAGCAGCCGTAGCACATGCTCCATGATCGGGCGATTGGCCACGGGCAGGAGCGGCTTGGGCATGCTTGAGGTCATGGGGCGAAGGCGTGTGCCTTCACCTCCGGCCATCACGACGGCCTTCATGTCGGAAGCGTCCTCCTTGAAGAGACGACGGTCTAGCCGACTTCACCCGTCAGATTGTCCCGCACATTCTGCTTGCGGGCCATCAGAGGCCACTAACGGCCGCCCATTCGGCGAGCTCAATCGGCCATGGTGTCCGCGCGGACAAGGCGGCGGACCTGAACCACGTAGAGGATCCCTGCCCACCAGTAGAGCGTTGTACCCCATCCTGCGAACGCCCATCCGAAAATAGCAGCGAGTGACGCAAGCCATCCACTTCCGTCACTGAGCAGCAGCAACGGGAAGGCGTACATCAGGTTGAACGTAGCAGCCTTCCCAAGGAAGTTCACCTGCGGTGGCGGATAGCCGTGACGCCTGAGGATGCCCACCATCACCAGGAGAAGCAGCTCACGCGCCAGCAGGACACTTGTCAGCCAGAGCGGCAGAATCTCGCGCCAGGTGAGCCCGACCAAAGTCGACAGAATGTAGAGCCGGTCGGCCGCGGGGTCCAGCAGCCGGCCGAGGCTGCTGATCTGGTTCCAGCGACGGGCCAGCTTGCCGTCCAAATAGTCACTGATGCCACTGAGCATGAGCACCAGGAGTGCCCAGCCGTCACTCTGGGGACCGCCGAACTCCGGCCTGAGGATCAGCCACAGGAACAGCGGCACGCCTGCGAGGCGGGCCATGCTGAGGATGTTCGGGATGGTGAGGACCCGGTCTGTCTGGACGCGGGTCTCCTGGACCTCCACCCGGGGGCCTCCTGTGGGAACGTGCCAACGATGCCCCCTGACCTTACCCTCAGGCATCTGCGCGCAGCGCGGAGGGGGTCCGGCCGGCATCCCGGAAAACAAAAAAGCTCCGGTTCTTGGACTGAACGTCCAAGAACCGGAGCTCTAAAAGGAGTTCGGCGGTGTCCTACTCTCCCACAGGGTCCCCCCTGCAGTACCATCGGCGCTGTAAGGCTTAGCTTCCGGGTTCGGAATGTAACCGGGCGTTTCCCTCACGCTATGACCACCGAAACACTATGAAACTGTCAACCGGAGCCGTGGCCTTGGCTACGACGGTTGTTCGTGGTTTCAGAACCAACACAGTGGACGCGAGCAACTGAGGACAAGCCCTCGGCCTATTAGTACCAGTCAGCTTCACCCCTTACGGGGCTTCCACATCCGGCCTATCAACCCAGTCGTCTACTGGGAGCCTTAACCAATCTAGTTGGTGGGAATACTCATCTCGAAGCAGGCTTCCCGCTTAGATGCTTTCAGCGGTTATCCCTCCCGAACGTAGCCAACCAGCCATGCCCTTGGCAGGACAACTGGCACACCAGAGGTTCGTCCGTCCCGGTCCTCTCGTACTAGGGACAGCCCTTCTCAATATTCCTACGCGCACAGCGGATAGGGACCGAACTGTCTCACGACGTTCTAAACCCAGCTCGCGTACCGCTTTAATGGGCGAACAGCCCAACCCTTGGGACCGACTCCAGCCCCAGGATGCGACGAGCCGACATCGAGGTGCCAAACCATCCCGTCGATATGGACTCTTGGGGAAGATCAGCCTGTTATCCCCGGGGTACCTTTTATCCGTTGAGCGACGGCGCTTCCACAAGCCACCGCCGGATCACTAGTCCCGACTTTCGTCCCTGCTCGACCCGTCGGTCTCACAGTCAAGCTCCCTTGTGCACTTACACTCAACACCTGATTGCCAACCAGGCTGAGGGAACCTTTGGGCGCCTCCGTTACTCTTTAGGAGGCAACCGCCCCAGTTAAACTACCCATCAGACACTGTCCCTGATCCGGATCACGGACCCAGGTTAGACATCCAGCACGACCAGACTGGTATTTCAACGACGACTCCACAGACACTGGCGTGCCCGCTTCACAGTCTCCCAGCTATCCTACACAAGCCGAACCGAACACCAATATCAAACTGTAGTAAAGGTCCCGGGGTCTTTCCGTCCTGCTGCGCGAAACGAGCATCTTTACTCGTAGTGCAATTTCACCGGGCCTATGGTTGAGACAGTCGAGAAGTCGTTACGCCATTCGTGCAGGTCGGAACTTACCCGACAAGGAATTTCGCTACCTTAGGATGGTTATAGTTACCACCGCCGTTTACTGGCGCTTAAGTTCTCAGCTTCGCACACCCGAAAGTGCACTAACCGGTCCCCTTAACGTTCCAGCACCGGGCAGGCGTCAGTCCGTATACATCGCCTTACGGCTTCGCACGGACCTGTGTTTTTAGTAAACAGTCGCTTCTCGCTGGTCTCTGCGGCCACCCCCAGCTCACGGAGTAAATCCGATCACCAGTGATGGCCCCCCTTCTCCCGAAGTTACGGGGGCATTTTGCCGAGTTCCTTAACCATAGTTCACCCGAACGCCTCGGTATTCTCTACCTGACCACCTGAGTCGGTTTAGGGTACGGGCCGCCATGAAACTCGCTAGAGGC
Organism: Streptomyces umbrinus; assembly: GCF_030817415.1. Taxonomy (NCBI): domain Bacteria; kingdom Bacillati; phylum Actinomycetota; class Actinomycetes; order Kitasatosporales; family Streptomycetaceae; genus Streptomyces; species Streptomyces umbrinus. The sequence goes on along the minus strand of NZ_JAUSZI010000002.1, from coordinate 9,649,535 downwards.
TTTTCTCGACAGCATAGGATCATCCACTTCACCACAATCGGCTCGGCATCAGGTCTCACCCTTAATGTGCGACGGATTTACCTATCACACGGGCTACACCCTTACCCCGGGACAACCACCGCCCGGGCTGGACTACCTTCCTGCGTCACCCCATCACTCACCTACTACAGGTCTGGTCCGTCGGCTCCACCACTCCCCTTTGCCCGAAGGCTCCAGGGCGGCTTCACGGACTTAGCATCGCCTGGTTCAATGTTTGACGCTTCACAGCGGGTACCGGAATATCAACCGGTTATCCATCGACTACGCCTGTCGGCCTCGCCTTAGGTCCCGACTTACCCTGGGCAGATCAGCTTGACCCAGGAACCCTTAGTCAATCGGCGCACACGTTTCTCACGTGTGTATCGCTACTCATGCCTGCATTCTCACTCGTGAACCGTCCACCACTAGCTTCCGCTGCGGCTTCACCCGGCACACGACGCTCCCCTACCCATCCCAGCGGGCGTTGGCCCTATATGCTGAAATGACACGACTTCGGCGGTACGCTTGAGCCCCGCTACATTGTCGGCGCGGAATCACTAGACCAGTGAGCTATTACGCACTCTTTCAAGGGTGGCTGCTTCTAAGCCAACCTCCTGGTTGTCTCTGCGACTCCACATCCTTTCCCACTTAGCGTACGCTTAGGGGCCTTAGTCGATGCTCTGGGCTGTTTCCCTCTCGACCATGGAGCTTATCCCCCACAGTCTCACTGCCGTGCTCTCACTTACCGGCATTCGGAGTTTGGCTAAGGTCAGTAACCCGGTAGGGCCCATCGCCTATCCAGTGCTCTACCTCCGGCAAGAAACACACGACGCTGCACCTAAATGCATTTCGGGGAGAACCAGCTATCACGGAGTTTGATTGGCCTTTCACCCCTAACCACAGGTCATCCCCCAGGTTTTCAACCCTGGTGGGTTCGGTCCTCCACGACCTCTTACAGCCGCTTCAACCTGCCCATGGCTAGATCACTCCGCTTCGGGTCTTGAGCGCGCTACTAAACCGCCCTGTTCGGACTCGCTTTCGCTACGGCTTCCCCACACGGGTTAACCTCGCAACACACCGCAAACTCGCAGGCTCATTCTTCAAAAGGCACGCAGTCACGACTGTATGTGCAAGCACATACAGCGACGCTCCCACGGCTTGTAGGCACACGGTTTCAGGTACTATTTCACTCCGCTCCCGCGGTACTTTTCACCATTCCCTCACGGTACTATCCGCTATCGGTCACCAGGGAATATTTAGGCTTAGCGGGTGGTCCCGCCAGATTCACACGGGATTTCTCGGGCCCCGTGCTACTTGGGTGTCTCTCAAACGAGCCGTTGATGTTTCGACTACGGGGGTCTTACCCTCTACGCCGGACCTTTCGCATGTCCTTCGCCTACACCAACGGTTTCTGACTCGTCTCACAGCCGGCAGACTGTGAAAGAGAGATCCCACAACCCCGTACACGCAACCCCTGCCGGGTCTCACACGTATACGGTTTGGCCTCATCCGGTTTCGCTCGCCACTACTCCCGGAATCACGGTTGTTTTCTCTTCCTGCGGGTACTGAGATGTTTCACTTCCCCGCGTTCCCTCCACACACCCTATGTGTTCAGATGTGGGTGACAGCCCATGACGACTGCCGGGTTTCCCCATTCGGAAACCCCCGGATCAAAGCCTGGTTGACGGCTCCCCGGGGACTATCGTGGCCTCCCACGTCCTTCATCGGTTCCTGGTACCAAGGCATCCACCGTGCGCCCTTAAAAACTTGGCCACAGATGCTCGCGTCCACTGTGCAGTTCTCAAACAACGACCAACCACCCGTCACCCCACCCCTTTACGGGCGAGTTCACTGGGGCCGGCACTGAAGATCCAGACACGATGGTCCGTACCCTCAGACACCCAACAGCGTGCCCGGCACCCTCGCCACCCGTGATCAGCTTTCCACGCCCCGAAGGACAGTACTTGCAGCCCGAGATGACTGAGAGTGCCGAATAATCAACGTTCCACCCATGAGC